>JAWLGZ010000003.1:0-644902 GCA_041690635.1 Gammaproteobacteria bacterium
CGAAGAAGGCCGCTCCGAAGAAGGCCGCTCCGAAGAAGGCCGCTCCGAAGAAGGTAGCCCCGAAGAAGGCCGCTCCGAAGAAGGCCGCTCCGAAGAAGGCCGCTCCGAAGAAGGCCGCTCCGAAGAAGGCCGCTCCGAAGAAGGCCGCTCCGAAGAAGAAGGTTGTGGCCAGGAAGAAGCGTTAACCCTTTAAGCCTCTTAGGCCCTTTTAAGAAGCAAAGAGACAGCCGGCAACCGCCGGCTGTTTCTTTTTTGCCAATTGTCTAGAATTGGAATTCCTTACAAAAAAACAAAGGTTATGAGGATGGAGAAGCTAAAGAGTCTGTTGGTTGTTGCCGTACTGGCCTTCGGGTTCATCGGACAGGCACCGGCAGCTGGGGGGCTCGACCCGGCGCATAAAGTGGTGATCCAGGTGAGCACGGGCGACGAAGCGATCCAGACCATCGCGCTGAACAACGCCATTAACCTGCAGAACGCCTTCGGGATGGATAACGTGCAGATCGAGGTGGTGGCCTACGGCCCAGGACTCGGGCTGCTCACCCGGGGAAGCGCCCTCAGGGAGCGTGTGGAGAGTCTGGCGATGCAGCAGGTCGGCTTCAGCGCCTGCTCCAATACCATGAAAGGGATTGAGAAGAAAACGGGCAAGAAGCCCGCCCTGTCCGAAGGGGTGCAGGTGGTCCCGGGCGGGGTCGCACACATCGTGCAGCTTCAGGAGCAGGGCTACCAGTACATCCGCCCGTAGCCATTACCGGTGCAGGGGCCCGCTTTTCGGGCAGTTATACGGCCGTTCGCCCCACAAGCGGTCCCCTGCATTCGGCCTTGCCAGATAGATCACCAGCTAAGGCACACGACATCCGGTCAGCGCACTGTCAGCCCCGGTAGCCGGGATCGACCCACGCCCTGGGCAAGGCCTCACCGGAGGGGAAGATCAAATCGGCCTTGTCGAACCAGGCCGGGTCCTGCATCTCCTCGCCGGCATGAAACCGGCCGACGATGCGGCTCTGAAACGGGTCGACCAGGAGCCGCATATCCAGTACTTCCACCAGATCCCCGGTGGGCTTGTGCTTCATGAACATCGGTATCGCCCTCCTCAGAAGCCGGCCATTTCGAGGTCGGCGGCGACCGCTTCCAGCCCGGCCTGAGCACACTTTTCGTCGGTTTCGCCCGAGGGTGCCCCGCTCACACCGACCCCGCCCAGGATGGTTCCTCCCGCAGTAATCGGCAGGCCACCGGCGGCGATGACCAGCCCCTCCACCTTGGGTACCGAGTAGTTGCCTGGGAAACGACCCTCCAGTGCAGAGGTGGGAGAGTTGAAGGACATGGCGGTATACGCCTTCTGACGGCTGATGGTGAGCGTCAGATCCATCGCCAGCACATCGCGCATCACCACTTGGGGATGGCCGCCGCGGTCCACCACGGTTACCGCCACCTGCACCCCCTCCTCACGGCACGCTTCAATGGTCGATTTGGCGATCTGCTCCGCCATCTCCAAGGAGAGACGCTTGATATTCACCATGACCGGCTGATCCTGCGCGGTGGCGGTCAGGGGCAGCAGCGAAAAGGCGGCGAGCGCGGCGATCTGTCGAACGGCTTTCATTGCTATTTGACTCCTCGATTCTTGTTGTCTGAACCATTGTAGCCATAACGAACGACGCCAGTCGCGATACGGCCCGCGCCCCTACAGCAACACCCGTTCGATCCCGCCCTGCTTCAGCTGGGCGAGGAAACGGGCCTGCCACTCCGATCCAAGTAAATTGCGGGCGAGCTCGACCACGATGTAATCGGGGTCGAGGCCGGTCTCGCGGCTGTAGCGGGACAGCCCCTGCTGGCAGGCGGGGCAACTGGTCAGGAGCCGGACTTCATCCGCGGCGCCGCCCACGCGCTCCAGGTCGGCCATCAACTCCCTCTCCTTGCGGAACCGCACCTGGGTGGCGATGTCGGGGCGGGCGATGGCGAAGGTGCCCGCCTCACCGCAGCAGCGGTCGGTGAGCCGCACCTCGCCGCCGAGCAGGCTTGCCGCCACCTTGACCGGTGAGTGGCGCTTCATCGGCGTGTGGCAGGGGTCATGGTAGAGGTACCTCCTGCCGCCGCCCTCCAGCTTCACCCCCTTCTCCATCAGAAACTCGTGGATGTCGAGCAGGCGGCTGCCGGGGAAGATCGCCTCGAAGCGGTACTTGAGGAGCTGGTCCATGCAGGTGCCGCAGGAGACCAGCACGGTGCGGATATCCATGTAGTTGAGGGTGTTGGCGACGCGGTGGAACAGCACCTGGTTGTCCACCGACATCTGCCTGCCGCGCGCCTCGTCGCCCGAGGCGGTCTGGGGATAGCCACAGCAGAGATAGCCGGGCGGCAGCACCGTCTGCACCCCCTGCTCGTAGAGCATCGCCAGGGTGGCCAGCCCCACCTGGCTGAACAGCCGCTCGGAGCCGCAGCCGGGGAAATAGAACACCGCATCCGAATCGTCGGTCACCCGCGCCGGGTCGCGCAGGATGGCGATCGTCTTGTCGTCCTCCGCGCCGATCAGCGCCCGCATCGGCTGTGCCGGCACGTCGGCGGGGAGCGGTTTGCGCATGAACTCGACCACCTGCGCCTTGAGCGGCGGCGTACCGGTGGTGGCCGCCGGGCGGCTGTTGCGACGCACCAGGCCGATACGCCGTGCGATGCCGGCAGCAAGGCGCTGGCCGGCGTAACCCCAGCGGATCATCCCGGTCCGCAGCAGGCGGATGGTCGACGGGTCGGTGACATTGAGGAACGCCATGGAGAGGCGCGCGCCGATGTTGGGCCGCTTCTTGCCCTGGGCGCGCAGCACACGCCGCATATGGATGGAGACATCACCAAAGTCGATGTTGACCGGGCAGGGGGTGGCGCAGCGGTGGCAGACGGTACAGTGGTCGCTGACGTCGTTCATCTCGGCGAAGTGGCGCACCGAGATGCCGCGCCGGGTCTGCTCCTCGTAGAGGAATGCCTCGATGATGAGCCCGGTGGCGAGAATCTTGTTGCGCGGCGAGTAGAGCAGGTTGGCGCCCGGCACGTGGGTGGTGCAGACCGGTTTGCACTTGCCGCAGCGCAGGCAGTCCTTGATGGAGTCGTTGAGCGCACCCAGATCGCTCGCCTCCAGGATCAGCGCCTCCTGCTGCACCAGCCGTAGCGACGGGGTGTAGGCGTTGCGGAGGTCGGCTCCGGGCAGCAGCTTGCCGCGGTTGAAGTGCCCCTCCGGGTCGATACGCCGCTTGTAGTCGGCAAACGCCTCCACCACGGCCGGCTCCAGGAACTGGAACTTGGTGATGCCGATGCCGTGCTCCCCGGAGATGACCCCGCCAAGCGACTCGGCCAAGCGCATGATCCGTTCCACCACCCGGTCCGCCGCGTGCAGCATTTCGTAGTCGCTGGAGTGGACCGGGATGTTGGTGTGCACGTTGCCGTCGCCGGCGTGCATGTGGGTGGCGACGAACAGCCGGCCCGCCCGGATGCGGGCGTGGATCGTGTCAAGCCGCTCGCGCACTGCCACCAGGTCACGGCCTGCGAAGATCTCCTTCAGCGGCTGTTCCACCTCGCGCCGGTAGGAGATACGCAACTCGCGGCGCTGGAGGAGCGACAGAACCGTGTCCTCGGGCTGGAGCTTGCACGTCTCAGTGTCAAACAGTCCCGCATGGGCTGCGGCAGGCGTGTCCAGACCATCCATCAGGGCGCACCAGCGCGTGCGCACCGCTTCCAGGTGCTCCCGCGCCGCCGCACGCTTCGCGGCGGCAATGGCATCGGTCTCCTCGCTCTCCTCCCAGGAGACCTGCCGCAGCTCCGGCATCTCCCCGGCCAGGTAGCCGAGCACCGCATCGATCATGCGCAGCTTGTTCTGCGTGGAATGCTCGATATTGATCCGCTCGATCCCCTCGCTGTACTCGGCGAGCTTGTCGAGTGGGATCACCACATCCTCGTTGATCTTGAAGGCGTTGGTGTGGGCGGCGATGGCAGCGGTACGGGCGCGGTCCTGCCAGAAACGGTGGCGTGCCTCGGGGCTGACGGCGATAAAGCCCTCCGCCTCGCGGACATTGGCCATGCGCACCACCGTCGAGGCCGCCTCGGCCACCTGCGCCTCGTCGTCGCCGACAATGTCGGCGATGAGCACCATCTTCGGCAGGTCCGGGCGCGGCGCCTTGGTGCTGTAGCGCACCGCCCGCACATAGCGTTCGTCCAGGTGTTCCAAGCCAGCCAGCATCACCCCGGGCAAGGCGTCGAGGTACTCCTTGGTCTCGACAATGGCCGGCACCGCCTTACGCAGGTCCGCACCGAAGAACTCCAGGCAGACGGTGCGGGTGTGATTCGGCATGCGGTGCAGCACAAAACGGGCGGAGGTGATGAGACCGTCGCACCCCTCCTTCTGCACACCGGGCAGTCCACCGAGGAACTTATTGGTGACATCCTTGCCCAGACCCGATTTGCGCAACTCCGCACCGGGTATTTTCAGGGTCTCCGGCGCCCCGAGCGGAGTGCGCCCATCAGCCGCGTAGCGGGTGATGCGGAACTCGGCGAAGGGCTGCTCATGGATCTTGCCCAGGTTGTGGTTGACCCGCTCCACCTCCAGCCACTCGGCGCCCGGGGTCACCATGCGCCACGAGGCGAGGTTGTCGAGGGTGGTACCCCACATCACCGCCTTCTTGCCGCCGGCGTTCATGGCGATGTTGCCGCCGATGCAGGAGGCATCCTGGGAGGTGGGATCGACCGCGAACACGCAGCCGTTCGCCTCGGCCATCTCCGACACCCGGCGGGTGACGACGCCGGCGCCGACCCGCACCGTCGGCACCTCCCGATCGAGCCCCGCCAGGCGCACCGGTTCCAAAGGCCCGACCGAATCGAGCTTTTCGGTATTGATGACCGCGCTCTCGCTGTCCAGGGGTACCGCCCCGCCGGTATAGCCGGTGCCACCGCCGCGCGGGATCACCGTCAGCCCCAGTTCTATGCAGGCGCTCACCACCGCCGCGACCTCTCCCTCCGAATCGGGGGTGATCACCACCAGCGGATACTCGACGCGCCAGTCGGTGGCGTCGGTGCCGTGAGAGACACGGGCCAGGCCGTCGAACTGGATGTTGTCGCGGCGGGTCTCCCGCGCCAGGCGTTTCAGGATCTGCTGGCGCCGTTCCCGTAATCGCGGCAGCCACGCCTCGAACTCGCGCACCGCCCCGCGCGCGGCGTCGGCCAGCCGAATCGCCAGGTCGTTGTCACCGGCGCGGGCGACGATCTGATCAAGCCGGTGATGCAGCGCGTGGGCCAGTGAGTTCCAGCGCTTGCGGTTCTCCACCAGATCGTCCTGGATGTACGGATTGCGGGAGATCACCCACATGTCCCCCAACACCTCGAACAGCATCCGCGCCGAGCGGCCGGTCACCCGCTCTGCCCGCAGGCGGTTCAGCACCTCCCACATCGGCTCCCCCAGAAACCGGATCACGATCTCCCGATCCGAGAATGAGGTGTAGTTGTACGGGATCTCTCGGATGCGGACGGGGGCGTCGTAGCTCATGAGGGGGGCAGCGGATTAATACTGCATCGAGTAAGGATTAATGGCAGCAAATTTTACCACGCCAAAGCTCTCCCCGTGTTTGCTCCATAAACCGGACAGGACAGACTGTATCCATGAAAACCACTCCTTCGGGAGGCAAGCCCGTTGATTTTGTGACGCCAGTTCCCGCCACTGAGGTCCGCCTGGTGAGAAATGCGGGTTAACCACCTGCGGAAGCCGCTTGTGCATCTACGCCGGGATATCGATACTGAGCACCTCGACCATCGGCTTCTCCGCATTTTTTCCCGGTCCGTTATGGGACAACAACGACTCGCAAGATTACGATACCTGTAAATTCAACGAGATGCGCCACATAACCGTTCATGTTCAGAGGACGCGGTCGGCCTCACCTCCGGTGTCGCCCGAAAAGACGGCACCGGTCCAATGCGCCAGGTGAAGCCGGGCCGGAACCAACCCTGTCCGTGCGGCAGCGGCAAAAAATTCAAGCGGTGTTGTGGAGAGACCACCACCGGCCACCGTTCCTGTAACGGCTGTACCGCCTGCTGTGACGGCTGGGTGCAAATCGAAGTGGAAGGCTTTACCGCCACGCCGGGACACCCCTGCCCGCACAGCACCGGGCAAGGATGCTGCATCTACGACCAGCGTCCGGATAACCCCTGCCGCCGTTTCAATTGCGCCTGGATACAGGGCGAGGCTGGGCTGCCGGACTGGTTCCATCCTGAAAAGGTCGGCTGCATCGTGCTGGCAGACAGGCTCACCTGGCGCGGACGGCCGGTGGATGTGGCCGTTCCCGTGGGGGAGCAGATCGACAGACGAGCGCTGGTGTGGTTACAGGACAACGCACTCCGACTCAACCGGCCGCTGGTATTCCAGCCGGAACTCGAAGGACCCTGGCTGGTTCACGGCCCATCGGAGGTACAGGAGTTGGTACGGCAACGGCTGGAAAAAGGGCTTGGCCTTTGGTGATCGGGAAGGCGACCACGGCGATGTAGGTACCAATGAGAATGCCGTCATCGACATGCCGCAAGAAACTCCGGCAACCACCAACAGAGCATGGACCGAGTAGATGGCTGTCACCGCATGCCTCTGCCCCAGGCCCAGATCGAGCAGGCGAAGGCCCCGGTGGCCGCCAGTGCGATAATGGAAACCACGGTATCACCAACCAACCAACCCAGTGCTGCGATCGCGATCAGGCTTAGCAGTGCCTGTCCGCGTGCAAGCCCGTCAAGACCATCGGAATGGTTCGTGGCATTGATCATGCCAATCAGTGCAAAGACCGTGAACAGGCCTGCAACAACCCCGGGGAGCGGGTCCGCGATCAATGAAATGGACCACCTGCAGATCAGCCCAGAATACGATGGGAGAGACAACCCATCCGTGCCCCCGCACGGCTACTAAAGGTTTTCAAAAACTTCCTGTTGTCTTCCGCTTCCGAAAACAGGCGAAGTCGTGGAAGTCCCCGCACCAGCCAAAACGACTTAAAGCACCCTTTGCAGTGGCGCGAGGATGTTCTGGCGCTCCCTGGTGATCATCGTTTCACTTGCCGGGCCTGACTCCGCAGGACCGGAAAACCTCGGACCTGCTCCATTACGCCCCTGAGCGCGTCTCCCTTCCTACCCCCTGACTTTGTAGTCTGATTCCCACCGATTCCAAGATCGAAGGGTGAAAACGTAGTTAATGAGGGGCGTCGTATTTGTTGTACTTGATCAGTCGTGCGCTATACGGTTCCAGCTGGTCTCACGCCTGGAACCGAAAGGGCACTGTGGTGGGGACGCATGGGCACTCAACCCGGCAATCAGGGGGGATCCGGTGCACGGTTTCAGCGAGCTGGTGGAGAGCGGTTTGCCTCGCCCCCAAGAGAGGCGAGCCACAGGCGCAGGCGCAAACCGATACCGCTGGTATAGCCGCGGGCGACGAAGGCGATCTCCCCGCCGCTGTCGATGATGAACATCGCCGGAACCCCCACCACGCCCCAGCGCTGGGCAATCTCCCCGTACTCATCGAGCACGACACGCCAGTCGAGTCCCGCGTCCGCAAGATAGGCACTCACCGCTTGCGCATCACCCGACTGCATGGCAACGGTTACCACCGGATAGTCTGACACCAGCGCGTCCACGGCGCCCCGTTCGACACGGCACACGGGACACCAGGTGGCCCAGAAGTAGACCACCGCCGGACCGCCTTGCAGTTCGGTCAACGCGAAGGGGGTGCCATCGATCAGCGTCACCTCCATCTCCGGTGCGGGGCCACGCGCGGCATCACGGGTGAGGTACCACTCAAGGCCGAGCATCAGTACCAGAATAAGAAACAGCTCACCGGCAAGCCGCAGCAGCCGCCGCGGCGTGATCCACTGCCGGATGCGTGCAATCGCGCTCTTCATCCGAACGCGATCCGTTCGACCCTAAAGAGGAAGCGATCCAGGGGCGTCAACGCCAACCCCCAGCCGACCATGACTCCGAGCAGGTTGGCGATCATGTCGGCGATATCGAAATGGCGCGCCCCCCCGAGGCCCTGAAGCAGTTCCACCACCACCCCCAGAAGTGTGAAACCGACGGCGTATCGGAGGCGTGTCGCGGTGTGGTGATAGAGTTGGGTGAACCAGCCCATCAGGACGGCGTATGCGAGCAGGTGCCCCATCTTGTCACTCTGGTTGAACTCGAGCACCCCCACCTCCGGCAGCTTCGGCGTGAGACCCAACCAGACGACGGCAGTAACCAGCGCCCAGCCGATGGCGATCCAGAGTGACCGCAGGCGGAGTTGCGTTTCAGACATAGACCCAGAGCAGAATGGCGCCGAGAGCGAGTCGATAGATCACGAACGGCAGCATGCCGATGCGATCAAGCAGCTTAAGGAAGAAGTGGATGCACAGATAGGCGCTGATACCCGCCAACACAGTCCCTGTCAGCAGCGTACCCCAGGCAGTCGGTTCGCCCGCCTCGATAAGGTCTTTCACACTGAGGCCGCCGGCAAGGAGGATGACCGGGATGGAGAGCAGGAAAGAAAAGCGTGCCGCCGCGGTACGGGTGAGGCCGAGGGCGAGCCCGGCGGTAATGGTGATGCCGGAGCGGGAGGTGCCTGGGATCAGCGCAATCGCCTGGGCGACACCTATGATCAGCACGTCGCGCCAGCCGACGGTGTGTTCGTCACGCACCCGGCGTCCCTGCACGTCCGCCCACCACAGGGCCAATCCGAACACGATGGTGGTGGCTGCAATCACCAGCGGTGAACGCAGTTCGGTCTCAATCACCCCTTTGAAGGCGAGTCCTGCGAGCCCCACCGGAATGGTGCCGAACAGCACGGCCCACGCCAGTCGACTCTCGCCAACGAGTTTGCGCGTGGCGACGGAGCGGACCCAGTCGCGGGTCATCCGGTTGACCTCGTCGCGGAAATACCAGACCACCGCGATCAACGTACCCACATGCACCGAAACATCGAAAGCGAGCCCCTGGTCCTCCCACTCCGCCAGGTGCGGTGTCAGGATGAGATGGGCCGAACTGGAGATGGGCAGAAACTCGGTGAGTCCCTGCAGGATTGCCAGTACGGTGATCTGCAGCCAGTCCAAGGCGTTGGCGCTCCGTTGGAAGTAGTGTTCCGGGCTAAATGGGCAGAAAGATCGCCTGCGCGACGCTCTGGATCACCTTGGTCACCGAACGGTTGTAACGGTCGGCGATGATGCGCGCCATCATGTCCTGATGGGCAATCAGTTTGCCGAACTGCCGCTCATAGCTGAGGTTGATCACTCCCCCCTCCAGGGCGTTGCTGAGAAGGTAGAGCTCACCGTTTGGACGACGTGACTGGGCCAGCTTCCAGGCGGCGATCTCGAAATTGCGGGCGCTGTTGTAGAGCTTTTGCGCGTCGAGGCTGTCGGGGATGAAGAACTCCCGCTTACCGTTATAGGCGTCGAGGGTCATGGTCATCAGGCCCCCGACGAAGGCGAGCACCCGATCCCCCGCATAGCGCTCGTCGAAGGCGAGCAGGATCGCCTCGGTACCCTGCCGCCCCTCCAATTCCGGGAACGCCGTCAGCCCTTCCGGCGGTTCGAAGATGCGCGCTACCGCCGCCTCCAGGCCAGGCTGGCCCGCATTGCGCCACTCCCGCGGATTGCGGCGATAGAGCTTTTCGGCCAACTCCCGCAACAAGTCCATGGCGATGCCGACGTGCAACTCGGCGACGAGATCGATGTCGGTCTTGGCAACGTCGCGAAACTGGTAACTCTTCTGGCTCTTCGGCTGCCCTCGATCGGTCGGTTCGGTGGAACGGGTGTCATTCAGCGCGCAACCGGCGAGGGCAAGCAGCGTGGCGAAGATGCCAATCGCGCGCGCCCCCGTCATCAGCGCCGCTCGGCAACAATGCGGGCGTATCGCCCTTCGCGCATCAGGCAGCTGTCGAGCACCGCGAAACCAGTGCGATTCAGAAGATAGACCAGATCGTCGCGGGAGAAACGGTTGTGCTCGATGAAGTGGACGAACAAGTCCTCGATCTCTGCGACCGGGGTATCGCGCCGGAACACCTTCGGCTCGTCGGTCTGGGCGCGGATATAGACATCCAACGGTGCCCGGACCCAGTCGAGGATCAGCAACCGACCGCCCGGCTTCAGGCAGCGTTGCAGTTCCAGCAGGGCGCGTACCGGCTGGTGCATCTCGTGCAGCACCACCGAGGCGAGTGCCGCATCCACCGAGCCGTCGACCAGCGGCAGTGTCGGATCGTGCAGGTCTTGGCACACCATCTCGCACCCGGCCGGCAGCGGCTCGACCGCATCCAGCATATAAGGTGCGCACTCGACGCCGACAGCGCGGATTCCGGTGTAGCGCTGGGCCAGCGCCCCCAGGAACATGCCGGGGCCGGCACCGAGATCGAGTACGGTGGCCGGCGAACCGAGGGCAGGCTCCACCCATTCGGCCCAATAGGCCCAAAACGCCTCATCGAAGCGTCCGGCGAAGTGATCCTTCATCATCCGGGCGAAGCGCTCGCCATCGCGGTGATGGCGGGCGAGCATCGCCTGGGTCTCTGCAATCTGGTTCGGCATGATCACCTCGGGATTGTGTCCGGCGCATTATAAACCGCACCGTAAACGGGACGTGTAAGGAAAAATTCACAAGGTGCTGCTAGTTTTTCATCGACCAAAACAAAAAACACGAGGATGAGAAACCATGAGCGAACTGGTGAACTTCTACACCAGCAGCCTGCCACGGCGTCCCGAGACCCGGACCCGCCTGCTTGAGGAGATCGCCTTTCTGGAGTCCCGCCTGCTGGCGATGGATTCCGGTGACTGCGCCTACGAAAAGACCATGGCGCGGGGTTACACGGCGCTGCTCTCCGTTCGCAGGAACGAGCTGGCGGCCCTTCCGGGGGCGTGAAGACCCGGCCCTGTCCGGGCTGCTACAACCTTCCCCGCTCGTCCCGCAAGGCAAAACCCCTCAGGGGCTCGCCGAGCCCCCGTCCCAGCGCCAGCACCCTGAACCGCTCCCCCATCTCGCCAGGCATGGTCAGCCGCTTGACCTGAGCGGCCAGGCGGAACTGCTCCTCCACATCGCCGGACGGGCTCACCGCCAGTTCCGCCAGTCCATTGGCCAGCAGGAAGTTGGCCTGATTGGTGAACCCGAGCACCGAAAGCCCCCCCTCCAGGGCCGCCTCGGCTGCCGCGGTAAAGTCCACGTGGGCGGTGATGTCTTCGAGCCCGGGCAGGTGAAACGGATTGGGGTGGGCGCGGTGGCGGTAGTGGCACATCAGCGTGCCGCCGGTGCGTGCCGGGTGATAGAACGCTGAACCGGGATAGCCGTAATCGATCAGGAAGGCGACACCGTTGTCGAGGAACCGGCCAAGATCGCGTACCCACTCCGCGGCGTCCAGGTTCAGTTCCGACTCGTAGCCGGGCGGCAGGTGGTAGCGCTGCTGCAGTTCGCCGATGGCCGTGCGCACCCGGTCATCCGCCGGTTGGCCCGGCTCCCAATCGTAACCGTCATCCCGCCGCACCACGAACAGCTCGCACGGGTCCGCGTCCGTGATACGGAAACGGTGTACCGGGATGGCGTCCAGCAGCTCGTTCGCGATTACCACACCGTGGAAGTGATCGGGCGGCGCGTCCAGCCAGCGGACCCGTCCCGCCAGAGCCGGGGACAGGGTGTGCAGTGCCGCCAACTGCCGTTCCCGCAGATCGGCGCTCACCTCCAGAATCAGGTAGGCCTCGGGCAGCGCGTCCAGCCGCTCCAGTTCCGCCAGCAGTTCCACGGCAAGCACGCCGCTGCCGGCACCGAACTCCAGCAGCGAACCGCCGGTCTGCACCAGCACCTGCGCGCACTGACGGGCAAGGCAGCGGCCGAACAGGGGGGAGGCCTCCGGCGCGGTGATGAAATCTCCCGCCGCCCCAAGCTTGTGGGCCCCGGCGCTATAATAGCCAAGGCCCGGCGCATAGAGCGCCAGTTGCATGAAATGCGCAAAGTCGATGCGGCCGCCCGCCGCCGCGATAGCGTCATCGATATGCGCCTTGACCCGCTCACCGTGGGCAAGGGCTTCCGGCTCAGGGGGCGGCAGATCGAAGGGGGTGCCGCTCTCTCTCGGTGGTGGCATCGGATGTCGTCGCCGTTTAGTCGTGTGGACGGGATACTAACCCAGCCGTTACTTCCCATCCGAATCGGTTGTTGTTTACCCTCTGTGTTCCCAGTGCCTTTGTGGCAGGTTTTCAGTCCAATTGGAGATACGTGTGACCGATCAGAACCTGGACGGAAAGGCAGTCCTCATCACCGGCGCCGCCCACCGCATCGGGGCGACCACCGCGCGCCGACTGCACGGGGTCGGTGCCAATATCGTGCTGCACTACCGCGGCTCCCGCGATGCGGCGCGCGCGCTGCAGGATGAGCTGAACGGTCAGCGGAAAGACTCGGTCGTGCTGGTCCAGGCGGACCTGCTGGATATCGAAAAACTCTCCAGCCTCGCCAAACAGGCCCACGAGACGTGGGGCCGGCTCGACGTACTGATCAACAACGCATCGACCTTTTATCCCACCCCGGTCGGCAGCGTCGATGAGCGCCAGTGGGACGATCTCATCGGCACCAATCTCAAGGCCCCCTTTTTTCTCTCCCAGGCCGCCGCCCCGTTCCTCACCCGTTCACGCGGCTGCATCGTCAACATTGTCGATGTCCACGCGGAGCGCCCGCTCAAGGAGCACCCGGTCTACAGCATCGCCAAGGCTGGGCTTGGCATGCTGACCCGTGCGTTGGCCGGCGAACTGGGTCCGAACATCCGGGTCAACGGCATCGCCCCCGGCGCCATACTGTGGCCCGAGCGGGGGCTGGACGAGGTGACCAAGCAGCGCATCGTCTCGCGCACCTTCCTCAAGCGGCAGGGGGAGCCGGACGACATCGCCCGGGCCGCCCTCTATCTCATCCGCGACGCGGGCTACATGACCGGGCAGATCCTGACCGTGGACGGCGGGCGCTCGCTCAACGCGTAATGCCGGCGGACTGCATGGATGCAGGCGGTAGGGCAATGCATGGAGCAATTGCCGAGGGGTGAAGGGATCAATTGAGCTAACTGTATAATTTTCGATCCCCCTCATCCTAACCTTCTCCCTGGAGGAGAAGGGATGAAAACCGTTTTTCAACACCCTGCTAGAGTGTTAATCAGGGTCCCAGGGAGCGGGACGAGGCCAGGAGGGCCACCTGATGCTCAGGGCGTATGTGGCGCTGACCGCGCTGGCGCTCGTCGCCTTCGCGGTGTTCTCCCCCGAAGGCGAGCCGCAGCCGGGCCATGACAGGGACCAGCGGATGGGCGTGGCGGAGGAGAGGAAACGGAGCCCGACGGAGGGGCGGCCCGAATTCATCCAACTGCTCTACGTGTTCCATCCGAACGCGAAACGCGACCCGGTCAAAATCTAAACGGTATGGGGTGGAGCGGCTGGCGGTCGCGGTCGTACGCGGCCCACAGTTCCGCGTAGGTGCATCCCTCGGTCGGATGGACGAGGTTGCCGGCGATCTCCGCCAACGGCCAGAGTACGAAGGCGTTGACGAGGATCTCCGGGCGCGGCAGTTCCAGCCGTCCTTCGCGACAGACCCGATCACCGTAGAGCAACAGGTCGATGTCGAGCGTGCGTGAGGAGAAGCGCGGCCCCCCACGTAGCCGCCCGTGGTGCTCCTCGATAGCGCGCAGGTCGTCGGCGAGGGCGTGGACCTCCCGGTCCGTCTCGAAACCGGCCACCAGATTGTAGAAAGCATCGCCGGTGAAACCCACCGACTCGCTCTCGTAGACCGAGGAGAGGGTGAGATCGCCGAACATCTCGGCGAGGTCGGCAACGCCCGCCCGGATATTTCGCTCCCGGTCGATGTTGCTGCCGATGCTGACGTAGACGCGCGGCATCAGTTCCGTGCGCCCCGCTCGATCACCACACCCACGTCGCCGGCATAACGCACCGCGCCCCGCTTGTTGACCCGTACCCGCACCCAGGGCACGCCGAACTCGTCGAGGATGATGCCGGCCACCCGCTCGGCCAGGGTTTCGACCAGCTGAAAACGGCTCTCCTCCACGAAGGCGATGAGCCGCTTGGCGACCGCCTTGTAGTCGAGGGTGTCGTCGATGCTGTCGGTGGCCGCGGCCCGGGCGATGTCCGTACCCATCTCCAGGTCGAGACTCACGGTCTGTTTGATGCGGCGCTCCCAGTCGAACACGCCGATCACGGTTTCGATCTTCAGGTCGTTGAGGTAGACGATATCCATCGGGCTGGTTTTTCTTTGCGAATGGAGGGTTCGGAACCCCGCGGCGGCATGCTGCACCACGGGCGGCACGCCTAAGTTATAATCCGCCGCCCGAGATTACCAGAAACCCCATGACCGCCCCGGAAATCATTCTCATCGTCGTCGCCTATCTGCTCGGCTCGGTCTCCACCGCCATCATCACCTGCCGGCTGCTGGGGCTGCCCGACCCGCGTACCGAGGGTTCCTGCAACCCGGGCGCCACCAACGTGCTGCGTATCGGCGGGAAAAAGGCCGCCGCGATGACCCTCGCCGGCGATGTACTCAAGGGGGTGCTGCCGGTGCTGGCGGGGCGGCTGGCCGGATTCGATGCCCCGGTGCTGGCGCTGGCCGCCGGCGCCGCCTTCATTGGCCACCTCTATCCGCTCTTCTTCGGGTTCCGTGGCGGCAAGGGGGTGGCAACCGCCTTCGGTGCCCTCACCACGCTGATGCCGCTGGTGGGGCTTGCCCTGGTCGCCACCTGGCTCCTGATGGCCAAGGTGTTCCGCATCTCCTCCCTGTCGGCGCTCACCGCCGCCCTCCTCGCCCCGGTCTTTGTCTGGGCGCTGGAGCCGCAGCCGGCCTACCTGATGCTGGTCGGCGGCACCACCCTGCTGCTGGTCTGGCGGCACCGCTCCAACATCCGGAACCTGCTGGAGCGCAAGGAGGGGCAGATCGGGCGTTAGTCATTGGTCATTGGTCATTGGTCGGTGGTCGGTGGACAAAGGACAAAATCCGACTACCGACCTCCGACTACCGACTACCGACTACCGACCACCGACCACCGACCACCGACCACCGACTACCGACTACCGACTACCGACCACCGACTACCGACTACCGACTACCGACCACCGACCACCGACCACCGACCACCGACTACCGACTACCGACTACCGACTACCGACTACCGACCACCGACTACCGACCACCGACCACCGACTACCGACTACCGACTACCGACTACCGACTACCGACCTCCGACAACTCCATCATCGGCCAGCGCGGCCTCGCGGTGAAGGCGAGCGGCTCGTGCTGGCCCGCCTGAAGGCGCAGGCAGCCGGCGTAGGCGATCATGGCCCCGTTGTCGGTACACAGCTCCGGGCGCGGATAGTAAACGCTCGCTCCATCCCCCTTGAGCACCGCCTCCAACCGCTCGCGCAGGCGCCGGTTGGCACTCACGCCGCCGGCCATCACCAGCCGGGTGAGCCCGGTCTCCTTCAGCGCCCGGCGGCACTTGATCACCAGGGTGTCGACCACCGCTTCCTCGAAGGCGCGTGCGATATCCGCCCGCGCCTCCGGCCCCTGTTCGCGCGCGGTGGTCAAGGCGAAGGTCTTCAGACCCGAGAAGCTGAAGTCGAGCCCGGGACGATCGGTCATCGGCCGGGGGAAACGGAACCGCGTCGGATCGCCCTCATTCGCCAGTCGCGCCAGTTCAGGTCCGCCCGGGTAGCCCAGTTCCAGCAGTTTCGCAGTCTTGTCGAACGCCTCGCCCGCGGCGTCGTCCAGAGACTCACCGAGCAGGGTGTAGCGCCCGACCCCGTCCACCCGCACCAGTTGGGTGTGGCCGCCGGAGACCAGCAGGGCGACGAACGGAAAGGTGGGCGGTTCCGGTTCCAGCATCGGGGCCAGCAGATGGCCCTCCATATGATGTACCCCGACCGCCGGAATGCCCCACGCCCAGGCCAGGCTACGACCCACCGCCGCACCCACCAGCAAGGCGCCAATCAGCCCCGGGCCGGCGGTGTAGGCCACCCCCTCGATATCACCACGGGTGACCCCCGCCTCGGTCATCACCCGTTTGAGGAGGGGAAGCAGCTTGCGCACGTGGTCGCGGGAGGCCAGTTCCGGCACCACCCCGCCGTACTGCGCATGGAGCGCGATCTGGGTGTGGACGGCGTGGGCGAGCAGCCCGTCGCCGGGCCGGTAAAGGGCGACGCCGGTCTCGTCGCAGGAGGTTTCGATTCCGAGGGTCAGCATTCGGCCATTCTCTCCCCAAGACCTTGGGGGCCACAAGCACGCTTTGCATTCAACTGGCGGCGGGATTAGAATTGTGTGTTCACTCGTCCCATCCAACCCAAAAGTTAAGGAAGAGAGTCTACATGCCTGCTGTTCGTGTCAAAGAGAACGAGCCGTTCGACGTCGCTCTGCGTCGCTTCAAGCGGAGCTGCGAGAAGGCCGGTGTCCTGTCCGAGGTCCGCCGCCGCCAAGCTTACGAGAAGCCGACCGCCGTCCGTAAGCGCAAGCTGGCCGCTGCCGTCAAACGGCAGCAGAAGAAGCGCATGCGCGAAGTGAACCGTCTGCGCCGGCTCTACTGAGCATTAGACTCCGATCCAACCCATCCATTCTCCTCTGGATTCTTCCGCGTGAGCGAAACCAGCCTTAAAGAGCGTATTGCCGAGGACACCAAGTCCGCGATGCGCAACAAGGAGAAGGAGCGCCTGGGCACCCTGCGCCTGGTCGGGGCCGCTATCAAGCAGCGGGAGGTGGATGAACGGATCACCCTGGGCGATGCGGACGTGGTGGCGGTGCTTGAGAAGATGCTCAAGCAGCGCCGCGACTCCATCGACCAGTACCGCAAGGCGGGGCGCGACGATCTGGCCGACAAGGAAGAGGCCGAGGTCGCCATCATTGAAGAGTACATGCCCGCCGCCCTCGGCGAAGCAGAGATAGACACCCTCATCGATGAGGCGATCCAGAGTACCGGAGCCGCCTCGATGAAGGACATGGGCAGTGTCATGGGCGTGCTCCGACCCAAGATTCAGGGCCGGGCCGACATGGGCGCGGTCAGTGCGCGGGTGAAGGCGCGACTGGCTCCCTGACAGGAGGTTGAAAAGGGCTTCCTGCCCTGTTTCAACCCGCCGTGCCCGGGCATCTCCGTGCGCGGCTACGTCAAATCAAACACGTGCGTGCTTGATTCGCGGGCGGGGCGTCCGTGCTCCGCACTCGACCTGAACGATCCTGCCGGTACGGCGGAGGAAGGGCGATGGCCGGCCGCATACCGCGCGAGTTCATCGACGAGCTCATCAGTCGCGTCGACATCGTCGAACTGATCGACTCGCGGGTCCCCCTGAAGAAGGCCGGGCGTGAATACACGGCCTGCTGCCCGTTCCACAGCGAAAAAACCCCCTCTTTCACCGTCAGTCCCACCAAGCAGTTCTACCACTGCTTCGGCTGCGGTGCGCACGGTACTGCCCTCGGCTTCCTGCTGGAGTACGAGCACCTGGACTTTGTCGAGGCGGTCACCCAGCTCGCCGACCGGGTCGGGATGGAGGTGCCGCGTGAGGCCGCGGAGCTCTCCAATCGCCCCTCCTCCCAGCCGCTCTACGACATCCTCGGCCAGTCCTCCCGCTTCTTCCGCAAACAGCTGAAGGGACCGCACGGCCCGCGCGCCGTGGAGTACCTGAAGGGGCGCGGCCTGTCCGGCGAGATCGCGGCGGAGTACGGTATCGGCTACGCTCCCCCGGGGTGGGACAACCTGCTAAAGGCGCTCGGGGGCGACCCGGAGATGCGTCGCAACCTCATCATCACCGGCATGGCGGTGGAGAAGGAGGAGCGGGCCTACGACCGCTTTCGCAATCGGGTGATGTTTCCCATCCGCGACGCCCGGGGGCGCACCATCGCCTTCGGCGGCCGGGTCATTGACGACGATACCCCCAAGTATCTCAACTCCCCCGAAACCCCGATCTTCCACAAGGGGCGGGAACTCTATGGCCTTTACGAGGCGCGCCAGGCACTGCGCGCGATACCGCGCCTGCTGGTGGTGGAGGGCTACATGGATGTGGTCGCCCTAGCCCAGTTCGGTATCCGCTATGCGGTCGCCACCCTCGGGACTTCGGTGACCACCGACCATGTGGAGAAGCTGTTCCGTGTCAGCGACGAGGTGGTGTTCTGCTTCGACGGCGACCGGGCCGGTCGCGACGCCGCCTGGCGCGGTCTGGAAAATGCCCTGCCGCAGTTGCGGGACGGCCGGCAACTGCGTTTCATGTTCCTCCCGGAGGGGGACGACCCCGACACCATGGTCCGCCGTGTGGGCCGCGAAAGCTTTGAGCAGGCGCTGGTCGATGCCAAGCCCCTGTCCGAGTTCTTCTTCGACCAGCTCTCCACACAGGCGGATCTCAGCAGCCTGGATGGCCGCGCCCGCCTGGCGGAACTGGCCAAGCCTTACCTGACCAAGCTGCCATCGGGGACCTTCCGCCAGCTCATGGTCGAGCGTCTGGCCGCCCTGGCGGGAACTGATCCGGTGCGGATCGAGTCGGTACTATTCGGTAAGCGCCCTCCTCTCGAGCCGAAGCCGTCGCGCCCCACCCTGCCCGCGCCCGGTTCGTCGAAGACTGCCCCGTCGCTGGCCCAGCGTGCCATCGCCATGCTGCTGCACTGGCCCCGCTTGGGGCGGGAGTGCACGCCGCCCCCGGGTCTTGCGGGGCAATCCGTGCCAGGCACCCGATTACTGGCTGAGATGCTTGAACTGCTTACAAATCACCCGCATCTAACCACTGCGGGACTGGTCGAACACTGGCGGGATGCGCCGGAGGGCCGTCACTTGGCAACCCTCGCCCGGCGCGAACCCCTGCTCGGGGAAGAGGCGGATCTGGCGGTCGAGTTCCGCGATGCCCTGCAAAAACTCGAACGGCTTGGCAGAACGGAAAGACGCCGGGAACTGGAGGGCCGCTTTCGTGAACTCACACCCGAAGAGAGGCTTGAGTATCAGCGCCTGCTGGCCGACAAGAACGAAAGGTAAGCGCAAAATCGCGAGCCGGTCTGAGCTTTGGAAGCGAAGCCCTTCTATGGGCTGAACTTTTTGAAATGCATGGCAGTTTTCATGGTCTATAGTGTATATTGTATGGTTCGCTTGGCCCGCTTAAGCGGCCTCCAATAGAAACTTCAAGAGTGCCGGAGATGATGGATCAAGAACAGCAGTCGCAGTTGAAAATGCTGATCGCCCGTGGGAAAGAGCAGGGATTCCTGACCTATGCAGAGGTCAATGATCACCTGCCCGACGATATCGTCGACCCGGAGCAGATCGAAGACATCATCGGCATGATCAACGACATGGGGATCACCGTCCACGAGGTGGCCCCCGACGTCGACAGCCTGCTGATCAGCGGTGAACCGGTGACCCCGGATGACGATGCCGCCGAAGAGGCCGCCGCGGCCCTCGCCTCGGTGGACAGCGAATTCGGCCGCACCACCGACCCCGTGCGCATGTACATGCGCGAGATGGGCGCGGTGGAGCTGCTCACCCGCGAGGGCGAGATCAAGATTGCCAAGCGCATCGAGGACGGCCTCAACCAGATGCTCGAAGCACTGGTCAGCCACCCCGAGACCATTGCCGAACTGCTGCGCGAATTCGAGCGGGTCGAGGCGGGCGAGGTGCGTCTGGCGGAGTTCCTCACCGGCTTCCTGGAGACCGTCGAGGAACCAGCCCCGCAAGAACCGGACAACAGTGACACGACGCTGGCGGCCGATGATGACAGCGGGGCCGATGACGACAGCGATGACGGCGACAGCGACGGTGATGACGCTGACAATGCCGGACCATCCGGTCCCGATATTGAAGAGGTGCGCGAGCGCATGGCCCAACTGCGCGCGCTGCAGGAGAAGGTTGTCGCCGCCGCAGCCAAGAACGGCAAGAAGCACGCGAAGACCCGCAAGCTCCAGGAGGAGCTGACCGCCTATTTCATGGAGTTCAAGCTGGCCCCCAAGCTGGTGGACCGGCTGGTGGACAACATGCGCCGGATGGTCGAGTCCATTCGCGGCCATGAGAAGGCGATCCTCGAGCTCTGCGTCCACCAGGCGAAGATGCCGCGCAAGGAGTTCATCACCTCCTTCCCGGACAACGAGACCAACGCCTCCTGGGTCAACAAGCACCTCAAGAGCGGCAAGCCCTACTCCGCCGCCCTGAAGCAGCATGCGGACGAGATCCGCCGCGTCCAGGGCCGCCTCTCCACCCTGGAGGAGGAGAAGGGCATGACCATCTCCGAGATCAAGGACATCAACCGCAAGATGTCCATCGGCGAAGCGAAGGCCCGCCGTGCCAAGAAGGAGATGGTGGAGGCCAACCTGCGCCTCGTCATCTCCATCGCCAAGAAGTACACCAACCGCGGGCTGCAGTTCCTGGATCTGATCCAGGAGGGCAACATCGGCCTGATGAAGGCGGTGGACAAGTTCGAATACCGCCGCGGCTACAAGTTCTCGACCTACGCCACCTGGTGGATCCGGCAGGCCATCACCCGCTCCATCGCGGACCAGGCCCGCACCATCCGCATCCCGGTCCACATGATCGAGACCATCAACAAGCTCAACCGCATCTCCCGCCAGATGCTGCAGGAGATGGGCCGCGAGCCCACCCCGGAAGAGCTGTCCGAGCGGATGGAGATGCCCGAGGAGAAGGTGCGCAAGGTGCTCAAGATCGCCAAGGAGCCGATCTCCATGGAGACCCCCATCGGTGACGATGAAGACTCCCACCTTGGCGATTTCATCGAGGACTCCAACATCCTGTCGCCGGTCGAATCGGCCACCGCCGCCGGCCTGAGCGAAGCCACCCAGTCGGTGCTGGAGGGGCTGACCGCCCGCGAGTCCAAGGTGCTGCGCATGCGCTTCGGCATCGACATGAACACCGACCACACCCTGGAGGAGGTCGGCAAACAGTTCGACGTCACCCGCGAGCGCATCCGCCAGATCGAAGCCAAGGCGCTGCGCAAGCTGCGCCACCCCAGCCGCTCCGAGCACCTCCGCAGCTTCCTCGACTCGGAGGGGTGAGCCGCGACCGAATGTCCGGTGGACATTCGCAGCGCGGCTCACGCCCGGCCACGGATGGCCGGGCAGGGGGTTAGCGAAGCCGAAGACGCCGCGCCAGGATGGCTACACCAAACAGTTCGAAGCCCCTGCGAACCCCCAACCGCAGCCATCCCTTCTCCCCCAGGGAGAAGGCCAGGATGAGGGGATAATAAACAGTAAAAGCATCTCCGCTGCCAAATCCCACCCCACCCACGTAAAATAAGAAACACAAACGGCTGAAACACCCCTGTAGGAGCGCCGTACCCCGTGCGGGGCATAAATCCCCGGCGCGATAGGACGTCAGAAAACTCGCGCCGGGGACGGCGCTCCCACAGGACAGAACAAACCCTCCCGGGCCTATAGCTCAATTGGTTAGAGCAGCGGACTCATAATCCGTTGGTTCCAGGTTCAAGTCCTGGTGGGCCCACCACTTCTCCTGCTCAAGTGCCTCCTGTGGCGATAAGTCATGGCTCATTGCACACCAGAGATAAATGGGGGCGCAGTAACTTTTCCGACCAACGCCCCGATGTCAGAGGCCTTCGGACGGGTCGAGCCGGACCCCGCAACTCCCCCCGCCCCATCCCCAAGGCACGACAATAGACATCTAGTGATGTATATTTCGATGCATCACCTCTAGGACAGTAATCATGCGCACGACTTTGAACATTGACGATCAGCTTCTGGCGGAAGCCCAGCGGCTTTGCGGCACAACCGAAAAGGCCGCCCTGGTACGCGAGGGGCTGCGGGCCTTGATTGAACGCGAGAGCGCCCGCCGGCTGGCACGGCTGGGCGGCAGTGAACCGCAACTGGAGCCAATCGATCGCCGCCGGCCCGAAGCCGAATGATATTGGTCGACACTTCGGTCTGGGTGGACCATCTGCGGGCTGGCGACGAGACCCTGGTGGCACTGCTGAGCAGCGGCCGAGTGGTGATGCATCCGTTCGTGCTGGGAGAACTGGCCTGTGGAAACCTGCGTCATCGGGCGGAGGTGCTTGCCCTGCTCAAGGATCTGCCGCAGGCCACGGTGGCCCGTGACGAGGAGGTCCTCTTCTTTATTGAGCGGCAGGCGTTGATGGGCCGGGGCATCGGCTATGTGGACGCTCATTTGCTGGCCGCTGTGGCCCTGGACGGTACATCACGGCTGTGGACGCGGGACAAGCGCCTCCATGCGGTGGCTGAGAAACTGGGGATGGCGTATTCGTTCGCCTGAGAGGCACGCTGCAGACGGCCGGCCAGCGGCTCGCTGAAAGTTAGCAGTGCCGAATCGCGGCTTCCGCCGCTCCTACCGCGTTGTGTGGATACTTTTTTCGGGACAGTTGTTTAGTTTGCGTCCCACTGCGCGGTGGCGATCCCGTCGCCCAGGTCCGCCTCGATGAGCCGCCGGCGTACCTCGAGCAGCCGCTCGATCAGTTGCGGCTCCGCCTTTTCGTAGGCCTCGACATCCGGCACCCGCTTCACCACCACGCCGAGCAGTTCGGTGATAGCGTTGCCGATGGAGTTCTGGCTGATGGTGACGATCAGCTTGCCCTCGTCGTTGCGGTAGATGAGCTGCTTGAAGGCGGGCTGCCAGCGCACGGCGTTGGCGTAGGCGGGGTCGGTGATACAGCGGTCGCGCACCTTTTTCGCGGTCTTCAGGAAGTCGTTGTTGAACATCAGCACCCGCTCGACCGCCTCCGGGAAGTAGAGGTCCGGCGGCATCGGCGCGTTGCGGGTGGAGACCTGGCTGAAGAAGGTGCGGTAGAAGTCGAGGAATCCCTTCAACACTTGGTCGTACTCCTGCCAGAAGCGGATGTCCTCCAGGGTCGCCGCCCCACCCGGGATCTCCCAGCTCGGCAGCCCCTGCGGGTAGCCGGTCAGTTCCAGCCGCGCCGACTCGTCACTCACCGGCTTCAGCACCGTCAGGTTGAGCGCCCCGCAGATGAACTCCCGGTAGACGTCGTGCATGTACTTCTCGAACAGGGAGTGCTGCCCGCCGTCGGTCAGGTTGGGGTTGCTCGGGTCGGCCAGGGTGGCGCCGCGCAAGTGCTCCATCGGGAAGACGATGAAGTGGTTGTGCAGCATGCGGATGCTCGGCACCCCCGGCGAGGTGAGCGGCCAGGTCGCATCGAGGCTCGCCTCCCCCGCCAGCACCAGGTGTTCGGCCGGGTCCGGGTAGCGCTCCAGCATGTAGTCGATGATGATCTGGTTCATCCGGTTCCAGACGTGGCGCACGTTCTCCGGCACCTGCGTCCGCCGCACCGGCCGCCCGAGCGGATTGAGGATGGACTTGGAGGTGTTGTAGATGATGGAGGTGTCGAACTCGTTGCTGTGGCCGAGCGCCTTGCGGTAGAGCAGCAGGTTCTCCGGGTTCTGCAACAGACCGTTGTTGTGGATCAGGTCGTCGAGATTCTCGGGGCTGTTGAAGAACTCGTTCGGCGCCATCCCCTCCGGCACGTCCAGCGGAATGGGACGAAAGGGGTTGATGATCTCACGCGGTCCGGTCTTCATGGTGGTCCCCAAGGTGACTTTATGTGCGCATAACCTGCTGAAATAGCAGTAAAATCAATAGGGGCACGATACCACCGCCGAAGCCGTAGGGGTAGGCGACGGACAATCGGGGGGCTTCAGGTGCACGTCCCCCGGCGGGCTCACCCTGACTCAATGGGCAAAGACGGCGGGGGTGGATTCTTCAATCGGTGTATCGGGGTTTGTGGAGCCCCGGGGTTCGTCCACCTCTCCTGCAGGACGATCGACCAACGCCAGCAGTTTCCCCAACCTTCCCTGCAGCGCCTGCTCGTCGGGTGCCCGGAGCGTGGCGTGCCCCACTTTGCGGCCGGGGCGCGGCGCCTTGCCGTAGACGTGCAGGTGTACGGCAGGATGGGAAAGGGCGCGTGCCGCTTCGGGAACTTCACCGATGAAGTTGAGCATGGCGGAACGGCCGACCGCCTCGGTCGAGCCGAGCGGCAGGCCGAGGATGGCGCGCAGGTGGTTTTCGAACTGGCTGATCTCGGCACCCTCGATGGTCCAGTGGCCTGAGTTGTGGACCCGTGGGGCCATTTCGTTGGCGAGCAGGGTGTCGCCAAGCTGGAACAGCTCCAGCGCCAGGACGCCGACGTAGTCGAGCGATTCGAGCAGCCGCTTTGCGCTCGATTCGGCCTCTGCCTGAAGCGGGTCGCCGGGGCGACTCAGGGAGAGGTGGAGGATGCCGTTGCGGTGGGTGTTCTCGGAGAGCGGGTAGAAGGCGGTCTCTCCCCCCGGACTGCGCACGGCGATGATGGATGCCTCTCGCTCGAAAGGGACGAACCCTTCCAGGATGAGCGGCACGCCGCCGAGCTCGGCCCAGGCGGTGTCCAGGTCCTCCGGTTGGCGCATGACCGCCTGGCCCTTGCCGTCATAGCCGAGTGTGCGGGTCTTGAGGACGGCAGGGAGACCGATGTCGGTCACCGCCCGGCCGAGATCCTCCCGGGAGTCCACCGCGGCGAAGGGCGCGGTTGGAATGCCCAGGTTCCTGAACAGGCTCTTCTCCCGGAGGCGGTCGCGGGCCACGGCCAGGGCCTCCGCACCGGGGTGAACCGGGACCCGTTCGGCCAGGAAGGCAATACTCTCTTCCGGCACGTTCTCGAATTCGTAGGTCACCACGTCGCACCGGTCCGCCAACTGTTGCAGGCAGTCACGGTCGTCGAAGCCGCCGCACAGGTGCTCGCCCAGCGGCGCGGCGCAGGCGTCGGGCGCCGGGTCGAGAAAGATGAACCGGAGTCCCAGCGGATGGCCGGCCAGCGCCAGCATCCGGGCCAGCTGGCCCCCGCCGACGATGCCGACGATCATGCCCCCTCCCTCGGATCGGGGCGGGCGAGAACCGTCTCTGTCTGCCGATCACGGAATTGGGAGATCGCCTCGCGGAACTCCGGACGTACGTTGCCGAGGATGGAGGTGGCGAGCAGGGCCGCATTGACCGCACCGGCCCGACCGATGGCGAGTGTGCCCACCGGCACGCCCGCCGGCATCTGGACGATGGAGAGCAGGGAGTCGAGGCCGTTGAGCGCCTTGGACTGGACCGGCACCCCGAGCACCGGCAGCGGGGTCTTGGCAGCGACCATTCCCGGCAGATGGGCCGCCCCGCCGGCCCCGGCGATGATCACCTGGAGCCCGCGCTGTTCCGCACTGCCGGCGTACTCGAACAGCAGGTCGGGGGTACGGTGGGCAGAAACCACCTTCACCTCGTGCGGAACGCCCAGCTGCACCAGTGTCTCCGCCGCGTGCTGCAGCGTCTCCCAGTCAGAAGCCGAGCCCATGATCAGGCCCACCAACGGTTGCATGTGCATCTCCAGAAAATCACTTCAAACCCATCTCACCGCAGCGGCAAAAACGCCGCCCGGCCAAGAACGGGATCATCGCATATTAATCGTATAGCGGTCCTCTCGGGAGCCCGCGTCCCGGCCGGGCCTCTCCCTGCCGGTTTCCCGCCGGACCGGCAATCTCTGGCCGGAGACGGCCGCCGGCGGCGCCGCCGCCACAACATAACCATATGAATTACTACGTCGATTCTTCCTGTTGGGCCTCAAGGCACAGATCCTGCTTACCAATGGCGGACGTACATTGGAGGAGAACCATGAAGATCCACGACAACGGGGGGCAGCACCGACCGCTGCCCCCAACCGCCGAGCAACCCGCCCAGGCATCAAAGCGCGGGGCCGGGAAGCCACAACCCGTCCCCTCGGTCACCTTGACGCTCTCCGACGAGGCCCGAACGGGCAAGGGGCACGGAAAGAACCCCAACTCGCCGGCCCACCAGGCACGGGAGTTGATCGCCACCTACGAGGAACTCGGCCGGCTCCCGTTCGGCCAGGTGGTCTCCACCCTGGCTCGAGGAGAGGATCCGGTGTCCCGGTTTGTGGGCGGCACGGAGCCGCCTGTCACCGACCCGGTCGCCGGAGCCCCTGCCGATGAGGCGGTCGAGGAGACCGATAACCCAATCGTCGAGGAGGATACGGAGGAATCCACCACTCCGGCCCCGGCCGGGACCGGCGTCGAAGAGAACTCCGAGACAGTTATCGGTGATCCATCCCCGACACTCCCCGCCACTGACGAGACTGCCGAAGCGCCGGGGCTGGAGGAGCCGCCCACCGGGGTGGCCGAAGGAACGGTGCCTGCCCCGCAGGCAAATGACCAGAGCCTGGTCGAAGAGCTGGTCGGGCAACTTGAAGAGGAGGAGGTACCGGCCGAAGCCGTCTGATCACAGTACCGATCGAGCGATACCGGGGGTGTCGGACTCCCGGCATCATTTTTTCAATAAAGCGTCACAGGCGGTGCGTATGGTTGGATTCCCGGAAGAGGAGGAATCGAGCCATGCCCACCCACGACTTCGCCTACCGTCCCGCGCCGGAAGGAACCGCGCATCCCGAACGGGTCTTTGCCTCCGAGTTGCTGGGGAAGGAGCGCATGCTGCTCATCGAGCACCGCGGCCACGAATATCTGCTGTCGGAGGCGGCCCCGGACGGTGGCCTTGTCCTGCTGCCCACCGCCCGTGACTGCCCCGCCTGAACGCTAACGGTGAACCCTTCCGTGGCCACTGAGCGCGCGCGACTCCGGGAGTTGAAAAGGAGGCTCAGAACTCCTCCCACTCCTCTTCCTCGGGGAGCTGCTTACGAGCTGCAGGCGCCTTGTCCAAGGCCTTGGCTTTGGCGACAGGTTTTGTGGCTGGGCGCTGCTGCGGCACCGGCTTGGGCACTGCCGGTCTCTCGCTGACGGAGACAGGTGCCGCAAGCGGGGCAGCCGCCTGATCCAGCCGGAAAAATGAAACCACTCCGCTGAGGCTTCGCGCCTGATCCTCCATTGAGCGGGCGGCGGCGGCGGACTCTTCGACGAGGGCGGCGTTCTGCTGCGTCACCTCGTCCATCTGCATCACCGCCTTGTTCACCTGATCGATGCCGGCGGCCTGCTCGCCGCTGGCCGCCGCGATCTCCGCGACGATGTCGGTGACCCGCTTGACCCCTTCGACGATCTCCTGGAGGGTGGCACCGGAGCGCTCCACCAGTTCCGAGCCCGCCTCCACCTTGGCCACGCTGTCCTGAATGAGCCCCTTAATCTCCTTGGCTGCCGACGCACTACGCTGTGCGAGGTTCCGCACCTCGCCGGCGACCACCGCAAACCCGCGCCCCTGCTCCCCCGCGCGCGCCGCCTCGACCGCGGCGTTCAGCGCCAGCAGGTTGGTCTGGAAGGCGATCTCGTCGATCACACCAATGATGTCGGCGATCTGCTTGGAGCTGGCGTTGATCGCCTTCATCGCGATCACGGCATCGCCGACCACCTCCCCGCCCGACTCCGCCTGCTTGCGGGCGCTGGCGGCCAACTGATTGGCTTGTGCGGCATTGTCGGCGTTCTGTTTTACGGTCGAGGTCATCTCCTCCATGCTGGAGGCGGTCTCCTCCAGGCTGGAGGCCTGCTCCTCGGTGCGTTGCGACAGGTCCAGGTTGCCCTTGGCGATCTCGCCAGCCGCGCTGAGAATCGCATCGCTGCCGACGGTAACCTCCCCGACCACCTCACGCAGCTTGTCCTGCATCGCCTTGAGGGCGGCCAACAACTGACCGGTCTCGTCAGTCCGCTTCACCTCCACATCGCCGGTGAGATCGCCGGCGGCGATGCGGCCGGCCATATCCACCGCGACACCCAGCGGCCGGCTGATGGCCAGGATGAGGAGGTAGGCGACAATCGAGGAAAGCAGGAGACCGATAGCAATACTCGCGATCGCCACGGCGCGGATGGTCTCGTACTCCGCCAGAGCAGCGTCATACTCCTCCTTGGCGATCCGCAGCTGAAGCGCCATCAGCTTCTCGGCGACCTCCTTGGCGGTGTCGAAGGCGGGCAGACCAACGCGGATGACCTGCAGACTGGCCCCCTGATAATCACCCGCCTCCAGCAGCGTCACCGCCTTTCTCAGCCCCTCATTGACGAAGAAGGCGCGCTTGGAGGCGTACTCGTTGGCGAGTTGCTCCTCCTCCGGGGTGAGATAGGTAGCCATATAGGCTTTCCAGATGGCGGTGATACGCTCGATGTTCTCGGCAACCGCCCGGGTGTGGCTGTCGACCCCGTGGGTCTCCTCATGCACCCTGCTCACCGCGAGCGCCGGGTCGTGCTGGGAGGCCAGCAGCACCTGCTGCAGATTGGTCCGCATCAGGTCGTTCACGGCGGAGAGCTGTTCGGTCGGGACCATGCGGTCTTCGTAGACGGTTTTCAGGCTGTCCACGGCATGGCGCATCCCCGTCAGCCCGACCACGCCGATGGCCAGCAGCAGCACCGCCATGAATGCCAGCGTCAGCACAAGACGCAGCTTGATGGTTAGTCCCTTCATACTCCCCCCCAAATCCTGACAATAGGAGTGCGATTAAACCACCGTGCGGGTGGGCTGGCAACGATCTCCGCCATAACCGGCGGCTAAGCTAAATCGGCATGTGCGTTGTCGATAGTCGGATTTGCCCGCGTTATCGCTGTTCGCAACACCCACTCGAACCGTATGATAGGAATTTCCGTCAACAACCACCCGGATCATGCACAGGCTCGCCGTCTACATCGCTCTCCCACTCGCATTGCTGTTCGCCGGCTGCCAGCCGGACACGAAAAGCGAAGGGGAAAAAAAAGCCGAACGCCCGCACCCGGTGGAGGCCGCATCGGTCACCTTCGGTGCCACCGGCTTCGAACTGGAACGCCTGGGCACCTTACGTGCCGACCGCGAAGTGAAGGTGGTCACCCGCGAGGAAGGCCGACTCGCAACCCTGGCGGTCCGGGCCGGCGAGCAGGTCGAAAAAGGTGATCTGCTGTTGCGCCTGGACGATCAACTGCTCCGTGCGGAGTTGAAGAAAGCCACCGCCGGGCGCAGCCAGGCGGAATTGGATGTGCAGCGGCTCGAGAAGCTGCGCGGCGGGCGGATTATCTCCGAGGAGGAGCTGGCGCGCGCCCGCACCGCCCTGGAGGTTGCTCTCGCGGAGGAAGATCTGCTCAAGATCCGGCTCGGGTACACTGAGGTCCGCGCGCCCTTTTCCGGCGCAATCAGTGCCCGTCTCGCTGAACCCGGAGACGTGGTGCCGCGCCTGGCCCATGTACTGACACTGACCGACACCAGCGAGCTGGTCACCGAAGTCAAGGTTTCGGAGCTGCTCCTGCCCGAGATCACAGCCGGCGAGCAGGTCGAGGTGCGGATCGACGCCCTGGGCTCTGCGCGCCACCCGGGCAAGGTGGTCCGTATCCATCCACGCATCGATCCGGTGACCCGCCAGGGAACAGTCGAGGTGGTGCTCAGTCCGCCGCCGCCCGGTGCACGTCCGGGACAGTCCTGCCGCGTGCTGCTGGCCGGCCGCGCGCAACCACGCCTGACCATCCCCTTCGCCGCCTTGCGCCGCGGCGAAGGGGAGTACGTATTCGTGATCGATGAAGGTCACGCCCAAAGCCATCCGGTCACCACCGGGCTCCAGCTCGGCGAGCGCGTGGAACTCCTTGACGGACCGGGTGAGGGCACCCCGGTGGTGATCAAGGGTTTCATGGGGCTTACCGATGGTACGCCCGTGGAAGTGGTCGGCGGACCCGGCGCAACCCCATGACCCACCCGTCGGTCTCCCGAGCTGGCGGGGGCATCGCCGGCTGGTCGATACGGCACCCGATCGGCGTCAGCATGATCGCCCTGGCAGTCATCGTCCTCGGGCTGTTCGCCGTCGGCCGCCTGCCGGTGGACCTGCTGCCGAAGCTGATCTATCCGGAGATCCGGATCCGTATCCTCGACCCGGGCGTGCCCGCCCGCATTATGGAGGATCAGGTCACCCGCCAACTGGAGGAGCAGCTTGCCATCACCGAGGACGCGATCGGGGTGCAGTCCCGCACCGGTGAGGGCTCCTCCAGCGTCGACCTGGCGTTCGAGTACGGCAAGGACATCGACATCGCCCTGCGCGATGCCAGTACCCGACTGGATCGTGCCAAGCGGTTCCTGCCCGACAGCATTGACCCGCCGGTCATCTTCAAGCGGGACCCGTCGCAAATCCCGGTGACCGAGTTTGTAATCAGCTCCACGACCAGTGGACCGGTCGCCCTGCGCGAGTGGGTCGATTATGAATTTGCCCGGCAGTTCCTCAATCTACCGGGCGTAGCTGCCGTGGAGGTCGGCGGCGGCCTGCTGCGCGAGATCCAGGTGCTGCCGGATCCGCAGCGGATCGCATCGGTGGGGCTGGCGGTGGGCGATCTGATCGAGGCGCTCCGGCTGGCCAACGCCGAGACCCCCGCGGGCACCCTCTACACCCCCAGCCTGCAGCTTAGCGGCCGGACCGCCGGGCGCTTCCAGTCGGTGGAGGAGATCGCCGCACTACCCATCCGGCTGGCGGACGGCACCACCGTCCGGCTGGATGAACTCGGGCGGGTACTGGATACCCACACCAACGAGCGGATCCGGGCGCGCCTGAACGGTGTTCCCGGAGTGAAGGTCTCCATCCAGAAGCAGCCCGCCGCCAACACGGTCGCGGTGGTGGATGCGGTGGACAACCACCTGAAGTGGCTGCGCACACAGGGCTTGATGCCGGCCGATGTGGAGGTACAGCGGGTGGCGGACCAGGCCGTTCACGTGCGCAACGCCCTGAACAACACCACCCTCGCGGCGCTGAGCGGTACCACGCTGGCGATGATCGTCGTCTACCTGTTCCTCGGCAACCTGCGACGGACTCTCATCATCGGCAGTGCGATCCCACTCGCGGTGATGGTCACCTTCGTGCTGATGGGTGCCGGGGGGCTCACCTTCAACATCATGACCTTGGGGGGGCTTGCCCTGGGGGTCGGCATGCTGGTGGACAACACCATCGTCATGCTGGAGAACATCCACCGTCACCAGCGTGCAGGCGAGGCGCCGCTGCAGGCGGGCCAGACCGCAGCAGCGGAGATCCACAGCGCAATCATCGCCGCCACCAGCACCAACCTGGCGGCGGTCCTTCCGTTCCTGTTCGTTTCGGGGCTCATCGGACTGCTGTTCCGCGAACTGATCTTCACCATCTCCGCTGCCATTCTCGCCTCTCTTGTGGTGGCACTTACGCTGGTGCCGGCGCTTGGTGTACGGGTTGGCGCAGGGGGTGAGAGCGGGCGCGTGCGGCGGCTGATCGACGGCACGGTCGAGGTGTTGCAGCAGTTTTACGGCCGACTGGTTGCCGGCCTGCTTGCCAGTCGGTCTGCGCAGGTGGTGGTAGTACTCGGGCTGGTGGCCGGCCTGGTGCTCAGCGCCCCGGTCTTCACCGCCGGTAAACAGGAGTTTCTGCCGAAAATGGATCAGGGCGAGATCATCGTCAGCTTGGTGGCGGACTCCGGCATTGCACTCGAAGAGATGGATGCGGCGGTGCGTCGGCTGGAGGGGATCCTGCATGCCCAGCCTGAGGTGGAGACGGTCTTCACCCTGGTCGGCGGCTTCATCTTCGGCCGTACCGAGCGGGAGGCCAGCAACCGCAGCACCATCACCCTGCAGCTGGTGCCGCGCCATGCGCGTAGCGTCAGCAGCGAGGCGTGGATCAAACGAGTGCAGAAGCTGGTCGATAGCGAGCGGCTGGCCGGCGTCGAAGTGCGCATGCGCACCCGCGGCATCCGGGGTGTACGTATCGGTCGGGGCGATGACGATCTCAGCCTGCGCATTCAGGGTCCCGATCTGGACACGCTCACCCTGCTGGGCGATGCGGTGGTGCATCGACTGCAAGGGGTGCCGGGACTGCGCAACCTGACCCATTCGGCTGAGGAACGGCGCCAGGAGATCGCGCTTCGGATCGATCGGCGACGTGCCGCGGACCTGGGGCTCGATGCCACCGAGATCGGTCGGGCCTTGCGCGCTGCCCTGGAGGGTGAAATCGCCACCAGCTTTCTCGACGGAGATCGGAGTCACGACATCCGCGTGCGACTGCCGCGCGGTGATATGAACGCCCCGGTTACCCTGGAGCAGTTGGTACTGTTCACAGACAGCGGCAGCCCCGTCCGTCTGGGCGACCTTGCCCGGGTCGAACTGGTGGCTGAACCTGCGGAGATTCTGCGCGACCGCCAGCGGCGCATTGTCGAGATCACCGGGTCACTGACCGGCGATGCCACTCTGGGCGCCGTCTATGCCGACATAGAACAGCGGCTGGAGAATTTGGAACTGCCGCCGGGCTATGTGCTGTTCGATGGGGGTGAGCTGAAGACCTTGCAAGAGGGGCGTGGCATGGGTCAGGTCCTGCTTGCCCTTGCCCTGTTCCTGGTGTTCGTGGTGATGGCGGTACAGTACGAGTCGGTGCGCAACCCGTTTGTCATCCTGCTGAGCGTGCCGTTCGCGGCCATCGGCGTTGCAATAGGCCTGACACTGCTGGATCTGCCGCTGTCGATGCCGGTGTGGCTCGGCATGATCATGCTCGCCGGCATCGTGGTCAACAACGCCATCGTGCTGGTCGAGTATATCGAGCTCTCGCGCGCCCGCGGCTTGAGGGTGGCGGAGGCGATTGTGGATGCTGCGCGCCTGCGCCTACGGCCAATCCTGATGACCACGCTCACCACCGCCTGCGGCATGCTGCCGCTGGCACTCGGCGTGGGAGAGGGATCGGAAATGCTGCGGCCATTGGCAGTGACGCTGATCGCCGGACTGACCGTCTCCCTGGTGGTCACCCTGGCGCTGATCCCTATCGTCTACCGACTGTTCCATCCGGAAGTCAGGAGTTAAGCGTGGGGGTTCTCACGCTTACTTCTCATCCTTGACATCGCCCTTGAGGGCGGCCTCCTCCTGCTCATACCGGTCAAGCGCCGCCTCCATCGCCTGGTCGGTATCGAGGGTCTCCTCTTCTTGCTCACTTTCCATCTCCTCCTCGCGCGTACGCTTTAACTTGAGGAAGTAACGGGAGGCGAGCACGCCCGCCTCGAACAGGATCCAGATGGGGAAGGCGAGCAGGGTCTGGGAGATGATGTCCGGCGGGGTGAGCAGCATCCCCATCACGAACGCCGCCACAACCACATAGGGCCGTTTTTCAATCAGCGCATCGGGGGTGGTCACGCCCATCCAGACCAGCAGGATGATCGCCACGGGGACTTCGAAGCTGAAGCCGAAGGCAAAAAACAGCTTGAGGACGAAGTCGAGGTACTTGGCGATATCGGTCATCACCGCCACCCCCTCCGGGGCGACAGAGGTGAAGAAACCGAAGATGAGGGGGAACACCACGAAGTAGGCGAACGCCATTCCCGCATAGAACAGCAGCGAGCTGGAGATAAGCAGCGGTATGGCTATCTGGCGCTCGTGGGAATAGAGACCGGGGGCGATAAACGACCAGACCTGATGGAGGATAAAGGGCATCGCCGCAAAGATGGAGAGCACCAGCGCCAGCTTGAACGGGGTAAGGAACGGCGAGGCCACCTCGGTGGCGATCATCTGGCCGCCCTCGGGCAGATGCACCAGCAGCGGCTCGGCGAGGAAGGAGTAGAGGTCGTTGGCGAAATAGAACAGCCCGAGGAAGATCAGCAGCACCAGCAGCACGATCCGCAGCAACCGATCGCGTAGCTCTATCAGGTGGGTGATAAAGGGCTGTTCAGCCTCGGGCCGGGAGTTATTATCGCTCATCGTTGCGGGTGTCGGCGCCGGACTGGGGATTGCTTTCGCCCATCTCCTCGCGGGTGTCGGCGCCAGTCTGAGGTTTACTGTCGCCCGGGCTCTGGAGGGCGCTGGCCCCTGATTGGGGGTTACGGTCGCTCGTACCCCCGCGGCTCTCCGCACCATCATCGCTGCCCGAGAGCAACTCCAACTCCTCCTTCAGCGACGCGGTATCGCGGACCTCATCCGCAAACTCGTGAAGGCCGGTATTCTGCACGTTGCGCTCGATCGCCTTCTTCAACTCATCGGCCTTGAGTTCGCGATCGATGTCTGCCTTCACATTCGAGACAAAACCGCGCGCACGCCCCACCCACATGCCGGCGGTGCGGGCAAGTTTTGGCAGGCGTTCAGGACCGACCACCAGCAGGGCGACCACCCCGATGATTGCCAGTTCCCAGAATCCGATATCGAACATGGGGGCGCGTAAACGCCGCTACACCTTGTCCTTCTCCTGAGTGGCCTGACCCTCGTAGACGGTCCCGGCCTTCTCCTCCAGCTTCGCCTTGTCGTCGGCGGCCGCCTCGGGCTCTTCACCCTCCTTGACCGCCTTCTTGAAGTTGCGCAGGGCACTGCCCAGGTCACCGCCCATGTTGCGAAGTTTCTTGGTGCCGAACAGCAACACCACGATGAGGAGGATAATCAGAAGCTGCCAAACACTGATGCCGCCCATTCCCATTCGAAGACTCCTGTTGGTGAAATTTCCGGTCAAAACCCGGGCAGGCGTTCGCCACCCAGCAGGTGGATGTGGAGATGGAACACCTCCTGCCCGCCACCTTTACCGGTGTTAACAATCGTGCGAAACCCCTCCGCAAGCCCCTGCTCACGTGCAAGCTCGGGCAGCAGACGCATCATGTATCCGATAAGACCGTCATGCGCGGGTTCCAGTTCGGCCAGGCTTGGGATGTGCTCGCGCGGTATCACCAGCAGATGCACCCGCGCCTTCGGCGCGATATCCCGAAAGACCACCACCCGGTCGTCCTCGTACACCTTCTCCGCCGGGATCTCCCCGGCGACGATCCTACAAAAAATGCAATCGGTCATTTCAGGACCCTTTTGCCACAGAGCACACAGAGGTCACAGTGCGGAGCAGCGATTCCCGGCGCGGTTTCACCCGCGAATCCACTCGTGCTGAACGGCGAACGCTCTCTGTGTCCGCTGTGACCTCTATGGCAATATTCGTATTACTCGCCTCTGGATGCCTTCTCCTCCAACCCCGACAGGCCGAAGCGGCGGTCCAGCTCATCCAGCACCGCCTGTGGTTCGAGGTTGAGGTGCTTGAGCATCACGAGCGTGTGGAACCAGAGGTCGGCGGTCTCGTAGATCACCTGCGACGGGTCGCCGTCCTTGGCGGCGATGACCGTTTCGGTCGCCTCCTCGCCCACCTTCTTCAGAATACTGTCGAGCCCCTTGGCATACAGTTTCGCCACGTAGGAGCTGTCCGGTTCGGCGCCCTTGCGCTCCTCCAGGACCTCGGCTAATCGTAACAGAACATCGCTCACCGGCTCCCCCCGTAGATTGTATCCGGGTCCTTGAGAATCGGTTCCACCGGCACCCAGGCATTACCGTCCAGCTGATTGTAGAAACAGCTCTCGCGTCCGGTATGGCAGGCGATGCCTCCCACCTGCTCTATGGCCAGCAGCACCACATCCTTGTCGCAGTCGGTGCGGATCGACTTCACCTGCTGCACGTGGCCGGACTCCTCGCCCTTGCGCCAGAGTTTACCGCGCGAACGGGACCAGTAGACCGCGCGCCCCTCCTCGACCGTGAGCGCCAGCGCCGCCCGGTTCATCCAGGCGAACATCATCACCCGCCCGGTGGCGTGGTCCTGGGCGATAACCGGCACCAGCCCGTCATCACCCCACTTAATCTCGTCCAGCCAAGTCTCATTCATCATAAAAGCAATTTACCGCAGAGGGCGCACGACTGCACGGATGCAGGAGTTAGAGCAACGCATGGAGCGGTTGCCGAGAGAACGCAGAGGAAATCGGAAATTGAGCTCGCAGATCCAGCCGCAACTGGAAATCCCAAGCGCCTTCCGGGAACCGAGGCACTTTCACGTGCTTTCCTCTGCGACCTCCGCGACCTCTGCGGTGAAATTCTGTCTCACAACCGCACTTCGATGCCGGCCTCGGCCATGCGGCGCTTGGCCTGCTCGATGGTGTACTCGCCGAAATGGAAGATGCTGGCGGCGAGCACCGCGTCGGCTTTCCCCTCCAGCACACCGTCGACCAGATGGTCCAGGTTGCCCACACCCCCGGAGGCGATCACCGGCACCCGCACCGCATCCGAGACGGCGCGGGTCAGGGGCAGGTTGAAGCCGGACTTGGTGCCGTCCCGATCCATACTGGTCAGCAGGATCTCGCCGGCGCCGTAATCGACCATCTTGCGCGCCCACTCCACGGCGTCGATTCCGGTGGGCTTGCGACCGCCGTGGGTGAAGATTTCCCACTGTCCGGGCGCCACCTGTTTGGCATCGATCGCCACCACGATGCACTGGGAGCCGAACCGCTCCGCCGCCTCGCGCACGAACTCCGGATTGAACACGGCCGCCGTGTTGATGGCCACCTTGTCGGCACCGGCGTTGAGCATCCGGCGCACATCCTCGCTCTTGCGGATCCCGCCGCCGACGGTGAGCGGAATGAAGACCTGGCCGGCCACCTCCTCCACCACATGGACCATCGTCTCACGATCCTCGTGGGAGGCGGTGATGTCGAGGAAGGTGATCTCGTCCGCGCCCTGCTCGTCGTAACGGCGTGCGATCTCGATCGGGTCGCCGGCGTCACGGATATCGACGAACTGGACCCCCTTGACCACCCGGCCGGCGTCTACGTCGAGGCAGGGAATGATACGTTTTGCCAAACCCATAAATTCAGTCTCAAGCCTCAAGTCTCAAGTCTCAAGTGACAAGAACAGCCAAAAACGTCGATTGACCCGCTTGCCACTTGCCACTTGTCACTTGCCACTCGCCAGTTCATCGGCAAGGCGCTGGCCTTCGGCGAAGTCGAGGGAACCCTCGTAGATCGCCCGGCCGGTGATGGCGCCCATGATGCCCTCGTCAGCCACTTCGCTGAGGGCACGGATGTCGTCGAGGTTGGTAATGCCGCCGGAGGCGATCACTGGAATGCTGATGGCCTGGGCCAGTTTCACCGTTGCCTCGATATTGACGCCGGTCATCATGCCGTCACGCCCGATGTCGGTGTAGACAATGGATTCGACCCCATCCTCCTCGAAGTGCCGGGCGAGGTCGATGACGTTGTGCTTGGAAAGTTTGGACCAGCCGTCGATGGCGACCCGACCCTCCTTGGCGTCGAGTCCGACGATGACGTGGCCCGGAAACTCCATGCACAGGTCGTTGACGAAGTGTGGGGCGCTCACCGCCTTGGTGCCGATGATCACATAGCTGACACCGGCATCCAGGTAGGCCTCGACCGTCTCCGCATCACGAATACCGCCCCCGACCTGAATGGGGATGTCCGGGTAGGCGGCGGCGATCGCATGGATCACCTCCCGGTTGACCGGGCGGCCGTCGAAGGCGCCGTTCAGGTCCACCAGGTGCAGGCGCCGGGCGCCCGCCTCCACCCAGCGTCCGGCCATGGCGACCGGATCGTCGGAAAACACCGTCTCGTCTTCCATGCGCCCCTGGCGCAGCCGCACGCACTTGCCGTCTTTCAGGTCGATGGCGGGAATCAGCAGCATGGGTCTCCCCCGGTAGGCCTGTTGTGTTTTGTGGAATCGGTTCAGGACTTGCCGTCCCAGAGCAGAAAATTCCGGTAGAGCGCAAGGCCCGCCCGCTGACTCTTCTCCGGGTGAAACTGAACGGCGAAAACGTTGCCACGGGTTACCGCAGCGGCGATCTCCACCCCGTAGCGGGCCGTGCCCGCCAGCAGGGCCGGATCGTCCGGGATGACATAGTAGCTGTGGACGAAGTAGAAGCGCTCATCCTGGGGGATCCCTGTCCACAGGGGGTGGTCAGCGGTCTGATGCACCTGATTCCACCCCATGTGCGGCACCTTCAGGCGCTCACCGGCGGCATCGAAAAGCGGATCACCGAAATAGCGCACCCGTCCGGGAAAGATACCCAGACAGGCGGTACCCCCGTTCTCCTCGCTCTCCTCCATCAGTGCCTGGAGTCCGACGCAGACGCCGAGCAGCGGCTTGTTCTGAATCGCCTCGGCCACCACCTGGTCGATGCCGAGGCGGCGGATCTCCCCCATGCAGTCGCGGATCGCCCCGACCCCGGGGAGTACCACCCGATCGGCAGCCAGGATCCGCTCCGGATCGGGAGTCACCACAACGCGCACGCCTTCACCCGCGTGTTCCAGTGCCTTGGCCACGGAGTGCAGGTTGCCCATTCCGTAGTCGATGACCGCGACGCTAGTGCTCATGACATCAAGTAATTGGGTTGCGGGATGGTACGAACGAAACGGCTCAGAGGCTGCCCTTGGTCGAGGGCACCGCCCCCTCCATCCGCGGGTCCGGCTCCAGCGCGACGCGTAGCGCCCGCCCGAACGCCTTGAAGACGGTCTCGGCGATGTGGTGCGCATTGCGCCCACGCAGCGCGTCCACGTGCAGGGTCACCTGGGCGTGGTTGACGAAGCCGGCGAAGAACTCCTGAAACAGGTCCACGTCGAACTCGCCGATGCGAGCGCGCGGAAACTCCACATCGAACACCAGTCCCGGGCGTCCCGACAGGTCGATCACCACCCGCGACAACGCCTCGTCGAGCGGCACATAGGCGTGGCCGTAGCGGCGAATACCGCGTTTGTCACCGAGGGCGGCGGCGAACGCCTGGCCCAGGGTGATGCCGATATCCTCCACCGTGTGGTGGGCGTCGATCTGCAGATCGCCCTTGGCGGTTACCTCGAGATCGACCAAGCCGTGGCGCGCCACCTGATCAAGCATGTGATCGAGGAATGGAACGCCGGTCGCAAGCTTGGCGCGCCCGCTGCCGTCCAGTTCCAGCGAGACGGCAACCTGCGTCTCCAACGTCTTCCGCTCGACCGTGGCCGTGCGCATGTGCGGCAACCCCTCAGAAGTCTTTTAGCTGTCCCCGGGCCCCGATGGCCGGAAACCGGGTAGGATACTCCGAACCGGTCTCTGATTGAATATCGGCCGCGCCTACGATCGATTCGCTGGTTTGGTCGGTGTTTTTCTGGAGGAGGTGCGTTTGTTGGCGCCCAGGCACTCTGGTATAAGACCCCTCTCACTCCCGGTTACGGCGACCGGGAGCCGTACACCTATATATAAGAACCTACCCGATGGGTCCCACAGGCGGCATCGACATCTCCGGCATCAAGGTCGCTTGCAGGAACTGCAGCCTGTTCCAATTGTGCCTGCCGGTGGGCATCAGCGAAGCCGACCTGGAACTGCTCGACAACATCATCAAGCGCCGCCGCCCGGTCAAGCGAGGGGAGCATCTATTCCAGGTGGGCGAGCCGTTTCAGGCCATTTACGCCGTACGCTCCGGTTCGATCAAGACCTATGCCCCCACCGAGGATGGCCACGAGCAGGTGACCGGTTTCCATCTACCCGGCGAATTGCTGGGGCTGGACGCCATCATCACAGAGAGCCATCCCTGTGCAGCCAAAGCGCTCGAAACCACCAGCCTGTGTGAAATCCCTTTCGAACAGCTGGAGGCGCTCGGCAACCGGATCCCCGGCCTTCAACATCAGCTTCTCAAGATCATGAGCAAGGAGATCCTGCATGATCACTCCCTGCTCATGCTGCTCGGGAAGAAGAGCGCCGAGGAACGGCTCGCGGCGCTGCTGATGAGCCTCTCCAACCGCTATCGTGCGCGCGGGTTTTCACCCACCGAATTCAACCTCAGCATGTCGCGCAACGACATCGGCAACTATCTCGGACTCGCGGTCGAGACGGTGAGCCGCCTCTTCACCCGCTTTCAGGAGGAGCGGCTGCTGACCGTCCAGCGCAAGCACATTCGGGTGCTGGACCTCCCGCACCTGCGTCAAATCGCGACAAGCACCCGTGGGGTCAGCCTCTCCGCCCGCTCCCGCGCCGCAGACCCAAGCTTTAACCCCGCAAAATTATAAGAAATTTCCCTCCCGAAGCCGGTGTGGCAAATGCCACCTTAATTGACAATGGTCAATGTTTTGGTATCTTGCTTTCGGCTAATATTCGGCGTGCTGCTCAGGAGATCGGGGGTTGTCACATTGCCGGCCGGCAATGTAATTAGCGGGACTAAATTAGTTTTTTATTCAACAACATAGAAAAACGTCCCGCAAATTGTCATTGGGAGTGCGACCTTCGGGCCCATTCCCGTCCGGCCTGTGATCCAGACGTTCCTTCCGGGTTTCCCTCTCCTGCCTGACCTGCAACAGAGAACCGAGGGGGTGTTTCCAAACACCGAAGTTGTAAGGCTGAACGGCGTGCCGAGCGCGAAACCGACCCGATCTCACCTTCGCCCTCTGCACAACGGAATGCCACCCGCGACTCCAAGCGGTAGCGGCCTCCGGCACCCGCAATCTAAAAAAGGCATCAACGCAAAGGAGACTACTGGTGGAAGCACAAGTAGAGAAATATAACTTCGAGGTCGTACGATGGTTCACCGTCGCGGCCGTCGTCTATCTGGTGGTGGGCACGCTCATCGGTGTCTACATCGCCGCGGAGCTGGCTTGGCCGTGGCTCAATTTGAATAGTGAGTATCTGAGTTTCGGGCGCCTGCGTCCGTTGCATACCAATGCAGTCATCTTCGCCTTTGGCGGGTGTGCCCTGATGGCTACCGGTTTCTACAGCGTGCAGCGCACCTGCGGCACCAAGCTGTGGAGCGACAAGCTGGCCTGGTTCGTGTTCTGGGGCTGGAATCTCATCATCGTTTCGGCAGTCATTACCCTGCCGCTCGGCCTGACCCAGGGCAAGGAGTACGCGGAACTGGAGTGGCCCATCGACCTGCTGATCGCGGTGGTCTGGCTGGCTTTCAGCTTCAACTTCTTCATGACCGTGGCCAGCCGCAAGACCAGTCACATCTACGTGTCGAACTGGTTCTACATGGGCATGATGGTGATGATCACCTACCTGCACGTGGTCAACTCCCTGGCCATCCCGGTTAGCCTGTTCAAGTCCTACTCGGTCTTCTCCGGCGTGCAGGATGCGATGATCCAGTGGTGGTGGGGCCATAACGCAGTGGGCTTCTACCTGACTGCGGGCTTCCTCGGCATCATGTACTACTTCGTGCCGAAGCAGGCGGGCCGCCCGGTCTTCTCCTACCGGCTGTCGGTCATCCACTTCTGGGCGCTGATGTTCGGCTACGTCTGGCTCGGTGCGCACCACCTGCAGTACACCGCCCTGCCCGACTGGACCGGCTCGCTGGGTGCCGCCGTCTCCCTTGCCATGATCATCCCCTCCTGGGGCGGCGCGGTGAACGGCATGATGACCCTCTCCGGCGCCTGGGATAAGTTGCGCGACGACTACATCCTTCGCTTCCTCATCATGTCCCTGGCCTTCTACGCCATGTCCACCTTCGAAGGCCCGGTCATGAGCGCCAAGACCGTGAACGCCCTCTCCCACTACACCGACTGGACCGTCGGTCACGTGCACTCCGGTGCGCTGGGCTGGGTGGCCATGGTTGCCGCGGGTGCGCTCTACCACCTGGTCGAGAAGCTTTGGAACACCCGCATGTACTCAGCCAAGCTGGTGAACCTGCACTTCTGGATGGCCACCATCGGCGCCGTGGTCTACATCACCGCGATGTGGGTGTCCGGCATCATGCAGGGCCTGATGTGGCGCGACTACGACGAGTTCGGCACCCTGACCTACACCTTCGCCGAATCGGTTGCCGCAATGCATCCGTACTACGCCATGCGCACCATCGGTGGCGTTATCTTCTGGGCCGGTGGTGTGGTCATGCTCTACAACACCGTGATGACCATCCGCCAGGCGGTTAGCGCGCGCTCCGTGAGCACCGCTGCTCCGGCCAGCGCCTAACGGAAAGGAGTACACACCAATGGCTGATCAGATCCATTCCACGAAACTGCAGGACAAGCTCGAACGGAACGTCTTCGGGATGTTCATGATGCTCGTCGTGCTCCTCTCGGTGGGCGGCCTCGTTGAAATCGTGCCGCTGTTCTATCTGGACGACACCATGGAGCACAACCGCTATCCGGAGGTCGCCTGGCAGCGTCAGGCCGGCCAGACCCTGGATGACTGGAAACCGGGTGACGGGGTGCGTCCCTACACCGGGCTCGAGCTTGCGGGCCGCGACGTCTATGTCCGCGAAGGGTGTTACACCTGCCACTCGCAGATGATTCGTCCGTTCCGCGACGAGAAGGAGCGTTACGGCCACTACTCGTTGGCCTCCGAGTCGATGTACGACCACCCCTTCCAGTGGGGTTCCAAGCGTACCGGTCCGGACCTGGCCCGCGTGGGCGGCAAGTACTCCGACGAATGGCACATCCAGCACCTGCGCGCTCCGCGTTCGGTGGTGCCCGAGTCGGTCATGCCCAACTACCCGTGGCTGGATGACAAGCAGGTCAATCCTGACCACGTGACCAAGGTGATGCGTGCGATGAAGACCCTGGGTGCTCCCTATACCCAGCAGGACATCGACAGCACGGCAGCCAAGGTTCAGGGCAAGACGGAGATGGATGCAGTTGTTGCCTACCTCCAGTCCCTGGGTACCCACGTGAGCTTCCAGGAAGGCGTCGACTACCGTGAGTAAGCTTCAGGAATACTTCCACACCGATTGGGGTTCGATGACAACGGCGGACTGGGTCGGCATGACCCTCACCGTCGCCATTTTCGTCATCCTGATTGTGGTTTACGTGTGGGTATTCCATCCGAAGAACAAGGAGAAGCTTGAATCACAGCGTCACCTGCCTGGAGACGAAGACTTCGATTCGGAGGACAAGTAAATGAGCGACAAGAGCAACGCCTTCGGCGCGCCGGATACCGGTCACGTCTGGGACGACAATCTGCGGGAACTCACCAACCAGCCGCCGAAGTGGTGGATGCTTGGTATGCATGCGAGCTGGATTCTCGTTGTGCTGTACACAATCCTGTACCCCGCCTGGCCCACCCTGACCTCCCACACCAAGGGCGTTCTGGGCTGGACCTCCATCGGGGAGTACAAGGAGTCGCTGGCCGCCATCGAGGAGGTCCGCGGCAAGTACGAGAGCCGGCTGCCCGGCATGTCCGCCGCCGCCATCCTCGCTGACAACGAGCTGAACAACTACGTTCAGCGCTCGGCGAAGGTACTGTTCGGCGACAACTGCGCCGCCTGTCACGGTGCCGGCGGTCAGGGCAACCCCGGCTACCCGGTGCTGGCCGATGACGACTGGCTCTACGGCGGCGACATCAACGCCATCATGGCCAGCGTCACCAATGGCCGGAAGGGCAACATGCCGGCTCACTCGGGCACCCTGAGCGCGCAGGAGCTGGATAATGTTGCCAAGCACGTGCAGGCACTCTCCCAGGGCAGCGAATACGCCCCGGGCAAGGAGGTCTTCATGGGCAAGGGCGCCTGCTTCGCCTGCCATGGGCCTGAGGGCAAGGGCATGGCGGCGCTGGGTGCGGCCAACCTGACCGATGCCATCTGGCGTTTCGGTGACGGGGATCTCGACAGCATCAAGTACACCATTGCTCATGGTGTGAACGCTCCCAACAACCCACAGACCCGCAACGCGGACATGCCGGCCTGGAAGGATCGTCTCACCGAGACCGAGATCAAAAAGCTCGCGGTCTACGTCCACCAGCTGGGCGGCGGCCAGTAAGAAACCGATCGGCAACGACGCCGGCCGCACAACCCCGTGCGGCCGGCCCTTGAGAAAGGGGGTAGTACGATGGACTGGGTTGAATTGGGCTCTTACCTGACCGTTGCCTTTGCCGTGGTCATACTCATCTTCTTCGGCATCAAGGCGTATAACCTGATCTACAAGGACAGCGACAAGTAAGGAGCGCCGCGCCGTCGGGCAGCCGCCCTGCGGCACAACGGCGCCCTCGATCCGGTAAACGCCATAAGAGCAGCCGGATCAAGGAAAGGGGGATCTCGTTTCGGGGTCCCCTTTTTTTTTTAGTGCGCGCGCGCATCCCGCCTGTTCTCCGGCGCGGAGCCGCGCTCCCGATCATGCAAGACGGGGGGGAAACAGGGTACTATCGCCGCCCTGCAAGTGACTCCGGTCACCGGCCCTTGGGCCGTGTTCGCGGTACCCTTGGCAAGGCATGCCGCATCCCGGCACGCGCCTGGGGCCAGGGATTTCCGCGGCTGGTCCAAACGGGTTGGGCATCCCAGCGGCGAATACGGCCCTCAAGAATTCGGTTGCGATAATTCGCGTTCCCCAGCGGCAGTGGGAGGAAGATGTGAACGACAAGACAGCACAGGCCAGCGTCGATACCGACGCCCTGTATGACGAGTACTGGCACGTCAACACCGGCGGCGAGACCATCCATGCGAAGCGGGTACCCGGCCGCTTCAGAAACCTCAAATGGTTCACCGCGTCCACCTGGCTGCTGTTCTTTCTCGGGCCCTATCTGCGCTGGGGTGACCGGCAGGCGGTACTGTTCGATATACCCGATCGCAAGTTCTACATCTTTCACATCACCATCATGCCGCAGGACGTGTGGATGCTCTCCCTCGTCCTGCTCTTCTTCGCCATCCTGCTGGCGGTGGTGACCTCTATTGCCGGGCGGGTCTTTTGTGGTTACTTCTGCTTCCAGACCATCTGGACCGACATCTTCACCCTGATCGAGGAGAAGCTGGAGGGGCCGCCGCAGAAGCGGCGCAAGCTCGCCACCGCGCCGGTTGCGGAGAAGCTCAAGGTGAAGCTGCCGAAGTGGAGCGCCTGGCTGGCCATCTCCATGCTCACCGGCATCAGCTTTGCGGCCTGGTTCACCGACGCCTTCCAGCTCTGGCACGACTACGTCACCCTGCAAGCGGGGTCAACAGCGTGGATTGTCCTGGCGCTGTTCACCGGAGGCACCTTCCTGCTGGCGGGCTTCATGCGCGAGCAGGTGTGCTTCTGGCTCTGCCCCTATGCGCGCATCCAGGGGGTCATGTACGATAAGGAGACCATCCTCCCCACCTACGACTTCCACCGGGGTGAGCCGCGGGGCAAGCTGAAGAAAGGCCAGGCGGACCCGGATAAGGGTGATTGCATCGACTGCAGCCAGTGCGTGGCGGTCTGCCCCACCGGCATTGATATCCGCTATGGCCAGCAGGAGGGGTGCATCACCTGCGCCCTGTGCATCGACGCGTGCGATGCGGTGATGGACAAGATCAACAAACCGCGGGGGCTGATCCGCTACGCCTCGTTTGACGAGATCGCGGGCGAACCGGCCAAGAAGCTGTTTCAGCGTCCGCGTGTGCTGGTCTACCTGACCATCCTGGCCGTCGCCCTGTCTGGTATCCTTTACGGCCTGACCCATCTGGGCACGCTGGATCTCAGCGTTATTCATGAACGGCAGCCGCTGTTCGTGCGCCAGAGCGACGGTTCGATTCAGAACAAGTACGATATCAAGATCCTGAACAAGACCGAGCAGGACATCCCGGTACAGCTCAGCGCCGAGGGTCCGGAGGGGATGCGGCTCATCGGGGCCGACGAACCGCTTGTGGCAGAAGGCGGGAAGGTGACCCTTTATCAGGTCTTCATCCGTGTCCCTGCCAACAAACTGGTCAGTGAGAACATGCCCGTGACCTTTACCGTCACCGGTGTCGACGCGCCGGAGTTGGGCGCAATCTACAACAGCGCATTCTTCGGACCACGCCAATAACGGAAGGAGGAGAGCATTGAGCGATTCTGCCGCCACACAGGCAATGGATGAAACGGGTTTTTCCCAGTCCAACAAGCGCGCCTTCCGTAACCCCTGGGTACTCGGCTGGCTGGGGTTCCTGCTGCTGGTGATCGGCGTCAACGCCGGCATGATCATCACCGCGGTGGTAACCAACCCGGGGCTGGTGGAGAGCGATTACTACGAAAAAGGCCGCGATTTCGAACGCAATGTCGCAAAGCAGTTGGCGGCGCGCAGTGCACTCGGTTGGACGCTCAGCCTGGAGCCGCCGGAGCGCGCCCGGATCAATCGCCCGGCACCGCACCGCCTCACCGTGGTGGATAAGGTCGGTCAGCCGCTTACCGGCGCGACCGTGGAGCTGCACGCCTACCGCCCGTCCGATGCTGCCGCCGACTTCACCGTCCCACTGACGGAGACCCTGCCCGGACAGTACAGCGCTGATATCGCCTTTCCTTTGAAGGGCATCTGGGACCTGAAGGTGCATGTGAGCCGGGGCGAGGACGCATTCGACATCAGCCGCCGCATTTCGGTGCTTGCGCAGTAACCGGCGGAGCCACGCACGAAAGGAGATGGAGAACCCCAACCGCGCAGCCGACGCCGTCTGCTTCCACTGTGGGCTGCCGCTGCCACCGGATGACCACTTCGAGGCGGAGCTGGACGGCGCCACCCGCCGCTTCTGCTGTATCGGCTGTCGCTCGGTCTGCTCCGCCATCTACGATGCCGGACTGCAGGGTTTCTATCAGCGCACCCCTGAAGGCACCCCGCTCGGTCCACCGCCCGAGCCGCCGAGAGACCTGGGACTCTACGACCTCGAGGAGGTGCAGGAGGAGTTTGTCACCGAGGTTGGCGAGAGCCGCGAGATCAATCTGCTGGTGGAGGGGATCCACTGCGCGGCCTGCGTCTGGCTGATCGAACGCACGCTGGCCAACCTGCCCGGCATCCTCAGCGCGAACGTCAATCTCTCCGGCAAGCGCCTGCTGGTCCGGTGGGACAACCACCGGCTGAAGCTCTCCCGGATCATCCAGCGGCTGGCCGATATCGGTTATGCCGCGGTTCCCTTCGATCCGGAGGCGGCCGAGGGCACGCTGAAAAAACAGAATAAGGCGATGCTCTACCGGCTCGCCTTTGCCGCCTTCGCGGTGATGAACATCATGTGGGCGTCCATCTCGCTCTACGCGGGGGCCGCCGAGAGCGAGTACCGCGGCCTGTTTCACTGGGTCGGATTCACCCTGGCCACTCCCACCCTGTTCTACTCCGGCTGGCCCTTCTTCCGCGGCGCCTGGACCGGACTGAAGAACCTGCACCTGACGATGGACCTGCCGATCGCCATCGGCGCCACTGTCACCTACGCCTATTCGGTCTACGTCACCGTCACCGGGACGACCTCAGGCGAGGTCTATTTCGACACGGTGGTGAATTTCATCTTCGTCATCCTCATCGGCCGCTATCTGGAGGCGATGTTCAAACGCCAGGCGGTCGCCTCAACTCAACGTCTGCTCGACCTCCAACCACGCGTGGCGACGGTAGTGCGCGACGGCAAGGAGCAGGTGGTACCGATTCGCGCGGTGAAGCCGGGGGAGACGGTGCTGGTAAAGGCCGGCTATAAGGTCCCCGTCGACGGGGTGGTTCTCGAAGGGCGCAGTGCGGTGGACGAATCGATGCTCACCGGGGAATCGGAACCGGTCGGCAAGCACTCCGGCGACCGGGTCTCGGCGGGCACCTTCAACGTCAACAGCGCACTCACCCTGCGGGTAGAGGGAACCCTGCGGGATACTGCACTCGGCCGCATCATCCGCCTGGTGGAAGAGGCACAGAGCTCGAAGGCGCCGATCCAGTGTACCGCCGATCGCATCGTCCCCTGGTTCGTACTCACCACCTTGGTGCTGGCGACCCTCACTTTCGTGTACTGGCTCGGCAGGGATTTCGAACTGGCACTGATGGCGGCCACCTCGGTGCTCATCATCACCTGTCCCTGTGCCTTCGGCATGGCGACCCCCATGTCCATCGCGGTCGCCTCCGGCCTCGGCGCCCGGCACGGCATCCTGGTGAAGAACGGCACCGTGCTGGAGACACTCTCACGCATTACCCACTTCGTGTTCGACAAGACCGGCACCCTCACCGAGGGACGCATGCGGGTGCGTGAGGTAATCCCCGTCTCGGGGATCGGTGAGGATGAACTGTTGCGGCTGGCAGCTATCGTCGAGCGGTTCTCCGAACACAACATCGCGCGCGCCGTGGTGGACAAGGCCGAGGAGCGACGCCTCGATGTCGGTGCCTGTGAGCTGCGCGAGTTCGAGAGCGTCGCCGGATTCGGCGTGCGGGGTGAGGCGGACGGCCGGCAGGTGGTACTGGGAACCGCCGCCTGGCTGCAACAGCACGATATCGCCCTCGATTCGGCACTCGCGCCCACCGTCGACCGGCTGGAAGAGAGCGCCGTCACCTGCATTCACGTTGCGGTGGATGGCCGCCACGCCGGTATCATCGGTGCCGCCGACCGGCTGCGGGCCGATGCGCACCAGCTGATTTCGGATCTGCGCGCCGCCGGCATCCGCATGACCCTGCTTTCCGGCGACCGGCGCCGGGTGGTTGAGGCGGTCGCTGCCCAGCTTGGAGGTATGGAGGTGATTGCCGAGGTGCTGCCGGAGGACAAGGACCGGGTGATTGCCGACCTCCAGCACCAGGGGGAATGGGTGGCGATGGTGGGCGACGGCGTCAATGACGCCCCGGCGCTGATTCGGGCGAACGTCGGCATCGCCGTCGGTTCCGGCACCGACGTCTCGGTGGAGAGCGCCGACATCGTGCTGATCAGCGATGAACTGGACAAGGTGCGTCAGGCGGCACTGCTCTCGCGCCGGACACTGCGGACCATCCGCCAGAACATCGCCCTCTCACTGACCTACAACGTCATCATGGTGCCCCTGGCGATGGCCGCCTTCATCACGCCGCTCATCGCCGCCATCGCGATGCCGATCAGCTCCCTGGCCGTGATCGGAAACGCCGCGCGCATTCGCACCATGTTCAAAAACCCGCCCGAGGAATCGGGAAAGCGCGCCTTCTCCCCGGCCCGTGAACGAGGTCCCGCCTGATGGAAGTGATCTACACCTTGATACCCGCCATGATTCTCGCCGGACTGGTCATGGTGGGCGTACTCATCTGGGCCGTCCGCAAGGGGCAGTACGACGATCTGGAGGGGGACGCCAACCGCATTCTCATGGATGATGACGACCCGCTGCTCCCGGATGCGGAAGAGAGGAAGAAGGCACGGGAACGGGAGCGGCGCAACTGGCCGGATGCCGACGAGGACTGAAGTGGCGGCCGGTGACCAGGAACTCCTGTGCCACCGACCACCGTCTGCTTACAGGTGGGTATCGACCCGCAGTGCCAGCCCCGCCCGCCGGCGCTCCACCCCATCCTCTTCGGCGTTCTTGATGCCGAACTCCAGTGAGACGCCGGGCCTGAACCGGTAGCCCGCCGAGGCCTGGAAGATGTGGCCGTCCAGGCTCTCGTCGGCCTCCTCGGCACGGTTACCGATATCGGTGTAGCTCCCGCCCAGGGTCCAGGGTCCACGACTCATCTCCAGCCCCACGGTGGTATAGCGGCGGTCGTGCGCCGCCTCGCCTCCGAGGTGATCGATGTTCATGTTCTCCAGCAGTGCACGACCCCGCCACTCCCCGGCCCGGAACCCCTGCTGCAGGGAGAGCGACCAGCGCCGCTCGTCCCGGTCGGTCCCCTCGCCGGCCGCCTGCCGGGCCAAACCCAGCCGATAGGAGAACCCCTCCACCCAGCTCCTGTCGAGGTCGTAGGAATAGAAGTCACGACCGGAGAGCGACACCGCCCAGGAAGAGAGATCCCCGGTATTGGCAACCCCTCCGTCCGACCGCCGCAGCCGCTCCTCCCTGTTGATCCAGGTACGGCCGAGCTCGGAGGTATCGGCCCGGAACAGGCTGGCGTCAAGACGGTGCCTGCCGAAGTCACCCGCCTCCATCTCGATACCGCCCCCGACACCGATACGCCCGGCGATCTCGTAGGCTTCGAACACCTGATAGCCGTAAAGACCCGGGGCCTCGTGCCGGTCCAGTGAGACGACCGGATTGAACTTGCCGGCGACGACGTCGAAGCGATCGCCCCGGTAGGCGGCATAGAGCTCCTCGATCCCCAGCTCATGATCCTCCCACCAGCGGTTTCCGCCACCTCCCACGTGGTCATCGTCCTCGTCCTCGTCGTCGTGCTCGTGCTCGTGCTCGTGGGCGTGGACGGACTCGCCGTTCGGATGTCCTTCCAGCTTCAGGCTGCCGTTGATCGAGAACCGCGGGGTGAAATACAGATTGAGGCCAAGGTGGGCGTGAATGTACGCCTCCGTTATCTCGTCATCCGCGTCGGTCGCCTTGTACACACGGTCGAAGTGCTGGATCACATCCAGGTGGCCCACCAGTCCCGGAAACCGGTGCGGCAGGTCGTCACCATGCGAGTGACCGGACTCGGCGGCAACAGAGCTGGAGATCATGAAAGCTGCCAGCGGAAGGGTTTTGCGAAACGACATAACGCGGTTCTCCAGTAACTGGTTTTTCATGATCAGGACAGGCAGGCGACCAACGCATCGGCAAGGTTTTCCATCACCTGGAAGTAGGCGTCGGGTCCCGGCATGAGATCGGCACCCAGCGGGTCAAGCACACCGGTGCCTGCGGGGGTTCCTTCGACCAGAACCCGCACCAGCCTCGGTTCGAACTGCGGCTCACTGAAGGCACAGCGCGCCCCCAGATCGACCACTTTGGCCCGCAGTTCGCGGATGCGCTTCGCCCCGGGAGGCTGTTCCGGACTGACCGCGACCGAGCCGACGGGGCTGAGCCGATAGTGGTGTTCCAGTGACTGGTAGGCGTCGTGGAAGACGATGTAGGGCACCGTTCGTAGCGGCGCCAGCCGACGCACCAGATCCCGATCGAGTTGCCGGAGGCGATTGAGCACCGCTTTGGCGTTACGGTGGTAGCGCACCGCGTGGTCCGGATCGAGGGCGCTCAGTTCCTGGGCCGCCACGCGCACGATGCGCCCCGCATTGCGGGGGGAGAGCCAGATGTGCGGGTCGTAATGATGGGCGTGCCCGTGGTGCCCCCCTGGGTGCTCGTCCGCCGTCTCACCGTGGCTGTGCGCATCCCACACCCCGCCCTCGCGGACCGGCCGCCGTTCCAGGCCGGGCAGCTCCATCAGCCTGACCTGCCGCGCCTTTCCCGCAAGCGCCGCCAAACTCTTGGCCATGGGGGTTTCCAGCTCCTCTCCCACCCAGAACACGAGCTCCGCAGCGTCCAGCTCGCGGGCGTTCGACGGGGCCAGGGAGAAGGTGTGCGGGGACTGCCCGCCCGGGATCAGCAGAAATGGGCTACCCACGCCCTCCATGACCCCCGCCACCAGGGAGTGGACCGGCAGAATACTGACCACGACCCGAGGTGTCTCCGCGTGCGCCGAAAACCCCATCAACAACACGGGCAAGATGCCCAACCAGCGTGAGCTTCCACAGTTCAGCATCGTCCCCATCCATCCGTCGCCATCTGAATGAGCGCGGATTATATCCAAGAACGTTATAACATAACACTTCGAACGTCTTTCTCGCTGGACGCGGTAACGAGGGCAGCCGGTGACCAATCAGAAACGGTGAGTGCCAGGGGTTTGGCAGAGAGTGCCGGAGGTCAGAGGGTGGGGGATTCGAACAGCGGCCTCACCAGGCGATCGAACGCCTGGGGTGCGACATACTGGAACACCTCGCGTCCCGATTCGCTCACGGCGATGTCGAGGCCGAGTTCCGGGTAAAGCCAGTGTTCCACCCCCTCCCCGGATTCCACCACCTTCTCTGCCGGCATGCCGAAGCGCTTCTCCAGCAACTCGGCATCGAGCTTGGCCCGCGGCAGGTAGGTGATTGAGGCAATGGGGGCCTGGCGCACCTGCTCCAGGTCGTCGGGAGCAAGGGTGACGCGGCGCGCACCGCTACCCAGCTTGCTGATCCGAAGCCCGCGTCCGTACATGGCCGCCAGTGTCGCCTGGTCCAGATCGGCCGCGAGCACCACCTTGGCCCTCAGTCCGGCCAGACCCGTTTCGTCGAAATAGCCTTCGGCGGCATAGCGCCCCTCCGGGGAGGCAAACAGGCTAATCTCGGCGTCGACGCCAAACCGCCGTTCCGCAGTAACGATGGCACTCTCGCCAGGGACCAGGCCGAATACACGGACACGCTCCCCGTCGAGTCGCTCGATCTGCCACGGCAGGAGATTGCGCGGCGCCTCGAACTCCTGCCCGGGCAACACGAAGATCCCTACCGCCAGCGCCAGCAGCGTGAACAGCAGGACGCTAAGGCCGACAGGCCACTCTTTCATCCGGAGATTCACTCTTCAACAGCCACCGCGTTCGGATTGGGATGACGCTCGGTGATCCATTTTGGCAGGCTGCCATTCCCCGCATGGTGAACCGCGTCCGATTCCATCACGATCAACGCCAGAACGGTCAGCATGGTGGGCAGGATGCCGACCCCACCGAGGGCGTAGTGCTGCGGTTTCGGTTCGCCGCCCGAGACCAGCAGCACCAGCAGGATCACCGCGGCCATAATCGCCAGCATCAGCATGAAAAAGCGGCTGCGCTGGGCGGCTATCTGCCAGTGACAGAATACGTACCAGGACTCGGTGGTGTGGGCGCGCCGGGCGCCGAGGAGTGTGTAGGCCAGCACCACGACCGAGATGGCCGGCACCACCAGCAGCAGCAGCGGGTAGCTGGACGCCAAGCCCAGCAGCGAGACGAACAGCAGCACGTGGTTGACGATGAGATTGATGAGAAAGACCTCATGCGGCCACTTCGCCTTTTTCAGGTCCGCCGCGGACACTTCGTATTTCATTCATTTCCCCCCGGCACAGCCGGTGCCGAAAAGGGGGGACTATATCAGAACCCTTCGGGGGGTTAGGAGTTAAAGGTTAAGGGTTAAGGTGCGAGGGCCAGACCGTTTACCCGGGTTTCGCATGGAGCCAGAAGGTCACCGGCCCGTCATTGACCAGCGTCACCTGCATGTCGGCGCCGAAGCGGCCACTCTGCACATCCGGGTGGTGCTCCCAGGCCCGCTGCAGCAGATGATCGAACAGGTGCAGGCCGCGCTGCGGCTCGGCGGCCGGCGTGAAGCTCGGGCGGGTTCCCTTGCGGGTGTCGGCGGCCAGGGTGAACTGGGGCACCAGCAGCAGCCCGCCGCCGATATCACCCACGCTCAGGTTCATCTTTCCCTCTGTGTCGGGGAATACCCGGTAAGCAAGTATTCGCTCCAATAGTCGGTCGGCAGTGGCTTCGGTGTCCTCACGCTCCACCCCCACCAGCACCAGCAGACCGCGGCCGATCGCCCCCACCGTCTCCCCGGCCACATCCACCCGCGCCTCGGAAACCCGCTGTAACAATGCGATCATCTCGAAACCTCAATCAGGGATGCTCTTCTTTCATTTCAAACTCGGCGCTGATCCTGCGCTCGGCTGCCTCCTCCGAGCCCTCTGAGCATGGGGGCCTACATGCAGGTTGAGAAGGTGAGTCGAACTTTCGGCTCAGCCAGCAGGTTGCGTACCCGGCGGGCGCGGCAATGCAGGTTACCGGTCACCGGGACATCAAACCCCGCCCGAGAGTACGAGTGACCAACCCGGCAAGCTCCCCGCCCTGCGCCTCGAAGGGATAACCGTCGAGCAGTCCATCCAGCAGCAGTACGGCCAAGCCATGCACGGTGGACCATGCGGTGAGGGCAAAGGGCTCCGGATCACCCTCCGGAATGAGGCCGGGTTCCTGGCACGCCTTAATGGCATCGACCAGAACGCCAAAGGCCTCGGCGGAGGCGCCGCTTACCGGCGAAGCGCCACCGGCAGCCGGCATTTGGCGCAGCCCCGGCAGGTGCATCAGACGAAATTCGAACGGATGATCGAGGGCAAAGCGCACATACGCCGTCCCCAAGGCCCCCAACCGCTCCAGCGGCGAACCGTCCGCCGACTCCCAGCTCCCCCGAAGCGTCCGGGTGAAGATGCGGAACGCCTCCACGGCAAGCGCCTCCACCAGCGCCGCCTTGTCACGAAAATGATGATAGGGTGCTGCGTGGCTGACCTCGGCCCGGCGTGCCACCGCCCGCAACGACACCGCCTCGGTCCCGCCCTCGCGGACCAGTTCCATGCCCGCCTCCAGCAACACACGATGCAGATCGCCGTGGTGATAGCGCCTGGCGGCGGTGCGGTGGTGTGAGGCGGCCCCGGTCATGGGCAAAGGATATCCGACCAATCTTGACAGCGTAAAGTTATACCCCTTATCTTTACACTGCAAAGATTCGTCGGGGGGCTGATGATGACGCGGGCAACAGGTGTACCGGAGTACGGCCCTTCACGTACCGAGGTCGAATTCCTCAGCGGGGCGGCGCTATGCCGTGCCTGGCTGTTCCGGCCCCATCCCGGTGCCGAACCGGCTCCCTGCATCGTCATGGCCCACGGCCTCGGCGGCACCCGCGACGCCGGGCTGGAACCCTACGCCCGCAAGTTCGCGGCCGCCGGATATCGGGTGCTGGTCTTCGACTACCGCCACTTCGGTGCCAGCGACGGCGAGCCGCGCCAGCTGTTTTCTGTTGGCAGACAGCTGCAGGACTGGGCCAACGCGATCGCCTTCGCTCGGCGCACCGCCGGTGTGGACCCCGATCGGATCGCCCTGTGGGGAACCTCTTTTTCGGGTGGCCACGTGCTGGTCGCCGCCGCGCGGGACGGCAAGGTGGCGGCCGTCTCGGCCCAATGCCCGATGACCGATGCCCTGGCAGCCATGTGGACCAATCTGCGCTACGCCGGACTCGGCGGCTTTCTGAGGCTCGGCCTGCTCGGCGCAGCCGACCAGTTGCGGGCGCTGCTCCGATTGCCACCGCTGTACATCCCGCTGATTGCCCCGCCGGGCCAGACGGCGGCCATGTCCAGCCACGACTCGGCGACCGGCTTCGGTGCCCTCGTACCGCCCCACTGGAGGAACGCGATCGCCGCCCGCTACTGCCTGACAATCGGTACTTACCGTCCCGTTTCGGTGGCCGATCGGGTGCCCTGCCCGACCCTTCTCCAGGTCTGCCTGAGGGACAGTCTGCTGCCGGCCGCCAGCGCCTTCGCGACCGCCACCCGTATGGGGGACAAGGCCGAACTCAGGCGCTACGACTGCGGCCACTTCGATATCTATACCGGTGACCACTTCGAGCGCGCCTCGTCCGATCAACTCGACTTCTTCAACCGTACACTGATGGGTGTTTCGGGCGGTGGAACACCTTCTTCTCCCACCTCGCCGACGGAGGGGGCACCATGACCGGTAACACGTATCTGCTGTTGAAAGCCCTACACATCCTCGGCGCGGTGCTCTTTCTGGGCAATATCATCGTCACCGGCTGGTGGAAGGTAATGGCCGACCGGACCAAAGACCCGAGGGTCGTCGCCTTCGCCCAGCGCCAGGTGACACTCACCGATTTCGTGCTTACCGCGGGCGGAGCGGCCCTGCTCCTGGCGACCGGCCTCGGCAACGCCCTGCTCCACGGCCTGGATTACCGGCAGATCCACTGGCTTGTCTGGGGAACCGGGCTGTTCGTCGCCTCGGGGGTGATCTGGGTCGCGATACTGATCCCCATCCAGGTCGCGCAGCACAGAATGGTCCGAGCCTTTGCCGATGGTGGCAAAATCCCCCGCCGCTACTGGTCGCTGGGGCGCGCCTGGATCGTATTCGGCACCCTCGCCACCGTGCTGCCGCTGTTGAATCTCTACTGGATGGTGTTCAAGCCCACGTGATGCGGGCGGCGCCAGCTGTCACACTCAACCGGCGAGCCGCTCCGCGATCTCGTCAGTGGCCCGCACCAGCGCATCGGTGATACCCGGCTCGGCGGCGGAGTGGCCGGCGTCCGGGATGATCTCCAGCGTCGCCTGCGGCCAGGCCCGGCTCAGTTCCCAGGCATTTTCGACCGGGCAGACCACGTCATAGCGGCCGTGGATGATATAGCCGGGAATGTTGGTCAGCCGGTGGGCATCGCGCAAAATCTGATTCTCTTCGAGGAAGGCGTTGTGGACGAAATAGTCGCACTCGATACGCGCCAGGCTGAGGGCTGTATAGGGATTGCCGAAGTGCTCCACCACTGCGGGATTGGTGCGCAGGTTGGCGGTACGCCCCTCCCACAGGGACCACGCCTTGGCGGCGGCCATCCGGCTCACCTCGTTGCTCCCGGTCAGACGCCGGTGGAAGGCGTGCAGCAGGTCGCCCTGCTCCGCTTCCGGAATCGGCGCCAGGTACTCCTCCCAGTAGTCCGGAAACAGGCGGTTCGCCCCCTCCTGGTAGAACCAGCGGATCTCGTGGGGGCGGCAGAGGAAGATGCCGCGCAGCACCAGCGCCGACACCCGTCCGGGGTGGGTCTCGGCATAGACCAGCCCCAGGGTCGAGCCCCAGGAGCCGCCGAACACCACCCAGCGATCGATGCCGAGGTGCTCGCGAATCGCCTCCATATCCGCGACCAGCGCCTGGGTGGTGTTGCCCTCTAGCGCGGCATGCGGCGTTGAGCGACCGGAACCACGCTGATCGAACAGCACGATGCGGTAGCGGTCCGGATCGAAAAAGCGTCGGTGATACGACTCGCAGCCCGAGCCCGGGCCGCCGTGCAGGAACACCACCGGCAGCCCCTCCGGATTGCCGCACTCCTCCACGTGCAGCTGGTGCGGCGGGTCGACCTTGAGCGTGTGTTGAACGTAGGGGTGCAGTTCGGGATAGAGCGTGCGCATGGGGAGCGGCCTTTTGAACGGGAGTGGGAGGATTATGGAACCGCCGATCCGGACTCTCAACGGGAGTTTCGGTTAACCTGACGGCACGCACGCCCCGCACGGACCTTTCCGCTTACCATGGCACCCGTGATGCCCCATTGAAACGAGATGGACGACGCCAACCGACCCGCAGCACCTGCCAAGCGCCCTCTCCGCACCGGAATACTCGCGGTCTGGGGGCTGTTCCTGCTCGTCGCCCTCGCCTGGCTCTTCCACTACCTGCTGTTTGCCCGGCATCAGGTCGTCACCGACAACGCCTACGTACGCGCCGACACGGTGACGGTGACCGCGCGCACCGTCGGCACAGTCGTCGCAGTCCACGCCGACGACACCGACCGGCTGCACAAGGGACAGTTGCTGATCGAACTGGACGACAGCGATGCCCGCGTCACGGTCGCCCTGGCGGAGGCGGATCTGGCGCAGACCGTGCGACAGGTGCGGGCGCTCCATGCGGCGACCCGCGGACTGCGCGCCGAACTGGTGTCCCGCGAGGCTGAACTTGCGCTGGCCAGGCTCGAACTCCAGCACCTGGGGGCCGGTCCCGGTTCGCTGCAGGCCCGTGAGGCGCTGCGGGGGGCCGAATCGCGGGTGACAGCGGCACGGGCAGCGGTCGCCTCGGCGCACGACCGGTTGGAGAAGAATCTCGCCCAGATCGCGGGCAGCACAATTGCGGGCCATCCTGCCGTACTCACCGCGGCGGCCCGCGTGCGCGAGGAGTGGCTGCACCTGCAGCGCACCGGCATCCGAACACCGGTAGCCGGCTTCATGGCCAATCGCTCGGTGCATGTCGGCGAACGGGTGGCGCCGGGCCAGCCGCTGCTGACGGTGGTCCCGCTGGATGCGGTTTGGGTGGCGGCAACCTTCGGTGAGAAGCAGATGGGAAAACTGCGCATCGGCCAGCCGGCTACCCTGACAGCGGATATCTACGGCAACGAGGCGGTTTTCACCGGGCAGGTGGCGGGACTCGGTGTCGGTACCGACAACGCCTTTTCACCGACGGAGAGACAGAGCGGCGATGGGTGGGTACGCATGGAACAGCGGGTGCCGGTCCGCATTGCCCTCGACCCGGAACCGCTGGAGGCACACCCGCTGCGGATCGGTCTCTCCATGACCGTGGAGGTGAACACGCGCGACCTGTCGGGACCGCACCTGCGGGGGGCGCCCCGTGAACAGCCGCTGATCCGCACCGATCTCCATGAAGAGGCCCAGGAACACGCCGAGGCGCGCATCACTGCCATCATCCGCGAACAGCTTGGACCGGACGCGGAGCAGATTCCCCGCTAGATTAGACCAAGTCTTAACATCTGTTATCATCTGCCCCCGATCCCTGAACGGAGAAACAGGACAATGCCTATTGCCTTGGCGCGCCTGGCTACGGCGGCCGTTATTGCCGCCTCCCTGGCGCTGACACCTGCGGCCCATGCCGACTCGGACTGGAGGAAGAGTGCGCCCCAGGAGGAGAAGATCCAGAAGTTGGTGGAGGTGATGCCCTCGACCGCGAACCTCATGCTCGAAGTCGGCGCACGCTACAGACACCTCTACTGGGCGGCAAAACTGGGCAGGTGGGAGTTCGCGGCCTATCAGGCCGAAGAGATCGAGGCACTCATCGAAACCCTCCAGATCACCCGGCCGGGACGCGCGCAGACCGCTGCTGTCTTTCTGGAGATGGCCTACCCCGAGATCACCGACGCAGCCGAATCGGGCGAGTGGCAGCGCTTCGAAAAGGCGTTTCAGCGGCTGCGCCAGGAGTGCCTCGCCTGTCACGCCGCCAACGAGCACGCCTTTATCACTCTGCCCGAGGTCCCACCGCGCTCCACCAGTCCCGTGCTTCACGGGCTTGAGCCGAGCGAGTAACGGGGACGTCAAGAAATTCAGCCTGTGCGGAGCATGAACGCAAACACAGTGTGAGACTGCGGCACTCCCGCAGTCTTCGTGTTTTTTCCCACTGGGGCGCCGGCGGGTTAAAGTGGTGTTCGATCCGCAGAGCGCACGCTGCCCGATGGCAACTGAAAACCCGACCGACCCGGATGAGCGATTCACGCCCGTTACAGAAGCGCTGGCGACACGCGGCTGGGGTGTCTTTCCGGGTTTCGTCCCGCCGCATGAGACGGAGGCACTCGCCTCCGAATGCCGGGAGTCGTGGCAGTGTGGCTGCTTTCGCCATGCCGGCGTCGGCCAGGGCGATTCCCTCCAGTTCAGGCCCGAGGTACGCAATGATAAGGTGCTCTGGCTGGACCCTGAGCGGGTCACACCAGCCCAGGGGCGCTGGCTGGCGGTACTGGAGGAGTTACGCCGTGCGATAAACCACTCCCTCTATCTGGGGCTGTTCGAGTTCGAGGGCCACTTCGCCCTCTATCCCCCCGGCAGCTTCTACCGCAAGCATTCCGACCAGTTCCAGGCCATCGGTCTGCGTACCGTCACCGCCATTCTTTACCTCAACGAGAACTGGCAACCGGAGAATGGGGGACAGCTCCGGATCTACCTCGATGGCGACAACACCGAGCCTTACGTCGACGTACCACCCGAGGCCGGTACCCTGGTCTGCTTTCTCAGCGCCGACTACCTGCACGAGGTGCTGCCGGCAACGCGCGAGCGGATGAGTGTCACCGGCTGGTTCCGGCGGCGGGAGTGAATACGATCTGGAGGAGCGCCGGCCGCTTTCCGCGGCACCAGTACGTCCTGTCGTCATCTCTGGCGCGATGCAGGAAAATCGTCCGCGCGGCAAATAAGACGGATGCGATTTTTTTCAAGTAGCCTTTACAACCCACCGCTGTGCGCTAGACATTGAGGGTAGGCCTGACAAAGGCAAACCTGCCGAAAGACAGGGGCGCAAAGCCACCGGCCTAAGGAATCTTCGGATTCTATGGTCGCGGGGCTGCCAGGTCTCCCCCTTTCCCAAAGCCGCCTGTGGGGGGCTTGCCTGCAGGGTTAGTTTTCGGGTTTGCCGCATTTCCAGCAGAGGGCGAACTGACCTTCGTTCTCTTCACCGCAGTTTTCGCAACGCCATGGTGGCGTCTCATCTGCCTCGGCTGTGAATTCACGCACGAGTTGTTCCGCCATCGTCGCATCACGCTCGTCCACCCACAGCTCCGGCCAGGTCTCGGTGGGCGGTAGCTCGCCGGCGCCGCCGGAGAGGTATTCGTTGCGGGTGAAACAATGAATCCCCTCTGCCTCCAGGATATTCCGCAGGTGGCCGACCAGCATGCCGTTCTGTGCTGTATAGACCAGCTTCATTTGCTCAGCCAAAACCACCAGATAATCAAGCCGATGATCACCAGCCCCGCGATGTTGAGCAGCATCATCTCCTCTCCTCCGCGCGGAACAGGCGCAGCCGGTTGGCATTGCTGACCACGGTGACCGAGGAGGCGGCCATGGCGGCGCCGGCGATCATGGGGTTGAGCAGTACGCCGATGAACGGATAGAGGATGCCCGCAGCGACCGGGATGCCGAGGGTATTGTAGATGAACGCTCCAAACAGGTTCTGCTTGATGTTGCGCAGGGTGGCTTGGGAGATGGCGATGGCGTCGGCGACGCCGTGCAGGGAGCCGCGCATCAGGGTGACGTCGGCGCTTTCGATGGCGACGTCGGTGCCGGTGCCGATGGCGAAACCCACGTCGGCGCGCGCTAGGGCCGGGGCGTCGTTGATGCCGTCGCCCACCATGCCGACGATCTCGCCACGTGCCTGGAGTTCGGCCACCTTGTCGGACTTGTGCTCCGGCAGCACCTCGGCCATCACCTCGTCGATGCCAACCGCACGGCCGACCGCCTCGGCGGCGGCTTTGTGGTCGCCGGTGAGCATCACCACCTTGAGCCCTTCCGCCTTCAGCCGCGCCACGGCCGACTTCGAATCGGACTTGATGGGGTCGGAGACGGCGACGATGCCCGCGGCACGACCATCCACCGCCAGCACCATCGGGGTCTGCCCGCTGGCCGCCAGTTCGCCGAAGCGCCCTTCCAGATCGGCGAGGTCGATCCCCTCGTCGCCCATCAGCCGCAGGTTGCCGAACAGAACCGGCGCGCCGTCCAGCTCGGCCCGCACGCCGCGACCGGTCAGCGCCTCGAAGCCGGTCACCGGTGCACGCGAAATACCCCGCGCCTCGGCGGCGTCCACGATGGCCTGCGCCAGCGGATGCTCCGAGGCCGCTTCCACCGATGCGGCGGCACGCAGCAGCCGCGCCTCATCCCAGCCTTCGGCAGGCATCAGCGCGGTCACGGTCGGCTTGCCCGCGGTCACCGTGCCGGTCTTGTCCAGCACCACGGTGGTCAGGCGCCCCGCCTGCTGCAACGCCTCGCCGTTGCGGATGAGGATGCCGTACTGCGCCGCCTTGCCGACACCGACCATGATGGAGATCGGTGTTGCGAGTCCCAGTGCGCAGGGGCAGGCGATGATGAGCACGGTCACGGTGGCGACCACCGCATAGGAGAAGACGGGAGCGGGGCCGAAATTCATCCAGGCGAGAAAGGTGATCACCGCCAGGATCATCACCGCCGGGACGAAAACGCCCGCCACTTTGTCCACCAGCCGGCCGATGGCCGGTTTGCTCGCCTGGGCCTGGCGCACCATCTCGATGATGCGCGCCAGCACCGTCTCCTTGCCGATGCGCTTGGCCTGATAGAGGAAGGTGCCGGGGCCGTTGATGGTGCCGCCCACCACCTCGTCGCCGACACCCTTCTCCACCGGCAGCGGCTCGCCGGTCAGCATCGCCTCGTCGACGCTGGAGCCGCCGTCGATGATAATGCCGTCCACCGGGATCCGTTCGCCGGGGCGCACCCGGAGGGTCTCGTCGAGCCCGACCTCGACGATGGGCACGTCCAGTTCGCGCCCGTCGCGGACCACCCGCGCCGTTTTCGGTTGCAGGCCGATGAGCCGCTTGATCGCCTCGGAGGTGCGGCTGCGGGCGCGCATCTCCAGCCCCTGCCCCAGATTGATGAAGGCGATGATGAACACCGCCGCCTCGAAGTAGGCGTGACGCGCCAGGGTGGGCACCGCCTCGGGGAACAGCACCACCGCCATCGAGTAGAGCCAGGCGGCGCCGGTGCCCATGGCGATGAGGGTGTCCATGTTGGCGTTGTGGTGACGGAACTGCTTCCAGGCGCCGACGAAGAAGTGACGTCCGGCGTAGTACATCACCGCCGCCGTGATCAAACCCACGACAAACCACAGAGTGCGCGCGTCGGCAATGTGCGGCAGTAAACCGCCCATCTCCGCGCCCATCAGCGGCACGCCGACCGCCGCGGCCACCGCCGCCATACGGAACCGCTTTCGGTAGGCGTCGCGCTCTGCCGCCTCCCGCTCCGCCTGCTCCTCGTCCAGCCCCTTGAGTTCGGCCGCCTCGTAACCCGCATCGATCACGGTCTTGATCAGGGTCTCGACCGGGACCGTGCCGCTCACCTGTGCGGTGTGCTCGGCGAAGCTGACCGTCGCCCCCTCGACACCGGGCACCTGCCGCAGCGCCTTCTCCACCGCCGCCACGCAGCCGGCGCAGCTCATGCCGCCGATGGCCAGCCGATGGACCTGCCTGTCAGTCATTTGTGCTTTGTCCTTCGTCATCTGTTCGCTTGCTTTCCGACCACCGACCACCGACCAATGACCAACATTGACCTGGATCAACGGGATTGCGCCTGGCACTTGCCATTATGACGGTTCGAACCAATCATTGCCGACCATGTTCCCGAGCAAGTTGCCGCTACTCCCCGTCTCCGCCGGCCTGCGCCTGCTGCCGGATGCCGTCCATGCCGAACTGCTGTCACGGCTGTTCAACCATCTGTTGAAGGGGCAGTACCTGCGCGACCAACTGGTGGATCTGGACGGCAAGCGCATCTGCATCGAGATCACCGACACCCGCAACCGGATTATCTTCACCGTGCGCGGCACCACCCTGCAGCGGGCCAAAGGCTCCGAATGGGATGTCTGCATCCGCGGTGCCCTGGAGGAGTTCTGGAAGCTGGCCGCCCGTGCCGAGGACCCGGACACCCTCTTCTTCAACCGCCGCCTCGCCATCGAGGGGGAGACCGAGACCGGGCTCTATCTCAAGAACCTGCTCGACGCCCTCGACTTTGACCGCGATGCCCATCTGGAGGCGGTGCTGGGGCCGCGCCTCGCCGCCCATGCCCGCCGCCTGCTCGACCGCACCGGAGTGGAGCGGCGACTGCGGCGACTGCTGGCGTGATTTTCTCCATCGGAGAGGCGAATCCCAATACCGTTATCCAGCGCCAGCCATGAAGGGTAGGGCGCAATCTTATTGCGCCGGACAGCGTCTGCGCCGGAGCGCGGCGATTCGAATCCACGCAGCATCGGCGCAATAGGATTGCGCCCTACGACCTGATTTTCTTCACCGGAGAGACGCCCCCCGTAGCCCGGCTCTCCGGGCAAACAGCGGCGAAGCCCCTTCAGCAGTCGGTTGCATCCGTGCCCCATTCATTCGCCCGCAGGGGCGGGCTCCTACACCGTTCGTATCGGCACCAAGCGCATCACCTTCTCCACCACCCCGGCGTTCAGGTAGGCGCGTGCCTCGAAGCGGCCGGCGTAGGCGAGATCCTCCTGCTGCAACTCGTAGCAGTTGGCACCGCTGATATCCATCAGCAGCGCCGGGATGCCGGCCTGCTCGAAGGCGTAGTGGCGTTTGACGTAGAAGCTCTGGCAGCACATGCCGACGTAGGCCGGCACCCCCTCCCGCTGCATCGACTCCAGCGTCTCCTGCAGGTGTTCGAAGCGGGTGATGGAGACCACCCGCATGCCGCGCTCCCGCGCCAGGCGGTAGGCCTCCCCCACCTCGCACAGCCCGCACTCGGGGCAGCCGTCCCGGTGGCGCCAGCTGCACTCCGGGGGCTTGGCGCAGTAGGGCACCAGCATGACCGTCGCCTCGGCGGCGATGGCCTCTGCATCGCGGCCCCCGTGGATCATCAGCGTGTTGGCCTCATCCCGCTCCAGCCCGAGCGCCTGCTGCGCCTCACGGCGACGGATCGCCGCATCGATCACCGCCGTGATCGCCCCGGCATCGAGGCCGAGCCAGTCGGCGCCCGCGACCGCCTCGGCGAGCGCATCGCGCCATCCCGCCACTGGCGCGCCGGTCAGTGTCGCCTCGCAGCGGCGCAGCAGATCGGTTGGGGTCGCATGAAACGACCCGGAGAGCGCAGCCGCTTCGATGGTTTCCCCTGCTGCATCCAGGCGCACCCAGGCATGGAGAACACCGCCGGCAGTACGCAGAAAGGCGTAATGGGCGTTCTCGGGCAGTGGCAAATCGGCGGGTGCCGGTTCGGGTGTGGGTGGTTCAGGTGAGGGCGCTGACTTCGGCGCGAAGCCGAACTCAGCGGCGAGCGCCTCGGTGAAACCGGCGCTGATCGTGTCGGTGTCTTCCGCCAGCCCCAAATCGCACAGGGTGACGAACCGCTCGCGGGCGCTCTGCACCCCTTCCGCTGAGAGCTTCTCCATCGGCACCCGCAGCACGCGCAACAGCGTCTCCACCTCCACCGCCAGCAGCAGCGTGCCCTGGAAGAGAACGGCCTGCTCGGTGGTGGTGATGAACACGCTTGCCAGCTTGCGCCCCTCCACCTCGATGTCGTTGGGCGCCTTGATGCGGGCGGCCACACCCAGACCATCGAGCGCCGTCGCAACGGCACGCAGGTGGCGCGCGTTCAGCTCCGCGAGGGTGGTGGCGGCACCTGCCGCTTTCGGCAGCGACAGCGTCCAGCAGAGCTGTCCCGGATCGAGGTAGAGCGCCCCGCCGCCGGTGGGGCGGCGCACGACGCCGATCCCCCGGATGCGGCAGAAACCGGCACGTACCGCCTGCTCGATGCGCTCGAATGCGCCGACGCTCGCAGTGGGACGGTAGCGGCCGAAGTGCAGCTCCGCCTGCGCGGAGCTGGCCAGTTCCCGATCCAGTGCGACGTGGTGTGGACCGGGGAGCAGGCCCCGATCCCGCACCTTACAGGGAGACCGCATCCATCCCCGCCTTGCCGTGCCAGTAGCCGTTGCAGCTCTCGCCGCCAACCAGCTTCGCCACCCGGGCTGCCGCCTCGGCCGGCCCCAGTTCGCCGTCGATCGCAGCCCGGTAGGCGGCGACCACCTCACCCATGCGGCGCGACTGGGGCGACAGGCGCACCACCTCAACCCCGAGCCGCGTCATCTCCGGCAGCTCGGCGGCGAGATTGCAGGTGGCCGCCGACTGGGTCTGGATGCCGTTGATCACCAGGAACTGTTCGTTCTCCTGGGAGCGCATCACCAGCCCGTCGGCGTAGTCGCCGCAGCGGAGCTGGCAATCGTCCTTGGGCAGTTTGTGGGCGCGGGCGGTGAAGCAGCGGGCGGAGAAGGCGAGCGGCAGGCGGCCGTGGGCAAAGACCTCGGTCTCCAGTCCCTCCGGGCGGCACCGGTGCAGGGCGGCAAGGGTCTCGGCCGAGAGCTCCACCGGCATCACCCAGCGGCGGGCGCCCGATTCGCGCAGCAGCGCCTGGGTTTCGCAGTTGTAGACGTTGAGATGGGGGCCGGCGACGAACGGCACGTCGGCAGCGGCGAGCATGCGCACCGCGCCCCAGTCGTTGGCCTCCACGGTAAAGCGGCCGTTCTCCACCAGCCGCCGCATGGCGAGCAGTTCCGACTCCGCCTCCACCAGCGCCAGAGTGGAGAGGACCACCGTCTTGCCGGCGGCGGACAGCTCATCGGCGATGGCGCGCCAGTCATCGGCCTTCAGCGCCCGGCGCTTGGAGCAGACCACCTCGCCGAGGTAGACGATGTCGACCGGCCACTCCGCCGCCTCGCGGTAGAAGGCGAAGGTGTCGTCGCGGGACCAGAAGTAGAGGTTGGGACCGAGTGCGAGTTTCATTGAAGGTCAGTTCCAGATTTCAGATTGCCTGCGGTGTAGGAGCCCGGCCCTCCGGGGCGAAGTGGGCTTTACGGTGGGCAACTGAAGCGGCTTCGCCGCTGTTCGCCCGCAGGGGCGGGCTCCTACTGCCATTGCCGTTCCAGGGCGCCGAGGGTGTGGGTGGTGCCTTCGGCCATGCGATCGAGTTGGGCGACCCATTCCGGACGGGGGAGGTAATGCGCCGGGTCGGCCTGGGCGGCATCGAGCGCCTCGCGCATCACCCGGGTCACCTGGGCCACGTAGGCGGGGCTGCGCTGGCGCCCCTCGATCTTGATGGCCGAGACCCCCATCCGCACCAGCTCCGGCAGGATGTCCAGCACGCTCAAGCTGGTCGGCTCCTCGATGGCGTAGCCCAGGTCGTCGCCAACGAAATAGCGCCCCTTGCACAGCACCGGGTAGCCGGCGCTCTCGCTCGGGCCGTAGCGGTCGATCAGCACGCCGCCGAGGCGCACCTCCCGTCCTTGCGGCGTCTCCGACCACGCAACCGATTTGGCCGGCGAGCAGGCGCCGCAGGTGTTGGGCGACTCGCCGGTGACGTAGGAGGAGAGATAGCAGCGCCCCTCCACCATCACGCACAGCGAGCCGAAGGCGAACACCTCGATCTCCGCTTTGGTGTTCTCCAGTACCCGCCGCACCTGGGTGAGCGACAGCACCCGCGGCAGCACCACCCGCTGGATGCCGAACCGCTCCCGGTAGAACTCGATCGCCTCATGGCTGGTGGCGGAGCCCTGCACGGAGAGGTGCAGACGCAGATTGGGGTGGGTGTTGCGGGCGTAGCGCATGAGACCGGCATCGGCCAGGATCAGCGCGTCCACGCCAAGCGCCGCTGCCCGGTTCACCGCCGCGGTCCAGGTGGACCAGCTCTGCGGCTGGGGGTAGGTGTTGAGGGCGAGCAGCACCTTGGCCCCTTTGGCGTGCGCGTACTCGATGCCGCGCCGGGCGGTGACCTCGTCGAAGTTGAGGCCGGGGAAATTGCGGGCGTTGGTGGCGTCGCGGAACCCCATGTAGACCGCATCGGCCCCCGCATCCACCGCGGCGCGCAGGGCGGGAAAGCTCCCCGCCGGACAGACCAGCTCCACCTTGTTCATCGTTCAGCCCCTTACTCGAAAAACCTCAAAGCATTTCACCGCAGAGGCACAGAGGACACAGAGAAAGACGCTTTTGTAGGAGCCCGCCCCCGCGGGCGAATCGGCGCCGGCACATTCGCCCGGAGGGCCGGGCTCCTACAGCATTAAACAGGCTCCGAGGTTTTCATCGAAATGTCTCTCTCTGCGACCTCTGCGTCCTCTGCGGTGAAAACATATTCGGAAAAGCATGCCCCTGGCGGATACCGTGGCGGGCGAGGTGCTCCTCGATGGCGTTGAGGACCCGCCACTTCCAGTTGCACCAGCCGGGCGCGAGCAGGATCGCCTCGGAGGCGGTGCCAGTGAGGCGGTGGTAGATCACCTCCGGCGGCGTCCGGCGCACCAGTTCCCCTACGGTCTCCACGTACTGTTGCAGGCTCCACGGCTGGTATTCGCCGCGCCGCCAGGCATTGGCCAGCTGCGTCCCCTTCACCACATGCAGCGGGTGGAGCTTGAGCCCTTCGGCCCCCTCGTCCAGTACCCGCTCCAGGGAGACCTGCGCATGGAGCGGGCTCTCCCCCGGGAGGCCGACGATGAGGTGGGCACAGACCGGCAGGTCGCGCCGGTGGGCGGCTCGGACCGCCTGCCGGTATTCGGCGAAGCCGTGGCCCCGGTTGACCCGCGCCAGCGTCTCGTCAAAACCGGACTGCAGCCCCAGCTCCAGCCAGATCTCATGGCCCCGGTCGCGGTACTCTGCCAGCAGGTCCAGCACCGCCTCCGGGACGCAGTCGGGGCGGGTGCCGATGGAGAGGCCGATGACATCCGGTTCGGCCAGCGCGGCGTCGTAGCGGGCACGTAGCCGTTCCACATCGTCGTAGGTGTTGGTATAGGCCTGAAAGTAGGCGATGTACCTGCGTGCCCCGGTCCGCTTGCGGATCACCCGCCGCCCCGCCGCGATCTGCCCGGCGATGGGGTCGGGACTGCGGGCGGTGGGGCTGAAGGAGCTGTTGTTGCAGAAGGTGCAGCCGCCGATCCCCTTGCTGCCGTCCCGATTGGGGCAGGTGAATCCGGCGTTGATCGCCACCTTGTGCACCCGCTCCCCGTAGCGGGCCAGCATCGCCTGCCCGAAGGTGTGGACGTAATCGGAGAGCGCCACCGGTCAGCCGACCACGTCCAGCACCCGGCGGCGGAACCCCACCCCGAGATCGCGGGCAATCTTCTCGCAGGCGGCGATATCCACCCCCTCCAGGCCGTCGATGGCGGTGAGGGTGACTTCCATCCCCGCATCCCGGGCCCGGGCGGCGAAATCGAGTACCGCCTCGAACGCCCCCGCCCGCTTCGGGCGGGTGTGTCGCACGTAGGTGAATTCATCCTGTGCGTTCAGGGAGATGGAGAGTGCGTCCACCACCTCCGCCAGCTCCGGCGCCACGTTGCGGCCATGGATCAGATTGGCGAGTCCGTCGGTGTTGACGCGGATGCGCTTCGCGCCACGCGCCCGTAACTCCCGAGCCACCTCGATCAGCCCGTCCAGCCGCCGGGTCGGCTCGCCCAGGCCGCAAAAGACCATCTCCTTGTAGCGCGCCGGGTCACCCACCGCCGCCAGCACCTCGGCGATCTCCGGATCGCCCGGCAGCCGCAGGTCGTACCCCTGCACCTCCCAGGTGCCGTTGTACTTGGGGCAGAAGGCGCAGCGCAGTGTGCAGCGGAAGGTGATGTTCAAGTAGCAGTTGCCGTGCAGTTCGTAGGCGAGGGTCAGCTCCTCGGGCAGCGGCGTTTTGGACGATTTCGGCATTCAGTGACCTCGGCGGCAAGCCGGCAGTTTACGTCAGAAGGCACAACGCACATTGACGGAGATCAGGCTCCACGCCACCGCGGCGGCGTGAACAACCTTGGAGGCGGTATGGAAACCGCCGGCCTCTATCCCGGAAGGCAGGGTCCCGGCAGTTGACACCCATCCTGTATCATGTAGCCTGCCTACCTTCCTCATCGGGTGCATAATGATCGATTCCCTTCTTCCCAGGTTCAAGCTCCGCGACCGCATGCTGCTGCCGATCGTGCAGGGCGGCATGGGCGTTGGCGTCTCCGCGCACCGCCTTGCCGGCGCGGTGGCGAAGGAGGGTGCGGTCGGCACCATCGCCAGCATCGACCTGCGGGTGCACCACCCCGATCTGATGGAGCGTACACACCGCACGCGTGACCGCAAGGTGATCGACGACGCCAACCTGGAGGCGCTCGATCGCGAGATTCGCGCCGCACGCGAGATCGCCGGCAAGGACGGTACCATCGCCGTCAACGTCATGAAGGCGGTGGACCGTCATGCGGACCTGGTACGCCAGGCGTGCGAGAGCGGGGCCGACGCCATCGTCATGGGGGCCGGGCTGCCGTTCGACCTCCCCGACCTGATCAAGGGCTTTCAGGACAGGGTCGCCCTGATCCCGATCCTCTCCGAGGAGCGCGGCGTACGCGCCGTGCTCAAGCGCTGGCTGCGCAAGGGGGTGGTTCCGGACGCCATCGTCCTGGAACACCCCCGCTACGCCGGTGGCCACTTGGGTGCCCCCAAGCCAGAGGATATCGACAATCCCCGCTTCGACTTCAAGCGCGTGCTGGCGGAAATCCCCAAGGTATTCGACCAGCTCAAGCTCGATCACATTCCCCTGATCCCTGCCGGCGGCATCAACTCCTTCAGGAAGATCAAGGAGCTGATCGACATGGGGGCCAGTGCGGTGCAGATCGGCACCCCGTTCGCGGTCACCCGTGAGGGGGACGCCCATCCCACCTTCAAGGATGTGCTGCTGAATGCGAAGCCGGAGGATATCGTCACCTTCATGAGCACCGCCGGGCTGCCGGCGCGCGCCGTGCTGACCCCGTGGCTGAAGAAGTATCTGGCCCGCGAGGAGCGGGTACGCGCCCGCGCCACCCCGGAGAAGGGCACCTGCGCGGTCTGGTTCGAATGCCTCACCTACTGCGGCCTCAAGGACGGCGACTCGGCGGCAGGCCAGTTCTGCATCGACACCCAGCTGGAGGCGGCGGTGCAGGGGAACCTGGAGAAGGGGCTGTTCTTCCGCGGCTCCGAACCGCTGCCGTTCGGTGACCAGCTCCGCTCGGTGCACGACCTGCTCAACCTCCTGCTCACCGACAGGGACCCGGCCGCCACGCCCGCTTGATGGCTGCCGTGGCGACGGTGGCACGCCCTCCTTTGTAGAATTGCCTTCAGCGTCGGCACGGCAGGACAGGGCTACAGACCGGTGCACCTTCGGCGCAATAGGATTGCGCCCTTCGACGTGAAAACCGACCGGTAGGGCACAGTCCTATTGCGCCGTGCTGCGCCAAATCACCGCAGCAGCAGCACCGGTACCATGGCATTGCGGATCATGCCGGTGGTGGTGCTGCCGACCAGGAAGCGGCGGATGACGGAGTGGCCGTAGGCCCCCATCATCACCATGTCGATGCCGTGCTCGCGGCGGTAGCCGCACAGGCTCGCCTCCACCTCGCCCTGCAACAGGGCGGTACTCACCTCGAACTCCGACGCCTCCAGGGTGTGCCGGGCCCACTCCAGCTGGCCCCGGTTCTCGCGGGTATCGGGGGCGACCATCACCACGTGACAGGGCAGGCCGCGGAACAGCGGGCTGCCGGCGATCATGTCGACTCCCTTGCGGGTGGTGGCGCTGCCGTCGTAGGCGAGCAGCACGCTGGTCGGGGCGGTGAATTCGGGCGGCGAAATCAGGATGGGGCGGCGCATGGTGCGCACCACGTTCTCCAGCCGACTGCCCACGTGGCTGCCGAGGTTCTCGTCGTGCTTGCCCATCACCAGCAGTCGGATCTCCTCCTCCAGCTCCACCAGGGTGTCGATCAGGCTGCCGTGACGCTGGCGGACGGCGGGATCGGGGACGCCGGCGGCCACCACCCGCTCCCGTGCCGCCTCAAGCATCAGCCGGCCCTGCTCGAGCGCCAGCCGACCGCGCTTCTCATCCAGGGAGGCGAGCTCCTCCATCAGTGCCTCTCGGCTGCCGAGCCCGATGTTGCCGGTCAGGTTGGTCTCCGTCGGGTACTCCGACTTGTCCAGCACATGCAGGAGGAGCAGCGGCGCCGAAAGGCTCCGAGCGGCCCATGCGGCGCAGTCGCTGACGGCGGCGGAGACGGCGGTGCCATCGATACAGGCGATTACGTCTTTCATTTGTTTTTCGCTCCGTCAGTGGCTCATCAGCTTTTCGACCGCATCCGGCTTGTCGTGCACGGCGAAGCGGTCGACGATGGTGGCGCTGGCCTCATTGAGGCCGATGATCTCGACCTCGGTGCCCTCGCGGCGGAACTTGATCACCACCTTGTCCAGGGCGCTGACGGCCGTAATGTCCCAGAAGTGGGCCTGGGTGAGGTCGATCACCACCTTGTTGATCGCCTCCTTGAAGTCGAAGAACTCGACGAACTTGTCCGCCGAGGCGAAGAATACCTGACCCACGATGCGGTAGGTACGGCAGGTGCCGTCCTCGCTCACCTGTGACACCGCGTACTTGTACTGACCCACCTTGTTGGCGAAGAACATGGCCGCCAGCAGCACGCCGACGAAGACGCCGTAGGCGAGATTGTGGGTACCGACCACCACTGCGACGGTGGTGAGCATGACGATGCTGGTGCTCGGCGGATGCTTCTTCAGGTTGGCGATGGAGGCCCAGCTGAAGGTGCCGATGGAGACCATGATCATCACCGCCACCAGTGCCGCCATCGGGATCTGCGCCACCCAGTCGCTGAGGAATACGATCAACAGCAGCAGGAAGATGCCTGCCGACAGGGTGGAAAGCCGGGTGCGGCCGCCCGATTTCACGTTGATCACCGACTGGCCGATCATGGCGCAGCCGGCCATGCCGCCCATCAGCCCCGAGGCGATGTTGGCGACGCCCTGGCCCTTGCACTCCCGGTTCTTGTCACTGGTGGTGTCGGTCAGGTCGTCGACGATGGTGGCCGTCATCAGCGACTCCAGCAGTCCCACCACCGCCAGCGACAGCGAATAGGGGAAGATGATGGCCAGGGTCTCGAAGGTGAGCGGCACCTCGGGCCAGAGGAACATCGGCAGGGTGTCCGGCAGCTCGCCCATGTCGCCGACGGTGCGGATGTCCAGCTCCAGCACCATGGCGATGGCGGTCAGCACCACGATGGTCACCAGCGGCGAGGGGATCGCCTTCGTCAAGTAGGGGAACAGGTAGATGATGGCCAGGCCGGCGGCGGTCATGGCGTAGACGTGCCAGGTGACGTTGGTCAACTCGGGCAGCTGCGCCAGGAAGATGAGGATGGCCAGCGCGTTGACGAAGCCGGTGACCACCGAGCGCGAGACGAAGCGCATCAGCGAACCTAGCTTCAGATAGCCCGCCCCGATCTGCAGCACGCCGGTCAGCAGGGTGGCGGCGAGCAGATATTCCAGCCCGTGCTCCTTGACCAGCGTGATCATCAGCAGCGCCATCGCCCCGGTTGCGGCGGAGATCATGCCGGGCCGACCGCCCACGAATGCGATCACCACCGCGATGCAGAAGGAGGCGTAGAGCCCCACCTTGGGGTCCACCCCGGCGATGACCGAGAAGGCGATCGCCTCCGGGATCAGGGCCAGCGCGACGACGATGCCGGCGAGCAGGTCGCCGCGGATGTTGAGCAACCAGTTTTTTCTGAGTGTTTCAGTCATGAATAGCGGTTCCAGGAAAAACAAATATCTACCACCGGACGGGTGAAAGACCGGTGACGGACTTTAAACGCGGGGGTGCAATCGGGATCCGGGCGTCGATACGCCGGGGGAGACGAGCGGAATGCTATGGCGGAACGGCCAGGGGGCGGGAGAGGGACATAAATAAGCTGCGGCTAATACACAGGGCCGCGCACTTTACCACACCCTGCATACGGGGCATAGCGCCCCTCGCGAGAAGTGCCGAGTACGGGGTCTGGCCTACGCTCGTACATAAGGTTCGGTGCTGGCACCAGCGATTCATCTCGGACAGGGAAGTGTGCAATGGCGAAATACGGAACCGCCGTGTACGACCGACTGCCGCTCTGGCAGCGGCTGTTGCTCACCATCATCGGAATGGTGGCGGCCAGCTTTGTGATCGGCTTGCTGTGGGAGTCCGTACTCGGATTTCCGATTCCCAGCTACGTTTCGGGCATTGTCGGGGGGCTGACCGCCCTGCCGATATGGGAGGCCCTGAAGCGTGTGCGGCCCAAGGGGCCGTGATATCCGGAAATCCCCCTACACCCCGATTGACCCCTCGCCCCGGCTTCCTTGACTCAGGCCAGACTGGGCCGGCTCATGATCACCGCACTTCATCAGACACTAGACTGTCATCGGGTCGGTCGGATTAGCAACCCCCTGACCGTCGATCGGGTCAGTGGTGAGGAGGTGGCAATGGATTCCCACTACACACGTCTGCTGCTGGTGCTGGCGGTCAATGTGTTCGTCATGTTCATCATGACCTACGCCATGGTCTGGGACCTTGCGCACGTCTACGCCAACGTCAACGGGGTCTACATGGCGCTAATGATGACCGCACCCATGGGCATGCTGATGCTGGCAGTGATGCACCGGATGTTTCACAACACGAAGATCAACTTCACCTTGTACGCCGCGTTCACGGCCCTGTTCATCATCACCTTCGCATTGATTCGATCCCAGACGCCCGTCGGAGACGACCAGTTTCTCCGCTCCATGATCCCGCACCACTCAGGCGCAATCCTGATGTGCGAAAGGGCATCCCTCACCGATCCCGAGATCACTCAACTGTGCGAAGAGATCGTTCGCTCGCAACAGGAAGAGATCGCACAGATGGAAGCGATCGTTACGCGACGCCGATAATCGGCAGGTGGGCTGCGCGCCGTCTTCCGCCGTCTTCCTTGGGCAGAACCAGCTGGTGAGTCGGAGGAAATCGGATTGGCGTATGGCTAATCCGGATCCGGTTTTTGAAAGTGCGCACGTGTACAGGAGAGACAACCGAAGTAGTAGAAGCCCGCTCCCATACCGAGCAGGAGGAGCGGTATGGTAAAAGCCGGGGAGGAATTGGAGGGGGCGGTTTCGCCGTAGACCAGAATCGCCGCGGTGATGAGCAACCACGCGCCGAAGCATTTGCAGCCGACCCCCGTCCTGTTCATCTGAACCGACATGGGCATATCTCCCTTCCCTGGTGGACAAAGAAAAGGTAGCAGCAATTCAGGAGTGAATCGGTGGGTTTCCAAGGCAACTTTCAACCACCGGGCGCGGTCGCTCACAGGTGGCTTTCCACAGCTTTGGCGCGATGGGAATGACGCCCCATCGAGGTTCTTATCCGTCACACGCTTGGGCGCAGGTGATGCAGAGGGTCGCCGCAGGATCCAGTTCCAGGCGGCGGGGGTTGATCACTTCACCGCACTCGAGGCATTTGCCGTAGCTGCCGTCCTCGCAACGACGTAAGGCCGCATCGATACGCCGCAACGCCAGTCCCGCACGCCGCTGGACGTCCTGTGCCATCGCCTGCTGCTGCATGGCATCCATGCGCGACAGCCGGCCGGTGCGGGACTGGTCCAGTTCCACAGCAGCCGAGGACGCATTTCGTTCCTCCTGCAGCGACAGAATCTCCTCTCGCAGTCGCAGGAGGCGGGACTCAAACTGTCTGACGTCGATGTTTTCGGACATGGCGAACGGGGCTGCACGTCGGGCTCTTCCCTGCGAGCGAGTTTTCGAGACGGGGCTAACCGGGCGAGACCTCAGCGGACATTGTAACGCGGCGGAAAAGCCGCAGGGCGCCGAACAGGTTCCAGGCGAGGAACAGCATCGCCACTGCCAGTGCCAGCCCCGCCGTGCGTGAGAGTGCAGGGATGAGCAGTGCGGCGATGCAGAGCGCCACGGCCAGGACATAAGTCCGGAACTGCCAGCGCTGCCGCTTCTCCGGGATGATCTGGCGCATGTTGGGTACCCGTCCCTGCCAGCGCCCCGCGCCCTGCAGGCGGTTGTTGAGATGCAGCCAGACGAGGAACGGGAGAATCTTGTAGAGCATGCCGCTGATCGCCCCCATGGTGAAACCCAACAGAAACAGCATCCCCGCCAATACCCGCACCGAATCACCGGGCATGAAATAACCGACGCCCCACAACGCGACCGCCCCCAGCAGCCCCCCCATCGACAACCGCCAGTAGTCCACCGTCACGTCGGGTAGCCGCCGCCGGCGCTGCTGTTGCAGGCGCAACGTGGCGAGGCCGAAGGCACCCAGTCCCGCCATCAGCACCCCCTCCCCCAGCGCGGTCAGCGGCGGCAGTGGGGCCACCTCACCGATCACCCGCAGCACCAGCGCCCCGAACAGCACCGGCGCGAGCAGGCGGGTCATCAGGCGGGGATAGTCCGGGGTGATCTGGAACATCGGCACCACCTGGTAGGCGACGCCGATGATGAGCAGCGCAATCCAGCCGGTGAAGCCCCATGCGATGTGGGTGGCGGTGAACTGTCGGTGGATTTCCATTGCCGCCACCGCATGCCCCGCGGCGAGGTCGAGGCCAAAGGTGATGGTCACCGCCAACGCAAGGACCGCAAGCAGCATGGCACGCACGGTGGCATGGGCGGAACGGGCACGGAGCAGGCAGTAGAGGGCGACACCGACGAACAGAATAATTGCGAATGCCAGCAGCCCGAGGGCAACAAACAGCAACACGCGGTCGCCCGTGAGCAGACCGCCGGCAAGGCAGAGCGTACCCAGCGTGAGCGGTAGGTGGATGGCGAGGCTGGTCAGGTTGGGACGTGGCACCGGCGAGCCCGCCAGCACCGGCAGGATCTGCTGCACCGCACCGAACATCACCATCGCCGCAAACCCGAGAGTGAGCAGATGCGTGACGGCGAGGAACGGGGGCGTCCAGCGGGAAGCGGTCAGCTCGGCGCCCGAGGCCGCGAGCAGCAGCCCGGCAACCGCCGCGAACAGCGGCGCGGTGAGCATGAAACGGGCGGGAGCCGCCAGCGGCGGCGTCTGGGCGAGAGAGAGGCCGGTGTAGTTCATCCTAAAAACCGCAGTCACTCTCGCAAAGACACCAAGCACGCCAAGAAAAAAAACAAGTTGTTGTACCCATCAACGGCTCCACCTTCCGGGTGGAACCACAACGACTGCATTGTTTCTGTTTTCTCTGCGTCTTGGCGAGAGTCCAACTGCCGTTTTCAGGTTCATTGTGCGGATGACTTCGCTGGTTGGGAGAGGCGGGAGGGACCGTTACCCATGGCGTTCAGCCGCGTCGAAGGCGCTACGTGCACCCACCGCCGCCTCGGCGTCGCCGCTACGCCAGATGAACACCTCCACCGCCTCGCCGCCGCGGCTGCGGGTCAACGAGTCGAAACCACGCTGGGTGAGGTTGTCGTAAAGCAGGCAGGGGTGGCGGCGGTGACGCATACGCAGCCAGGTTCCGGGGTCGAGCGCCTCGGCAGCCTCCATAACCAGGACGAGCGGCTCCGGCGGCTCCATCTCACTGACATCGAGGAGCTGTTCAGTCACCACCATCATTGACTGCACGCATCCGTTCCAACACCTCGTCTCCGCGGGGGGCGAGCATCCGCTCGCTCATCGGGTAGAGGATCTGCTCCTCCTTGGCGTTGTGCTGCTGCATCAGAATCAGCAACGTCTCCGCCTCGCCGAGAAACCCCTCCGTATCGCGCCGCTCGATTGCCTCACCCATCGCCGCGAACAGGTCGCGCATCTGTCCGTGCTCCATGCGCATCACCTGGGTCGGCCCCATGGTGCTGCCGCTGGCCTCCTCGAACTCCGGAAACAGCACCTCCTCCTCCATGGTGAAGTGGTGCTCTATTGCGCGGTAAAAGGCATCGAAGGCGAGTCGGGCCGAATCCCAGTCCCCATCCGCAGACAACCGCTCGGCGGCAACAAACAGCTCATCGCAGTGCCGATGGTCGCCGGTCATGAATTGCTGAATGCTCTGCATCACCGGTTCTCCTTGGGAAGAGGGCGGAAAGCATGCCCAAGCCGGCGGCACCGGGCCTTGATGAAGGTCAATGGGAGACTCCGAGCAGATCGCGCCAGCCGGTTCCCGCCACCCGGTCCACATACCTGGCGCGGTAGAGCAGCCGTTTCTGACCGGGCAGGTCGCGAAAACCGGTCCGGTCGTGCAGCACATTGTTCGCCACCAGCCCCATTCCGGGTTCCAGCCGCAACCGATGAAGGTACGGCAGGTCGGAATCGAGCAGCTGTTCGAGCCGCGCGACCGCCGCCTGAACCGCGCCGTCGGGGCGCCACTCGATATTGCGCTTGCGCGCGGTGTAGCGCATCTGCAGGTTGCCTTCGGCATCCAGCCAGAACACCGGGCCGGTCACCGCACCGCGAGCCCCGCCTTCGTAATCGGTGCCGGGGGGAATGGTCATCACGTCCGGCTCCATCAGGGTCTGCACCAGCTCCGGGGCCTCGTCGCGCAGCAGGATGTAGAGGATCTCCGGGTCGAACAGGCCGTTCTCACCCCCTTCCCCGGCACTTTGTACGCAGTGCAGCAACAGCCCGCGGATACGGCGCTCGGGGGGGTTGTAGTAGCCATCCGTGTGCCAGCGGATGGGACGGTCGGTATAGGGGATGTAGCGGGGGTGCTCCCCCTGCGGGTTGACGGTCAGCGAGGTGATGCCGTCCTCGTCGGAGAGATAGTTGTCGTCCAGCCGCTCCAGGCCGCACCGACGGCCGAGCCGGCGGGGGATGCCCTTGTCGGCCTCCTCGCCGGTGGCACCGGCATAGATGACCATGTTGGCCCGCAGCAGGCAATCGTGCAGTGCACCGAATTCGGCATCCGACAGGTTGCGCGGATCGCCGACCTCGACCACCAGATCGGCGGTCGCCGGCGCCCGGGCCAGCTTGACCTCACGCCAGCGGCGATAGGCGGTATCGTTATCCAGATCGAAGGGGCTGGCGGCGGCAGGCGTCATCGGCGTATCCGGTTCGGGGGCGAGAATTATATACCCCCCCGGACGACCCGCCGCTTTGATGGACATCATGGGAGCGGCGCCCGCGCCGCGATAGGTCTTATCGCGCCGGGACGTGCCCCCACAGAGCGGTTACTGCCAGCGGAACTGCTGAAGCTGCTGGCGCTGCTCCTCGGTGAGCTGTTCATGGATCCGGTTGCGCGACTCGATCATCGCCGTGATGCCCTGGCGCTGCGCCTCGAAGATGCGGTCATAGACCTCGCCGATCGCCTTGGCGTCCCACTCCTGCTGCGAATAGAGCTGCTGGAGCCGGCCCGACTCCTCCATCATCTGGTTCATCAACTGCATGTGGGTCTGCTGCTGCTCCCGCATGATGTTGTCGATGGCCTGGCGCTGCTCCTCGCTCAGGTTGAGCGACCACAGGGGGCCCATCATCATGCCGGGGCCCATGCCGTAACCCGGTCCCATGCCCTGGCCACCCGGCCCCATGCCGTAGCCCGGTCCCATGCCCTGGCCGGGCGCCATGCCGTAACCCGGCCCGGGTCCCATGCCGAAGCCGCGACCCATCATCCCGTGATCCGGTCCGTACCCCGGCCCCATGCCCGGACCACCACCCCAGCCCTGCACCGGCAGGGTATTGGGGCCGGCGCCATACGCGGGAATCGCTTGCGGTGCGCGCTCCTGGCCGGAGGCCGGCAGTGCCGTCGCGGCCAGCATGAAGGCGGGAATCATCCAACGTGTTACGTTCTTCATATCGCTTCTCCTTCCGTCATGATGCGGCAGGACCGGTCGCTACCGGTCCCTCCGGGTTCTCAAGACGCCAGCGCATCCCTGACCCGCTCCAGGCGGGTGCGCACCTCGTTCCCGAGCGATGCGAGCGCGGGATTGTCGACCAGTCCGAGTACGGTCACCGGGTCCATGAACCCGACGGTGATCCCCTCATCACCCTCACGCACCACCACGTTGCACGGCAGCAGCAGGCCGATGTCCGGTTCGGCGGTGATGGCCTGGTGCGCCAGCGGCGGGTTGCAGGCGCCGAGAATCCGGTAGGGTCGACCCTCGACCCCCAGTTTCGCCTTCAGGGTGGCCTGCACGTCGATATCGGCCAGCACCCCGAAACCCTCCTTTTTCAGCTCCTCCGTGACCCGCTCGACCACACCGTCGAACGCCCCGTCGACCTGAACGAAAAACCCATACATATGGTTAACTCCTGCAAATGTCGGTTGTTGTTATTGCTTAGCCGGAAAAGTAAAGCCTAGCCGCCCCCGCCGCCCGCTGCCAATCGGATGGGGCGGGTGCCGGGAAGGGTACCACCCCACCGCGCCACCGGGGAGCGGCTTCAGATGTGCAGTTCGAGGCGATCCAACAGCAGTGCGGCGGCCTGTACGCGCTGGCTGTCGCCTCCGAACCGCCGGTCGGCGGGCAGCCGCCGCAGCCAGCGCAGCCTGGAGGCGGCGGAAGCCAGCAGCCGCCGAACCGCCAGCGGCCGCGCCTGAAGCAGATCGGATGCGCGCCCTGCCCCCGCCTCCAGCGCCCCGACCTCGCGCAGCGGTTGGGCGGTGGAGTGCAGATAGCACAGCCAGTCGCGGGCCTGGCACTCATCCGGGCTCAACAGCTCGGCCGGGTCATCCTCGAAATCGATATAGCCCAGGCGACCATCCGCCGTGCGCACCAGGTTTCGGGCGAAGGCCTGGCTCAGGCAGCTGCCCGCCGCATGCACCCGGGCGACCGCCTGCAACCCCTCCTGGAACAGCTTCAGCCGCCGGGTGGAATCCCCGGCCTGGCCGATCTCCACCGCCAGCGACACGGAGGTCTGCGCCGGATAGGCGAGATCGCGCAACATGAGTCCAGAGTCGCAAGCGGCGAGGATGAGCGGGACAGGCAGATCCAGCTCGGCCAGTGACCGTAAACGGGCCCGCTCGATGGCGATCGCCCGCTCGCCGCCGAGATTGGGGACCGGCCTCAACACCCCCAGGCCAAGAAGCCGCGCGACGCCGCCAAGCACACGGTATCGCCAGGCGGGATTTCGGGGTCCTGCTTTCTTGATCCAGACCCGTTCGTCGGCCCAGTCGTAGGCCGCAATATTGGCGGACTGCGCCGCAAGGGCGCGCTGAAGAAACCCCTGAGCAGATGGGGTACCCTCCTCCGAGGGTGACGGAGTGCTGGTGGTTTGCATCTCTGAAGACAAGGCTTGGCGGTAAGCTCGGTAGACGGGCGCGGGGCGATGCCGCTTGCGTGACCGCCGCGGATAACTTAAACACGAAAGGTCCTGAATACGGTAACGGAAACGATGCGTCGAGGAAACTTCATTCGCACTGCCGGGTGGCTACCGGTGCTGCTGCTGGCGATGCCGTCGGCTGCCGAGGTGTTCACCAGCGATGCGGTCGTCACCGAGCCGGTGCCGACACACTTTTCAGTGTGTCACGGTTACGGCTGCGCCGAAGTAGCACAACTGGGACTTTCGGCCCACGAGTGGGGCCTTATCGCGGCGGTGTTCGAACCCGCACCGGAGAATGCAGCCCAGGAGCGGGAGCGCATCGCCGAGGCGATCGGCCTGTTCGAACGGCTGATCGGGCCGCGGACCGGGACCACCCACGACATCGGCGGGACCTTTCCCGGAATGGGCAAAGCGGGGCAGATGGACTGCATCGACGAGTCCACCAACACCACCACCTACCTCAGGCTGCTGAAAGGGGCCGGGCTGTTGCGCCATCACGAGGTGGCGAAACGGGCCACGCGCGGCTTTCTGCTGTTCGGCGGCTGGCCCCACACCACGGCGGTGATTCGCGACACCACCGCCGGCGAGTCATTCGCCGTGGACGCCTGGTTCGAGGACAACGGCCACCCGGCGCACGTGGTGCCGATACCGCTCTGGCGCGACGGCTGGGAGCCGCCGAAGTGAACCGCCGTTGTGGGGAGCGCACCGGACATGAAGCTTGAGAAACTGATGATTCCCACCGGCGTAATGCGCGCCGGCATGACGGTGGGCGACCTGTTCCGTGAGTGCGCGGAACGGCACGTGCCGGGGCTGCCGTTCGTCGATGCAAACGACCGGGTGGTGGGCCGGGTGAGCTTGCGCGATGTGTTGAAGCGCACCTGCATCCCGCCCTTCGTGCTCAAGGCCGCGCACATGCTGGGCGACGAACTGCCCAACGTGAACATCCCCGAGGTCCAGGTGCGCTCGCTCCTGACCCGCCCGGTGGAGGAGTTCGTGCTCGAACATCTGGCCCACCTGAGCTCCCGCTCGGCGGTGCTCAAGGCGCTGGCGCTGATGGAGCTGCACAACACCAGCTACCTATTCCTCATCGACAACGACACCTATCTGGGGGTGGTCACCCGCATGACGGTGGTACGGCGGATGCTCCTGGTCCCACCGGACCAGACCATCTGATGGGCTCCGGCTTCACCTTCGAGATGGCCCTGGCCGGCGCCACCCTGGTGGCCGCCTATGCGCTCATCTTCAGCGAGGCGCTGCACCGTTCCAGCGTCGCCCTGGTGGGTGCGGTGGTGATGATCGGCGTGGGTACGGCAGCCGGGTTCTACGATCAGGAGGCGGCCGTTCGGGCCATCGACGGCAACACCCTCTTCCTGCTGACGGCGATGATGGGGCTCATCACCCTGCTGCGCCCCACCGGTGGGTTTGAATATGTGGCGATCCGCATCGCCAAGCTCTCCGCCGACAGTCCACGACGCCTGCTGATCTATCTCAGCTTTGCCGTCAGCGTCATCAGCATGTTCCTGGACAACGTCACCACGGTGCTGATTTTCGCCCCTATCACCGTCCTCATCACCCGCATGCTGGCGCTGAACCCGATGCCGTACCTGATGGCGGAGGCGATGCTCTCCAACGTGGGCGGCATCGCCACCCTGGTCGGCGACCCGCCCAACATCATGATCGGCAGTGCCGCCGGGCTCAATTTCAACCAGTTCCTGATCCACCTGGGGCCGGTGGTCGCCGTCGTCTGGCTGGGTACCGTGGCGCTGGTGCTGATGCTGTTTCGGCACGACCTGCGCCCCACCGCCCACATCCACGTCGACCTGGACGAGCACCGCGCCATCCGCAATCCGGCGGCGCTGCGGCGCGCACTTGCCGCCCTGCTGCTGGTGGTCGCGCTCTTTTTCGTCCACCACCACCTCGGCCTCTACCCGGCCTACGTCGCCTTCATCGGCCTCGCCCTTGCCCTGACCCTGCTGCGCCCCGACCCGGAGGCGCTGTTCGGAAAACTGGAGTGGTCGGTGCTGATCTTCTTCACCGGCCTGTTCGTCATTGTCGGCGGCGTGGAGGCGTCGGGTCTGCTGGCGTTGCTCGGCCACCAGCTGGCAGTGATGGCCCACGACCCGGAGAAACTGCTCCTCACCGCCCTCACCCTGATGTGGGTGGCGGCCATCGTCAGCGCGGTGGTGGACAACATCCCCTTTACCGTCACCATGATCCCCATCATTCAGGCGCTGGAGGGTCAGGGGATTCCGGTGATGCCCCTCTGGTGGGCACTGGCGCTCGGTGTCGGACTGGGCGGCAACGGCTCCCACATTGGCGCCACCGCCAACATCATCGCCATGACCGAATCGGAGCGTGCCGGCATCCCCGAGGCGCGTATCACCCCCGGGGCCTGGCTGCGGCGCGGCATCCCCACCATGCTGGTCAGCATGTCCTTGGCAAGCATCCTGTTCGCCTTCTTCTTCGACTGGTTCCGCTAACGCATCCCCAGTTTTGGAAACCTTGCGGAAGTAAGCTCGAACCGAAGCCGCAGACCCTCCGGATTGCGCCCGCAAACCCCACGGAGCAAGAACGCATGAAGCGCATTACAGTCAGCCTGATTGTCGGCATCTTCGTACTTCCTGTCTCCACGTCAACCGTTCTCGCCAACCCGCCAGGCAAATCCGAACGGGAGGCACAGAAGGTTCAAATGGAAGAGCAACGTGAACAGGCGAAGCACGAACGTGAGCTGGCAAAGGAGCGCCGCAAGTACGAAGCGGAGGTGGCGCGAGAGGAACGGAAACAGCAGGAGGAGATGGAACGGGAGCGCCGCAGGCACGAGCGGGAAATGGAAACGGGGCGGAACAGGGCCGAAGAGGCATTCGAAAAAGGCGCCGATGAGAGATCGGCGGGCCTGGAAAAACAGCGGGACAGGAAGTCACAACAGACCCAGAACGAGCTCGGCAAAGGCTCTGAACAGGGACAGGCGCAACGGGAAGAGGTGCGCCGGAAGTGGTGGCGGTTCTGGGAGTAGCTGCGCTGCTCCGCTGTCAGCGGGTCAGGGACATGAACAGCGCGGGCAGCCGCTCGGGCAGGCGCTCGACCCGGTCGATGATGCTGTAGTGCTTGCCGAAGATGTGGCCGACGTAGTCGTCGGCCCCGGCGTCGAGGGTGACACAGTGGGTGGCAACCCCCTTGGCGGCCAGCTCCTCGACCGCCATGCGGGTGTCCTCGATGAGGTATTGCGGATCGTCGGCGTCGACGTCGTGCGGTTCGCCGTCTGACAGCAGTAGCAGCACCCGCTTCTCCGCCTTCTGCTGCGCCAGATACTGGCCGCCGTGGCGCAGCACTGCACCCATGCGGGTGGAGAGCGCCCCCTCGATGGCCGCCAGCCGCCCCTTGGCGGTGTCATCCCACGGCTCGGCAAACCCCTTGATGTGCAGGTAATGCACCTCATGGCGGGTGTTGGAGGCAAAACCGGCGACGGCGAAGCGATCCCCCAGGGCATCGATGGCCCAGGCGAGCAGCGCCACCGCCTCCTGCGAGAGCTGGAGGATCGAATGCTCCGCCCCGACGGGAGTGTCGTTGATCGAATTGGAGAGATCCAGTAGCAGCAGCACAGCGATGTCACGGCCATCATTGCGGTAGAACTGATGGATGCGCGGATCGGGCGTGGTGCCGGAGCGATAGTCGATCATGGAGCGCACGGCGATATCGAGGTCCAGTTCGTCCCCCTCCTCCTGATAGCGCACCCGCACATGCTGCTGCGGCTTCAGGAACTCCACCATGCGTTTCAGCTTGCGGGCCAAGGGACGGTGGCGCTCCAGCAGGGTGTCGATAGCCTGTGCCTCGCCGGCCGGGTGGATCGCCTCGTAAACGGTGGCCCAGTCGGCTTGATAGCGGGCCTCCCGGTAGTCCCACTCCCGGTGGTGGCGGGCGAACTGTACCGCCTCCTCCTCATCGCTGCGGGGATTGGCCGCCTGGTGGTCGGAGTGGAACTCCTCCTCGTCGTCCGTATCCTCCAGGAACAGCCACATGAAGCGGTTGTCGTCCCGGTAGCTCACCACCGTATCGTCGAAATAGACCTTGGGCGAGCGGAACTCCGTGACATGGACCTTCACCAGATAGGCGACGCCGAGTTCGGTGGCGATGGTCTTGTCGTAGGGGTCGGCCTCCACGCGCTCCCCGAACCGCTGAACGAAATCGAGCAGCACCGGATCGGTGTAGGGGTGATCCTTCGGATCGAGCAGGGCGCGGGAGAGCATCGCTGCCTGGTGACGAATGCAGGACCACCCCTCGGGACAGTCCTCCGCCCCGGGAACCGGATGCAACGCCTTCCAGATCCGGCGCAGGCCAGGGAACTGCCGCATCAACAGGTACTCGATACGCGAGTCCTCGAACACCTCGATGAAGATGTGCTGAAAGCGGTTGAAGTTGTCGGCGATGAAGGGGGTGGTGTAGAGCCTGTGGCCCATCAGGTGGGCGACCACCGCCCGGTAGCGATCAATGCCGCTGACGCCGTTCAGCTCGCTGTAGACGTCCGGGATGTGCAGCCCGCGCCCGTCCAGATGGGGCACCGGCTTGCGCAGTTCGTCGAAACGCTCCGAGTAGGGCTTGATCGGCAGTTCGTCATCCCACAGGGCGCGGATGAAGGTGTCGAGGCCCCGCTCATTGTCCACATAGAGGGTGCCGCGCCGCTCCCGTTGCAGCGCCCCGCGGGCGTCGGCGCCGGTGAGGGCGAACCACTCACCGAGCTTCTCCGGCCGGGCGGCATGAGCGCGGAGTCCCGCCTCGGCCCAACGCAGCAGGCCGCCGATATCCACTTGCGAAAGGAGTTCGGGGGTCTTTTCGATAAAGGGCCCTAGTCCGTAGCGTCCGTCGGTGGCGATGCGTTCCACCAGCGCCAGCCAGTGTTCGAACAGGGAGGGCACCGGCAGCCGCCGTGCCACCGTCGGCAGCATGGCGAAGTAAGGGCTCACCAGCGCGGCATGTACCGCCCGCTGGAGTGCCGCCCCGGTCTCGATGGCGGAAGGCACCACCTCTTCGCCGACCATGCGCGCCAGTTGCGGCAGGGTCTCCAGATAGGTGAGCACCCGATCCTGGCCACGCGGCCCGAGCACGCAGAAGGCGGAGGCGCCTTCGAGATACGCCTTCAGCACCTCGGGCGACATGCTCGCCTTCGCCTCGGCGTAACAGCGCGGAAACAGCTCGTCGATCGCCTCGACGGCGCAGCGCAATTTGGCGCGGGCAGTTTGCAGTTCGCTGTCAGCGGTCATGGTCTGTTCCGGATTCTGAAAAACCAAAGTATTTACCGCAGAGGTCGCAGAGGACGCAGAGGAAAACCGACTTCAATGGGGTGCTACTCCCAGCGGCAATTTGCCATGGGGACCGCCCCGTGTAGTTGCTTTGCTCTGCGTCCTCCGCGACCTCTGCGGTGATCCGCTTTTCAGAAGATCAAATCAAACGCGCTCTCCAGCGTGCTGCGGATGTCGGCGTCGTCGGTGATGGGCTGCACCAGCGCCATGCGGCAGGCATCCTTCGGTTCGACGCCGCCCTTGATGAGATGCGCAGCGTAGACCAGCAGGCGGGTGGAGATCCCCTCGTCGAGGCCGTGCCCCTTGAGGTTGCGTCCGCGGCGGCCCACTTCCACCAGCTTGCGCGCCAGGGCGCCGTCGACCCCAGTCTCACGGGTGATGATCTCCGCCTCCGGCTCCGCTTCCGGGTAGTCGAACTCCAGGGCGGTGAAACGCTGCTTGGTGGACTGCTTGAGATCCTTCATCAGGCTCTGGTAGCCGGGGTTGTAGGAGATCACCAACTGGAAGTCGGGATGGGCCTGGATCTGTTCACCCTTTTTGTCGAGCGGCAGGGTGCGGCGGTAGTCGGTCAGCGGGTGGATCACCACGGTGGTGTCCTGCCGTGCCTCCACCACCTCGTCCAGGTAGCAGATGGCACCGAGCCGGGCGGCGATGGTCAACGGGCCGTCCTGCCAGCGGGTGCCTTGGGCGTCGAGAAGGAACCGCCCCACCAGATCGGCGGCGGTCATGTCCTCGTTGCAGGCGACGGTGATGATCGGCTTTTGGAGCTTCCAGGCCATGTACTCGATGAAGCGCGACTTGCCGCAGCCGGTCGGCCCCTTGACCATCACCGGCAGGCGGGCGGTGTAGGCGGCCTCGAACAGCGCGATCTCGTTGCGCGTTGCGCGGTAGAACGGCTCTTCCCGAATCAGATACTGCTCTGCGTTGCTCATTGAATTACCCCTGAAAACAACCCGTCGTGGAGGGGCGATTCGCCCCTGCCGGATATCTATGATGTCGGGCTATCCTACGCGGCTGAATCCATAAGTAATATTAAAAGTTCTTGATTGGATTCATAAGTAACACGCAATTTGGCGCAGCGACATGCGGCGCAGATTATGCCACCGTGGGAGCCACTCCTCAGGGCGAACCTCTCAAAACGCATTCGCACAAAGGGGGGGCGGGCGCCCACAGGCCCGTTTCGAAACCGGATGGGCGCAGCACCAGCCATCGGCCAAAAAAGGAAAGCCCCCGCAAGCGGGGGCTTTCTTGAGCGGAACGTGCCAGCGGCTTACTTGTGGGCCGCCGCGGAAACGCCCAGCTTTTCACGCCAGCCTGGGTAGAGCTTGTCGGCGTCGGCCTGGAAGGACTCGAATGCGCCGGCCAGTTCCGGGTGCTCCTTGGCGTAGGTGACGAGATCGACACCGGCCATCCAGGCGTCACGCGCCTGCTGCAGGGACTTGGCACCTGCGGTGCCGCCGTCCTTGTGACCGAAGGCGCCGCCGCCGGAGGTCTGGATGACGTTGGAGTGACCCAGGTTGTCGAAGAAGCCCGGCAGACGCAGGGCGTTCATGCCGCCCGAGATGATCGGGGTGGTCGCCTTCATGCCCCACCACTCCTGCTTGTAGTACAGGCCGTCCGCCTGATCGCGCTCCAGCATGTAGGCCAGCAGCTTGTCGGTCGGATCCCCTTCCATCTTGCCGTAGCCCATGGTGCCGGTGTGGATACCGGATGCACCCTGCAGGCGGGACATCTTCATGTGCACCAGTGCGTTGTAGCCGCGCTGGGTCTGCGGGCTGGTCACGGCGCCGTGACCCGCACGGTGGTAGTGCAGGAACTGCTGCGGGAAGCGGCGGCGGCAGGTGGTGATGGCGGTCGGACCGGCCACATAACCGTCAACCAGGAACGCCACGTGGTCGGCGTTCTCACCGAAGGTCTCAAGGATGAACTCGCCGCGGGCGATCATCTCGAACGGGTCGTCGGCGGTGATGTTGGCGGAGAACAGCTTGGCTTCGCCGGTCTCGTCCTGGGCACGGCGCATGGCGTCGGCAACCAACGGAATGACGGTCTTGAGCGGGGCGAACACCTGATTGCCCTGCGGCTCGTCATTCTTGATGAAGTCACCGCCCAGCCAGAACTGATGACAGGCTGCGGCGAACGGCTCCGGACGCAGGCCGAGCTTCGGCTTGATGATGGTGCCGACCACCATGCCGCCGTTGTTCAGGTCGCGGCCGAGCACGCGCCACATGTCCTGGATGTTCATGGCGGGGCCATCGAACAGGCGGCCGAGCGCCTGCGGCATGTAGAAGTCGAGCATCTTGGCGTATTCGACGTCGCCCATGCCCTGGTTGTTGCCGATGGCCAGGGTGAGGAAGCTGGCGATCATGGCACGGCCATCGATGATGTTGCGGTCGAAGAGCTCGATCGGGTAGGCGATCTTCATCAGCTCTTTCGCCTCGTCGATCTCGTAGACGAGCGCGTCGACACCCTTGGTGAAGTCGTCGGTGGTGCAGACCTCGACGTTGGTGCCGGTGGAGGATTCGGCGGCGAAGTGGGCAGCGGTGGACAGGTAGTCACCGTAACCGGCCTTCGGCTTCATCAGGTAGGCGCACAGGACGTGGCGGCCACCCTTGATCAGATCGTCTTCGTTCAGTTCCAGACGCGCGTAACGGCTTGACTGATCCACTGTGTTTGTCTCCTGCGGTTCGAAAGTCCCTTGCTGTTATCGGGCCGCTGTCCCGGCGGCCCATCGTGTCCACCCCCCGGAACCCTCCGGGACTGGAAAGCTTACGGGCAGTGAGGTTACATGTGGGCTGGGCATAAGAGAAACAAAAGTTTCTGATTCTGACGATAATGATTTGTTTATGTAGAAGGCATGACCCGGGCCGGCGGCAGGAGTTCAGGGTATCGGAATCGGAGTGCCGCTTCATTGACGCAGACACCAAATATCACTAAACGCGTCACAATACCGACACTGCTCGCCTACACTCGTTCCAGGGTCCAAGGGATTATCCGATAAGCACGGTGGCAGAGGCGACTAAATGTGGTGAGGAAGCTCCCTGGAGAACGGATACATGGATTGTATCCCGCTCGCGCCCGGTGCCTTTCGCCAGAGGCGAGCCGGCCCGATAAGCCGAAGTGGAATGACCGGGAGCGCCCGAAGTATAGTGTCGCTTCATAACATCCACTGAAGCTAACGGTTAATGGAATAACCGCAACCTTATGGATACAGGGACATGAATATCACCTTCCGGCAGTTGAAGGTCTTCGCGGCGGTCTCGAAGCACTTGAGCTTTACCCGGGCGGCGGAAGAGCTCTGCCTCACCCAACCGGCGGTGTCGATGCAGGTCAAGCAGTTGGAGAGCCAGCTCGATGTGCCGCTGTTCGAACAGCTGGGGAAGAAGATCTACCTGACCGAGGCAGGCGAGGAGGTCTTCCACTACGCCCGCTCCATCGCCCAGCAGATTGACGAGTTGGAGACCGTACTCGCCAACCTGAAGGGGTTGGACAAGGGCCGCCTGCGGATTTCGGTGGCCTCGACCGCCAACTATTTCGTCCCCAACCTCCTCGGCACCTTTTGCAAGCGCTTTCCCGGGGTCTCGGTCAGCCTGGACGTGACCAACCGGGAGACCCTGCTGCGCCAGTTGACCGACAACGAGGTGGACCTCGTGATCATGGGGCAGCCTCCGGTCGACATGGACCTGGAATCGGCGGCTTTCATGGAAAACCCGCTGGTGATCGTAGCCCCGCCCGATCACCCGCTAACACGGGAGAAGTCGATTCCGCTGCGGCGCCTGGAACATGAGAGCTTTTTGGTGCGCGAGACCGGATCGGGGACCCGTAGTGCGATGGAGCGTTTCTTCAACGAGCATGGGATTCAGGTCCGGACCGGTATGGAGGTGGGCAGTAACGAAGCGATCAAACAGAGCGTCCAGGCGGGCCTCGGCCTCGGACTCCTATCCCAGGACACCCTGGAGATGGAACTGGCCCTCGGCCGGCTGGCGGTCCTCGATGTGGAGGGATTCCCCATCGTGCGCCACTGGTATCTGGTCCACCGCTCCGGCAAGCGCCTTTCGGTCGCCTCACAGGAGTTCAAGAATTTCCTTCTGAGCGAGGCCGCCGAGTTGCTGGGCAAACGCGTGCCCCGCAGTGTGCCACGGCATGAACATGCCCGTCCTTCCGCCCACCACTGATGAGAGCGGCGGCCGGTCCTCTCCATCTGCTGCTACTTCCTTGCAAATACCCCGATAACTCAGTTGGTTAGCTCGCAAGACGCCTGGACAGGGTTCATATCCTGACAAATACTCTCTGGCAAGGGAGGCCACCAAAGGGACAGGGCGATGAAGTCGAGGCTGCGTGACCTGAGTCACTACGGAACCCGGCGGCTGGAAGTCCCGGCGGATAACTTCAATCGGGTGCGCCTTGGCCTGCGTCGACTGGAGAACCCCATCCGGCTCTCCATGCCCGGTCTGCACAATGTGGATCTGCTCCTGGACGATGAAACCTGGATTGCGGTCGACCAGTTCCACCGCGACGCACCAGTCCTCGCGTTGACCGATTTCGAATCACTGGGACGCCACTCCCTCCAGGCGCCGGTCAGGTGCCGCGTCTACTTCTATTACGCCAGTTCGGAGCTGATTCTGAATCGGTTACTGCAGTCGATGCACCGGCTATTGGGTGCGCGTCTGGAGCAACGCCGAGGCATGGTGCGGGGGAAGGTGCTGACCTTTCCGGGCGCCTGCGACGCGTAAAAAGGGAGGAGGCCACCTCCCTGTGAGCCTCCATTAACACCGCAGAATATTTGCATCGCCATCCGGCGATTTCTCTTCAAGCAGCTCAGTAGCCGCTCTGAACCAGCCAGTCGCTGAAGTGCGTGGCCACCGGGAGGCATCGATCCGCGTGCGGCTCGAACAGCAGGACCGGCGGCTCTTTTCGACCGTCCATCATCCAGCAGAAGAGCCCCGCCTTGGGGGTACCCGCAAAGGGAAGGAAGCCCGGCCGCACGTGGCGGCGCATCGCGCTAATCTCCTCCGGCGTAAACACACGGCAGCCGGTGCCGAAATGGTTGAGGCCGCCACCGGCAACAAAATCGGCGTAGGAGTCGGGCACCTGGATGCCCAGTTCTTCGGCGCGGTGGTGCACGGCGGTTTGCGATGCGGTTCGGCCTTGTTCACCGCCCGAAATGATTCCCAGAATGTCCCGCATGGCTCGCTTCACTTTTTGCGTACATTGTCGAACCCCACCGTTTACGTTCCGTTAAAAATCCTCCTGATGCGTATTTATCCATGCCCGTCGGTCGATTACCATGCGGCCTTGGGGGGCACAACCTAATGAATCGGTCCAAGGAAACTGCATCACCGGCGGGCGCACACAAAAGCGTCGAAATCTGGCTTCTCGGCGACTGCCGTTTCACCGAGCAGGGCGTCCCCCTGGAGCAGTTCGGTTACGACAAGGTACGTGCCCTTTTCGCCTTCCTCACAGCTGAACCGCGCCCCCATCGAAGGGAGGCGCTCGCCGCCATTTTCTGGCCGGATCAGGACAGCGAAGGGGGGCGACGGAACCTCCGGACGGCACTCTCCTACCTGCGTCGGGCGCTTGGCGGTGGCGCGGCCACACTCCTTCGAACCGACCGCCAAAACATCCGTTTCGCCACCGAGAACTGTCGGGTGGATGCCGCCGATCTCGAGGGGACGCCTGCCGAGTTCACCTCCCACGATGCTGCCCGCCGTGCCGAACGGATCCTCGCCCGCTACCGCGGGCCGCTGCTCGATGGCATCGCGCTGCCCGGCTGCGACGAGTTCGAGTTCTGGCTGGAGAGCCGTCGTGAGGCGCTGCGCCAGAAGGCCATCGCGCTGGCGGAGGGACTCTCCCGCTACTGGGAGCAGGAGGGCGATATAGAAGCAGCCGCCCGTCACGCACAGCGGCTGACCGAACTCGAACCCCTTGACGAGAACGCCCACCGCCGGGCGATGCGCCTGCTGGCGAGTGCCGGACGCGGCAGCGAGGCATTGGCCCAGTTCGAACACTGCCGCACCGCGCTGCAGACCGAGCTCGGCGTCCAACCCGGCGAAGAGACACTGGCCCTGCAAACGGCCGTGCGCGACGGCACGCTCACACCGGCGGCCCGCCAATCGGCACAAGGCCTGCCCCGCGAACGGCGCCAGGTGACCGCCCTCTCCGCCGAATTGATCTGCCCGAGCGCCACCGACATCGAGGAGCGCGCCGCCGCCCTGGAGGAGGTCCGCCAGCGGGCAGAGGGGGTGGTCCGCCGGTTGGGCGGCCACCTGACCGCTGACCCTGGGGGTGGACTGGCCGCCTACTTCGGATACCCGACCACGCGTGAAGATGCGGCACGCCAGGCGATCCGAGCTGCACTCCGGGTGGCCCGGACAGCCGAGGAGAGTGGGGTGGTTCAGACCCGGATCGGCATCCACACAGGGCTGACGGTCTCCGGGGAGGGATTGCCTGACCACGCCGGTCTCGCCATCAGTTTTTCTGCCAGGCTTGCCGGGATGGCGCGGAGCGGAAGGGTGGTTGTCAGCGAAGCCACCTGGCGGCTGACCGGCGGATTTTTCGATTGTACCTCCCTCGGGGAGCGCGGTTTTCACGACGCCGAACCGTTGCGCCTGTTCGAGGTAAACGGTGAGACAGGCGCGGCGGATCGACTGGAGGCAGTGGGTACCCTGACTCCGTTCCAAGGCCGGCAAGGCGAACTGCGCCTGCTGAACCGGCTGCTCCGGGGTACCGGCACCGGGGGCCGGGTGGCCCTTGTCGAGGGGGAGCCGGGCGTAGGCAAGTCGCGCCTGGTCGCGGAACTCAAGGTACGCCTGGAGGGGAGAGAGCCGATTCGAGAGGCACGCTGTTTCCGCGACGTGGGCGAAGGACCGGCCTCGGCAGCACTGGAACTGCTGCGCTCGCTGCTTTCCGGGCAGGAGGGCGACGAGCACGCAACCGTTGCGGTTATTGAGGATGTGCACTGGGCGGACACCGATACGCGGGAGCTGCTGGAGCGGCTCATGGCCGCGCCTGTCAATGGCGTACTGCTTCTACTCACGTCGCGGCCGGAGCACGATCTCCAACTGCCCGCCACGGTGACCCACCTGAAGCTGGGGCATCTCGGCCGGGAGGAGAATATCGCCATCATTGATGCGATCCCCGGGGGCCGCGTGCTGCCGTCCGTGGTACGCGAGCGCATCCTGACGCTGACCGAGGGCATTCCCCTGTTTACCGAGGAGATGACCCGCATGGCGGTGGAGGCAACTGCCGCCCGCTCCAGCGCCCCGACCCTGCCGGAGACCCTTCAGGAGTTGCTTCAGGCAAGACTGGATCGGCTCGGTGCCGCTGCACGGGCCATGGCACAACTCGCTGCGACGCTCGGGCGGCGAGCCAATATGGAACTGCTTCGCGCCTGTGCCGGCGAGATGGAGAGTGCACCCCTGGAGGGGATCGAAGAGCTGATCGCCGCAGGGATTCTCACCACCGACGCCGATCGCCGCGGCGGCACGCTCTATCAGTTCCGCCATGCCCTGATCCAGGAGGCAGCCTATCACTCCCAGCTGCGATCGGTCCGCCGGGAGCGGCACCGCACCATTACCGCGGTACTGAATGGATTTTTTCCTGAGCTGGTCTCCGCGCGACCCGAGATGGCTGCCTACCACATGGAGGCGGCAAAGGCCTATCCGGAGGCGACCCGCCTCTGGCTGCAGGCAGGGGACCAAGCGAGGCAGCGCGGTGCGCTCGGAGAGGCCGCGCGCCACTACCGCAGCGGCCAGGAGTGCCTGCAACAGTCCAGTCCGCACGACGCCGACGACACACTCGACTTCGACCTTTCACTGGGGCTGTGTGCGGCGGTTTCGGCCGGGGACAGCGGTGCGACCGCCACCTACGGGATCTTCGAAAAGACACTTGCCCTGTGCCGAGACGGGGATCGCCGCGAGCGCTTTTCACGGGTGCTGTGGGAAATCGGCATGCAGGCGACCTCCCGCGGTTCCGAGGAGATTGCGGCACTAAGCGTACGTGTCCTGGAGCGGCTCGGAGAGCCGGACGGAAGCGCATGGCACCGGGCGGCCTGTGCCGCGGTGCGCGGCGCACTGGCCGGCGAGCGCGGGGATATGCACACTGCCCGCCGTGCCATGGAGACGGCACTGTCGGGTGATGCGCTCGACGCGGCACTCCGAACTCCCATTCTCGCCTACCTGGCCGTGATCCGGTGGTACCTCGGCGATCTGGAGGAGAGTGCGGCAGCCTGGGCGGCCATCAAGTCGGAGAGCACCGCCGGCGACCGGGCGGCCCTACACCTGATCGGCGGCTACCTGGCCGTGGTCCACGGTCGGAGGGACGCCGCGTGCCGTCATGCGGCGGCGGCTCAAATCGCTGCGGCAAATGAACCCGCTCGCCGCGGTCCCGCACAGGCGCTGTTCGCCTGGAGCCGGGCGGCGGAGGGACGAAAGGATGCCCTGCGGCAACTGCACGAGGCGGCGGAGGCGCAATCGGTCGGCGCGGTCTGGCGCAACGCCTCACTGCTGCTGATTGCCGACGGCTATCGGTTGGCCGGCGACACAGAGGCGGCATTGAGCATGATCGAGCGGGCGCTCGACTGGGCGCGGGAGAGCCGGGCGCGCCACCACGAGGCGGAGTTGAACCGGATGAAAGGAGAGTTGCTGGCTGCATCCGGCGCCGGCCTGGAGGCTGCCGAGCGCTGCCTGGTACGCGCCCTGGCGCTGGCGAGCGAACAGAACTTCCGCTCACTTGAACTGCGGGCCGCGAGCGGGCTTGCCCGGATACGTCACGCCCAGGGCCGGGAGCGGGAGGCGCGCGACCTGTTGGCGCCGATTGTCTCCTGGTTCTCCGGTGCCCCGCGAAGCGCCGATCTGCAGGCCGCGGAGGATTTGCTGGAGGCGCTGGGGTAATCGGGCTCGCATCGGGTAGGAGGCGGGGTCACCCCCGCCGTCCTCCCACACCACCGGGCATACGGTTCCGTACCACGGCGGTTCCCACATCCCATTGCTGGGCGAGCTTGGTTCCGTTGGTTATCCACCAGCCAGAGGGAATTGCACTGCAACGGCTTTCGCGATTCCGCCTCGTCCACGTGTGTTGCGAGTCCTCCCAAGAGGCATCTGCAAGCTCCAGTCTGAGATATAACCCGACTATCCACTCATAGTGGGTTCGGCCCTTCAGTATGCGGTGACACACCTACTATGGCCTCTGCTGACTTCTGCCATCCCATCTCGACACCTCACGATGCCCGTAGCACTGGGCAGGATGACAGACCTCCCAGGGTAAGACGTGCGACCTTCACACTTATGCCCGCCGCATTTACGTCCGCCGTTTCCGTGCAAGTACTGGGCTTTGAAGATATTTGCCTCAACCTCGCAATGGGCACCCCTGCCGTTCGGCTAACCGTTCCCCTAGCCGGGCCGGTAGAGGACTTGCACCTCCAAGTCATCCGGCGACCACCACAGTGACCAGAACAGCGCCAGTCACGGCGCTACGCGCCATGCCTGGCGCACAAAAAGAAAGGGGGCGGAAATCTGCCCCCTTCTCTCCGGTCCCCGCCGAACCCTTAGTTGATCTTCGGGGGGTTGATGGGAATATGTAATGAAAGCGTGCTTGCCCGGCCTGCCAAGATCCTTTTCTGATCCATTTTTCGTTATATCCCAATTCTTGTTAAGTACCCATTGGGGTTATTCGTATATTGGTGGATGACAACAACGAGAAAACCCAGGCAGCAAGGATTTTCCTTAACCCGGTTGGTCGAAAAACTTGATATACAACAGATGGTAGACCAAGAAGAGCAATGATTTGCCGTCGCGAAGGTCATAGAGCAACCAGACGAAGCCGATGAGCGCCACCACGATACCGAGATGACGACGGGTTTTGAGCAGGTGATACTGGAAGAGTACCACGCCGACCAGTAGGCAATGGTAGAGAAAGAGCAGAATGAACCGATCGAGTACGAAGGAACCCTGGATCAGCCCCCCGATCAGCAGGAAGAGCCCGCCCAGCACCGGCTGGATGGCAAGAATGACGGCGAGGATCAGGGACAGCCATTTCAGAGGCTCGCGCAGACGCTCCCACTGCCTCAAAGCGGTTTCGAACCGCTCTCCCTTCTCCATAATGGCGCGCCTCCCTTTCGATGTTTACGCTAGCCGACCCCCAGTTGGGGGGCCGAGCATTCAAGGCGGTCGACCCTGCGTCAAGACGACGCCCCTCACTGGCGTGCATCCTCTCGTCGGCACCCTCTATGAACCACCGAGCGAATTGGAGCACAGCCCTAGGGCTGTGCGTGGCGAACCCGCCTCCAATCCTCGGCAACGAAACCGGGCCGGGGCGTAAGATACTACGGACACCAGCGAGGGGTAGTGCTTCGCGACGAAGCCCAGCTCGGCCCGCGAAGGTGTTGATCACCATTGCCGCCCGGGCGGCCGGCGGTGCTGCGTGAGGCATTGCGATAGCTTCCTGCCTCCATCACGAGAAAGGGGGCTCTTCAGCTAAGTCCCCGGAGCACCTCTTGCATCGGGACACCTTTGAGCGTACCTGCCCGGTACGCGTGTAATCGCTTTTCCGTCTCCTCCGCCCATATGGATCTAGGGGGGGCATCAGGCTGGTCGAGGCTGCGCAGCAGACCGTCCACCATCGTGAAGCGCTCCTGGCGTTTTCGTCGAACCCATGTGAACCTCCGACAGGTCAGTTCCGGCGATGCCATCCGGGTTTTTCCAGTCCCTTCGGCACGAAGCGGCTTTGCCGCTGTTCGCCCGGAGGGCCGGGCTCCCACAAACCCGGCCCGTTCGGCGCACACGATCAAAAAAGGGGCGGAAATCTCCGCCCCTTCTATTGGTCCTTACAGGCGAGATCTGTCAGTTGATCTTCGGGTCCAGTTCGCCCTTGGCGTACTTGCCGAACATCACCTCCAGGGAGATCACCTTGATCTTGGAGGCCTGACCGGCGGCACCGAACGCCTCGTAACGGGCCTTGCAGATGTCGCGCATGCCGTCTTCTGCCGCCTTGTAGTACTTGCGCGGGTCGAAGTTGGCCTTGTGCTCGTCCAGATGCTTGCGGATGGCGCCGGTGGAGGCCATGCGCAGGTCGGTGTCGATGTTGACCTTGCGTACGCCGTTCTTGATCCCCTCGACGATCTCCTCGACCGGTACGCCGTAGGTCTGACCCATATCGCCGCCGTAGTTGTTGATGATCTCCAGCCAGTCCTGCGGTACCGAGGAGGAGCCGTGCATGACCAGGTGGACGGTCGGGATACGCTGGTGGATCTCCTTCACCCGGTCGATACGCAGGATCTTGCCGGTCGGTTTCTGGGTGAACTTGTAAGCGCCGTGGGAGGTGCCGATGGCGATGGCCAGGGCATCCACACCGGTCTTCTTGACGAAATCGGCTGCCTCGTCGGGGTCGGTCAGCAGTTGGCTGTGGTCCAGCGTGCCCTCGGCGCCGATGCCGTCCTCTTCACCCGCCTTGCCGGTCTCCAGGGAGCCCAGGCAGCCCAGCTCGCCCTCGACGGAAACACCGCCGGCGTGGGCCATCTCCACCACCTTGCGGGTGGTCTCGACGTTGTACTCGTAGGAGGAGGGGGTCTTGCCGTCATCCATCAGCGAGCCATCCATCATCACCGAGGTGAAACCGGACTGGATCGCCCGCAGGCAGACCGCCGGGCTGGTTCCGTGATCCTGGTGCATGGCGATGGGGATGTGCGGATACGCCTCCGCGGCGGCCAGGATCAGGTGGCGCAGGAACGCCTCACCGGCGTACTTACGGGCACCGGCAGAACCCTGGAGGATCACCGGAGCGTCGACGGCGTCGGCGGCCTCGAGGATCGCCTTCACCTGCTCCATGTTGTTGACGTTGAACGCGGGCAGGCCATAGCCGTGCTCGGCGGCATGGTCCAGCAGTTGACGCATCGATACCAGTGCCATGTGCTATCTCCTTGCTCTGAAGTGAAATTTTCTAGGGGCTGGGGGCTGGGGACTAGGGGCTAGTGAATGGGTTCGCTCCGCTCACCGGATTATCGTTAAAAACCTGTGCGCCTTGGGCGCACACCTTCACTAGCCCCTAGCCCCTAGCCCCTAGTCCCTGCCTTAAACAAGTTCGCCGACTTTCACGATCTTCATCGCGTTGGTGCCGCCGTGGACGCCCATCAGGTCGCCTTTGGTGATGATCACCAGCTCCCCTTCACGCACCGCGCCCCGGCGCAACAGTTCGTCGATCGCCTCGCGATTCGCCTCCGCATGGTCAGACGAGGTGACACTGAAGCTCACCGGGTAAACACCCCGGAACAGCGTCACCTTGCGGCGCGTCTCCACGTGTCGGGTCAGGGCGTAGATGGGGATTCCCGAACTGATGCGGGACATCCACAGGGGTGTCGAGCCCGATTCGGTCAGGGCCGCGATCGCCTTCACACCCAGATGGTTCGCCACGTACATGGTGGCCATCGCAACCGCTTCGTCGATGTGGGTGAACTGGGTGTGAATACGGTGGTCGGACTGCATCGCCAGCGGGTGCTTCTCCGCCTCGACACAGATGCGATCCATGGCGGCAACCGCCTTTTCCGGGTACCTGCCGGTGGCGGTCTCTGCCGACAGCATCACCGCATCGGTGCCGTCGAGTACCGCGTTGGCGACGTCGAATACCTCAGCCCGTGTCGGGATCTGATTTTCGATCATCGACTCCATCATCTGGGTTGCAGTGATCACCACCCGGTTCATGCAGCGTGCCTGCTGAATGAGTCGCTTCTGCACCGGCGGCAGGGAGGCATCGCCGATCTCGACCCCCAGATCGCCGCGCGCGATCATGATGGCGTCGGAGGCGGCGATAATCTCGTCGACCACATCCAGTGCCTCGGCGCGCTCGATCTTGGCCACCACGGCGCCGTGACCGCCGGCGGCGCGCAGCAATGCCCGCGCCTCGTTGATATCCTCGGCAGTGCGCGGGAACGATACGGCCAGGTAATCGGCCTGTAGCTTGGCCGCGGTCCTGATGTCCTCGCGATCCTTGTCGGTCAGCGCCGGTGCGGAGAGGCCGCCACCCTGGCGGTTGATCCCCTTGCGGTCGGAGAGCGCACCGCCCACCACCACCCGGCAGGTCACCTCGGTCCCCTCCACCTGCTCCACCCACAGGACGACACGGCCGTCGTCCAGCAGGAGGGTGTCGCCGCGGCCGACATCGTCCGGCAGTGACTTGTAGGTGGTGCCGACACGAGTGTCGTCACCGGCGCCCGGGTCCATCCCGGCATCGATGATGAAGGGCTTGCCCTCCTGCAGCATCACCTTCCCTTCGCGGAAACGGTCGATGCGGATTTTGGGGCCCTGCAGATCGGCGAGTACGCCGACTTGGCGACCATGGGCACGGGCGCGGTTGCGCACCCGCTCGGCACGCTCAATATGCTCTTCCGCAGTGCCGTGGGAAAAATTGACCCGCACCACGTCGACGCCGGCTTCGATCAGCCTGTCCAGTGTCTTCGGGTCGTCGGTGGCCGGACCCAGGGTCGCGACGATCTTGGTTCTTCTCGCCATTTAGAGTCTGTTGGGGCGTTTCCGGCCCCGGTGTATCCGGGGCCGGCGGGTGGGCAGTATACGCCTTGCGGCGTCGGACCGAATCAGGCCTTCGCCCGTTCCTCCAGCATCGCCACGGCGGGCAGGGTCTTGCCTTCCAGGAATTCCAGGAAGGCGCCACCGGCGGTGGAGATGTAGGAGACCTTTTCGTAGATGTCATATTTCTGGATGGCGGCGATGGTGTCGCCGCCGCCGGCCAGGGAGAAGCCGTCGGAGTTGGCGATGGCCATCCCCAGCGCCTTGGTGCCGGCGCCGAACTGGTCGAACTCGAATACGCCGACCGGGCCGTTCCAGACGATCGTACCGGCCTTTTTCAGCATATCCGCGTACTGGGCGGCGGTTTCGGGGCCGACGTCGAAGATCATGTCGTCGTCCACCACCTCGCTCACCTTCTTGGTAGTGGCCTCGGCCGATTCGGAGAACTCCTTGCCGACTACAACATCGACCGGCACCGGGATCTCGCCGCCCTTGGCCTTCGCCGCCTCCATCAGCCGCTTGGCCTCCTCGACCAGGTCCGCCTCGTAGAGCGACTTGCCCACGTTGTGGCCCGCCGCAGCGATAAAGGTGTTGGCGATACCGCCGCCGACGATAAGCTGATCCACCTTCTTGGAGAGCGCATCGAGCACCGTCAGCTTGGTGGAGACCTTGGAGCCACCGACAATGGCAACCATTGGCCGCGCCGGGTTGGCCAGCGCCTTGTTCAGCGCATCGAGCTCCTCGGCGAGCAGCAGACCGGCGCAGGCGACCGGGGCGAACTTGCCGGCGCCGTGGGTGGAGGCCTGGGCACGGTGGGCGGTGCCGAAGGCATCCATGACATAGACATCGCAGAGCGCCGCATATTTCCGGGCCAGTTCCTCGTTGTCCTTCTTTTCGCCCTTGTTAAAGCGGACGTTCTCGAGCAGGACCACCTCGCCCTCGGCCACTTCGGGGGCGCTGTCCAGATAGTCCTTCACCAGCCGTACCGTCTTGCCGAGCTTGGTGGTCATGTCCTCGGCGATGGGCTGCATCGAGTTCTCCGAATCCACCACCCCCTCCTCGGGGCGGCCGCGGTGGGACATCACCATCACCCTCGCACCGGCCTTCATGCAGTGCTCGATGGTCGGCATGGAGGCGGTGATGCGGGCGTCGGAGGTGACCTTGCCGTCCTTCACGGGCACGTTGAGATCGGCGCGGATGAGGACGCGCTTGCCGGCGAGATCAAGGTCGGTCAGTTTGATGAAAGACATTGTCGTACTCCTGAAAGTGCTGAAAGTCATCGGCGAAGGGGCCGCCTTGGCGAATGGCTCTCTAACAAGGGGCTAGGGACTAGGGGCTAGAGGCTAGGGCTAGGGACTAGGGACTAGTGGTTGTGTACTACTAGCCCCTAGCCCCCAGCCCCTGATCCCTAGTTCTTAGCTACGTGCTCCACGAACCGCAGCATGTTGCAGGTGTAGCCGTACTCGTTGTCGTACCAGGAGACGATCTTGACGAAGGTGCCGTCGAGAGCGATCCCGGCTTCGGCATCGAAGGTGGACGGGGCACTGTTGCCACGGAAGTCGGTGGAGACCACCTTCTCGTCGGTGTAGCCGAGGACGCCCTTCAGCTCGCCTTCGGAGGCGGCCTTCATCGCCTTGCAGATGTCGTCGTAGGAGGCGTCCTTGTTCAGCTCGACCGTCAGGTCGACCACGGAGACGTCGGAGGTCGGCACGCGGAAGGCCATGCCGGTCAGCTTGCCGTTCAGCTCGGGCAGCACCTTGCCGACGGCCTTGGCGGCGCCGGTGGAGGAGGGAATGATGTTCTCCAGGATGCCACGGCCGCCGCGCCAGTCCTTCTGGGACGGGCCGTCGACGGTCTTCTGGGTGGCGGTGGCGGCGTGCACGGTGGTCATCAGGCCGCGCTTGATGCCCCAGTTGTCGTTCAGCACCTTGGCGACCGGCGCCAGGCAGTTGGTGGTGCAGGAGGCGGCGGAGACGATGGCCTGACCGGCGTAGCTGTTGTGGTTCACGCCGTAGACGAACATCGGGGTGGCGTCCTTCGAGGGGGCGCTCTGCACCACCTTCTTGGCACCGGCGTCAATGTGCTTCTGGCAGGTCTCCTGGGTGAGGAAGAAGCCGGTGCACTCGATGACGAGATCGGCGCCCACTTCGTTCCACTTCAGGTTGGACGGATCCCGCTCGGCGGTCAGGCGGATGGTCTTGCCGTTGACCACCAGGTTGTTGCCGGAGACGGAGACGTCACCCTTGAAGCGACCGTGCACGGAGTCGAACTTCAGCATGTAGGCCAGGTAGTCGGCGTCGAGCAGGTCGTTGATGGCAACGATCTCGATGTCGTTGAAATCCTGCGCGACGGCGCGGAACACCATGCGGCCGATGCGGCCGAAACCGTTGATACCCACTTTAATGGTCATAATTCTTCTCCTGTTTATTGGACGAATAAATGCGGAGCGCGGCGGAACCCGGAGGCCCCGCCGCGTAATCTCCGTCTAAAGGACTTCCTGAACGGCCTTTACCACGTTCTCCGCGGTGATGCCGAACTCCTTGAACAGCTGGTCGGCCGGGGCGGACTCGCCGAAGCGGTCCACGCCGATGACGCGGCCGTTCAGGCCGACATACTTACGCCAGTAGTCGGTCACGCCGGCCTCGACAGCAACACGCGCGGTGACCGATGCGGGCAGGACCGACTCGCGGTAAGCGGCATCCTGGGCGTCGAAGATGTCCGTGGCGGGCATGGAGACGACACGCACCTTGCGGCCCTGGCCGCTGAGTTCAGCATAGGCCTTGACCGCCAGTTCCACCTCGGAACCGGTAGCGATGATGATCGCCTCAGGGGTGCCGTCGCAGTCACGCAGGACGTAGCCGCCGCGGGCGATGGCCGCCAGCTGGTCGGCGTCCCGCTCCATGTGCGGCAGGCCCTGGCGGGAGAAGATGAGGCAGCTCGGGCCGCCCTTGCGCTCCACGGCACTGGCCCAGGCGACCGCCGACTCGACGGCGTCGCACGGACGCCACAGGGACATGTTCGGGATCAGCCGCAGGGTGGCGATCTGCTCGATCGGCTGGTGGGTGGGGCCATCCTCACCCAGGCCGATGGAGTCGTGGGTATAGACGAAGATGGAGCGTACCTTCATCAGCGCCGCCATGCGCAGGGCGTTGCGGGCGTACTCGGAGAACATGAGGAAGGTGCCGCCGAACGGGATGAAGCCGCCGTGCAGAGAGACACCGTTCATGATGGCGGACATGCCGAACTCGCGCACGCCGTAGGAGATGTAGTTGCCGTCGGCCACCGTGCGGTCGATGGTCTTCGCCTCCGGCCAGCGGGTGTTGTTGGAGGGGGAGAGGTCGGCGGAGCCGCCGAGGAACTCCGGCAGCGCCTTGGCGTAGGCGGCGATGGACTTGCCGGAGGCCTGGCGGGTGGCCAGCTTCTCGGCCTTCTCGTTCACCGCTTTGACGAAGTCGTTGACGGTCTGCTGCCAGTTGCCGGGCAGGTCACCGGCCATGCGCCGCTCGAACTCGGCGGCCAGTTCCGGGTGCTCCTTGCGGTAGGCGGAGAACTTCTCCGCCCAGTGGGCCTCCGCCTGCGCGCCCTTCTCCTTCGCATCCCAGCCGGCGTAGACCTCCTGCGGAATCACGAACGGGTCGTGCTTCCAGCCGAGGTTTTCGCGGGTGGCGGCGATCTCGTCGGCACCGAGCGGGGCACCGTGACAGTCGTGGCTACCACAGAGGTTGGGTGCACCGAAACCGATCACCGTCTTGGTGCAGATCAGGGTCGGCTTGTCGTTGACGCTCTTCGCCTCGTGAATAGCCTTGTCGATCGCCTCTGCGTCGTGGCCGTCCACGCCGCGGATGACGTGCCAGCCGTAGGCCTCGAAGCGCTTCGGGGTGTCGTCGGTGAACCACCCCTCGACGTGGCCGTCGATGGAGATGCCGTTGTCGTCCCAGAAGGCAATCAGCTTGCCCAGGCCCCAGGTACCGGCCAGCGCGCACGCCTCATGGGAGATGCCCTCCATCATGCAGCCGTCACCCAGGAACACATAGGTGTAGTGGTCGACCACGTGGTGGCCGGGGCGGTTGAACTGCGCGCCCAGCGTACGCTCGGCGAGCGCCATGCCGACGGCATTGGTGATGCCCTGGCCGAGCGGACCGGTGGTGGTCTCGACGCCGGGGGCGTAGCCGTATTCCGGATGCCCCGGGGTCCTGGAGTGGAGCTGACGGAAGCTCTTGAGGTCGTCCATGCTGAGGTCGTAGCCGGTCAGGTGGAGCAGGCTGTAGATCAGCATGGAGCCGTGACCGTTGGAGAGGACGAAACGGTCCCGGTCGTGCCACTTCGGATTTGCGGGGTTGTGCTTGAGGTGGCCGTTCCAGAGCACCTCGGCGATATCCGCCATGCCCATCGGGGCGCCGGGATGGCCGGAATTGGCCTTCTGAACCGCGTCCATGCTAAGGACACGGACAGCGTTCGCAAGCTCTCTGCGGGTCGGCATGTGCTACTCCTGTTTAGTCAAAATATTTCGGTGTACCCCCGACCGACGAATGCTCTGTCCGTCGGGTGGCGGTATCCGAGGGAATAAGGGCGGCGCGCCCATTCACGGGCAGCGATGCAACACCCCGTTTTTCTTAGGTATTCGCAAGGTCGCCGTGAGGCGTTTACGTCCCTGGCCGAATCCCGTACTTCGGCGGGGGAATGCGCGATTTTGGCTGATCCCGTCGCGCGGGGCAATATCCCGTACGGCGACCAGTTTAGATCACCTTTTATAAACAAACTGTTAGGACCCGTATCGTCTCGATGTCTATACTTGCGCGCGCGGGTGCTGGACAACCAGGATCCCCCGCTGGGAAATCGGATTTGACGATGTACAATACGCGGTTCATTGCGCACTACGCGGCATCGCACCCCCGAGGGAAAACGTCAATGTCGAAAAACTACCTGTTCACCTCCGAATCCGTTTCGGAAGGACACCCGGACAAGATGGCCGATCAGATCTCCGACGCGGTTCTGGACGCAATCCTGACCCAGGACCCGCGGGCGCGCGTCGCCTGCGAGACACTGGTGAAGACCGGCCTGACGCTGGTCGCCGGCGAGATCACCACCTCGGCGGTGGTCGACTACGAAAAGGTGGCCCGCGAGGTGATCCGGGACATCGGCTACACCAGCTCCGAGATGGGTTTCGACTGGGAGACCTGCGCCGTCCTGAACGCAGTGGGCAAGCAGTCCGCGGACATCGCCATGGGCGTGGACGAGACCGCCGATCACGAACAGGGTGCCGGTGACCAGGGACTGATGTTCGGCTACGCCACCGACGAGACCGACGTGCTGATGCCGGCGCCGATTACCTATTCCCACCGGCTGGTGGCCCGCCAGGCGGAGATGCGCAAGAACGGCACCCTGCCGTGGCTGCGCCCGGACGCCAAGAGCCAGGTCACCTTCCGCTACGTGGATGGCAAACCGGTCGGCATCGATGCGGTGGTGCTCTCCACCCAGCACGGCCCCGAGATCGATCAGAAGATCGTGCACGAGGCGGTGATGGAGGAGATCCTCCTGCCGGTGCTGCCGAAGGAGTGGGTCGACGAGAACACCCGCTTCTACATCAACCCCACCGGCCGCTTCGTCATCGGCGGCCCGATGGGTGACTGCGGCCTGACCGGCCGCAAGATCATCGTCGATACCTATGGCGGTATGGCCCGCCACGGCGGCGGCGCCTTCTCCGGCAAGGACCCCTCCAAGGTGGACCGCTCCGCGGCCTACGCCGGCCGCTATGTGGCCAAGAACATCGTCGCCGCGGGGCTGGCCCAGCGCTGCGAGATCCAGGTCTCCTACGCCATCGGCGTGGCCGAACCCACCTCGGTCAGCGTCGAGACCTTCGGCACCGGCCGCATCCCGCAGGAGCAACTGGTCAAGCTCGTGCGCGAGCACTTCGACCTGCGCCCGCGCGGTCTGGTCACCATGCTCGATCTGCTACGGCCCATCTACCGCAAGACCGCCTCCTACGGCCACTTCGGTCGCGAAGAGCCGGAGTTCAGTTGGGAGCGGACCGACAAGGCCGACGCGCTACGCGCGGCTGCGGGGCTTTAGTAAATCGATTCACCGCAGAGGTCGCACGACTGCATGGATGCAGGAGTTAGAGCAACGTAAGGAACAGTTGCCGAGAGGACGCAGAGGAAAAAAACTCAAGGATTGCCCTGGGTTTCCTCTGCGCTCTCCGTGACCTCTGCGGTTCAAGCTTTTTGAATACGCCGACTCCCCGAGGAGCGCTGCAGCGGGCATCAGACCCGTCAGGCTCGGGGACAGGGCTTCCATCGACAACGGCGCTCAACGGAACTTTGGAGACAATCCCAATGACCGCTGAGTTTACCGATTACAAGGTTGCCGACCTTTCCCTGGCCGACTGGGGCCGCAAGGAGATCGCCATCGCCGAGACCGAGATGCCGGGCCTCATGGCGCTGCGCGAGGAGTTCGGTGCGTCCAAGCCGCTCAAGGGCGCGCGTATCTCCGGCTCACTGCACATGACCATCCAGACCGCGGTGCTGATCGAGACCCTGGTCGATCTCGGCGCCGAGGTGCGCTGGGCCTCCTGCAACATCTACTCGACCCAGGACCACGCCGCCGCCGCCATTGCCGCCGCCGGCATCCCGGTGTTCGCCTGGAAGGGTGAATCCCTGGAAGAGTACTGGTGGTGCACCGAGCAGGCGCTCACCTGGCCGGGCGATGAGGGTCCGAACATGATCCTCGACGACGGCGGCGATGCCACCATGCTGGTACACAAGGGCGTGGAGTTTGAGGCCGCCGGCAAGGTACCGGAGGCGGCCGCCGGCGCCAACCCCGAGTGGAAGGTGTTCCTCAACCTGCTGCGCGACAGCCTCAACAACAGCCCGGAGAAGTGGACCCGCATCGCCAAGGGGATTCGCGGCGTCACCGAGGAGACCACCACCGGAGTGCACCGCCTCTATGACATGCAGAAGCGTGGCGAACTGCTGTTCCCGGCGATGAACGTCAACGACTCGGTCACCAAGAGCAAGTTCGACAACCTCTACGGCTGCCGCGAGTCGCTCATCGACGGCATCAAGCGCGCCACCGACGTGATGATTGCCGGCAAGATCTGCGTGGTGCTTGGTTATGGCGACGTGGGCAAGGGATGCGCGCAAGCCTTCCGCGGCATGGGCGCCACCACCTGGGTCACCGAGATCGACCCCATCTGCGCCCTGCAGGCGGCGATGGAGGGCTACCGGGTGGTCGAAATGGACGAGGCATGCAAACTCGGCGACATCTTCGTCACCACCACCGGCAACGTGAATGTCATCGACCACGACCACATGGTGGCGATGAAGGACGAGGCGATCGTCTGCAACATCGGTCACTTCGACTCGGAGATCAACATCGCCTCCCTGGAACAGTACGAGTGGGAGGAGATCAAGCCGCAGGTGGACCATGTCATCTTCCCCGACGGCAAGAAGATCATCGTCCTGGCCAAGGGCCGGCTGGTGAACCTGGGCTGCGCCACCGGCCACCCCAGCTTCGTCATGTCCGCCTCGTTCACCAACCAGGTGATCGCACAGATGGAGATCTTCAACCATCGCGACAGCTATCAGAACGCCGTCTACATCCTGCCCAAGCTCCTCGACGAAAAGGTGGCACGGCTACACCTGAAAAAGATCGGCGTGAACCTGACCGCACTGACGCCGGAGCAGGCGGAGTACATCGGCGTACCGGTCGACGGCCCGTACAAGCCGGACCACTACCGGTACTAGTAATAGCTGTAGGAGCCCGCCCCTGCGGGCGAACGGGTTTGGCAGTACGCAAGCGAAACCCGAGCGGCTCCGCCGCTGTTCGCCCGGAGGACCGGGCTCCTACAAATCCAGGAAGGTTGCGATGGAATCACAGAAGCGATACCCGAAGACCTTCAGCTTCGAGTTCTTCCCCCCCAAGACCGACCAGGGAAAGGAGAAGCTGGAGGCCACCCGGGAGAAGCTGGCGGCGGTCAATCCGCTCTACTTCTCCGTCACCTACGGGGCCGGCGGCAGCACCCGCGAGGGGACCTTCGAAACGGTCCGCTCGATCCTCGATGCCGGCCAGGAGGCGGCGCCCCACTTCTCCTGCATCGGATCGAGCCGCGAGTCGCTTGCCGAGCAGTTGGAGGAGTATCGCGAACTGGGTGTGAAGCGCATCGTCGCCCTGCGCGGCGACATGCCCTCGGGGATGCGCGAGGCGGGCGAGTTCAGCTACGCCAACGAACTGGTCGCCTTCATCCGCGAGACCACCGGCGATCACTTCCACATCGAGGTGGCCGCCTACCCGGAGTTCCACCCCCAGGCGCGCAGCGCCGAGGCGGATCTGGACGCCTTCCAGCGCAAGGTTGAAGCGGGGGCCGACGGCGCCATCACCCAGTACTTCTACAATCTCGACGCCTATCTGCGTTTTGTGGATGAGTGCGAGGCGCGCGGCCTCACGCTGCCCATCGTCCCCGGCATCATGCCGATCACCAACTTCACCCAGCTCGCCCGCTTCTCCGATGCCTGCGGGGCGGAGATCCCGCGCTGGCTCCGCAAACGCATGGAGGGCTTCGGCGAGGACCGTGAGTCGATGCGTACCTACGGCCACGAGGTGGTGACCGATCTCTGCCGCCGGCTGCTGGAAGCGGGGGCACCGGGACTCCACTTCTACACCATGAACCAGGCCGAGGCGACCCTCGCCATCTGGCACGACCTCGGGCTTGGCGACTGATCGGGACGTACCGTGCGCATTCGGCGCGTTTTCCAGGACACAACGCTGTCCACTGGGGCACGGATCGAGCTGGATGCCAATGCGTCCAACCACATCGCCCGCGTGCTGCGGTTGCGGCCGGGCGCACCGCTGGTGCTGTTCGACGGCCGGGGCGGCGAGTTCGAGGCGGTGGTGATTGAAGGGGGGCGAGCAGTGCTGGTCGAGTGTGGCAAGGCGCTGGAACATCGGCCCGAGTCCTCCCTGAAGGTCACGCTCTGCCAAGGTATCTCCCGGGGCGAGCGGATGGACTTTGCGCTGCAGAAGGCGGTCGAACTCGGTGTCGCCCGCATCCAGCCGCTGTTCACGGAGCGCACGGTGGTCAATCTCTCCGGGGAGCGCCTGGAAAAACGGGTGCAGCACTGGCGCGGCGTGGTCATCGGTGCCTGTGAGCAGAGCGGCCGCACCCATCTCCCGGAACTGCTCCCCGCCGTCCGGCTGGCGGAATGGCTGGCACAACCGACGCAGGGCCTCGGGCTGGTACTCGATCACCGTGCCGAGCGGGGTCTGTCCGCGATAACGAGACCTGCCGACGGTGCGGTTTCGCTGTTGATCGGCCCCGAGGGGGGGCTGGCTGCGGAAGAGCTCTCCGCCGCCCGGAAGGCCGGTTTCACCGGTATCCGCATGGGCCCCCGCATTCTGCGCACCGAGACCGCCGCCCTCACCGCCCTCGCCCTCCTCCAGAGCCGCTGGGGCGACCTTGATTAAGCCGTCCCGCGCCCTCATAAGTGATAATCCTTTGTCGTAGGCGCCGAACCGGCCCCGCGATAAACTCTGTGAAAATGAGTAACCGCCGATGACCCTGCAGCCGATTGAGACGGTACCGCACCTGACCATGGCTCCTACCGGGCCACTGCTCCAGCTGGAGTCCCACCTGCTGGAGCATCAGACGGAGATTGAGGCGTGGTTCCGGCAGCAGTGGCTGGTCACCCCGGCCCCGTTCTACGCCTCGGTGGACCTGCGCAACGCCGGTTTCAAACTGGCGCCGGTGGATACCAACCTGTTCCCCGCGGGTTTCAATAATCTCAATCCTGCCTTCGACTCGCTCTGCGTGCAGGCGATCCAGTCCGCCATGGAGCGCATCTACCCGACGGCGACACGGATGCTCATCGTCCCGGAGAGCCACACCCGGAACCTGTTCTATCTGGAGAGCCTGGCCACCCTGCGCGATCTGGTGGCCAAAGCCGGCTATGAGGTGCGCATCGGTTCGCTCATTCCGGGCTTGGAGGGCGCACAAACGGTCGATCTGCCTTCCGGACGCCAAGTTCTGCTCGAACCGTTGCGGCGCCAAGGCGACAAGGTCGGCGTCGAGGGGTTCTTCCCCTGCGTGGTGCTGCTGAACAACGATCTCACCGCTGGCCGCCCCGCTATTCTGGAGGGACTGGAACAGCCGCTGCTGCCGCCGCTCGAGCTCGGCTGGAGCAACCGCATCAAGTCGGGCCACTTCACCCACTATCGGCAGGTGGCCGCCGAGCTCTCAGAGCTGGTGGAGATCGACCCCTGGGTGATCGATCCGCTGTTCCGCAACTGCGGCGAGATCGACTTCATGAAACGGGAAGGGGAGAACTGCCTGGCGCGCAACGTGGACGCCCTGCTCACCGCCATTCAGCGCAAATATGACGAGTACGGCATCGACAAGCGCCCCTTCGTCATGCTGAAGGCGGAGTCCGGGACCTACGGCATGGGGATCATGGCGGTGCACAGCACCGAAGAGGTCCACGAGCTCAACCGCAAGCAGCGCACCCGAATGGCCAAGGTGAAGGAGGGACAGGCGGTCACCCAGGTGCTGCTGCAGGAGGGGGTCTACAGCTTCGAAACCTGGGGCGACAACTCGGTGGCAGAGCCGGTCGTCTATATGATCGACCACTTCGTCGTGGGCGGCTTCTACCGGGTACATACCGCCCGCGGTCCGGCCGAAAACCTGAACGCCCCGGGCATGCATTTCGAACCGCTCGCCTTCGCCGACTCCTGCAATACACCGGACTCCAACCGGGAGCCGGATGCCTGCAACAACCGCTTCTACGCCTACGGCGTCATCGCGCGGCTGGCCCTGCTGGCCGCCGCCCGCGAGGTTGCGGAGCACGCATGAACCATCAGCGTCCCTCGTACCCCGTATCTCGTACCTGCCCTTCCAGAGGAGAAAGCTGAAGTGTCCGTCTCCCTAGGCGTGGTGATGGACCCCATCGGGGCCATCAAATTCCACAAGGACAGCACTCTGGCGATGCTGCTCGCGGCCGCCCGGCGCGGCTGGACCCTGCGCTACATGGAGCCGGACGATCTCTATCTCCTTGGCGGCGAGGCACGGGCATCGATGCGCCCCCTGGAGGTGTTCGACGACCCGAACGGCTGGTTCCGCCTGGGCGATCCGGTCGACGCCGCCATGGGCGATCTGGACGTCATTTTGATGCGCAAGGACCCGCCCTTCGACACCGAGTTCCTCTACCTCACCCACATCCTGGAGCAGGCGGAGGCGGCGGGAGCGCTGGTGGTCAACCGTCCGCAGAGCCTGCGCGACGCCAACGAAAAACTGTTCGCCGCATGGTTTCCGCAGTGCACCCCGCCCACCCTGGTCACCCGCGATGCCGGACGCATCCGCGCCTTTATGGCCGAACAGGACCAGATCATCCTCAAGCCGCTGGAGGGGATGGGCGGGGCTTCGATCTTCCACACCCGGCAGGGCGACCCCAACACCAGCGTGATCATCGAGACCCTGACCGACAACGGCCGGCGCTTTGCCATGGCCCAGCGCTACCTCCCCGAGATCGCCCAGGGTGACAAGCGCATCCTGCTGGTTGATGGCGAACCGGTCCCCTACGCCCTCGCCCGCATCCCGGCCGCCGGCGAACTGCGGGGCAACCTGGCCGCCGGCGGGCACGGCGTCGGGGCACCACTGACCGATCGGGACCGCTGGATCTGCGAACAGGTGGCGCCGAAGTTGCGGGAGAAGGGGCTGCTGTTCGTCGGACTGGACGTCATCGGCGACTGGCTCACCGAGATCAACGTCACCAGCCCCACCTGCATCCGCGAACTGGACCGGGAGTACGGGCTCGACATCGGCGGGATGCTGATGGCGGTGATAGCCGAGCGGCTGGATGGCAGATAGTTGCCGGCAACAAAATCCGTGATCCTGTCCGCCTGACTGAGGCATCCACTGAACGCTATAATCAGCGCTCCATGGACGCCAGATCGTCATGTCGCTGATTCTTACCACTCCGCCGCTCAAGCCTGCCGACCGTTTGGCAGTCACCCTGTTCCTGGCCACGGCCCTGCACGCGGTGACGATTATGGGCGTCAGCTTCCGCTACGAGGACCCCTTCAAGCGCGACAACCCGCCCATCTCCATGGAGGTCACCCTGGTCCACTCCCACACGGAGGAAGCGCCTGAGGAGGCGGATTATCTGGCCCAGGTCAGCCAAGTGGGCGGCGGCAACACGACCGAAAGAGTCCGTCCCTCCAGCCCGTTCCCCAATCCGACCGCGCGCAACTCCGAAGGGGATTCTCCCGAGACCCGTCCGGCCCAATCGCCCCAGCAGGTGCGCATGGAGGAGCGGCCGGTGCTTGCCACCGAGACGGAGCAGCCGCGCAAGACCGTCCAGAAAGAGAGCACCCCGCAGCGCCCGGTCCCGGAGAGCATGAGCGCGGAAATGCTGATTGACCGCGCCAACGAAATTGCGCGCCTCAGCGCCGAGATTCGTGAGCAGGCGGAGTCTTACGCCCGCCAGCCGAGGACCAAGACCATCTCCGCCAGTACGCGGGAGTACAAGTACGCTGCCTACGAGGAGGCCTGGCGCATGAAGGTGGAGCGCATCGGCAACCTCAACTACCCGGACGAGGCAAGAAAGCGTAACCTCTCAGGCAGCCTCATCCTCGAGGTGGCCCTGCTGCCCGACGGCGAGATCAAGGGGATCCGGGTGATCCGATCCTCCGGCCACAAGATTCTCGACGATGCGGCCGAGCGGATCGTGCGACTGGCGGCACCGTTTGCCCCGTTTCCCGAATCGATCCGCCACGAGGTGGACGTACTGCAGATCATCCGCACCTGGCAGTTCCAGGACCGCGCCGTCATTCGCTGAGGACAGGGCCATGCCGGAGACCGAGTTGCTGACCGACCACTTCCTCATCGCCATGCCGTCTTTGGCGGATCCCAATTTCGCCCAGACGGTCACCTATATCTGTGAGCACAACCGGGAAGGGGCGATGGGCATCGTCATCAACCGACCGCTCGATCTGACCATGGCGGAGGTGATGAACCACATGGCGATCGAACCGGTCGCCGGGCTCCACACCACCCTTCCTGTCTACAGCGGCGGGCCGGTGCAGCCGGAGCGGGGATTCGTCCTGCACTCCCCGGTGGGGGGATGGGATTCCAGCCTCGGCATCACCGCCGACACCGCAGTCACCACCTCCCGCGACATCATCGCCGCCATCGCCCGCGGCGAGGGGCCGAAACGGTTCCTGCTTGCGCTCGGCTATGCCGGCTGGGGTGCCGGCCAACTGGAGCAGGAGATGGCCGAAAACGCCTGGCTGAGCGGCCCGGCGGACCCGGCGATCATCTTCGACGCACCGCCCGAGGCGCGCTGGCGCCAGGCGGCGGCGCTGCTCGGGGTCGACCTCAATCTGCTCTCGGCCGAGGTCGGCCACGCGTGAATCGCTGGATGTCCCGGTAATCATGGGTCGGAAGACCGGGCAACCGGGCGTCCTGCTCGGCTTCGACTATGGGTTGCGCAAGATCGGTGTTGCGGTGGGCCAGACCGTCACCGGCACCGCCTCCGCCCTGACCACCCTGACCGCACGGCAGGACCGCCCCGACTGGGAGGCGATCGGCCGCCTGATCGCCGAATGGAATCCGGAGGCGCTGGTGGTCGGCCTGCCGCTGAACATGGACGGCACCGAACACGACCTCACGCGTGCCGCACGCCGCTTTGGTAACCAACTCACCGGCAGGTACAATCTCCCGGTGCATCTGGTCGACGAACGGCTCACCTCCATCGAGGCCGAACACATGCTGGCGGAACAGCACCACCGGCGCCCGCAAAAAGAGGAGGTGGACCGCCTTGCCGCCCAGCTCATCCTCCAGACCTGGCTCGACGAGAAACGGCCCGAATGACACAGCAGGCAATTGAACCGACCCTGGACGGGATGGCCGAGGCGCTCGCGGCACGGCTGCGCGGGCACGGCGTCGAAAATCCGCTCATGGTCGGCATTCACACCGGCGGGGTCTGGGTGGCGCAGCGCCTGCACGGCCTGCTTGGTATCGAAGCACCGCTGGGAACCCTGGATATCAGTTTCTACCGCGACGACTTCTCCCGCATCGGCCTGCATCCGCAGGTGCGCCCCTCGGACCTGCCGTTCGAACTGGATGACCGCCACCTGATTCTGGTTGATGACGTGCTCCACACCGGTCGCACCATCCGCGCCGCGCTCAATGAGCTGTTCGATTACGGCCGTCCCGCCTCGGTCACCCTGGCGGTACTGGTCGATCGCGGTGGGCGTGAACTGCCGATCCAGCCGGACGTGACCGGAATGACCGTGGAACTCCGCCCCGGCGAGCAGGTCAAGCTCACCGGCCCCGATCCGCTCACCCTCTCCGTTCAGACGCATGGGCGATAAACTACAGCTCGACCCGCAGGGCCGCCTGCGCCACTTCCTCACCATCGAGGGGCTGGGCCGCGGCGTACTGACCGAGATCCTCGACAACGCGGAGCCGTTCGCCGGTGTCGGCGGCCAGGGGGTGAAGAAGGTGCCGCTGCTGCGCGGCAAGACCATTGCCAACCTGTTCTTCGAAAGCAGCACGCGGACGCGCACCACCTTCGAACTCGCCGCCAAGCGCCTGTCGGCCGACGTCCTTAACATCAACATCGCCACTTCCGCCAGCGCCACCAAGGGCGAGAGCCTGCTGGACATGCTGCGCAACCTGGAGGCAATGCACTGCGACATGTTCGTGGTGCGTCACGCCGAGAGCGGGGCAGCCCACTTCATCGCAACTCACGTTGCACCGCATGTGAGCGTGATCAACGCCGGTGACGGCCGCCACGCCCACCCGACCCAGGCGATGCTGGATATGTTCACCATCCGGCGCCACAAGGGGGAGTTCCACAATTTGCGGGTGGCAATCGTCGGCGACATCATGCACTCACGGGTGGCGCGTTCGCAGATCCATGCCCTGACCACCCTGGGGGCTGCGGAGGTGCGGGTGATCGGCCCCAAGACGCTGATCCCGCCGGCGGTGGGCACCCTCGGAGTGCATGTCTTTCATGACATGCGCGAAGGCCTGCGCGACGTGGACGTGGTCATCATGCTGCGCCTGCAGCGGGAGCGGATGGCCGGCTCGCTGCTGCCGAGCGCGCAGGAGTATTTCCAGCTCTATGGACTGACCCAGAAGAAGCTTGCCCTGGCCGACCCGAATGCCATCGTGATGCACCCCGGTCCCATCAACCGTGGCGTGGAGATCGCCTCCGAGGTGGCCGACGGGCCGCAGTCGGTCATCCTGGAGCAGGTGAGCAACGGCATCGCGGTGCGAATGGCGGTGATGTCAATGGCGCTCGGCCGACAGCCGGGCCGCACGGAGGAGGAGGCGTGATGCGTATCGTGATTCGCGGCGGCCGCCTCGTCGATCCGGCCAACGGCGTCGATCGCAGTGGCGATCTCTGTATTGCCGACGGCCGCATCGCCGGCTTCGACCTGGCCGACTTCCCTGCCGATCACACCATCGATGCAACGGGGCGGATCGTCTGCCCCGGCCTGATCGATCTACGTGCCCACACCCGGGAACCGGGCCAGGAGTACAAAGGCACCATCGCCAGCGAGACCCGTGCGGCCGCTGCCGGCGGCATCACCACCCTCTGCCTGCCGCCGGACACTGCGCCGGTGATCGATTCACCGGCGGTGGTGGACCTGGTCAACCGTATCGCGGACGAGAAGGGCCGTGCCCGGCTCCATGTCATCGGTGCACTCACCCAGGGGCTCCAGGGTGAACAGATCACGGAGATGCACGCGCTCAAGGAGGCGGGTTGCATCGCCATGTCCAATGCCAAACAGCCGCTGGCCAACACGCTGGTGCTGCGCCGCTCACTCGAGTACGCCGCCAGCCTCGGCCTGCCGATCGTCCTGCATGCGGAAGATCCGTGGCTCGCCGCCGGCGGACTCATCCACGAGGGGATGGTCAGCACCCGCCTCGGGCTCCCCGGTATTCCGGCCTGCGCCGAGACCATCGCGGTAGGGCGCGATCTGTTGCTGGTGGAGCAGGCGGGTGTGCGGGCACACTTCGGCCAGCTCTCGACCGCCGCCTCGGTGGAGCTCATCGCCGAGGCACAGGCCCGCGGCATCCCGGTGACCGCCGATGTGGCCATCCACCAGCTCTACCTCACCGAACTGGATGTCGGCCATTTCAACGCGCTGTGCCACGTGCGGCCGCCGCTGCGGATGCAGCGGGACCTGGAGGCACTGCGTGCGGCGTTGGCGGACGGCGTGATCAGCGCAGTCTGCTCGGACCACGCACCTCACGACGCGGATGCCAAACTGGCGCCGTTCCCCGCCACCGAGCCCGGTATCTCGGGGCTGGAAACACTGCTGCCGCTCACATTGCGGCTGGTGGACGAAGGCGTGCTGCCGCTTTCGGAGGCGATTGGAAAACTGACCACCGGGCCGGCGAAGGCGCTGGGGCTGGACGCAGGCACCCTGTCGGTCGGCGCCGTGGCGGATGTGTGTGTATTCGACCCCGAGGCGTGCTGGACGGTCGACGCCGATCGCCTGCAGAGCCGTGGCAAGAACACCCCGTTCATCGGCTGGGAGATGAAGGGGCGCGTCACCCATACCCTGCTCGAGGGCGACCTGGTGTACGAAGGCTGAGAGATGAGTGTGAACCAGACCCATCGCAAGACCATCCACCTGCAGGAGGCCGAGATCCTCTCCCATCAGGAGACGCCTGCGCGGCAGTATGTGCTGCGCCTGCACGCGCCGGAGATTGCGGAGCGGGCCCGGCCGGGCAGCTTCGTCCATCTCCAGGTCGATCCGCAGCGTCCGCTGCGCCGCCCCATCTCCATCATGCGGGTGGACAAACGGGCGGGATGGATCGAACTGCTCTACAAGGTGTTCGGCGAAGGCACCACCCTGCTCGCCCGCCGCTGCGTCGGCGAGCGAATCAGCGTGCTCGGACCGATCGGCCGCCCGTTCGAGGCGCACATGGAGCGTCCACGTCCACTGCTCATCGGCGGCGGCGTCGGCATTCCGCCGATGATCTTTCTCGCCGATACGCTGCGCGAAATCGCCGGCGCCTGGCAGCCGTTCGTCATCATGGGTTCGGAGGTGCCGTTTCCGTTCACCGCGGCGCGGTCGCGAATCATCGTTCCGGGCGTCGCGGAGGGGGTTATCGCGGCGATGCCACTGCTGGAGGATTGGGGGATCCCGAGCCGCCTTGCCAGCAACCAGGGCTATCCCGGCTGCCACGAAGGGTATGTCACCGATCTCGCCCGCGGGTGGCTGGAGGCGCTCGACGAGGACGCCCGCAACGAGGTGGAGGTGTTTGCCTGTGGACCCCATCCGATGCTGGAGGCGGTGGCGAAGCTGGCCCGTGAATTCCGGCTGCCATGCCAGGTCTCGATGGAAGAGTTCATGGCCTGCGGCGTCGGCGGCTGCGCCGGCTGTGTGATAGAAGTGCAGACCGACAAGGGTCCGGCGATGAAACGGGTCTGCGTCGACGGGCCGGTATTCGACGCCCGCGCCGTTTTCCCCGACTGAGCACGCCCCCCGCTCCAAAAGAAAAAGATCACCGCAGAGGTCGCAGAGGGCTCAGAGAGGAATCCCTTAACCGCGCACACGGCGCCTCTGATCGATTTCTTGCGTTTGGCCTCTGCGTACTGTGCGATCTCTGCGGTGATTTCGTTTGGCTTTCCGGTTACTCGTCCTTGAGGGTGAGGCCATCCAGGCCCGAGGTGAGCTCCTCGGCCGACTCGTTCTTGCCGAGCTTGATCATCATGCGCACCTCGTTGGTGGAGTCGGCGTTGCGCAGTGCCTCGTCCCCCGTGATCGCCCCCTCTGAATAGAGTTCATAGAGCGCCTGGTCGAAGGTCTTCATCCCCTGCTCGCCGGACTTCTTCATCAGCTCCTTGAGTGCGTGCACCTCGCCCTTGTGGATGAGGTCGGCGGCGAGCGGGGTATTGATCATCACCTCCACCGCGCAGCGCCGGCCCTGTCCGTCGGCACGCGGAATGAGCCGCTGGGCGATGACCGACTTCAGGTTCAGCGAGAGGTCCATCAAGAGCTGCGGCCGCCGCTCCTCGGGGAAGAAGTTGATGATGCGGTCCAGCGCCTGGTTGGCGTTGTTGGCGTGCAGTGTGGCGAGGCAGAGGTGGCCGGTTTCCGCGAAGGCGATGGCGTGCTCCATCGTCTCGGGGTGGCGGATCTCGCCGATGAGGATGACATCCGGCGCCTGGCGCAGGGTGTTGACCAGTGCATCGTCGAAGGTATCGGTATCGATGCCCACTTCACGCTGGGTGATGATGCAGCCCTTGTGCTGGTGGACGTACTCGATCGGATCCTCGATGGTGATGATGTGGCCGGAGCTGTTGGTGTTGCGGTAGTCCACCATCGCCGCCAGCGAGGTCGACTTACCGGAACCGGTGCCGCCCACGAACAGCACGATACCGCGCTTGGTCATGGAGAGATCGCGCAGGATCGGCGGCAGCTTGAGATCCTCGAAAGAGGGGATCTTCACCTCGATCTTGCGCAGCACCATGCCCACCTGGTTGCGCTGCTGAAAGACGTTGACGCGGAAGCGGCCGATGCCGGAACGGCTGAGGGCGAAGTTGCACTCCCGCTTGCTCTCGAACTCCGCCTTTTGCCGATCGTTCATGATGCTGAAGACCACCTGGGTCGCTTGGTCCGGCGTCAGACTGCCCTTCGCCACCGGCGTCATCTGCCCGTTGATCTTCATGGTGGGCGGCAGGCCGGCGGTGACGAACAGGTCCGACCCGTTCTTGTGCACCATCAACTTCAACAGGTTGTCGAAGTCGGCGGGGATCGCGGCTTCGCTCATTTGAAGGCATCCTTATTCATGGCCCGCATGCGGGCTTCCTGCTTGGCGACGGTGCCGCGCCGCACCAGGTCCTGCAGATTCTGGTCGAGGGTCTGCATGCCGTACTGCTGACCGGTCTGGATGGCCGAGTACATCTGGGCCACCTTGTTCTCGCGGATCAGGTTACGGATGGCGGGGGTACCGATCATGATCTCGTGTGCCGCCACGCGGCCGCCGCCGAGCTTCTTCAGCAGGGTCTGTGAGATGACGGCACGCAGCGATTCGGAAAGCATCGAACGGACCATGTCCTTCTCCGCCGCGGGGAAGACGTCGATGATGCGGTCTATGGTCTTGGCCGCCGAGCTGGTGTGCAGGGTACCGAACACCAGGTGACCGGTCTCCGCCGCAGTAAGCGCCAGGCGGATGGTCTCCAGGTCGCGCATCTCACCGACCAGGATGACATCCGGGTCCTCACGCAGGGCGGAACGCAGCGCCTCGTTGAAACCGAGGGTGTCCCGGTGCACCTCACGCTGGTTGACCAGGCACTTTTTCGATTCGTGGACAAACTCGATCGGGTCCTCGACGGTGAGGATGTGCCCATACTCCAGGTTGTTCTTGTAGTCGATCATCGCCGCCAGGGTGGTGGACTTACCGGAGCCGGTCGGTCCGGTCACCAGCACGATGCCGCGCGGCTGGTCGGTGATCTCCTTGAACACCTCGGGGCAGTTCAGCTCTTCGAGGGTGAGGATGCGCGAAGGGATGGTACGGAAGACGGCGCCGGCACCGCGGTTGTGGTTGAAGGCGTTGACACGGAAGCGGGCAACCCCTTTGATCTCAAAGGAGAAATCCGTTTCGAAGAACTCCTCATAGTCCTTGCGCTGCTTGTCGTTCATGATATCGTAAACCAGCGCATGGACCTCCTTGTGCTCCATGGCCGGCACGTTGATCTTCCGGATGTCGCCGTCCACGCGGATCATCGGCGGCAAGCCCGCAGAAAGGTGAAGGTCCGAAGCGCCGTTCTTGACGCTGAAGGCAAGCAGCTCGGTGATATCCATTGCCATCTTCGCGTTCCCCTGAAAGTGTGTTGAGTGGGCCGTTTTTCCCTGTGAAATAAGGTGGTCGGCTCGGCAGCGGAGTATAACTTACACCACTTACGCCCTATATGGACAATGTCACAACCGGACTCGAAGGGGTCCGCAGGCGGGTCGCCACCGCCGAGTCCGCCGCCGGGCGGACGCCGGGGTCAGTGCTGTTGCTGGCGGTGAGCAAGACCAAACCGCCGGAGGCCCTTGCCGCGGCCTATGCCGCGGGACAACGCCACTTCGGCGAGAGCTATCTCCAGGAGGCGCTCACCAAGCGGGAGCGGTTCGCTCCACCCGACGCGGTGTGGCATTTCATCGGACCGCTGCAGTCCAACAAGACCGGGCCGGTAGCGCAACAGTTCGACTGGGTCCACAGCGTGGAGCGGCTCAAGATCGCGCAGCGTCTGAGCGAGCAGCGGCCGGAGGGGATGGAGCCGCTCCAGGTGTGTATCCAGGTCAACGTCAGCGGTGAGACGAGCAAATCGGGCTGTACCCTGGAGGAGCTGCCGGCGCTGGCGGCAGCTGTCGCCCGACTTCCGCGGCTGCGGCTGCGGGGCCTGATGGCCATCCCCGCCCCTGAAGATGACCCCGAGGCGCAACGGGCACCGTTCCGCCGCCTTCGGCAGGCACTGGAGGCCCTGAACCGTCAGGGACTGGTGCTGGATACTCTCTCCATGGGCATGTCGGATGATCTGGAGGCGGCAATCGCCGAGGGTGCCACCATCGTGCGCGTGGGAAGCGCACTGTTCGGTGCCCGCGACTACGGCGAAGCGGCTGGCACCACCTCTATCTAATCGTTATGCTTTGAGCCTCTGTCATTAACCCTCCCACACCCTGAACTATGGAAAAAGCAGCCATCGGCTTCATCGGCGGCGGGAACATGGCGAGCAGCCTCATTGGCGGACTGATCGCCGACGGGACACCGCCCGAACGCATCTCCGTCGCCGACCCGGATGACGACAGGCGTGCCCACGCCGCACGGCATTTCGGCATCCACACCACGGCGGACAACAGCGCGCTGACCGCCGCCTGCGACGTAGTGGTGCTGGCGGTCAAACCACAGGTGATGCGGCCGGTCTGCGAGGCGATTGCCGAACCGGTCCGTACGCGCAACCCGCTGGTGGTCTCGGTGGCCGCGGGGGTCCGTATCGCCGACATGGAGCGGTGGCTGGGCGGCGAGCCGGCCGTTGTCCGCACCATGCCCAATACCCCCGCCATGGTGCAGAGCGGGGCAACCGCCCTCTATGCCAATGAGCGGGCCGGCGCCCGGGAAAAGGAGTTGGCCGAGGCGATCATGCGCGCGGTCGGCCTCACCCTGTGGGTCGAAGACGAGATGCTGATGGACGCGGTCACCGCGGTCTCCGGCAGCGGCCCCGCCTATTTCTTCCTGGTGATGGAGATGCTGGAGGAGGCGGGTACGCGGCTCGGCCTCTCCCGTGATCAGGCCCGCCTGCTCTCGCTCCAGACCGCCTTCGGCGCGGCAAAGATGGCGCTGGAGAGCGAAGAGGGGACCGATCGCCTGCGCGAGCGGGTCACCTCACCGGGCGGCACCACCGAACGGGCGATCGGCGTACTGCAACAGGCGGATATACGCGCCCTGTTCGAGCGGGCGGTAACCGCCGCACGCGATCGCAGCCGGGAACTGGCCGACCTGCTGGGGAAACAGTAATGGGCGCCCCGACCTCACCGTTCGCCTTTCTGATCACCACCCTGTTCAGCCTGTACATCCTGACCGTGATGCTCCGCTTCCTGCTGCAATGGGTGCGGGCCGACTTCTACAACCCGGTCTCCCAGTTCCTGGTCAAGATCACCAATCCGCCGCTCAGGCCACTGCGCCGGGTCATTCCCGGTGTGGCGGGGATCGATCTCGCCGCGGTGGTGTTGATGCTGTTTTTGCAGATGCTGAGCCTGTGGCTCGTCAGCCTGATAGCCGGTATCGATCCAACGGTGGCCGGCCTGCTGATAGGCTCGGTGATCCAGCTCATCGGGCTCACCTTCAACATCTTCATCTTCGCCATCCTGATCCAGGCCATCCTGAGCTGGGTCAACCCGGGCGCCTATAATCCGGTGGCACACATCCTCCATGACCTGACCGCCCCGGTGTTGCGGCCGGTCCGTCGGGTGCTGCCGCCCATCTCCGGGATCGACCTCTCGCCGCTGGTGGCGATCATTGGTCTGCAGTTCATAAAGATGCTGTTTTTCTCACTGCTGCCCTGGTGAGTGAACCCTGGTATCAGTGGCAGGGTGACGATCTTGCCCTCAAGGTGCGAGTTCAACCGCGGGCTTCCCGGGATGAGATCGTCGGCCCCCACGGCGACAGCCTGAAGGTCCGCATCACCGCACCACCGGTAGACGGCAAGGCCAACGCCCACCTGATTCGGTATCTCGCCGGGGCATTCGGCGTCGGCAAAGGGGAGGTACAGATTGCTGCCGGTGAGACCGGGCGCGACAAGCGGCTGGTGATCAACCACCCGCGCAGACTGCCGCCGGAGGCGGAGATCGCCCCCTGCCGAAGGTGAACACCTCCCGAAAATCGGGGTGAATCGCTTGTTAAAGCGAGCGTTTTCCAATATATGTTGTGGAGCCGCGGAAAGGAGGCTTTCCCCGGCACGTGCCCCAAACGCCGGAGCAAAACTCGATGGCAGCAAAGCGTTTCGACCAACAGATGCAGGCCTACGGGCGCTGGAAAAGCGACCTGACCGCCGCTATCGAGCGCTATCAGCGTTGGCGCGACGCCAATGGCATGGGCGATGCGGAGGAGGAGATCCGGATCTATGAAACCCTTCAGAGCCTTAAGTCGGATCGACTGACGGTCGCCTTCGTGGCCGAATTCGCCCGCGGCAAGACCGAACTCATCAACGCCATCTTTTTCTCCGAATACGACCGCCGGCTACTCCCTTCCGAGGCGGGGCGCACCACCATGTGCCCGACCGAGCTCTTCTTCGATGACGATCACGGGAGCGCCTACGTGCGGCTGCTGCCGATCGAGACCCGCCTCAAGGAGACCAGCATCGCCGAGTACAAGGCGGAGCCGATCCACTGGACCAGTATCGATCTGGAACTGGACAACCCGGACAGCATGGCCGAGGCGTTCCACGAGATTGTGAAGGTGAAGCGGGTTTCTTTGGAGGAGGCACGTGCGCTCGGTCTCTACGGCGAGGATGAACTGCCGCCCCCGGGCGAGGCACCCGGCGTGGAGGTGCCGGTCTGGCGCCACGCGCTGATCAGCTTCCCCCACCCCCTGCTCAAACAGGGGCTGGTCATCCTGGACACTCCCGGCCTGAACGCCCTCGGCAGCGAGCCTGAATTGACGCTCAGCATGCTGCCCAATGCCCAGGCGGTAGTGTTCGTACTTGCCGCCGATACCGGTGTCACCAAGTCCGATCTGGATATGTGGCAGGCAAATGTGAAACCGCTGCGTAACGGCCACGATCAGGGACTGGTGGTGGTGCTGAACAAGGTCGACACCCTGTGGGATGAACTCAAGAGCCCCGACCAGATCGCCGCCAGCGTGGAACAACAGCGGCACCGCGCGGCGGAGTCGCTGGGTATCGATGTGGGTCACATCTTCCCCGCCTCGGCACAAAAGGGGCTGCTGGCCAAGATCCGACACGATGGGGAGCTGCTGGAGCGGAGCAACATCCCGACCCTGGAGGGGATCCTCGCCGGTGACGTGCTGCCCCACAAGCAGAAGCTGGTGCAGGAGCATGTTCGCGAGGGAATCGGCGGCATGGTCAGGGAGACCCACGACCTGCTCGCCTCCCGGCTCAAGGCAGCGAAAAAGCAGCTCGACGAACTGCAGGGCCTGAGCGGAAAGAACAATGAGGTGATAGAACACCTCATGAAGACCACGCGGGAGGAGCAGGCCGCCTATTACAAGAATGTGGAGAGCTTCCAGGCCAACAAACGCCTGCTCGCGGAACAGAGCCGCAAGCTCATGGAACTGCTAAGCCTGTCGGCGCTGGACCAGTTGGTGGCCACCACCCGCAAGGAGATGAGCGACAGCTGGACCACCGGCGGCCTCAAGCGGGGCATGAAAACCTTCTTCGACGGGGTGGCCGTCCGCATGCAGGAGGTGGACGAGTATTCCGAGCAGCTCAACCGATTGGTGCTCACCGTCTACCGCAAATTCCACCAGGAGCACGGCATCACCGAGATCAAGCCGGCCCTCTATCTCACCGACAAGTACACCAAGGAGCTGAATCGCCTTTACGAGGAGGCGGAGGCGTTCCGCAACAGCCCCGTCACCACCATGACCGAGCAGAGCTTCGTGGTGAAGAAATTTTTCATCTCGTTGGTGAGCCACGCGCGCAACATCTTCTTCAAGGCGCGCAGCGACGCGGAACAGTGGAGCAAGGCGGTGATGTCGCCGCTGGTGCAGCAGATCAAGGACCATAAGGGCCACATGGAGCAGCGACTGGAGAATCTACGCAAGATCAACGAGTCGCGCGATACGTTACAGTCGCGCATCGAGGAGCTGGAGAAGATTACCCGGGTCCAGGCCCGTCACTTCGGTGAGATTCGCGCCATACTTGAGGCTATCAACCGGCCCATCGAGGAGGAGCCCGCCCCGGCCGCTGCCGTAGCCGGCGCCGGAGGGTGATTCCAACCGGTCGCCTCGACCGGGCTGAAGCCAAGAGGAGGCTGCCGTGAAACTGCTATCGATCCTTTTCGGTGCGCTTTTCCTGTTCGGAACCGCCAATGCGGAACAGGCCGTCGAATACGGCGACTACCGCATCCACTACAGCGCATTCAGCTCCCACATGCTCCACCCCGACGTGGCGCACGCCCACCGGCTCCCCCGCAGCCGCTATCGCGGCATCCTCAACATCACCGTGCAGAAGAAACAGGGTGAAAACGGCTGGGAGGCGGTGCCCGCCCGCGTCAGCGCCCGAGCGGTGAATTCGGCCCAACAACTCAAGCAGTTCCCGATGCGCGAGTTGCGCGACGGCCGGTCGGTCTACTACATCGGCAGCTTCCCGGTGGCAAACAGCGAACTGCTCGATTTCGATGTCCAGGTCACTGCACTGGGGGAGAGGGAACCGATGGATGTCCGCTTCCGGCAGCAGTTCTTCATCGACTGACACAGGCCACCGGCGGGGCTCTCGCAGAGACTAAGTTCTTCCAGTTCAAAGAAAGGCCTGGGCGACAGACCAGAGACCGAACAGGATGACCGCGGCACCAGCGACGCGGCGCACCGCCTGTTTGCGGAGGAAGGCGGAGAGACGTGCGGCGAAGAACCCCATCGCCAGCAGGTTCGGCAGGGTGCCGAGGCCGAAGCCGGCCATCAGCAGTGCCCCCTCCACCACCCCGCCCGCACTCAACGACCAGATGAGGACGCTGTAGACCAGCCCGCAGGGCAGCCAGCCCCACACCAGTCCGAACAGGAGCGCCTGCGGCACGCTGCTAACTGGGAGCAGACGGCGGCCGAACGGCTCCAGACGGCGCCAGACCCCGCCGCCGATCCGCTCCAGGCGCGCCACCCCGTACCACCAGCCGGCCAGATACAACCCCAGCGCGACCATGAACAGGCCCGCCACCATCTGTAGCACCAGGCGGACATCGTGCAGCGCCGCCATGCGGGCTGCGGCCAGCCCGAGCCCGCCCATCAGCGCACCGGCTGCGGCATAGCTCAGCAGGCGCCCCAGGTTGTAGGCGAGGAGAAACGGTACGACCCCCGCCACTCGCCCGCGCACCGACTCGGGCAGCCCAAAGCCGAGCGCCCCCACGACGCCGCCGCACATGCCGACGCAGTGGACACCTCCGGTGAGCCCCACCAGGAAGGCGGCAGCCAGGGTGGCAGTATCAACCCCGAGGCCGTTCACCGTGCCGGCTCCGCGACCATCGCCTCCTCCTGGCGGAATCGGCCGATCCGGGTGAGAAGCCACAGCCCCGGTATGGCGATCACCGTGCAGAAAATGAAGAAACCAAACCAGCCGAGCCCTTCGGCCAGATAACCGGTGGGCGCCGAGGCGAGCACCCGCGGCACGCCCATCAGGCTGCTGAGCAGTGCATACTGTGTGGCGGTGAAACGCCGGTTGGTGAGACTGGCCATAAACGCGACGTAGGCGGCCGTCCCCATCCCCCCGGAGAGATTTTCGAAGGCGATCACCGCCGCCAGCCAGGCCAGGTCGTGCCCCACCAGCACCAGAACAGCAAAACCGGCCGTGGAGACTGCCTGCAGGATCCCGAACGACCAGAGCGCCCGCATGATCCCGATCCGCAGGATCAGCACCCCGCCGACCAGCCCGCCGATGATAGTGGCCCAGAACCCGAACAGCTTCACCACCGCGCCGATCTCGGTCTTGGAGTACCCCATATCCAGGTAGAAGGGGGTGGTGAGGGCGGCTGCCATGGTGTCGCCCAGCTTGTAGAGCAGGATGAAGGCGAGCATGGTCAGGGCGCCGTGGCGGCGGAAATAGTCGGTAAACGGTTCGATGACTGCCGCCCGCAAGGTGCGCGGTGTCCCTTCGGCCACCTGCGGCTCGCGGGCGAGCAGGGTGGTGATAACGCCCACCAGAACGGTGGCCGCCATCAGCAGGTAGACCGTGCGGAAGGTGAAATGATCAGCGAGTATCAGGCCACCGCTGCCGGCCAGCAGCATGCCGACCCGGTAGCCGTTCACGTAGAGCGCCGAGCCGAGCCCCAGCTCCTCGTCGGCCAGATCCTCGCGCCGATAGGCATCGATGACGATGTCCTGGGAAGCGGAGAAGAAGGTGACCAGGAAGGCGATGCCGGCCACCAGCCAGGGGCTCTCGGCCGGGCTCGCCAACCCCAGTGACGCGATGGCCAGCATCAGAGCCACCTGAAAACCGAGCAGCCAGCCGCGGCGCCGGCCGAACAACCGGGGCGTGAAACGGTCCAACAGCGGCGCCCAGAGGAACTTGAGGGTGTAGGGCAGTCCCACCAGGGCAAACAGGCCGATCACCGCCAGGTCCACCCCGGACTCCCGCATCCAGGCCTGCAGCACCGAGCCGGTCAGCAGCAGCGGCATGCCGCTGGCGAAGCCCATCATGAAGGCGACCACCATGCGGGCGCTGAAAACTGAGCGCCATATTCCGGGTGTACCTTGGATTCTGACCATCTGCCGTCGCCGTCAAGAGGGCTCGCATGCTACGCCGAGCGGTGCATCATCGCACGCCACCCGATCACCGACTACCGCCGCAACCCACAACAGTTGATCTTGTCCAACAAAGCGGTCATGTTGACCGTTTACCCGCCAGCCGCTTGGTGCACCGCCTATGCCGAAGGACCCGCAGGAGATTATCCAGACCCTGGCCCGTGTCACCCTGCACGGGGACCAGCCAAGAAGCGTTGCCGCGCCGCCCCTCCCCACCGTGACCCTCTCCCGGGACCACGGCTCCGGCGGTGATACCGTCGCACGGCTGCTTGCGGAGAGGCTCGGGGTTGAAATCTATGACCGGCAGATCCTGGACGCGGTGGCGGAGGCGGCCAACGCCAGGCCGGAACTGATGGCTCAGCTCGACGAAAAGGTGGAGCGGCGCAAGGATTCCTGGTTCTACGCGCTGTTCACCGGCCAGAACGCCTTTATGACCAGCTACCGTCACCACTTGGTGAACGTGCTTCTCGGGCTCTCCGCCCAGGGCGGCATCATCGTCGGCCGCGGCGCCCATTTCGTGCTCGCCAACCATCCGGTCTTGCGGCTGCGCATTGTCGGCTCGGAACAGCGCTGCGCCGAACGGCTGGCCGCCGCCGGTGCGCAGGATGAACAAGCCGCACGGGAGGAGGTGCGGCGCATCAATGCCGAACGCGAAAAGTTTCTCTGGAACCTGTTCCGCCAGCGGCTGAACACCCCCTCGCGATTCGACCTGGTGCTCAACACCGACCATTTTCGTGACGACTGGGATGCGGTCACCGAACTGGTGATCCAGGCCATGCGCTCCATGGGCCTCCCCGTCGGCTCGACGAAATAGGAGTTCATATGGGCGAGACCGCAACCCGCGACATCACCTTGGCGCTGCGCATCGTCAGCGCCCACGAGGAGATATTCTCCGGATCGGTGCGTATGGTGTCGGCAACCTCCGTCAACGGGGAGCTTGGCATCCTGCCGCGCCACACACCGTTGTTGACCCTCCTGCGTCCGGGCGAGGTGAAGATTCTCCTCGCCAGCGAGGAGGAGATTTACCTGTATGTCTCCGGGGGGATGATGGAGGTCCAGCCGTTCATGGTGACCATCCTGGCGGACACCGCCGCCCGCGGCGAGGAGATCGACGAAGCTGCCGCCCTCGAGGCGAAACGCCGCGCCGAGGAGGCGATGCGCGAGGCCGTACTCTACAGCGAGCGCGATGCCGCCCACGCGGAAATGGTCAAGGCGCTGGCACAGCTCAGGGCGCTCGAGCACGCGCGCCGCCGGCGCAAGCGCTGATCCCACCCCACCGGCGTCTTGACAGTACCCGGCGGCGGCACTTCAATCTGTCTTTGGTAGTTCTTCGTTCGAGAACCAAGAAAAAGGAGGGGAACGATGGCTGTCAAACGGCTGTTCAAGGCGCTGTCGCTGGCTGCGATTCTGGGCGCCTCCGCACTCCCGCTGCAATCCGCCCATGCCTTTTGGGGACCGTTCTCCTGGGGTCCGGGCTGGGGAGGCTATCCCTACGCCACGCCCTGGTACACGGGCTACGGCCACCCGTATTACGGCTATCCCGGTTGGGGCTATCCCTACTACGGCTATCCGGGCTGGGGTGCCTATCCCTATGGCGTGCGGCCCTACTGAGCGGCCACGCCAACGCGCGGAGTAAAGGCTGGTTGGCCGGGCTCTGCGCCCGGCCAACCGTTACCCGTTCAGTCCAAACTGATCGACCAGGGTGGCCAGACGGCTATGGGCATCGGCACCCTGCGCCGCCGTCGCCAGTCCGGGATTCAGCTGCATCCGCTCGCGCAGGCGGGCAACCAGATCCGCCGCCTCCTCCGGGCTGTTCAGCGGGGTGCTCTCCTCACCGATGCTCATCCGGCGCCCGGTGTCGCTCAGACTGATCCGATCGCCGCTCTGCGGGCCGGGCGCGACCACCTCGTCATTTGGCTTGCCGGGCAGTTTCGGATTGCCCGGGTTCTGCTCGGTGTGGGCAGCCCGCTCGCGGGATACCGGGTTGCCGAGTGCGTTTCCAATCGGTGCGGCCATGAGTTACCTCCTGTGACGGAATTCTGGCGCCCCTGCCGTTGAGCAGGGCCTCCGTGGAATCCATTGCAAGCGGTGGGCCAAAGTGGATCAGGCGTGGTAGCGCGCACTCAACTCATGGACCGCATCCACAAACACCCCGGCCCGTTCCGGATCGACGTGGGGGTGGATGCCGTGGCCGAGATTGAAGACGTGGCCGCTGCCCTGGCCGAAGTCGGCCAGGATGGTCGCCACCTCGGAGCGGATCCGCTCCGGTGAGGCGTAGAGGATGCTCGGGTCCATGTTGCCCTGAATCGCCACCTCCTCGCCCACACGCCGACGCGCCTCACCGATGTCGGTGGTCCAGTCGAGGCCGACCGCCTCGCAGCCGGTGGCGGCCATCTCCTCCAGCCACTGGCCACCACCCTTGGTGAACAGGATCACCGGCAGCTGCCGGCCTTCGGCATGCTCGGGAATGGCGGCGATGATCTGCTCCATATAGCGCAGCGAGAACTCGCGATAGTCGCGGGGTGTGAGGACACCGCCCCAGGTGTCGAAGATCATCAGTGCCTGGGCACCGGCCGCCACCTGCGCCGAGAGATACTCGGCCACCGAGCGGGCGATCTTCTCCAGCAGACGGTGCATCAGGTCGGGGCGGTCGAACATCATCCCCTTCACTTGGGCGAAGTCCTTGGTGGAGCCCCCTTCCACCATGTAGGTGGCCAGGGTCCAGGGACTGCCGGAGAACCCGATAAGTGGTACCCGGCCATCGAGTGCCCTGCGGATGGTCCGCACCGCATCCATCACATAGCGCAGTTCGCCCTCCGGATCCGGGATCGGCAGCCGCTCGATGTCATCCTCGTTGCGGATGGGGCGCTCGAAACGGGGGCCTTCCCCCTGTTCGAAGTAGAGGCCCATCCCCATGGCATCGGGAATGGTGAGAATGTCGGAGAAGAGGATGGCCGCATCCAGCGGATAGCGCTCCAGCGGCTGGAGGGTCACCTCGCAGGCCAATTCAGGCGTCTTGCAGAGCGTCATGAAGTCGCCCGCCTTCGCCCGGGTCGCCCGATACTCGGGGAGATATCGCCCCGCCTGCCGCATCATCCAGACCGGCGTCACATCGACGGGCTGGCGCAGCAGCGCGCGGAGAAAACGGTCGTTCTTCAGCTCAGCCATGGAGCCCTCTTACGGCAGGGGCTAGGGGCTAGGGGCTAGGGGCTGAAAAAACGGCGCGCGAAGCGCGTACTAGCCCCAAGCCCCTTAGCCCTAGCCCCTGCACTTAGACGTTCAGATAATCCAGGATGCCCTGGGCGGCCTTGCGGCCCTCCCAGATGGCGGTGACCACGAGGTCGGAGCCGCGCACCATGTCGCCGCCGGCGAACACCTTCGGGTTGCCGGTCTGGTACAAGAACTCGCCACCGGCCGGTGCCTTGACCCGGCCGCGTTCGTCGGTCTCGATGCCGAGGTCCGCGAACCAGGGGGCCGGGCTGGGCTGGAAGCCGAAGGCAACGATCACCCGGTCGGCGGGGATCACCTCCTCGGAGCCGGGCACCGGCTGCGGACGGCGACGGCCCCTTTCGTCCGGCGCACCAAGCTCGGTGGTGACCACCTTGACCCCCTCCACCTTGCCGTCACCCACGATCTCGATCGGCTGGCGGTTCCAGAGGAACTTGACCCCCTCCTCCTTGGCATTGGCCACCTCGCGCTTGGAGCCGGGCATGTTCGCCTCGTCGCGGCGGTAGGCGCAGGTCACGGAAGCGGCCCCCTGGCGGATGGAGGTGCGGTTGCAGTCCATGGCGGTGTCGCCGCCGCCGAGCACCACCACCCGCTGCCCTTCCATGCTGATGTAGTCGGCCGGGTCTTTTTCGAACCCCAGGCAGTGGTTGATGTTGGAACAGAGGAACGGCAGCGCCTCGAAGACACCCGGGAGATCCTCGCCCGGGAAGCCGCCCTTCATGTAGGTGTAGGTGCCCATGCCGAGGAAGACGGCATCGAACTCCGCCAGCAGCTGCTCGATGGTGACATCCCTGCCCACCTCGGTGTTCAGGCGGAACTCAATCCCCATGCCCTCGAACACGGTGCGGCGGCGCTGCACCACGCTCTTCTCCAGCTTGAATTCGGGGATACCAAAGGTGAGCAGTCCGCCGATCTCCGGATTGCGATCGAACACCACCGGCTGCACGCCGTTGCGCACCAGGATGTCGGCACAGCCGAGCCCAGCGGGGCCGGCGCCGATCACCGCCACCCGTTTGCCGGTGGCCTTCACCTTCGACAGGTCGGGGCGCCAGCCCTGAGCAAAGGCGGAGTCGGTGATGTAGCGCTCCACGGCACCGATGGTCACTGCGCCGAAGCCGTCGTTCAGGGTGCAGGAACCCTCGCAGAGTCGGTCCTGCGGACAGACCCGGCCACAGATCTCCGGCAGGGTGTTGGTGCGGCTGGAGAGCTCGGCCGCCTCCTGGATATTGCCCTCGGCCACGAGCTTGAGCCACTGGGGGATGTAGTTGTGGACCGGGCATTTCCAGGAGCAGTACGGGTTGCCGCACGAAAGACAGCGGTCCGCCTGCGCGGCTGCTGTTTCGGCGGTGAAATCCCCATAGATCTCCCGGTACTCCGTAACGCGGACCTCGGCCGGTTTCTTCTCCGGATCGAGGCGTGGCACCTGAATAAACTGAAAGACGTTGCCCATGACTGAATGCTTCGGTTAGGCGGCCCGCTCGAGCAGGTCGAGCAGGTCCTCGATTTCGGCGGCCTTCGGCTTCACCAGCCAGAACTTCTCGATCATGTCGGCGAAGTTGTCCAGCAGGTGGCGTCCCCACGGGCTGCCGGTCTCGTTGACGAACTCCTCGATCATCGCGCGCAGGTGGACCCGGTGCGCCTCGGTGCGCTCGCCGCCCAAACGGTGGATGTCGATGAGTTCATGGTTGTAGCGATCGGCGAAGCCGTTCTCCAGGTCGAGCACGTAGGCGAAGCCGCCGGTCATGCCCGCACCGAAGTTGACGCCGGTATCGCCAAGCACCGCCACCACACCCCCGGTCATGTACTCGCAGCCGTGGTCGCCCACCCCCTCGACCACCGCATGGGCGCCGGAGTTGCGCACGGCGAAACGTTCGCCGGCCAGCCCCGAGGCGAGCAGCTTGCCACCGGTGGCGCCGTAGAGGCAGGTGTTGCCGATGATGGTGGTCTCCTGGCTCTTGAAGCGGCTGCCGGTGGGCGGGGCGATCACCAGCTTGCCGCCGGCCATCCCCTTGCCCACGTAGTCGTTGGCGTCGCCCTCCAGATAGAGGTGCAGCCCGCCGGCGTTCCAGACGCCGAAGCTCTGGCCCGCGGTACCGGTGAGGCGCAGAACGATGGGCGCCTCCTCCATGCCGAGATTGCCGTAGCGCTTGGCGATCTCGCCGGAAAGGCGGGCACCGATGGAGCGGTGGGTGTTGCGCACGTCATAACGGAACTCGCCGCCGCGCCTCGCCTCAATGGTGGGCAGGGCATCCTGCACCATCTGCTCCGCCAACTCGCCGCGATCGAACGGGTCGTTCTTCGGCGCGATGCAGAACTGCGGCTTCTCTTTCGGCACCCCGGCGTCGGAGACGATTGGCGTCAAATCCAGCCGGCGCTGTTTCGGCGTAGCGCCTTCCAGCACCTCCAGCAGATCGGTGCGCCCGATCAGCTCCTCCATGGAGCGCACGCCGAGCTGTGCCATCCACTCGCGGGTCTCCCGGGCGATGAACCGGAAGTAGTTCATCACCATCTCGGGCAGGCCGATGAAGTGCTCCTCGCGCAGCCCCTTGTCCTGGGTGGCCAAGCCGGTGGCACAGTTGTTCAGGTGACAGATACGCAGGTATTTGCAGCCGAGGGCCACCATCGGGCCGGTACCGAAGCCGAAGCTCTCGGCACCAAGAATGGCCGCCTTGACCACGTCGAGGCCGGTTTTGAGACCGCCGTCGGTCTGTACCCGCACCTTGTCGCGCAGGTCGTTGGCCCGCAGGATCTGGTGGGTCTCGGAGAGGCCCAGCTCCCACGGGCTTCCGGCGTACCGAATGGAGGTCAGCGGGCTGGCCCCCGTGCCGCCGTCGTGGCCGGAGATGGTGATGAGGTCGGCATAGGCCTTGGCCACCCCGGCGGCGATGGTGCCAACGCCCGCCTCGGCGACCAGCTTGACCGACACCAGTGCATCCGGGTTGACCTGCTTGAGGTCATAGATGAGCTGCGCCAGGTCCTCGATGGAGTAGATGTCGTGGTGCGGCGGCGGCGAGATGAGTGGCACACCGGGGCGTGCGTAGCGCAACGTGGCGATCAGCGCATCCACCTTGTGACCAGGCAACTGGCCGCCCTCACCCGGCTTGGCGCCCTGGGCGACCTTGATCTGCAGCACCTCGGCGTTGACCAGGTAGTGCGGTGTGACGCCGAAGCGGCCCGAGGCGACCTGCTTGATCTTCGACATCCTTTCGGTGCCATAGCGCTTCGGGTCCTCGCCACCTTCGCCGGAGTTGGAACGTCCGCCCAGACGGTTCATGGCGATGGCCAGCGCCTCGTGGGCCTCGGGCGAGAGAGCGCCGAGCGACATGCCGGCACTGTCGAAGCGGGGCAGAATCGCCGCTTCCGACTCCACCTCGTCGAGGGGAATCGGGGTCAACCCCTCGCGGATCTTCAGCAGATCGCGGAACGCCGCCACCGGCCGGTTGTTCACCAGGTCGGCATAGGCGCGGTAATCGTCATAGCTGCCGCTGCGCACCGCCTTGTGCAGGGTCTGCACCACATCCGGGTTGTAGGCGTGGTACTCCCCTTCAAAGTGGTGCTGCAGGATGCCGCCATGGGTGAGCGTGCGCCGGCTGTTCCAGGCGTCCCGTGCCAGCTGGCGCTGCTCCGCCTCCAGCTCCTCGAAGTGGGCGCCCTGCAGACGGTTGGTGGTCCCATTGAAGCAGAGATCCACCACCTCCTGGTGCAGCCCCACCGACTCGAACAGCTGCGCGCCGCGGTAGCTGGCGATGGTGGCGATGCCCATCTTGGAGATGATCTTGTACAGCCCCTTGTTGATCCCCTTGCGGTAGTTCTCCACCACCTGCGCGGGCTCCAGGCCGCCGATCTCGCCCAGGGCAATCAGGTCGTGCAGCACCTCGTAGGCGAGATAGGGGTAGACGGCCGTGGCGCCGTAGCCGATCAGCGCGGCGAAGTGGTGGGGGTCACGGGCAGTACCGGTCTCGACCACGATGTTGGCGTCGCAACGCAGCCCCTCGGCCGTCAAACGGTGATGCACGGCGCCGGTGGCGAGCAAAGCGTGGACCGGCAGTCGACCTTCGGCGATGGAACGGTCGGAGAGGACGATTACCACCTTGCCGCCCTGCACCGCCGCCACCGCGCGGTCGCACACCGCCTCGATGGCGACGCGCAACGCATCGGGCGCGCCGGCATCGGCGTAGTTCAGATCGATCACCTCGGCGGCGTACTCATCCCCGTCGAGGGAAAGCAGGCGTTCGAACTTGGCGCGGGAGAGTACCGGGGAGTCCACCAGCAGCCGCTCGGCGTGGTCGGGGGTCTCCTCGAACAGGTTCTTCTCCCGCCCCATGCACACTTCCAGCGACATGACGATCTGCTCGCGCAGCGGATCGATGGGCGGGTTGGTCACCTGCGCGAACTGCTGACGGAAGTAGTCGTAAGGTGAGCGGATTCGGGAGGAGAGCACCGGCATGGGGGTGTCGTCGCCCATCGAGCCGATCGGTTCCTGACCGCTCTCGCCCAGCACGCGGATCACCCGCTCGCGCTCCTCGAAGCTGATATGAAACTGCTTCTGGTAGGCGTCGAACAGCGGGCGTCCGAGCGTCGGTTGCGCGTCGAGGGCGGTATTCAGCCCATCTTCCAGATGGCGCACGCGCTCGGAAAGCCACTGCTTGTAGGGGTGACGGGACTTGAGGCGGCTGTCCACATCCTCCGGCAGCAGCAGGCGGCACTCGACGGTGTCCGCCGCCAGCATCTGGCCCGGCTTGAGGCGACCCTTGCTGACCACATCCTCCGGGGTGTAGTCGAACACGCCGATCTCGGAGGCGAGGGTGATCACGCAGCCGCGATAATCGCCGTTCTCCGGGTCCTTCGCCTCCGGTCCGCGGGTGATCACCCAGCGTGCCGGACGGAGCCCGTTGCGGTCGAGGGAGCAGGCGGCGTAGCGGCCGTCGGTGAGCACGATACCGGCCGGGCCGTCCCACGACTCCATGTGCATGGAGTTGTATTCATAGAAGGCGCGCAGGTCCGGATCCATGGTCTGCACGTTCTGCCACGCCGGCGGAATCAGCAGGCGCAGGGCGCGGAACAGGTCCATGCCGCCGGCCAGCAGCGCCTCGAGCATGTTGTCGAGGCTGTTGGAGTCGGAGCCGGTCATCGACACCAATGGCCGCACATCATCCATGTCGGGAATGAGCGGCGTCTCGAACTTGTGGCCGCGCGCCACTGACCAGTTGCGGTTCCCCTGGACAGTGTTGATCTCGCCATTGTGGGCGAGGAACCGGAATGGCTGTGCCAGGCGCCACTGGGGCCAGGTGTTGGTGGAGAAGCGCTGGTGGAACACACACAGCGCGGACTCCAGCCGCGGATCCTTCAGGTCCTGGTAGAACACCGGCAGGTTGGCCGGCATCACCAGCCCTTTATAGGAGATCACCCGGGCGGAGAGGCTGGGGATGTAGAAGGTATCGTCGTTCGGCGTGATCGCCTTTTCTGTCCGCCGCCGCGCGATGTAGAGGTGGCGCTCGAAGGCCGCCTCGTCCATGCCGGCGGGGGCGTTGATGAAGATCTGCTCGATGTGCGGCAGGGTCTTCAACGCCTCTTCACCGCAGGCCGATGCGTCGGTCGGTACCGGGCGCCAGCCGGCCACCGCGAAACCTTCGGCCGCAAGCTCCTGATCGAGGCGCTGGCGCGCGGTCGCCGCTTTGGCGTCATCCCGACTCAGGAAGATCATGCCCACCGCGTAGTGGTCCGCCAGCGCAATGCCCTGCTCGGCGGCGACCGCGCGCAGGAAGCTATCCGGCTTCTTCATCAGCAGTCCGCAGCCGTCGCCGGTCTTGCCGTCGGCGGCCACCGCGCCGCGGTGGGTGAGGCGGTTCAGCGCGCCGATGGCGGTGTCCACGAGCCAATGGCTCGCAGCACCGTCCATGTGGGCGATGAGGCCGAAACCGCAATTGTCTTTTTCAAAGCTGGGGCGATAGAGCCCGGAGAGGGTGTTGCTCACTTCGCTCACGGCCGTCGGTTGATAATGGACTCGGGAAAATCCACCCGGAGATCAGGTGAAAAAAGGGTCAAGCAGTATACTGCCCGCCGGATATGCGTTCAATTGCCGATCAAGGTGAGCGGGCGAGGTCGTCATGCACGCCGCTGAAGACCCGCGGCCAGGGAGAGGCGCCGCGGATGGCCGGCGGCAGTTCACGAGTTGCCGCTTCTGCCGCACGCCGGTCGGGGAAGTCACCCCATGTCACGATGAACCACGGCGCGCCATCACGCGTTGTCGAATAGATGGCGACCGGCTGCGACGTCGGCACCCGGGCTGCGGCCGCATCGGCTGCCTCACGGGTCGAGGCGCCGGCGATCTGCAGGGTGAAGTGGCGCGGGTCCCTGTCCCAGAGCCAGGCATCCCGTCTTTTGACCGATGGCACTGTGGGCGGTTCGGAGGCAGGCGGCGCGGCTGCTGGCTGCTCCGGTAGACCCTTGACCAGATCCGCCACCGGGCGTACCCAGACACCGGCCCGGCGAATCGATGCGGGCAGGCGCGCGGCTGCGGCATCCGCCGCCGCCTTGTCGGCAAAGCTGCCGTGAAGCAGCACCTCCAATCGCCCCGTGTGGCTCACGTACGGGACGGCGGCCAGCGGAGCCGGGGGGCGGTGTTGCTCCATGTAACCCTCAATCCCCGCCTTTTCGGAGGCCGCAGCAAGCTGGACCGTGTAGGTCCCCGAGGGCTGAGTGCCCAGCCACTGGATGCCATGGAGGCGGGCTGCAGGGGCCGGTACGGAACCGGCAACGGCTGCCGCCGCAACCGCTTTCCCGGTGTTTGCCGGAGGCGGGGGTGCCGGGCGCGTCACATGGAATGAGAGGGTGTTGGAGCTGCCGCCTTCCGGGTCGGTAACCCGAACCCCCCACTCGGCCGGGGCGGTCCCCGTCACGATGTCGAATTCGACCCGGTCCGCGCCCAGACGCCGTACCTGCGCGGGGGGAAGGATCTTGCTACGGCCGCCCCAGGAGACGGTCACACGGCTCTCCGGACCGAATCCGCTACCGGTCAGAGTGAAGGTCTTGCGCTCCCGGGAGCCCGGAGTGCGCCGTGGCTCCACGGTCTCGATGACCGGAGGCTCCGGCGACGGGGGGGGCTGTTTCTGCGGGGCCGTCTCGTCGGCGGGCGGCTCGCGAACATCCGCCTGCTGGTCGCCCATGCCCTCATCCAGCGGCCCGGTCGCCGACTCTACCGCGACCTCACGCTCGGGTTTGGAAATGGTGCTGCCGTCGAAGGGAGGCACGCCCGACTCCGGGCCTGCACTCTCCGGCGGTTCGGGGGATGCTTCGGGAAGGACAGGTGCCTGCGTCACGACCGAATCGGGATCGCCGGACACTTCGGGGATTACCGGTTCGAACAGCACCCGTCCGGGCAGGGGCTCTTCATCCGGGAACGGGGGACGCGGTATCCGCTCGATGTTGCCGGAGGAGGCAGTGGCAAGACCCCCACTCTCCGAGGCGCAGATGACCTGCAGTGTGTCGTGTGGCCCGAGGATGACCTCTCCCCCGTTCCGTCCCGGCTCTGCGATTCGCTGGGGAGCGACCGCGACGGCCACCGGCTCGGGCGAGCCCGCCTGGGAGGAGAGGTTCAGGGCAGGACCCTGCAAGCCGAAGAAGGCTGCAACACTCGTCACGGTGGCGCCGATTGCCGCTGCAACATACCCCTTCCGGATCGACCCGACAAGCGCACGCACCCCCCCGCCGGCAGCCGCAGCGACCGCCGCCAGTTCATCATCGGCGAGGCGATTGATCGCAGCCGGAATCCCGCCGGACCCTTTGAAAATGCGCTTCAACTGACGCTCGGTGAAGGGCCACGCCCCTTGGAATCCCGCCACGGTCAGACGGTGGCGGAGGTAGGCGGCCGTCTGCGCCTCGTCCAGTGGCGCCACCTCCAGCCGATGCGGGGATGGGGTCGAGGCGAATCGGGGCTGGGAAAATCGGGCAGCGAGCGCCGGCTCGGCAAAGAGGATGACGCGGATCAGCCGTCCATGCGCGCCCTGCAGTTCGGCCAGACGGAGGACCACCTCGAGGGCATCATCGGACCAGGTGTGGACATCATCCGCCACCAGTACGGCGGTCTGGTTCGGCTGATTGCTCTCCAGGTGGGTCGTGAGTGCGTGGATAAGCCGCTCGGCGGGAACACGCGTGATGTCGAGACCGAAGCAGCGGGCCGCCTCGGTGAACAGTCTGCCGGGATCGGCTGCGGATGAGGCGCTGACCTCGCAGATCTGCCAGTGGGGATCGGCGCGCCCGACCAACTGGCGCAGCAGCGCGCTCTTACCGGCCCCGTCCGGCCCGCTGACCAGCAACAGTTCCTCGCTGTACTGTGTCAGGTGCTGGAGCAGGTTGAGGGCCTGCTCCCGCCCGGGATCAGCATAGAAGAACCGCGGATCCGGAAGCAGAGCGAAGGGGGGTTCGGAAAGACCGAATCGCTGGAGGTAAGGGGGCGCCCCGGGGAGGTGATGGCGGCGGAAGGCCCCAATCATCCGGGCTGCTCCTGGCCGCGGACGAACATGATGCGATAGCCGCGCTTCAGTTGCGCGTCACGCACCTGCATCAGCGCCGACTCCGCCTCTTCGCGGGAGTGGTAGTGTTCCCGCACCAATCGCCCGGATGCACCCTGGAAGCCCCACTCCTTCACCAGCGTCCAGCCGGAGAGCAGATCCTCCTGGAGAAAGAGTTGATAGAACCGCGGCGGACGATCATCGGCAACGGGTGTCTGCATGTAAATCCGCATAGTCCGGACACTTGCGCCTTCTCCCAACGGAAAGGCCGCACGGTGAATTCGGACAAGTATCACCCGAACGTGATCCCGGCTCAAGGGAAAGGCCGCAAAGGGTGAAGCGGTAACCGAAATCCCCAGGATTCCTGTGGCCGTTTTACGCCTGGACTGTCGACCCCTCCGTCAGGTCAGCTCCAGCGGACTGAACAGCCGCTTGTGCTCCAACAGGGCGAACCGATCGGTCATGCCGGCAATGTAGTCGGCGACCGCCCGTGCCTGCCCCGCACGGCCCGAGGCCTCCTCGCCCGCCTCCGCCCGCTGGCGATAACCCTCCGGGAGCAGTTGCGGATCCTCCACCAGGCCCTCGAACAGCTCCCGGACCACGCGCTGCGCCTTGCGCATCATGCGCTGCACCCGGTAGTGGCGGTAGAGGTTCCGGTGCAAAAAGTGCTTCAACTCACGGTGACGCTCCGCCATCCCCTGCGAAAAGCGGATCAGTGGTGTCCGCTGTGCCCGCACTGCCTCCACATCCGCAGGCGAGGCGTTGGCCAGCGATGCCTTGCTGGCCTCCACCAAATCCACGACCTGGCGGCCGATCATGCGCCGGACCACCTCATAGACCAGGCGCCGGCCATCGAGCTGTGGGTAGGTCTCCCGCACCACCTGATGCTCTTCTGCGAACAGAGCCGTCTCCAGCAGTTGCTCGACCGTAATCAACCCGGCGCGCAATCCGTCATCCACGTCGTGATTGTTGTAGGCAATGGCGTCGGCCAGATTGGCAATCTGTGCCTCCAGGGTGGGTTGGCCGCCGGAGAGAAAACGCTCCGCCACCTCACCGAGTTCGCGCGCATCGGCGGGTGCGCAGTGCTTCAGGATCCCCTCGCGGGTCTCGAAGGTGAGATTGAGGCCATCAAACTCCGCGTAGCGCTCCTCGAGCCGGTCAACCACCCGCAGCGACTGCTGGTTGTGCTCGAATCCGCCGTAGGGGCCCAGGCAGGCGTTCAGTGCATCCTGGCCGGCGTGGCCAAAGGGGGTGTGCCCGAGGTCGTGGGCCAGACTGATTGCCTCGACAAGGGCCTCGTTCAGGCCGAGCGCGCGGGCCACGGTGCGGCCGATCTGCGCCACCTCGATGGTGTGGGTCAGCCGGGTACGAAACATGTCCCCTTCGTGATTGACGAAGACCTGGGTCTTGTACTCCAGCCGGCGGAACGCGGAGGAGTGGATGATGCGGTCCCGATCGCGCTGGAATTCGGTGCGGTAGTGGGGCGGCGGCTCGGCGTAACGGCGACCGCGGGAAGCCGCATCCGTAGCCGCGTAGGGTGCGAGCTCCACCCGTTACCCGCCCGCTCGCAGGTGGTCGGCAATGGCGGCGGAGAGCTCGGCGGGCTCGGTGCCCTCGACGATCGCCGCCTTGCCGATGCCGTGAAGCAGCACCAGCCGCAGCCGCCCGTGAAGCACCTTCTTGTCGACCGCCATCAATTCGAGGAAACGCTCCGGGGAGAGATCGGCAGGCGCGTGGGTGGGCAGTCCTGCGCGGGAGAGAAGAGACTGTAGGCGCGTCTCCTCTTCCTCAGGGAACCAGCCGAGACGGACCGACAACCGGGCCGCCAGCGCCATTCCTGCACCGACCGCCTCGCCGTGCAGCCATTGGCCGTAGCCCATCCCGGTTTCGATGGCGTGTCCGAAGGTGTGTCCGAGATTCAGTAGTGCGCGACTGCCGCTTTCACGCTCGTCGGCAGCGACGATCACCGCCTTGTCCCGGCACGAACGCTCGATCGCATAGGCCAGCGCCTCGGACTCCCGCGCTACCAGGCGCGGCATGTTCTCTTCAAGCCATTCAAAGAACGGGCGATCGTTGATGAGTCCGTACTTGATCACCTCGGCCAGTCCCGCACTCAGCTCGCGGTCCGGTAGGGTGTTGAGGGTATCGGTATCGGCAATGACGCAGCGTGGCTGGTGAAACGCCCCAATCATGTTCTTGCCCAGCGGGTGGTTGACACCGGTCTTCCCGCCGACGGAGGAGTCGACCTGCGCCAGGAGGGTCGTCGGGACCTGAATGAAATCCACCCCCCGCTGATAACAGGCCGCGGCAAAACCGGTCATGTCACCGACCACGCCGCCGCCGAGCGCCACCAGCGTGCTGGTGCGGTCGAAGCGGCCGCGCAGAAGCTGATCGAAGATGGTGTTCAACACCTCGAGCGTTTTGTACTGCTCACCATCCGGAAGGATGACCTCTTCAACCCGGCAGCCGGCCAGGGCCGAGCGCGCCTTATCCATGTAGAGCGGAGCGACGGTCTCGTTCGAGACGATGAGCACCTGTTCGCCCCGGAGATGGGTCGCCACGAGATCAGAGCGGCCGAGCAACCCCGTTCCGATGTAGATCGGATAGCTCCGTTCGGCGAGATCGACTTGCAGTGTCTTCATTGGTATCAGTGAGTGCAGTGGGAGGCGCAGATTGTGAACGCCTATTATTTACCGTTTGAAGCGTACGTTCACCTGGAGGCTGCGGGGTGGCAGCCTCCGGCTGATTATCTCTGTGTACTTCTGTGGCTAACCGGGAGGGTGCCGAGGAGGGATCACGAGGCGGCGCGGAACTGCCGGATAATCTCTTTCACTGCGCCTTTCACGGTCCGCTGGTCCGTTTCAACAACCAGATCGGCCGTCTGGCGATAGAGGGGATCGCGCTGCTCCAGTAGGGTCATCATTCGCGCCCGTGGGTCGCTGGTTTGCAGAAGTGGGCGATTCTTGTCACGTGCCGTCCGTTCCAGCAGCTGCTCGAGTCCTGCATGCAAATAGACGACGAACCCCCGCTCCTTGAGCAGGGTTCGGTTCTCTTCACGCAGAACTGCGCCCCCGCCGGTGGCAAGCACCAGATGTTCGGCTGCGGCCAGGTCCTGTAGCACCCGTGCCTCGCGCCTCCGGAACCCGTCCTCGCCCTCGATCTCAAAGATCACCGGAATGGTCACACCGGTCCGGCGGACGATCTCCTGATCGGAATCCTCGAACTCCCAACCCAAGGCGGTGGCCAGCTGGCGGCCGATGGTGCTCTTCCCGGCCCCCATGGGGCCGATCAGAAAGACATTTTGGTGTTCCTGTGACAATCCCCTTTTCCAAAATCTCAGCGGGCACTCATCGCGTCATCGAGGATCTTCGGGGTTACGAAAACCAAAAGTTCCGATTTTTCATCCTGATTCAGGTCCCGCCGGAACAGACGGCCGACGACCGGGAGTTCACCGAAGAACGGGATCCGATCAATCTGGTCGATCTTCGTCCGTTCGAAGACCCCACCCAGAACCACCGTCTGTCCATTTTCCACGAGTACCTGTGTCTGCACCTCCTGGGTGTTGATACTTGGGACACCGCCGACGATAGCGCCGACACTGTCCTTGTTTACCTTCAGGTCCATGATGACGCGGTCATCCGGGGTAATCTGGGGGGTGACCTGGAGACTCAACACGGCCTTTTTGAAGGAGACACTGGTCGCACCGGAGGAACTGGCTTCCTGATAAGGAATCTCAACGCCCTGCTCGATCACCGCTTCCTTCTGGTTGGCAGTGATCACCCGTGGGGCCGACACGATCTCGGTCCGCCCCTCCGCCTGCGCCGCAGAGAGTTCCAGTTCCACCAGGGTATTGGGGCTCAGGAAGGCCAATGCGAGGGATCCCGCCTGTCCGGCGAGGTTGGCAACGGGCAGGTTTACGTTATAGCGTCCCGGTGCTTCTATGTCGTCACCCCGAATGGCCTGCGTTGTACCATCCAGCGAGCCGCTGGTAAAAGCGACCGTCGGATTGTTCAGGCTGTTGGCACTCCTGACTGCGTTTACGCCGAAATTGACACCCAACTCCTTGTTGAAGTCATCAGAGGCCAGGACGATGCGGCTTTCGATCAGGACTTGGCGGACCGGAATATCCAGTTCGCCGATGAGTGCACGAATCCGTTCGAGATTTTCTGCTGTGTCACGGATCAGCAGCTTGTTTGTCCGGTCATCAAGAGTGACTTGTCCCCGCTCGCTGAGCAGCGAGTTGTCACCGCTTCGAATCAGATTGGCAAAGTCGCTCGCTTTGGCGTAGTTCACCTGGATACTCTCGCTCCTCAGTGGTGCGAGGGATTCGATCTGCTGCTGGGCCTGCAAGTCTGCCCGTTCACGAGCCGCGAGTTCCTCGGCCGGCGCAATCATCATTACGTTCCCCACCTCGCGGATGCCGAGACCACGGGCCCTGAGGATGATATCGAGCGCCTGGTCCCAAGGAACATTCTTCAGCCGGAGGGTAATGTTCCCGCCAACAGTGTCGCTGGCAACCAGGTTTTTGCCATTGAAATCGGCGAGTAACTGGAGGACAGCACGCACCTCGATATTCTGGAAATTCAGGGAAAGGCGCTCGCCGGTGTACCCGAATATGTCGCGCTGAGCGATTGCCTTTTCCGCCTTGCTGATCGGCTTGATCTCTACCATGAGGGTCTTGCCGGTCTGGTAGGCAAGATGCTCGTACTCGCCTGCCGGAGCAATTGTCAAACGAGCCGCGCTGCCCGTGGATACCGCGTCAATGGTCGTAACCGGTGTGGCGAAATCCGTCACGTTCAGGCGCCGCTGCAGATTCTCGGGAAGCTGAGTATCGGCAAACTGGAGCACGATGCTTCCCGACTGCTCCCGCAGATCGTAGGAAATCGACGGATCGCTCAGGGCAACCAGAACAGTGCCTTCGCCACCTGCGCCGCGCCGGAAATCGATGTCTGTAATCCGATAGCCTGCATCACCATCAACCCGGTTGACCTGCGCGGCCGCCGTCTTTACAGCCCCTGAAGGGGTGCCTGCGATGGTCACCAGAATGCGGTTGTCTTTCACCTCCAGGTCGTAGGGCACCATCCGGACCAGATTGATCACGACACGGGTCCTGCCGTTCGCCTCGACCGCCCGCACGCTACGGGTCATGCCCACCCCGATCTCCTGAAGGCGCTGCTCAAGCGCCAGACCGGTATCCGGCAGGTCCAGCGCGAGACGCGCCGGATTATCGATGGTGAAACTGTTGGGCTCGGGGGCGGGGCCGGATAGCTTCAGGCTGAGCTGGACACGGTCGCCCGGAAGGAGGTTGTAGCCGATCTCGTCGAGCGTACCCGCAAGCGCAGAGGCTGACGCCATGGCGCCAACCATGAACAGGACAAACGCCGTAATCCAGGCATACCTGTGGCCGGTGGAGGAAGCCGAAGCTGATGTGAACACCGGATTCATTCTTGTCGTCTGCATCCCTTTTCTCCTGAGGACTACTCGGTGAGCGCCAACGAGGCGTTGCGCTCGACCCAGCCGCCTAGACCATCTGAAACAATTTCGGTCAGGGTGATCTTCATTTCCGTGACGCCGTCGATCCTGCCGTGATTCTGACCGAGGTAATTGCCTTCCTGCACGCGATAGACCAGTTTGTCGGGCGCGGTAATGATGGCCCAGGCCTCACCCTCCTGTTCCAGGTGACCGACAAACCGCAGCGTATCCAGAGGGAAGGACTCCAATGACTCCCGCCGACGGTGCTGATCCGGGTGGATACCATCCCCCCTTTCCGCCCGGGTCAAATCCGCGTCGGTCACAAAAGGCGCGAAGGGTGCGCGCAGATCATGCACGGCGTACGTGAACGTTTCGTACGTCTTGAATTCCGGTACCGGATCCACGCGGCCAGGGGGACGCGCCTTGACATCCGCCACGAAATTCTTGAGCTCCCCGTAATCGCTCCCGCTGCATCCACCCAGCAGGATCGATGCCGTGAAGAGTACCCCGATGTAACGAGCGCCCGTGCTCACTTGCTTCCTCCCATCTCGGCATCCTCCAGATACCTGTAGGTTTTCGCAGTAGCGGACATCTTCAACTTGCCGCCATCATTCCCGACCGAGATGTTGTGTATCGTGACGATTCGTGGCAGTGCGGCGACCCCGCTGACGAAGGTGCCCAGTTCGTGGTAGGTGCCCTTCACTTCCAGGGTAATCGGCAGCTCCGCGTAGAACTCGCGCTTGACCTCCGCACCCGGCTTGAAAAGGTTGAACTCCAATCCGCTGGCAAGTCCGGTCTGTGTGATGTCCACCAGTAGATCGGCAACTTCGGTCTTCCCGGGCAGCTGGCGCAGCATCGTCCCGAAGGTCTCGTGCATCTCCTCCATCTGCCGCTTGTAGGTATCGAGGTTGACCGCCTTGGCCTGCTTCTTTTCGAACTCGGCCTTCAGATCGCCTTCCTTTTTTTGCACCTTGGCCAGCTCCACCCGCTGGTGCTGGGTGTCAAACCAGTAGCCACCGCCGAGGACAGCGAGTACCAGCAGCACCATCGCGCCGCCTTTGGCCAACCAGGGCCAGTTTCCGGGATCTTTGGGATCGAGGTTTTTCAGCTCAGCGAGATCGAGGGCCATTTCATTTCCCTCCCTTACTGATCTGGGTCACCCGGAGGGTGAAGTTTCGCTCACTGCCCTTGGTCTGGATGACATTGAGATCCGGATTGCGGAACCAGTCGGATTTTTCCAGATTCCTCATCAAGGATGAGATTCGGGCATTGGACTGGGCGGTACCTTCGATTGTCACCGTGCGATTGGCCTGCTTGACACTGGAGAAACGGATCCCGTCCGGGATTGTCTCGACCAGCTCAGAGAAGAGGTACACCACCTCCGGCCGATTCTTCTGCAGGCTTTCGATGACGTTGATCTTCGAGATCAGCCGCTGCTTCTCCCGTTCGAGTTCTTCGATCTCCCGGATCTTCGCCTCGACCAGCTTGATTTCGCCCTGCAGGTAGCTGTTGCGCGAATTCTGGTAGTCGATCTGGCCCGCCATGTAGGTATGTACCCCGAAAACCACGACGAGAGCCAGAACCGCCGAAACGACAAGGAGCCCATAAAACTGCTGTTCACGCTGATGGTGCAGCTCCTCGCGCCAATTTAAGAGATTGATGTGCGCCATCAGTCAAAACTCCTCAACGCCAGCCCGCAGGCAATCATCAAGGCCGGAGCATCGTTGCTGAGAACCTGCGCCTTTACCCGCGGCGCGAGGCTCATATCGGCGAAGGGATTGGCCACGGTGGTCGGCACGCCGAGCTTGTGTTCGATAAGCTCATCCACTCCGGAGATTGAGGAACTGCCACCCGCCAGGACGATATGATCAACGCTGTTGTACTGGCTGGAGGAGAAGAAGAACTGGAGTGAGCGGCTGACCTGCTGGGCCATCGCCTCCTTGAACGGTTCCAGCACCTCGGGCACGTAGTTGTCCGGAAGGCCGCCCTGTCGCTTGGCCATGCCCGCCTCCTCGTAGGAGAGGCCGTACCGACGCTGAATCTCTTCAGTCAACTGCTTGCCGCCGAAAACCTGTTCGCGGGTGTAGATGGTCTTGTTGTCGTGCAACACGTTGAGCGTGGTCATGGTGGCGCCGATATCCACCACGGCGATGGTCTTGTCCACGCCCCGGCCGGGCATCTGCGCACCGATGAGGGTGAATGCGTTCTCCATCGCATACGCCTCCACGTCCATTACCCGGGCGGTCAGGCCGGCCACCTGAATCGCCTCGACCCGAACCTCCACATTTTCGCGCCGCGAGGCAGCGAGCAGGACCTCGACCCGCTCCGGATCACCCTCCGACGGGCCGAGCACTTCGAAGTCGAGGTTGACCTCGTCGAGGGGGTAGGGGATGTACTGGTCGGCTTCCAGTTCAATCTGGCTCTCCATGTCCAGGTCGGAGAGTGCCGCCTGCATGGAGATGACCTTGGTGATGACTGCCGATCCCGCGACAGCCGCGGCGGCATGCTTGAGTCGTGTACCCGAGCGCTTCACCGCACGCCGGATGGCTTCCCCGACCGCTTCCACATCGGAGATATTCTTTTCGACAACCGAGTTGGGAGGGAGGGGTTCGACCGCGTAGCTTTCCACACGGTAGCGACCGCCGCTGCGGCTGAGTTCCAGCAGCTTGACTGCGGTGGTGCTAATATCAAGCCCGAGCAGGGCGGGCTTTTTCCCTTTCAGAAACAGGGGCAACAAGGCCGTATTCCCTTTATTGGTACGAAGTTAGCGCAACATACGCCGGTTTGGGATTAAATACCACCGGAAAGGCCAGATCAACAGTTCTTGCGCTTTCATGTCGTGGCTCCCGCATCCGGGACAATTTATACTGCGACTCCTTCCATGGTTTGTTGACCGATTTCGCATGCTCGTCCAATGAGATGGTTCTACCGCTTCGCTCGTTTCACCACACTGAGCATCCTTGCCGGCTCGCTGGTCGCGGGGTTGGCCGCGATTGGGGCGTATTATTACCTGTCTCCGGGCCTTCCCTCAACCGAAGTGTTGAAGGATGTCCGCCTGCAGGTCCCGCTTAGGGTCTACAGCGCCGACAACAGGCTGATCGCCGAATTCGGGGAGATGAAGCGTTCCCCGCTGCGTTTCGGGGAGATCCCGCCCTTGCTGGTAAGTGCGATCGTGGCGGCCGAGGACGATCGGTTTTTCCAGCATCCCGGCGTGGACTACCAGGGGCTTCTCCGGGCCGCCCTCCACCTGCTGAAGACCGGCGAGAAGGAACAGGGCGGCAGCACCATCACCATGCAGGTGGCCCGCAACTTCTTTCTCTCGCGCGAGAAGACGTACCTGCGGAAGATCAACGAGATACTGCTCGCCCTGAAGATCGAACGGGAGCTGCCGAAGGAGGAGATCCTCGAGCTCTACCTGAACAAGATCTATCTCGGGCATCGCGCCTATGGAGTGGCGGCGGCAGCCCAGGTCTATTACGGAAAGCCGGTCGACGAACTCACGCTCGCCCAGTACGCCATGATCGCCGGCCTGCCAAAGGCGCCGTCCACCACCAACCCCGTCACCGACCCGAAGCGCGCCCTGTTTCGGCGGAACTACGTCCTCCGCCGTATGCATACCCTCGGCTACATAACCGCCGCTGAGTTCGAGGAGGCGAGCGCCACGCCGATCACCGCCGCGGCACACACGCAGGCGGCCGAGCTTGACGCCCCCTACCTCGCCGAGATGGTGCGGGCCGAGATGACCGATCGTTACGGCCGCGACGCCTACACCGCCGGCTTGCGGGTCTACACCACCGTCGATTCGAAACTCCAGTCAGCGGCCAACAAGGCGCTCAGGGATGGACTGCTCGCCTACGATCGCCGTCACGGCTACCGCGGTGTGGAGGGGCACTTGACCCTCGAGGATGAACCGACGCCCGAAGCGTGGCGACAGTATCTGGCCGATTACGGAAATGTCGGTGGATTGAGGCCCGCCCTGGTCACCGCGGTGGAGGAACGGGGCGCAGCACTCTTCATCGGTTCCGGGGAGACGGTACGCCTGGAGTGGGAGGGGCTGGAGTGGGCCCGACCGTATATCGACGATCAGCGCGTGGGCGCGCAGCCGAAACATGCCGCCGACATCCTTGCCATCGGCGACATCGTGCGCATCGAGGAGACCGAATCGGGTTGGCGACTGGCGCAGCTCCCACGGGCATCCGGCGCGCTCGTCTCACTGCGCCCGGAGGATGGCGCGTTGCTCGCTGTGGTCGGTGGTTTCGACTATTTTCACAGCAAGTTTAACCGCGCCACCCTCGCCCGCCGGCAACCGGGCTCCAGCTTCAAGCCGTTCATCTACTCGGCCGCACTGGAGAACGGCTTCACCCCCGCAAGCCTGATCAATGATGCGCCGGTGGTATTCGAGGATTCGGCACTGGAAGCGACCTGGCGTCCGGAAAACTACAGCGGTCAGTTCTACGGTCCGACCCGCCTGCGCGAGGCGCTGGTCCGATCGCGAAATCTGGTCTCCATTCGCATCCTCCGCGCCATCGGCCTGGACCCGGCGCTGGATCACCTAAGCCGCTTCGGCTTCGATCGCCAGCGCCTGCCGCGCGACCTGTCGCTCTCCCTGGGGAGCGGCAGCATTACGCCGTGGGAACTGGTCCGTGGCTACGCAGTGTTCGCCAACGGCGGCTACCTGATCGAGCCCTATTTCATCCAGCGCATCGAAGACGCCAATGGTCAGACCGTGTTCGAGTCCGATCCGGCGATCGCCTGCGAACCGCCGTGTGAAGAGGCCGTACTGCCGACATCTGCCGCAAATGGGGATGACCGGCATTCCGACATTACAGAAACCTCCGATCACGCGCCCCTTTCCGAAGCTGTCGAGCCGGGCGTGAACGCAGATGGCGAATCGACGCCGGACGAAACCTTGCCGCATCAACCCCGGCTTGCACCGCGCACGGTCACGCCGCAAAACGCCTATCTGATGACATCGATGATGCGTGATGTCATCCGCCACGGCACCGGCCGCCAGGCACTTCGCCTCGGCCGCGGCGATCTCGCCGGCAAGACCGGCACCACCAACGAGCAGAAGGATGCCTGGTTCTCGGGGTTCAACGGGGATGCGGCAACCAGTGTCTGGGTGGGCTTCGACAATGCACGGCCGCTCGGTGCCGCCGAGACGGGTGCCCGTGCTGCGTTGCCGATCTGGATCGACTTCATGAAGGTGGCGCTTGACGGGCGTCCCGAGCACAACCCGCCGCAGCCCCCGGATATCGTGACCGTGCGGATTGATCCCGAAACCGGCCTGCTGGCCCCCGCGGATCAGCCCGACGCCATCTACGAGATCTTCCTGGCGGACACCGTCCCGCGCCGGAGTGCTGTTACCCAGCGGGCCGTCGAAGGTGGTCCCGCGCCGTCCGCCATCACCGAACAGCTTTTCTGATCCGGCGCTCGTGGGAGGCAACCACCGCAGGGGTTCGCAGGGCAGGAACCCGCAAACCGTTGACCGCATCGCCCAGGCTGCAGCCCGCCTGATGGCGGAGAGTGGGATTCGGGACTTCGGCCTTGCCAAACGCAAGGCGGCGGAACAGCTGGGGGTGATCGCCTCGCGCAGCCTGCCGACCAACCAGGAGGTGGAGCATGCGCTGATCGAATACCAGCGTATCTTCCGCGCCCACGCCCAACCGAAACAACTACAGCGGTTACGTGAGGCGGCGGTGAAAGCCATGCGGCTGCTGGAGCAGTTTGCGCCGCGCCTGGTGGGCCCGGTACTGGGCGGTACCGCCGACGAGAACTATCCGGTGACGCTGCATCTGTTCGCCGAAACGCCGGAAGCGGTCGGCCTGTTCCTGGATGACAGGAACATCCCCCACGAGCTTCAGAAGAGGCGGTTGCGGGTGGACACCGATCACGTCTTGGAGTATCCCCAGTACCGCTTCGTGGCCGGAGAGGTCACCGTTGAACTGACCGTCTTTCCTCCAAAGGCTATCCGCCAGAGCCCGTTGAGTCCGGTGGATGGCCGGCCCATGTCACGGGCGAGCCTGACCGCCGTCGAGGCGCTGGTAACCGAAGGCGCGGAGGGCGGCTGAGACGCCTCACTTCACGCTTCACGCTTCACGCTTCACGCTTCACGCTTCACGCTTCACGCTTCACGCTTCACGCTTCACGCTTCACGCCAAAGCATACTTCGACGGTAGCTCCCCCCGGGCGACCCCCGTCTCCACCGCGGCCCGTGCCACCGCCGCCGGCACCCGTTCAATCAGGCGCGGGTCGAATGGCTTCGGAATGATGTAGTCACGGCCGAAGGCGAGCGATTGCAGTCCGTAGGCGGAAAGGACCGATTCCGGTACCGGCTCATGGGCCAGATCGGCAAGGGCGCGCGCCGCCGCCAGCGCCATCTGCTGATTGATCGCCGAGGCATGCACATCGAGCGCCCCGCGGAAGATGAACGGAAATCCGAGCACGTTGTTGACCTGGTTCGGATAGTCGCTGCGTCCGGTCGCCATCACCAGATCGGGCCGTGCGGCGATGGCCACCTCGGGCCGAATCTCGGGCACAGGATTGGAGAGGGCGAAGATGATCGGCCGCTCGGCCATGGCGGCCAGCACGCCGGCATCGACGAGGTCGGGTCCGGAGACCCCGATGAACACGTCGGCACCGCGCATGGCATCCGCCAGTGTGCGGGCGTCGGTCTCCACTGCAAATTCCGCCTTGTAGCGGTTGAGGCCGTCGCGCCCGGCATGAATCACCCCCTGGCGATCCACCAGGCGCATGTTTTCACGCCGGGCCCCCAGCGCGGTCAGCAGCCGCATGGAGGCGATTCCGGCAGCGCCGGCCCCCAGGCAGACGATGCGCGCCGTCTCCAGCTGCTTGCCCTGGATCTCCAACGCGTTCAGCAGGCCGGCGGCGATGATGACTGCGGTGCCGTGCTGGTCGTCATGGAAAACCGGGATATCCAGCCGCGCCTGCAGCTCCTCCTCGATGGCGAAGCAGCGGGGGGCCTTGATGTCCTCGAGATTGATCCCGCCGAAGGTCGGTGCGATGCGCTCCACGGTCTCGATGAACTGCTCCGGTGTCTCGGAGGCCACCTCGATGTCGAACACGTCGATATCGGCAAAGCGCTTGAACAGCACCGCCTTGCCCTCCATCACCGGCTTGCCCGCCAGCGGCCCCACATCCCCCAGCCCCAGCACGGCGCTGCCGTCGGTGATCACCGCCACCAGATTGCCCTTGGCGGTGTAACGGTAGGCGGACTCCGGGTCGGCGGCGATCGCCCGCACCGGCGCCGCCACCCCCGGGGTGTAGGCGAGACTGAGTTCCGCCTGTGTACCGCAGGGCTTGGTAATGGCGGTGGCAATCTTTCCGGGCACCGGCCCGGCGTGGTAATCGAGTGCCGCCTGATCCAGTTTGTCTCTGCTCATCTTGTTCCTTATTGCACGGTCTTGATCGGTTCGCCCGCATGCGGCTCGCCGGACGGGTAGCGCCCGTTGAGCAGCCGCAATTGGGCCTCCGGGTGGTTGGGAATGCGGGAGCCGGCCGCCAGTGAACGGAAGGAGCTTCCCGCGGGGGCATCAATAATCTTCAGGCGCAGAGGCTCGGCCAGATGCCGCTCCTCCGCGGTCAGCGGTCGGAAGCTGCGCACGGTGGGCAGGAACTCGCGGACCGCCCCATAAACGTTCTTTGCCGCGGCCATGAACAGGTAGGCGCGCTGGCCGTGGTAGACCACCGCCACGCGGGCGTCACGGGTACCGTACGGGGTGCGTACGGTCGCACTCCCGCTGCATCCGGTCAACGGCGACTGTGTCAACGGCTCCCGGCTGCGCACCCCGCCCGCCACGCGTGACTGCAACCAGTCGCAGGCACTCACCCGGCGGTTGCGATCCTCCACTGTCAGGCGGAGTATCGCGCTCTCCCCCGGTGCGGTCGCCGTCAGATGATCGGGCGCATTCTCCACCTTCCACCCGTCGGGAAAGGTGAGCGCGAAGTCCAGTTCCTGATGGAAGAAGCGCTGCCCGCGCAGCACCCCCTCCTTCGCGCCCGAACCGAAGGTGAGCCCGTCGAGCAGCGACAGGAAACGGCGCGGATCGGTGGGCGCCACCGGGCGGCTTTCAATGGCGTGGGCGGCGGCGATCACCTCCTGCAGGCGGGTGTCGTTGTCCGGGTGGGTGGCGAAGACGCCGTGGTAGACCTGCGGCTCCCGCCCCTCCGCCTTCGCCCGCTCCCGCTCGAACAGCTCCTGGTTCTTAAGCACCCGAATCACGTCCAGCATCGCATCGGGTGCGTAGCCCGCGCGGGCGAGGTACTCGGCTCCCAGGCGATCCGCCTCCAGTTCATGGTCGCGGCCGTAACCGCGCAGTATGGCCGTACCCATGATATTGAACAGATCCTGCGCCCCCCGGTTGCGCAGCTCCGGCACCAGGATGGCACCGATGGTGTAGCCCACGCCGGCCGCGGCGGCCGCCGAGTACTGGCGGACCGAATGGCGGGCGGTGACGTGGCCGATCTCGTGGCCAAGGACGGCCGCCAGCTCCGCTTCCGAGTTCAGGTAGGCGAGCAGACCGCGGGTGATGTAGATATAGCCGCCCGGCAGGGCGAAGGCGTTGACCTCTGTACTGTCGAGTACGGTAAAGCGGTAGATGAGGTCGTTGCGGTGGCTCACCGCCGCCAGCTTCTCGCCGACGCGCTGCACATAGGCCTGCAGTTCGGCATCGCCGTAGCGGCCGTAGGTTTCCAGGATGCTCGGGTGTTCCTTGCGGCCGATGGATATCTCCTGCTCCTCCGAGAGCAGGGCGAGCTCGTTCTGGCCGCTCACCGGATTCACCGAACAGCCGGCGACCGCCAACAGAACGACGGCAGCCAATGCGGTATGCAGCAGGGGAAACATCTTCAGGAGACCCGAATCAATCCAAAAAAATCTCCAGGCAGCACACTGAGATCACCGAGAAAGGACCGGGAGCGTCGGCCACAGCCCATCGCAGAGCGCCGATCCTCTGTGTTCTCTGTGTGCTCTGTGGCTAATCCGCCTTTGTCAGGGCGGCAGGGTGGCGAACGGTCATCCGCAGCTCGCCGCCATGATAATGCAACCAGCCCCGCGCCACCACGCGGCGCCCTTGGAGATGGCGCAGATCTTCCGGGAAATATGGGAGGTCCTGCTTACGGATCCGCAGGGCCACGCGCCCGGTGAGGTTCAGCCAGAGCGCACCGGTGCTCTCACCCACCCGCTCCACCCGACCTTGGACAATGCGGAAGCCGGTATCATTCCGATTCAGTGATTCGCTCGCTTGCGGCTGGTAGGCCGCCAGGGCCCAGACGCCCCGCTTTGCCGCCAGCGCCTGCGCCTCGGCGGCGCGATAGCACTCCAGATTCCACAGGTTGGGCGGCACGGTCAGGGCGGTGCCGAGGCCACGTTCCAGCAGATGCGCAGTGAGATTGGTCCCATCCGGGAGAAAAAGGTGGGCCAGCAGGCGCCCGTAGCGGTCCTGGCGTTCGGTCCCCAGCCGCAGCACTACCTGGCGCCGCTCGGCCAGGAGTCGCTCCACTTCGGCCCGAGCCGCCTCCGCCATCGGCTCGGACGGCTTGCCGTCGCGCCCGATTTCGGGCGTGTTGATGCCGATGAAGCGGACCCTGCGGCCGTCCCGAAGACGCACCGTGTCGCCGTCGAACACCTCGGCGACCACTGCCCGCTCATCGTGCCGGTCCGCAGGACACTCGACCGCCGCTATCGTGCCGGCAACGGACAGCAGAATGGCAATAATTCCGGCACGGAGAAACGCAAAAGGGGCGCCCTTTCGGAACGCCCCCTCCGCTTGCCGGAACGGTACGGACAAGTTACTGCTTGAGGCCGTATTTCTGGCGGAACTTGTCGACGCGGCCGGCGGTGTCGAGCATCTTCTGCTTGCCGGTGAAGAACGGGTGGCAAGCCGAACACACTTCGAGGTGCAGATCACGTCCGGCTGTCGAACGGGTCTTGAAACTGCCCCCGCAGCTGCAGGTCACGGTGACCTCGCCGTATTCGGGATGGATGTCGGGTTTCATGGCGATTCTCCTGTCCGTACGCCGCTACCCGCGTCCACCGCGGGCACCGCGCACCTTCAAAAAGCGCGGATGATACGTAAATCCCCGAAACTTAACAAGCACCCAGGTAGTCGTAAATTGGACCGAACCGGAGTCCGACGGTTCCGGTCGCCCGGGCTGATGTCGCCGTCTGGTAAAGCGGGGCGTGCTAACCTGATCGTCTCACCGAAACGGACCCTCCGGGAAAAAAGGGCGTGCAATGGCGAAGAAGCGCTCCACCGCCAACTTCAAATATGACTATCAGGGGCTCGACGTCGCCTCCATCAAACACTCTCTGGCCAACCGCATGATCTTCACGGTGGGCAAGGACTCCTACACGGCGACCGAGCGCGACTGGTTCCACTCCATGGCCTATGTGGTCCGCGACCGGCTCACCGAACGCTGGATGGAGACGCAGCGTGCCTACTACCAGGCCGACGCCAAGCGGGTCTACTACCTCTCGCTCGAATTCCTTATCGGCCGCACCCTGACCAACAGCATGCTGAACCTCGGCATCTTCGAGGAGGGGCAGCAGGCATTGGACGAGTTGGGGCTCGATTTCGAGAGCATTCGCGACCTGGAGTTCGACGCTGCCCTCGGCAACGGCGGCCTGGGGCGGCTGGCCGCCTGCTTCCTCGACTCGATGGCGACCATCCAGATTCCGGGGTACGGCTACGGCATCCGCTATGAGTATGGCATGTTCCGCCAGGCCATCGAGGCGGGGCAGCAGGTGGAGCATCCGGACAACTGGCTGCGCTACGGCAATCCCTGGGAGTTCGCCCGCCCGGAGGTACTCTATCCGGTCAAGTTCTACGGCCGGGTGGTGGAGTACCGGGACGAGAAGGGCAGCCTCCGCCGCCACTGGGTCGACACCGAAGAGGTGATGGCGATGGCCTACGACACGCCCATCCCGGGCTTCGGTGTCGACACGGTCAACAACATGCGCCTGTGGTCGGCCAAGGCGACCCGCGACTTCGACCTGCAGTATTTCAACCGCGGTGACTACATCAAGGCGGTGGAGGACAAGACCGTCTCGGAGAACCTCTCCAAAGTGCTCTATCCGGCCGACACCACCCTGATGGGCCGGACGCTGCGCCTCAAGCAGCAGTACTTCTTTGTCGGCGCCTCACTCCAGGACATCCTCTACCGGTTCCGCAAGGACCACGACTCCTGGGACGACCTGCCGGAGCGGATCGCCATTCAGCTCAACGACACCCATCCTGCGATCGCCATTCCGGAGCTGATGCGCCTGCTCGTGGACCTGAACAATGTGGAGTGGGATCGGGCGTGGAACATCACCGTACGCACCTTCGCCTACACCAATCACACCCTGCTGCCTGAGGCGCTGGAGCGCTGGCCAGTGCACCTGTTCGAGCGCATGCTGCCGCGCCACATGCAGATCATCTACGAGATCAACCAGCGCTTTCTCACCGATGTGATGCACCGCTACCCGGGCGATGTGGAGCGCCTGCGGCGCATGTCCATTATCGACGAGGAGGGGGAGCGATCCATCCGCATGGCCTACCTGGCGATCGTCGGCAGCCATCGGGTGAACGGCGTCGCCTCCGTCCATACGGAGCTGCTCAGAAGTCGCGTATTCGGCGAGTTCGACGAATTCTTCCCGGGGCGCTTCATCAACATCACCAACGGCATCACCCCGCGACGCTGGCTCAATCAGGCCAACCGGCCCCTGTCCCAGCTCATCTGCGGCCGCATCGGCCACGGCTGGGTGACCGATCTGGGCGAACTGTCGCAGCTGACACCGTTAGTCGACGATGAGGAGTTTCGGGCCGAGTTCCGCCGGATCAAGGCGCACAACAAGGCGCGCCTGACGGAGTATTTCGATGAACACCTGGGTGTACGCGTCAATCCGGACTCCCTGTTCGACATCCAGGTCAAGCGCATCCACGAATACAAGCGGCAGCTGCTCAACCTGCTGCACGTGATCAGCCGCTACAACCGCATCCGACAGAACCCCGAGGGCGACTTCGTACCGCGCACGGTGGTGTTCGCCGGCAAGTCGGCCCCCGGATACCACATGGCCAAATTGATCATCCGGTTGATTCACGACGTGGCGGATATCGTGAACAACGACCCGCAAGTGGGGGATCGCCTGAAGGTGGTATTTGTCCCCAACTACGACGTCTCCACCGCAGCGGCGATTATCCCTGCGGCGGATCTGTCTCAACAGATTTCAACCGCCGGGACCGAGGCCTCCGGCACCGGCAACATGAAACTGGCCCTGAACGGCGCCATCACCATCGGCACCCTGGACGGCGCCAACATCGAGATCAGGGAGCATGTGGGGGCGGAGAACATCTTCATCTTCGGCCACACGGTCGACGAGGTGAACGCGTTGCGGATGAGCGGTTACAACCCGTGGGAGTGGTATCACGGCAATGCGGAGCTGCGGCAGGTGCTGGAGATGATCGGCACCGGCTACTTCTCGCCGGGGGAGCCGGATCGCTATCAGTCCGTCATTCAGGCACTGACCGATGGCGGTGACTATTTCATGCTGCTCGCCGACTACGACTCCTACATCGCCGTGCAGGACGAGGTGGATGCGCTCTACCGGGACCAGGAGGCGTGGAGCCGCCGGGCGATTCTCAATGTGGCGCGCATGGGGTGGTTCTCTTCCGATCGCACCATCCGCGAGTACGCCGAGAAGATCTGGAACGTGCAGTCGGTGCCTGTCTAGGGGTCTAGCTAGGGGCTGGGGGCTGGGGGCTGGGGGCTGGGGGCTGGGGGCTGGGGGCTGGGGGCTGGGGGCTGGGGCATCGTTACCAGCTCAACAGTAGGGCGCAACCCCCAGCCCCTGATCCCTAGCCCCTGGCCCCTGGCCCCTGCCTTCATCACCGCTTCATCGAATCGAAGAACTCGCCGTTGGTCTTGGTGCCCTTGAGCTTGTCGTGGAGGAACTCCATGGCCGTAAGTTCATCCATCGGATGAAGCAGTTTGCGCAGGATCCACATCTTCTGCAGTTCGTCGGGTTTGGTCAGCAACTCTTCGCGGCGGGTGCCGGAGCGGTTGATATTGATGGAGGGATAGATGCGCTTCTCGGCGATGCGGCGATCCAGGTGGATCTCCATGTTGCCGGTGCCCTTGAACTCCTCGTAGATCACGTCGTCCATGCGCGAACCGGTCTCCACCAGTGCGGTGGCGATAATGGTCAGCGAACCACCCTCCTCAATATTGCGCGCGGCACCGAAGAACCGCTTCGGCCGGTGCAGGGCATTGGCATCGACGCCACCGGTGAGCACCTTGCCGGAGGAGGGAATAACGGTGTTGTAGGCGCGGGCGAGACGGGTGATGGAATCGAGCAGGATCACCACGTCGCGCTTGTGTTCCACCAGCCGCTTGGCCTCCTCGATCACCATCTCCGCCACCTGCACGTGGCGGCTGGCCGGCTCGTCGAAGGTGGAGGAGACCACCTCGCCACGTACCGACCGGGTCATCTCGGTCACCTCCTCGGGCCGCTCGTCAATGAGCAGCACAATGAGGTAGCACTCCGGATGTTTGTTGGTGATGGACTGGGCAATGTTCTGCAGCAGCATGGTCTTGCCGGCCTTCGGCGGCGAGACGATGAGGCCGCGCTGCCCCTTGCCGATGGGCGCCACCAGGTCGATGACTCGTGCGGTGATGTCCTCGGTGCTGCCATTGCCGATTTCGAGATCGAGCCGCTCGTTGGGATGCAGCGGCGTCAGGTTCTCGAACAGCACCTTGTTCTTGGCGTTCTCCGGCGGCTCGTAGTTGATGTTGCCCACCTTGAGCAGCGCAAAGTAGCGCTCACCCTCCTTGGGCGGGCGAATCTTGCCGGAGACGGTGTCCCCTGTGCGCAGGTTGAAGCGCCGGATCTGGCTGGGCGAGACATAGATGTCGTCGGGTCCGGCCAGGTAGGAGCTGCCGGCGGAGCGGAGAAAACCGAAGCCGTCCTGCAAGATCTCCAGCACGCCATCGCCATAGATATCCTCGCCGTTCTTGGCGTGGGCCTTGAGGATGGAGAAGATCACCTGCTCCTTGCGGGAACGGGACATGCCTTCGATGCCGAGCGCCTGGGCGACGTCGATCAGATCGGAGGCACTCTTTTTCTTGAGTTCGGTAAGGTTCATGGGCGTGTGAATCGTTCGGCGTAGGCTGAAGGGAAGGTCTGTTGCGTCCGATGGAACCGGAACGGGTTTTCAGGAATGCGTTTTGGGGGGTGCCAGGGGCGGCGAAACGTATCTACTTATAGGAGAAAAGCAGCGGGGCAACAACCCCGCGAGGCGCCCGGCCGGGGTGACCGGACGCACTCATTATACCGGATTACAGATTGCTGTCGATAAAAGCGGCCAATTGCGACTTGGACACGGCGCCCACCTTGGTCGCCTCCACGTTGCCCCCCTTGAACAGCATCAAGGTCGGAATACCGCGGATGCCAAACTTGGGTGGAGTGTTCGGGTTTTCGTCGATGTTCAGCTTGGCCACCTTGAGTTTGCCCGTGTACTCGTCGGCGATCTCGTCGAGAATCGGCGCAATCATCTTGCAGGGACCGCACCAGTCGGCCCAGTAGTCCACCAAAACCGGTCCCTCGGCCTTCAGAATCTCGTCGTCAAACGTGTCATCAGTGACGTAAACAATTTTGTCGCTCAATGTAATGCCTCCGGATACGGGCAATTGGATGTTTTTATGCCTACCATTTGAGCCCAATCACCCCTCTTTTTCAAGCCTGACAAAAAGCTATTCTGGTATGCTTTGCCGCTTATGAGCGACAGACACCTGACCGACGTCACCTTCAACTCCTTCGAACTGCCCCCGGAACTCCTTCAAGGCATTGACGAAGCGGGATTTTCCTATTGTACGCCAATCCAGGCGGAAACCCTGCCGCCGGCCCTCACCGGTCACGACGTGGCAGGACAGGCCCAGACCGGTACCGGCAAGACCGCCGCATTTCTGGTGGCCCTGTTCAATCATCTCCTGCGTCATCCCGCCGCCGCCAACCGGCGGCGCAATCAGCCCCGTGCGCTGATTCTCGCCCCTACCCGCGAACTGGCGGTACAGATCCACCGCGATGCCGAACTGATAGGCAAGCACACCGGACTGGTACTCGGGCTGGCCTACGGCGGCACCGGCTACGAGCAGCAGCGCAAGGCGCTGGAGGAGGGGGTGGACGTACTGATCGGCACCCCCGGCCGGATTATCGACTACTTCAAGCAGCACGTGTTCGACCTGAAGATGGCCCAGGTGGCCGTGCTGGACGAGGCCGACCGCATGTTCGACCTCGGTTTCATCAAGGATATCCGCTACCTGTTGCGGCGCATGCCGCCGCCGACCGAACGGCTCTCCATGCTCTTCTCCGCCACCCTGTCGCTGCGGGTGACCGAGCTTGCCTACGAGCACATGAACAACCCGCAGCTAATCAAGATCGAGCCGGAGCGGGTCACGGCGGACAAGGTGCACGAGGCGATCTACTACCCGGCGATGGACGAAAAGATCCCGCTGCTGCTCGGGCTCATTCGCCGACTCGAACCCCAGCGCGCCATCGTCTTCGTCAACACGAAACGCACCGGGGAGCGGCTGTCGCGCTACCTGCAGACCAACGAGGTCAGGAGCGCCATACTCTCCGGCGATGTGCCGCAAACGAAACGACTCAGCCTTTTGAACGGTTTCACCAGCGGGGAGTTCCCGGTCCTGATCGCTACCGACGTGGCGGCCCGTGGACTTCACATTCCCGACGTGACCCACGTGTTCAATTACGACCTGCCGCAGGATCAGGAGGACTATGTCCACCGCATCGGCAGGACAGCGCGCGCCGGAGCCGCCGGTACCGCCATCAGCTTCGCCTGCGAGGAGTACGCCTTCTCGCTGATGGAGATCGAGGAGTACGTGGGCCACAAGATTCCGGTCGAGCGGATCGACCCGGAACTGCTGGTCAAGCCCAACCCGCCGGCCAAGGCGGAGCGGCGCGAAGGCCCTCCCCGCGGACGCGGCGGCCGCCCCGGCGGCGGTGACCGGGGCCGCTCCTCCCGTCCCCGGCGGCGCAACCCCTCGAGACCGTAACCGGCCGTTCCGCATGAACGGCCGCGGAAAGCCGATAGTGATCACGCCCGAAGCGAAGTGCGGACTCTGCCGCGGCGCCATCTGCTGCACCTACGCCACCCAGGCGATCGACACCCCGCGCTCGATGCGGGACTTCGATCACCTGCTGTGGCAGGTCTCCCATCGCCATGTCAGCGCCTACAAGGACGAGGACGGCTGGTACCTGCTGATCAACACCCCCTGCGACCACCTGTTGGCGGACGGGCGCTGCGGGATCTACGAAAAGCGCCCCACCATCTGCCGCGAACACTCAAATGACTACTGCGAGTTCGACGCACCGGCTGACGAGAGCTTCGAACTGCTGTTCAACGACTACGCTTCACTGGAGGCATACTGCCGCAGGCGGTTCAGGACGTGGGACCGGCGGTTCGGGTAGCTGGACGCGGGTTACTGGTTAAAATGGTTTTCGGTCTTTTCCAGCAACCACAAACCAGTAACTAGTTGACCGGCATGAGATCGGCAAAGCTGCCCAGCGCCTCGAACTCCCCCACGTCACGCGCCGGCTGACGGGTATCGGGGCGGCGGACGGCAATCAGGTGGGCAATGCCCCAGCCCCTGGCCGAGCGCAGCACGGCCAGGCTGTCGTCCACCAGCAGGGTACGGGCGGGGTTGAAGTGGATCCGTTCCCGGAGCCGTTCCCACAGGCGCGGGTCCTCCTTCGGCATGCCGAAGTCGTGGCTGCAGACCACCGCGTCGAAGTGGCCGGCCAGCTGGGTCTTTTCCATTTTGAGGTTGAGGCTCTTCATGTGGGCGTTGGTGACCAGTACCGTGGTCCGCCCGCTCTCGCGCACCGCCTCCAGGAACTCCGGCACGTGTGGGTGCACATCGATCAGGTGATCCACCTCCTGCTTCAGCACCGCGATGTCGAGCCCGAGCTCACGAGTCCAGTAGTCGAGGCAGTACCAGTCCATGGTGCCCTCGATCGCGCGCATGCGGGGAAACAGTTCCTCCTTGGCCGCCTCGACGGTAATGCCATGCTTTTCGGCAAAACGGCGCGGCACATGCTCGATCCAGAAGTGGTTGTCGAAGTTGAGATCGAGCAGGGTGCCGTCCATGTCCAGCAGAACGGTATCGATGGCGGACCACTCAACCATGACGGCGGTTCCGGCAGCGGAGATTGTCAGAACGGGACATCGGCTCAGGAGTATCGGTATGAGGATGTGCGCCATTCTACCTCTCATCCTGCTGGCCTGCCCGCCCGTGCTGGCGGCGGAACCGGGCGCGGACGACGCCTGGTTCGAGGCACTGGACGCGGAAAACGACACCTCCCGGGTCAACACCGGCGTCCTCACCTTCCTGCCCGACCCGCCCGATAAAGCGGTACACCACCACATCAACCGCATCACCATCAGTGGAGGGAGCCTGGCGGATGGCTGGATCGCCCTCGACCAGTGCCACCGCCAGCTCGACCCGGTTCCGCGCGCCGAGATCACCTTCCATCCGGAACGCATCCGGCATCTGGAGGTGGTCTCCTCGGCCGGGATCGAACGCGCCTGGGCCGAGGCGCACACCATCCAGCTTGCCGATGTGCGGCCCGGGGCCACCCTCTGCCTACGTGCCGAGAGCCGTGCGCTGCATGCCGATGGCAACGGCGGCTTTGTGCTGCGCAACGGCCCGTACATGCGCCGCTTCCTGGACGGCTATTATCCGATGCACGTCACCCTGACGGTGCTGCTGCCGGAACGGCTGCGTCTGACCACCGCCAGTCCACAGCCACAGCCCGGTTTTTCGGTGGCCGCGAAGCAGAATCGGGTCGAACTGGACGCCTGGTTCGAAGGCCGGCTGGAGACGGAACTGCACTTTGTGCTGACGCCCTGACCCCTCCACGGGTTATCATCGGCCCTACTTCAAAAAAGAGTCCCATGCGGCAAAAACCGGAAATCCTGCAGACCGCCACCCTCGTCGAGACCGGCATCTTTCGCGTCGAGCAGCTGGATCTACGCTTCTCCAACGGCGTCGAGACCCGCTATCAGCGGCTCGTGAGTCCGCCGGAGGGAGCGGTGCTGGTCGTACCCCTGCAGGCGGACGGCACGGTGCTGCTGGTACGCGAGTATGCGGCCGGTGTGGACCGCTATGAACTTGGCCTGCCGAAGGGGCGTGTGGAGCCGGGGGAGACGCCGGAGGCCGCCGCCGGAAGGGAATTGCGCGAGGAGGTCAAACTGGGCGCCCGCCAGCTGGATCACCTCACCTCCCTCAGCCTGGCACCCGGCTACGTTAGCCACACCACCCACATCATCCTGGCACGCGAGCTGTTCGATGCACCCCTGGAAGGGGATGAGCCGGAACCGATCGAGGTGGTGCCCTGGCCGCTGGCGAAGCTCTCCACACTGCTCGCCCGCGACGACTTCACCGAGGCGCGCAGCATCGCCGCCCTATTTCTTGTCCGGGAGTACCTGGAAAATGACCGATAGGAACGATGACCAGTTCTGTGAGCTGTTGCAATCGGCGCTGGAGACCGCCAAACAGGCGGGCCGCCGCATCATGGAGATTTACGAGGGAGGCTTCAGCGTCGAAGAGAAGAAGGACAGCACCCCGCTGACCGAGGCGGACATGGCCGCCCATGAGGCGATCGAGAGCGGCCTCATGGCACTGACCCCCGACCTGCCGGTGCTCACCGAGGAGTCGGTGGATATCCCGTTCGCCGAGCGCGCCCGGTGGCAGCGCTACTGGCTGGTGGACCCGCTCGACGGCACCCGCGAGTTCATCAAGCGCAACGGGGAGTTCACCGTCAACATCGCCCTGGTGGACAACGGCCGGCCGGTGCTCGGCATCGTCTACGCGCCGGTACTCGGCGTCTACTACTTCGCCTGCCGCGGTCACGGTGCGTGGAAACGGGAGGCGATGAACGAGCCGGAGCGGATCCATGCACGGCCGTGGACCGGTGGCAAGCTGGTGGTGGCGGGCAGTCGCTCGCATCGGGGCGCCTCCCTCGACGCCTTCCTGGAGCGGGTCGGGGAGTACGACCTGATTCCGATGGGGAGTGCGCTCAAGTCCTGCCTGGTCGCGGAGGGCAAGGCGGACCTCTATCCGCGTCTCGGCCCCACCTCGGAGTGGGACACCGCCGCCGCCCAATGCGTGGTGGAGGAGGCGGGCGGGCACCTGACCGACACTCAGATGCGGCCCCTGCGCTATAACACCAAGGAGTCCCTGCTAAACCCCCACTTCTTCGTGTACGGCGCCACCGAACACGACTGGTCCCGCTACCTGCAGGAAGAGGCTTGATCAGCGGTCGTCGTAGACCGCCATCACCGCCTTCAACTCGGCCAGTACCTGCCGGCGCTCCTGCGTATCGAGCCCCTCGACCTGCGAGACCGGCTCACCCGCCTCAAGCGCCACGATCACCGCGCGCACGGCCTCACAGCCGCACTGACAGATGGCCTCGACACAGCGGTTGGTGTTTTCCAGTGACATCGCCTGCTCCGCAGAAAGCGGAGCCGATTATAGGACAGGCGGCCCCGTCCCGTCTTTCGGCGTCATCAGTGGGCAGGGCAAGGTTGTCTCACATATACAGCGCCCGGATCAGGCGAATGGAGCGAGCCGTTCGAGGGGGGCGGTGGCAAGCACACCCCCGATGGCCGCACCCGCCAGCACATCCGACGGATAGTGCAGCCCCAGCACCATGCGGGAGCAGGCGACCAGCCCGGCGAAGGGGACCAGCACCCAGGCGAGCACCGGAAAGCGGCGAACCGCCACCAGGGTGAATCCCACCGCGTGCAGCGTATGCCCCGAGGGAAAACTGTAACGATCGAGCGGCGCCATGCCGCGGCGCACACTCGGGTGGACCGCAAACGGCCGCTCCCGGACACAGGCTCGCTTCAGGAGCTTGTAGAGCCCCACTCCGGCCAGCCCAACCACGCCCATATGCAGCGCCGCCTTCAAACCCGCCCGGCCGGCCGCCAGAGGCAGAACCCCCATCAGCCCGTACCAGGCGAGGCCGTCACCGAGCCGGCTGACGGTAGAGAAAGTGCGCTGCACCGCAGGCCGGTGTACCGGCCGGTTGAACAGCAGGCAGACGGAAAGGTCCAGTTCTTCCATCCGCCGCACCGTCACGTTTTCCCTGAGGGCATACATCACGCCTTCCTCTCCTGCATTCTGCAAACACAGCAACCCGCAAGGTTCAGGTCGCCGCCCGCCGTCTTGGTTGATGCCGATTGCGGAACGGCAGCAGCACCGTCAGCGCCAGCAGCCAGGCCAGGACCCCACCACCACCCGAGCCACCGCCATCGAGCTGGACCCCCAGTCGCGAATCGACATTAACTCTGACCACGGCGGTATCCGTACCGTTCGTCCCCCCGATGGTGTAGGTGAAGGTATCGATCCCCGCGAAGTCGGCGGGTGGCGTGTAGGTGAACTCGCCATTTCCCAGGTAGGTGACACTGCCACCCTGTGCCGTCTGGGTGTCGTAAGCGACCACGTCGGCACCTTCGAGGACGTCGTTCGCCAGCAGGTTCACCGTCACCGGCTGTGACCCGGCCGAGAACTCGTCGTCCACGGCACACGGACAGGAGGATGTGATGAGAGTTCCGCCCGCCCCCGTGATCAGAAAGCGGTTGTTGACCTCGTTCCAGGTCACGCCGAAGAGATCGTTACCGGTCGGCGATTCACTGCTCCAGTTCACCCCGTCCTGGCTGACCAGCACGGTGCCCGAGCGCAGGCTGGTCCGATCCGGCGCTTCACCAACCGCAATGAACTGGCCACCGCCCCAGGCCACCGCACGCAACAGTTCGGCCGCCCCCGAAGGCGCCGGAATCCAGTTCTGGCCATCATCGCTGCGCAGGATGGTGCCGCTGGAGCCAACCGTGACAAACCGGCTGCCGTTCCAGACGACAGCGCGCAGCGATTCGCCTGTTCCGGAACTGAGGGGGGTCCAGATCGAGCCATTACCGCTGACGAGAATGAGCCCGCCGTCCCCGACCGCAACGAAGATGCTGTTGCCGAAGGCAACGCCATGCAGTGTGGCACCGGGACCTGCGACGGCTTCGCTCCAAGTGGACCCACCATCGGTACTCAGAGCGACTGTACCGCCATCCCCAACCGCGACCACCCGCGCGCCGTCCGCGGCCACGCCCCGCAGGCTGGCGCTGGCGGTGAACGGGGCCTCCCACAAGCCGACACCATCGTCGCTTGTCAGTATGCCGCCGCCGTCGCCCACGGCGACGAACCGGCTTCCGAAGGCGACGCCGTTCAGCGTCGGGGTCCCCTGGGGGGTGCTGGTCCAGGTTCCACCGGCGTTGGTGGAGGTGAGCACACGGCCGTTCTCACCCACGGCTACAAACGTGTTTCCGTTGGTCGCTGCCGCCCGCAGCGATGCAGTCTCGCCCTGCCGGTTGAGATTCCATGTGGTGCCATCGCTGCTCCCGAGCATAAGGCCGCCGCGCCCCACCACCACCAGACCGTTGGCGCCATTCGCCACCGCGTGCAGGTCTTCGGCCACCGGCAGTGACGCGGAATCGTTGGTCCAGTTCACCCCGTCGGGGCTGGTAAGGAGGCTGCCGCCGTCACCCACGGCGAAGAACTGCCCGCGCTGCGCGTCCCAGAACACCCGCCGGAAGGTGCTGGTCGGCAAGCCGCCGCTGATGTTCACCGGACTCCAGGTGGTCGCGTTCAGGCTGTGCGCCATCGCACCACCGGAGCCGACCGCCACCAGTCGGGTGCCGTTGCTGGCAATGCCGTTGGCAGAGGTGTCGAAGATACCCGAAGCGGCCGTCTGCCAGTTCTGGCCATCGGTGCTGGTGAATACGGTCCCCTGCTCAGCCACCGCAATGAAGCGGGTGCCGTCCCAGATGACATCATTGATCCAGAGGCTGGTCGGAACCGATACCCGGGTCCAGTTCACCCCATCGGGACTGGTGATGAAGGTGGCGGATGAACCCACCGCCACGTAGCGGGACAGCTCCGGACTGAAGGCCAGGCCGTAGAGGTAACTGCTGACGCCGGAGGAGCGCGGAGTCCAGTCAACCCCGGTGGGACTCGTCAGTATCGTACCGAAGCGGCCCACCGCAACGAACTGATCGCCGCCCCAGAGGACGTTGTAGACCCAGGTGCTGGAGCGCGAGAAACGCGGCGTCCAGTTGACCCCGTCGGTGCTGGTGAGGATGGTGCCCGCGTCGCCGACCGCCACATAGGTGATGCCGTCGGAGGCCACGTCAAAGAGCAGATTGCCTTGCGGGGTCGGGTTCTCCCACTCCCAGCCGGCATGTGCAGAAAGTGCGACGAGCAAAAGGAATCCCTGCGCGACAGCGCCCAACCTGCGTATGTCCATATACGCCTCCTCCCTGCTGTGTGGATACGCCGCCTCCCTGACAGCGTGAGATCCGATTATAGACGGGACTCGCCAGATAAGAGGGCCTCCGGCCCGGGGACGACCTGCGAATCGCTTAGCTGGAGGCGCGGTAGGTGAACGCCCGCTCGACCGGCCGGCAGTAGAGGACGCCCTGGGCCTCGTCGCCGAATCCACCCGCCCGATCCAGAGCCTCGATCACCTCAGGGAGTACACGCTCGTCGAGCAGCATGTTGCAGGCGGCGCGCGCCCGTCTGGGGGCGGTATCGCTGGTGGCGCCAAGCCGCAGAGGGCTGATGGTTGCGCCGCCCGCTCCCGCCGCCATGGCGACCCTGAACAGATCGGGGATGCGATCCTCGGCGGCGATGAGGGTGGCATCGACACCGGAAAACCAGGCGCGCGGTGCACTGTCGGTACCGCCGGGGGTGCTACGCCAGTCAATGCCGCCGGTCAGGTCGTCGATGGCGGCAACAATGCGGTCGATGCTGGCCAGCTGGCCGACATGGCCCCGCTTCAGCCGGGTGTTGAGCAGGCCGCGACGCACCGGATAGCTGTAGATGAAGCCCTGCCCCGGCAGGTCGAGTCGGCCGGCCAGAATCATCTTCTCCAGCACCTCGTCCGCCTGCGCGCGTGAGACCACCAGCGACATGATCTCCTTCTCGGCGGGAATGGTGATCCGCAGCAGCCCCAACCGGTCGCGCAGCCCCATGCCGGTGCCGTACCAGATGGTGGGCACCGCCGCCCCCAGTTCGAGCACCTCGCGGGCGATGGGATCGGCGCGGTCCCGCTGCACGATGCAGTGGACGCCGACCAGGTCCGGGAAGTAGTCGTTGGATGCTGCGGCACCGGGCGTCGGTCGGGCAGCCTGCGCCAACGGCGCGAAACCGGCGACACACTCCACCGATTCGCTGAACACCGAGCCGGCACCGGGCCGCCGCAACCGCCCGTGCTCCACCAGCAGGTCCATCACCGCCTGCTCCTGCGCCTCCTCCACGTAGAGCACAAAGAGGTCGCCGGCATCGCTCGCCAGCCGGTCGCGGCCCGCCAGCACGCCCATCAGCCCGCGCCGCTCTTCGAGCACCGATGAACGGGTGTGGGCCGTATACCAGTGATCGAGCCTCGCCGCCTGCAGCGCGTGGCGCACACCGCCGGCAAACAGGTGATCGACCATCGCCGTGACGCGCACCTGCCGTTGGCCGCTCATCGGGCAGCCTCCGCGACCGGCGTTGCCGCTGGATCATCGGCGGACCGGATCGCAAGTTCGTTCCGGTGGCGGCGAGTCACCACCAACCCCACCAGCAGTACAGACAGGATCGGACACACCGAGGCCATGGCCAGCACACCGAACCCCTCCACCACACCGGCCTGGCCGCCGATTCCGAGCCCCAGTGCCAGCACCAGCGGTACGGTAATGGGGCCGGTGGTGACACCGGCGCTGTCCCAGCCGATGTTGACGAACTCCTCGCTGGAGAGTGCCGTCAGGAGCATGAGCAGGGCATAGGGGGGAATGACCAGCCAGGCGAGTGGCAGGTTCCAGACGATCTTCGCCATCCCGAGCAGGATACCGAGCCCGACCCCCACCGCCACCGCCTGCATGAGCAGCGTCTTGCGGAAACTGCCGGCGGTGATCTGCTCGACGGTCATACCGAGGGCATTCAGTGCCGGCTCCGCCAGGGTGGCCGCGTACCCCATGATGAAGGCGAACAGCAGCACCACCGCGATACCCGCCAGCGGTTCGCCGTCGCTGCCGAACAGTGGACCCAGCCGCGGCAGGTAGCTGTACTCCCCGCTCTCCGCATCGTAGTGCGACGCCTCATAGGTGAGCGGAACGATGGTGCGCTCCCGCTGGGCAAAGAAGAACTCGATGGTCTCCCCCTCCGCACCGACGGCCCGCTGCACCACCGAGGGGTCGAAAGGTGCGATGGTCTGTCGCTCCTCAGGCAACGCGATTTGGTTGAAGGCGGCGGGCAGCTTGCCGCCCACCTGATCACCGAGGCGCGCCAGCCCCAGGTCGATGCCGAGGTTGAAGAGGCTCATGCCGGCCACCGCGAAACCGATTCCAAGCAGTACCTCATCCAGTCGCGGCAGACGAAAGCGGAGGAAGAGCCGCAGCACCACGACCAGGAAGAGCGTGAGCGGCAGGATGGCCTGCACGGCTGCCGATATGCTCGGTCCAACCCGTGAGGTGATGCCGGTCGGTGCGCCCCCGGCTTCCGCACTCTCCGCCAGCAATCGCCGCTGGCCGGCATCCGCCCGGTTCTCCAACCAGTCCCGGAAAGCACCCTCACTACCGAAGGCCTGTACCCGCAACGCGGGGTCCGCGCCGTAGGCGGCGAGCTTTGCCGCCATTGCATCCGCGTTGTCGAACAGCCTCCGCTGCGATGCATCCGACCCGTGCTGGAACGCGTAACCGTGGAATCGTTCGGCGTCGCCCTCGAACAGCGCCAGTGCCGTCTCCCGGTTCTCCGGACTGAAGAACGCCTCCTCGGTCATGGGTGCCGGGGCGCGCGACTGCAGCAGCAGGGCGAGACCGAGCACGGCGATGATCGGCACCAGGGAAGCGAGTGTGACCACGCCGAACCCCTGCGACTCCCCTTCACCGGCACTCACCACCCGGCTCACCCCGATGCCCAGCGCGAGCACCAGCGGCACCGTGACCGGGCCGGTGGTCACTGCACCCGAGTCCCAGGCGAGCCCGACCACGTGGACCAGGTTGGGGTCGAACTGACACCACAGGGTGAGCAGCGCGGCGAGCGGGACCAGCACAAAGATGAACGGTTTCAGCGACCAGTCGTTGAGGAAGCGCAACATGCCGATCACCACGGCGATGCCGACGCCGATACCGACGCTATAGACCAGCCAGTCGGCGTACTGGTCGAGGATGAGGAACAGCAGCGGCGCATCCCACGGGCGAATGGCGGCGCCGGCAGCGCGCAGTACACCGATGGCGGGCTCGGCAAAGGTGGAACCGACCCCGAGGATGAAGGCGAAGGCGAGGATGGCGACCAGTCCCGAGCGCTCCGGCAGCTTGAGGCCGATGGTCTCGCCGAGCGGCATCAGCCCCAGCAGCAGCCCCTCCATGAAGAAGGCGAGCCCCACCACCACCAGCCCGAGTCCGAGGGCGATCACTCCCGCCTCGGCGACCGGGATGCCGAGTACCAGGGTCTGGAACAGGATCAGGTAGGCGACGATGGGGCCGACCGCCTTCACCTGGGCGAACAGGCGATCACGGGCGTAGACACCGAGCAGTCGGAGTGCCTGAGAAAAGGTGAGCATGATGCTTTCTTCTTGTTGGAAAGTCCGATTGTACCCCGGCGCCCACCGGCCGCCACTGCCGACCAATTTCAAACGCAACGACATACACGATTTGCCTGTCGCGGGGACATTTTATGTCCACTTGAAGTCACCAATGGCTGGAGTGACATTTCATATGTCATTGATCGTTTGGACATCCAGCACCATCAACAAAGCTGGCCCGTCTTTTGGAATAGCTCCCGCGACACTCACAAAACGGGAGAGCAACCATGTCCATCATCAAACGGCTGTCCGCCACCCTCCATGCCCGCCTGGACCGGGTGGTCAACCAGATCGAGAACCACGACGCGGTGGTCGAGGCCGCGCTGGCCGAGAGCCGCGAGGCGCTCGCCCGCGCCAAGGTGCAGTTGGCCCGGGTGCGGCAGGATGGGGAACGGCTGCACAAGGAGCTGGCGGAGATGCGTGGCGCCGAAACAGCCTGGACCGAACGGGCCCGCGCCGCCGCCGACGACGAGGCAACCGCCCTGGAGTGCCTGCGCCGCCGCAACGCCGCACGCACCCGCCAGTCCGAACTCGCGGCGGCCATCTCCCGCCACCAGGAGAGCGAGGAGCGGCTCGGCGGCGATGTCAAACGCGCCGAGGAGCAGCTGATGCGCCTTTCCGAACAGCGCAACCTGATGCGCACCCGCGAATCGGCCGCCGAGGCACTCTCGCTGCTCTCCGGCTTCGAGCGCACCCTGCCGGCGGAGTTGGACCGCGCCTTCGAGCGCTGGTCGGTACGGGTTACCGAGACGGAACTGGCTGCCGGTGGCGCCGACGCTGCCGACCCGCTGGCGCGGGGTTTCGAGGCGGAAGAGGAGCGGGCGGCGCTGCGTGCCGAACTGGCCGAACTGCTGAACGACCGGGAGGTGCGCGATGAACAGTGAGGCGCAACAGTTCGAACTGGCCGCAGGGAACGGCTGGACCGCCACCGCCCTGCCGCGGTTGATGCGCGGCCTCGGGGCGGCGGTGGTGGTGATCTCCATCTCCGCCTTTCTGTTCCAGGGGTGGGAGGCGGGCAACGACCTGCAGCGCTATCTGATGCTGCTGGCACAGACCGTCCTCCTGGCGATTACCGGGCTCGCCTGCAGCCACCTGCTGCACGAGAACAAGGGGGCGCGCACCTTTCTCATCCTGGCGCTGGCGGCGGTGCCGGTGAACTTCACCATTATCGGCGCCCTGCTCCACTCGCAACTGCTGCCCGGCATGGCGGCGGAGCTGCCTGCGGTTGCGCTCTGGCGGGCGGTGGACAGCGGCACCACCCTGCTGACCGGCGCCCTGGCGCTGCCGATCCTGGGGGTGGTGACACTGCTCGGCTTCATGGTACTGGCCCGCAGTTCGTCAAAACCGCTGGCGTTCGCTTTCTTCGGTGCCAACGCCCTCCTGCTCATCCCCTCCCGCGACCCGACCCTGATGGCCGCCGTGGCACTCACGGCGGTGGTCGCGGGGGCGTTCGTGGTGGGGCGACTGGCGGGCGACAGCGCGCTGCGCACCCTGGAGGGCCGCATTGCCCGCACGCTGCCGTTCATTCCCGTCGCCATCCTGTTCGGACGCAACCTGTGGCTGCATGAGGCCGATACCTTCCTGATCACCGGCGGCTTCGTTGCCCTCTTCGCGGCCCTGCGCACCATCACCCTGCCACTGCCGCGCGGCGCCAATCGCAGTCTGCTGGAGTACCTGTCGCTGTTCCCCGCAGCACTGGCCGCCTTCGGCAGCGGCCATCTGGCCGCCGAACTGCTGCGGGCAGGCGATGCCACCGCCCTGGCGGTCACCAGCCTCGCCTTCGCCGCCCTCGCCTTCGAACTCTCCCTGCGGGCGGTGGAGGGACCGGTGTTCCGCCGGCTCGGGGCGGGCGCGCTCACCGCCGGGCTGATTGCCGATCTGCTGCTGTTCGGCGGGCTCGGCACCGCCCTGCTCTGCGTGGTCGCCGGCGGCGCCGTGCTGCTCTACGGCTTTGCCGCCCGCCAACGTTCACTGCTCTATCTCGGCGGAATCTGCGCCCTGGCGGGGCTGGTGTATCAGGTGGCGGAACTGGTGGCGTTCTTCCACGTCGGGAGCTGGAGCGCTCTGGCCGGCGCGGGTGTGGCCGCCATTGTCGCCGGCTCGCTCATCGAGCGGCACGGCGCCCGGCTGCGGGCACGGACGGGGGAGTGGCGGGAACGGCTGGCGGAGTGGGACCGCTGAGCTCGCTGGTCACCGGTCGTGGAGGGTAATGCGTGACGCGTGGGAGCCCGGCCCTCCGGGCGAACAGCGGCGAAGCCGCTCCGTCACTCACTCGACCCGTTCGCCCGGAGGGCCGGGCTCCTACACGTCCTAATCACCGCCCCGGATCGCTTCACGCTTCACGCCCTCCACGTATTTCTTCGCCGTGCGGCGATCGAGGCCGGTGTGTTTGGCCACCGCCTCATAGGTGCCGAAGCGCTGGTAGAGCATTTGGCAGTAACGGTGCAGCAGCTCCTGGGCGGTCACACTCCCCACCTCCAGCTCAGCGGCGAGGGTGTCCGCGACCGGCTGATAGTCGGGCGGGCAGCGCTGCTCCAGCAGCACGCGCCGCACCACCTGCTCCAGCTCCCGCACGTTGCCGGGCCACGGGTAGCCGGCCGGGACATCGCGCTCGATGATGCCAAGCGTCTGACTGGCGAGTTCCGGTTGCGGCGCACCGACGGTGCGCTCGATGAGCAGTGCCACCAGCTGCGGCAGCTCTTCGGCCGACTCCGCCAGGCGCTGGCGCAGCGGCGGGACGGTCACCACCTGGGAGCTGAGGCGATAGAAAAGGTCATCACGGAAACCGTCCCCGCGCAGCTCGGCGAGTGTGCGGTTGGTGGCGGCGATCACGCGGCCGGAGAAGCGCTTCTCTTCGTGACTGCCCACGGGGGTGAAGAGACGCTCCTGGAGCACCTTGAGCAGCTTGGTCTGCACCGCCGCGCTGGTCTCGCCGATTTCGTCGAGGAACAACGAGCCGTGCGGGCTGCACCGTTCGAACAGGCCGCGGTGGCTCTCCACGGCACCGGTGAACGCCCCCTTGCGGTGGCCGAACAGCTCCGACTCGATCAGGGTCTCCGGGAACTGGGAGAGATTGGTGGCGATGAAGGTGCGGGTGAAGCTCTCCCGGAAGCTGCCGCTTTGCGGATCGAACGGTATGAAACCGGAACGGCCAATGGCGGCGGCAGCCGCCCCCTTGCCGGTGCCGGTCTCGCCGAGCAGCAGGGTGGAGAACTCCTCCATGCGGTTCCACAGGAAGCTGTCGTAGACCCGTGCATCCTCGGTGAAGACGCAGTTCCACAGCGCCCGCCGCAGGGTGGCCATCGACGGCCCTGGCCCCACCAGCGCCCGGTCAATGAAATAGAAGGCACGACGGAGCTGAAAGAAGAGGCCGAAGTAGCGCGTCGCCTCCGGTTCGCTGAAACCGCGGGAGGTCAGCTCCCCGATCACCTCCATCGCGAAGGGGACCGGCACCGGACGATCGGGCTGGCGCAGCTGCGCCTCGATCAGGCCGTCGAGCCGGTCGACGCAGTGGTGATAGGCGCGGAACAGAAAGGCGTGGCTCAGCAGCTCCCGGTCGGAGCCCTCCAGGTGTTCGAGACGGGTGATGTGGCGCGCTTCGAGCGTGGAGAGCACCGTCTCCAGGGGTGCGGCGATGGCGCTGAAGTGGTGATCGCCGCCCCGATCGGTGGCGGCGAAGCGTGCGGCGATATCCTCGCGCCGGACGGTGAACGGGTTGGTGTAGATGGTCTCCGCCACACGGGAGAGGAACTCCCTTTCGGAACCGTTCAGCCGCCCCCTCGCCATTACTCAGCCGGAAACAGGGCCGCTTGCAGCAAGCGCCTGCTCGCCGTGAACGGAGAGCCACCGCTCAAATTCATCGGCCGGCATGGGGGCGCCCAGCAGGTAGCCCTGAATGCCGTCGCAGCCGAGCCGGCGCAGGTAGGCCAGTTCGGACTCGGTCTCGACCCCCTCGGCGATCACCTTGAGGTCGAGACTGCGGGCCAGCCCGATGATGGCGCGAACCACCGCGGCCCCCTCCGTGGCGGGGGCGATATCACGGACGAAGGACTGGTCGATCTTCAACGCGTTGATCGGGAACTGCGTGAGGTAACTCAAGGAGGAGTAACCGGTGCCGAAGTCATCCACCGACACCTCCACCCCCATCGCCCGCAGCTGGCCGAGCAACCGCAGGCTGGTCTCCACGTCCTCCACCAGCAGCCCCTCGGTCAGTTCCAGATCGAGCAGCTGCGGATCGATGCCGGTCTCCTCCAGCACCTCCGCCACGTCGCCGGAGAGGTCCTCGCGGACGAACTGCCGTACCGAGATGTTCACCGAGGCCTGCAACCGCGGTAGTCCCGCATCGCGCCAGCGCCGGATCTGCTCGCACGCGGCCCGCAACACCCAGCGGCCGACCGGCGCGATGAGTCCGATCTCCTCCAGCACGTGCACGAAGTCATAGGGGGTCACCAGACCGCGGGTGGGGTGACGCCAGCGCAGGAAGGTCTCGACACCGTAGATGCGACCGGTGGCGACGTTCAGCTTGGGCTGGAAGAAGAGGAGGAACTCGTTGCGCTCCAGCGCATCGCGCAGGTCCCGCTCCAGGGCGAGCCGCTGCTGCGCCGCCTCATTCATCGCCTGGGTGAAAAACTGGTAGTTGTTGCGCCCGAGTTCCTTCGCCCGGTACATGGCAGTGTCTGCGCTCTTGATCAGCACCTCCGGGTCTTCGCCGTCGCGCGGATAGAGTGCGATGCCGACACTGGTGGAGCTGAACACCTCCTTGCCGCCCAGATTGAACGGCTTGGCGAAGGCGGCGACGATACGTTCCGCCACCGCTGCAGTGGCGTCCACACCGGCGACGTTCTTCAGGATGATGGTGAACTCGTCGCCCCCGAGGCGGGAGACGGTGGAGCCCGCCTCGGGCTCCGCCTCCGGAGACGCCTCGCCGCCGCCGCGCAGGACGGTGTCGTAACCGCGGATGGTCTCCTTGAGCCGTGCGGCCACCTGCCGCAGCAGCTCATCGCCCGTGTCGTGGCCGAAGGTGTCGTTGATCTGCTTGAAGCGGTCCAAGTCGAGGAACATCAGTGCCACCTGGCCGTGACTGCGTCCGGCGAGGCCGATCGCCCGTACCAAACTGTCGTGGAACTGGCGCCGGTTGGGCAGGGCGGTGAGCCCGTCGTAACGGGCCATCTGCTGGAGTTTGTCTTCGGCCTGCTTGCGCTCGGTGAGGTCGCGCACCAGCACGATACGGAGGGTCCGCCCCTGCACCGACGCGCAGCTTACCGCCAGTTCCACCGGGAAGCTGCCGCCGTCTGCACACCGCACCCCGCGCGATTCAAAACGCCCCTCGGCAACTCGGACCGAGGCCCCCTGTTCCACATCTGCCAACAGGGCCTGTCCGTCGCTGCCGATGACCGTGTCCGCATCGCAGGCGAACATGCGCTCGGCGGCTCGGTTGAAGGCGAGCACCCGGCCCGCATCATCGAGCACGATGACTCCATCCGGTGCGTGTTCGAGCACAGCCGGATAGAGCCCGTCCATTCCTATCCTGGTGAGTGGTTCTCGCAGTTCCATGCTACCTGTCCCTTGGTGAGGGGCATAGCGTACTGAGCAGCGCGCCGCTTGTACACGCCGTCAGCACACGGCCGCGGGATCAGGTCACGGGGGTCAGCCGCCAGACGGTGTTCCCGTCCTCAGTGGTAACCTCCCGCTCCTCCCAGAAGACCCGTTTGCGATCCCCGGTGATGCGGGTCTCCTTGTGGGGGGTCCGGATCAGGGTCTGCTGATGCAGGGTGCCGTCTACCTGGATTACCGGTTTCCCCACATGTTCACGCGACCAGGCGACAAGTGACTCCCGTTCCGCCTCCAGGGCGGCGAGGGCCTCCGATTCACCCTGTTCCAGCGCGGCCAGAGACTCGTTCTCCCCGTTCAGGCGCTCCTGCTCCGCAAACAGTTGAGTGAGCGCGGTCTCCGCATCGGCAATACTGCGCTCAACCTGCGCGATCTCCGCGGCGTTGCCGCTGCCCTGCAATTCGCGCTGGCGGACCATCGCCTTGTCCTGGATCTGCGCCAGCTTGCCGATTTGCCCGTCGATGGTTGTGTTGCGCTCGCCAATCGCCAGCAGCCGCCCGGCACGCTCCTGCGCGGCCGTGCGTATCGCCTCGATCGCCTCTTCGAGGCGGGCGGTCTCGGCAAGTACCCGTTCGTCGATGCCGACAGCAATGGTGCACGGCACCGAGGCGTCGGAACCGACCTCGCGTGTGTGGACGCCGTCCCGCGCCGAGATGTTCGAGGAGAGTATCTTGCAGCGCTCCGCATGCAGGGTGCCGCTGCACTGCACCTCCGAGTCGACCAGTTCGCGCTCGATGATGACGTCGCCAAGCACCTCCAGTTTTGCCTTGTGAAGGTACTTGGCCTTTACCGAGCCGCCCGCCTTCACCCGTGCACCGATGATGCCGCCGGCAATCGCCACATCGCCGTCCGCCTCGATCTCGGTCGCCTCCAGCTCCCGCGCCACCAGCTCCCCGCAACGCACCCGGAAACCGCTCTGCACAATCCCGGAGACAATCACGCGGCCGTGGAAGTTGACGTGTCCGGTGTTGTAGCCGACGTCCCCCTCGATGGCGTATTCGGGGAAGACTGAGATGATCCCGGTGGCCGCCACCGAGGGGTACCCCTCCGCGGTGGCGGTGACCACGGTGTGGTCACCGCTGATCTCGGCACCGACCCCGGCGCTGAGGCCGACATCTTTGGGGGGCGCCGGATTGATCGCAGCCCCATGCACATCCTGCCCCGGCGAACCGGGCTGCGGCGGTGTCTTACGCGCCAGCACCATGCCGGGCTCCACCTGCGGGATCTCGCCCCGATCGCGGAAGTCGATGACGCCGTCCTCCCCCTGCCGACCCGCCTTGAGGGGATGGAGGTCGAACAGGTAATCGACGGAACCATCGACACTCGGCGTGGGAGGGGTTCCCTCGGCCACCAGCATACCCGGCTCGCCCGGACCAGCTGCGCAGAGCCGCTCGATGGCGTCGCCGTCGATGCCGTGGACCACCCCGAATTCCGCCAGCTCCGCTTCCACCTCTTCCGGCGTGGGCCGCGTGCCCCCGTCCGACAGCGTGGCCACCACGCGCATCCGATCGTCAGAGACACTGATGACGATTCGGGTCTCTTGCTCCGGTTCGGGGGAAGCCACCTGCCGGTTCTGCTCGGCGAGGAGTTGATCCCGCCGTTCTGCGGAAAGAATCCCCCGTTCAACCAGCAGGTCGCCGATCAGCACCGTTCGGCGCTCCCTGGCAAAGATCCGCTTCTGTTCGGATAGTGCAGTGTCAATATCCGCCCGCTGAGCCCAGCCGTGGCTGACCGCAAGTTCGCCGAATGGCAGGTCCGCGTTACGCTCCGTCTTGAGTGTCTGCAGGGCGAGTAGGTAATCGAGCTGATCGGCGGTGAGCGCGCCGGCGGCGACAAACCGCGCCCCCGGGCGGTTCGGATCGTCCATGAATGCTTCCGCCAGCACCTCCGCCACCTGCTCGGCACTGAGCATGTGGAAGCGCACCGCGAGTTCGCCGAGGCGCTGCTCAGTGGATCGGTCGAGGGAATCGCCGACGGCGAAGGAGGCGCCGCAGCGGCGACAGGAGACCGTGCGCCCCGCCATCGCCTCGGCAACGCGGTAGGGGGCGCCGCATTTCGGACACTCGATATGAAGCTGGGATTCGGTCATCCCGTTCCTTCGAGGCATAACACGCTGGAACAATCCCGCAAAAACCTTGAAAGGTCAACGATCATTGCCGTATCCGGCTACCGCGACAGGGGAGTGGGGGCTGTGACGAGACTCTCCGGATCGCCATCAGTGCAGTTGCGGCAGCCGGTCTCCACCTGCCGCACTCCGGCGATCACCGCCAGCGCGGCGAACGCGGCGGAGGCCAGCAGACCGCCCCGGTAGCTCGCCAAGCCGTAGTGGCGCACCCCCTCCACGACAGACCCGTCCCACGCCAGGTCCAGCACCCAGCCGAACAGCGGCTGCATGATCGCCGCGCCGAGGAACAGACCGGTATTCACCACGGCGATAGCCATGCCCGCGTTGGCCGCCGGCACCACCTCCTTGGCCGCGGCATAGGTGACGACGAATCCACCGGCGGAGAAACCGAGCAGGGCGTAGAGCACGAAACCGGACAGCCCCGGACCCCACGGCAGGAAGGCCATGGCCAGCCACAGCAAGGTGGAGAGGCCGCCGGCCCCGAGGATCACCGGCCTGCGCCGCCCGATCCGATCCGACAGGGCACCCATGAAGAAAGAACCGATGGCGAAGCCGGCCAGGGCGACGGTGGTGTAGAGGGAGGCGTCACCCAGGCCAAGCCCGAAACGATCGCGCATCAGCGGCACGCCCCATAGGCCGGCGAAGGCGAACAGGGAGCCGGTCACACCGAAGTTGACCCAGAACCCCGGCCATACCCGACGGTTGGCGATGACCGCTCCGAGAGCGGTCCACCAGTGTGTTCGAGCCTGTCCTGTGGACCGGGACGCCCGCGCCGGCGGAAACCCCGCATCTTCCGGACGATTGCGCACGAACAGGAAGGTGAGCAGCGCCAGGAGCACCGACACCCCCCCGGCAATGACGAACACCTCCCGCCACGAATACTGTGTCAGGAGGGCCGCGAGGGGACCGGCGGCGAGGATCGACCCCAGGTTGCCGAGCAGCAGGGTGAGTCCGCTCACCAGTCCGTATCGCCGCTCGCTGAACCAGAGGGTGTTCGACTTCATCAGACCGACAAATACCACCGACACCCCGAGTCCGACCAGAAAACGGCCCACCGAGGCGGTGGAAAAATCATCCGCCAGCCCGAACAGTACGGAGCCGCCCCCGGCCACCAGCGCACCCAGCGCCACACTGACGCGGGACCCCAACGTGTCGGCCAGTACACCGGAGGGGATCTGCATGGCGGTGTACACGTAGTAGTACATCGCGGCCAGCGAACCGAGCGCGGCGCCGGTGGTACCGAACGCCTGCATCAGGTCCGACGCGACCACCCCCGGCGCCATGCGGTGGAAATAGACCATGACATAGGAGGCGACCAGAATCAGGTAGACCGTCCAGCGGACACGCTGGAAGCGGCTGTATTCGTTTGGTGTCATCGTCAGACCCTTGTTTGAAGCCGGATTATCACCCCCGGGACGCACCGCTCCAAGCCGCGCGGGGGGGGCCGCTCCATTGCAAATGCCTGCACCTCGGGCTATGGCTTAAGGACCGGAAGCGTGCCTTCCGGTGAATTCAGGGAGGGAAACCCATGTCACGGACGATCGACACCCATGCCGTCGCAACGGCGATGCTCCTCCTGCTTTCCGCCTGCGCGACCACCGAGGTTCCACCACCCTCAGACGACATCGCCGCTGCAGCCGCAGCGATTGATCGTGCCCGCCAGGCCGATGCAGGCCGGCACGCCGCGTTTCCACTCGCCCAGGCGGAACGAAAGCTTGATCGTGCCCAGCTGCTTGCACGGGAGGATGACGAGGCACGCCTGACCGCACGCCACCTCGCCCAACAATCCATCGAAGATGCGCGCCTTGCGGAGGAGCAGGCGCGGCTGGCGCAGACGCGGAGCATTTACGACGATGTCCGGCAGACGGTGGATACCCTGCGTACGGCGCCGCTGGCCGACCCAGGCCAAACGAGTGAGGGGACACCATGAAACGACTTATCCGCACACCCTTTGCGCTGCTGCTGATCCCGCTGCTCCTGGCCGGATGCGCCGGTGCGCCCGGTGACGAACCGGCGCTGGAGCAGGCCCGTCAGGAGCTGCGCCAACTGGCGGCCGACGAACAGGTACGGGGACAGGCCCCCAACCTGCTGTTCGATGCCGAGCAGGCGCTGGAACAGGCCGCAGCCGCCGAGGATGCGCAGACACGGGAGCACTACCTGTACATAGCCCGTCAGCGAATGGCGATCGCCCGCACCATCGCCGAACGTCGAACCCTGTTTGAGCAGACCGAGAGCCTGATCGCGGAACGGGACCGGTTACAGCTCTCCACCCGTGAGCAGGAACTTGAGCAGGCGCGCACGCGCGCGCAGGAGCTGGAGTCCGAACTGGCGGCGCTGGAAGCGAAACAGACCGATATCGGTTACCTGATCACCTTGAGCGAGGTGTTCTTCCAAACCGACGACACCCAGGTCCAGCCCGGCACCGAGCAGACACTGGACAAGCTCGCCCGGTTCCTGCGCGACAACCCGGACCAGCAGATGGTCGTCGCCGGACACACTGACAGCACCGGTCCGGCGAGCTATAACCAGCAGCTCTCGGAGCAGCGTGCCGAAGCGGTCAAGGAGGCCATCGTCGCTCGCGGGATTCCCCCGGACCGGGTCTCCACCATCGGCTACGGCGAGCGCCGCCCCATCGCGTCCAACGAAAACCCGGGCGGGCGGCAGCTCAACCGGCGCGTCGAGATCATTCTGCCGCAATCGGCATCCTGAGCCGATCTGCGCTCACCACAGAGACACGGAGCACACAGAGAAATGCAGAAACGGCGTCACGCATAGGGAAGATGGGCCGGAGTTTCTTCCACATGCCGCACCCGCTCTGTATCTCTGTGAACTCCGCATCTCTTTGGTGCGTCTGTCAGGAGCATATTTATTCCGCCCGCGCTTGCGCCCGCGCGGATTTCTAGTACCCTTCTGCCTCCAGGACTCCGATCTGGCCCACGAGGCCAAATTTTATAGCCCCATCAAAAAGTTATAGGAGGCAGTAATGCGATTGATTCTCCTCGGCGCACCCGGCGCCGGCAAAGGCACCGTGGCCAAGATGCTGACCGCAATGGACGGTTCTGTGCAGATCTCTACCGGCGACATCCTGCGCGGCGCCGTCAAGGAAGGCACCGAACTGGGCAAGAAGGCTGACGCCTTCATGAAGGCCGGCGATCTGGTTCCCGACGACCTGATCCTGGGCATCATGGCCGAACGGCTGCAGCAGGACGACTGCAAGAGCGGCTTCCTGCTCGATGGCTTCCCGCGCACCATCCCGCAGGCCGAGGCGCTCAAGGGCATGCTGGCCGAGCTGGGCATCAAGCTGGACGCTGCCGTCAACCTGGATGTGCCGCGCGAGGTTATCCTCGACCGGCTCACCACCCGCCGCACCTGCTCCAACTCCGAGTGCCAGGAGATCTACAACGTCAAGAGCAAGCCGACCAAGCAGGAAGGTATCTGCGACAAGTGCGGCAGCCCGGTCATCCAGCGCGATGACGAGACCGAGGCGGCCATCTCCAAGCGGCTCGACACCTATAACGAGAAGACCGCCCCGCTGGCCGACTTCTACCGCAACGAAGGTCTGCTGCTGGACGTGAACGCCACCTCCAGCGATGCCGTGGTCGCCGCCATCAAGGGGCGTATCGCCGCCTGATGGGTCGTTGCTCACGGTCGGGAAGAAGGCGCCTACGGGCGCCTTTTTCTTTTCTACGATCGGATCATGGGAAACCGAAAAGGGACAGGACCATGAGCGACACGGAACAGCGCGAATTGCACCCCCGGCCCGGCACCCCCGCGGACCAAACGCCGCGGCGCATGGCCGGCAGCATGCATGACAATCTCGACCCTGAGTGGGGTGACCCTATCTGCCCCTGCGAGGCCGAACCGTACTGGCAGCAGGCCGGCGAGGAGATGGAGCGCGAATGGAAGGCGCGGGAAGAGAAAGGCGGAGAGTCGAAAGCGTGACTGCCGCAGGTCGGGTTACGCTGCGCTAACCGTGCCCGGTCTTGGTCAGGAACGCGGCGCAGGCCCACCCCCAGCGGTAGAGCCGGGTCCGCAACACTTCACCCCGGGCATGCCTCAGGCCGCAGTGGCGCGCGAAGGTGACGCCCGGACTCTCCTCGCACACCCGTCGGTTCCCGGTCAGGCGCCGGAGCGCCGACTCGGCACTCCGCTCGGCCGGCGTGGCATTGTCGATCACCAGCAGTTCGTGGGGCCTGAGGGTCTGGTGTGTCAGAGAGAGGAGACACCCGCGGAGCGCAGCCGGGCGGTTGCGCGTGCAGATGACGACTGAAATCAGCCCGCCCGGAGCTGAACGTGGAGCCATTCGCAAGCAGCGTTCCTTCGCTGACGGGCGAGGGCGGAAGCCGATGATCGGAGTTTGGAGAAAGGCGAGAAGGGTGGGAGTGTGCCTCGCGCTCAACTGCGCGGGCGGGTAATGCGGGAGACCTGTTCGATAGCACGCACGCGGCGCATGATACGGGCGAGATGCACACGGCCCCTGACGGAGACGGTGAGATTGATGGTGGTGTGTTCGCCGTGGCGCTCGTCGAGGGTGACGTTGTCGATGTTGGCCTCGCACTCGGCGACGGCGGCGGCCACGGTGGCGAGTACACCGCGCTGGTTGACGACATTGACCCGCAGATCCACCGGGAAGTCGCCCTGCACCTGGGGCTCCCATTCGACGTCGATCCACTTCTCCGGCAGCTTGCGGAAATCGGCGACGTTCTTGCAGGCGCGGGTGTGAATGACAATGCCGCGACCGGCGCTGAGGAAACCGAGGATGGCGTCACCGGGTATCGGCCGGCAGCACTTGGCGAAGCTCACCACCATGCCTTCGGTCCCCTTGATATAGAGCGGGCGAGGCTGGTGCTGCTCACCGGCGCTCTCCCCCGTCCCCTCTTCCTCGGCGCCGATCAGGGCACGGGCGACCAGTGGTGCCATGCGGTTACCGAGACCGATCGCCTCCAGCAGATCGTCCAACCCGGCGGCGCCGATCTGTTGCAGGACACGCTGCAGATCGGCCGGGGGGATCACGTCCACCGAGCTGCCGAAGGCGTCGAGCGCCTTGTCGAGCAGACGCCTCCCGAGGGAGATCGCCTCGTCGTGGCGCAGGTTCTTCAGGTGGTGGCGCACGTTCGCCCGCGCCTTGCCGGTGACCACGAACGAGAGCCAGGCAGGGTTGGGGCGGGCGGTGGGGGCGGTGATCACCTCCACGGTCTGGCCGTTCAGCAGCTTGGTATTGAGCGGCATCAGTCGGCGGTCGATCTTGACCGCGACGCAGGCATTCCCCACATCGGTGTGGACCGCGTAGGCGTAGTCCACCGCCGTCGCCCCGCGCGGCAGTTCCAAAATATCGCCCCTGGGGGTGAAGACGTAGACCTCGTCCGGGAACAGGTCCACCTTCACGTTCTCCAGGAACTCGATGGAGTCGCCGGCACTCTTCTGCATCTCCAGCAGGTTGCGTAGCCACTCGCGGGCGCGCGCCTGGGCACTGTTGGCGCTCCCCTCGTTGCTCTTGTAGAGCCAGTGGGCGGCGATGCCCGCCTCGGCCACCTTGTCCATGTCCACGGTGCGGATCTGCACCTCGATGGGGACACCGTGCGGCCCGAACAGGGCGGTGTGCAGTGACTGATAGCCGTTGGCCTTGGGGATGGCGATGTAGTCCTTGAAGGTGCCGGGGCGCGGTTTGAACAGGTTGTGTATGGCGCCGAGCACCCGGTAGCAGGTATCCACCCGATCAACCGTGATGCGAAACGCGTAGACATCCATGATCTCGTTGAACGGCAGGTGCTTGCTGCGCATCTTGCGGTAAATGCTGTAGGCGTGCTTCTGCCGCCCCGAGAGTTTGCCCTCCAGCCCCTCCTGGGCCAGCCGCTCCTCGATGGTGGACTGGATCTTGGCGACGATCTCCTTGCGGTTGCCGCACGCCTTGCGCACCTGCTGGGTGATGGCCCGGTGGCGCATCGGGTGGTAGGCCGCGAAACCCAGCTCCTCCAGCTCCAGGCGGATGCTGTTCATCCCCAGCCGGTTGGCAATAGGGACATAGATCTCCAGGGTCTCGCGGGCGATGCGCCGCCGCTTCTCCGGCCGCATCGGACCGAGGGTGCGCATATTGTGGAGCCGGTCGGCCAGCTTGACCAGGATGACCCGCAGGTCGCGGGCCATGGCCAGCATCATCTTGCGGAAGTTCTCCGCCTGGGCCTCGGCGCGGTCCTCGAACTCGATGTGGGTGAGCTTGCTGACACCGTCCACCAGGTCGGCCACCTCCTCGCCGAACTGGGCGGCCAGCTCCTCGCGGCCGATGGAGGTGTCCTCGATGACGTCGTGCAGGATCGCCGCCATAATGGACTGGTAGTCCATACGCATCTCGGCGAGGATGCGGGCGACGGCAAGCGGGTGGTAGATGTAGGGTTCGCCGGTGAGGCGCCACTGGCCCTCGTGGGCCTCGGCACCGAAGAGGTAAGCGCGGTAGACATCGGCGACCTGTGCCGGCTCAAGGTACTCTTCGAGCAGCGCGCAGAGATCGCTGATAAGAAACATGGGGGTGCCGCCATCCTGTCCGGCGGCGCCCCCTGTGAAGCTGTTTATTCCTGCTCCGGCGATGGCTCGGACCCCTCGTCGGGTGCGGCCGCCTCGACCGGTGCCTCTTCCTCCTGCGCCTCGCTGTCGATGAAGCCGGCTTCCGCCTCCTCCAACGGATCACCACGCAGGCTGCCGCTCTCCAGGATCTCACGGCCGATCAGGCCGTCGGCGATCTCGCGCAGGGCGACCACGGTCGGCTTGTCGTTCTCCCAGTCCACCATGGCGTCACGGCCGTTGGCGAGTTGGCGGGCCCGCTTGGTGGCGACCAGCACCAGCTGGAAGCGGTTGTCCACGTTGTCGAGACAGTCTTCGACGGTAACACGTGCCATATCTACTCTCCGGGTAATCCGATCACGCCAGGGGTGCCGGCGCGAAAAAGGGCCAAAATTTTACCGAACCCGGCGTGTTCACGCCAGAAGTGCCCGCAACAGCCCGGCGTGGCGCTCGGTCTGGGCGGTGCGGCGCAGGCGCCGGGCGGTGACAATCGAACGCAGTTCCGCCAGTGCGGTATCGAACTGGTCGTTGATGACCAGGTAATCGAACTCGTCGTAATGGCTCATCTCGGCGATGGCGTCCCGCATGCGGCGGGCGATCACCTCGTCGCTGTCCTGGCCGCGGCCGCGGAGCCGCTCCTCCAGCGCGGGGCGGGAGGGGGGCAGGATGAAGATGCTCACCGCTCCCGGCACCATCTGCCGCACCTGGCGCCCCCCCTGCCAGTCGATCTCGAGGATGCAGTCGGAGCCGGCCTGCAGCATCGCCTCGACCGTCGCCCGGGAGGTGCCATAGCGGTTGTCGAACACCTTGGCATGCTCCAGAAACGCACCCGCCTCGACCATCCCCTCGAAGGTGGGCATGTCCACGAAATGATAGTCGAGGCCGTCCTGCTCGCCGGGACGCGGCGGGCGGGTGGTGTGTGAGACGGAGACGTCGATGTCCGGCGTGCTCTCCAGCAGCGCCTTGACCAGGCTGGTCTTTCCCGCACCGGAGGGGGCGGAGACGATGAACAGGGTACCGAGGGTCTCTTCCATTTGGAGTGCCTTGGTTATTCGATGTTCTGGACTTGTTCACGCATCTGTTCGATGAGTACCTTGAGGTCCACCGCCGCACGCGTGGTTTCGATGTCGGCAGACTTGGAACCGAGGGTGTTCGCCTCCCGGTTGCACTCCTGCATGAGGAAGTCGAGACGGCGGCCCACCGGCTGTTTCTGCGCCACCACCCGCCGAATCTCGGTCACGTGGGCCGCCAGCCGGTCCAGCTCTTCATCCACATCGATGCGCCCGGCGAACAGGACCATCTCCTGCTCCAGCCGGGCCGGATCAAGCTCGCTCTTCACCTCCGCCAGCCGGGCGGCGAGACGCTCCCGCTGGCGCTCCAGCACCGTCGGCAACCGGCCACGGACCTGGTCGACGATGGTCGCGATCGCCTCCGCCCGCTGGAGGATCAGCTCCTTGAGTTTTTCTCCTTCGCGGGCGCGGGTCTCGATCAGTTCGTCGAGGGTCGTCCCGAGCAGATCGAGCAGTGCGGCATGGAGCTGTTCCGGATCGGGCGCGGGCATCTTCAGCACTCCCGGCCATTTGAGCAGTTCCAGTGAGTTGACCGGGGAGGGGTTGTAGACCAGGGCATCGATCTCGCGGCTGGCATGGGCGATGCGCGTGACGAGCTCCCGATCGATCTCCAGGTCGGCTCCCGCCGCCTCCGGTGCCTGGTAGCGGACATTGCAGTCCACCTTGCCCCGGGCGAGCGCCTGGCCGATACGGCCGCGGATATCCGTGTCGAGCCCCCGCACCTCCTCCGGAAGCCGGGGCGAGATCTCCAGGTAGCGGTGGTTCACCGAGCGCAGCTCCAGGGTCAGGACACCCCACGGGCCCTGGACCTCGCGGCGGGCGAAAGCGGTCATACTCCGCATAGTCGGGACTCCGATACTGTTTTTCCGGCGGATGGTACCACGCAGAGCCGTGCGAGGAGCCTGGCAGACCCGGGATACACTACTGTGCCAGCGGGAAAACGGTCCAACTTTCCCACCTTGCCGGCTACGGGCACCCCGTGTCCGAAGACCACCGGCTTTGTGATACTGTACCGCGACCACCGGCCCTGCCGGTTTATCCAGCGTCATGAGCGATCACGATTCCCTAACGCCAGGCACCCGGTTGGACCGGTACACCATCGAACGCCGCATCGGCGGCGGCGGATTCAGTATCGTCTATCTGGCCCATGAGGATAGCGCCCGAAGCCCGGTCGCCATCAAGGAGTACATGCCGCGCCGGCTCGCCTGCCGTGACACCGACGGCCACACGGTCAACCCCCGGGACGGCGCGGACCCGGAGCAGTTCAAGCACGGTCGTCGCCTCTTCTTCCAGGAGGCCGGCACCCTGGCCGGCATCGAGCACCCCAACATCGTCCACGTGACCAGCTTCTTCCGCGCCAACGGCACGGTCTACATGGTCATGGACTACGAGCGCGGGATCAGCCTGGAGGGGTACATCAAGCGCCACAGGGGCAGCCTCAGCGAACAGTTCATCCGCACCGTCTTCCCGCCCCTGCTCGACGGCCTGAAGCTCCTCCACTCCAGCGGCCTGCTCCATCTGGACATCAAGCCGGCCAACATCTACCTGCGCAGCGGCGGCAACCCGGTACTGCTCGACTTCGGCGCCGTTCACCACATGCAGAAGAGCCGCCAGTACCAGCCGGCACAGGTGATCACCCGTGGCTACGCCCCCATCGAACAGCAGAAGTCCGGCGGCTACGTCGGCCCCTGGTCGGACATCTACGCGATCGGCGCCACCATGCGCGCCTGCATCGAAGCCACCACTCCGCCGCCTGCAGAGGATAGGGAACTGGTGGACACCATGAAACCGGCGCTGCTGCTGTTCCGCCGCCGCTACTCGCGCGGCCTGCTGGAGGCAATCGACTGGGCGATGGAGGTGGACCCCCTGTCGCGACCGCAGAGCGTGGACGAACTGCTCGCAGCCATGGACCGCCAGGAGGAGAGCGGTGAATCGGTCCTGGAGCGCATCGCCAGCAGCCTGCCGTGGAGCCGGAGCGGATGAAATACGAACTTGCCCAGGCGAGCCGGCTCGGGAACCGCCGCCGCAACGAAGACCGCCTGGGAGCGATCGAGACCCCCGAGGGGGTGCTGCTGGTGGTGGCGGACGGCATGGGCGGCCATCTGGCCGGCGATGTGGCCGCCGAGGCACTGGTGGCAACCGCCTCGGCGGCGTACGAAGGGAGTGCCCGCCCGATCGAGGATCCGCGCGGCTTCTTCAAGGAGCTGATCTGGAAGGCGCACGGCACCATTCTGGAGCTGGAGGAGAAGCAGCAGCTCTCCGCCACCCCGGGTACCACGGCGGTGTTCGCGCTGATCCAGAATGCCCAGGTGTGGGCAGCTCACGTGGGTGACAGCCGCTTTTACGTCTTCCGCGACGGACTGCCGCTCTACCGCACCCGGGACCACTCCTATGTGGAACAGCTCCGCAGGCACGGCCGAATCTCCCGCAGCGAGGTGGACAGCCACCCCCGCCGCAATCAGGTCACCCGCTGTGTCGGCGCCCAGGCGGAACCGCCCAAGATCGAGGTGGGCAAACCAATCGCCCTGCGCCCGGACGACGTGCTGGTGCTCTGCACCGACGGACTGTGGGGCGCGCTCGACGACGCCCGCATGGGCGCGGTGGTGGCCTCCGGCGGTCCCATCGGGGAGACCGTCGAAGCGCTCGCCGAGGTGGCGGAACGTAGCGCCTGGCCCAACAGTGACAACGTCAGCGTGGTCGCCCTGCGGGTGACGGAGGCGGACACCGGACACCCTGCCGCCCGCGTCTCCGAACAGAAGGGGCGCGACCAGTTGCAGGATGCGATTGAGGAGATCGAGCGGGTCTTCAGCGAGTACAAGGACGAACTGCCCGGCCGCTGAAAGACAGGTTCGTACCACAGAGGCAAGGAGGAGACAGAGAAAGATCAGTTGCACTTACACCACTCATGGCTCGACGCCATCCTGTCGCAATCTCTGTGTCCTCTGTGCCTCTGCGGTGAATTAGGTAGAATCTGCGCCCCCACAACAGGAGAATTCCATGCGTCCCAGCGGCAGAGCGCCCGACCAGCTTCGCACCATCCGTCTCACCCGCAACTACACCAAGCATGCCGAAGGGTCGGTGCTGGTGGAGTTCGGTGACACCCGGGTCCTCTGCACCGCGAGCGTGGACGAGCGGGTGCCGCGCTTCCTGAAAGGGACCGGCAAGGGCTGGATTACCGCCGAATACGGCATGCTGCCGCGTGCCACCGGCTCGCGCATGACGCGCGAGGCCTCCCAGGGGCGGCAGGGCGGCCGCACCATGGAGATCCAGCGACTCATCGGCCGCTCGCTGCGTGCCGTTGCCGACCTCAAGGCCCTGGGCGAGCGCACCATCACCATCGACTGCGACGTGATCCAGGCCGACGGCGGCACCCGCACCGCCTCCATCACGGGCGGATACGTCGCCCTGGCCGATGCCATCGCCAAGCTGAAGGCGAGCGGGGCGATCAAGGGTGAGCCGCTGCCCGCCCAGGTCGCCTCGGTCTCCGTTGGCGTCTACGAGGGCACGCCGGTGCTCGACCTCGACTACCCCGAGGACTCCTCTGCCGAGACCGACATGAACGTGGTGATGAGCGATGCCGGGGCCTTCATCGAGGTGCAGGGCACCGCCGAAGGCCACCCCTTCACCCGCGCCGAACTGGATGCCATGCTGGCTTTGGCCGAAAAGGGCATCGGCGAGCTGTTCCGCCACCAGCGCGAGGCGCTGGAGGGTTGAGAAAAACAGATTTCACCGCAGAGAACGCAGAGGGCGCAGAGAAATCCGATTGCGGATACGCACTGAACTCCTCTGAGTCCTCTGCGCCCTCTGCGGTGAGAGAGGTTTTCAGATGAAGAAAATTGTGCTGGCGAGCGGCAACAAGGGAAAGGTGCGGGAGATCAACGAGATCCTCGCCGGGCTGGATATCGAGGTGGTGCCGCAGACCGAACTGGGGGTCCCCGAGGCGGAGGAGACCGGGCTCACCTTCGTCGAGAACGCCATTCTCAAGGCGCGCAACGCCGCCGCGCACACCGGGCTGTCGGCGATCGCCGACGACTCCGGGCTCGAGGTGGACGCCCTGCGCGGGGCACCGGGGATCTACTCGGCGCGCTACGCCGGTCCGGGTGCGGACGACCGGGCGAATCTGGAAAAGCTGCTCCTCGATCTCGGCGACCGTCCGGAGGCGGAGCGCAGTGCACGCTTCCAGTGCCTGATGGTCTATATGGAGCACGCGCAGGACCCCACCCCGATCATCTGCCAAGGCACCTGGGAGGGCCGCATCGGCGCTGCCCCGCAGGGGGAGAACGGCTTCGGCTACGACCCGGTATTCATGGTGCCGGAGCTCGGCTGCACTGCCGCGGAACTGAGTGCCGAGGAGAAGAACCGGCGCAGCCACCGCGGCCAGGCGTTGCGACAGTTGGTGGGTGCACTGAAGCGTGAAGCCTGAAGTGCCAAGTCGCCCGCCTGCTGCGCGATCGATGGGTATCGCCCTTCGGGCTCAACCCATCCTACATTGACGCTCGTGGGCGTTGCCCCTCCGGTAGGAGCCCGCCGCTCCGGGCGAACAGCGGCGAAGCCGCTTTAGATTCGAAGCGCACAGGTTCGCCCGCGGGGCGGGCTCCTACAGGTTTCTCCAAAGGTGATCGCCGCATTGCCTGAATTCTCGTTTACCGCCCCGCCGCCGCTCGGGCTCTATGTCCACGTCCCCTGGTGCGTGCGCAAGTGCCCCTACTGCGACTTCAACTCGCACGCGGTGGGGGAGTCGGCCCTGCCCGAGGCGGCCTATCTCGACGCCCTCGTCGAAGACCTCGAAGCGGAGCTGCCGCGGATCTGGGGGAGAACGGTCCGCACCGTGTTCATCGGCGGCGGGACCCCCAGCCTGCTGAGCCCCGTGACGGTGGACAAACTGCTTGCCGCGGTGCGCGCGCGGCTGACGCTCGCGCCGGACGCGGAGATTACGCTGGAGGCCAACCCCGGCACGGTGGAACGGGGTCGCTTCGCCGAACTGCGCGCGGCGGGGATCAACCGCCTCTCCATCGGCGTGCAGAGTTTCGATGACCGGCTGCTCGCGGCCATCGGCCGCATCCATACGGGTGAGGAGGCGGTGTGCGCAGCGGAGTCGGCCCACGACGCCGGTTTCGGCAACGTCAATCTCGACCTGATGTTCGGCCTCCCCGGACAGAGCGAGGCCGCGGCAGCGGCGGACCTCGCCCGCGCCCTCGAACTCGCCCCCACCCACCTCTCCCGCTATCAGCTCACCATCGAGCCGGACACCGCCTTCGCCCGCCGGCCGCCGCCGGAGCCGGACGACGAGACGCTCTGGTCGATGCAGGAGACCGGCACCAGTCAACTGCTGGCGGCGGGCTTCGACGCCTACGAGGTCTCCGCGTTCGCCCGCCCCGGTTTTCAGTGCCGCCACAACCTGAACTACTGGCGCTTCGGTGACTACCTCGGTATTGGCGCCGGCGCCCATGGCAAGGTGACCGACGCACCGGGTGGGCGTATTCTGCGGAACTGGAAGGCGAGCCGGCCCGGCGATTACCTGGACCGCTCCCAGCGGATTGCCGGCGAACAGGCGTTGTCGGACTCGGACGTGGCGTTCGAGTTCATGCTGAATGCCCTGCGTCTGGTGGAGGGCTTCGAGACCGAACTGTTCACCGCGCGCACCGGCCTGCCGCTCGCGGTCATCGAGCCGTCACTGAAACAGGCCGAGGCCGGCGGGCTGCTGGCGGTCGGGGAGGCGATCCGCCCCACCCCCCATGGGCGACGCTTTCTGAACGATTTGATCGCGATCTTTCTGCCGGAGGGGTAACGTCAACCGTGACCGAAACAACCGATTACCGGCCGATTGCCTGCGCCCGCTATTCGGAGCTGGAACTGGCGATTCTGAAACACCACTGGCTGCGACTGCGCTGGCACGGCGAAGATGGTCTCGATCACGTCGGCCTGTTGCAGCCGCTGGACCTGGAGACCCGCGCCGGCGAGGAGTTTCTGATTGCGGAGGACCCGGCGGGCGGACGCGAACGGGTGCGGCTGGATCGCATTGCCGAGTTCACTGTGGAGGAGCGGACGTGACGGGGAGCGAGGCGCTGGCGCTGTTGGTCAACATCGCGGTCGGGGTTTGGCTGGTGCGCTTCTACCCCGACTATCTGCGCCGCCGCATCACGCCGGAACGCATGCCGCGCCTGTTCGGTTTTCTTCTCCCCGCCGCCCGCATCGCCGGTCTCGTCATCATCGCCGGCACCGTCGCCTACGCCTTGCTGCGGCTGTTCGGCTAATCAGCCCGGCATCCGCTGACCATTGCAGGGGCGGCGCCTCGGGGTTTTTGTAGGAACGGCGGAAGCCGCGATAGCGCCGTCGCGCCTACACGAGAAGCGGCGCTACTCCCCCTCGGACAGGTCGGGCAGCCCCGCCACCGCCCACGCCCGCTCCGGACCGCCGAACAGTTCGTCCTCGCAGTCTGCCTGCAGCCCGCACAACCGGCATGCAGTCGGTTGCGGCGGCGGCGCGCCGTAGGCGATGAAGTGGTTTCGCAGGCAGGTGATCACCCGCCAATGGGTTTCGGTAAGCTCGGTGATGCCCACAGTGCGGGCGATCTCCCGGGCTTCGGTGGTGCTCCAGACCCGTCTGGTTTCCGGTCTCTCCCGCACCTCGCGGATCAAATCCGTCTCGGTCACCATCGGAACTCCCTTCCTTTGGACCGGTTCGCGCCGCTGAGTCGGATCAGCGTTTCCTAACCAAATAGCAGGCGGGCGCCTGTGCGGCACAACGGAAGCGTCGATCACCCTTTCTCGAAGACGAGATCCCACACCCCATGCCCGAGCCGCTCGCCCCGCTGCTCGAACTTGGTGCGCGGGCGGTAGTCGGGGCGGGGCACGTAGCCCCCATCAGCCGAGAGGTTGTGCAGCCCTTCGGTGGCGGAGAGTACCGCCAGCATGTGCTCGGCATACTCCGCCCAGTCGGTGGCGAAGTGAATTCGGCCGCCCGGCGTCAGCCGCAAACGGACCCGCTCGGCGAACTCCGGTTGTACTATGCGGCGCTTGTGGTGGCGCTTCTTGTGCCAGGGATCGGGAAAGAAGAGGTGAACCGCGTCGAGTGAGCCCTCCGGGATGCAGTGCTCCAGCACCTCCACCGCATCGGCGCAGAAGACCCGCACATTCTCCAGTCCCAGCTCTTCGAGCAGCAGCAGCAGCCGACCGACGCCGGGCCGGTGTACCTCGATACCGATGAAGTCGGTCTCCGGCGCGGCCTTGGCCATGACCGCCAGCGACTCGCCATTGCCGAAGCCGATCTCGAGCACCCGTGGCGCCCGGCGCCCGAACACCGCGTCGAGATCGAGGAACCCCGCTTCCGGCTCCAGCCCGAACCGTGGCCACAGTTCATCGAGCGCCCGCTGCTGGCCGGCAGTCAGCCGACCCTCGCGGCGCACAAACGAGCGGATACGGCGGTTCGGTGCGTTCAGAAAAAGGTGCCGTCGATGGGAGAGGAGGCGCTGGCGTAACGCTTGCGCGGCATGCGGCCGGCGAGGAACGCCTCGCGACCCGCCTCGATCGCCTTCTTCATGGCGGAGGCCATCAGCACCGGCTTTTTGGCCGCAGCGATGGCGGTGTTCATCAGCACGCCGTCACACCCCATCTCCATGGCGATGGCCGCGTCGGAGGCGGTGCCCACCCCGGCGTCCACCAGGATCGGGACGTTGGCGTTCTCCACGATCTCGATGATGTTGTAGCGGTTCTGGATCCCGAGCCCCGAACCGATGGGAGCCGCGAGCGGCATCACCGCCACGCAGCCCATCTCCTCCAGCCGCTTGGCGATAATGGGGTCGTCGGAGGTGTAGACCATCACCTGGAAGCCGTCCTTGATCAGGATCTCCGCCGCCGCCAGGGTGGCGGTCACGTCCGGATAGAGGGTCTTCTCGTCGCCGAGCACCTCCAGCTTCACCAGGCTGTGGCCGTCCAGCAGCTCCCGTGCCAGGCGGCAGGTGCGCACCGCATCCTCGGCGGTGTAGCAGCCTGCGGTGTTGGGCAGGATGGTGTAGCGATCGGGCGGGATGACCTCGAGCAGGTTGGGCTCGCCCGGGTTCTGGCCGATGTTGGTGCGGCGGATGGCGACAGTGACGATCTCGGCACCGCTCGCCTCGGTGGCCTCACGGGTCTCTTCCAGATCGCGGTACTTGCCGGTTCCGACGAGCAGGCGCGAACGGTACTCGACGCCTGCAATCAGCAGCGGATCGTTGATTTCGGGCATGATGGGCAATTTTCGGTTGGGTTGCGGAAAGTGCGCGACATTATAGCCGCGCCGGGCGGGCGCCGACTAACCGCCGCCGATGGCGTGGACCACCTCGACCCGGTCTTCCGGATGGAGGCGATGGGTCGCATACTCACTACGGGGGACGATCTCGCGATTCACCTCCATCGCCAACCGACGGCCGGTGAGGCCCAGTTCAGCGACCAGATCGGCGGCGGTGCAGCCGTCCGCCACTTCGCGCGGCTCACCGTTCAGGTAGATTTTCATGACAAAAAAAAATTCGACAGCACGAGTGATGCCGTAGGTTAACTCACCCCATGCCGACCGACTACATCGACCCGCAGATCGCCGTCACCCTCGACGGACTGTTCCGCGAGCGGGTGCGCCGCTCGCCGCAGGCGATCGCCTACCGCGCCTTCGATCGCCGGCGCGGCGCCTGGGTCGATTTCAGCTGGGCCGAAACGGCGCGCACAGTCGACCGCTGGTGCGCGGCATTCACCGGTGAGGGGTTGAGCCCCGGCGACCGGATCGGGCTGCTGCTGCCGAACGGACCGGAGTGGGTGGCGGCTGACCAGGCCGCGCTTGGCCTGGGGCTGGTGACCGTCCCGCTCTATCTGGAGGATCGGGCCGAAAACGCCGCCTTCATCCTGCGCGAGGCGGGGGTGCGGGTGCTGGTGGTCCGCGATGCCAACCTGTGGCGCCGTGTGGCGAACGAGATTGCGCACCTGCCGGCGCTTCGGCGCGTGGTGCTACTGGAGGGGGAGGCGCCCACCGATTCCCGCATCCGCACCGCGGATCAGTGGTTGCCGGCCACGGCCGACCCGCCCTCGCGACCGCCGGGCGGTGCAAGTAACCTCGCCACCATCGTCTACACCTCAGGCACCACCGGCCGCCCCAAGGGGGTGATGCTGAGCCATGCCAATCTCCTGTCGAACGCCCATGCGGCGCTCCAGCTTTACCCGTTTTCACCCGACGACCTGTTTCTCTCCCTGCTGCCACTCTCCCACGCCTTTGAGCGGACCGCCGGCTATTACCTGCCCATGATGGCGGGTGCGACGGTGGCCTATGCCCGATCGGTCCAGCAACTGGCCGAGGATATCCGCCGGCTGAAACCGACGGTGATGATTGCGGTGCCGCGCGTCTTCGAGCGGGTCTATGCCCGCGCACAGGGGGAAACCGCCAAGCGCTCCGCGCTCGCCCGGACGCTTCTCGATCGGACGGTCGCCACCGGCTGGCGCCGGTTCGAGGCGCGCCAGGGCCAGTCACGTTGCGGGGCAGCCTGTCTCGCCTGGCCACTGCTCGATCGCCTGGTCGCCCGTCGCATCCGCGCCCTGCTGGGCGGGCGGTTGCGGCTCGCGGTCAGCGGCGGAGCGGCCCTGCCGCTGCCGGTGGCCCGCTTCTTTCTCGGCCTGGGCCTGGATCTGGTGCAGGGTTACGGACTGACCGAGACCAGTCCGGTGATCAGCGTCAACCTGCCGGAGAACAATCACCCAACCGGGGTCGGACTCCCCCTGCCCGGCGTCGAAGTGCGCATCGGCGAAGATGAGGAACTGCTGGTGCGCGGCCCCGGTGTGATGCTCGGTTACTGGAACAATCCGGGTGCCACGGCCGAACGGATCGACGCCGACGGCTGGCTCCACACCGGGGACTGTGCCCACATTGATGCCGGGCATATCCGCATCACCGGACGCATCAAGGAGATCCTGGTGCTCTCCAACGGCGAGAAGGTGCCGCCCGCCGATTTGGAGATGGCGATCGGCCTCGACCCGCTGTTCGACCACGTCATCGTATTCGGGGAGGGGCTGCCGTTTCTCGGGGCGCTGGTCGCCCTCAACCACGAGCAGTGGGCATCGCTTGCCGCCGACTGCAAAGTCGATGCAGAGGATCCCGTGGCGCTCGATGCACCCGAGGTCCAACGACATCTGCTCGGGAGCATTCGGTCCGCACTCCATGCCTTTCCCGGTTATGCAAAGATTCGGCGGGTCGTGCCGGTACTCGATGAGTGGAGCATCGAATCGGGACTGCTCACCCCCACGCTGAAGGTGAAACGTGCGCGGATTCTGTCGCATTATGAGAACCGCATCACGGCTGCGCTCGGGACCGGCTCCCGCCGTCTCCGGCAGCTTTCACGGGCCTGAAAAGTGCCGTAAGATGCGGGCGGTAGTGAGTTCTCTCACCAGTGCGGTTGTCGCCAGTAGCCTGTCCGAGTCGCCACGCTGGAACACGATGCCGCCCCGGAGTGGACGATGAAAGACAGTTTCTCGATTAACGTCTCGAAGCTGCAAAAACCCACGGCGCTCGCCTTCGATGCCCGCCCGGCGGCAGTAAAGGCATGGGTGGAAGGCCTGCCCATGGGCCATATCGGCGAGGCCACCCGCCAGATCTATAGCGCACTGCGTGAGACCAACGGCCTGGAGCTCAGCAGTGAGCACCGTTTCACTCTGCTGGAGGCGGTCTGGGGCCCGGTCGGCGCCATTGTGCCGGCACTGCAACGCCACTACGCCTCCCACCACTTCCCGATACCCGAGAAGGGGCTCAAGATTGCCGAGCTCTCCACCGACCTGCAGACGGAAATGGTCATCGGCTACCGTCTGGCGCTGGCCTCCGCCACCAGCGGCGGCCTGTTTGCCCGCAGGGCGCAGAAACGACTGAAAACCGCCTGCCTGCAGCGCATGCTCCAACTGCTACGGGGGGTACTCTTCAACTACCTTGTTCTGAACGTTCCCTATCCGCTCGGCCTCTGGCGCGAACTGCACCGGGTCTATGTGGATGCGGGCAAGGCGGGGTGGCTCAAGGAGGCGGTGGTGGAACCCAACTCCGGGCGCAAGGTGACCCTTGAGCAGGAGTACAAACATGCGCTGTTGCTGGCGCTCCTTGCCACCTATCTGCTGAAGCCCGAGCAGGGCCGTCTGGTCGCCGACTCGCTGGACTTCTGGGCGAGCGAGGCGAGCCTCGTGGATGCGTCCACCGCGCACAAACCCGATGTGGCATTCTGTGTGGCGCTCAACATGGATGTGCCGCCGCTGGGCGACAATCAACGCTGCGAACAGTTGCGACAGGCGGGGGCGCGCTGCCTGTGGCTCGACACCACCCGCGTGCGCAACCGTATCGCCGACTACCGCAAACGGGTACAGGGCGGCTCCGTCACATTACCGAGCGGCCAGACCCTGACCGCCGACAGCCTCGAGGTGCTACTCGGCTGCTGGGGCGAAGCACCCAACCGCATGGAGGAGCGCCACGCGGCGGACTACGAGGTAGAGGCCGCCATCGGGCTAAGCGCGATACACCACATCATGGCACCACCTGCGCCGGAGGCGGCCGACGGCGGGACGACCCCGAAACCTGAGACCCGGGAGCCAGGAGTCACGGAGTCCGGCGGGCTGGCGCTGAGCGACGAGATGGGTATCGAAAAACACGACGTTCAACTTCGGCCGGGAGAGCTGACCGCCTCCTCGGAGGAGAATGACAGCCCGTGGGGCTTCGTCTTCGACCAGGCCTACGAGCGCAAATCATGGGCCGAGGTGGTTCCGCACAAGGCGTATTCCGCCGTGCACGGTCACGTGCTCGACCGCAGCGAGCATGGCTACCGGATATGCCTGCCCATCGACAGTATCGAACAGATCCGCGTGGGCGATCTGGTCGGAGTGCGCGACGGGACCGCCTGCTGGCGGGCCGGATCGATCCGCTGGCTGCGGCAGGTGGACAACGATCAGATACAGCTCGGACTCCAGATCCACATCACCGAAGCGGCACCGGTCGGGCTGGTGGTACAGGCGCGTGGCAGCGAAAGCAAGCCGATCGACAGCCTGCTGGGTCTGGCCGGCGGTGGGCCGGTACTGGTCATACCCAGCCTGCCCGGTACCGAGAACAAGTCGCTCGCCGTCACCGATGGCGAGGTGAAGGCGCGCATCCAGTTGGGGGAGCGAATCGCAGGCTCCTCCACCTTCGAGGCCCACGGGTTCGTAATCAATCGCGCCGATTATGTGGAGGGTGGCCCTGAAAGGAGTGGGCTCTTGCGGCAGCTGGCGGAGCCGCACCTTCCGAAAAAAAGGCTGAAGGAGGAAAACCCACCGGCATCCGATGACCAGTACGGGTCGCTCTGGTCCACCTTATAGCCGTCCAACGGCGGTCCATGCCCCGTTAGTCTCACTCTTGGCAAAAAAAGGTGCCCGGCCGAAGCCGGGCAAATACCAAAGGAGGCTGGAAATCTTCCCTGCCAGCCAGTCCCCATCCCTGGTGTTGATTCTGCGCACACTGGATGATGTGCAGTCCGCCAACGCTGGCGGCTGCTCAGCCGATCCCCAGCTGTTTCGCCACATAACCCGCCGGGCCGATGTGATCGATGTACTCCGCCACGATCCGTTCGAGGGTGTCGGGGAGTGAATCGGCCACTGAGCCCTGCTCCGCGATCGCCCTGGCCCAGCGGACCAGGCGCGGGCAGTCGCGTTCGCCGAACAGCTCCACCTTCCCGTTCAGATAGAGCATGCGGGTCAGTAGCGGCGCGTAGCTGATGTCCACCAGACCGAAGTAGTCCTGGAAGAAGGGGGAGTCGTCCCGAAGCAGCCCCTCGACATGGCGCAGATGGCCCATCAATTCATCTGCGGCCTTTCTGAACGCCGCTTCGCTGTCGGCGCGAATCATCCCGCCGAACGCCATCTGGCATACCGAGCCGAACTCGATCCAGCTCTTGCAGAACGCGCGCTGCACCGGGTCGGTGGTAAGCAGCCGGTGACCAGAGAGGTCGTCCGCCAGTTCCCCGATCACCGCCGATTCGAAGATGGTGATGCCGTCGGCGCGGACGACGGGCACCTTGCCGAGCGGCGACACCTCGCGGAACCAGTCGGGCGGATTCGCCGGATCGATGTAGCGGGTTTGGTGTTCGAGTCCTGCGGCCAGCAGCGCGATACGGACGCGCTGCCCGAACGGACAGTAGCGAAACAGTACCAGTTCCAGACCCATGGTCATCCCCCCTCAGTAGTTGCTGGCGGTCTCGAACGGCCAGTCGCGGATGCCACCCTCTATAACCGCCGCTTTCACGCGACGCTGCTTAAGCAGCAGGGTCGCGACGGCCGCCCGTTTGCCGCCGGCGCAGATCACGACATAGGGTTTGGCGGCATCGAGTTCCCCGAAGCGCCGACGGAGTTCGGGAAGCGGGATGTGCACGGAATCCGGCACGTACCTGTCGTCGTACTCCTCTTCGTAGCGCACATCCAGCAGACCGTGACTCTTCGCATCCAGCATCGCCTTGGCCACCTCCGGACTCACGTGCTCGATCATGCTGCTGGAGACCAGTTCATCGAAGTCCGCCTTGCTGAGCCGCAGCAACAGGCCGGGTGTCGTCATCCGGACGGTTGCCGTGCGAGTGCCGCTGACGATGAGCGCCTGTTCGCCAAAGGTGTCACCGGATGCAAGGGTTGCCACCAGCTTCTGTTCGTCATCGTAAAGGTCCTGCGACCATACCTCCGCCTCGCCTTCGAGGATGACGTAGAAGGCATCACCCTCCTCGCCCTGTTTCACCACTTCGGTACCGGGATCGACCGGCATAGTCTGCATGCGGTTGAACGCCTCTTCCACCGCCTCGAGCGGCAGCCGGCGAAAGGCAAGCGAGTTGCGCACGGTGTGCATGGAGCGTGTCACCGGGTCGTCACGCTTCTCCTTGGCCAACTCCTCCCAGGAGAGCAGGTAATCCAGTGCCTCGCTGTCCGCATGGCAGAGGACGCTGTGTCCCCGCGCGACAATGTCCACCGTTGCCGGGCGCGCCGGACAGGGGAGGGGAAGCACCTTCGAGTCGGCTCGTTTCACGGGGGCCGATATGCCGTTGACCACGACGTCCGCTGCGCCGTCGAGCAGATAGAGAAAGCCGCCGCCGCTACCGGCACCGATGGTGAGCCGCTCGCCTTCGTTTAACTCGAAAATACGGACGGCCGATTCGGCTTCCGCAAGTGCCGTATCGGAGAAGTGGATAAATGGTGAGTAGTACTGCTTGAGAATCGCGAGTGCGTCACGAGCCTTCATGCCCATCAACTGTCCCCCCTCATTTGAGGAAAAAAGATTAAAGAAGATGCAGCGCTTACGGAGCGGGCCGGCTCGGTCAGTTACGCGGGTGGCGTCGAAAGCGTTCTTCCCGATGCGGCCAGTCCCGTGACCGCTCCATCCTTTCCTATCGGCCAAGCAGGCGCGGCATGCCTGCCAGCAGTGCCATGTATCCCAGAAAGCCCAGTACCACCAGCCTAACCCCCCCCAGGGTAACCGCGGTGAACCGTGTTGTTATCTCCAGGAGCCGTTCCGAAATCTCCTCGGTGGCCTGGTTGAGAAAAATCCCTTCCACGTTCAACTGCAGAAAATGTGCATCTCGTTGAGAGTATCCTGATCCCTCGCGCCGAAGTCACCGCTTTTTTTGTTGATCAACTGAATGGCGCGGGTGACGTCCTGTCCATCGGAGCTCTTAACGGGCACGCAGAGGATCTGGCGGGTCACAAAACCGGTCATCGCATCACCTGTCTGTTTGTGGACACCATCCATTGTTTCCAGATCGGAACCTGCGGGGAATGCCGGTTCTTGTCACCGGCTTGACGTTACTCCCCGTCGCGCACCACTTGGTAGACAAAATCCCCGCCGCGATCATAACCCGCAGTGTCGAGCATGCCGTAGTGCGGCGTCTGTGGCGCCTCGGCCTTCACCCGGCCGCGCACCCCGCCGTAGATATCGATCCCGCGGGCGCCTTCGCCGGCCCCTCTCAGTTCCGACAGCAAACTGGCGGCAAAGATGGAGTGGCCATCGGCACCGCCGTCCCACACCGGCTCGTCACCGCCGGAGGAGAGCACCGTCACCGAGCGGCGTACCTTCAGGTCATCCAGATTCTTCAGCACGGCATCGGCCGAAAGGCGACCCTGGCCGGTAAACGCACCGGAATAGCAGCTGTCCGACACCACCCCCACCTGCCGGGACGGCAGCCGCCGCAGGAAGCGGGTGAGGTCGGAGGTGGAGATCCAGTTCTCGGGGGAGTCGATACCGGCATCCGCCGGCAGCCAGTAGCCGAGGTCGGTATCCTCGAAGGAGTAGCCGTGGCCGGCGTAGTAGAGCACGACCTGATCCCGGTCGGTCAGCTCGCCGGCCAGCTTCTTGACGGCCTCGACGATCTCCGCCTTGCCGGCATCGATCATCACCTGCGGCTCGAAGCCGTAGCTGCTGGAAAACAGCTCTGCCATCGCCTTGACGTCGTTGTGCGGGTTGTCGAGATCCGGGATGCGCTCGTGCTGGTAGTCCCCCGCCCCAATGAGGATCGCCACCCGGCGTCCCTCGCCCGTTTTGTCGAGCTTGCCGGTGGGCCCCGTGTTCTCCACTACCACCTCCTGAGTCAGAAGGGTGCCGGCCTCGTCCGCGGCGGCGATGGCGATGAGCGACTCACCGGGCGGGACCGCCACTTCAGTGCGGAAGCTGCCGTCATCCCCGACGTAGACCCAGCGGCCATCGACCGTGAGGGTGGTGGCGGCCGGGTCACCCTCGATACGGCCCTCAATCACCGCGATGCCGTTTTCGGTCGACACGCTTTCCGCCACCAGCAGGTCGGATAGGGTACCGTCGCCAACGGTGTTGAATGCGTCGGCAGCATTCGGGTCACGTCTCAGCACTTCCAGCGCAGCGGAGTAAAGTTGCTCGCGAGACTCCTTGCGCGCCTTCTGGAGCACCAACAGGTAGGTGAGGGCACGAGGCTTGTCACCGAGTGCCGCAGTCAGGGCGGACTTGACCTCGAAGTTGACCACCTCCTCGCCCCCCAGGAGGCGTTCCACGGCCTCGGCGGTAATCAGGCTCGCCTCGCTACCCGCCGCCCGCAGGAGGGTGAGGGTTTCGCCGCTGTCACGGGTTCGGAAATAGAGGTACTGCTCCTCCGTGGAGTAGTTTCCTCCCTCATTCATGTAGGTAATCAGGTCGTCGATGGTGCCGCCGGAGGCAAAAATCTCGTCTGCCTCGGCAAAGCGTTCGCGGGTAAATGTGGGAGTGGCAGACTCCGTGGTCCCGGCGGAACCTTCTTCAGGGGCGGTGCCGGGTGAACCGTCGGCCTCGGTCACCAGTTCGTCAACAACCAGTAGTGACTCGGCGACGGAAGCATCGGTCATGAGAATGGGCTCACCTCCGGAACTCATTCCATCCTCCGGCGGCAGGATATCCCCCGAAGTCGTGTCGGTGGCACCCTCTCCGGGTGCGGGTTCGTCCGTACCGGGTTCGTCCGTAATGGGGTCCTCCGTAACGGGATCCTCCGTGACAGGCTCGTCTGTACCAGGGTCGGTCGTGCCTGGATCGGTCGTGCCTGGATCGGTCGTGCCTGGATCGGTCGTGCCTGGGGCGGTGGTACCAGGGGTGGTCGGCGGAGTACTCAGGCTGGCGGAGAGATCGATTGCGTTGTAGGTCACTGCGGGATTGAGAGTGCCCGTCCGGTTGCCGAAGGTGCCGACCACCGTGTCTGCGGTCAGGAAAACGTAGTCGCCTTCTCCACCAGTGCCCGTAAAGTTGATGGTGCCGTCCAGGGTGGCAGTGCCCGAAACATTCAGCACGTCAAATTGCCCCGCGGTTGGGGAGTCAAGTTCAATCTCCAGCACGCCATCGGTGGTTTGCGTGAAATCGCCGTCAATAGTAAGGGTGCCCGGCGAGGCACCGGGCCTGACAGTGCCGTTGTTGGTCAGGGTATTACCGGCACCGACTGCGACGGTGCCGCTGCCGGAGAGGGTCCCTTCATTGGTGAAGCCGCCGGTCTTCTGGAAGGTGGCGCCGGGGGCGAGGTGGATCGTGCCGCTGTTGGCCGTAAAGCCTGCCGCCACATCCAGTGTTCCCGCATTGGCGTTGATGGTACCGGTGTTGGTGAAAACAAAGCCGCCCGAGAGCGAGTGAATACCCGTCTCCGTCTGGTTCAGCGTACCCGCGTTATTCACAGTCACAGTACCGTCGACGGTAACTATCGGCGTGTTGTGACTGCTGGAGAGGTTCAGAGTGGCGCCGGCGGCGTTGGTCAGGGTGCTGTTGCCATCGATGGCGATATGGCTCGCGTTTGTCAGCGTCAGAGTGGCGCCGGCAGCATTGGTGAATGCGCTGTCATGAATCGAGAGGTGGCCGCCGGTGACCGCCAACGTACCCTCGTTGACCCAGTGAAGGCCGCTTGTCACATTCAGCGGAGCAGTGACGGTTGAGGTGCCTTGCGTTGTCAGGCCATTGCCGGCAAACGTGGTTGTGCCGGTCACGTTCAATGCGCCGGTGACGGTGACGTTGCCCGTACCGCCCAGGGTGCCACCCGAGAATGCTGCCGTCGTGATGGTTGCGGTATTGTTCAGATTGAATGCACCACTCGACACGGTCACATCGGCGATGGTGGCACTCCCGTCGAGATTGAGCGTACCACCTGAGGTCAACAGTTGGCCGGCCGCGTTCGTCGCACCCGCCACCGTCAACTCCCCGCCCGAGACGTTCAGCGAGTTACCATCGTTGATGGTCAAGCTGCCGATGGTGCTGGTGCCGCTCCCGTATTCCACGGCATAACCGGCACTGATCAACACATCGTCACTCGTTGACGGCAGCGCTCCATCCGACCAGTTTCCAGGCACGTTCCAGTTGAGCCCGCCGTCGGCATTGGTAAAGGTGTTTGCATCACCCGCGGCATAGATAATGCGTGCTGCCTCACCCCCGGCAAGATCGTAGCCGACGGAGAATCCGGATGGCCTGTTCAGGGAGGCAAAGGTACCGCTACGCGTGCCATCCATGGTGACAAAGGGCATGAAGTCTGCGTCCGCGGGCGTGTACCCGCCATTCAAGCTGGCGTTCAGCGTGCCGCCGAGGGTGACGTCGCCGGTTACATGCAGGCGGTCGTACTCGCCTTCGGCAGTACCGCCAAGTTCGATATTGAGAGCGCTGCCAGTCGCAAGCGTCAGATTGCTCTCAATCGTTAATGTGCCGAGAGATGCGCCTGGAGCAATTACACCTTTATTAACCAGCCCCCCAGACAATGTCGTATGGATCGTTCCAGAGCCACTAATCGTGCCATCATTTTCCCATCCTCCGAGATAAACAATCAGTTTCGCGCCAGAGCTTACATCAATAACCCCTTCATTCTTTTGAATGTTATAAACATCTGCCACGCCACCCGCCACATTTATGCGTGCCCCAGCATTATTGCTTATGTATGTAGGACGAATATCATTGTACGTCCACCCAAACATGTCGCTGTACGTCGGCGCACCATCAATATTGATGATACCCATGTTGTTAATCGTAGAAATGCCTGTTGCTGAGGCTCTGTTTATTGCACCAGTATCGCTGATGTTAATCGTTCCGTCGTTGTTCAGGACGGCACCATTATTCAGACGGAGCGACCCAGTACCAGAGATTATGAGCGTGCCATTTTGCGCCCAGGAAGCGGCGCTCAGGATGCGGACATATGTATCTGAACCGATGGTGGTTGTGCCGGTTGTTACCAAGCCTCCTGTGCTGCTGAAAGTAGAAGCACTGCCGACACCACTCCAGGACCAGTCTCCTTCAACAACCACTGCATCACTTCCTGTAATGGTTCCGCCACTAAAAGTCAGTGATGAAAGACGGATTTCATTTCCAGTCTTGAGATCAAGAATCCCGCCAGTCACGGAGATCGGTACGACATCTTCTCCAGAGAACGCCTCCGTGTTCGCATTCAGCCTGCCTGACGCAACAACCATGGAAGACCCCGTATTTGCGATCTCCAGGCTGCCATTGGCGTGTACGGTTGCCCCTCCGATCCAGAGCCTGCCTGCACCGGTGATGCGCGATACTGTGTCCAGTGTTCGCGTACCACTCAACAATGTGAGTGTCGCTCCTGATGAAATGTCGTAAACTCCCGTATCGGTTCCGGAACCGGATATTCTTAGCACGCCTTCCTGTACATTTATGGCTCCACTGTTATGAATGAAGAAGCTGGTACTGCTTCCAATATTCTGTGCGCTTGCGCTACCTGCCAGTTTGTTCAGCGTCCCTGAATTATTGAAGATGTTTGTCCCCGTGCTCAGGAGTCTGTCAATTGGGGTTGCATGGCTTCCCGAGAGATTTATTACGCCAGAGTCGTGGTTGTTCAGGACTGCGGCGCTACCAAGAGACAATCGGCCAAGTGACCCTGAAATGTTGACGGTCCCGTATTGTTCCCAAGTGGCTCCACTCAGTTTGGCATTACCTGAAATTGTGACCAGACCTGTTGTGGTGAGTCCTCCCGTACTGCGAAAGGTGCTGTTGCTCCAGGTAAAGTCGCCTGCATATTCCACGGCATCACTACCAGCCAACGTTCCGCTGGAAAGGGTGAGACCCGTCAGAACATGGGTGTTACCGGTATTTAGGGTGAGTGTTCCTATGCTCAACGCAAGGCTGGTCAAGGTGGCGTCGCTGTTCAGATTGAACGTTCCTCCGCTCACTGTCAGCGGCACCAGCGCACCGGTAATCGAATCCGCGTTGGCGTTCAGCGTACCCAAGCTGACGATCAATCCAGTTCCCGTATTCGCGATACCCAGGCTACCGTTGGCATGAACGGTTGTACCGTTTACCTGAAGTGTGCCCGTTCCCGTGACACTGGAGGTTGTATCCAGCGTGCGAGTAACCCCGGAAAAAGACGGGGCGTTGAAAGACAGGGTGGCGCCGGAAGCAACCGTATAGGCACCAGTGTCGGTGCCGTTGCCCGCAATATTCAGCGTTCCCGAATCGATATTTACGCTGCCGCTGTTATGAAAATCGACGCCGGAATGGATCGTCTGCGAGGTGGTTGTGCCTGCCAGCTTATTCAGCGTACCGTGATTGTTTAAGGTCGCTGCACCGACACTGCGGAAGATCGGGGTTGTATTGGTACCAACGAGGTTGATGACGCCCGTAATCGCATTGTTCAAGGTGGCGCCGTTATTCAGCGTCAACCCGCCCGAACCCGTGATATCGAGCACGTCCGTTTGATTCCAGGTCAGGCCATCCAGCGTCACAGCCGCACTGATCGTCGAGAAACCGGTGGTTGTCAGGCTCCCAGTTCCCTGTAGTGTGCCTCCGGTGAAGTTCAGCGCACCCAAGGTCATTTGGACGTTGTTGATCGTTGTCGTGCCTGATGCCTTGTTGACGGTCTGGCCCGCCGCATCAATGGCTCCGCCATTTGCGTCGAGGGTGGCTGCGCCGAGGTTGATGACACCGCCTCCATTCGCCGTATTGGCGTTGAAGACCATGTTTAACTGACCTTCCGTGGCCGTGATATCGGCGTTGATGTTGATGTCGTTGTGGGCGTTTAGGGTGAGGCTGACGTCGGTTGCGCTGGTGCTGGTAATGGAGTCGTTGACATGGATGTCGCCGGCCTGGCTATTGGTCCCGGCGGTGTCGGTGGTGATGGTAACGTTGGTACCGGCATTCAGGGCGGTTTCGATGGTGCCGGTGGTGATGATCGAGCTGTCGTTGGTGCTGACGAAGTCGGGGTTGCCGCTGATGTTGGTGTCGGAGCCGTCGGCTTGGATGGTGATATCGTTTGGGTCGATGAGCCACTCGCCGGCCTTCCCGTTCGGCGCCGCGGCGCTGACCCGGACGCCTTGGTTGATGGCGACCTGCGCGGCAGATGTCTCGATAAACCCGCCATCGCCCCCTTCCGTGCCGCCCTCGGCGCGCAGCTCCGCGCTGCTCTCGATGGTGACGCTCTCCTCCGACAGCACCCAGATCTCTCCGCCATCACCGTTGGTCTGTCCTGAAGCCTCTAGCGTCCCGGAGACGTTCACCTCGCCGGCATTGGCGGAGAGGGTGATGACGCCGTTCTCCTCGGAGACGGTGTTGGCCTGGATGACGCCGCTCATGGAGATGGCGCGGTCCACCACCTCCTTTGCCGCGTGGGTGGTGAGCAGCACACGGCCGCCGTCGGCGGCGATGGTGCCGCTGTTGGCGACGAGGGCGGAGAGCGGGTTACCGTGCGCGTCGGTGAGGTGGTTGAGGATTTGGTCATCGACGCCGAAGGTGAGCAATTCGTCGCCGTAGAGATCGATGGTGACGCCGTTGGCGGAGGCGAGTGCGACGCGCCCGAGGCGCGCCTCGATGAGGCCGCTGTTGTGGACCCAGGGAGCGACCAGAGCGACGAGGCCGCCCTCTTTGGCGGTAATCAGCCCTTCGTTGAGGATGCCGGCGGTGGAGTTGGGGTCACCGATGAAGCGCAGGCGGCCGGCGAGGAAGTCCTCGTCGGCGATGTCGAGGGTGGAGGCGATGAGCCCCTGCACGTCGATGCGGGAATCCTTGCCGAAGACGATGCCGTTGGGGTTGACCAGGTAGATGTGGCCGTTGGCGGTGAGCCGCCCCAGGATTTCGGAGACGTCGTTGCCGATGACCCGGTTCAGGGTCACGGAGCTGCTGTTCGGCTGGATGAAGCGGGTGTGCTCGTCGGCGCCGATGGAGAAGCCCTGCCAGTTGATGATGGCCTTGTCGGTGGACTGGGTGACAGTCAGCTCGGTCCCCAGCTCGGTGATGGTGGCGCTGCCGGCGGCCACGGTGCCGCCTTGTGGATTGGCGAGGGCGGGGGCGTGCCAGTGGGCAAGGACAACGGCACCGGCGAGGGCGCTGCGGCGGAGCGCCGTGCGCTTTCCGCGCGCCCGGGCAAACTCGGCCACGGCGACGAAGGCGCGCAGGGTTTCGTTCCAGACCAGGCGGTAGATGTGGTTCATGGCGGCGGCTTTTTGTAGTTGGCTGTTACAGATCGTTGATGAAGGGGGACTCCTTCACAATGAGAAAACTCACATCACGGCGTGGGCGGCGTTCGCACAGTGTTCTTGATTGCAGTGCGCACGACCTCAGTACCGGGCACTGATGTTGAAAAAGACACGACTGCCTTCTCCCTCGGCGGAGGGGCGGGTGAGCGGCTTGGCCACGTAGAGCCCGGCATCCACGTTGTCGGAGAAGGTGAGGCGTACGCCGAGACCCCCGGAGGCGCCGGACTGGCGGCTGTCGCTGCCGCCCCCCTTCTGCCAGACGGCGCCGACGTCGTAAAAGGCGAAGGGCTGGATACTGGCGACGAGGGGGTTCTCCAGTTGCCGGTGGTAGCGCAGCTCCAGAAGGCCGGAGAGGCCGTGGTCACCGGTCAGCTCCGAGGGGTCGTAGGCGCGGCCGACGGAGCCGCCGCCGAAGCTGAATTCTTCGGAGGAGAGCAGTTCGTCGAAGGCGTACTGGAAGGCGGCAACGGTGTAGAGGCTCCAGCCGGCGGCGAACGGCTGGATGCGCACCGCCTGTCCGGTCAGCTTGGCGAAGCGGCCCCCGGCATCGGCACGGGAAAGGTTGGGGTCGCCTGTGCGGCTGGCACCGAAGGCGTCGAGGCCAACATGAAGGGCGCCGTCGAGCAGGGTGAGGCCGGCAAAGCGGTCGGCAAAGTCGGTACGAAGTCCGAGGTGCAGGACCCGCAGGTCGTCGGCGGAGAGGCGCTCTCCCAGGGATTCGGAGCGGAACCGGCGCCAGGCGAAACCGCCGTAGAGGTCGGTGCGGGCGCCGCGGCTGTAGTCGAGCGGATGGATGAAGCCCAGTTCCGCGCTGCGGGTGCGGGTTTTCGTGTCGAGCACCGCCAGCGCCTCGCCGGGCTCGGAGTCGACGGCGGTGAGCCCGATGCGAAGCCGGGTGCCCCGGGTCCCGACCAGCTGCTCGTGGGCCAGGTGCAGGTAGTGCAGTTCGTCGGTGTCCTCGGCGGTGGAGAGGGCGAGGGTGCTGGAGCCGTAGGGCGTGAACAGCCCGTGGCGGGTGGCTGCGAAGAAGGCCTGGTGCGGGCCGATGGTCTTGCTGCCGTGGTTGTCGAGCTGGAAGCGGAGGTCCCAGGGTTTGGGCTCCACCAGCAGGGTGAGGATGGAGGCGCCGGCCTCGCCGTCCGGGTCGGCGGTCACCCGCCCCTGGACCTTGAGCCCCGGCAGGTTGTCGGCGAGCAGCAGGTGGTGCTCCAGGACGCTGATGTGGAGGGGGCGGGAGGCCTTGATGCGCTCAGCCCATTCGTCGAGCAGCCGTTCGGTGCCGGGCGGCACCTTGCCGGCGATTTCATGGGCAGCGATGTAGCTCTCGATTACCCGCAGCCGGACGGTGCCGTCGGTGACCCGCTGTTCGGGGATGACGACGCGGGTGAGGATGTAGCCGGCATTGCGGTAGTGGACGGTGATGCGGTCGGCGAGGTCGACCAATTGGGCCAGGCTGACGGTCTCGCCCAGCATTCCCTCCCAAAGAACGGCCAGCTCGTCGCCGGGAATGGCGGTGTTGCCGGTCAACTCCACCTGCTTGAGCGGAATCACCTGCTCGGCCGCCTTCGCATCCAGTTTCCGCCCCTCGGGCAGCGGCAGGGTGAGCTCGGGCAGGGCCTGCGGCTCGGGCAGCGGCTCGAAGCGTTTTTCGATCTGCCCCGGGGCCACCGGGCCCGGGAGGGTTTGAGCGTGGCTAACGCCGCCCAGAAGCAGGGCCGCTAAAACCGCCCCCAGATATCTCGGACGCGGTTCAGCCTGCCGAACGGGGCGGCAATCAGGGGAATCGGCGCGGGGTCCCGGCCGGGCACAGGCGGTACCGGCGGGCGCGGCCCGCTTTGGCGCGAAGATCAGTGCCGCAGGCATTTCTGAATACCCCCCTGCCCGCCGACAGTCATCCGCTGCTTTCCCATCCTTATTGTCCTTTTGGAAGCGGCGTGCGTAACCGCATTTGTGGCCCTGTGGCGAGCCATCATTTTGTTGTTTCGCAGAAACCGAGATCAGTGTTCTGCGCTGAAGAACTTTAACCTAAAGGTGCAGTGGTCACGGGGCAAGCCTGTTCAGTCCGTCCGCAGGGGGAGTCGGTAGCGCCTTTCCGAAACGGCTCGCCCCGTGACCGCTGCACCCTTCATTTATGTGAACCAGGAGGCTGATGCAATGCACAAAGCACCCAATCCACTGGATGAAAGTTAACGGACGCAAGAACCCGGGTCTATGAAAAACCGCACTCCAGGATGAAATTGCCCGGGATTGCGATTGAATCCCCCCTGCTTTCATTCAATAATCAACGCATTCCAGATAACAAAAGGGGCAAGCCCACCCCCAATAATCTTGGAAGCCCGATTTATTCATGGATGCCGGCCAACCTTTCCTGCGAAATGTCTCGCTGTTCGCCTCCCTCAATGACGAGCAGCTCCGGGATATCGCGCGCCTGGCGGTCACCCGCACCTTCCCCCGCGAAGCGACCGTTTTCCGGGAGGGGGACAAGGGCGATGCGCTCTATGTGATTCAGGAGGGGCGTGTGAAGGTGCTGCTGTCGGGAGAGAACGGACGGGAGGTAATCGTGTCCATTCTCGCTCCCGGTCAGTGCTTCGGCGAGATGGCGCTGGTGGACTCCGGCACCCGCTGCGCCCGCGTCGTGGCCATGACCGAGTGTCGCTTTCAGGTCATATCCGGCGTCGATTATGCCCGTCTGCTGCGGAGCTCACCGGAGATCGCGGCGGCCATGCTGCGAGAGATAGCCGATCGGTTGCGTGCTGCCAATCGCAGCATCGGGAGCCTGGCCACGCTGGACGTGTTCGGCCGCGTGGCGCGTTTCCTGCTCGATGCGGCCACCGAGGTGGAGGGGCAGCTGGTGGTGGAAGAGTTGCCGACCCAGACCGATATTGCTGCTATTGTGGGCGCCTCCCGGGAGATGGTGAACCGCGCGATGCGCGAACTGGCCCGCCAGGGGTTCATCATCCAGCAAGGGAAACGTGTGTTGATTACCAATGAGATGGGGGCTGTCTGGTGAACCGGGAGAAAAGGTGTATGTGGGCGTGGAATTGGCGTGTGGCGGCGCTCATCGGGTTGTTGGGCATTTTCGCGCCCGCCAGCGCCCAGGAGTCCGCGACTCCCGAGCCGAAGGTGGATCGATTCGGCGACTGGAGCGTCGTGTGTCTTTCCCTGCCGGAAGGGGGGGAGTTCTGCCGCGCTGTGCAGTCGATTGGTGTCAAGGAGTCCAATCAGACGGTCATGGAGGTGGCCATCGGGCCCGGTCGGCCGGCGGGTGAGCGGCTAATCATCATCTCCGTTCCGCTCGGTGTCTTTCTGCCGCCGGGTGTCATGATGCGGGTCGACGGTGCACAGGAGCAGCAGGCACCGTTCCAGTCCTGTTCCGCGGCCGGCTGTCATGCGGCATTCCCGCTCACCGAAGAGAATGTCGAGCTGTTGCGAAAAGGGAAGCAGCTATTGGTCACTGTGCTCGATTCCAGACGCCAGCCCGTGGCGGTACCTACGAGCCTGTCCGGTTTCAGCGATGCGATTGCGAAGGCCCGGCCCACCTGGTAACGCTTTCGCCGTTCGGTGACTTGTGATAGTGGAGCGCTTTCGCGGCTTTCGCCGCTCGCATGGGGTACCGCCTGTAGGGGCGCAGTTCCGGGTGCGATACGCGGCAGAGGAGCTGTGGGGAAGGCGGCTCCTCTGCTCCTGAAGTAGAACGTACCGGTACAGGTTTACTTCTCCGTCAGAGAGGTCACACCATCCCAGTCTGCGGGGGGATGCTCCGCCAATTTCCGGCAACGCTCGGCGTAAAGCCGTGCAACCTCGTCTGTCTGCCGGGCTCCGTGGAGTGTGCAGGCAGCGAAGCGCCCCGCCGCCTCCGCAAACCGCCCCGCATAGAAGAGCCGCAAAGCGTCATCAAAGGATCTCAACCGCTGCGCGTCGCGTTCTGACAGGGCATCGGTGCCTAGCGGCTCGAAGATGCGAATCGGTGCATTACGCCCTTTGACCCGCACCCGCCCCACCTCACGGCTGGCGACAGCGCTCCCGAACTGGGCTGCGGTGGCTTCGGAGACCAGCAGGCGGGTACCGAACACCTTGTTGACCCCTTCCAGGCGCGACGCCAGGTTTACGGTGTCACCCATGGCGGTGTAGTTGAAGCGGCGCCTTGAACCGATATTGCCGATCAAGGCTTCTCCGCTGTTGAGTCCTATACGGGTGTTGAACCGAAAGCGGCCGAAGTCCCCGGCTTCGTTCATCGCGTCAAGCCACTTGGTAGCCGCCAGTGCTGCGCGCACCGCCTTTTCAGCATGCGCCGGATCATCCTTGGGCGCACCGAAAACAGCCACGACCGCATCGCCGATGTACTTGTCGACGAAACCGCCGTGCCTCTCGATGATCTCGGTAATGGCCGTAAAGTAGCTATTGATCAGCGTGACCAGCTCCGCGGGGGAAAGCGACTCACTGATGGAGGTGAAGTCGGCCAGGTCCGAGAACCAGACCGTGATATTGCGCGTCTCCCCGCCCAGTTCGGGCAGCTTCTCCTGCGCCAGCACCTCTTCGACCACAGTGGGGGCCAGGTACATGCCGAACAGCCGACGCAGCTTGATCTTCTGCCGGTCCGTGACCGTGAACCGATAGGCCAGCATGGTGCCCGATGAAAGACCGGCGGCAAAGATGGGTTCCAGCAGCGGCAGCACCGTATCGGCGGCGAGCGCTATGGTTGCAACCATGGCCCAGACAAACGAAAGGACGATAATTTGCAGGGTGGCCAGGACCGGGTCGGTGCGCATCGTGATCGATGCGGCGAGGAGTGCCACCAGGCCAATGAGCGCGGCAGCCAGTAGCTGGGACACGCGTGCCAGGACCTCATTGCGCAGGAGCGAGTTGACCGCCGCGGCGTGGATGTATACCCCGGGCAGGCTTTCACGGCGGAAGTCCGCTTCGGTGCGCTCGGGCGGCTGGAGTTGGCAAGGGGGAGGGCGGTAGCCCCCCTCGGCACCGGTCATGTAGCGCTTCGACGTAAGCTTTCGGTCTTCGAGATCCAGAACGGCGCCAAAGAGAACCACCTTTTGGGCGAACGCCTGGCGCAGGTAGTCGACATGGCCGGCTTTCACGCAGGCGTGGATATCGGCCAGTGAGTAGGTCGGGATGTCGTTCTCACCCTGAAAGTTCACCAGTGCCCGTTGGCCCTGGGATCCCCGTATCGGCGTCCCGTGGAGGGCGACCTGGCCGTCCGGCAGCACCTCCGGCTTTGCAGCGCGCACGCGGGCCGCCAACTCCATGCTGAAGGAGGGCTCCTTGTCCCCCCCCGCCTCCCGCGGCTTCTGCAGCAGTAGGGGCACGGAACGGATGATGCCGTCGGAATCGGTGATGACGTTGAGGGAGCGGACGTTCTGCTGCCCCCCGACCAGCATGATTTGCGCCCGGGTCGGCAGCAGCGGCGCGTTGGCGTGCTGCACCTTGCCGAGCACAATGCGGCCATCCCGGGCCCCCTCCCTCAGGAACCGCAGGTACGGGGTTTCCAGGTCTGGAAAACGGGCCTGGACGGAGGTCGGAAACACCACGTCGAAGCCGATGACCTGCGCACCGGCATTGAGCACGCCGGAGAGCGTCTCCGCGATCTCCGGCATCCAGAGCGCCTTCGGCTGACCGGCAAACGGTGGTGTCAGGTAGGTCTGCTCATCGATCGCGATGACGACCGTAGGTGACTGGTGGGGCGGATGGGCCTGAGCGAAGACCTGGTGGCGCATCCATAGCAGCAGATCCAGAGACTGCCCTTGAAGTCGCTCCAGTATCGGCGACGAGAACACGAATGCCAGAACGGTCGCCGCTCCCGCCGCAACCAGAAAATCTCTTGGTTGCAAAGAGAAGCCCGCGCTAGAACGGGACGACGCGTGCTACGAGCGGCGCCGGGCCGTCATCCGCATCAGCGGCGACACGAAACCCACGGGCCTGCCCCGCGACCAGCACCTCATAGGCCACCCCGGCTTCGAGCGACACGCCCGCCTGTACAAGATCGAGGTAGTGGCGTTCTCCATCCCCCTGAGAAGGCAGCTCATGCCGCTCGGACCCGTCTTCGAGCCGCTGCACAATCACGGTTCCCGCCTTCGGCAGCAGGATGTAGGGGCTCCGGTGGTGAACCACCAGCTTGGCCTCGGGCTTCCCAAATGGCAGCTTGCGCACGGCCACGGCACCCGACTGGGTGGCCTCGTCCGCCGCCATGGCGAGCGAACCTCCGTCGCAACGCACCGTCTTTCGGTCAACCGTACCGCCCTCAACAAGGCTCTGTTCGGCCCCGACGGTCACCTTGCCGCCACGGATCTGCTCGTGGATACACGAATTCAGGTAGCCGAGTTCGAGGGTACCCGCAGCACCGAGGGTCACCGTGGTGCCCGGCGGGAGAAAATCGAGAAAGTTGACGCCAATCTCAGGCGAGGACACGCCTTCAACCACTGCGGAAGGCGCAGCAGCAAAAGCCGGCCCGCAAACAACTGTCAGAAAAAAAGCGCAAATAGACCGCGACATGGTGTTCCCCCCATGCTTATGCAACTCCCCCGCAGGCAAGCCTAGCATGAGCCGTGCGGCATGGCACCTGTAAGATGGGCCGGTGGTGCTGTCCGCACGCAACGGACCGTCACCCCAAGGTGTCAAATGAGTGGCTGCCGGTACTAACCCGTTGCACACGGGGCGCTTTCAAGTGCTATCATTCTGGTCCGTTTCCGTACGGAAACACCGCGGGTGTGGTTCAATGGTAGAACCTCAGCTTCCCAAGCTGATGACGTGGGTTCGATTCCCATCACCCGCTCCATACTTGTAACCACCCTGTTTCCCGCCCGGCGAAACAGTCGATTCCCACCATCCGCTCCATATAATGAATCGATCCTGATCAGCCCGCCCCGCATTAACTGAACCGCCCGAACCCGCGACGGCACCGGAGGCGCGGCGGCTCACCGGCCGAGGGAGTGTCATGAAGCGAACCACCCGTATTATCGCCTGGATCGTAGGGGTCATCGCACTCCTGATCCTGCTCCTGGCCCTGGTGGCCCGATTCCTCATCGACCCCAACGACTACCGCGACCAGATCGCCGGTCTGGTCGAGCGCAGTACCGGCCGCCAGTTGGCGATCGAGGGGGATCTCGATCTGAGCGTGTTCCCCTGGCTGGGCCTCGAAGTCGGGCAGATGCGGCTGAGCAACGCCGAGGGCTTCGGGCCGGAACCCTTCGCCCGCATTCAGGAGGCGGAGGTCCGGGTGAAGCTGCTGCCGCTGTTGCGCCGGGAGGTAGAGATCGGCACGGTGGTGCTGGAGGGGTTGCGGCTCAATCTCGCCCGCACCGAAGTGGGGCAAACCAACTGGGACGACCTGGTCCAGCCCGCGCCGGAAGAGGACAAGGTGCGGGGACGCGCCATCGGCGCCCTCGCCATCGGCGGCATCCGCCTGCGCGACACGCACATCACCTGGGACGACCGGCTTGAGGGGACGCAATACACCATCAGCGGCCTGGAGCTAACCAGCGGCCCGGTCGACTTCGACCAGCCCATCCCCATCGAACTCTCCAGCGGATTCACGGCCAGCGAGCCGGAGCTCACCGGCGACCTGAGCCTGAGGAGCGTCGCCCGAATCGCATCGGGCGCTGAACGTCTCTCGATCACGGGCACGGAACTCACGTTGAACGCGAAGGGGCCAATGCTCCCCGGCGGGGACGTGAGCGCCCGGCTCTCCGCGGACGTTGTGGTTGATCTTGAGGCCGAGACACTGGAGGTCACCGATCTGGTACTCACCGGCCTCGGCCTTCGTGCCGAGGGCCGCGTCAGCGGGCAGTCGATCGTCAGCGGGCCGCTCCTGAACGGCAACCTGGCGGTCACGGTGGCCGACCCCGATCGCCTGGCGCCGCTGCTGCCCAAAGATCTGCGTGCCGCAGGGCTGAAGGGCAGCAATCTCGGTTCAGCGTTCACCTTCTCCATGCCGCAGGAGAGTCTCGCCCTGCCCAACCTGGCCGGAAATCTGGCGGGGGTCCCGCTCAAGGCAGAAGTGAAAGGGGAGAAGCTGCTCGCGGCGCCACGGCTGACCGGGCGGGCGAGCCTCGACGAATTCGTGCCGCGCCGGATTCTTGAGGAACTGGGTATCGCACTCCCGGAGAGCGCCGATCCATCGGTGCTCGGCAAGGCGGCACTCACCTTCGGCTTCGATGCCACCGCAACCAGCGCCGCCCTCTCCGGGCTGAACCTGCAGGTGGACGACACTCGCCTCACCGGGCGGTTTGCGGCGACCCGGTTTGATCCCCCCGCGCTCTCCTGGGACCTCACCGTCGATGCCATCAACCTGGACCGCTATCTGCCACCACCGGCCGAGGGAGAGGCAAACGGGGGTGGCGGTACGCCGGCCGGTGCCGCCACGGCCGCGGTGACCGAACTTCCCCTCGACCTTTTGAGAACCCTGCGGGCGGACGGGACCGTGCGCGTCGGCCGGTTGCAGGCGATCAACCTGAAGAGCTCCGACATTGTCGCCACGCTGAAGGCGGCGGACGGAGTGCTGCAGCTGCAACCGATGGGCGCCAATCTCTACGGAGGTCGTTACGCGGGCAACACGCGCCTTGACGTCCGGGGCGACCAGCCCCGCTTCGCCCTCAACGAAAAACTCGAAGGGGTGCAGGCCGGCCCGCTGCTCACCGATCTCATGGGCGAGGCCTGGGTCACCGGCACCGCCCATGTGAGTGCCAGTCTGACCGGTACCGGCATCGACCCGGACCAGGTGCGCCGGACCGTGAGCGGCAACGGCACATTTCGCTTCAGTGATGGCACAGTGCGGGGAATCAACGTCGCCCATCTCATCCGTCAGGCCCGCGCCGCGATCCGCAACGAACCCGCACCGTCCGAGGAGCCCAGCCAAACCGACTTCGCCGAACTGACCGGCACCTTGACGGTGAAAGATGGCCTGGTCAGCAACAACGATCTCAATGCCAAATCGCCGCTGCTGCGGGTCACCGGCCAGGGTACGGTGAACCTGGTGAACGAACAGGTCGACTACCTCGTCCGGACCGCCATTGTGGGCACCACAAAAGGCCAGGCCGGCAAGGAGCTCGAAGAGCTGAAGGGGCTTACGATCCCTGTGCGGATCACCGGGCTCATCAGCGAACCGCGATTCCGGGTGGATCTGGAGGACCTCCTCAAGGGGCGGATCGAACAGGAAAAGGAGCGCCTCGAGGAGAAGCTGGAGAAGCGGCTGGAAGAGGGGCTGAAGGACGAATTGCGCGGTCTTTTCCGCCGCTGATGGACACATTCGCCGGGCGGCTGCTCACCTGGTTCGACCGCCACGGGCGCCACAACCTGCCCTGGCAGAAAGTGCCGACCCCGTACCGGGTCTGGGTCTCGGAGATCATGCTCCAGCAGACCCAGGTCCGGACCGTCATCCCCTACTATGAGCGCTTCATGGCACGGTTCCCCGACTGCGCCGCGCTCGCCGCCGCGCCCGCCGAGGCGGTGCTGGCGCACTGGAGCGGACTCGGCTATTACGCCCGCGCCCGCAACCTCCATTCCGCCGCCCGCCTGATCGTCGAACAGCACCGGGGTGAACTGCCCGAATCACTTGACCACCTCCAGGCGCTGCCCGGCATCGGCCGCTCCACGGCCGGCGCCATCCTCGCCCTGAGCCGAGGCGAGCGCCACCCCATCCTCGACGGCAACGTCAAACGGGTGCTGGCGCGCTACCACGCCGTACCCGGCTGGCCAGGAGCGGCCGCGGTCCAGAACCGCTTGTGGCAGCTCGCCGATGACCACACCCCCGGCGAACGGGTGGCTGAGTATACCCAGGCCATCATGGACCTGGGTGCGACCGTCTGTACCCGCACCCGCCCCCGCTGCGAGGAGTGCCCGGCCGGTGCCGACTGCACCGCGCGGGCAGAGGGTAACCCGGCCCGCTATCCGGAGCCCAAACCCCGCCGCGACCTGCCGGTGCGCCGCGCCACCCTGCTGATCGCCACCGATTCCGAACGGGGTGTTCTACTGAGCCGGCGCCCACCCACCGGCGTCTGGGGTGGCCTGCTCAGCCTGCCGGAGCTGGCCGATGAATCGGCTGACGCATGGTGCGGCCAGCGTGGCCTGCGGCTGCTCAAGGCCGATAAATGGCCAGCGTTTCGCCACACATTCAGCCACTTTCATCTTGAGATCGCGCCGATTCGCCTCCACGTCGATCACCAGGCCCGGCAGATCATGGAACCGGCGGGTTGCCTCTGGTATAAAGCCGCCCTCTACAATCAACTGGAATTGCCCGCACCGATCAAACGGCTGCTGGGCAGAGTCGCATCCGAACCCGAGGAGTCCTATTGATGACGCGAATGGTGCAGTGCGTGAAGCTGGGCAAAGAAGCAGAGGGACTGGAGCGGCAGCCCTACCCGGGCGAACTCGGCAAACGGATCTTTGAAAACGTCTCCAAAGAGGCGTGGCAGATGTGGCTGCGCCAACAGACCATGCTCATCAACGAATACCGCCTCTCGCCCATCAATCCCAAGCACCGCCAGATGCTGGAGCAGGAGATGGAGAAGTTCTTCTTTGGCGCCGGCTCCACCGCTCCCGAAGGCTACGTCGCCCCTAAAGAGTGACTTGAAGGGGTTTTCCCTTGACTAATCGGGAGCCTGCCGCTTAAATAGGCCCCCTTTTCGGCCAGGTAGCTCAGTTGGTAGAGCAGGGGATTGAAAATCCCCGTGTCGGCGGTTCGATTCCGTCCCTGGCCACCAATAATCAGTAAGTTACATGAAGCCCGCGCCAGCGGGCTTTTTCGTGTGCGTGAGTTTTGCGGGACGGCCTCCCTTTAATCTGAGCTGCCCCAGCTGAGCACCCCCGATCTCCGCTAAATACGTCCCATCAGTGGTAGTCAGCTAGTGGCCGCATCAGGCAGCAGATGACTTAGGTAGGTGGGAGCCTGACGACCGGTGCCCACCTTCGGACGATTACCGGCCATTTCCGGCCGTCCAGAGCGGGCCTGGTGGATAGCCGCTACATGCTGGGAGCGGTCATCGCTGTCGGCAAGCCAGGTCGGAGTGTGGTTACCCCCGGAGTCACCGGTGCCAAGCTGACCCGCTCCGGAGACCAACGTACTCACGCTCACCTGACACGTGTGCACAAGAGCGACCTCGAAACGGTCGCGTGCATTCGCGAATGGTGTGCCGAGCGCGCCGTTCCACTCCTCGGTAATGCGCCCGCTGGAGATGCCCAGGGCCACCTGAACGGCCCACGCGGCGCATTACTCCACCACGACGACCCGGTCGCGCCCAGCGGCCTTGGCGGCGTAGACAGCGCGGTCGGCCCGCGCGATCAACTCCGAGCGAGTGTCGCCCGGATAGTGCCGGGTCACGCCAATGCTCAACGTGACCGCACCGATGCCGGTGACCGGCCGTTGGGCCACCGTGGCGCGGATGCGTTCAGCCAGTTGGTGCGCCCCTTCCGTGTCGGTGTCACGCATGAGGATGACAAACTCCTCACCACCATACCGATAGAGACGGTCCGCATGGCGCAGCACGCCGGTGATGGTGCGGGTCGTTTCGACCAGGACTTGGTCGCCCGCCGCGTGGCCGTAGGTATCGTTCACCCGCTTAAAATGGTCGAGGTCGATGAACGCGAGGCTGAACCCCCGGCCGTAGCGGTCGGCCGCAGACATCTCCCCGTCCAATTCCAACTGGAACAGCATCCGGTTCGACACCCCCGTCAGCGGGTCGGTGGTGGCGAGCCGTTGCAGTTCCTCCTCCAGTGCCTTGCGACTGGAGATGTCATGGGCGACGGCGATGCACAGACGGCTCTCCCCGAGGGCCATCGGCACGATCTGGACCTCTACCGGGAAGGGTTTGCCATCGCGGCGCACGTGCAATGTATCGACGCGGAACACCCCCTCCTCTTCCAATTGCGCCCTGATGTCCCGCTCCCAGGCATCGGGGGTGAGTGCCAGCAGGTCCGTGAGCGAGTGGGAGATGAGGTCGGCCAGCTCGTAACCCGAATTCCCTCGGGCGACTTCGTTCGCGTCGAGGATGCTTCCGTCCGGAGTGCAGACGTAGATAGCGTCGAGGACCGAGTTGAACATGGTGCGGTAGCGCACCTCGGATTCGCGCAGTTGGCGTTCCGCATCGATGACCCGCAGGTCGTCCTCGACCACATTGCGAAACTGCTCCAACAGCCGTACATAGGTCTCCGAGAACCGATTTTCGCGCCGGTCGAGTACGCAAATGGTCCCGAACACGTCGCCGGTCGGCCAGGTCAGCGGAAAACCAAGATACGCGATCATTCCCAGCTTGATGTCCGGATTGTGGTCCCATTCCGGATCGCGCAGTGCATTCGGCACCAAAAGGTAGTTGCGGTCGCTCATCACCCGCTCGCAGTAGAGCCCGCTGTCCAGGGGCGCCCGTTCGCCCTTTTCGTACACATTGCCCTCGCTGTCGCTGCACTTGAACACCTCGATCTCATCGGCGCGCACTCGCATGATCAGGGCGGCGGGGACGGCGAAAACTTCAGCCATGAGGTCGAGCAGACGCTGCCAGCCCTCAAGCGTCTTCTGGGGGACCTCGATATCGTCGCGGATAAGGAACTTGGGAGCGTGCGGCATCACTGGCCTTTAACAAAGAAATCCACCTTCTCAGACCGCGTCTTTTCGCCGAAGTGCCTCCACAGCGGCGCGGCCTGGGGCCCGCCATGCGCAGGAGCGGGAGTTCCCCCGGGTAAACCGGGCCTGTGTGAGATCACGAGGGGGGGGGCCGCCTGTACCCGAGGTCGGCCCCGCGTTTATCAGGCCTATTCAAGTTACTAGGTGAGACCGATGCGGCTGTCTGTCAAAGAACTTTCACGGCGGTGCCCCGGACCTCAACGGTTGGAAGCTTACGGGAGATATCCTGCCAGACAGCGACTGCTTCAGCACCCAAAACTGTGGGACCGCTACACTCTCCAAAACACGGTAAGGATGGTCCTTTGCTGCCTGGCAAATAGGCCAAGGAGTTGCCGCTTGGGCGCCGCAAGGACACGGAGTGTCGCTAAATGGTCGACATTTTGCCCATTCGATACCTCGATTATCTTCCGCTATGGGGCATATTCCTCGTTTCTGTCATCCTGCTGCTTACCTTCGGCGAAGTCGGTTTCCGAATCGGGAGGCGGTGGCAGTTGACGGAGGTGGCCGAGTCCTCTCAGACCGGCGCCATTATGGGGGTATCTCTGGGTCTGCTCGCCTTTATGCTCGCCTTCTCTTTCGAGATGGCCGGGAACCGTTTCGACGCGCGCAATCAGGCGGTTCTGGATCAGACCAACGCCATTGGGACGACTTGGCTTCGGTCGCAAATGCTGCCAGCCCCTCACGCCTCGCAAGTCGAAAAGCTACTCAAGCGATACGTGGAAATCCGCATTGAAGGAACGGAAGGCCAAATCGATGGATGTGCTTCGCGAAGCGGTAGCCGAGTCCACCGAAATCCAAGAAAAGCTATGGCAGCACGCGATGAGACTGGGCAAGGAGTATCCGCGCGCGGTCACGGTGGGGCTGTTTATCGGATCGCTCAATGCCTTTTCCGCGACCATGGTGGGGGGGGTGCACGCGGGGTTATCGGGTGGCCGCAGTTGGCTGGCCACGGTATTGCTGGCGATTACGCCGTCAATGGTGTTGATGCTGATTATCGATATCGACCGGCCGGGACAGACCCTTTTCGGCGTCAGTCAGCAATCGTTGATCGATCTGCGCCAGAGTATGGACGCGCCTCGTGGAGGAACGACGATATCGGCCAGCAACTCGAAATTCAGCTAGAGGTTGATGGAGCGCGTCATCCCGCAGACTGCACAAGCGCTTTAGGATAACGGCATGGATGAAATCTTCAGTCGATTCTGGGAGAACCTGGCGGATCGGCTCCATGGGCCGCTCACCTTTCGGTTGATACTCCAGCCGATCATGGCTCTGTCCTTCGCCGTACGCGACGGGTATCGGGACGCTCTGGCCGGACGCCCTCCCTATTTCTGGGCGGTATTTACCGATCCGCATCATCGACGGAGTCTGCTCGCGGAGGGTTGGAAAGCAGTGGTGCGGGTCTATGTACTCGCTCTGATTATCGACGGGGTCTATCAAGTGATGGTTTTTCGCTGGATCTACCCGATCGAGGCCCTCGTGGTGGCATTCCTTCTCGCGTTTCTCCCTTACCTTCTGACTCGTGGTCCCGTTAACCGCATTGTGCGGCTGTACGTGAGGGGGCTTTGAACTGAGGAGGGGGGACCATGCTTTCCATTTTCCGTGCGGTGCTCGCCCGCCTGGGGGTGCCCAAGGTTAACCCGGAGCACACCCGCAGCCCCCGGCTGGGGCTGATCACCTGGGTCTACATCGGCACCGCCATTGCGCTGGGGTACGCCGCACCCCGGTTCAATCAATGGTTTTTCCCCTGGCTGGTATCGCCACTTGAAAAATCCAGCATCTCCACCATTCTGGCGACCATCGCCTCGGGCATGATTACGCTGACCGGTATCGTCTTTTCTCTGGTCTTCGTCATTGTCCAGTTCGGTAGCAGTACCTACTCGCCGCGGATCACCCGCCTATTCGCCCACGTCCGCAGCCTGCGCCATTCGCTCGGGATCTTCACCGGCACCTTCATATATTGCCTGATGGCGCTTCGGACCCTGGGGCTGGACCGGGGCGAGGTCGTGAGCGCCTTTACCGTGTGGCTCGCGTTCGCCTGGTTGCTGGCCAGCGTCGTCGTCCTCGCCAATCTTGTCAGGGTGTTCACGACGCTGACCATCGGCAATGTGCTTTTCGCGCTGAGCACCGCCGGACGCTTCAGCATCGCCCGGCTATACGCACCCTTGAACCCGGACAAAGCAAGCGCACACGCTGTCGGAGAAGAGGCGAGAGAAGCGGAGCTGCCCATCTCGCAGACGGTGGTCTACGACGGTACGCCGGGTTACATCATCCGTTATGACAGGCGACGCCTGATGGACTTGGCCAAAGGCGCTGGCGGAATCATTCACCTGCCCTATGCCGTGGGTGACGCGCTGCGTGATGGCGAGGTGATAGCCCACGTTCACGGAGGGAAGCTCCAGATTCCGGAGTCGAGGCTCTATGCTGCGATCGTGCTCGGTCGTGAACGCGCCTTTCGGGACGACCCGCGGTACTCCCTTCGGTTACTCGTTGATATGGCAATCAGGGCACTATCGCCTGCAATCAATGATCCCACCACCGCGGTGCAGGCGCTCGACCACATCGAGCTTCTACTACGTCGGCTTGGCAACTCGGATCTGGACATCGGGAAGGTACGGGACCGCGAAGGCAGAATCCGGGTGGTCTACGCCGCCCCCGACTGGGAGGATCTGCTGCGATTGGGCCTCACTGAAATCATGCAGTACGGTGTGACATCGCTCCAGGTCCAGAGGCGACTTGCGGCACTGCTGCGATTCCTGTCGCGTTCTGTTCCGCAGGATAGGGTGGCGGTGGTCGATCAGTTCGCCAAAGAGCGACAGGCTTTGGTAGAGGGCGCCTTGGCAGACGCCACGCTTCGTCTATGGGCCAATACCCCGGACCACAGCGGACTGGGAGGCGCCAGGGATGTCCAATCGTTCCCATCGACAGAGACGGAACTCTCGCCAACCGGCCAAGGGCGCCAGGATTGATCGGTGAAAGGGCGGTTCACCGCGCCGCCCGTTCCGCGCTGTCGCAAACGCAGGCCGACCGGCTTTTCCTCAGCGCCATTTGCCCTATGCTCAAAGTGCGGAGAGCTATACGCCCCCAAGCAGTGACGCCAAGAGAGGGAATCCATGAATAATGGTGAATCGCCCCTGCGCCTCCATTTGGCAAATTCGGCCGTGGAACCCTCCGTAGCATCCCCCGAGCCGCCGAAGGTGTGGCCGCGCGATGCCCCCTCCAATTTCCACGTGCTGGCCAAGCCCACGGGCGCGATCTGCAATCTCGATTGCAAGTACTGCTTCTTCCTCTCCAAGGAGAGCCTCTACCCCGGAAGCCGTTTCCGAATGCGTGACGAAGTCCTGGAGGCCTACATCAAGCAGGTGATCGAGTCGCAAAAGGGGACGCATGTCACCATCGCCTGGCAGGGGGGCGAACCGACTCTGATGGGGCTCGCCTTTTTCCGAAAAGCGATGGATCTGGTCGAGCAGTACGCCCGCCCCGGAATGACGTTCGAACACACCATCCAGACCAACGGCACACTGCTCAACGATGCTTGGTGTGAATTCCTGCGGGAGAACAACTTCCTCGTCGGCCTGTCGATGGACGGCCCCAGGGAACTGCACGATGCCTATCGGGTGGACAAGCATAATCGTCCCACCTTCGACAAGGTGATGCGGGCGGCGCGCCTGATGAAACGGCATGGAGTCGAGTTCAACATCCTCTGCACCGTCCACGCGGGAAACGTCGAACGCCCCCTGAGGGTCTACCGCTTTTTTCGCGATCAGCTAAAGGTGCGCTTCATCCAGTTCATCCCCATCGTCGAGCGGGTTACACCCGACCTGCTGCATGCCGTCAATGAGGGCTGGGGCGACCGCAAGCATGCCCGTCCCTTCTACTGCCAGGATGGGGGCTCGGTCACCGACCGGTCGGTCCGGCCCGAACAGTGGGGCCGGTTTCTCAATGCCATCTTCGACGAATGGGTGAAGCGGGACGTAGGCCGGGTCTATCTGCAACTGTTCGAGTCGGCCCTCGCCTCCTGGATGGGACTGCAACCCGCGATGTGCACCTTTGCCGAAACCTGCGGCAATGCCGTGGCACTTGAGCACAACGGCGATCTCTACGCCTGTGATCATTACGTCGAGCCGGAGTACCGCCTGGGGAACATTGCCGAGAGCCACATGGTGGAGATGCTGGCCTCCGACCAGCAGCGGGCCTTCGGAGCGGCCAAGCGGGATACCCTCCCGCGCTACTGCCGGGAGTGTGAAGTTCGCTTTGCCTGCCATGGGGAGTGTCCCCGAAATCGCTTCACTACGACACCCGACGGCGAACCCGGACTCAATTATCTGTGCGCAGGGTATAAGAGCTTCTTCAAGCATATTGATCATCCCATGCGGATTATGGCGGCCCTGCTTCGTGCCCAAAGGAGCCCGGTGGAGGTGATGCGAAGGCTCAAGCGGGAGCGGCGCACCCGCGGGTAGGAGCGACGGGAGTCACGATTGCGCCGAAACTTGGTTTCATCTCTCTTGCGCGCCGGGGTGGCGCCTTGCACGTTCGAAAGTTGCGGCTAGCGTAAGGAAATGAGGCGCGAAGGACCGCATTGAGGAGACATTCATGGCAAACAAGGCAGGGAAGCCGAACATTCTGGTGATTTGGGGCGACGATATCGGCCTGTGGAATATCAGCTATCACAACCGCGGCATGATGGGATACCAAACGCCGAACATCGATCGCATCGGCCATGAGGGCGCGGCCTTTACCGACTATTACGGACAGCAGAGCTGTACCGCAGGCCGTGCCACCTTCATCACCGGACAGAATCCGTTTCGAACCGGGCTGACGAAGGTGGGTATGCCGGGCGCGGATGTGGGACTGCGGTCGGAGGACCCGACCATCGCGGGCCTGCTCAAGCCGCTGGGCTACGCCACGGGGCAGTTTGGCAAGAATCACCTCGGCGACAGGGACGAGTTTCTGCCCAGCCAGCACGGTTTTGATGAGTTCTTCGGCAACCTCTATCACCTGAATGCCGAAGAGGAGCCGGAGCACCCCGACTACCCGAAGGACCCGGCGTTCCGGCAGCGCTTCGGCCCCCGCGGCGTCATTCACAGTTTCGCCGACGGCCGGGTGGAGGATACCGGCCCGCTGACGCGGGAGCGGATGGAGACCATTGATGACGAGGTGACGGCCAAGACCCTCGACTTCATGGAGCGCGTGCAGGGTGAAGGCAAGCCCTTTTTCATCTGGTGGAACTCCACCAAGATGCACTTCAGAACCCACATCAAGCCGGAAAGCCGGGGGGCAAGCGGGCAAGGTCCCTACAACGACGGGATGGTTGAGCACGACGGTCACGTCGGGACCCTGCTGGACAAACTCGACGAGTTGGGCATTGGCGACAACACCATCGTGTTGTACTCCACCGACAACGGCCCCCACTACAACACCTGGCCCGACGCCGCCATCACGCCGTTTCGCAGCGAGAAAAACACCAACTGGGAGGGGGCGTTCCGGGTGCCGGCCTTCGTTCGCTGGCCGGGCCAAATAGCGCCGGGAACCGTACGAAACGGCATCGTCTCCCATCAGGATTGGCTACCCACCTTCCTGGCCGCCGCGGGCGAGTCCGCGATCGCGGACAAACTCAAGCAGGGGCACGAGGCCAACGGTAAGCGCTTCAAGGTCTGTCTCGACGGGTATGACCTGCGTCCCTACCTCGCCGGTGAAAGCGACGATAGCCCACGCCGCGCATTCTTCTACGTCAACGACGACGGGCAGTTGGTCGCCCTGCGTTACGGCGACTGGAAGGTGGTATTCATGGAGCAGCGGGCGAAGACCCTCGCCTGCTGGAGTGAGCCTTTTGTTCCGCTGCGCGTCCCGAAAATCTTCAATCTGCGCCGCGATCCCTTCGAGCGGGCGGACGAAAACTCCAATACCTATTGGGACTGGGTGCTCGATCACGCCTTCGTTCTCGTTCCGGCGCAGGCCTATGTGGCCGAACAGGTCAAGTCCCTCACGGAGTTTCCGCCCCGGCAAAAGCCGGCGTCGTTCAATCTCGACCGCGTGCTGGAGCAGTTGCAGCACGGTGCCATCACATCGCACTGAGTGCGTGTTCCGCAGACAAGGAGGCGTGTGACATGGCAGAGGACATACGGACCCAAACCGCGGACCGGCTCGATCTGGCGGATCTCGACGAACTGCAGCGCCATTCGGGCTGGTTTCTAGGTCTGGGAATCGTCTTGATGATCCTCGGGTTCATTGCCGTCGGCTCGGCGATTTTCACGACGGTGGCGTCGCTCTATCTGTTCGGGTGGTTGCTTATCATTGGCGGGGTGGCGGAGATCGCCAACGGCGTTTGGCGCAAGACCTGGAGCGGGTTCTTCATCGACCTCCTGGTCGGGGTGCTCTATTCCGTGGTGGGGTTCATGGTGATCGCCAACCCGGCGGCAACGGCCATTGCGCTCACCTTGCTTGTTGCGATGTTCCTGATCGTGGTGGGTATCTTCCGCATCGTCGCCGGCCTCTCCGCCCGCTATCCGAACTGGGGCTGGCTGGCGCTGCACGGCGCCATATCGCTCGTCTTGGGTATTCTCATCTGGCAGGGCTGGCCCGAAACCGGGTTGTGGGTGATCGGTCTATTCATCGGCATTGAACTTATCGTCAACGGTGCGGCCCTGATGATGCTGGGAATCGCAGCCAGGCGGCTGCGGACCTTAACCGCGTAAGGTGTCCGGCGCCGAGGCAACGCTGGAGGTTATCGTTGGCTGGCTGCGGCTGGCCATCGAGGCCACCAGCGTGCTGATTATCGGGATCGGTGTGGTCGTCACGATCTGGGACGGCGTAAGGACGCGCTTCGAAACCGGGCGTGACATCTACCAAATGACCCGTGTGCGGCTGGGACACTTTCTGGTCCTGGGCCTGGAGTTTCAGCTGGCCTCCGACATCCTGACCACCGCAATGGCGCCAAGCTGGGAAGAGCTCGGAAAGCTGGGGGCCATCGCGGCGATACGGACGTTTCTCAACTTCTTCCTTTTGCGAGAACAGGAGGAGATTGAGAGGAAAGGAAGGACCACCCCCTCGGCGGAGTAGGCATGGAGCCTCAAGGATGCAAGCCCCGCGTGGACAAGCAGTCACTGGCCGAGGAGCGTACTGAGCTCGCCCTCCGGCGTACGATTTTCGCCGCCGACCGAACACTGCTCGCCTGGGTTCGCACATCACTGGCGTTGATGACGTTCGGCTTCAGTATCTACAAATTTTTTCAGTATCTTGAGGAATCCGGTGCCGTGTCGGGCGACTGGCAGCCCACCGGGCCGCGCCGGTTCGGCATGGTCTTGATAACGGTTTCGACCGTGCTGCTGGTGTGGCAGACCTGGCAGTATTATCAGCTGCTGAAAAGGCTGAGCAGGCAACGCGGCAAGAAGCGTGTTCCAAAGACACCGACGCTGGTGGCAGGCGGCGCGGTTATCCTGCTCGGTTTCGCCTCCTTTGCGAGTATTTTTTTCGGAATACGGCTTTTCTGAATCGCGGCTCGAACTATCGCTTCGGTGTAGGTGACTGAAACCAGGCCAATGGGTTCGCTTGGTTTTCCTCCAATCGTGCAGAGGACGGGCACTGGTCGACCTGCCGCGATAGCGCCGTATGGGATCGGCGGCCGGAGCCGGCCGCCGATCCCATACGGCGCGCCGGTTACTCCCGCGCCATCATCGCCTGCGCCTCCTTCTCCAGATCGCGGATGCGCTCGCGGCCAAGCTGAACGATCACCTGCTTGATGGTCCCGCCCGTGAACTCAAAGGGGGACCGGTACTCCTTCGAGACCGCCTGGCCACTGTCGCGACCCACGGCCAGACCCTCGCCGACCAGCGAGAAGTAGGCCGGCTGAGTTTTTATTTGGGCGCTGCCCACCACCGTATCGTCGATGAGCAGTTCCACTTTGCCGGTGGGGCTGGGCCCGTCCATCCCCTGCCGCTCGAACCGCACCGCAAGAGTGTGCTTGCCGGCCGGGATGTTCCGGTCCGAACTCGCCTTCTGCTCGATCTCGCCCAGCCAGTTGTAGACGTAGTGCAGCCGGCCCTCCTTGATGAATAGCGCGTGGCCGCCGAAGCGCCCGCCCTGGGCAAACAGCACACCCTCTGCCCGGGTGTCCTCGATGGTCGCTTCGGCGGCGATGCTGTACGAGCGCCCGTGGATCCTGGCGGCGACATGCTCCGGCACATCGGCGCAGTTCGGATAATAGAAGTAGACATCCCGCTCCTCGGCCGGCTGCGGTCGCGGCGTCATCATCACCTCCGGCGGCGTGCGGTCGTCCAGCGGCAGGCCGTTGTAGCGTCCGGCGAGCATGAACCAGAGCTGCTTCATCTGCTCCAGCTTCTCGGGGTGCTGCTCGGCTAGGTCGTGGACCTGGGTGCGATCTTTGTCCAGGTGGAACAGCTCCCAGCGGTCGGTAGGGAAGTGGCTCCAGCCGGAGACCGCCGGGTGGACGGTGGCGGCGTGCCAGCCGTCATACCAGACGCCCCGGGTACCGAGCATGCCGTAAAACTGGAACTGCTTGTGGGTCGGCGCCGAGGCGTCATCGAAGGTGTGGCGGAAGCTCACGCCTTCGATCGGGCTCTGGGTGTAACCTTTGATGGTCTCCGGCGGCTCGAGACCCAAGCTGTCGTAGAGCGTCGGCACGATGTCGATGGCGTGGCAGTACTGATGCCGGATCTCGCCGCGCGCCTTGATACCCTTCGGCCAGCTCACGATCAGCGGGTCGGAGGTGCCGCCCTCGTGACCCGAGTAGCGCTTGTACATCTTGAACGGCGCGCAGAAAGCCGCCGCCCAGCCGTTGGGGTAGTGGTTGTAGGTCTCGGGCGAGCCCAGCACATCGAGATACTTCAGGTTCTCCTCGAGGCTGTCGGGGATGCCGTTGAAGAACTTGTTCTCGTTGACCGAACCGTGGGGGCCGCCCTCGCCGCTGGCGCCGTTGTCGCTGACCACCACCACGATGGTGTTGTCGAGCTGGCCCGACTCCTCCAGGTAGTCGAGGAGGCGGCCGATGTGGTGGTCACAGTGGGAGACGAAGCCGGCGTAGACCTCGGCCATGCGGGAGAAGAGGCGCTTCTGGTCGTCGTTCAACGAATCCCATGCGGGCAGCGTGTCACCCTCCGGCCACGGCTTGCCCTCGGCGCTGGTTTCGTCGATATAGGGATTCAGCGGCGACAGCTCGGTACCCTCGGACAGCAGGCCCATCTCGATTTGGCGCTTGAGGGTCTCTTCACGATACCAGTCCCAGCCCTTATCGAATCGGCCCTTGTACTTGTCTGCCCACTCCTTCGGTACCTGATGCGGGGCGTGGGCGGCGCCGGGAGCAAAGTACATCAGCCACGGCTTTTGCGGGGCGATGGTCTTGGCATCGCGGATGTACTGCAGCGCCTTGTCGACGAAGTCCTCCGAGAGGTGATAGCCCTCTTCTGGCGGCGGGGTGGGTGGCGCCGGCTGGTTGTCCTGAATCAGATCGGGGTAGTACTGATCGGTCTCACCGCCGAGAAAACCGTAGTAGCGTTCGAAGCCGCGCCCCAGCGGCCACTGCTCCTTGCCGGCAGCCATGTGGGTCTGCTCGCTGGGGGTCAGGTGCCACTTGCCCACGTGGTAGGTGTTGTAACCCTCGCCGACCAGCGCCTCGGAGATGAGACCGTTCTCGAACGGGATGCGGCCGTTGGAGCCAGGAAAGCCCGCCGAGGCTTCGGTGATGCAGCCCATGCCGTTGGAGGTGGCGTTGCGCCCGGTCAGCAGACAGGAGCGCGTGGGCGAGCAGAGGGCGGTGGTGTGGAAGTTGGTATAACGCAGGCCCATGTTGGCGATGCGCGACATGTTGGGCGTATCGATCATGCCTCCGTAGCAGTCGAAGGCGCCGAAGCCGACGTCGTCCCAGACGATGTAGAGAACGTTGGGGGCTCCGTCCTTTGCCTTGGGTGGTTCGTAGGGTGTCCAGTCCGGTTTGGCATCGCGGATATCGAGGGCGATACGTCCCTCAAAGTGTTTTTTGGCCATTGGCGTTCTCCTCTCCCTGGAGTGCGACCCACTTCGGCATGAGTTTCCGCCGAATCCCTGAGGTACGGTTTTTTCCGGAGTATAGGGCGCGACAACATGACGGCAAGAGAGCAGTTCCCAATAGGGCTCGCATCGCCAACGGCAACGCCGAGCAGTAGACGCTGAAAGGCAACGCATCTAGATTTAGGAAAGCCTCTGTTTTGAAAGGGACTTCCCTTATGGCACGAACCAAGCCGGCGCTCCCTCTGGGCGCCTTCCTACTGTTCGGCGCGCATGCGGTGGCTGCGCAGGATTATCCTGACGATTTTTCCCTGAATATCGGGGTCAACTACGTGCAAGATGCCGACACCGAAGTGTCCGCGCGATCGTCGGTTGGTGTCATCGGCACCTCGATCGATTTTGAGCGCGACCTCGGCGGTGAAGAGCGGGTCAGCCCGACCTGGTGGAACGGGTATTACCGGCTCACTCCTCACCATCGAGTGGATTTTGCCTGGATCCGCTTCAGTCGCGAAGGCTCGAGATCGCTGGGACGCGAACTCACGTTCCAAGGCACCACCTTTCCCGCCAACGCCTCGGTGAATAGCCAGATCGAGTCAACCTTTTCGAAGCTAGCCTACACATGGTCCTTCCATCACACCGATATAAGATTGAACTCGGTCTTACAGTGGGTGCCGCCTTCGTGGACTATTCGGTAACGTTGCGGGGGCCGCTGAATGAAGCCGATGCGAGCGTTGACACCGCAGTGCCGACCCTGGGTTTTCGGGTGGATTATGAAATCGGCCCGCGCACGCATCTAAGCCTGAAAAGCGATGCCCTCTATTTCGAGACCGGCGATGAAAAGCTTGAGGGCTCGTTCGACAACACCACGCTGGAGTGGCGGGCTGTTCGCAATGTCGTCCTCGGTTTGGGGCTGGACAGGCTGGCGGTCGACGCCGCGGTTGACGACGGTGACTGGCGGGGACAGGTCTCTGACTTCTATCGAAGCACCCGGGTCTATGCAGGGCTTCGTTTCTAGTCCGAATTTTCCAACCGCAAAAGGGGCCGATTGCTTCATTGCCAGTGCACCGAGGAGTGATTTGGCATCTACTGGTTTCCGTAAACCATCTGGCGTTCCGGCTTTGGTGCACCACAAGGAGGCACGATGGAACGGTTTGCCGCGGTACTGTTTGTGCTGATTGGACTGGTCACAGCCGGGGCGCCACAGGCCCAAAACTGGGCACCGCTGCTCAAGGGTTCGCCCTTTAGCGCATTCAACGAAGAGGATATGTCCCTTTTTGTCGCGGCACGGGATGAGGCGCTGGAGAAGAGGGAGGATGGCTCGACGGTTTCCTGGAGCAACCCGGATACCGATAGTTCGGGAAGCGTCACGCCAATCGAGACCCGCCGCGGTGGTGGCGATCTGTGCCGTTTGCTGCAGTTCGTCAATCGGGTCGACGGCCGAACGGGTGAATCCCGGTTCTGGTTCTGCAGGCAACCGGACGGCACCTGGAAAATCGCGACGCCGGAGTCATCCTAAAGGCTCGAATTCCACTTGCCCGTGTGGGAGCGGCTTTTAGCCGCGAACCGGTGGTAAAGTCATTCGCGGCATGGTGGTTTTGGCTTTCCGTCACCCCCTGGCATGGCCAGGAATCCCCTCCCCACGCGCAGCATAGGGAGAGGATCGGGGAGGGGGCGTCAATCCCGCCGCCGCGCCATCTCGGCTTCGCGTTCCGGGTCGCGATGGGGCATGCCCTTGAGGCTTACGGTCACCCGCTCCACGGCCCCGCCGCGGAACGTGTCGGGCGATCGGTAGTCGTCAGAGGCGGGCCGACCGATATCGCGTCCGACGGTGATCACCCCCTCGAGGCCGAACCTCCCCGGCTGGGTCTTGATGTCGTGGGAGGCCACCTCCTTATCGTCGATGAAAAGCCGAGCCGGTCCGACGGGACTGCCGTTGGCGTCACGCTGCTGCACCTCGAAGCTCACCCCGAGCGTGTGTTTGCCCTTGGCCAACGGATCGCTCGAACGCAGCTTCTGCTGCGCCTCGCCGAGCCAGTTGTAGACGTAGTGGAGATAGCCGTCCTTCAGATAGAGCATATGGCCGCCGATGTCGCTGCCCTGGGCGAAGATGACGCCGTCGGGTTGATCCGCTTCAATGTCGACCTCGGCGGCAATATCGTAGGAGCGCTGGGATGTATTCGCGCCCACCCCCTGCGGCACCGGCTCGGTATGGGGGTAGTAGACGTACTGGTCCCGTGCCTTGCCGGGCTGCGGCCGCTCTTCGGAAATCACCTCCACCGCCGTGCGGTCGTCGAGCGGCAGGCCCTGGTATTTGCCGGCGAGCATCGCCCACAGGTTTTTCATCTCCTCCAGCTTCTCGGGGTATTGGTCGGCCAAATCCTTGGTCTGGTTACGGTCCTCCTCCATGTTGAACAGTTCCCAGCGGTCCCGATCGAAGCCGCCCCAGCCGCTGGTGGCAGGATGGACGGTAGCGGCATGCCAGCCGTCGTACCAGACCCCACGGGTGCCCAGCATGGTGTAAAGCTGGGCCACCTTCTTGGTGGGGGCGTCGGCGTCGTCGAAGGTGTGGGCGAAACTCACCCCCTCGATCTCCGACTGGGCGTAGCCGTGCACCACCTCGGGCGGGTCGATCCCCAGGCACTCATAGAGCGTCGGGACGATGTCGACGGCGTGGGTGTACTGATGGCGGATTTCGCCCCGCGCCTTGATGCCTTTCGGCCAGGCGACCAGCAATGGGTCGGCGGTTCCGCCCTCGTAGTTGGCGTAGCGCTTGTACATCTTGAACGGGGTGCAGAAGGCCTGCGCCCAGGCGTTGGGGTAATGGTTGTAGCTCTTCGGCGATCCCAGCTCGTCGAGATGCTTGAGGTTCTCCTCCGTGCTGTCGATGACCCCGTTAAAGAACTTCATCTCGTTGACCGTGCCGTTGGGGCCGCCCTCGCCGCTGGCCCCGTTGTCGCTGGTCACCACGATGATGGTGTTGTCGAGTTGGCCGGTCTCCTCCAGATGGTCCAACAGGCGGCCGATCTGATGGTCGCAGTGGGAGACGAAGCCGGCGTAGACCTCCGCCATGCGGGAGAAGAGCTTCTTCTCGTCGTCGCTCAGTGAGTCCCAGGGGCGGACGAGATCCTGCTCGGGCCACGGCTCGCCGTTTGGACCCTTGGCGTCGGCGTAGGGGTTAAGCGGCGGCAGTTCGGTGCCCTCCGGGATGAGGCCCATGTCGATCTGGCGCTTGAGTGTTTCCTCCCGGTACTTCTCGTAGCCCATGTCGAACCTGCCCTTGTACTTGTCCGCCCACTCCTTGGGGACATGGTGCGGGGCATGCGCCGCGCCGGGGGAGAAGTACATGAGCCAGGGCTTGCCGGGCGCCACGGCATCGCCGTCGCGGATGTACTGCAGCGCCTTGTCAGTGATGTCCTTGGAGAAGTGGTAGCCCTCCTCCGGCAGGTAGGGCTGATCGATGGACTGGTTGTCCTGAATCAGCAGCGGATACCACTGGTTGGTCTCGCCGCCCAGGAAACCGTAGAAGCGCTCGAAGCCGCGTCCGAGCGGCCACTGCCGGCGCGATCCGGCGGCGTGATTGTCATAATCGGGGGTCAGATGCCACTTGCCGACGTGGTAGGTGCTGTAGCCCTCGTCCACCAGCACCTCCGGAATCATCGCGTTCTCAAACGGAACGCGACCATTGGAGCCCGGATAACCGGTGGCGAACTCCGAAATGCACGCCATGCCGTTGGAGGTGGCGTTGCGCCCGGTCAAAAGACACGAGCGTGTTGGGGAGCAGAGGGCCGTGGTGTGGAAGTTTGTATACCGCAGCCCCATGTTGGCGATGCGCGACATGTTCGGCGTCTCGATCGTGCCTCCGTAACAGTCGAAAGCGCCGAAGCCGACATCGTCCCAAACGATATAGAGCACATTGGGGGCGCCCTCTTTCGCCTCCGGCGGCTTGTAGGGTTCCCAATCGGGTTTTGCCTCGCGCACGTCCAATGCGATGCGTCCGTTGAAGCGTTTCTTTGCCATCTTGTCCCTCCTTGGACAGGTCACCAACGGTGTGCCCTTCTACCACACGATCAGCTCGTTTGCGAAAGAGTGTACAAAACCCCTGTGAAAACGAAAGGCCATAATCATACGAGCCGGTTCGGCTCCTAGACCGCTTCCATTGCAGTCCCGCTTCCACCAATCAGGCCTTCGATACGGGATGACAGGACGCAGCGCACCGAGAGTTCAATTGGAAGTCCTTCCTATTGGTCTAGGGTTTACTGAAAGCTGCTTGGGCCAAGAATCCAGGACGGTTGCGTGAATGGCTAAAACCAGATCATAGCTGAGCCGCTGTTACCGCTTTGGCAACGGCTACTTCTGACAATTATCGGTATGGTGGGTGTCAGCTTTCTTATAGGACGGCTGTGGGAGCTTATACTTAACTTTCCGATTCCCAGCTACGCAGCAGGAGTAGTCGGAGGCTTGACGGCCTTGCCTACTGTTCGGACATCCGGTACCAACCTTCGCACTCGAAAGGTGCACAACATCGAGACTCGTCGAGCTGATGAGGGGTGCCATAAGGAGCGGTATGCCGTGCCCGACTGGGCAGATTACAGGACAAGCGGGAGCTTGGATGAGGCTGACTAATCGGCTCCGCTAAAAAAGCAACAGGTTGGAACCGGCGAATGGGAGGAGGGAACACCGGTCTTAGGGGAGCCACTCCCTACTTTGGGGGCAACTGACTACGATGCGGAGAACAAAAGGTTTCAGAAGCCGTAAGTTACGCGCCGTCATCGGTAGTGTTCCCTACTCAAGCAGTTACGAAGCCCGCGCCAGCGGGCTTTTTCATTTGCGGGAGTTTTTCGGGATACCTGTCCTGGGAGTTGCCGCAGTTCCACCTCGCGCGCCCCTCTTGCGTCGCCAGCTTGCCCGAACTTATGGGCAACCATCGACGGCCCCCCGGGCAGCCTCCAGGTGCCTGTGGTTGGCTTCACACGCCAACCTGCGTGGCGGAACTTGGCATACCCCGCGGTATCGAACCCAGAGTACTTGGTCCAGCGCCCGCTTTTTTCGCGGTGAGTGCTGCCCGGCACTCCTCACACTCTCTCTGCATTTTGCTAGGGATCTCGACCTATGCAAACGCTGGTAGACCGGCAAGCGCGGATCCTGAAGTACGTCTTCTGGATTGCCATGGTGGCATGGACGCTCGTCCTGGGTGGGCTGCTGACCTGGCAGATCCACTACATCCGCAGCATGAATTGGGAGATGGCCCGCGCCGAAGCGCGAGCCAACTTCAACAAGGATCAGGCCTTCCGCTTGTGGGCCACCAAACACGGTGGGGTCTACGTCCCGGCTACCGCCGAGACCCCGCCCAATCCCCGCCTCGACCACATCCCGGAGCGGGATATAGAGACCCCCTCGGGCAAGCAGCTCACCCTGATGAATCCGGCTTATATGGTCCGCCAGCTGAACGAGCAGTTCCGAGAACTCTACGGGGTGGTGGGGCATATCACCAGCACCAGGCTGCTGCGAGAGGAAAACGCGCCCGACGACTGGGAACGAGCGGCCCTCGAGGCATTCGAAGGGGGCACCGAGGAGGTGCTGAGTGTGGCGCAGATCAACGGCACTCCCTATCTCCGGCTGATGCAGCCCATGATTGCCCAGGAAGGCTGCCTCAAGTGTCACGGCCATCAGGGCTACGAGGTGGGGGATGTCCGCGGCGGTGTGAGTGCGGCGGTGCCTCTGAAGGTCTATTTCGACAACATGCGCGACGGCACCTGGGTGGCCGGCGCCTCCTTCGGAGCACTCTGGCTGCTCGGCCTGGGCGGGCTTGGTGCCGGGCACCGTCGCCTGCAGCGCGACGCGGCCGAACGCCTGCGTGCAGAAGAGGACGTGCGCCAACTGAATGCCGAACTCGAACAGCGGGTCACACGGCGCACCGAAGAGCTGCAGGACGCCAACCGGGCGCTCCACACCTCCCTCGATGAGCTGCAGCGGGCCAAGGATCATCTGGTTCAATCGGAGAAACTGGCCGCCCTTGGGGAGTTGGTGGCCGGCGTGGCGCACGAGATCAACACCCCGGTGGGTATCGGCGTTACCGCCGCCTCGCACCTGGAGCTGAAAACACGGGAGGTCGGAGGGCTGCACCAGGGCGGCAAGCTCAAGCGCTCGGACCTGGAGAGCTATCTCAAGACCGCGTCCGAGTCAGCCGGGGCGATCCTCTCCAACCTCACCCGCGCCGCGGAGCTTATTCGCAGCTTCAAGCAGGTGGCGGTCGACCAATCCACCCAGGAGCGGCGCACCTTCAAGCTCAAGGAGTACATCGATGGCGTACTGCTCAGCCTGCGGCCCAAGCTCAAGAAGACGCGCCATCAGGTCGTGGTGGAGTGCCCTGACGATCTCGAGTTGGACACCTACCCCGGCGCGTTCTCGCAGATCCTCACCAACCTGGTGATGAACTCCCTGATCCACGCCTTCGCGGATCAGGAACAGGGCGAGATCCGGATCCGTGCTGCCCGGGAGGCCGGCACACTGGAGCTGCGCTACAGCGACAACGGTTGTGGTATGGATGACGCCATACGCAGCCGGATTTTCGAGCCCTTCTACACCACCAGGCGCGGTCAAGGGGCGAGCGGGTTGGGACTGCACATCGTGTACAACCTGGTTACTCAGTTCCTGGGGGGGCGCATCACATGCGAGAGCGCACCCGGTCGTGGCACCACCTTCATACTCCATATTCCGCAGCGCGGCGGGGATGCATGATGGCCGACGAGGCGAAAGACCGCACACCCGCGGACGATGAACTGCTGTTTGCCGACGAGGTGCCGCAGCAGAATGCTGAGTCACCGCCAGATGTGTGGCGGCTGTTGATCGTGGACGACGAGGAGGATGTCCATGCCGTTACCCGTTTGGTGCTGCAGGATTATGAGTTCGAAGGCCGCCGCCTCGAGCTGCTGAGCGCCTACTCGGCGCAACGGGCGGAAGAGCTGCTGCAGGAGCACCGCGATATTGCGGCCATACTGCTGGATGTGGTCATGGAAACGGAGCGCTCCGGGCTGGACCTGGTCCGCTTCATCCGCCACGAACTGAAAAACCGTATGGTGCGCATCATCCTGCGTACCGGACAGCCGGGACAGGCACCGGAGAAGCAGGTCATCGTCGAGTACGACATCAACGATTACAAGGAAAAGACCGAACTCACCGCACAGAAGCTGGTCACCGCAGTGACGGCGGCACTGCGTTCGTACCGTGACCTGCGCATCATCGAGCAGAGCCGCCGCGGACTTGAGCAGATCCTCGATGCTTCAACCGGTCTGTTTGAACTCCAGTCGCTGGGTCAGTTTGTTTCGGGGGTGTTGCAGCAGCTCACCGCGCTGCTCCACCTGAACGAGAGTTCGTTTTATCTGCAGATCTCCAGCTTCGCGGCCACGCCACAGCCCGGCAATGGGTACCGGGTTCTGGCCGCCACCGGGCAGTTCGAAAACAGCATCGGCCACTCGCTGAAGGAGGTACTCCCCGCCAATGTGCTGGCGGATGTGGAACGGGCCGTCCAGGGAAAATGCTGCCTGTTCCTGGATCGAACCTACATCGGCTATTTTCGAACCAGCAACGGTTCCGAGAACCTGCTGTACGTGCAGGGCGGCCAGCAGCTCAGCGAGCTGGACAAGGACCTGCTGCGCATCTTCTCGGCCAATGTTGCCATCGCATTCGACAACATCTACCTGCATGAAGAGAACCTGAATACCCAAAAGGAGTTTGTGTTCGCGCTGGGCGAAACCGTCGAGACCCGATCGAAGGAGACCGGCAACCATGTACGCCGGGTGGCGGAGTATTGCCGACGCCTGGCCGAGCTGGCGGGGCTGAACGACGAGGAAACGCAGTTGATCTGGATGGTTGCTCCCATGCATGACCTCGGCAAGATCGCCATCCCCGATGCCATTCTGGGCAAACCCGATCAATTGACCGCAGAGGAATTCGAACGGATCAAGACCCACACCACCATCGGCCACACCATCCTCAAGGCCACCAATTGCCGCATTCTGAATGTGGCGGCCACCGTTGCCCTGGAGCACCACGAGCGCTGGGACGGGACCGGTTATCCGCGCGGACTCGCGGGCGAGGATATCCACGTTTTCGGGCGCATCGTCGCCCTGGCCGACGTGTTCGACGCACTTGGCTGCCGGCGGGTCTACAAGGCCCCGTGGTCACAGGAAGAGATTCTGGCGTACATCGAAGCGGAGCGGGGTCGCCAATTCGAACCCGCACTCGTGGATCTGTTCCTTGCCCACATCGACGACTTCAACGCCATTCGTGAAGCCTACCCGGACGAGGTCGGGTCAGGCTAAACGTCACCGACTGTCGCTGCCGCCGGAGAGGCGCAGTCACCGCAAGTCCTCCGCGCACGCACCCGTGTTCAGTTCCAGCCAGTTGCGCCAGACGGCCCACAGCACCACCAGCACCACCGGTCCCAGAAACAGTCCGACCAGGCCGAAGGCGGCGAGTCCGCCGAGCACGCCGAACAGCACCAGCAGGAAGGAGATGTGGGCGGAGGCGCTGATCACCAGCGGGCGGACCACGTTGTCGACGGAGCTGACCAGCAGCGCGCCCCAGGCAACCAGCGCCAACGCCGCCCACCAGTCGCCCTGCCAGAAGAGCCAGAGGGCGGCGGCACCCCATACGATTGGCGCGCCGAAGGGGATCAGCGCGAACAGCGCGGTCAGCGCGCCGATCAGCACCGGTGCGCCGACACCGGTGATCCAGTAGCCGATCCCGGCCAGCGCCCCCTGGGCCAGGGCGGTGAGGACCAGCCCGTAGACCACCGCCTGTGTCATGCCGGCGGCGACATCCCAGTAGGTCTTGGACTGGTTGCCGAGCAGGCAGTGAAGTCCCCGGCGGAGCTCCCCGATCAACCTTTCGCCGTCCCGGTAAAAGAAAAACACGGCGATTAGGGCAAAGGCGAACTTCATCGCGTTGCGGCCGATGATGCCGGCGACAGTTGCCGCCTCGCCTGCCCAGATGGGTGCCTGGCGGGCGATCCAGTCGCCCACCGCGTCGGGGTCAGCCGCGATGCGTTCCGCCACGGAGACGAGCCATGGACCGAACAAAGGGATATCCCGCCACGCCGGTGGAACGGCGCCAGGGCCGCTGGTGACGATGGCGCGAAATGCGTCCATGGCATCCTGCAGTTCGGTGCGTAGGGAGACGATGACAAGGATGAGCGGCAGGATGATGGCAACGGTGAGAATGAGGGTCATGATCCCCGCCGCCCAGCCCCGACGGTTATGGAGCACGCGGCTCAGTCGCCGGTTCAGCGGCCAGGTCAGATAGGCGAGGATGGTCGCCCACACGATCGGAATCAGGAAGTTCTGCAGCACCAGATAGCCCAGCGCCAGCAGGGTGCCGAGCAGCAGCAGGATCACCACGCGCCCGCCCCAGCGGGCTGGTGAGGTTGCCGGCAGTTCGGCCGTATCCTTGGCCCCCAAATCGTCCATTCCTGAACCATAGCCTGCATTTTCCGCCGGTCACCTGCCGCGGCAGGCGCCGGCGAGAATGAGGCGTGCCGAAGCCGCTGGTCAGTCGAGGGCCGGGTAGTCGGTGTAGCCCTCGGCGCCACCGCCGTAGAAGGTGGTCGAATCCGGTTCGTTCAGGGGTGCGTTCAGTTCGAGCCGCCGCGGCAGGTCCGGGTTGGCGATGAACAGGCGGCCAAAGGCGATGAGATCGGCATACCCGTCATTCAGATAGCGTTCAGCTTTTTCGCGGGTCATGTCGCCGCAGGCAATCACCGGCCCACCGAACCGCTCCCGGGCCTCGAGCAGCAGCGCCGTGCCGCGGGCGTAGCCGTTGAACACCGGATCGACGAAGTGGAGGTAGGCGATACCACGCCCGCCGAGGGCCGAGGCGAGACAGTGGGTCATGGCGTCCGCCTCCGGGTCCGCAGGCAGGTCGTTGAAGGTGCCGTGCGGTGACAGGCGCACGCCGACCCGGTCGGCACCCGCGGCGGCGATCGCCGCGTCCACCGCCTCCAGCAGCAGGCGTGCGCGGCTCTCCAGGGAGCCACCGTAGGCGTCACGCCGGGTGTTGAGCTGCGTGTTGAGGAATTGGTCGAGCAGGTAACCGTTGGCGCCGTGGACCTCCACGCCGTCGAACCCGGCGGCGATGGCGTTTTCCGCGGCACGGCCGAACTGGGCAACCACCTCCGCGATGCCGCCTTCGGTGAGTGCGTGGGGCGGACTGCACGGCACCTGCGCCGGGTTGCCCGCGTCGTCCAGGGCGAAGCACACGACATCAGCGGCCTGGTCGGTCGGTCCGACCGGTGCGCCCCCCTCCGGTTGCAGCGAGCGGTGGGAGATACGGCCGCAGTGCCACAACTGAGCGAAGATCCGGCCCCCCGCCCCGTGTACCGCATCGGTGATCCGCTTCCAGCCGGCCACCTGCTCGGGGGTACTGATGCCGGGGGTCCAGAGATAGCCGCGGCCCACGTCCGAGACCAGCGTGCCCTCACTGATGATGAGCCCGGCGGAGGCGCGCTGGGCGTAGTGCTCGGCATTGAGTTCAGTGGGGAGGTTGCCCGGCTGGCCCGCCCGCGAGCGGGTCAGCGGGGCCATGACGGTGCGGTTGTTGAGCGTAATCCGGCCGAGCGTGAAGGGTTCGAACAGCATGCCTCATCTCCATGAATCGATTTCCGAGGCTCATGGTACCCCATTCGACCATCAGCGCTTTTCCTTAGATCCGCCCTTCGCGCAGGTCGCGGAACGCCTGTGCCAGTTCGTCGCGGGTGTTCATGACGAACGGCCCCTGGCGGGCCACCGGTTCATTGATCGGCTGCCCGCTCACCAGCAGGAGGCGGGCACCGGTATCGCCGGCCCGGATCGCCACCGTGTCGCCCTCGCCCAGCACGGCGAGCGCGCGCGCCGCCAGCGGGTGTTCGCCCTCGGCCGCCAGCAGCTGGACGGTGCCGTCGAGCAGTAGTACGAAACCGTTATGGTCTTCCGGCACCGGCTCGCGCAGGCTCGCGCCCGGGACGAGGCTGACGTCGAGGTAGTTCGCGGGAATCGTCAGGTCCTCCAGCACCCCACGCACCCCGCCCGACGACTTGCCGGCGATGACGCGGATGGTGGCCCCCTCCCGCATCTCGGCCGGGACCTCGGCGGCGGCGATGTCCCGATAGCGGGGCGGCGTCATCTTCTGCGCCGCCGGCAGGTTCACCCAGAGCTGAAGCCCGAACAGCAGCCCTTCGGTCTGCTCCGGCATCTCCGAGTGGATGATTCCGCTGCCGGCGCTCATCCACTGCAGGCCGCCGGTCCCGATCACCCCCTCGTGCCCGGCATTGTCCCGGTGGCGCATGCGTCCGGCCAGCAGGTAGGTGATGGTCTGGAAGCCCCGGTGGGGGTGATCGGGAAAGCCGGCCATGTAACGGTCCGGCTCGTCGGAGTGGAAGGCGTCCAGCAGCAGGAACGGATCGAGGCTGTCGATCTCGGGTGTTCCGATGAAGCGGGTCAGGTGCACGCCGGCGCCGTCGGTGGTGTCGAGGCCGCGGATCACCCGCGTGGCAGGGCGAAGTCTTTCGGAGCCAGTACGGGCCATGTGGTTTCTCCTCTCCTCAACGATCGGGCACTGTCCCTTCCCAATACTATGGACCGATCCCGATCACAGTGGAGCCCCGGTAGATGCGCAAGACCCGGGGACGTGCTTTGATTGGAGACGGAAGCATCACCGGTGCCGATGGATGAATCAAGAGAACAAGGGCCCGCCGCGGGAGAGCCGTTCGGAACAGATGTTGACCGGGTTCAGCCGCTTCATGGTGGGACTGATGTGGGCGATTCTGCTCGTCGTGGTGCTGGTCGTCGCCTACCTCGCCAACCGCTTTTACACATGACGAGGCACCGTACCTCAGCCGCTCCTGCACCCGTGTGATCCCCGGCATCACAGGGCGGGGGCAAACTCCTCCGGCTCATCGGTGTAGAAGCGGACCACGCCCTTACCGGCCAGCTTGGCCACGTACATGGCGTGGTCCGCCTTGCGCAGGACCGATTTGACGCTCTCGCGCAGCTCGGGTGAGAAGAGGGCGATGCCGACCGAGACCCCAATATGTGCCTGTTCGCCGTCGAGGGGGAACGGGTCGGAGATGATGTCGATGATCTTCTCCGCCACCTGACGCGCCGCTTCCACACCGGAGTCCTCCAGCAGCAGGGCGTACTCGTCGCCACCGAGGCGGGCAAGCAGGTCGTTTTCACGAATACAGCCGTTCATGCGGCGGGCAACCTCCTTCAACACCTTGTCGCCCGCCTCGTGACCCAGGCGATCGTTCACCCGCTTGAAGCCGTCCAGGTCGAAATAGAGCACCGCACCCGTGCCCCGATTGCGCGCCGCCCGCGCCAGGGCGCGGCGTACGGTATCGAAAAAGAGCCGACGGTTGGCCAGCCCGGTCAGGGTGTCGTAGTTGGCGAGTTGGACGAGCTTGTGCATCGCCATGTGGCGCCGGTCAGTCTCCATACGGAACTTCTCCAGCACCGCGTTGTAGAAGAGCGCGACCTGGGCCGCCTCCGTCTCGGGCTCCACCTTCACCGGCCGCTTGAAGTCGCCACTGCGTGCCTGCAGGTCCATCTGGGTCAGCAGGTCGAGTACCGAGGTGCTGGCCCCGTGTTCGGCCACATTCAAACCGATGCGTTCCTCCCGGGGCGTCACGCGCAGTCGCACCAGCCGGCCGGCGAGCCGCAGCAGACTGTAGCTCACGCCGAACGCGTACAGCCCAATGGTGACAATCCCCTGCAACTGGATCAAAAACTGGTCCAGTCGACCCTGATCGCCCCACGAACCGTCGGGCGCCAGCACGGCCACCGCCAGCGTGCCCCAGATACCGGCAAAGAGGTGAACCGGCACCGCCCCGATGGCGTCGTCGATATGCAGGCGTTCCAGAAGCCAGGCGCCGCCGATGCAGACCACACCGCCGACGGCGCCGATCACCACCGAGGCTGCCGCTTCCATCAGGTGGCAGGAGGCGGTGATCGCCACCAGCCCGGCCAGCACGCCGTTCATGATGTGGTCCGCCTTGGGCCGACCGTTGTGTTGCCAGCTCAGCACCAGTGCGGCCAGACCGCCGGCCGCAGCGGCGAGCGCGGTGTTGGTGATGATGAGCGGCACCTTGGGGGTGAGGCCCAGGGTGCTGCCGCCGTTGAAGCCGAACCAGCCGAACCAGAGCAGAAACACACCGAGCGCGGCCATCGGCAGGCTGTGGCCCTCGATATGACGTCCCCCCTTGCCGAAGCGGCCGAGACGGGGGCCGATCACCAGCAGGGCGGCCAGGGCCACCCAGCCGCCCACCGAATGGACCACGGTGGAACCGGCGAAGTCGATGAATCCCGCCGTGCCGAGCCAGCCAACGAAGTGGTCGCCGTCGGCGCCCGCCCAGGCCCAGTGCCCCACCACCGGATAGATGAACCCGGCGATCAGCACCGAGGTGAAGAAGTACCCGGCGAAGCGCATCCGTTCGGCCACTGCGCCGGAGACGATGGTGGTTGCGGTACCGCAGAACACCATCTGGAAAAAGAAGAAGGCCAGCAGCCAGGGATCGGTCACATCGATCAGCACGAAATGGGAGGTGCCGATGAGGCCGTTCCAGCTCTCGCCGAACATGAGGGCGAAGCCGAACAGGGCAAACAGGGCGGACGAGGCGCAGAAGTCCACCAGATTCTTCATGGCCACATTGATGCTGTTCTTGGCCCGAACTAGTCCGCTCTCCAGGCAGGTGAAGCCCGCCTGCATGAGGACAACCAGGAAGCCGCAGAGCAGAATCCAGATAATGTCGCTGTTGAGGGTGTCGGAACCCATGACCGTGTTTCCGCGTCCGGATCCCCTCACCTGCAAGTTGTGAACCAGCGGGGAGGGGCCGCCACTGCGCGGCGTTCCGCGGCTTCGGATGCCACGGAAGGTGTCCGGAATGCGACAATGGGAAGAAAGGCGACAGGAACGGGGCGATGAAGATCGCGGTGATCTCGGACGTACACGGCAATCTGCCGGCGCTGGAGGCGGTACTGGAGGATCTGGATCGGTGGTCGCCGGAACAGGTGATCGTCAATGGTGACCTCATCAACCGCGGCCCCAACAGTCTCGCCTGCGTGCGGTTGCTGGCGGAGCGCTTCCCACACTTTCGGGGCGTCAAGGGCAACCACGAGAAGTGGGTGCTGCGCTGCGCCGACCGTGCGGTGGATCCCCAGGTGAACGCCTTCGACCTCAAGCGCTTCGCCCACTTTACGGTCGACCAGCTCGGGGAGGCGCTCGCACCGTTTCACGGCTGGCCCGATCACCTCGACCTCACCACCCCGGCGGGGGCGACGCTGCACATCACCCATGGTTCGCGGCTGGGGGATCGCGAGGGGATCCTGCCAGAGACCACGGGCGAGGAGTTGCGGCAGAAGCTGGGCGACCCGCGCGATCTGTTCGTAGGCTCCCACACCCACAAACCGCTGGTGCGCCGTTTCGAGGAGAGGCTGGTGGTCAACAGCGGCTCGGTCGGCGCCCCATTCGATCGCGACCCCCGGGCTTCCTACCTGCGGCTCACCTGCGACGACGCCTGGCAGGCAGAGATCACCCGGCTCGACTATGACCGCAGCCGCACCGAACGGGAGTTCGAAACCAGTGGTTTTCTCGACCAGGGCGGCCCGCTCGCTCGCCTGATGCTCACCGAACTGCGCCACTCGCGCGGCCATATGGGGCCGTGGATGCGCCGCTACCACCAGGCGGTACTCGAGGGTGAGATCGCCGTTGCGGCGGCAGTGGACGACTATCTCGACCGGCTTTGAGGCTGAATCGTCGGGTTACGCCGGCCCGACCCGATCTGCGCGTGCTTTGACGATTCGGCGTCAGGCGCCCACGCTCAAAGGATGAGCCTGCCGCTGACCCTCCTGCTCTGCGGCGATGTGATGCTCGGCCGCGGCATCGATCAGATCCTGCCCCGGCCGGTCAATCCGGCGCTGCATGAATCCTGGATCCGGGATGCGCGAGACTATGTCGCCCTGGCGGAAAGGAGGAACGGCCCCATACCCCGGGGGGTCGGTTTCGATTACGTCTGGGGCGAGGCGCTGCCGGCGCTTGCGCGCGTCGCGCCGGAGCTGCGCATCATCAACCTGGAAACCGCCGTCACCACCAGCGAGCACCCCTGGCCGGGCAAGGGGATTCACTACCGCATGCACCCCGCGAACACGGCGGTCCTGAACACCGCCAGGATCGACGGCTGCGTGGTCGCCAACAACCATGTCCTCGATTGGGGGCATGAGGGGCTGTTCGAAACCCTCACGACACTGGAGAAAAGCGGCATCAGAACGGCGGGTGCCGGCCGGGACAGGCAACAGGCGTGGATGGTCACCCCTTTCGAATCACCGGCCGGTCGGCTGCTGCTCTTCGCCTGTGCCCACGGCAGCAGCGGTGTGCCGGAGAGCTGGGCCGCGATGACCGACCGGCCCGGCGTCGCGCTGCTGCCGGATCTCTCGATGGAGACCGTGGACGCCGTGGTGGCGCACTGCCGGGCGGCGCGGCGCGAGGGGGATCGGGTGGTGGTCTCGATACACTGGGGCGGGAACTGGGGCTACGATATCCCCCGCGCACACGTCGCCTTCGCCCACGCCCTGATCGACAGCGGCGTGGTCGACCTGATCCATGGGCACTCCTCCCACCATCCGCTCGGGATCGAGCTCTACCGCAACCGGCTGGTGCTCTACGGCTGCGGCGACCTGCTCAACGACTACGAAGGGATTCACGGTTACGAGCAGTACCGGGGCGAACTGACCCTGCTCTACCTCCCCCGGCTCGGCCGCGATGGTGAACTGCTCGACCTGCAGCTGCTCCCCTTCCGGGTGCACCGCTTCCGGCTCGAAGCGGCCACCCCCGACGAGGCGCTATGGCTGAAGGAGCTGTTGAGCCGTGAGGGCACGCCGTTCGGCACCTCCGCCGAACTGGCGGACGGCCGGCTGCGACTGAAGCGCGGTTCGTAACCGCCTCTCGCGCCTACTCTGTTCCACTCCCCTGTGGCATCCTTGGTGCCCCCGCGACAACATGGAACGCGGGCATCCACATCCATCAGCGGGACTCAACCATCGACCCCTACGTCGGACTTTTCCTGGTCGCCTTCGTCGCCGCCACGCTGCTGCCCGCCGGCTCCGAGGTACTGTTCGCAGGCCTGCTCACCGGCGGCCACGACCCGTTCACCCTCTGGACCTGGGCCACCGCCGGCAACACGCTCGGCGCAGCGGTGAACTGGGTGCTCGGGCGCTTTCTGCTCCGCTTCCAGTCCCGGCGCTGGTTTCCTTTCCGGCCGGACAGCCTCGGCCGCGCACAGCACTGGTTCGGCCGGTACGGAGTGTGGACGTTGCTGCTTTCCTGGCTACCGGTGGTCGGTGACCCGCTGACCTTCGTCGCCGGCGTGATGCGGGTGCGCTTCGCCCTGTTCTTACTGCTGGTCGCCGCAGGCAAAGGCGGACGCTATGCGATCCTGGTGTGGACCGTACAGCAGAGCGGGATGGTCTGAAAAAAAATCCTCCGGTCCCTTTGACAGGAGGATAGGCGTCTCCTAGACATGAAGTAAGCCCGTTAAAGGCAAACCTGCCAAAAGGCAGGGGCGCAAAGCCACCGGCCTAAGGGATGGATCCTTCGGGATTCACTTCTAAGGTAGCGGGGCTACCGGGCCTCTCAACCTTCCCGCATCAGCCCCGTAAGATCGATCACCTCGCCGACACCGACAACCGCGTCCAGCATCTCCCGAAAGCGCAGCGCCTTGAAGTGGGACTGCTCGAAAATCGACAGAACCGCCTGCTCCACCTCCAGTTCGCTGAACGGTTCCACCGGTTTGATCGCGACCTTCGTGAACCGCGCAGTGTGTGCTGTCGGCGTACGGGCCAGTTGTGCCGCACGTGTCCAATCGAGCGGAGCACCGCGCGTCCCTTCGGCGGTGCGCTGAAACAGATAGCCGAATTCGCAAGGCCGCTCCTGCTCTTTGCCCCTGCGTGACCGCAGACATCTGTTGAGGTGGCGGACAAAGTCGTCGCTGGCGAATGCGCTGAAGTCGTAACCGCCACTCTCTGTCTGGAAGATCGCCGCGAGTGCATTGGGCGGACGGTTGACCACGCAGTGCTCCACCCGAACACTGCCGTCCCTGTCCAGCCGCACAAAAAACGGGAGGGTGGTGAGCTCGGTGGTGCCGACGCTCCCGAGCAACCGTGCGAGGGCGGTGGATTCCACGTCGGCCCGATCCATCTTCAGCTTCGCGCGGTTGGTCTCGAACAGCTCGTCAAAAAACCCTTTCAACGGGTCGCGGATCGATTCCATCTGTCGCGCCAGCATCAGGGTGGTGGCCTGCTCTCCCTTGTCGAGGTTTGCCACCCGGTACGGAATACAGCTAAGGTCCAGATCCGGTCGTTTCTGCTGCAGTGAGACCAGGCTCAGCGATACGTCCGCGTCGCGGTCGACCGGCAGCACCCCCTCGCACTCCACGCGCATGCCCCCGCGTGAAAGGTCCACGGTCACCCCTTCCCACTGCCCACCATTCAGGGAGACCGATACACGGGTGCGCGCAAGATAGCGCTCCTCCTTGCGTTTGCCGCGGTAGATCACGTGGGGAATCAGGGGCGACGGCGTTCTCCAGTGGTCGAGCCGTGCAACGACTGCGCCGGAGTGGAGTTCCTGGCGCTGGGGTCCACACCAGGCCGGGGGCGTCCCGGCCGTGGCGGTGCCCTCGGCCGTCAGCGCCTCGGTGGTGACGTCCGCTGCCCTGACCAGCAGGCGCAGACGGTCCAGGATCGCCTCGCCGCCTGCCACCGCCGTCCCGCCGTCATCCACCAGTTGGCGCTGGCGCGCCAGCGCCTTCTCAATAGCCTCCCTCGGGATCGGCACGCCCCGCAGATAAAATACCCTGGCCTGCCGATCGCTCGCCCGTGCCTGTTCGAGCACGGCACGCCACTCCGCCTCGCTTTCGGTTTCCGTATCGGTCCAGCTGCACGGTCCGGCGTCCGCCCGGCGCAGTACCACGAGTTTCATTTCACCGCCGGCAGCGAGATGTTCGAGCCGGTGGGGCAGGGTGAGCGGGGTGAAATCGAAGCGACCATCACAGCGAAAGTGCTCGAGCAACCCGTTGTTGTGGCGGCTGGCGAGCACCGCATCGAGACGCAGCGGCTCCTCCCGGGACGCACCGAAAAAGAGCGGCAACTGGCTGTCGTTGTCGGCATAGAGCCGCTCGTGAAAAAAGGCAGAGGTGGTCTGCAGTGCGTCGTCCGCATCGAGGCGGTATTTTCCCCGGCGCTCATCGATGAAGGCGGCGATTGCCGCCAGAACCGGTTCGGGCCTCTCCTCGGCGAGTCTGAGCATCAGGTCGACCGTCGCCGCCCCGGTGGTGATTTGCTTTATCACCCTGTACGCCACGACACCGAGTCCGACGACGCCCAGTGCACCGAGTTCGACACCGATTCGGCTCTCCCGATCGAACTGATACGGCGCGGCGAGATTGACGCGCAACCCGGACGGGGAGAGGTTGCGGGTCACCGCCGAGAAGTCGAAGTCGTTGTGAATCACCCGAACCTCTGCGGCGAAATTGAGCCGGGGTTCCTGGCGGCGATGGAAGTACCCGAACTCCATCACGCCAGGACCGGTGGGGGCAGAGGTCGCTGCGCCGGCGGCGTCCGGTTCGCGCGTTTGGCGCGCCCGATGGGTATGGGGCCCGTTCACGATCGCCTCGTAGAGGCCGACTGTGAACAGGCCGCCGGTCTTCTCAAGGCCCCGCTTCAACAGGGTGTGGGAGATGTCGTCGACAAAGAATGTCCGCTCCCGGTATTGCACCTCGCGGATCTTTCCGGGAGCCCTACCGCGCATGTCAAGCACGTAGGGGCACTCGCGGGAGAGGCGCTTGGCCTCCATGCGCCGCAAGAAGTCGCTGGTGCGCGAATCCGGTTTTTCGCTGGGTCTCTTCATCCCGGCGTCATGTTCTCACGTCTTGGGAGGGGTGGAGCGCCCCCGGATAATCCCCGATCCGGCGGAGCGCCGCAACCGGACAGGTGCAGGCATTTCCTGACGATTCGCAGCCATGCAGTAAGGCCGCATGATGCCTGGAGTCGGCTCCGGTTGATTCTTTCGTCGGCCTCTCCTAGACCTTCGATGACAGCGGAGCCCGCAAGGCAACTCCGATCGTGCAATCACAGGGAGGTGAAGCATGCAACGTAATCCCATACTCTCACTCGCGTCCGCAACGCTTCTGGCGCTGTCGGTGGGCGGAATTGCCCAGGCACAGCAGGACCCCGGCATGCAACAGCAGCAGCAACCTGGCGCCGAGCAACAGCCCGGTATGGATGCCCAGGCCCAGCAGGACGTGGATCTCTCCAGCATGTACAAGGCCAGCAACCTGCAGGGACTGGAGATCAAGGATCAGCAGGACGAGAACCTCGGTAGCATCGACGAGGTGATCATCGACGAGCAGGGCCAGGTGACCTTCGTGGTGATGCGCGAGGGAGGATTCCTCGGCGTTGGGGGCACCAACTACCTCATCCCATGGGATCGCCTCCAGGTCGATCCACAGCAGAATGCCGCCACGCTCGACGTCGGTCAGGATCAGTTGAGTGCCGAGTTCGCCGCCTTCGACGAGCTCCCTCCGACCAGCTTCGACCAGCAACAGCAGCAACAGGGGGGGCAGCAGCAGCGGCAGCAGCAGCAGCAGCGGCAGCAGCAACAGCAGCGGCAGCAGCCCGGGCAGGGTCAGACCGGCCAAGGCCAGTCCGGATCAAGCGGCTACTGAGTACCAGTCCAGAGTGCCGGCCGCCCGCAGAGGCGGCCGGCCCGCCCTTCCCATGGTTCCAACCATCCGCTCCCCACGGGAGGTCCTGGAGGACCATCTGCGGCTCGCCGCCTCCTGGGAATTCGAAACCGACCTGGCGCGCAACTTCTCGCCGGAGATCGTACTGCTGACCGGCTACGGCATCTTCCACGGCTTTGAGGGGGTGCGTGCCAAGGTGCGCCTGCTGAACGAGCAGTTGCCCGGTGGTCAGTGGACCTACCTCAACATCATGGCCGAAGGGGAGATGGGTTTTCTGGAGTGGCGTGGTACGGCAGACAACGGCGCACGGGTGGAGGATGGCGCCGACTCCTATCTGATCCGCGACGGGGTCATCCGGGCCATGACCATCCACTACACCGTGATTCCCGCACCGGGCCGGTAGAAACCCCATTCTTCGGGCGAGCCCTCTTTCGCCCGACGCCGCCGGGGCGGGCGCCTACTGCTTCGTTCCCGCCTTCGGCGTAGCGTGCCGCTGCTCCATGACATCCGCCAGGCGCTCGCCGAGGATGCCGCTGATGTTGAAGTTCAGCCGCGCCACGATGCCGGGAAAAAACTTGAGGTCCTTCCGGATCTTTTCGTAGTCGAAGCGCAGCACCTTCACCGGTGTCAGCGCCCGCACGTCGGCGGTGCGTTGGGTGTCCCGGATAAATCCGATCTCGCCGAACACCTGCCCCGGCGTGAGCACCACAATCTGCCGTGATTCGCCGCCGTCGCGGCGCACCACCTCCACTTCCCCTTCGAGCAGCAGGTACATGCTGCGGCCGATGCTACCCTGCTCGATGAGCAACTCTTTGGCGTCGAACTCGTGCATCTCGGAGATGAGGATCGCCTTGCGGATCTGGTAGTCGCTCATTTCCCGAAACAGCGGACTCGCGTCGAGCACCCCCTTCTGTGAGGAGAGCGCCAGGATCTGGTGCAGCCCCACCAGTCGAATGCGCGACATGATGATCGGCGTGATAATCAGATTGGCGAAGATGGAGAACAGCATGGTGGCCGCGGCCAGGGCGCCGAACTGGGCCACCAGGGTGAAGTTGGAGAAGATCAGAATGCCGAATCCAAGCGCCAGGGCCAGGCTGGTGTAAACCACCGGCACCGCCTCCTCACGCACCGTCATGCGCACCGCCTCCGTGTAGTCGGCGGTACGCCGGCACAGATCGTTGTAGCGGGCGAAGAGGTGGATGGTGCCGTCGATTGCGATGCCGATGGCAATGACAGCGACCATCGCGGTGCCCGGGTTCAACGGAATGTCGAGCAGCCCCATGATGCCGAACATGAGGATGATCGGAACCAGGCTGGGGATGAGCGCGATAACACCGCCGCGGAACGAGGTGAACATGGCGGACACGGTCAGAAAGATCACCACCAGCAGAACGCCGAGCGATTTGGCCTGCGCCGACAGCAGCGTCTCGGCGGCCGCGTTGATCATCAAGTTCTCGCCCACCACATGGCCACGCAGCTCCGCCCCGGCGATACCCGCCACCACTTCGCGCAGCTCACGGATGTGGCGATTCAGAGTGGCCGAGTCGCTGACATTGTGGCGTACCACAATGTTGGCGCGGCGCAGGTCGTGACTCACATAGCTGTCCAGGTCGCTGCGGTGCAGGAAGAGCAGGTACTGGGCGACTAGGTCGCGCCGGATCGGGAGGGTGTGATAGTTCGGGTCACCACCATGGAATTCACGGTTGAGCAGCGTCAGGTGATCGGCGAGCGAGATGCTCGAGTCGAAGATCCCCTGCTTGGCGATGAACGCCTGAATCTCGGCCAACCGCCGGAGGTTCGCCGGATCGAGAAAGGCCCGTTCGCGATCCGATTCCAGGGAAACGAAGAACACCTTGATGCCGGCGAGATCCTGCTGCACCTGGCGGGCGTGCTGCAGCAGCGGCCGGTCCTCGCGAAAGTAGGAGAACGGGTCGTTGGTGACGTGGAGGGTGGAGGCCTGATAGACGAAGAAGGCACACAGCGCCCCCGTGAGCAGTAGTACCGGTCGTGCGTAGTGCTGGTGCGCAGTGCCAAACGCACGCACCGCCAGGCCGGGGAGGCCGCGCACCGAGGTCCGTCCGCGCGTACCGGGAGTGCGGCGGCCGTACACCCGCGTGGGGCCGATAACCGACAGCAGCAGCGGGACCAGCAGCAGCGTGATGATGCCGTTGGCGAGCAACGCCGCCGTGGAGGCAAGTGCGAAATGCTCGATCATCTCGATGCCGATGAAGGCGTTGCTGGCGAAGCCCATCACCGTGGTGAAAATGGTCAGTAGCAGCGGCACCCCCATGTGCCGCATCATCAGCCGGGTGGTGTCCGCCCGCGAGTTCCCACCTTCAGCGAGATCGCGAAAATAGGCGGCCATCATATGGGTATCTTCGGTGGCGCCGATCACCACTACCAGGGAGGGGATCATCGCGCTCAGGATGTTGAGTGGAATCCCTACCCACCCCATCAGCCCGAATGCCCAAATGATGCTGAGGATGGAGGTTGCGAGTGGCACCAGCGCGGCGAACCAGCCACGGAAAAAGAGCAACAGTGTGACCACCAGCAGGAGTGCCGACAACGGCCCGAGCAGCAACAGATCGCGGAGGAGATTGCTCTTCAGTTCGTCGCTGATACGCGGGGGACCAATCTGGAACACGGTTTCAAAGTGGGTGCGCGCCGGTGCGATCGCATCCTCGAGGGCGCGGCTCACCCGCCGGTCGAAGGTGGGGTCGTCCGGCGCCTCGCGGACGGTCACCATCAAGGCGGTTGCCTCGCCGTCTTGCGACAGGTAGTTGCCCACGATGAGCGGATTGTAAAGGGCGTCAGCGCGCGCCTGCTCCGCCTCGGAGCTCCCCGCCGGGACCTCCGCCAGCAGCAGGCGCGCATCCAGCACTTCCCCCTCGCCGCGCACGCTTCGGAGGGTGTAGAGATCGTCGACCCGCTGCACAAACGGGAGTGCCTGCACGCGGCGGTGAAGCTGTTCCAGGGCGGTGAGCCCTTCGGGGGTCCAGAGCCGTTCTCCACGAAGATAGATAAGCGTGCGGTTGTCGGACCCGAACTCCTCCGCCACCTGGTCGTAGATCAGCTTGTCCGGGTCGGCACCGGGGATCAGGCTCGAAAGGCCGGTGTCCACCTGCAGCCGCGGCAACCCGAGCCCGAGCAACACGGTCACCAGGCACAGGAACACCAGCGATGCCCAACGGTGGTTCACGCCAAGCAGCAGTAGCCTATGGAAGGTCGCGTGAGCGCTCATCTCGCCGTTTCACCGTTCACATCCGTCCCACGGTCGAGGAAGGCGGCGCGCTCGTCGCGCATGTGGCGTTTGGCCAGGATCCACTCCGCCGTGAACAGTTCGGACGGCACGTAGTCAGGCGAAAACACCCGACGTGCCGTCTTGAGAAGCGAGGCGTGGCCACTCTCCAGATCCTCCATCAGCACCATGCCGGCGCGCCACATCTCACCACGCACCGGCAGCAGGTCGTGGGCGGTCCTTCGCCTGGAAGGCCGGTCCAGCCGGTCGAAGTAGTCGATGCGCACGACAAAGTGACTGTCCTGGCGCAGATAAAGACGGCGCAAATGGTAACCGGTCTCGGTCTGCACCTTCGTATCGCGGGGCCGTGCGGTGATAACGAAGTGGGGCAGCTCGTCTATCAGCACGTCTGCCTCCCGCTGGTACTCGAACTGATCGAGCGGTTCCGGAAGCAGATCCTGCACGGTGAAGTCGCTGCCGAGAAACGGAGTCCGCCGCCCCCCCTCGCTGCTCGTCTTCAGTCTGGCGCCGAAGGCGGGCAGGTAGAGGCTGTGCTCAAAAGCGTCGTCGCCCGTCCAGGTGGCGAGCAGGGCGACACCCCTCACCTCGGGCGGATAGTCGAAGGTGAGCAGGAACCGGACGGTCCCATCCTCCTCTGCGCGGGAAAAACGGCGCAGCCGGCGCACGTCACGCCGGCCCGCTTTGTCGGTAAGGATCAGGCTCTGCTGTTCGTAGGTGTAGGGGTGGTGGTCGTGGCGGCGGAACGACTCCTCCATGAGGTCGCGTCCGGTCAATTCATCGGCCGGGAGCGGCGACCAGGCGAGGGTGAGCAGCAGAAGGGGAAGCCAGTACATACGCCGTACCGCCCGCAGCGGCATGGCGGCCCGCACCCGTGCTGACACCGCGGTCCTCACGAGGCGGAGGCGCCTGCACGCGGCGGCAGGTGGGTGCGGATGGCGTCGGCAATGATGCGGCTCAGTTCACCGAGCAGTGCGCTCATGGCGGCGACCGTGCCATCGAAGTCGGCGGGCGCGTGGACCGTTTCGCTGAGCAGGTCGGTGAAGCGGGTCTGAAGCGGGCGCGCATTTGCACCGGTAATGCGCCACTGGACGGAAAGCTGTACGCGGCCGTCCGGCCCCCGTTCGAACTGCATCACCTCCAGTGCCACCCGCGCATCCGGCGAGCCGGCGGCGCTGAACGGAGCCACCGCCACGTCCGGGGTACCGAGCCGTTCGGAGAGGTTGCGCGCCAGCACGTGCGTCATCTCCTTGCGCAGATTGCCGCCCCACTGGTGCCAGTCGTTCAGCACCAGCCGGTTGCTCGCGCTGCGGGTGACGATCTGCGGCCGCTCCAGGTAGTGCGGCAGCCGCAGCGAAACCAGCTCGATCGACAACGTGGATTGTCCCTCGACCACGTTCGCGACAGAGACCGGCGTCAGCACGTAATAGCGGGGAGCGGGGGGGGCGCCGCCGCCGGCACAGGCGGTGAGCAGCAGCAGGGCTGCGGCAAGGGACACGAGTCGGACCATTACTGTTCTCCCGGCGGTGAGCGGCCGAAGAGGAGCGACTGCGGCTCGCGCTCCAGCACATCCACCAGGGTGCGGATGGAACGGGCCATGGCGGAGAGCTCTTCGGTCATTTCGTTCATGCGGTACTGGAACGGCGAGTCGGGGCGCAGCACCTGTTCCAGCCGGCCCAGCGCCCGGTTACCGGCGGCCACGGCCAACTCGACGTTCTCGGCAATCGGTTCGGCGCGGGCGTCGAGCTTGGCGAGGATGCCGCGTAGCGAGCCGAACGAGGCGGTCAGTTCCGTCAGCTCCGGCGAGTTGATGAGCTGGTTGGTGCCCTGCAGCGTCCCCGCCAGCTCACGGCCGATCGATTCGAAATCGACCCGCTCCAGCTGGGCGAGCACCGTCTTAATGGAGGTGGTGATCTCCTCCAGTTCGGCCGGCACGGTTGGCAGCTCCGGCAGGCGGGTGTCGGCGTTGGCCAGCCGAATCGGTGTTTCCGGGAACATGCCCAGTTCGATGAACAGCTGCCCGGTGAGCAGGCTGCCGGTCTGCAACCGGGCGCGCAGCCCCCGTTCCACCAGTGTCTCCAACAGCTTGTAGGGGGAGGTGATCGCTGCGTCGCGGGCGATCACCCGCTCCGGTTCGATCTCGATCACCACCGGGATGCGGAAGGTGGTGTTGCCGCTGTCGAACTCCAGCCGCAGGTCCACCACCTTGCCGACCCGGATCCCCTTGAACTCCACCGGCGCGCCGATGGTGAGGCCGCGCACCGAGCCGTCGAAGAAGAGTACAAAGTTGATCTTCTGGGTGTAGGCCTGCTCCTCGATGCCGCCGTAGTCTTCGTGCAGGGTAAACACCAGTTCACCGATGTGCTCTTCCACGGGCTCCAGGGTGGTCGGCGTCTCGAAGGCGATGCCGCCGTAGAGCAGCGATTCGAGCGACTCGGTGCGCACGTTGAATCCGTCGGCGTTCATGGAGACCTCCACGCCGCTGATATTCCAGAAGCGGGAGTTGCCGCGTACCAGCTTGTCATAGGGCGCCTTGACGAAGGCGTGGATGAAGACGCTGCGCTGGTCGTTGCCGAGCTGGTAGCCGAGGATCTCGCCGGCGACGATACCCTGGTAGTAGACCGGCGAGCCGTGATTGAGCGAACCCAGTCGCCGGGCCACCAGCGTAATCTCGCTGCCCGCTTCGCCCGCCTTCACCACCGGCGGCGACTCCAGCCCGACAAAGTGGTGTTGCGGCGCCCCCTTGCCCGGTTCCAGTTCGATGTAGGAGCCGGAAATGAGGGTGGAGAGCCCGGACGCTCCGCGCAGACCCAGGCGCGGCTTCACCACCCAGAAACGGGTGTCGCGGCGCAGGAACGACTCCGCCTCGCGGTCGATGCTGGCCGTAAGGATGACGTTGGCGAAGCCCTCACCAAAGCGCAGCGAATCGACCGTGCCGACATCCAGGTTCTTGTAGCGGATGCGGGTCTTGCCCGCCTCGATCCCCTCGGCGGTCTTGAAGGCAATGGTGATCTCGGGGCCCTTCTCCGAGGCGGTCTTGATGATCAACCAGCCACCGATGAGGAGCGTCACCAGCGGGATAATCCAGACCAGCGAGGGGCCGGGACGGGTCTTGATGACGGGAGCCGGGGGTGGATTGGTCATGCGTCGGCATTATCCCAGATGAGCCGTGGATCGAAACTGCGGGCCGCGAGCATGGTGATCACCACCACGGCGGCGAAGAAGGTGACGCCGATATCGGGCTCCACGGTGGCGAAGGCGCCGAGGCTGACCAGCGCCGTCAGGATCGCCACCAGGAACACATCCACCATCGACCAGGCCCCGATCACCTCGGTGACCCGGTAGAGTCGGGTGCGGTCGCGCGGGCGCCAGCTGGAACGGCGCTGCACGGTGACCAGCAACAGCCCGAGCACCACCAGCTTGGTTACCGGCACGACGATGCTGGCAAAGAAGATCAGCAGGGCGAGCGGCCACATATCCCCCTCGATCAGCTTCACCACACCGCCGAGGATGGTACTCGGTTCGCCGGCACCGAAGTAGATGACGGTCATCACCGGGTAGAGATTGGCGGGGAGGAGCAGGATCGCGGAGGCAGCAAGCAGCGCCCAGGTGCGGTTGATGCTGTCCCGCTTGCGCTGATGGAGCGGCGCCTCACAGCGCGGGCAGGCGTGCCCGTCGGCAGGTGGCGCCGGCAGCAGCAGACGGCAGCTATGGCAGCTCACCAGCCCCCGTTCCGCCGCGGTCCGCCCGGTGCCTTGCGCGCGCCAACCGCTGCGTGGCCAGAACAGGGCGTCGTCGATGCTGGCCTCCGCCGCGGCGGAGACCAGCAGCAGGGCGGCGAAGGCGAACAGGGCGACCCCCGGAATCACGTCGGCCATGTCCAGCAGCTTGAAGATCGCCACCAGCACCCCGAGCATGAAGACCCCCACCAGACTCCACGGCGCCAGCACCCGGAGTGTTCGGTAGATCCGGTCGGTGGCCGGTGCGCGCAGCCCGAACAGCCGCAGCGGCAACAGCAGGTAGAGCATCCCGGCGATAGTCGTCAGCGGGAACAGGACACTGGTGAGCAGCACCACCACCCCCAGTTCCGGCATCCCGTGGCCGAACATGGCGAGCGCGCCGGAGATGAGCAGGTTCTCCTGCACCCGCCCGTTCAGCTCCAGGGCGAGGAAGGGATAGCTGTTGGCGATGATGAACAGCACCAGCGCGGAGGCGTAGAGCGCAAGGGTGCGATTGAGACTGTCGGGAATGTGGCGGTAGAGCAAGGCGCCGCATCGGACACAGCACGCCTTGCCGCCCACCGGCAGCGGATGGACCTGGTGCAGGAGATCGCAGGTGGGGCAGGCGATCAGACCGTGCGCTACATCGATTTCTTCCGGGTACGACAAGGGGCGGCCATCAGGTGGGGGTTTACGCCCGACCGCCGCATTATACGGCCTCCCCGCCCAGGGCCGACAGACGCCGATTTCCGGGGTGTTTGCGGACGCGATGACCGCCTGCTATTGGATGACCAGTGCCTCAAGGGGGATGGGCTCGGCATTCCATGCGTTGCACGTCGCCTGGTATGCAAAATCAAAAACCACATTTCGAACAGCATCCAATCCCACCAGTCGTGCCTGGGTCTGGTTACTTCCCATGGCATAGTTGACCAGCACTGACTCGCCCTTCGCCTCGTATGCACTGGAGCAGTACTGGGAAAGAATCGTTTCGTCATAGTCGAAACGCCAGGCCTCTTGTGCCGTCATCGCATCCGGATCGATTGTATAAGCCGATACCGCGCTGTAGGGGCGAGACTCTCCGATGGGCACTCCGTCGGGCTGATTGAGGCTCGGTGCGCCGTTATTGAACAGCATGAGAAGTCCGCCAGAGGTAATAGATAAGGCGTGCTGCCCTATCGGGTACAATCCATCCCCCTCCAGTTGCAATGCCTTGGCGCGTAGTGATTGGAAATTGTACCAATATTTTGTTGGGTCACCAAAGATCCATTTGATGTCTCCTGTTGCGTAATCAACCTTTATTACAAAGCTCTCCCGACTGGAAGCGATGATGGAGTCGTCGCGCGGATCATAGATGGCTGAATTCATATGAAACCAATCCACGCCCGGGCGGACAAAAAGGCTTGGGTCGTCACCCTCGCTGCGCATATAACGTTCCAGTATATCTGCAAAATCCCACTCCATAATGATTTCACCGGAAGGCGCAAATTCGGTTAGTACGCTTTCGATATGGACAGCACCGGCAATGATCGTATCGACCTCCCCAAGCAAACCAAACTTGCCTCGGTCAATATTGTGGTGGAAATTCGTGTAATAGGGCAGAAGTGATGCATTGCTGGTAACGCCGTCCATTTCTATACGAAAGAACCGCGTAGTTTGCTGGTCACCGACGAGGAATCCTCCATCGAAGAAAATTGATGAGAAGGCGTTCCCCCTGGAGGGGGAAACCCATCGGACCTCACCGTCCGTATCAGCAACAACCACTCCAGAGGCGCTGGTCTTCATAAAAAAATAGTCAAAACCGAGCTCACTCCCCGCGGAGCGGGATCTGAGTATGGCGGGACGATCAAAGACGGAGCCTGGATCCACATACGCGGGTGTGGTGATAGGGATCACCAACTCCTGGATGGAGCCGTCGGCAAACTCCAGTTGTAAAAATACCCGATTCATATGGCCTGCATACAAACCAAAAACGGGTAGCGTTGCGGTATCCGTAGTCAGATAGCCACGACGCTCCAGTGCTGAAGCGCGATAGGTGACGTTCACTGGATTGGAAGCCGAGCCCTCCTTTGGCTCTATCATGTACCTGTATGCCGTCACATCCTTGAGGGCTGCCCCGCGCAATGGGACCAGGCTAATAAAGGGTGTTGTGCCCGGATCCACAGAACCGGCCACGATGTCACTTGTCAGTGCCTGCGAGTCACGCCCGCCGCAAGCAGGCAGCAGCAATATGGCGGTAAGTAGTAATGCCGCAACATATGTCAGTCGAAACCGCATCCTTGCCCCGGCTCCTCATATTTGCTGATGCAATGTCCTGTTGCCTTTGCTTCACAAAGCGGCTTGTAGAGGCTAGGTCATGCAAACCGGAACTTCAAGCGTTCAAGTGTTCGCCCTGCCGGGGGTTGATGCAAGACAGCTCCAGCACACGCTATGCAGAAAATGTTGTGTTAAAAAAAAGGAAAGCCAGAAAATAGGCAAAGCGGCGATCTGTGTTTGTTGTTAAGAAAATCAGAATAAAATGATTGGAGTGTGGTCGGGGAGTAATTAACAAGGCGGAAAGAGCAAAATATCGCTGGCCCGACAACACGCGAGTGTATTGATGGCGCCTCAAATAATCCAATGCGATTTCGTTGGGCCCAACCCTCCGGGCTCGTGGCCGTATTGCCCGCTGGACTGCGTTGCTTGCCCATCCCTGGGGCTCGTCCCTGCGGGACCCGCCTTCGGCGGTCCGAATTCGTTCCGGACGAACTCGTGCAGCTCGCTCACCTCTGCTGCTGACGGACTTCTCCCGAGATGAGCGCAGGACCCAATGGTGGGGTGTTTCAGCTCATCGCCTCCAACTCCTCCCAGCGGGCATAGGCGGCCGCCAGCTCTTGGCCAAGCACGGCCAGTTTGTCGTTGGCGGCGGCGATCGCCTCGGGGGACTGTTTGTAGAAGGCCGGGTCGGCCATCGACTGCTGCAATGCCTCCTGCTCCGCCTCCAGCGCCTCGATTCGTTGCGGCAGCGCCTCCAGCTCACGCTGCACCTTGTAGCCGAGCTTGCGGGCGGGAGCCGGTTTCGCCTCGGCTTTCGCCTTCGGCCTGGGCGGCTCCTTGGTGCGTGAGGGGGTGGGCTCCTGCGGGGGGCGCGCCTGACGCAGCCAGTCCTGGTAACCGCCCACGTATTCGTTCACCGCGCCCGCCTCGAACACCAGGGTGGAGGTGACCACGTTGTCGAGGAAGGCGCGGTCGTGGCTGACCAGGAGCAGGTTGCCGTCGTATTCCAGCAGCAGCTCTTCGAGCAGTTCCAGGGTCTCCACGTCCAGGTCGTTGGTGGGCTCGTCCATCACCAGCAGGTTGGCCGGGCGGGTGAAGAGCCGTGCCAGCAGCAGGCGGTTGCGCTCGCCGCCGGAGAGGGACCTCACCGGTGAGCGGGCGCGCTCGGGCGGAAAAAGGAAATCCTGCAGATAGGAGATGACATGGCGAGTGCGGCCGTTGACGGTGACCGTCTCCTTGCCCTGATTGAGATTGTCGAGGACCGTCGCCTCCGGGTCGAGCTGGGCCCGCTGTTGATCGAAGTAGGCCACTTCGAGCCGGGTGCCGTGGCGCACCGTGCCGGCCAGCGGCGGCAGGTCGCCGAGCAGCATCTTGAGCAGGGTGGACTTGCCGCTGCCGTTGGGGCCGATGATGCCGATACGATCGCCACGCAGGATGCGGGTGGTGAGCGGCTGGAACAGCGGCACGCCGTCGTATCCGGCGGTGGCGTTCTCCGTCTCCACCACCAGCTTGCCGGAGGCGTCGCCCCGGTCGAGCGCCAGCTTGACGCTCCCCTGCCGTTCGCGGCGGGCCTGGCGTTCGCGTCGCAGCGCTTCGAGCGCCCGCACGCGTCCCTCGTTGCGGGTGCGGCGCGCCTTGATGCCCTGGCGGATCCACGCCTCCTCCTGGGCCAGCTTCTTGTCGAACTCGGCCGCCTGCGCCTCCTCCACCGCCAGGGCGTGGGCCTTGCGTTCCAGGTAGGTTTTGTAGTCGCCGGGCCAGGAGCTGAGCCGACCGCGGTCCAGTTCCACGATGCGGGTGGCGAGCCGGTCGAGGAAGGCACGGTCGTGGCTGATGAACAGCAGGCTGGTGGGAGTGCCGAGGAGAAACTCCTCCAGCCAGGTGATGGCGGCGATATCCAGGTGGTTGGTGGGCTCGTCCAGCAGCAGCAGATCCGGTTCGCCGACCAGCGCCCGTGCCAACAGCACCCGGCGGCGGGTGCCGCCGGAGAGTTCGCCTAGGGTGCGATCCGGCTCCAGGGAGAAGCGGGTGAGGGTCGCCTCCACCCGCTGCTCCAGCCGCCAACCGTCGGCCGCCTCCAGGTCGTGCTGCAGCCGTTCCAGCCGCGCCATGTCGCCCGCCCCATCGGCCAGTTGCCGCACCGCCTCATGATAGTCGCGGATGAGCCGGGCCAGTTCTCCCAGTCCGTCGGCCACCACGTCGAACACCGTGCGCTCCTCCGCCAGCGGCACCTCCTGCGGCAGGTAGGCGATGGAAACCCCGTCCTGCCGGCGCACCTCGCCATCGTCCGGACCCTGAACGCCGGCGATGAGTTTCAGCAGGGTCGACTTGCCGGCACCGTTGCGCCCCACCAGACAGACCCGCTCCCCCGGGTCGATGGCGAAATCGACGCGTTCGAGCAGCGCGTGGTGGCCGTAGGCGAGGGAGACCTTGTCGAAGGTGACGAGCGGCATGGGCGGGAGGCGTGAGAATGGAGGCGCATTATACGCCGGGGTCGGGGGGTCGGGGTCGGCAGTTCTACCTGGGGCGCCATCCTGTGGCGCCGTGCTGCCGTTCCACTCACCCGGCGCAATCAGATTGCGCCCAACGCCGGTCTTCACGCTTCACGCCAAAAAAGATAAGGCTGGTAACCCCGCTACCTTAGGATTCTCATCCCGTAGGCCGGAGGCTTTGCGCCCCTGTCTTTCGACAGGTTTGCCTTTATCAGCCTTACCTTCTGTCTAGACCCCGGCTGCCGATGCGGCAAGCGCCGCGCCATCCGGCTTTTTGATGATCTGCACCCGGGGCATTTGGGGCTTGCCGTAGGTGGCGCGGTTGCGTGGGGTCCGCGTCCAAGGCGATCATCTCTCGACAGAAAACGACCACAGGATGCTCCACGATGCTCCGCCTTATTCCCCTGCTCCTCATGCTCGCCACGGCCGGCTGTACCGGTGATGCGCCCACCGTGAAGGTGACCCGGGAGCCGGCGGCCGGGGCCACCCTGGACGGGGCGTGGCTGGATGCCCTGACAGCACGCACACTGGATGGGGCGGCGGCGAGGCTGGACGAGACCTACGCGCGCAACGGGGTGCCGCCGGAAGAGCGCACCGCCCGGCCCTACGTGGACGGGCGTTTCATCTCCCTCGGCGGCACCCGGCTGGCGCAGGTGGAGCTGGCCTACAGCGGCAGTCCGCTACGGGTGGTCCGGATCTCCGGCGTGCGCGGGGGCGAACTGATCACCGTGAGCTGCACAGCGCCCGACGGCCGGCCGCCGGAGCTGACCGATCCGCAGGACGTGTGCGGACGCAAGGTTGCGGAACTCCTGCTCCCCTGACCGCTACTGGGTAATCCGCCAGCTGCCGTCCGGCTGCCGGCACGCGGTGCCGTAGGCGGTCTGGGTCCGCCCCTCGATGCGGGCGTCCACCTCGTACTCGCGGCACGGACCGGTGCGGGTCTCGTAGGTGCGCGTGGGGGTGAACTGGTAATCGACGCCGGTATCGGGATTGCGCCAGGCGGTGGGTACCCCGGTACGCACCCCCTCCAGGGACCGCGCCGCCTTGAGCCGGTCGGTCTCGTCCATCGACCGGCCCACCGCGCCGCCGACCGCCGCACCGGCGAGGGTACCGGCGATCACCGCCGCCGTCTGGCCACGGCCCTGTCCCACCTGGGCACCGAGCAGCCCGCCGAGCGTGCCGCCGATCACCATGCCCGCCTCTTCGCGCGGCGCCCCGGCCGTACAACCGGCCAGCAGGGCTCCCGCAACCAGCGTGACGCCTTTTCGCATGATCGTCCTCCAACTTGGGGTGGATTCACTGCCATTCCGCCGGTCGCCGGCGGCGCAATTGCATCAGGCGGCGACCGAGCACCGCCCGATAGCGGTCAGGGGGATGGATCCATTTGGCCACCTCGCGCAACCCGGGCAGCGGGTCGTCGCGCCTGAACTCGTCGTAGTGCATGCCCCGGCGGAAATCCGCGACGAAATCGAGCAGGGCACGTCCGCGCGACGGCAGCTGGCGGCACGCCTCCCGTGTCGCCTCCCGGGCGGTACGGCCGCTCAGATGCTGGCCCAGCGCACGCAGGTCGCCGCGCAGCCAGCGCTCGTGGATACCGACACAGTAAGTGGCCGCGTCCACCGGCAGGCCGGCGAACAGGCGGTAGGTCAGGCAGGGCCAGTTGACGCCGGCATCGAGACTCAGGGCGGTGGAGGCGCAGAAACGCCCGTTGATCTCCATCAGCACGTAGGCGCCGGCGACCGGATCGAACTTGAACTCCACCATCGCCGGGCCGCGCCAACGCGCCGCGGCGAGCAGCGCTTCGATATACGCCGCGAGGGTCGGGTCCATGGGCACGGTGCGCCGGACCACGCTCACCCCGCCGGTCAGCGGCACCTCGCGCACCTTCTCGTAGGGCACCATCATCAGCGGCCGGTCACCATCGAACAGTACACTGACGTTGATCCCCCCTCCGGGGACGTACTCCTGGATCAACGGCAGGGCATCGCTGCTCTCCTCCGCCTGACGCAGGATTCGCTCCAGCTCCTGCCGGGTGCGCGCGTATTTCACCTTGAAAGGAAGACGGTGGGCGGTGTCCCGGTGCAGCGGGTTGCCGCGCGGCTTCAGGGCAACCGGAAAACGGAACGCCCGGCTCTGTTCGAGGGCTTCGGCTGCGCCGGCTGCGTAGACGGTTCTCGGCACCGGAACCCCGACCCGACCGGCGAGCTCGACGGTACGCAGCTTGTCGATCGCCCACTCCAGCACCCCCGGCGCCGGGGCCACCAGCGTCGCACGCCGTTCGATCGCCTCGCGCTCCCGGTCCAGGACCACCAGCGTACTCTCCACCACGGGGATGACCATTCCGACCCGATACCGCTCGATCAGCGCCAGGATGTCCTGTATGAACTGCCGCTCATCCAGCAGCGGCGGCGTGTAGGTCGCCTTGATGGCGGCGTGGCGCGAGGCGTGGCCGATCGCACGGCGCACCGGGCTGGCAGCGACCACCGGGATCCCCGCCTGCCCCAGCCCGCGGATTACCGCCAGCCCCTGGTGCTGATCGGCGCCGGTCACAAGTACCCTGTTTTGCATGCCGCGCACTTTCCCTGTGACTTTGCCCCGCAACTGTGGAACGCTAGACGGCCGCTCAGCCGCGGTGCCTTATCGGCAGTGTAGGAGCGGCCGGCACCGGCAAGTTCATAACTGCTGATTGACCACCAGCCACTTATCAAACCTCAAGCGATGAACCCCTGGGAACTGCTCGATAGCGCACCCGTCTCCGGCGACAAGGGCGAACTCCGGCTCTACCGGCGCGGCGAGGAGTATTCGATTCTGGTCGCCGGTGGCGGCGAGCTGATGAACAGCCGCATACACGGCTCCGAGGATGCGCTGGCCGAACTGGCCTGTTCGCGTGTGGCGGACCGGGACCAGCCGCGTGTGCTGATTGGCGGCCTGGGCATGGGATTTACGTTGGCTGCGGCCCTCAGGCAACTGCCGGCTGCCGCCGAGGTGGTGGTGGCCGAACTGGTGCCTGCGGTGGCACGCTGGAATCGCGAGATCCTGGGGGGGCTGGCGGGCAACCCGCTCGACGATTCGCGCACGGTGGTACGGATTGGCGATGTCGGGCTGGTCCTGAAACGGGAGCGGAGCGCGTTTGACGCCATTCTGCTTGACGTGGACAACGGCCCCGAGGGGCTGACCCGCCGCGAAAACGACTGGCTCTACGCCTTCGAGGGGTTGAACGCCGCCTTCGATGCCCTGCGGCCCAGCGGACTGCTGGCGGTCTGGTCGGCGGGACCGGACCGTGCCTTCGCCGACCGCCTGCGGCAGGTCGGATTCGACGTGGAAGAGACGGTGGCGCGCGCCCACGGCCCGAAGAAAAAGGGCGCCCGCCACACCATCTGGCTGGCCGCGCGCCCCCACTGAAAGGCACTATCGACCATGCCGATACTCCTGTTCAGGCTCAACAACGTCCCCCAGGACGAGGCGGACGAGGTGCGCGCGCTGCTGCACGAGAACGGGATCGATTTCTATGAGACCCACGCCGGGCGCTGGGGTATCTCCGTGGCCGCCATCTGGCTGCGTGACGAACAGGGGCACCAGGCGGAGCGTGCCCTGGCGCTGATTGAGACCTATCAGCGCGAGCGGACCGCCCGCGCCCGGGAGGCCTACGAGGAGCTGCGCCGGGCGGGCCGGCACGAGACACTGATCCACCGCCTGCTGCGCCACCCGATCGAGGTGATCGCCATCCTCGCGATCATCCTCGGGGTGCTCTACCTCTCCCTCATGCCGTTCATCGACTGGCGCTGAGCACGCGCTACCTGCACGCGCTCACACCGGGACGAAGATCAGCGCCAGCACGTCGTTGACGTAATCACCGGTGGTCTTGTATTCCCGATAGCCCTGGGACATGGCGGCGCCGACCGCGTAGTTCCGGCCCGCGTATTCGACGATGGCGGAGTGGCGCTCGCCGTTGCCCAACGCGAAGAAGGGGCCGTCCAAACTCAGCATCCCGCCGGTCGGGAGTTGCTCGCGGGTGCTGGCGATCACCCGGCCGTTCCGTTCCGCGAACACACCGAAGGCCCCCTCCACCACCTCGCCCTGGTCGGTGCGCGGCAGCGTGTCGGAGAGCATGGCGGCAAACTGCGGCTCGGCGTCGAAGACGATGGCGATGCCGCCCACCACCCGCCCCTCCAGCGGTGCGCGAACGGAGGTCAGGTAGAGGTAGGTGTACCGCCCCCCATAGAGCGGCGTCGGTGCGAACGGCGAGACCACGTAGGCCTGCGACTCGCCCACCGCCAGTGCCTGCTTTACATGCGGGGCATCGCCCAGGCTTGTCCCCACCAGCGCGCTTTCGGCCGCATTGGAGACGGCGAGAATCTCGCCCCCGGCGTCGAACAGCAGCAGGTTGGTGTAGACGGTGTAGAGCCCGTTGATGCAGGCCAGGGTGGCGGCGAGCGCCTCCTGCTCCGGCGGCGTCGGCCGAGCGCGGGCGAGGATCTCGCGGAAGCGCGAGGTGAGCGCCCACCAGCGTACGTCGTTGGCCCGCTCGTAGAGGTTGCGGTCCATGATGTCCACCGCCAGAAAGGCCTGGAACTGCACCTCCGACAGCAGGGAGGAGAGTACGGTATCGAAGAGGTTGGCGAGGGAGCGATCGAACACCCCCTTGGTCCGCTCGCCGATATTGCGGATCTCCTCCAGCACCGGCATGAACTCGTTGGCATCCCGCTTGGCCGAGACAATCTGGCCGTTGAGCACGATCAGCGAGAGGTCGTCCGTGACCAGTGCCGCGCTGCGGCTGATGGCGCGCAGCTCCTCGGAAAAGATGCGCGAGTGGTGCATCTGGTCCAGCCCCTGCGCCGGTTCGGCTCCCCTGCCGGCGAACGCCTCCCGGAGCGGTCGCATCACGTGACCCTGCCAGTTGAGGCCGAAATTGCCCTGGTAACCGCGGGTGGCGTTGGTGCGCGCCAGATAGTGTTCCCCGTCGTGAATGGCGGAGCCGAGGCCCTCGCCGCCCGGCGTCAGGTGGGCACCGGGAGGGATGCGCTTCTCGTCACTGCCGGCGAGCACCCGCCCCTCCCGGTCGAGGATGGTGATGATCTCACCCGGACGGGCCAGATTGGCGAAGATCCCCTCCATCTCGTTCTCGAACCGGAAGCAGAGGCAGAGCACACCGATCACCGGTGCACCCGGCGCATCGTTGTCGGTGATCGGCGCGGAGAAGATGTGGGCGGCCCGCCGGCCGGGCTGCAGATCCGAGGGGCGGAAGATCTCCACGTAGGGCTCGCCGGTCCGGAGCGTCTCCTCGATCAGCGGGTCCGTTGTCCGGGTGACAGGGTTGTCGCCATCCAGGTGGGCACGCACCTGGCCGTGGGGGTCGACGATGATGATCTCGTCGTAGACGCTGTACTTGAGCGTGTACTCCCGCAGCCGGGCGACGATCGCCTCCGCACTGTCCGGGGCCGGCGCACGCAGGAAGGCACGGATGTCGTCGTCGGTGGCCAGAAAGCCCACATCCGCGGTACGCTCGAACAGGTTTCTCACCAGGATATCGATGGCCGCCTGGGCGCGGGCACTGAACTCCTGCTCCAGCTTGTGGGTGTTTTCGGTGACCAGGTTCTCGATCAGCCGCGCCTGCAACTTCTCGAAGCGCCGCCGCGTCCCCTGCATGTCGTCGATCAGGGTGGCAGCCACCGACAGGCTGTTGATCTTTCCGATCAGGGTGACCTTGTGCCACCACTGCCCGAGCCCCACCAGGGCCTGGTTGTAGCCGGTGACCCGCGGCATGTGGCGCAGCCAGCGGCCCGCCGGTAGATTCGCGCTCATCCACTCTTCCCCCCTCTTCCCTGACTGCACCCTGCGCGTTGCAAGGCGGGGGCCATGGACCAAAAACCGGGTTTTGGGGGCGGATATACCCGGGGAAGGCGACAATCTGTCCGGTTTACGACGACACATGTCGTGTATCCCACAAACGTAACGCCGAAGGCGTGGCCCGGCTTAGATGGTGAGCCCGCTCCCGCTCGCGGCCCGAACGTGTATACTTGCCGCATTCGGCACCTCCGGTCGTGCCGAAGCTGTCGTGGTCATCCCTCCTGGTTTAGCCTCGATCTACCACCCTATTCGCCTGGACCGGGCCGGCCACAGAAGCCTGTCGCAACGACGGGTCTCGCCGGTGGGCCACCATTCAAGAGAACAATTCCTGATGTCATTTGATTCCCTCGGCCTGTCGGCCGAACTTCTGCGTGCCGTTGCCGAACAGGGCTACAGTGAGCCCACCCCGGTTCAGCGGCAGGCAATTCCCGTTGTCCTCAAGGGGGGCGACCTGCTGGCCGGCGCCCAGACCGGCACCGGCAAGACCGCCGGCTTCACCCTGCCGCTGCTGCAGCGGCTGTCCGAAGACCCCAAGGCACGCCGCGGCCGGGTCCGTGCGCTGATCCTCACGCCGACCCGTGAGCTGGCCATGCAGGTGGGCGAGAGTGTGCGCACCTATGGCAAATACCTGCCCCTGCGCAGCACCGAGATCTTCGGTGGTGTGAAGATCAACCCGCAGATCGACAAGCTCCGCCGCGGGCTCGAGATCCTGGTGGCCACACCGGGCCGGCTGCTGGACCACGTCTCCCAGGGGACGCTGGACCTCTCCTCGGTGGAGATCCTGGTACTGGACGAGGCGGATCGCATGCTCGACATGGGGTTCATCCACGATATCCGCCGCGTGCTCGCCCTGCTGCCGAAGCAGCGCCAGAACCTGCTCTTCTCCGCCACCTTCTCCGACGAGATCAAGCGGCTGGCCGGCGGACTGCTGAACAACCCGGACCTGATCGAAGTGGCCCGGCGCAACACCGCCTCGGAGCTGGTGGCGCAGGTGGTACACCCGGTAGACCGGGAGCGCAAACGGGAGCTGCTCTCGTTTCTGATCGGCTCGCACAACTGGCGTCAGGTACTGGTCTTCACCCGCACCAAGCACGGTGCCAACCGACTGTCGACCCAGCTGGAGCAGGACGGCATCACGGCCGCCGCGATCCACGGCAACAAATCCCAGGCGGCGCGCACCCGCGCCCTCGCCGACTTCAAGAAGGGGGCCGTACGCGTCCTGGTGGCGACCGACATCGCCGCCCGCGGGCTCGATATCGACCAGCTGCCGCACGTGGTCAATTTCGAGCTGCCCAACGTACCGGAGGACTACGTCCACCGTATCGGCCGCACCGGCCGCGCCGGCAATGAGGGGGAGGCGGTGTCGCTGGTCTGCGTCGACGAGCACAAGCTGCTGCGGGACATCGAGCGGCTGATCAAGCGGGAGGTCCCGAAATCGGTGATCGCCGGCTATGAGCCGGACCCCTCCATCCGCCCCGAGCCGATCATGAAGCCGCGCGCGCCGAGGCCGCCGAAGGGCCCCCGGCAGGATGGGGGACGCAATGGGAATGCCGCTCGCCCGCGGGGCGCCCGCAACGGGGGTCAGCGGCAACGGAGCAGGGGCGGGGAGGGTGCCCGCGCCGGAAACCGTTAGCCTCCTCGGTGCCCGCGGCTGGATTCACACTCGAGGTCGGGTGAGAATACGGGCGGTGGCCGCGGGCGCATTGCGGTCGGGAGTCCAAAAATAAAAAAAGGGAAGGGCAACAGATGGCACCTACATGCGATGAACTGACCCGGGACGAGCAGGAGAAGATCAGGGCACGGGCCTCGGTGCACCGCTACCCGGCCGGCACACAGATCTTCTCCGAGGGGGACGCCGCCGATCACATCTACTTCATCCAGGCGGGGCGCATCTCCATCGTCGCGGCCCGATTTGCCGGCAAGGAGGAGATCAAGACCTTCCAGCCCGGTGAGTTCTTCGGCGAGATGGCGGTGTTCTTCGGGGACAAGCGCACCGCCTCGGCCCTGGCGGCGGAGGACGCGGAGATACTCAGGGTCAGTTCGGGGGACTTTCTCGAACTCATGGAGGAGGCGCCGGAGATCGCTGCCAAGGTCAACCGCCTGCTGGCGCGCCGCGAACGGGAGCTGATTCTCCGCGAGAAGCTGATTGCGGCCACCGGTGTCCAGGGCAAGAGCCTGCGGATCGGCATCAAGGGGGACCCCTCCATGCGGGAGTCCGCCTTTTCACGCCCGCGCCATGAAAGTGTGGTCGACCGGATGCTGGACCAGCTGGTCCCCCGCCTCGAAGAGCTGGTGGTCAGGCGGTGCGTGTTTCAGGTCTTTATCGGTTTCAACAGCGGCGAGATCATCATCCGGTCGATCCTGGCGCCGTTCAGCGAGGAGATCCACGCCGCCCACAAGCTGCTTGACGAGGCCTACGTGGACCGCCACTTCCCCCCGGTCGACTACGAACGCAAGGCGGAGTTGATCCGGAGTATCTACCGAACCGTCCGGGCCGACGCCCTCTTCGCCGAGCTGCCGGATTCGCTACAGCAGGTCTTCGGCGACTATTACGACGAGTGGCAGCCGCTGCCGAAGGAGGATGTGGCCCAGGCGATTGCCCGCTTGCCGGCGCTGCGCACCATCCCCAACTTCTACCTGCGCAACTGCACCATCAGCACGGTGACCGACGCCATCCACATGCAGTTCAACTGCGACGGCACCCACATCGTCAGTGCCGAGGAGTTCGGGCGGTTCCTGGAGGAGAATTTGTGACCCGATGCGGAACCTGCTCCTTGCCGCACTCCTGCTGACCACCACCGCCACCTGCCTGGCGGACGGCTTCACCGTCCACCGGAAGGGGGGGGCGGAGCCGGGGCGCACCCTGCTCGTGGTAGGCGGCATCCAGGGGGACGAACCGGGTGGTTTCATGGCCGCCAGCCTGCTGGTGACCCACTACACCATCAGCAAGGGAGCGCTGTGGGTCGCTCCCAACCTGAACTTCCGCAGCATCATCGCCCGCCACCGCGGCCTCCACGGCGACATGAACCGCAAATTCGCCGACCTCCCGCGCGATGACCCCGAGTTCGGGACCATCACCGCCATTAAGGCGCTGATCACCGATCCGCAGGTGGACGGGATTCTCAACCTGCACGACGGCAGCGGCTTTTACCGCGAGCGGTATGTGGATGCCCGCCACAATCCGAACCGCTGGGGCCAGTCGATCATCGTCGACCAGCCCACCCTCGACACCGTGCCGTTCGGCGCGCTGGCGGCAATCGCCGAGCGGGTCAAGTCGCACGTCAACAATCACCTCATCGAACCCGCCCACCGCTTCGGGGTAAAGGACACCCGCACCCGCTGGGGCGACGAGGAGATGGCGAAGACACTCACCTTTTTCGCCATCGAACAGGGCAAGCCCGCCTTCGGCCTTGAGGCGAGCAAGGATTTCGGCACCACCTACCGTGCCTACTACCACCTGCTCGCGCTCGAAGGCTATATGAACGCCTTCGGTATCGAATACCAACGCGCCTTTCCACTCACCCCCGCCGGGGTCGAACATGCGCTGCAGTCCCACCCGCGCATCGCCCTGTTCGGCAGCAAGGTGATTTTGGACGTCGCCAACGCGCGGGAGCATATCGGCTATGTGCCGCTGAAACGCGGCAGCCAGGTGGAGTTCATGGCCAGTTCACCCCTGGTGGCGCTGGTGGAGCGCGAGGGGGGGTTCCAGGTCTCCTACGGCAACCGCCGCATGACCCACCTCCATCCACAGTATTTCGATTATGACGACAGCCTGGATGTGGTGACCGTGACGGTGGACGGGCGCGAGGTCACAGCACCCTTCGGGTCGATCATTCCGGTGAAGGGGCACTTTGAGGTGAAGCCGCTCGACGGCTATCGGGTCAACCTGATCGGGTTCCCACGCCCCCCGTTGGAGGACGAAGCCGGCATCACCGTCGCCCGCGACGATTTCATGGAGCGCTTCTCCGTGGATCGTGCCGGCCAGGTCTTTCGCATCGAGGTCTATCGCGACGACCAATTCAGCGGCATGGTGCTGGTGGACTTCTCCAACCGGCCGGCGGCACACGATCCGCAGTGGTGCTACACGGGCCGCTCGATCGCCCTGGGCGAGGTCATCCCCGCGGAAACCCGGGACGATCTGGGGCGCTAGTGTACTGTTGCACTCTTGGTGTCGCTTTCAGAGCCCCCCAAAGACGCCAAGGCAAGGCGCACTCCGCAGGCAATGGCAAGCCCTTGGCAAGGAGTGCAACGCGGCATTGGCGTCTTTGGGGGGCTCCCTTCGGGCGAGCCGCTGGCCGGCCATCTGCGGCGTTGCGCTTGCTTGAAAGGGGCCTGCCATTCCTGCGCAAGCGCGCCTTGCATCTGACCGGCCAGCGGCTCGCTGAAAGTGTCACCAAGAGTGCAACAGTACACTAGGAGCCTGTCAGGTTTGGGTGCCCGTAGCGAGCAAGGTGTGAAAACGAGGCCAAATTTTCCCGATTTCGAGGCGCATAGTGGGACTACGTAACGAGGAATCGGGGAAATTTGGGCCGTTTTCCCGCCGGCGCAGTAGGAGCATCCCAAATCCGACAGGCTCCTAAGCCACCGCGCCGAACCAGAAGTCCACGCTCTTGGCCAGGAACTCATCCCAGCGCATGTAGTGCGAACCGTCGCAGGAGAAGTTGAGCGCCACCAGCCCGTTGCAGACGTTCAGCGATCCCGAACGCAGGTAGACGGTCTCGTCGGCGAAGCGCAGTTCGCGTAGCAGTGCGAATACCGGGGCAATCTCATCCGCGGGAACGATCGCCCGTTCCGTGTAGGGCCGACGCGGATAGGCGAGACAGATGTCGGGGTCGATCAGATCGTCGATGCCAAGAATGCGGTAGGCGAAGGGGTCGTCCACCAGCCACACGGTTGCCCGGTTGCTCGAGAAATGAAACTTGCCGTGGAAGATGCCGTGTTCGGTCATCAGTTCGTTCATCAGCGGCAGGATCTCGTCAATGTGGGCGTCCATGCGGCTCTGCACCCGCCGCTGCAGGAACAGCCCCTCGCGGATGGCGGGGTCGCCCTTGATCTGACGCCAACGGTCCGGCTCCTGGTAGAGGGCACCGGTGTGCGGCAGTTCGCGCAGGTCGAAATCGGCACCGAGAAAGCCCACTCGTTCGCGCTCGGTATCCCGGATCACCTGCACCGCCGTCAGCGAAGGCCGCCGCTTGTTGCGGCTGATATAGGCCTCCGAGAGTTTGAAGTCGGTGGTACCGACGATCCCCTGCATATAGGGGCGGGTGGAACGATCTCGGCCGAAGTGCGTCGGGTCCGGGCCGTCGCGCGTGATGTTGTCGGTGATCTGGATCCCTGCCGCGTCCATCACGTAGAGGTGCTTGCAGAAGGCCATCTCCGGCAGCGCCCGGGTGAGCAGCCCCTCCAACACCACGCGCTCCGCCATCGACGCGGCGCAGTGGGTCGCCACCTCGTGCATCTTCTCACCCAGCAGGGTACTCAGCGCCTGCCGCTGTAGGTGGATACTCTCCTGAAGCGTGCCGTCGGTCATCACTCTCCCTCACCAAACCCCTGTTACCGGATGTCCACCGACCCGGTTCGCGAGACAATTGTGCGGGGCGCCGGCCGGTTGGACAAACCGCTGCCGCGCACATATCCTAGTACCCGACTTATTCACTAAAGAATTATTTTGAGGAGAACCGGTCGATGAACCAGCAGAACGATGAAGAGATGCAGCTCGCGAGCGGCATCGCCGCCTTCGAAGGCAAGCACTTCGCCACCGCGATGCAGCTTCTCTCACCGCTGGCGGAGGCCGGCAACGCCGAGGCACAGTACCGTGTCTCTATCATGTACCAGAACGGCCTGATCGGCACCCCGAACGAGGCGCAGGCATTCCGTCACATGCGGGCCGCCGCCGAACAGGGGCACGCCCTGGCCCAGCACGGCCTCGGCTTCATGTACATGGAGGGGGAGTGTGTCGAACAGAACCCCGAGGAAGCGGTCCGCTGGTTCCGCCAGGCGGCCGACCAGGGGATGATTGGTTCCCTGACCGCGCTGGCCATGATGTACCAGGAGGGGCGCGGAGTGGAGAAGGATGAGGAGAAGGCCCGCGAGTTGCTGAAGCAGGCCGGCTTCGAAGGTTGATATCCCCGCACCCGGGATCAGGTGCTCCGGGAAGCGGATTGGCCAACTGCCCGGCGTGGCCCAGGGAAGGACCCCTGGGGCCATCATGTAGGCCTCCCCCACGAGAAGACGATCATGTGCTTTTCCGCGTACACTTCGCCCAGCCTCAAGGGGAGTCGACTATGAACGACCGCCGCCGGACCCCCGGCAAACCCATCGATACCGACAAACTCGACCGCATCGTCGCCGAAGCGCGGCGGGAGTCGGACAAACGCATGGCCGGCTACCGGGAGCAGTCGCTGCGCATCCACCCCTGGATCTGCGGGCGCTGCAGCCGGGAGTTCACGCGGGAGAACCTGCACGAACTGACGGTCCACCATAAGGACCACAATCACGACAACAACCCGCCGGACGGCAGCAATTGGGAAAACCTCTGCCTCTACTGCCACGACAACGAACACCAGCGATATGTGGACAAGATCCGTGGTTTCGATGACCTGGCCGCGAAGGAGAGCAAACCCGCCACCCACAACCCGTTCGCCGGCCTCAAGGATCTGCTGGAGAAGAAGAGCTAGTGTACTATTTCACTCTTGGTGGCACTTTCAGCGAGTCGCTGGCCGGTCAGATGCAAGGCGCGCTTGCGCAGGAATGGCAGGTCCCTTTCAAGCAAGCGCAACGCGGCAGATGGCCGGCCAGCGGCTCGCCCGAAGGGAGCCCCCCAAAAGCGCCAATGCCGCGTTGCAGTCCTTGCCAAGGGCTTGCCATTGCCTGCGGACTGCGCCTTGCCTTGGCGCTTTTGGGGGGCTCTGAAAGTACCGCCAAGAGTGAAACAGTACACTAGCGATGCCCCACGCGCTGCGTGACCGCTTCCGTGCCCACGCCCGGGGCCTGCCCGGGCTCGACGGCGCGGTGTACGAGACCTTTGGCAAGGATCCGCTCGATCCGGTGATCGGGCTGGGGGACCCCGACGTGCCGATCGCCTTTTTCGGCCGCGACCCGGGCCGTGACGAGGTGCGCCACGGACTCCCCTTCATCGGAGCCGGCGGGCAGAAGGTCCGCGGTGCGGTTTACGAGCACCTGTTCGGCACACCGCTACCCGATTTCGCCACCTCCATCGAGGTGGGCCGCGGGTTTTTCTGGGCCAATACCGTCCCTTACAAGCCACTGGGCAACAAGGCGTGGTCGATGGCGGTGAAAAAACAGTTTCAGCCGCTGATGGCCGAACTGCTGCTCACCGCCTGGTCCGGGCGCGAGGTGATCACGCTGGGACGCGAGGCCTTTCTCTGGTTCGGCATCAACCAGCCGAAGGTGGTCAGGGAGGCGCTGGAGGCGTTCTGGGCGCGCGAGGACCGGTTCGAGGCGTCGATCGCCATCGACATCGCGGCGGCGGACACCGCGCGGACCCTGCGGCTGCACCCGCTGCCTCACCCCTCCCCCCTAAACGCCACCTGGTACAAGCGGTTCCCGGAGCTGCTCAAGGGGCGATTGAGGCAGTTGGGCGTGGAAAGGCGGTTGCTGGAGGCTGGATGCTAGTTGCTGGATGGTGGTCCTTTGTCCTTTGTCCACCGACTACCGACTACCGATTTACCGACTACCGACTACCGACCAATGACCAGTAACCAGCAACAACGGGCAGCATCATGAGCGAAGATTCCATCGAGGGGCTGCGACGGCGCCTGGCCGACTTTGCCCAGGCGCGGGACTGGGAGCAGTTCCACTCCCCCAAGAATCTCTCCATGGCGCTGATCGCCGAGGCGGCGGAGCTGGTGGAGCACTTCCAGTGGCTGACCGAGGCGCAGAGCGCCGCGCTGGCGCCGGAGAAGCTGCGGGAGGTGGAGCTCGAACTGGCGGATATCTTCATCTTTCTCATCCGCTGCGCCGACCGACTCGGGGTGGACCTGATTCGTGCCGCCCACGAGAAGACCGACATCAACGAGCGCCGTTTTCCTGTGGAGCGCTTCCACGGGCGGGCCGGGAAGTGATCGGGCCGGTGACGGTGTTATCCTAATACTCTTGCGCTGTACCTTGACGGACACCAACCTTCCGGAGGAGCGCCATGGCAGAGAGAATCCCGGTCACCCATGTTGGTGCACCCGATCCAGAGAGCCGCAATTCACCGATCATCGAGGAGACCTCGGAGGAGTTCGAGGTGATCGCCCAGGAGGCGCCCGAAGCCCCGGTCTGCTGGTTCAACGGCGTCAGCTTCACCCATGCCAGCTACGTATGCAGCGGCGACGAGTTGCTGGTCTGTGACCACGGCAGCTGGGTCCGTATGGGCTCCTGCGACCCCGACAACCCCTGAACAACAGAAAGGCAAGGAACGCCCCGTGACCCGCGGCTCTCCCGATCTCGCCCTTGATGACGGCATCGACTTCAAGGCAGTTGCCCAGCGCTTTCGCCGCCTGAACACCGCCCGGCTCGCCCGCGCCCGCAACGGCATCGGCGAGCGCCAGCGAGTGGTGCTCGATCTGCTGCCCCTGCTGTTTCACGTCAACCACCCCATGCTCCCCGGCTACGCGGGGGGAGAGACACCCGTCGGTGTGGCGGGTTACGAGCCCGACGAGGCCGCCCTCGAAGCGGCCCGGCGGATCGCCCGCAGTCTCGACCTGCGCCGGCCACGCAGCCACCACGAACCCATACTCTCCCTGTTCCTGATGGGCAGTGCCGGGACGGTGGCCCAGTCCGAGTCCAGCGACTTCGACATCTGGCTCTGCCACGACCCGGAGTTGGAGGAGCGCCCCCTCCAGCGTCTGGAGGAGAAGGCCCGCGGGATCAGTGCCTGGGCCGAGGAGTTGGGGCTGGAGGTGCACTTCTTCCTCATGAACCCGGAGCGGTTCCGACGCGGCGAGGTGCAGGGACTCAGCGAGGAGAGCAGCGGATCGGCCCAGTTCACCCTGCTGCTGGAGGAGTTCTATCGCTCGGCAATCCTGATCGCAGGCCAACCCCCGCTCTGGTGGATGGTACCGCCGGAGCGCGAGGCGGAGTACGACCTCTACGTGGCGGAGCTGCACCGCCGCCGTTTCATTCACGCCCGCGACCATATCGACCTGGGGGGGCTCGGCGGGGTGCCCGCGGAGGAGTTCTTCGGCGCTGCGCTCTGGCAGCTCTACAAGGGGATTCAGTCCCCCTACAAGGCGGCCTTGAAACTGCTGCTCATAGAAAGCTACGCCGGCGAGTACCCCGAGGTCGAACTGCTCGGCATGCAGTTCAAGCGCGCCGTCTACGCCGGTGAGGCGGACACGGATCGCCTCGATCCCTACCTGATGATGCTGGAGAAGGTGGAGCAGTATCTGGCGGGCCGGGAGGATGCCCGACGGCTGGAGCTGGCGCGGCGCTGTCTCTACATCAAGGTAAACATCCCGCTGAGCCGGCCCGCCGGCTCCGAACAGCCGTGGCAACGGGATCGGATGTCGGAACTGGTCGCCGGCTGGGGCTGGCGACGCGGCGATCTGGTGCTGATGGACGGCCGCAAGGCGTGGAAGGTACACCGGGTGGCGGAGGAGCGGCGGCTGCTGTTCGAGGCGCTGGCGGCCAGCTACCGTTTTCTCTCCGATTTCGCCCGCCGGTTCGCCGGCTCCCTGATCACCCGCAGCGATCTGACCACCCTGGGCCGCAAGCTCTACGCCGCCTTTGAACGCAAGGCGGGCAAGGTGGAACTGCTGGTCCAGGGGGTGGATGCCGACCTGCACGAGAGCCATCTGACACTGCGCGAGGCACCGGACGAGGGGGGGCGAAGCCTCTGGGAGCTTTACCGGGGCAGCCTGTCGCGGGACGAGTTGCGGGGGATCCGCCCCCTCAAGCGTTGCCGCAGCGTGGTCGAGCTGGCTGCCTGGTGCCATTTCAACCGCATCGCCGACCGGCGTACCCTGCCAGTGGTTCACCCGGGTCCCAGCCGTTTCGACGGCTACGCCTTCAGCGCTCTGATGGCCCGCTTCCAGGCCCTCTTCCCTTCCGGCTGCCTGGACGACGGGGGACTCGAAGCGTATGCCGGGCCGGCACGGGTGCAACAGGCGGGGCTGTTCGTCAATGTCGCCCTCGACATGTTCGCCGAGCGCAATCCCATTGCTACGGCACGCCCCGACCCGCTCACCTATGGCGCCACCTCGGAGAACCTGGTTCAGGAGCTGGAACTGGTGCTGCTCACCAGTTGGGGCGAGGTGCTGATCTATCGCTATGCCGGGGCCGCCGGCCTGATGGAGGCACTGTGCGAGTACCTCAAGTGGGCACCGCCGGGCCGCGGCGAAACGCCGCCACGGCTGCAGGTTCAGGGAGGCACCCAGCCCAAAGGGAATCTTGCCGCCCAACGGCTCGGCGAACTGATCCATGACGTGACCGCCGCCTTCTACGGCGAGGGTTCCGTCACCCCACGCTACGTGGTGGCACTCGGGCGCGGATTCGGCTCATTGCGTATGGAGGGGGAAAGCCCGCGCTACCGGTTGTTCGAGAACGGAGGCGCGCTGATGCGCTATCTCTCCCGTCCGCAGCCCGCCTACAACCCAGTGATGCTGGACCGCTACGCCCTGACCGACACCCCGCTCCCCGCCATTCTGGCCGCCAACCGGCCCGGCTGGGTGCAGTTCTTCTACTGGCCGCGGGAGTCGAACGCAGAGATCTACGTACTGGACGAGCGCGGCTCACTCTTCTCCCAGACCACACCTTTTTTTGATGCGAGCTCCCTGGTCGGGCAGTTCAGTCGCTTCTTCGAGGCGGTGCTGAACCGCATGAACCTGCTGATGCAGGATGGGCAGTCGCTCGGTGTGGCCGAAGGAGTGGAGTTCTACCGCGTCCGCCGTGACGAGAACGGCACCTTCCAGCTCGGCCGCCAGCGGCCGGAGTTCCGCCGCACCGGGCAGCAGTACTTCAGCCTGCAGGTGATTGTAGAGGCGAGTGAAGAGGGGGGCACCGAGTTGACCATCTACTGTGACGGCCGGGAGTTCTCGACCCTGGAACACGGCAGCAAACTGTTCGACGCCGTGGTACGCCACGTGCTGGAGTTGCGCCGCAGCGGACAGGCCTACCCGGTCTACATCACCGACATCGGCCTGTCACGGGCGGTCATCGGCGAGGAGGCGCTTGGCCGGGTGCAGACCATCCACTTCCTCAACTACAAGCGCAGTATCGAGGAGCAGTTCAACCGGGCGATGCCGACTTAACGTCACTTCGCCGTCAATCAATCGCGAAGCCCGCTGAGGATGGCGAAGATATCGGCCTGCCAGCGCTTCAGCACCGCCCGGTCCTCCGCCGCCACCAGGTCGTTGAACAGGGTCGGATCAAAGGTGCTGGCGAGGGTCTCCTCCCCCTCGGCGAAGATGACGATCTTGAGCGGTAGGTAAGGGATCAGCTCCGGATAGCGCGCCGTCATCCGCCGCACCTCCTCCGGTTTGCCGAAAAACACCACCCGGTACTTGTCGGTCTCGAACCCGGCGGCGGTGAGGCCGATATCCACCCGCTGTACCCGTGACACGGTGTAGCCATGGTCGGCAATGGCCGCCTGCAGCGCCAGCATCGCCTCGGGGAACGACTGGCCGGTCCGCACCATCATCATCTCGTCGGCCCACGCGGCCGGTCCCGCCAGCAAGGCCAGCAGCAGAACAAGGCGCATCATCTTCACAGGGTCGCCTCCTCCAGGATCTCTTCGTAGATGGCGGTCATCTGATCACAGAGGCCGTCGAGTTCCCCATTGTTGTAGAGGCGGCTCATGAACTTGGGGTTCATGGCGATGATCTCGACCACGCCGTCGTCGCGCTCCACCACTGTCACCCGGCAGGGCATGAACAGACCCACCCGCGGGTCCACATCCAGTGCCCCGTCGACAAATTTGAAGTTGCAGAAGTAGACGATCACCTGGCGCGGATCCTCCTCCGCCTCGGGGAAGAGTCCCTGCTCCAGATTCTGGATACGGATGATGCGGAAGTTCTTGCCCACCGCCGCCCGTTCGACGTTCTTGACCGTCTCCTCCAGGGAGTAGTTGGATTCCATGCTGATGAAGGGGACCGGGTCGGGATCGTAATCGCGCGCAAGGGGGCGCTGCTCAAACGAACGGACGAAGGCGACCACATCGTTGACGTCGCGCTCCGTGAGTCCTTCGGTAAGCGCGGAACGCTTAGGGGTGCCCCGGCGCCCCTTGATCAGGGTCTGCTTGATCATCAGGTCGGTGGCGGCCGCCAGGAAGCCGGCGTTGTTGAGCGCCGGGGGGATAATCGGGATGTCGCGTGGACGGGAGAAACTGACCCCGGTGCCGGTCCCCCCCTCACCATTGTCGCCGTGGCATTCGGCACAATGTTCCGCATAGAGCCGGGCACCCCGTTGCACATCGCCCGCGATGCGGGTTCGGTTCATTCCCGGATCGGGAGGCCCCCAGCCCCGTATGTGAGCGACGATCGCCTTTACCTCCGCATCGGCCAAGGACCTGAACGCGGGCATCACCCGCCCGGGCCGCCCCTCCCGGATCGACAGGGCGATGAACTCGTCCCCCGCGTCACGGAGAAAATCCTTCAGGGCAAGAGGAACACCCACCCCGCCGGTCCCCTCCCGTCCATGACAGGCGGAGCAGTGCTCCTGATAGAGGGCCGCACCGTCCGGGGCCGCCTGAACCCCGGCGGCGATCAGCGCCAACAAACCGAACGTCAGTAGTCGCATGGCATCCTTGATTGATAGTTCAGCAAATCATCATCGGATTCTAATGGGGCAAAAGGTCCAGCGTCCACGACTCGTTCACCCCCCCGGCACATGAATCGTGAGCCCCGCACCTTGTATACTGCGCCCTCTTTACGAGGACGTGATTTATGCGCATCTGTTGGGCTCAATATCTGTTGTGGGCGGTAATCGCCGTTTTGGGAGCCGGCGCCGCCCTCTCCGGCTGCGGTTCCAAGGGGCCGCTCTATCTGCCTGAGGAAGAGCGGCAGGCGAATCGGTAATGGATCACTTTCTCTACCGCAAAGGGCACCTGCACGCAGAGGAGGTCCCGCTGACGCGGGTCGCCGAACTACACGGGACCCCTACCTACGTCTACTCGCGTGCCACCATCGAGCGGCACTGGCGGGCCTTCGATGCCGCCCTCGCCGGGCAGGCGCACCTGGTCTGCTACGCGGTGAAGGCCAACTCCAACCTGGCGGTGCTGAACCTCATGGCCCGGCTCGGTTCCGGCTTCGACATCGTCTCGGTCGGGGAACTGGAGCGGGTGCTGGCGGCCGGCGGGGCACCGGAGCGGATCGTCTTCTCCGGCGTGGGCAAGCGCGAGCAGGAAATGCGCCGGGCGCTGGAGGTGGGGATCCTCTGTTTCAATGTCGAATCCGAGGCGGAGCTGGACCGGCTTGACCGGGTCGCGGGGGAGATGGGGGTACGCGCCCCGGTGTCACTGCGGGTCAACCCGGATGTGGATGCCGGCACCCACCCCTACATCTCCACCGGCCTGCGCGAGAACAAGTTCGGCATCGACATCACTATCGCCCCGGCAGTCTACGCCCGCGCCGCGGAGATGCCCCACATCGATGTGGTCGGGGTGGACTGCCACATCGGTTCACAGATCACCGAAACCGCCCCTTTCGTGGACGCACTGGACCGGGTGCTGGCACTGGTGGAGACGCTCTGCGCGGCCGGCATCGCCCTGCGCCACATCGATATCGGCGGGGGCCTCGGCATCCGGTACCGGGACGAGGAGCCGCCGCTGCCGGGCGACTACGCCGCGCCGCTGCTGGAGCGGCTCGCCGGACGCGACCTGATGGTGATCATCGAACCGGGGCGCGCCATCGTCGGCAACGCCGGCGTGTTGCTGACCCGGGTGGAGTACCTCAAGCACACCGAGGCCCACGACTTCGCGGTGGTCGACGCGGCGATGAACGACCTGATGCGCCCCGCCCTGTATAGCGCGTGGCAGGCCATCGTGCCGGTCGTCGAGCGGTCGGGACAACCTCGCCGCTACGACGTGGTCGGGCCGGTGTGCGAGACCGGCGACTTCCTCGGCAAGGGGCGGGAGCTGGTGCTCGCCGAAGGGGACCTGCTCGCGGTCCGCTCGGCCGGGGCCTACGGTTTCTCCATGAGCTCCAACTACAACAGCCGTCCGCGCGCCGCGGAGGTGATGGTGGACGGCGCTGCGATCCATCTGGTCCGGCCACGGGAGACAGTGACCACCCTCTACGAGGCCGAACGACGGCTGCCGTGATGGAGCGGGTTCCCGAGCCCGAACTGATGGACGAGGCGGGGCAGGCGCTCGCCTACGCCCGTGCCGATTTCACCGAACCCCATGAGCGCTTCGTGGACCTGTTCGCGGAGCGGTTTCCGGGGTTCGGTGGCGCACAGCACGTGCTGGACCTGGGGTGCGGTCCGGCGGACATCTGCCTGCGTTTCGCCCGCCGCTATCCGGAGTGCCGCATCGACGGCGTGGACGGTGCCGAGGCGATGCTGCGGCTTGGCCGCGAGGCGGCGGGGGAGAGCGGCCTCGGGGATCGGTTGCATCTGGTGCACGGTTATCTCCCCGGCGCGGCGCTGCCCCGCGAACGCTATGACGCGGTCATCAGCAACAGCCTGCTGCACCACCTCGCCGATCCGATGGTGCTGTGGCAGACGGTCCGCGCCCACGCCGCCCCCGGTGCCCCGGTGTTCGTGATGGACCTGATGCGGCCTGACTCCCGCGGACAGGCGGAAGCGCTGCTGACGCGGTATGCCGCCGGCGAACCCGAGGTGCTGCGACACGACTTCTTCCACTCCCTGCTCGCCGCCTACCGACCCGACGAAGTGGAGGCGCAGCTGGCGGCCGCCAACCTCCCGTTACGGGTGGAGGTGGTGAGCGACAGGCACCTCATCGCCTTTGGTGCTGTGGAGAGATGATGGCGTTCGAAAATCCCGGCGACGAGATGATCCGCGACCTGCTGCAACGGACCCGCACCATCGCGGTGGTCGGCCTGTCACCCAAACCGGGGCGACCGAGCCACTTCGTCGCCTCCGCCCTGCAGGGGGCCGGCTACCGCATCGTCCCGGTGCGACCGGCGGTGGACGAGATCCTGGGTGAACGGGCCTGGCCGGATCTGGCAAGTGTCCCCGAGTTGGTCGATATGGTGAATGTCTTCCGCGCCCCGGAGCACGTGGACCCCATTGTGGACACCTGCATCGCGCGCGGCATCAAGGCGCTCTGGCTCCAGGAGGGGGTGGTCAACCCCGCCGCCGCCGAACGGGCACAGGCCGCCGGTCTCACCGTGGTGATGGACCGCTGCATTCAGAAGGACCTCGTGCGCCTGCTGGGCAACTAATGACCTGTGGCAGCCGCCACCACAGAGCATCCGTCTCTGTGATCTCCGCGTACTCTGTGGCTAGTCATTGTTTTTTTGGGTAGTCTTCCGCCGGTGAAGCTGAAATTCAGCAAGATGCACGGCCTGGGCAACGATTTCGTCGTCTTCGACGCCGTGCGCCAGTCGATCGCCCTCGATACCGACCAGGTCCGCTTCCTGGCCGACCGCCGCTTCGGCATCGGCTGCGACCAGGTGCTGATGGTGGAACGCCCCACCGCGGCCGGAGCCGATTTCCGCTATCGCATATTCAATGCCGACGGCAGTGAGGTGGAGCAGTGCGGCAATGGTGCGCGCTGCTTCGCCCGCTTTGTGCGCGATCAGGGTCTCAGCACCCGGGACACCCTCGCGGTGGAGACCGCCGCCGGCCCCATCACGCTCCACATCGAGGCGGACGGGCGGGTGCGGGTCGACATGGGCGCCCCGCGCTTTGCTCCCGCGGCACTGCCCTTCCAGGCGGTGATGGAATGCCCCGAATACACGCTCGAGGCGGCGGGGGAACAGGTGGTGATCGGTGCCGTCTCCATGGGCAATCCCCACGCGGTGCTGCGGGTCGCCGACATCGACAGCGCGCCGGTGGATCGGCTGGGGCCGGCCATCGAGGCCCACCCATTGTTCCCGCGCCGGGTCAACGTCGGCTTCATGCAGGTGGTCGCGCGCGACCGTATCCGCCTGCGGGTGTACGAACGGGGTGCCGGCGAGACACTGGCCTGCGGCACCGGTGCCTGTGCGGCGGTGGCCGTGGGCCGACGTTGGGGAATGCTGGACGAGACGGTGCAGGTGGCGCTACCGGGCGGGGAACTCACCGTGCGCTGGGCGGGAGAAGGGGAGCCGGTGTGGATGATCGGACCGGCCACCCAGGTATTTGACGGAGAAATCGAGCTATGACGGTGGAACAGGGCACGGGGGCCGAGGCGGGGGTATCCGAGGCGGCGGTCATCGATTTTCTGCGCGATTCGCCGGACTTCTTCCACCGCCACCCCGAGCTGCTCGCCGCCATCGCGCTGCCCCATCCGGACACCGGTGCGGCGGTCTCTCTCATTGAGCGGCAGGTATCCGTGCTGCGGGAGCGCAACGACGAACTGCAACACAAGCTGCACCTCCTGGGACAGGCCGCCCGCACCAATGAACAACTGCTGCAGCGCATTCAGCGGCTGGTGCTGGAACTGGTGGGTACCGCCGATCTGGGGGCTCTTCTGGAACGCCTCGGCGAGTTGGTCCGGCACGATTTCCATGCCGACGCACTCTCCGTGCGGCTGCTGCTGCCGGGCGTCGGTCCCGAGTTTGTCAGCGAGGGGAGTACCCGGCTGGGTTCCGTTCGGGATGTGCTGACCACACGCACGCCGGTGTGCGGCCATTTGACCCCCGAGCAGCTCGACTTCTTCTTCGGCAGCGAGGGGGTCGAGATCGCGTCCGGGGCCATCATCCCGCTGTGCGAACCGGGGGAAGAGCGGTGCACGGGGATGGTGGCGATCGGCAGCATCGACCCGCGCCGCTTCCACCCGGAGATGGGCACCGTCTTCCTGACCCATCTGGGCGCCCTCCTCGGACGGCTGATCCGCCTGCACGCGGAATCCGCGGGCGATGCGGCCTGAGGCCAAGCGGCGGCTGGAGCGCTACCTCGACGGACTGGCCCGCCGCCTATCCCCGCACACCGTTGCCGGCTACCGGCGTGACCTGGCACGACTCACCGAGTACTGTGACCGTGAGGGGCTTGCCGACTGGTCGGACCTGGATATTCATCACATGCGCCGCCACGTGGCGGCGCGCCATCGCGCAGGCATCGGCGGGCGCAGTCTGCGGCGGGAGCTCTCGGCCGCCCGCGGTTTGTTTGACCACCTGCTGCGGGAAGGGGCCATTCGCATCAATCCGGCCCTGGAGGTCCCCGCCCCGAAGTCGCCCCGCCCCCTGCCCCGAACCCTGGATGTGGACCAGACCGCCCGCCTCATGGCGGTCCCTGGCGAGACACCCCTGCTCCTGCGCGATCGCGCAATCGTCGAACTGTTCTACTCCTCCGGACTGCGCCTTTCCGAGCTGGTCGGACTCGACCTGGAGGACCTAGACAGGCGGGAGAGTATGGTCAAGGTGCTCGGCAAGGGGCGCAAGGAGCGGCTTTTGCCGGTGGGGCGCCTGGCGCTGAAGGCGATCGAGGGGTGGCTCAAGGTGCGGGCGGATCTCGCCCCGCCGGACGAACCTGCACTTTTTGTCAGCAGCCGCGGCCGGCGCATCGCACCTCGTAGCGTGCAGGCGCGTCTCCGTCGGTGTGCCCTGGAGCAGGGATTGCCCGGACGGGTCCACCCGCACATGCTGCGCCACTCCTTCGCCAGCCATCTGCTGGAATCGAGTGGCGACCTGCGGGCGGTGCAGGAGCTGCTTGGCCATGCCGACATCGCCACCACCCAGATCTACACCCATCTCGACTTCCAGCACCTGGCCAAGATCTATGACCAGGCCCACCCGCGCGCCCGAAGGAGGAATGGCGGAAATCGGGGTTCGGAGTAATTGTCCTTTGTCCCCGACCCCCGGCCCCAGTAAACTGGACCTCCTCCCATTTCACTTGCGGGCCAAAGAGATGATCGGAAAACGGCTCTCCCTCTGCCTCATCTCCCTGCTGTCCCTGGGCCTGTTGGCCCCTGCCTTCGCCGCCGGCGGCGGTGGGTCGAGCGGCCCCTACCTGGCGCTGGATCCGCCCTTCGTGGTCAACGTACAGGAGGGAAACCGCATGCGGTTCATGCAGGTGAAGGCACAGGTACTGGTGGACGACAGTGGGCTGCGTCGGATTATCGAGCACAACATGCCCGCGGTCCGCGATGCCTTCATTCTGCTGCTGGCCGATCAGGATGCGGCAACCGTGCGCAGCCCCGAAGGGCGCGAAAGGCTGCGCCAGCAGGCGCTGCAGGCGGTGGAGGCGGTGCTCGGGGAGTTCACCAACAAAACCGGTATCGAAGGGATCTACTTCACCGATTTCGTCATCCAGTAGAGCTGCTGTAGCGCCGGGGCTCAGCGGCAGTTCGGGCGTGCCCCCTGGGCAAGCGCCTGTCGGTAGATCGCCATCGCGCTCTCCATGCGCCCCTGCAGATCGCTCATGCGGGTAGGTCCGCTCGGATGGGTCGACAGAAACTCCGGCGGTGAGGCGCCGCCCGCCTGCTCCATGTTCTGCCAGAAGGCGAGCGCCGCGCGCGGATCGAAGCCGGCCTGTGCCATCAGATCGAGACCGAGCAGATCCGCCTCGGTCTCCTGCTGCCGGTTGAAGGGCAGCAGCACCCCCACCTGCGCACCGAGTCCAAGCAGGCCGAACAGTTGCTGTCGCTGCGAACTGGGGCCGCCGGCCACCGCCTGCAGCAGATCCAATCCGGTCTGGGTCGCAAACGCCGTGGAGACCCGTTCGTTCGGGTGTTCGGCCAGGACATGCGCCACCTCGTGGGCGATCACCGCCGCCAGCTGGTCCTGGTTCTCCGCCACGCGCAGTATCCCCGTATAGACCCCGATCTTCCCGCCGGGCAGGGCAAAGGCATTCGGCTCCTCCTGCCGGAACACAGCCACCTCCCAACTTTGGTGCCCCGCCTCGGGCGGAATCGCGCCGGTCACCGCGCGCGCCACGCAGCTCACATAACCGGTCACCACCGGGTCGTCGGTCACCGGCAGCTCCTCACGGACCTGGAGAAAGGCGGTTGCGCCCATTTCCTGCATCTGCGCCTCGGGAAAGAACTTGATCTGCTGGCGACCCAGGGGCGAGGTGGTGCAGGCGGTGGTGAAGAGAATCGCAACATTGAGCAACAGACGGTACATGGCGGTACCTCAAAGCGGATCGGATCTGCCGAATAGGTTAGTAGCGCGCGGGCACGCCGCCAGCGCGATATAATCGGCGCCGCATCCACACCGTCCGACCTGCCGGAGCCGCCATGCAGTCCTACCAGAAGGAGTTCATCGAACTGGCCATCGCCCGCGATGTGCTGCGTTTCGGACAGTTCACCCTGAAGTCGGGACGGGAGAGCCCCTATTTCTTCAACGCCGGCCTGTTCAACACCGGCAGTGCCCTGGCCGCCCTGGGCCGCTTCTACGCCCGCGCCATCGTCGACTCCGGCATCGAGTTCGACCTGCTGTTCGGCCCCGCCTACAAGGGAATCCCGCTGGCCGCCGTCACCGCCGCCGCCCTCGCCGAGGAGCATGGCCGCGACCTGCCCTACTGCTTTAACCGCAAGGAGGCGAAGGATCACGGCGAGGGGGGCAGCACTGTCGGCGCACCGCTGGCCGGACGGGTGCTGATCATCGACGACGTGATCACCGCCGGCACCGCCATCGGCGAATCGATGGCCATCATCGAGGCGGCGGGCGCGAAGGCCGCCGGGGTGGTCATCGCCCTGGACCGGCAGGAGCGGGGCAAGGGGGCACTGTCGGCGGTGCAGGAGGTGCGTGAGCGCTACGGCATCCCGGTGGTGAACATCATCGGACTGAGCGACCTGGTCGGCTACCTGGAAGGCCGGCCCGACCTGTCCGATGCACTGGAACAGATTCGCGCCTACCGCGCTGCCTACGGGGCCTAAACCCAACAGCGCCAAGTGAACTCTCGCCAAGGCGCAGAGAACTCAAGGAAAACAAAATCGGCTGGGCAGGCTAACCGATGATCAGTTTGATCCCCACCAGCAGGGCGACCGTCTCGAACACCCGCTTGATCCAGCGGTTGCCCTTGGCGATCGCCAGATGGGCGCCCAGATAGCCGCCCAGCAGTGAGCCGGCCAGCAGGGCCGGCAGCCACGTCCATCGCACCTCGCCGAGGATCCCGAGCGTTACCGCACCTGCGCCGTTCCAGAACACCCCCACCAGCACCAGGGTGTAACCGACCGCCCGCTGGTAATCCAGCCCGAACCAGCGGACCAGCCACAGGGTGACGAACAGACCCGTGCCGGAGGTCAGCGACCCGTTCAGGATGCCAAGCAGAAACAGCACCACCCCTCCGATTACCAGCCCACTCCGGTCCCGGTGGCGTGGTGTGTGGCTCTGCCCTAGGTCGCGCCGCAACCAGGAGTAGATCGCGAGCCCCACCGTGAGCAGCCCGAGCGCAACGCGGGCGGCGCGGTCGGGAATGTGAAGGATTACATTGGCCCCAAGCAGCACGCCGGGCAGGCCCGCAGTCAGCAGCAGAATGACGAACCGCCGCTCCAGCTGCCCCTCCCGCAGGTGGCGCAGGGTAGCGCCGATGCCCAGGGCGACGGAGGCGATCTTGTGGGTGGCCAGCGCCACGGAGAAGGTCAGTCCGAGGAAGATGAGTACCGGCAGCTGAAGAAGCCCCGCCCCGCCGCCAGCGAACGCCGAAAAGGCGTTGGCAACCAAGGAAACGATAAACAGGGTGAACTGTTCCACGGGCGTGATGATGGATGGAGGAAAGCGGGCGGCAGTATACTGTAGCGCCCCGCCACAACCGAACGGGATGACGGTCATGCGTATCAGTCGGCATTTCGCCTCACTCTTTATCGCCTCGGCACTGGCAACACCGGCCGCGCAGGCGCAGATCAAGTGCTGGACCAACAGCGAAGGTGTGCGTGAATGCGGCAATGTCGTACCCCCCGAATATGCCCGGGAGCGCACCGAGACCATCAATCGGCGCGGCATGACAATCGAGGTGAAGGAGCGCGCCAAGACCCCGGAGGAGATTGCTGCGGAGCGGCAGCGCAATGAGGAGGAGCGCGCAGCTCAGGAGATCGAGGAGCGGCGCCTCATCGAGCAGCGACGCTACGATCGCATGCTGCTGTCGGTCTTCACCAGCGAGGAGGAGATCATCGCCTCCCGCGATCAGAAGCTGGAGGCGCTCGACGGCACCATCGAGATCAACCGCTCAAGCCTCGAAAAGCTCCGGGTGAAGCTGGAAGAACACCGTAGCCGGGCCGCCAGCCTGGAACGGGCGGGAAAGCCGCTGCCTGAGGCGCTGCAGGAGGATATCGCCAGCGCCGAGTCGGCCGTAGCCGACAAGGAGCACTACATCGCCGGAAAGCTGGAAGAGAAGGAGCGACTGCGGGAGCAGGCGGACTCGGATCGGGCTCGCTTTCGGGAATTGAAGAGTGTTTCGCCTTGAGTCAGGGGCTAGGGGCTAGAGGTAACTCGCTGCGCTCGTTGTTTCAAACCATTCGCGCGCAGCGCGCTCCTCCCCTAGCCGCTGATCCCTAGCCCCTAGCCCCAGCCGGCCCCTGCCCAAAAACCGCCTGCCGCAGCATCGGCCACTGCTGGTCCCACAACTCAAGCGGTGATCGTTTGAAGCCGCTGCGCACGAACTGCGCCATGCGCCCCTGGACTGTCGCCAGCAACAGGTTGGCGCCGGCGGAGACCGGTCCCACCGCCGGCAATTCCCCGCTCAGCTCACCCTCGCGCAGGACCTGCTTCACCTGGGTCTCGAGCCGTTCGTAGAACTGACCGATGCGCAGGCGCAGCCGTTCGGTCTCGCCGATCAGCGCGTCACCCACCAGGATCCGGGTAATGCCGGGATTGCGGGCTGCGAATCCGAGCAGGAGCGCCAGGATCTTTTCGCAGCGGCCGACTGCGCTCCCCTCCTCATCGAGGATGCGTCCCACCAGCCCGAACACGGTCTCCTCGATGAACTCGATGAGCCCCTCGAACATCTTGGCCTTGCTTGGGAAGTGCCGGTAGAGCGCCGCCTCGGAGACCCCCACTGCACGCGCCAGGTTGGCGGTGGTTATCCGCTCACCGGGGCTGGTTTCCAGTTCGTGGGCGAGTGCCTCAAGGATTGCCTGCCGCCGGGAGCCGCGAACCGCCGTGCCGTTCATACCACACCCTCCTCCGCATTAGCGCGAATCAGCGTGCCAACCCCCTCGTCGGTGAACACCTCCAGCAGCAGCGCATGCTCCACCCGCCCGTCGATAATGTGGGCGGTGTGTACCCCGCCGTGGACCGCCTCCAGGGCACAGCGGATCTTCGGCAGCATCCCGCCGTGGATTGTGCCGTCGGCGATGAGCGCATCCACCTGCGCCGCGTCCAGCCCGGTGAGCACGTTGCCCGCCTTGTCCAGCAGCCCCGATGTGTTGGTGAGCAGCACCAGCTTTTCCGCCTGCAGGGTTTCGGCGAGCTTGCCGGCCACCAGATCCGCGTTGATGTTGTAGGACTCGCCGTCAGCACCGACACCGATAGGGGCGATGACCGGAATGAAATCGGCCTGGTGGAGGAACTCCACCACTTCCGGATTAATCCGATCCACTTCACCCACATGGCCGATGTCGATGATCTCGGGGGCGTTCATCTCCGGGGCGTTGCGGGTGAAGGTGAGTTTACGGGCATGGATGAGTCCGCCATCCTTGCCGGTAAGGCCGACGGCACGGCCGCCGTGGCCGTTGATGAGGGCGACGATCTCCTTGTTCACCAACCCGCCGAGTACCATCTCGACCACGTCCATGGTTTCCCGGTCGGTCACCCGCATTCCTTCGAAGAACCGGCTCTCCTTGCCGATGCGCTCGAGCAGTTTGCCGATCTGTGGGCCGCCGCCATGGACCACCACCGGGTTCATGCCCACCAGCTTCATCAGTGTGACGTCGCGGGCAAAGCCGTTCTTCAGTGCATCGTCCACCATGGCGTTGCCGCCATACTTGATGACGATGGTCTTGCCGGAGAAGCGGCGAATGTAGGGCAGCGCCTCGCTGAGGACACGGGCGTCGTTCATGGCGTCGGTGGCGTTCAGGGTCATGCTCGTCGAATCCGTTGTTGTCGTAATCCGGCACGGGGGTGCCGAACGGCTATCTTTCAAAACTGAATTTCATCCACCACAGAGACACGGAAGGCACAGAGAGGAGAAGTGGTTTCCTCTGTGGTGGGCTTTTCGAATCGGTCAGAACGGCAGTGCAACCGACCGATCGACGCTCTGCATCACCTCGCGAAAACGGGCCTGGATTCGTTCCAGACCGGCCGTGTCATTGGCCTCGAAGCGTACCACCAGGCATGGCGTCGTGTTGGAGGCGCGCACCAGTCCCCACCCCTCGTCCCAGTCGACCCGCAGGCCGTCGAGGGTGGTGATGCGGCCGTCGGCGAACGCATCGCCCCGCGCCAGCAGCCCCTCCATATATGTTCCATGCCGCCCCTCTGGCAACTCCACCCGCAGCTCCGGGGTATTCGCGCTGTTCGGCAGCTCTGCGAACACCTCTGTGGCAGGACGGTCTTCCCGGTTCAGGATCTCCACCAGCCGCGCGGCCGCATAAAGCCCGTCGTCGAATCCGTACCACCGCTCCTTGAAAAAGATGTGGCCGCTCATCTCCCCGGCGAGCAGGGCACCGGTCTCTTTCATCTTGCCCTTGATGATGGAGTGACCGGTCTTCCACATGCGTGGCCTGCCGCCCGCTGTCTCGATGGCGCGCTCCAGGTTGAGGCTGCATTTTACGTCGAAAATGATCTCCGCCCCCGGATTGCGGGAGAGCACGTCGCGCGCATAGAGGATCATCAATCGATCGGACCAGATGATCTCCCCGCTCGGCGTCACCACCCCCAGACGGTCCCCGTCGCCGTCGAACGCCATCCCCAGGTCGGCACCCTCGCGCCGCACCGCCGTGATGAGATCCTGCAGGTTCTCCGGCTGGCTCGGGTCCGGGTGGTGATTGGGGAAGGTACCGTCCACTTCGCAGTAGAGTTCGCTCACCCTGCAGCCGAGCCGACGCAACAGCTCCGGCGCCAGCGTCCCGGCCACACCGTTGCCGCAGTCGACCACCACATGCAGCCCCCCTCCCGCCACATCGCCGGTGATGCGATCGAGGTAGGCCTCGTCGACCCCGACCGGGCGGACACCCCCGTTGCCGGGCGTGTAATCACCCTCGACGATGCGCCGATGCAACTCGCCAATCGCCTCGCCGGCCAGGGTCTCTCCGCCGAGCATCATTTTGAGGCCGTTGTAGTCTGGCGGGTTGTGACTGCCGGTCACCGCCACCCCGCTTCCTTCTGCGAGCGTGTGGGCGGCGAAGTAGAGCACCGGCGTCGGCACCTGGCCCACCTCCAGCACCTCCAGCCCGCTCGCCGCCAAGCCCCGGCTGAGCACTTCAAGCAGTTCAGGCCCGGAAAGCCGGCCGTCGCGCCCCACGGCGATCCGGCGCAGCCCCCGCGTGCGCGCTTCGGCGCCGAGCGCCCGGCCGATGTCATACACCAGCTCAGGGGTCAGCTCATCGGCAACGATGCCCCGAATATCGTAGGCACGGAAGACTCCAGGCGGCGGATAGGTCACGAATTCTCCTCTTTCTTCCCGGCCTCGCTCGGGGCACTGTCAGGTTTCTCTTCCACCCCTTCGAGCAGTGCCGGATCGATCTCGAAGCTGATCAGGTTACCCCCGGATTCCGACACATCCGGCTCAACCGACTCCGGCTCCTCGGCGTGTTCTGCCCGAAACGACTCCAGATCGAACTCGAAGTCGAGCAGGTTGCTTTCAGCGCTTTCGGGAGCAGGCTCCAAGCCGCCTGCCTCATTCCCGGCCGTGGCTTCGGCAGACTCTTCGTCCGTACCCGCCGCCGAGAAGGCATCTGCGTTGAAGTCGAGCAACGCCTCCTCATCACTCCCGCCGACGCTGTCCAGAGGCTCGACAGCCGTATCGGACTCCGCGTCGGAGAGAATTTCAGCGACGTTCGGAAATGCCTCAGCAGGCTTGGTCAGTTCAGCCTCGACCTCGTCCGGCGAGGCCTCCGGCAACTCTTCGGCCCGGATGGGATCGGACGGCTTCTCCTCCTCCTGCCCGACCTCCTCCACTTCGACTCCGCTCTTTCCCGTAAAGAGCAGCAATCCGGCCTCTGCCGGAGGCTCTTCATCGGATAAAAAATTGGCCCGCGGTGCGTCAGCCATCGAGGAGGCCGCGACGACAGGAGGCCTCTGCTCCGCCGCGGCTGCCTGTAAAGCAAAGGCGAGAGACTGGAGTTCCACCAGCCGCATGTTGACGATGGTCGCCTCCCCCCGCGTTCGGCGCTCGACGAACTGAACCAGTCGCGCCAGGTCTTCCTTAAGCAGTCGGCGCAACACGGCGGCGAGGAGCAGGAAGGCGACCGCCACTGCCAGCGCGACCCCACCGAGTGCCAGTAGCAGGAGGGTGCCCTGGGTACTCTTCGCCGGCCCGGCCGACGCAGACGGGACCAGGGTAAGGTCCAGCGCGGTGCCGGCCACCATCTCCCTCACCGGCGCCCCCGCGCTCCCGCTTCGCGTCCCGGCACTGGTCAGCGCCGGACTGCCCGCCTGCCTGAGTTCATAATAGCCGCCGTCGGTCGCCGCGATACGCAGCCATTCGTCCAGCAACTTTGGGTCTAGGCCGATCAAGGCTGTCCCGAGTATCTCACCGTTCTCGCGCACCGGTCGGACCACCACCAGTTGCGCCTGTTCAGTCCCGGGCCGATGGACCTCCATCCGGGGCACGGCACCCGCGTCGGCACGGCGAATCAGCTCAAGGATGGCATAGCCGATCGACGGTTGCCCTTGCTCGTCCAGTTGGGCCATGCCGGGCGCGATAAGCCGCACCCCGAGTGCTTCCGGGATCCGGGCCGTAAGTTGCTGTTCCACCTCGGAGAGCCCGCCGTCCCGGAAGGCAGTGGCCGTACCGGGAGTCGACACCAAGGCCTCGATCTGCCGAATCCGGGCGTTTATCTCACCCGCCAGGCGGCCCGAGGTACGTGCCAGCGCGGCGTTTTCACCGGCGACAGGCTCACTCTCAATGCGATTGATGCCTAGGCCGCCGACAGCGGCGATCACAATGAGACAGAACGCCAGTGCGAGAAGGGCCAGCTTGAAAATGCCCGGGCCGCGGACGGTAGGCTTGTCCCCCTTCGAACGCTTCCGGGCCAGGGTCGAGCGCCCCTTTTTTTTTGTCATCTCATCCTCCTCCGAAACGCGGTGCAAAACGGCTCTTCACCTACCCACTATCACGCGCCGAAAAATCCGGCCGCCGTACGGGCAGTCAATGGCGCCCGGTGTGGCCGAATCCACCGGCCCCACGGTCGCTCTCCTCGAATGTGGTCACCCGCTCGAAGCAGACCTGCACCACCGGCACGAAGACCATTTGCGCGATCCGTTCGCCCACGTTGACGGTGAACGGCTCGCTGCCCCGGTTCCAGCAGGAGACGAACACCTGCCCCTGATAGTCGGAGTCGATCAGGCCGACCAGATTGCCAAGCACGATGCCGTGCTTGTGCCCGAGCCCCGAGCGCGGCAGCAGTACCGCGGCGAGGCCCGGATCGCCGATGTGGATGGCAAGCCCGGTGGGAATGAGTTCGGTCTGCCCCGGCGCCAGGGTCAGCGGAGCCTCCAGGCAGGCACGCAGATCGAGGCCGGCGGAGCCGCCGGTGGCATAGTCGGGGAGGGGAATGGTTTCTCCCAGCCGGGGGTCAAGGATCTTCAACTGCACCGGGTGACTGGTGTCGGTCATTTGTGGTCTTTCCGCCTTTCTCGGTAGAGGTCTGAAATCGCCTGCACGAGCTGCCGGGCGATCACCCCCTTGGGGGCGCGCGGCAGGATGCGCTCGCCACCCTGCCAGAACAGTTCCAAGGTGTTCTCTTCGCTGTCGAAACCGACCCCGGCGGCGCTGGGCCCCACCGGATTGGCGGCGATGAGATCCAGCCCCTTGCGCGCCAGCTTGGTACGGGCGTTGTGTGCAAGGTCATCGGTCTCCGCGGCGAACCCCACCGTGAACGGCGCCGGCCGCCGGGCGGCCACCTCGGCCAGGATGTCCGGGTTGCGGGTCAGCACCAGGGTCAGGGTTCCGGCATCCTTCTTGATCTTGCCCGCTGCCGGCTGCGCGGGACGGTAATCGGCCACCGCCGCCGCGGCGATGAAGATATCGGGTGTCGTTGCGACGACCGCCTTGCGCATCTCCAACGCGCTCTCGACATCGATACGGAGTACCCCGGCGGGGGTCGGCAGCGCCACCGGACCGCTGATCAGCGTCACTTCGGCCCCGGCAGCGACCGCCGCAGCGGCCACCGCAAACCCCATGCGGCCGGAACTTCGGTTGCCGATGAAGCGCACCGGGTCCACCGCCTCGCGGGTGGGACCGGCCGTCACCACCACCCGCACCCCCGCCAAGGGTCTGTCGCCGAACAGGCCCGCCATCGCCGCCAGGAGGGCGGCCGGCTCCAGCATCCTCCCGGGACCCACCTCGCCGCACGCCTGTTCTCCCTCGCCCGGGCCGAACAGGGCGACACCCCGCGACTCCAGGCGCCGGACATTTTCAACAGTGGCGGTGGCCGCCCACATCTGCCGGTTCATCGCCGGGGCGATCGCGACAGGCGCTTCGGTCGCGAGACAGAGGGTACTCAGAAGGTCGTCGGCAAGGCCGTTCGCCAGACGGGCGATGAAGTTGGCGGTGCAGGGGGCGACCAGGACCGCATCGGCCCAGCGCGCCAGCTCAATGTGGCCCATCCCCGCCTCGGCCACCGAATCCATCAGCTCGGTGCGCACCGGATTGCCCGACAGGGACTGGAAGGTGAGCGGGCCGATGAAGCTCTGCGCCGCGCGGGTCATCACCACCCGCACCTCAGCACCGGCCCCACGCAACAGGCGCACCAGCTCCGCGCTCTTGTAGGCGGCGATTCCTCCGGTGACCCCGAGCAGGATGTGCTTTCCGGCAAGCGTCGGCATGGGGGCGAGTTTACCAGTTTCCCGAGTCCCATCGTGCACCGGAATAAGTCACAATGTGTCAACAATTTAGCGTTAATCGGGCGCTTCACCTCCCGGCGGATCCAGGGGTAGTATTCGAGACCGGTTCCGAAGGGAGGCACACCATGGCGATCAGGGACTGGCCGGCGACCGAGCGGCCACGCGAGAAACTACTGGCCCGCGGCGCAGAGGCGCTGTCGGATGCCGAGTTGCTGGCGATCTTCCTGCGCACCGGCGCGCCCGGCGTCAGTGCAGTGGAGCTGGCGCGCGATCTGGTCAGCCGGTTCGGCGGGCTCCGGCTGCTGCTGGAGGCGGACCGCAAGGCGTTCTGTGCCCACCGCGGGCTGGGTGAGGCGAAATTCGCACAGCTCCAGGCGGTACTGGAGATGGCCCGGCGCCACCTGGCCGAACAGCTCGAGCGGGGCGACGCCCTGACCAGCCCGGATGCCACCCGGCGCTATCTCACTGCCCGCCTGCGCCACCGCCAACAAGAGGTGTTCGCCTGCCTGTTCCTCGACAACCGCCACCGGGTGATCCGCTACGAGGAGCTGTTCACCGGCACCATCGACGGCGCCAGTGTCCACCCCAGGGAGGTGGTCAAGAAGGCACTGGGCCACAACGCCGCCGCCCTCATCCTCGCCCACAACCACCCCTCCGGGGTCGCCGAACCAAGCACCGCCGATGAACGGATCACCGCCCGCCTGCGGGAGGCGCTGGCGCTGGTCGACATCCGCCTGCTCGATCACCTGATTGTCGGCGACGGCGAGATCACCTCGCTGGCCGAGCGGGGGATTCTTTAAACAGAAAACAGGTCACCGCAGAGGTCGCGGAGGTCGCAGAGAAAGGCGAGGTCCAGGTCCGAGTGCTTTCGGGCTGTGTTCCCTCTGCGTCCTCTGCGGTGATCAAACAGGGGCGAAAGGCAATCGGCGCTTGAGCCGGGGGGGCGATTCTGCTATAAAACGCGGCTCCCTTTCGGGGGGAACGAATTTTTCAGAGATTTTCAGCGGGCGGGATACGCCCGCCAGCTTCGGAGGCAAAACGATGTCCAGAGTCTGTCAGGTCACGGGCAAGCGCCCGATGAGCGGCAACAACGTCTCGCACGCCAACAACAAGACCCGGCGCCGGTTTCTCCCCAACCTGCACAGCCGCCGGTTCTGGGTTGAGAGCGAAAATCGCTGGGTTCGGCTGCGGGTCACCACCAAGGCCATGCGCATTATCGACAAGAAGGGCATCGACAGTGTGCTCTCCGACATGCGCGCCCGCGGCGAAAAGGTGTAAGGAGTAGACCATGCGTGACAAGATCAAACTCGTGTCCAGCGCCGGTACCGGCCACTTCTACACCACCACCAAGAACAAGCGCACCATGCCGGAAAAGCTCGAACTGAAGAAGTTCGACCCGGTCGTGCGCAAGCACGTGGCCTACAAGGAAGCGAAGATTAAGTAGGACCCCGCCTCCGGAGCAGAAAAAGGCCCGGCCCTCGCGCCGGGCCTTTTCGCGTCTGCGCCGCGCCCCCGGCCAACCCGGCATTCAGGCAGCCGACGGCAACCGCCCGCGCAGACGGCGGGAGAACTCCTCCAGTGCCCGGACGCCGCTCTGTTCCGCCTCCCGGCACCACTCCTGCAGCGCAACCAGCGCCGCCTCCGGCTGATGGGCCGCCACCTTCCACACCCTCTGCAGCCGCTCCATATACTGGTAGGCCACCTGCAGGGCGGGACTACTCTCCAGGGCGACCCGCAGCTGGACCTGCCCTTCCGCATCGAGCAGCGATTCATCCCGCAGCAGCAGCCCGCGAGACTGGCGAAGCAGGCCGCGCAGTGCCCGGTCACCGGTCTGGCGGTGCAGTTCACGGCAGGTACGAGCCAGCACCTCCTGCCGGTAACGGGCGAGCAGCAGCAGTCGATTCTTCACCAGGACACGCACCGATTCCGCCCGGCCGGAACGCCGCAGCCGGAGCGGCGGGGGCGCAACCCTCCGCACCCGCGCCAGGCCGAACAGGCTCAGCAGGCGGATGTAAATCCAGCCAATGTCCAGCTCCCAGGCGCGCGTCGCCAGCCGGGCCGAGGAGGGAAACGCATGGTGGTTGTTGTGCAGCTCTTCACCGCCGATGAGAATTCCCCACGGCACGATGTTGGTGGAGGCGTCCGGGGTGGCGTAGCTGCGGTAACCGAGGTAGTGGCCTACACCGTTGATCACCCCGGCGGCCCAGATCGGGATCCAGAGCATCTGGATGGCCCAGACGGTCAGGCCCGCGGGGCCAAGCAACAGCAGGTCGATCACCAGCATGAGCACGATGCCCAGGCGGTGGCGGGCGGTGTAGAGGTGTCGCTCCAGCCAGTCGTCGGGGGCCCCTTTGCCGTAGCGCTCCACTGTTTCCCGGTCGTCCGCCGCCCGGCGATACACCTCCGCCCCCTCCAGCAGCAACCGGCGCAAGCCCATCACCTGCGGGCTGTGGGGGTCCTCCGGCGTTTCACACTTGGCGTGGTGCTTTCGGTGCACGGCGATCCACTCGCGGGTCACCATGCCGGTGGTCAGCCAGAGCCAGAAGCGGAAGAAGTGAGCCACCGCCGGATGCAGTTCCAGGGCACGATGGGCCTGGTGGCGATGGAGATAGACGGTGACCGCGACGATGGTGATGTGGGTGACCGCAAGCGTGTAGACCACGAAGCCGCCGAAGGAGGGCTCCAGCAGACCTTGTAACATCGTCAAGCCTCTAAGCTGATTTCGGGAGCCAGCGCAATAACCTACTTACGCAGTAAGTTATCACCTCTTCAAAATCAGCCTAGACCAGCGTACTCATCCGATCCAGCCGTGCAGGGCACGGCCATCCGCCGACCGGGACGGGGGCGAGACACCGCATCAGAGAGGGCCGCACCGCGGTTACGAATCGCGCGCCAGCAATAGATTGCCGTCGCGCTCCACCAGGCAGTGCCAGCCGGGGGCGACATAGGTGGTCGCCACCTGTTCGGTGAGCACGGCCGGGCCGTCGATCCGCAGGTTTGCCGCCAGCCGCTCGCGGCGGAATACCGCAACGGGACCCCCGACGCCGTAGAGGTCGGCCAGCATTTTCTCCCCGGCGTCCGTGTCCGGCACCGGCGCCAGGTGCAGCTCCGGCTCCGGCCCGGCCAGGGCCACCCGCACATTGACCAGCTCCAGCGGCAGGTCGAGCCGGTGCCCATAGAGGCGCCGATGCGCCGCATGAAATGCCCCGGCGGCGGCCGCCGGGTCCTCCCAGGGGACATTGATGGTGTAGGACTGCCCGCGGTAGCGCAGGTCCACCGACCGGGAGACCCGCACCGCGTCGACCGCCACCCCCTCGGCCACCAACGCCGTCCGCCCCTCCACCGCCAACCGCTCCAGTTCCGCCGTGATCGTCTCTTCCGGGATGGCCGCAAGGAGGCCGTTCAGTGTGTGGGAAAGCTGCCGGCCGCGGGCCGCGGCCAGCATCCCCAGCGCCGAGAGCACTCCCGCGTGGACAGGGGCGAGGGCCCGGCGCATCCCCAGTGCGTCGGCCAGGGCGCAGACATGCAAGCCGCCGGCGCCACCGAAGGCAACCAGGGTCAGTTCGCGGGCATCGATGCCGCGCTTGACCGACATCACCCTGAGTGCCCGCGCCATGTGCTCGTTGGCCACGCGCAGGATGCCGAGCGCGGCCTCCTCAACCGACAGGCCGAGCGGCCCCGCCACCCGCGCCACCGCCCTTCGTGCCGCCTCCGGGTCCAGGGCCATGCCGCCACCCAGAAAGGCGTCCGGCCGCAGACGGCCCACCACGAGATTGGCATCGGTAACGGTCGGCTCCACGCCGCCGCGGCCGTAACAGGCCGGCCCCGGATCGGCGCCCGCCGATTCCGGACCCACCTGCAGCAGCCCCCCGCTATCCACCCGGGCGATGGAACCGCCGCCGGCGCCGATGGTGTGCATGTCCACCATCGGCACCGCCACCGGGTAGGGGCCTATCTGCCCTTCGCTGGTCAGTTGCAGGTCGCCGTCGATGAGCGCCACATCGGTAGAGGTACCGCCCATGTCGAAGGTGAGCAGGCGATCCCGTCCGGCCCGCGCGGCAACGAACCGGGCGCCGGCCAGCCCCCCGGCGGGACCGGAGAGCAGCAGGTGGACCGCCTCCGAACCGGCCCGCTCCGCATCGGTGGTGGTGCCGGAACTCTGCATGATGGCCACCGGGGTGCCGGGGACACCGTCGGTCAGTCGCTTCAGGTAGCCCTGCACCAGTGGGCCGACCCAGGCGTTGAGCCAGGTGGCGATCCCCCGTTCGTACTCCTTGTACTCGCGCAGCAGCGCTGAGGAGCGGGAGACGAAGACCCCCTCCGGCACCACTGCCTCGATGGCCCTCTCGAAGCGCTCATCCAGGAACGAGAAGAGCAGATTGATGGCCACCGCCCGCGGCGCGAGCCGGACGAGCGCCGCGCGTAACGCCTCCAACTCCGCCTCGGTCAACGGCTCGACCACCTCACCCCCCGCGCCCAGCCGCCCGCCGGTCTCCAGACACAGTTCCGGGGGCACCGGTTCGGGCGGAGGGGAGGGCTCCAGGGCATACAGTTCGGCCCGGGCCTGGCGGCCGATGGTGAGCAGGTCGCCCAAGCCGCGGTTGGTGATGTAGGCGGTCCGCACCCCCTTGCCCTCCAGCACCGCATTGGTGGCCACTGTGGAGCCGTGCACCAGCGCGAGCGGCACCTCCGGTGGCAGGCCCAGGTCGCGGATCCCCTGCAGGATGGCGCGCTCCGGAGCGGCCGGTGTGGAGAGCACTTTGTGGACACGCAGCCGCTCGCCGTCGAACAGGACGAAGTCGGTGAAGGTGCCGCCGGTATCAATGCCGAGTAGCATGGGCGTGAACGGAAGGGCGTCGGTGGGGTCTGTGATCGGGTCGGGCGGTCGATGATAAACGTACCCCCACCGCCTGTCATACCGCTTCGCGGCTTTGCAATGGCTAATCAATTGAAAAATAATACGCGCCCCATGCAGGACGCACTCATCTCAGTCAACGGCCTGACCCGCTGGTACGGCACCCGTCGGGCGGTCCACGAACTCGCCTTCGAGGTACGCCGGGGCGAGGTACTCGGCTTTCTGGGGCCGAACGGTGCCGGCAAGTCCACCACCATGCAGATGATCACCGGCAACCTGGCCCCGAGTGCGGGCGCCGTTCGCATCGCCGGCTTCGATCTGTTCGACCACCCCCGCGAGGCCAAGGCGCTGCTCGGCTACCTGCCGGAGCAGCCGCCGATCTACCGCGATCTGACGGTCGACGAGTACCTTCGCTACTGCGCCAGGCTGCACGGGCTCGCCCGCGGATCGGTGAACGGTGCGGTCGACGGGGCCAAGGCGCGGTGCGGCCTCACCGAGGTAGGCCGACGGCTCATCGGCAACCTGTCGAAGGGGTATCAGCAGCGGGTCGGCATTGCCCAGGCGATCCTGCACAACCCGATGGTGGTGATCCTGGACGAACCGACGGTGGGACTCGACCCCATCCAGATCCGCGAGATCCGCCAGCTCATCCGCGAGCTGGGCAGTGAGCACAGCGTAGTGCTCTCCACCCACATCCTCCCCGAGGTGCAGGGCACCTGCGATCGGGTACAGATCATCCACAGGGGCGAGCTGGTGCTGAGCGACACCATCGATGGCATCGGCCGGCGCATACGCGGCTCCGCCCTCACCGTGGCGTTCCGCCGCCCGCCCGATACGGCGGCACTGGCGGCGATCCCCGGCGTGCAGGCCGCCGAGCCCCTTGGCGAGGGGCGCTGGCACCTCATTCACGACCCGGAGCAGGACCCGACGGATCCGTTGGTGGCGACCGCTGTGGCGGAGGACTGGGGGGTGTTTGAACTCATTCCCGAGCGGCAGTCGCTGGAGGAGATATTCGTCGAGCTGACCCGGGGTGACGGGGCGGAGGCCGCGGCATGATCCGGCACATCGCGGCACGCGAACTGCGCGCCTATTTCCTCTCGCCGCTTGCCTGGACGGTGCTGGCGGTGATCCAGTTCGTCGTCGCGCTGCTGTTTCTCAGACAGCTGGAGGCGTACCTGGAGATCCAGCCGCAACTGGCCGCCACGCCGGGCGCCCCGGGGGTGACCGAGGTGGTGATCGCCCCGGTGTTCGGCACGGTGGCGGTGCTCCTGATGCTGGTGGTACCGCTGCTCACCATGCGGCTGGTGGCCGAGGAGCGGCGCGCTGGCACCCTGCCGCTGCTCTTGTCCGCACCGCTGTCGATGACCGACATCATCCTCGGGAAATACCTCGGCCTCATGGGGCTGCTTGGTGCGCTCCTGCTGCTGCTTGGGGCCATGCCGCTCAGCCTCGCCCTTGTCGGCGGCCTCGACTGGGGGCTGTTCACCGCGGTCTTTCTGGGGCTGGCACTGATGCTTGCCGCCTTCGGCGCGGCGGGACTGTGGACCTCGACCCTGACCGCCAACCCGGTGGTGGCCGCGGTGGCCGGGTTCGGCCTGCTGATCCTGCTCTGGATCATCGGCCTGCTGGGGAGTGGAGGGCAGGGGGAGCCAGGCCTGCTCGCCCGGCTGTCGGTACAGGGCCACCTGCAGGCACTGCTCTCGGGTCGCTTCGACACCGCCGACGTGGCCTATTTCGTTCTGTTCGCCGTGACCTTCCTGGTCCTGGGCATCCAGCGGCTCGACGCCGAACGGCGGGGGGGCTGACCCGTGCACAGCCGCCGCCGACTTCGCCTTGAGGGGAGTACCTTCGTGGTGCTGTTCCTCGCCATCATCGCCCTCCTCGGCTGGCTGAGCACCCGTTATCACTTCAGCGCCGACTGGACCGCCGCCGGCCGTCACACCCTCTCCGAGACCAGTACGATGGTGCTGGAGAACCTTGACGGTCCGGTCGAGATCACCGCCTTTGCCCGCGACACCGAACTGTCCCAGCTCCGTCACGCCATCGCGGTGCTGGTGGGCCGCTACACCCGTGCCAACCCCGCCATCACACTCACCTTCATCGACCCCGACCGGGAGCCGGACCGGGTGCGCGAGCTGGGCATCCAGCTCGATGGTGAACTGGTGCTGTTCCACCGCGGCCGACGCGAACACGTTCGCCAGCTCACCGAGCAGAGCCTCACCAATGCGCTGCAACGGCTCGCGCGCGGCGGGGATCGCCGGGTTTTCTTCCTGGACGGCCACGGTGAACGGCGACCCGACGGCATCGCCAACCACGATTACAGCAGCTGGACCGCCGAATTCGAGGCCCAAGGTCTGCATGTGGAGCCGCTCAACCTGGCGGAGATCCGAGCGCTGCCCGCCCGCGCCGATCTGCTGGTGATCGCGGCACCACGGGTGGATCTGCTGCCGGGGGAACTGGCGCTCATTGAGGAGTACCTTGAAGGGGGCGGCAACCTGCTGTGGCTGAGCGACAGCGATGAGACCGCAAGCCTCGCCCCGATTGCCGAGTGGCTCGGTATCGAACGGGGCCCCGGCATCGTGGTGGACCCGACCACCCAGCTGCTTGGCATCGACCGGCCCGATTTCGTCCTCGTTACCGCCTACCCGCGCCACCCGATCACCTCCGGTTTCGCCGCCGCCACCCTCTACCCCCGCGCGGTACCCGTCACCGTTTCCGGTGATGGGTGGCAGGCGGCGCCGCTGCTCGTCTCCGCCGGAGAGAGCTGGGCCGAAACCGGGTCCCTCGCCGACACCGTGCAATACGATGAGGGGAGCGACCATCCCGGCCCGATCACCATCGCCCTCGCCCTCAGCCGCGGCCATCCGGTAACCGGGGGTGAAGAGCAGCGGATCGTCATCGCCGGCGACGCCGACTTTCTCTCCAACGCCTATCTCGGCAACGGCGGCAACCGGGAGCTGGGCACCCGGCTGGTCAACTGGCTGGCCAATGACGATGCCATGGTTCGCATCCCGCCGCGGACCGCACCGGACCTGACGCTTGCGATAGGCCCGACCGCCACGGTGATCCTGGGTTTCGGCTTCCTGCTGGTGGTTCCCGCCGCACTGGTGGCGGCCGGCCTCACCATCTGGTACCGCCGGCGGAGACGCTGAGGAGCCGCCAAACCGCCGTGAACCGATTGACCACCCACCTCCTGCTCCTGGCCGTGCTGGTGCTGCTCGGCCTGGTGGCGTGGTTCGAACCGGGCCGCGAGCCCCCGGCCGCACCGACGCGGCTCCTCGCGGTCGATCCGGCCGCCATCACCGCCGTGCACATCGAACCGGCAGACGCCGACGCGATCGTGCTGGAGCGCGCCGGGGAGCAGTGGTGGCTGCGGGCACCGGTTGTGACCCGGGCTAGCGGACACCGCATCGAGGAGCTGCTTCGCCGCCTGACCGAGGCACGCAGCCTCGGCACCTTCGCGGCACCGCCCGATGAACGGGAACGGTACGGCCTCACCACGCCGGCCCTGCGGCTCACCGTGGACGGCCACACCATCGCCTTTGGCGGCAGCACCCCCATTGATTCACGGCGCTACGTCCTGGTGGACGGGACGCTCCACACCATCAGCGACCGCCTCTACTATCGGCTGACCGGTGGTTTCGCCACCTTCGTCAGTGATCGGCTTCTGCCGGACGGGGCAAAGATTGCCGCGCTGGAGCTGCCGGGCCTGACCCTGCGGTCGGACCAGGGGCGGTGGCAGCCGGAGCCGGCGCCGGAGAGTGGATCCGCGGATGCCGTGGCCGCACTGGTGGAGGGGTGGCGCGCCGCACGCGCCTTGGAGGTGCTTCCCGGCGGGAGGAGCTCCTCCGAACAGGTGCACGTCACCTTTACCGGGTCGGAAACACCCGTCGCCTTCCACATCATCAAGCGGACGCCGGAGCTGATGCTGGCCCGTCCCGATCTGGGGATTACCTACCGCCTGCCCCCATCCGCTGCCGATGACCTGCTGACCCTGCCGTCGGCCAATCCCTGAACCGAGATGCCCGAACTCCCCGAGGTCGAGACCACCCGGCGCGGCATCGCGCCGCACCTGACCGGACAGCGTCTCATCGGTGCCGTGGTGCGCGACGCGCGGCTGCGCTGGCCGGTGCCGCACGGACTCGACCGGCGGCTCGCCGGGCGCGCCGTGCTGGCGGTGAACCGACGGGCCAAGTACCTGTTGCTTACGGTTGAGGGCGGCACCCTGATCCTCCACCTGGGAATGTCCGGCAGTCTGCGCCTGGTGGCGGCAGAGGCCCCGCCCGGAAAACACGACCATGTGGATCTGCTGCTCTCCGACGGCCGTGCCTTGCGGCTGCACGACCCGCGCCGGTTCGGTGCCGTGCTATGGACGACAGAGGAGCCGGCGCGCCACCCCCTGCTCGCCAACCTGGGACCCGAGCCGCTCTCGGAGAGCTTCAACGGTGATTACCTGTTCAGCCGGTCGCGGGGACGGCGCGGGGCGGTGAAGAGCTTCATCATGGATGCCCACGTGGTGGTGGGGGTGGGGAACATCTACGCCAACGAGGCGCTGTTTCTCGCCGGCATCGACCCGCGCCGCGCCGCCGGACGCATCGCCGCCGCCCGCTACGTCCGGCTGGGGACGGCGATCCGGGGGGTACTGGAGGCGGCCATCGCCGAAGGGGGCACCACCCTGCGTGACTTTGTCGGCGGTGACGGACGGCCCGGCTATTTCGCCCAGTCGCTGAAGGTGTACGGGCGGGCCGGCGAACCGTGCACCAGCTGTGGCGGGCCGGTACGACAGCTCCGCCTGGGCCAGCGCTCCACGTTCTTCTGCCAACAGTGTCAGTCATGAACAGGCAAAAGGATGATCGTATGCCAGAAATGGCATTCAGCCCACGAGAAAAAGCCGTGAAATCAATGGGTTAAGAATGGCACACCCTTTGCTCTATATCTCTCGACTCCTCTGAGGTCCCCGTGACGCATCCCCCCCGCGCACAGATTGGACTTCGGAGTGCAGTGCGAAAGTGCGGCACTTGAAAGGCCCCGCCGACCCCCTCTGGCGGGGCTTTTTTTTTGGTTCGTCTCCCCACGTCGGGGCGGTCAACCGCTCGGGTGCGATGGCCTCAGCGCCCCGGATCAATCCGAATTATCTCCCCACCGACACACCCCTTGCGGATACCCATCTTCAACTTGGGGAGAGGCCCGTGAAACCACGCCAGCCATAAAAAAAGGCCCCCGACGTCTGCCGTCGGGGGCCTTTTTTTGTGCCGTCGGGCGCAGGATCAGCCCTGCAGGGTTTCGTACTTGGCCCGCAGTTGGTCCTGGGTCTCCTCGTTGTCCGGATCGGTAATGATGCAGTCGACCGGGCAGACCTCGATGCACTGCGGTGCGTCGTAATGGCCGACACACTCGGTGCAGAGCTTGGGATCGATGATGTAGATCTCGTCGCCCTGGGAGATGGCACCGTTCGGGCATTCGGGTTCACACACGTCACAATTGATGCACTCGTCGGTAATCAGCAGTGCCATTTTCTCGGGTCCTCCTGTTCGACCATGTACGGCGCGGATGCGCCGAATATTAGCGGATTCTGTTTTTAAGCGCAGCCCCAACCGTCGGGTGCAGGAACTCCGACACCTCGCCGCCGAGGCTGGCCACCTCCTTGACCAGGCTGGAGGAGATGTAGGCGTAGTTCTCGGCAGCGGTCAGGAATAGCGTTTCGACCCCCGGCGCCAGGCGGCGGTTCATGCCGGCGAGCTGAAACTCGTATTCGAAATCAGACACCGCGCGCAGCCCGCGCAGGATCACCTGCGCGCCCCGTTCCACGGCGTAGGCCGCCAGCAGGTTGTCGAACCCACACACCTCCACATTGTCGAGCCCGGCGAGAGCCTCGCGGGCCAGGTCCACCCGCTCCTCCAGCGTGAACAGCGGCGTCTTCTTGGGGCTGGCGGCCACCGCCACGATAACCCGCCCAAAGAGCCGCGCCGCCCGCTCGATCAGGTCGCTGTGGCCACGGGTGATGGGATCGAAGGTGCCGGGATAGAGGGCAGTGGTGGTGGACATGGTGGTTCGCGCGTTGGAACCGCGATGATAGCACGGCCCTTGGGGGTTAAGCGTGGGGTGAAACCTTCTTGTCAGTCAACGCTTGGCGGCCAAAAGGTGATAACCGACCTGGCCGGCTTTGCCATTCCGCAGCAATTCGTACTCCTCGGCGAGCGGGAGCGGACTCAGTTCGGCTTCCGCCTCCACGTAGATGCGGGCGTGGGGCGCCAGCCAGCCCCCGGCCAGGGCGGTGAGCACCGGTTCCACCAGCATGCGCCGGAACGGCGGGTCGAGAAAGACGATGTCGAACGGCGTGGGGGGCTGACGCAGCCACGACTCCACATCGGCCGTCACCACCTCGCCGCCTGCCGATTTCAGCAGCGTCAGGTGGTCGCGAATGGCGGTGGTAACCTGCCGGTCCCGGTCCACGAACACCACTTCGGCCGCGCCCCGCGACAGTGCTTCCAGCCCCAGGGCACCGCTGCCGGCGAACAGGTCCAGGCAGCGCGCCCCCTCAATCACTGGGGCGAGCCAGTTGAACAGGGTCTCCCGTACCCGGTCGGGGCTGGGGCGCACCCCCTCGACCGCCGGAAAGGTCAGCTTACGGCCGCGCCACTGCCCGCCGATGATACGCAGGCGATTGGTTCCGCCACCGCCACGGCTCATCCGGCGGTGCCGCCCACCAGCACGGTGATCATGCGCGCCGGGTCGACCCGGCGCCGGAAGGCGTCGCGGATCGCCTCCACCGTGACCGCCTCGACCCGCTCATTAAACCGGTCGAGGTAGTCGAGCGGCAGGCCGTAGAAACCGATCACCGCCAGATAGGAGAGAATGTCACTGTTGCTGTCGATGCGCAGCGGAAAACCGCCTGTGATGTTCCGTTTCGCCCGGTCCAGCTCCTCCTCGGTCGGCCCCTCGGTGATGAACCGGGCCAGTGTCTCACGGAGCACCGCCAGCCCCTCCTCGGCGGTGTCGTTGCCGGTCTGGAGCCCCATGATGAACGGCCCTTCGGCCGCCATCGGCGAGAAGTAGCTGTAGGCGCTGTAGGCCAGCCCCCGATCCTCACGCACCGCCTGACTGATGCGGGAGACCAGACCACTGCCGCCGAGGATGTGGTTGCCGACGTAGAGCGGGAAGTAGTCCGGGTCGGTGCGGCTCTTGCCGGGATGGCCGACCAGGATGTGGGTCTGGCTGGAGGGAAATACCTGCGTTACCTGCCGGCCCTCCTCGGGGAGTCCTGCCGCCGGCAGGGCGGCCGCCGGCTGGCCCGCCGGCAGCGGGCCGACGACACGCTCGGCCATCTTTTCCGCTTGGGCCCGGTCCACGTCGCCGACAATGGCGACCACCGCGTTGCGCGCCACGTAGTACCGCCGATAAAAATCGATCAGCTCCTGCCGCTTCAACGCACCCACGCTCTCCACCGTGCCCAGACTGGGGGTGGCATAGGGGTGCTCGCCGTAGAGATTGCGGTAAAACGCCTTCTCTGCGATGTCACTGGGAGACTGCTCTTGCTGTTGGAGCCCGACCAGTACACGGGCGCGTTCCCGCTCAAACGCCGCCTCCGGGAAACTCGGGCGGGTCAGCACCAGCGTGAAGGTGTCGAGGGCGGGCTCCAGCAGTTCGGGCCGGTTCAGGCTGCGCAGGGAGACATAGGCCATGTCGCGCAGGGCGCTGCTGCCGAAACGGGCGCCAAGGGATTCGAAACACTCGGAGATGGCGTCGGTATCCAGCTCCCCGGCCCCCTCGGAGAGCATGGCATTGGTGAGCACCGCAAGGCCCGGCTGGCCCTCATCGCGCGAACTGCCGCCGGCGAACACCACCCGCACGTCCACCATCGGGAGCTGCGGGGCATGGACGAAGTAGACCCGCGCACCGTTATCGGTCTGCCAATGCTCGATATCCGGAACCGCCTGCGCGGTACCGGCCAGCAGCAGCGTAAACGCGAAAAGTAGCAGCAGAAACCTTCGGTCAATGAATCGCATCCACGTCCTCACTCATGTCGGAACCCGAAGCGGGCGTGTCACCCAGCGGCAGCGGGTCGAGTACGGCGACTGTCAGCCGCTCGTCGGAAAGAAACTCGTTGGCGACCTGGCGGACCTGCTCGGGGGTGACAGCGCTGATCCGCTCTACATACTCGTCGGCCAGACGCCAGTCGAGACCGACCGTCACCAGCCGGCCGATCTCGGTCGCCTGACCATAAACCGAATCCTTGGCATAAACGTCCGCCGCCACCACCTGCGCCTTGATCCGCTCCAGCTCAGCCGGGGCGACCGGCTCCTCTTTCAGCCGCAGGATCTGATCCCGCAGCGCCGCTTCCAGCGCCGGGATGTCGTGGCCGACCGCCGGCACACCGCTCAGGGTCAACAGCCCCTCGTAACGGCCGTAAAGCCCGTAGCCCGCCCCGACGGCGGCCGCGATCTGGCGGCCACGGACCAGCTCCCGGGTAAGCCGCGCGCTGTTGCCGCTGTCTAGCACACCGGCAAGCACCGCCAGGGCATAGGGTTTCCACGCCTCGTCGGCAGTCTGCAACACCGGTGCCTTGTACCCCATGATCAGGTACGGCAGTTCCGCGGGTGCCCGCACCCGCACCCGCCGCTCACCCCGCTGCGCCGGTTCGGCGCGCGGCTTCGGCGGTAGCAACGTGCTGGGTTCCAGGGGGCCGAAGTGCTTCTCGGCCAATCGGAACACCTCTTCCGGATTGACCGCCCCGGCCACCACCACGACGGCGTTGTTGGGGGCGTACCAGGTGCGGTACCACTGCTTGAGGTCTGCCAGGCGGTAGTTGCGGATATCGTCCATCCAGCCGATCACCGGATGGCGGTAGGGGCTCGCCTGGTAGGCGGTGGCGACGAATGTCTCGTAGGTCAGTGAGCGCGGCTTGTCCTCGGTGCGAAGCCGCCGCTCCTCCATCACCACATTGCGCTCCTTCTTGAAGCGATCCTCCCGGAGTTGAAGATTGCGCATGCGGTCCGCCTCCAACTCGAAGGCGATTGGCAGGCGGCTCGCCTCCAGTTGCTGGTAGTAGGCGGTGTAGTCGCGGGAGGTGAAGGCGTTCTCCTGACCGCCGTTCTCGGCGATGATGCGGGAGGCCTCGCCGGGGGCCCGTGTTTCGGTGCCCTGGAACATCATGTGTTCCAGCATGTGCGACACGCCGGTGATGCCATCGTACTCGTAGCTGGAGCCGACTTTGTACCAGACCTGGGAGACCACCACCGGGGCGCGGTGATCCTCCTTGACGATCACCCTCAGGCCGTTCTCCAGGGTCCGCTCGGAGACCTCCTGGGTAACTCCCGCAAGGGGTACGAATAGAAGCAGCAGGGCCGCCAGGGCCCGGATCGGTTTCGGCATGGCTGTACGTGTCCGTGTCGGGTCTCAGGGGCTTATCAGACTAGGGTGCGCCTAAAACTGCGCCACGGGAGCGCGGCCCAAATTCACCCGATTCCTCGTCACGTCGAACCACTATGTGCCTCGAAATCGCGCAAATTTGTTCTCGCTCTCCCACCTTGCTCGCTACGGGCACCATAGTCCGACAAACCCCGGAATGATAGGATAGACTCTTCGTTTATTGGTAGTTTGCTGCACCCGGTCCTCACTGAGGTGGGTACGTTTCGGGAAGACAGCAAGACCACCCCTTCGGTTCCCCACCTTTCGACCGACCCAGCCATGTTCGGATCCGACAAAGAGAAGCGTGAGAGCGGTCAGCCCGCCGCCGAAGCGGAGAAGCGGGGCTTCTTTTCCCGGCTGCGCAGCGGTCTTTCGCGCACCCGCGACGTGCTCAACACCGATGTGCGCGATCTGGTCCGGTTGCGCAAGAAGATCGATGACGAGTTGCTGGAGGAGCTGGAAACCCAGCTCATCACCGCCGATGTGGGCGTGGAGGCGACCCGGGCCATCATCGACGACCTGACCCAGCGGATCTCCCGCCACCAGCTTGACGACGCGGACGCCCTGATGGCGGCGCTGCGGGAGAACATGCGCGACATTCTGGCCCCGGCCAGCGCGCCACTCGATCTGACCGGTGGCCCACGCCCGTTCGTGATCCTGATGGTCGGGGTCAACGGCGTCGGCAAGACCACCACCATCGGCAAACTGGCCCGGCGCTTCCAGGACGAGGGGCTGTCGGTGATGCTGGCGGCCGGCGACACTTTCCGCGCGGCGGCAGTGGAACAGCTCCAGATCTGGGGTGAGCGCAACAACATCCCGGTCATCGCACAGCACAGCGGCGCCGACTCCGCCTCGGTGATCTTCGATGCGGTACAGGCGGCCAAGGCGCGCGGTACCGACGTACTCATCGCCGACACCGCCGGGCGCCTCCATACCCAGGCCAACCTGATGGAGGAGTTGAAGAAGGTCAAACGGGTGATGGGCAAACTGGACCCGGAGGCCCCCCACGAGGTGCTGCTGGTGGTGGATGCCGGCACCGGCCAGAACGCCCTCGCCCAGGCGCAGCAGTTTTATCAGGCGGTCGGGGTGACCGGCATCGCCCTGACCAAGCTGGACGGCACCGCCAAGGGCGGCATCATCTTCGCGATTGCCCAGAAGCTGGGGCTGCCGATCCGCTTCATCGGTGTGGGGGAGGGGATCGAAGATCTGCGCCCGTTCGATGCCGGCGATTTTGTCGATGCCTTGTTGGGCAGTGAGTAGGAGCGGCGAGAGCCGCGAACCGGCGCTGCACCCATGCGGACTGATTTTTCGCGGCTTCCGCCGCTCCTACAACTTACCTGAATGATTCGATTCACCAACGTCAGCAAGAGCTATCCCGGCGGCTTCGACGCGCTTAAGGGGGTCGACTTTCACCTCGCACCCGGGGAGATGGCCTACCTCACCGGTCACTCGGGTGCCGGCAAGAGTACCCTGCTCAAGCTGATCGCCCTGGTGGAGCGAGCCAGCGAGGGGCAGGTGGTCATCAACGGCCAGAACCTGGCCCGGGTCGGCCGCCGACGCATCCCCCACGTGCGCCGCGCCATCGGCATGATCTTCCAGGACCACCGCCTGCTGAACGATCGCACCGTCTACGACAACGTCGCCCTGCCGCTGGTCATCGCCGGCCACGGCCCGGAGGAGATCGGCCGGCGGGTGCGCGCGGCGCTCGACAAGGTGGGACTGCTCGGCAAGGAGCGGCTCTACCCGATCACCCTCTCCGGCGGCGAACAGCAACGGGTCGGCATCGCCCGCGCCGTGGTCAACCGTCCGCCGCTGCTGCTCGCAGACGAGCCTACCGGCAACCTGGACCCGGAACTCTCCCGCGAGATCATGCAGCTGTTTCGCGATTTCAATCAGGTTGGCGTGACAGTACTCATTGCCACCCATGACCTGGCCCTGATCCGGGAGATGCCGCAACGGGTGCTGCGACTCGACCACGGCCGCCTGGTGGGCGACGGAGCGCTCGCCGCATGAAGCGCACCCCCGAACGCCGCAAGCAGCCCCGCCCGGCGACGGCAGAAAATGTTCGCACCCGCCGGCGGGGTCCCCTCGCTGCAGTGGAAAACCACCTGCTGCGCCACCTCCAGACCCTCTTCTACACGTTGGGCCAGCTTGCCCGCAGACCGGTCTCTTCACTGCTGACCTGCGCCGTCATCGGCATCGCGCTGGCGCTCCCCGCCGGCCTCCACCTGCTGCTCGGCAATGCCCAGTCGGTGGCCCGCGGCTGGGACGGCACCACCCAGATCTCCCTGTTCCTCCACCAACAGGTCGCGGAATCGGACGGACAGGCACTGGCCGCAAAACTGGAGCGGGAGGCGGCGGTCGCCGTGGCAAGCTACATCTCCCGCGAGGCGGCACTGGCGGAGTTTCGGGAACTCTCCGGCTTCGGCGAGGCGCTGACCGCACTGGAGGAGAATCCGCTGCCGGCGGTCGTCGTGGTGCGACCGGACGCGCGCACGGTGGGGGGACCGGAATCCCTTGAGTCCCTGCGCGAACGGCTCGCGGCACTCCCGGAGGTGGAGGCGGCGCAGCTGGATATGCAGTGGGTGAAGCGGCTCTATGCCCTGATGGATATCGGTCGGCGCGGGATCTGGTTCCTCGGCGGCGTACTCGGCCTGGCGGTGCTGCTGGTGGTGGGCAATACCATCCGCCTGGCAATCCAGAACCGGCGCGACGAGATCGTCATCACCAAGCTCATCGGCGGTACCGATGCCTTCATCCGCCGCCCTTTCCTCTACACCGGCTTCTGGTACGGCCTGATCGGCGGTTTCATCGCCCTGGCGCTGGTTGCTGCCGGCTTCTGGCTGCTGCAGGCGCCGGTACGCCAGCTCGCCGCCCTCTACGGCGGCGGCTTCACCCTGGAGGGGCTGGATGCCGTCGCCACCCTGCTGCTGCTGGGCGGCGGCACCGCCCTCGGCCTTGGCGGCTCCTGGGTGGCGGTGGGGCGCCACCTGCGCGAGATTGAACCCCGTTAGGTAGTGGTGCCACTCGGGGCTTTCTTTCGGAGCACCGGCGGCAGACTCCCGCTCCCACTTGCCATGTGGGCTGACCTTTGCGAACCTCTTATCATCGCTGGCACTCTCATTTCCTGAGTGCTACCATCTGGTATTATCCCGTCGGAATCGTCGGGCTATTAGCCTTACTGAAGGCACGGTCCCGCGTCTTTTATGAAGTAGGGGAGGAAATTGATGGCCAAGGCCCTCGAAATGCAGTTGGCTTTTCCCACCGGGAGCATCGAGGCGTATTCGCAGGCGGTCAACCGCGTGCCCATGCTCACCGCCGAGGAGGAGCATGAGCTTGCCGTTCGGCTGCGCGATGAAGGCGATCTCGAGGCCGCCCGCCGGCTGATCCTGTCCCATCTGCGCTTCGTCGCCCACATCGCCCGCGGCTACGTCGGCTACGGCCTGCCCCACGCCGACATCGTCCAGGAGGGCACCATCGGGCTGATGAAGGCGGTCAAGCGCTTCGACCCGAATATGGGCGTGCGGCTGGTCTCCTTCGCCGTGCACTGGATCCGGGCGGAGATCCACGAGTTCATCCTGCGCAACTGGCGCATCGTCAAGGTGGCCACCACCAAGGCGCAGCGCAAGCTGTTCTTCAACCTGCGCAGTGCAAAAAAGCGCCTGGGCTGGTTCTCCAAGGATGAGGTGGATGCGGTCGCCCGCGACCTCGGCGTCTCCAGCGACACCGTGCTGGAGATGGAGAAGCGCATGGCCGGCCAGGACATCGGCTTCGACGGTCACCAGGACTCGGATGACGACGAGGAGCGGGCACCCACGCCGGCGGCCTACCTGCAGGACCTGCGCATGGACCCGGCCACCCAGCTCGAAGCGCACGACTGGGAGGAACACAACGTTCGCCAGCTCTCCGAAGCTCTGGAGGGGCTGGACGACCGCTCGCGCGACATCGTCGCCGCCCGCTGGCTGGCCGAGGAAAAATCGACCCTGCAGGACCTGGCCGACAGGTACGGCGTCTCCGCCGAACGCATCCGCCAGTTGGAGAAGAACGCTCTCAAAAAGCTGAAAAACGTCCTCGCCGCCTGACCGACGGTCGGCATCGGAAACAGAAACGGCCTCCTTCCGGAGGCCGTTTCTGTTTCCGCCGAAGCCCCGCCGCATTATGGGGAGTGCAGCAGGGGCTCCAGCGCGTCGGCAGCCATCTGCGGTCGGGGTGGCTCCTGGTGGGGCACCACGCCGAGTAACGGTGCCGCAATCCGCGCCTGCAGCGCTGCGATGTTCTCCGCCTGCCGCGCCATCGTCGGCTCCAGCGCGTTGGCGACCCAGCCGGCCAGGCGGCAGCCGTGGCGCTCGATCGACTCCACGGTGAGCAGTGCGTGGCTCAGGCAGCCGAGGCGCAGGCCGACCACCAGCACCACCGGCAGATCGAGGACGACTGCAAGGTCGGCCAGAGTGTCTCCATCGTTCAGAGGCACCAGCCAGCCGCCCGCCCCTTCGACAATCAGCCAGTCGGCCTCGGCCGCTGCTTCGGCCTGGGTCGTCTTCACCACCTCCAGGTCGATGGGCAGGTCTGCCTCGGCGGCGGCCAGGTGCGGCGCAATCGCCGGCGCATAGGCGAATGGATTGACGGTTTCATAGGGAAGTCTGACCGTGCTCTCCGCCATCAGCAGCAGGGCGTCGGCATTGCGCAGCCCCTCAGGGGTGACATCGCAACCGGCTGCCACCGGCTTCAGGCCCGCGACCCGCTCGCCCCGCCCGGCCAGCGCCCGCACCAGGCCCGCGGCCACCAGCGTCTTGCCCACGCCGGTGTCGGTGCCGGTAACAAAGTAACCCTTCACCATTAACGCATCCTCCCGATCTGCTCCGGGACGATGCGGAAGCCGTCGTCTCCCGCACCCCGACCCGGATCAACTTTCCAACCGTGGCCGTAGACCACCTCATGGGTGGCCGGCAGCAGGCCGTCGCAACGAAACTGTTCGTAGGCGGCGGTCATCGCCGCCAGCCGCCCGCGACCGGTGAGTCCGCGGCGGCGTCCGCCGGTGACGTTGTGGGCGCCGATCGCCTTCAGGTCCCGCATCAGGTCACGCGCCGCCCGGTAGGTGACGGTGAGCCGTTCGGCGTCGGTGACCGGGTCGCCAAACCTGCTGCGCACCAGAGCGTCGCCAATATCGTGCAGGTCGACAAAGGCGTTCACGTGCATCGCCTCCCCGCCGTCCGCCGCTGCCCAGCTCTCGCGCAGTTCCCGCAGCGTATCTGGGCCAAAGGTGGTGAAGAGCAGCAGTCCACCGGGCCGCAGCACCCGGTGCAGCTCCGTAAAGGTGCGCTCCAGGTCACTGACCCACTGGAGGGTCAGGTTGGAGAGGACCAGATCGAACCGTTCCCCCGCCAGGGGCAGCCGTTCGGCGTCGCCGCAGACGAACCGGTGACGGCGGCGCTGGAGCCAGGAGAAGCTGCGCCGGGTCGTCGAGACCATCGCCGGGGCGAGGTCGAGAGCGGTGATCTCCGCCTTCGGGTAACGGACGGCGAGGGCGCGGGTGCAGTGGCCGGTGCCGGCACCGAGGTCGAGGATGCGGCGCGGTTTGACCCGGATGAAATCGAGGCGCTCCAGCAGCCGCTCCGCCACCTCCCGCTGAAGGACCGCGGCCGCGTCGTAGTCGGCCGCTGCGCGGTCGAACGACCGGCGCACCCACTGCTTGTCGGGCAGCCACTCAGCACTCATGGAGAAACGGCTCCAGCACGGTCAGAAAGCGGTCGGGATGGGAGAGGAACGGGGCGTGTCCGGCACCGCGAATCGTTTCGAGCTGCGCGTTCGGCAGCTTGGCGACCAGCGCCCGCGCTGCGGCCACCGGCGCCAGGGTATCCCGTTCCCCCTGTATGACCAGGGCCGGCACGCGGATATCCGCCAGTGCGCCGCGCAGATCCACCCCGGCCAGCAGTTGCAGACCCGCCGCCAGTCCGGCCGGGTCGGGTTCACCGGCGGCGAAGGCATCCTCCCGCAGCCGGCGGAGCTCCTCCCGCCCCTTTTCGGAACCGCGTGCCTGGAGGGCGAGGAAGCGCAGCAGGGTGGAGCACCAGTCGTTCGCCAGGGCATGCGAGAACTCCGCCAGCACGTCGGGTTCGACCGCGTGGGGCCAGTCGGTGGTGCAGGTGAAGCGGGGGGTGCTGCCCACCAGGACCAGCCGCTTCGGGGGCCAATCACCGAGCGCCGCCTGCAGGGCGATGAGCCCGCCGAGGGACCAGCCGATCCAGGTGGCGTTTTCAGGGACCGCCTCGGTGATGGCGGAGGCCCAGGCGGCCGGCTCGGGGGGCAGGGGTGCCGAGCGTCCATGACCCGGCAGATCCACCAGATGCAGGGAGCGGTCACCGGTAAGGGCCTCGGCGGTCGGACGCCAGATGTCGCCGTGGAGGCCCCAGCCGTGGAGGAAGACCAGCGGCTCGCCCTCGCCGAAGCGATCGACATGAACCGTCACGCCTCTTCCCTCGGCCAGATCTCTGCGAGGGCATCGAGCAGCCGATCCACCTGGGCCCCGCTGTGGGCAGCGGAGAGGGTGACCCGCAGCCGGGCAGTTCCCTCCGGCACCGTCGGCGGGCGGATGGCGCTCACCAGCAGGCCGCGCTCCAACAAGGCTTCAGAGAGACACACCGCGATTTCGTCGGCGCCCACGACCAGCGGCTGGATGGGGGTCTCGGACTCCCCGAGCGAAATGCCGATCGCCTGGGCACCGTGACGGAAGCGTGCGACGAGGGCGCGTAGATGGTCCCGCCGCCACTCGTCCGCCCGCACCCGCCGCAGGGCGGCACGGGTCGCCTCGGCCACGGCCGGTGGCAGGGCGGTGGTGAAGATGTAGGTGCGTGCCTTCTGGATGAGGGTCTCGATCAGCGCCTCACTGCCGGCGACGAAGGCGCCGAAGGTGCCGAACGCCTTGCCCAGGGTGCCGACCAGGATGGGAATATCGTCGATGCCGAGCCCCGCTGCCACCGTGCTGCCGCGCCCTTCGGGGCCGACCACACCGAAGCCGTGGGCATCGTCCACGCCGAGCCAGGCTTGGTGTCCCTTGCAGACCTCGGCCAGGTCGGTCAACGGGGCAATATCCCCGTCCATGCTGAATACGCCGTCAGTGAGCACCAACTTACGAGCAGCCTCGGCCACGGCGAGCCGCTCCGCGAGTGCCGCCGCCTCGCCGTGGCGGAAGCGCAGCACCCGGGCGCCGGAGAGGCGCGCGGCGTCGATCAGGGAGGCGTGGTTGAGGCGGTCCTCGAACAGGGCGTCGCCCCGCCCGGTGAGGGCGCCCGCCACCGCCAGATTGGCCATGTAGCCGGTGGAGAAGAGCAGGGCGCGGGGGCGGCCGGTGAAGTCGGCCAGCTCCTCCTCCAGGGCGTGGTGGGGGATCGAGTGGCCGGTGACCAGGTGGGCGGCACCGCTGCCGGCCCCCCACCGTTCGGCACCGTCGCGCAGCGCCGCCACCACCTCCGGGTGGTTCGCCAGCCCCAGATAATCGTTGCTGCAGAAGTTGACGAGCCGTCGGCCGGCGAGGGTGACCTCGGCCCCGGCCGGATCCTCGGCAATACGCCGCAGGCGGTAGCGGTGACGCGCAGCCAGTTCGGCCAGCTCCGGCGCGAGTGTCTCGTCCAGCCCCGACATGGAATCAATCGGTGGCGTGCAGCCCGAGCCGCTCGAACAGGTGGCGGTCATGGTCGGTGGTGGCGTTGTCGGTGGTCAGCAGCCGGTCGCCGTAAAAGATGGAGTTGGCGCCGGCGAAGAAACAGAGCGCCTGGGCCTCGTCGCTCATCCCCTGGCGCCCGGCGGAGAGGCGTACGAAGGAACCGGGCATCATGATGCGGGCGGCGGCCACCGTGCGGATGAATTCGAGGATATCGAGGGGCGCCGCCTCGGCCAGCGGGGTGCCGGCCACGGGCACCAGCAGGTTGATGGGCACGCTGTTGGGGTGCTCCGGCAGGTTGGCCAGCTCCACCAGCAGGGAGGCGCGGTCCCGGCGCGACTCCCCCATGCCCAGAATCCCGCCGCAGCAGACGCTGATCCCCGCCTCGCGCACGTGGCGCAGGGTCTCCAGCCGCTCCTCGTAGGTGCGGGTGGTGACCACGTTGCCGTAGAACTCCGGTGAGGTGTCGAGATTGTGGTTGTAGTAGTCGAGGCCGGCGGCCTTGAGTTCGGCCACCTGTTCGGCGGTGAGCATGCCGAGGGTGAGACAGGTCTCCATGCCGAGCCCCTTCACCTGCCGCACCATCTCCAGCACCACCTCGAGATCGCGCGGCTTGGGGCTGCGCCAGGCGGCCCCCATGCAGAAGCGGCTGGCACCGCCCGCCTTCGCCTGCCGGGCGGCGGCGACCACCGTCCCCACCTCCATCAGCGGCTGGCGCTCCACCGGTCCCTCGTGGTGGGCGCTCTGGGAGCAGTAGCCGCAGTTCTCGCCGCAGCCGCCGGTCTTGATGTTGAGCAGGGCGCTCGCCTGCACGGCGTTGGGGTCGAACCGGGCGCGGTGGACCGTGTGGGCGTGGAACAGCAGGTCGTTGAAGGGGAGCGCGAGCAGCGCCTCCACCTCATCGACCGACCAGTCGTGGCGAAGTTTGTCCATGTCGGCTCTTGCGGCATGCTTGCTCATTGCTGGGGGCGGATCCCGGGGTGGTAGGATGGCGGAGTATTCCGATCCACCTGCGGGGCTGTCAAATGGATTTGCGGCAACAGCTTTACAACTGGTCAAACATTGCACAACGCTGGCTCTACCCGCCCACCTGCCTGCTCTGCGGGGCGCCCGGCGAAGGGAGTCGCGACCTCTGCGACGGCTGCCTGCACGACCTGCCCTGGATCACCAATCCCTGCCCGATCTGCGCCACACCGCTGCCGGACGGGGCGGCGGGCCCCTGCGGCCGCTGCCTGAACCGGCCGCCACCGTTCGCCCGCGCGGTGATCCCCTTCCGCTACGCGCCGCCACTGGACCACCTCATCCGCGGCTTCAAGTATCGGGAACGGCTTGTGCCGGGGCGGGTGGTGGGGGAGCTGGCCGCCACCGCCATTGCCGAACGGGTGGCGGATCGACCCCACCTCATCGTTCCGGTGCCGCTGCACCCCCGGCAGCTTCGGCGGCGCGGCTATAACCAGGCGCTGGAGCTGGCCCGCCCCCTCGCCGGGAGCCTCGGTGTGCCGCTCGCGCCGCGGCTCTGCCGGCGTCTGCGGGAGACCGCCAGCCAGGCGGGGCTGAGCGCGAAGGATCGGCACCGCAATGTAAAGGGAGCCTTCGGCGTCACAGGGGCGGTCCGGGGGCTGCGCATCGCCCTGGTCGACGATGTGCTCTCCACCGGCTCAACTGTGGGTGAGTTGACCCGGGTGCTGCTTAAGGCCGGGGCGGACCAGGTGGAGGTGTTCGCCTGTGCGCGGGCTAGCCGCTGAAATCGGTGAGGAAGAACTCGCTGACCAGGAGCGGCCGGTCGGCAAGACGGAACAGAGAGCGCCGCCCCCAGACCGTCTCCGGGGCGGCGGCGAGCGGCGAGACGGCCGGTGCGAAGAGATCGCACTCCACCCGGAGCCGCGTCACCTGGAGTTCCCCGCGCCGCATTGACCGGTCGGCGAACAGGGTGGCACCGAGCGGACGCGAACCGAGGCGGGCGAGCCGCCGCCGCGGGCCGGTGAGGGTGGCGAGCGGAATGACGGTGCGGGCGAACACCAGCGGGGTGTCGCCGCAGTAGAGATGAACCTCGCGAATCAAGGCGCGCCGCTCCCGGCGGCAACCGAGCAGCCGGGCCTCGCCGCGCATCGGCCGTGCCCAGCGGTGGCTGTGGAGCTGTACCGAAAAACGGCCTGGACACAACGCCTGCAACCGGCGCGTCAGCGAGTCCACGTCCAGCAACCAGTCGATCAGGCGGTCCGGGACCTGCGCGCGCGCCAGGCGCCGGGCCGGAATCCAGCGGGGTTCGGTACGGGGTGGGTGTTGGGGCTGCAAGTCGGCTCCAGAATGTAATGACCAATCGGCAGGAGAACCGGTTTGGGCGCCGCGACTATCAGACGTGACCGTAGCGGGCGTTGTGGCCGATCCAGCGGGCGATGAGCGGCGCCACGCGCTGCGGGTGTTCGCGCAACAGTATATCAGCGGCGCGGGTCACCTCCGGCAGGAGTTCGGCATCACGGACGATATCGGCGATACGCATCTGCATCATCCCGGACTGGCGGGTGCCGAGCACCTCGCCCGGGCCGCGGATCTCCAGATCCCGGCGGGCGATCTCGAAGCCGTCGTTGGTCTCGCGCAGGGTGGCCAGGCGCGCCTTGGCCTGCTGTGAGAGGGGTCCCTGGTACATCAGGAGGCAGCTCGACCGGGCGCTGCCGCGCCCCACCCGGCCCCGCAGTTGATGGAGCTGCGCCAGCCCCAGCCGCTCCGCGTTCTCGACGATCATGAGGCTGGCGTTGGGTACGTTGACCCCCACCTCGATCACCGTGGTGGCGATCAGCAGGTCGATCTCCCCCGCCTTGAAGGATCCCATCACCGCCTCCTTCTGCTCCCCTTTCAGGCGGCCGTGGACCAGCCCCACCCGGAGGTCGGGCAGCGCCTCCGTCAGCAGGGCGGCGGTCGCCTCGGCCGCCTGGCACTGCAACGCCTCCGACTCCTCCACCAGGGTGCAGACCCAGTAGGCCTGGCGTCCCTCCTCGCGACAGGCACGGTGGACCCGCGCCACCACCTCGTCGCGGCGGCCGTCCGGGATCACCACCGTCTCCACCGGGGTGCGGCCGGGGGGCAGCTCGTCAATGGCGGAACAGTCCAGATCCGCATAGGCGGTCATGGCCAGGGTGCGGGGGATGGGGGTCGCGGTCATGATGAGCTGGTGCGGATGGCGGTCGCCGCGCCGCCCCTTCTCGCGCAGGGCGAGCCGCTGGTGGACACCGAAGCGGTGCTGCTCGTCGACGATCACCACCCCCAGCTCTTCGAACTCCACCTCCTCCTGGAACAGGGCGTGGGTCCCGACCGCCACCCGTGCCGTGCCACTGCCGATCCGCGCCAGCACCTCGCGCCGGGCGCGGGCCGTGGCGCGTCCCGACAGCCAGACCACCTCGATACCGAGCGGCGCCAGCCATTCGACGAAGTTGCGCTGATGCTGTTCGGCCAGGAGTTCGGTCGGGGCCATCACCGCCGCCTGAAACCCCGACTCCACCGCCTTGAGCGCGGCCAGCGCGGCGATCACCGTCTTGCCCGAACCCACATCCCCCTGCACCAGCCGCTGCATCGGCACAGGTTCTTCCAGGTCGGCGGCAATCTCGCCCCACACCCGCTGCTGGGCGCCGGTGAGTTCGAACGGCAGCGATTCGAGGAAGGCGGCGATGCGATCACCGTCCGTCGAGAGCGCCGGCGCGGTGTGCGACTGGTTGCGCTGACGCAGCTGCCGCAGGCTCAGGTTGTGGGCGAGCAGTTCCTCGAAAGCGAGCCGGCGGCGGGCCGGATGGCCCGGTTCGGTCAGTGCCGCCACCGAGACATCGGGCGGCGGCCGGTGCAGTTGCAGCAACGCGTCGGCGAGCGAAGGCAGCCCGCTTCCCCCGAGCAGTTCGTCCGGCAACCAGTCGGTCAGCGTGAGCTTGCCGGCGGCCAGTCGGTCCAGCGCCTGGGCGGTGAGGTTGCGCAGGCTCTTCTGGTGCAGTCCCTCGGTGACGGGGTAGACCGGGGTGAGGTGCTCCTCCACCGGCTGCGGAGCTTCGGCGGTGAGGTAGGCCATCTCGGGATGGATCATCTCCAGCCCGGTAGGGCCGCGCCGTGCCTCACCGTAGAGGCGCAGGCGGTTGCCGCGGGAGAGCATCTCCCGCTGGGCAGGGCTAAAGGTGAACAGGCGCAGGGTGAGCGAACCGGTGCCGTCCGCCACCCGCGCCAGCAACTGGCGGCGGCGGCCGAATTTGACCTCCGCGAGCTGCGCCTCCACCTCGACGACCGCTTCGTCACCCGGGCGCAGGCTGCCGACCGGCACTACCCGGGTACGGTCCTGATAGCGCAGGGGGAGGTGGAACAGCAGATCGACCATTCCGGTGATGCCGATGCGCTCCAGTCGCTCGCGCAGGCGTGGACCGACCCCCTTCAACAGGGTAAGCGGCGGTTGCTCGGCGATGTTGGTGGTGGATGGCACGGCTAAAAAGGGACGGGTCGCCTGATGGAAAAACCGGGTAAGTCTAAATCACACCCTTCAAGTGGCTCCACGCCCTCCTCACCATCTAACGCACGGGATCGCGGATAACCAACCTTGACCGCCTGTCCGCAAGACTGGAAACTCTCTCACCGAACACTCACAAGATTGCACTTCGCTCACCACCCGCCAAATATCAAATATAAGGACACGTGAACCATGAAAAACGTGCGCACCAAGACCGTGGCGATGGCCGCACTGCTGTTTTCGGCCCCGGTTTTCGCAGACTTCCCCGGCTTTGACAACCCGTCCCCGACGGCGGGCAGCAGCACCTCGGAGAAGGCCAACGCCACCGCCGACAAGGGGATGTACAAGCAAATCGATTATGTGAACGCCGGCAAGAAGGGACCGAAGATCATCGTGCTGCCGGGTGAGATCAAGAGCAACAACGCCGGCTTTCTCCAGAAGTTTGGTTCCAACAACATCGCCGACTATGCCGAGCTGGAGCTGTCGAATGCCAACTTCGGCGTGCTGGAGCGCTCCGATCTGGGTCCTGTCCTGAAGGAGGTGGAGCTGGCCTACGCCTTGGGCGATCCGGACAAGTCCCGGGCGCTGTTCCGGAAGGGCAAGCTGAAGAACACCAAGTGGCTGGTCAAGTTCGACATCCTCAAGGCGGAAAACATCGCCGAGGCGGGCTCCTCTTTCAGTGGGGGCGCGCTCGGTAGTATCGCCGGCACCCTGATGGGCGGTCGCAGCGGCGCGGTCACCTCGACGGCGGGTCGCTCAATCGAGGTGGAGGAGAGCACCGGCGTCTGGATCATCGGCATGCGCTACAAGATCGTGAATGCCGAGACCAGTGAACAGGTGGCCACCGGCTACTTCGAGGAAAAGCAGGAGCTGGGGGCCAAGAAGTCCGGCTTCCTCGGGTTCGGCAGCTCCGAGAAGGGCGGTCTTTCGCTGGATGGCATGGTGCAGCGCCTGGTGCAGCGGACCGTCTACGACATCGACGAAAAGCACAAGTAACCCGCTTCGAACGCCCGGCGAGGCAACCCGCCTCCCGGGCGCTTCACTTCTGATCGAACTTGGTCACCCCGTCCCACTCCGCCCCGGGCGGGTGGGCCCGGTAGTCGGCGATACGCGACAGATAGAGCTTCGCGGGGCCGTCCTCCCCAAGCAGGCGCAAGACCTGGAGGAAACAGCGCTCGGCCGCCTCCCACTGCCGGTCCCGGTACAGCCCCAGCCCCTCGTGAAAGTGCGCGACCGCCTCTACCTGCGCCGGCGAGGCCTGGGCCCGATAGTCGACCAGCTCATAGAGGCAGATCGCCTGGTGCTTGCCCTTGACCCGGACCCGATCCAGCTCCCGGATCAGGTAGCGCGAGTCCAGGTGTGACGCGGTGCCTTCACTGATGAGTATTTCGGTGCCGTAGACCTTGTTCAGCCCCTCCAGGCGCGAGGCCAGATTGACGGCGTCGCCGATCACCGTGTAGTCCTTGAACTTCTCCCCGCCCAGATTGCCGAGCGTCACCTCGCCGCTGTTGATGCCGATGCCGGCGAAGACCAGCTCCGCGCCTTCGATTTCCGACTGCCGGAACTTTCGCAGCTCCGCCAGCATGCCCAGCGCGGCATCCGCCGCCTTCGCCGGGTGGTTGTCGAAGTGCTGCGGGGCGCCGAAGAAGGCCATGATGGCGTCCCCCATCAGCTTGTCCACCGTACCCCGGTTGTCGAACACCACCGGAATCATGCGATCGAAATAGGCGTTGAGCAGCCGGACCGTGACCTCCGGGCTCAGGTCTTCGGACAGGGTGGTAAAGCCGCGCAGGTCGGAGAACAGCATGGTCAGCTCACGACGTTGACCGCTGACCGAGACCTCCGATCCCGCCTTCACCAGTTCGTTGGCCACCGACGGGGAGACGTAACGCCCGAACAGCTCGTGGATGTGGGCGGCACGCAACCTGGCCAGGTACCACTGGTAACCCATTCCCGAGAGAAACTGGATCAGGAGCACCGCGGCGATGGGTGCGGTGTCCAGCGCAAGGCGTCGGCCAGCGAACAGCTCATAGGAGCCGTAGGCGATCAGCAATAGGAGGACCCCCAACAGCAGGGTGCTTTGCAGCAGGCCCACACGGGTGAGAAAGAAGATCGCACCGATCATCAGCCCGGTAACGATGATAGCGGCCCTCACCCAGCCCGGGTCGACCTCGCGGATGGAGTTCCCGGCCAGGAGGGTCTCTATTGCGTTGGCGTGAATGGCAACACCGGTATCTTGGTGGAAGCCGACCGTCTCAACCACGGAGGCGGAGAGCGCGCCGTAGTCGCGGTCGAAGCGCTTGAAGCGCGACAGGGGCGAGGCGAAGAAGTCCTTTTGCATGGGCAGGCTGCTGCCGATCAGCACGATCTTGCCTCTGACCGTTTCGGGGGGGAGGCGCCCCTCGACCGCATCGACGAACGAGAAGTGGGGAAACGCCTCGGTCAGGCCCGCATAGTTGATAACAATCTCCGGTGCGGGGAGCAGGAGGCCGGTCGGCCCGGTCCCCATGTAGATGCCGTCCGGGTGGTCGAAATCGAAGGCGTAGTCGATGTCGAGGAAGGTGCGCGCCACCTCCAGGGCAAAGGCCGGCAGCAGTTCCACCCCGTCGGGGCCGGGCTTGGCTCTCAGGTAACGCAGGCGACGCACCACCTGGTCCGAATCGACGGTCACATCCACGTAGCCGTCACCGATCATGGCCTCCTGAAAGGCCGTTATGGGCGTGATTTCGTCCGTGTCCCCGGCCGCCAGCATGCGGGCGAGCACCACGTTGTTGCAGTCGTAAATCTGCCGGGCCAGGGTGCTGTCCACCTCGGCGCTGACATCGGGTTGTGAAAAGAGGAGGTCGATACCGATGATCTCGGCACCTGCGTCGCACAGCTGCCGGAGTCCGGCCGCGATCGAGTCCCTGGGCCAGATGCCCGCCTTGCGCTGCAACTCGACCGAGCTCTTCTCATCCAGGAGTGCGAGAACCACCTGGCCCGACGGCCCACTCGGGCCGCGCAGATCCATTCTCAGGTCGAAGATGAACTGGTCGGCGGCCTTGAACAGGCCGTAGTGATAGCCGCCGATGGTGATAGCGACCGCTATGAGGCTGAGCAGTGAACAGCGCACCACGTGCCTCCGGAGTCGGGCCGCCGCTGCAGGCATGACTCTAGTGTACTGTTTCACTCTTGGCGGCACTTTCAGAGCCCCCCAAAAACGCCAAGGCAAGGCGCAGTCCGCAGGTAATGGCAAGCCCTTGGCAAGGACTGCAACGCCGCATTGGCGTTTTTTGGGGGGCTCCCTTCGGGCGAGCCGCTGGCCGGCCATCTGCGGTGTTGCGCTTGCTTGAAAGGGAGTGGCCATTCCTGCGCAAGCACGCCTTGCATCTGACCGGCCAGCGACTCGCTGAAAGTGTCGCCAAGAGTGAAACAGTACACTACTTCAGGACGGCGACTTCAAGCGCCGAAGGTGCCACCCCCTCGATGGCGGCGACGCTGCCCGGCATGAGCACCACCACCCGCGCGTTCTTCAGCACGTCGCCCCCGCCCTCCATCAGCTTGTCGGCATCCCGATCACTGATGACGAGATTGGTCTTGGCCAGACCGCCGGTCTCCTCAACCTTGGTCAGGATGACCCTCCCGCGGGAGCCTCGCCGCCGCACGTCCGGTTCCGCCGCCTCCGCCGTGCCGATCCCGAGCAGCCCCCACAGCCACGCCAGTTCCGCATCGTCCGCCCCCCTGCCGGAGACCTCCGACAGCGGCTTGTCGCTCTGCACGTAACGCATCATGCCGCGTTCGACCAGGATCTGTGCGTCCAGCATCGAATAGTGATAGATGCGCCGCCCGGACCGATCGCGGATCTCCGGAAAGAGTGCCGGGTTGATCGTCCGGCCCTGAAGCCCCCGGGCATCCAGCACCAGCCAGTGGCTCTCCTCGTTCTCCTCGTGCGGAACCTCGCGCTCACCGGGCCGGTAGTCGATCCGGCGTTCCAGCCAGCCGAGATTGTCCAGTTCCGGCAGGATAAGGCGGGTCAGGCCTTCGACGCCGCGAATGGATGCCTTCTGCACCACGCGATAGACCTGTCCGTCCGCCGCATCCTGGAGACGGGACTCGACCTGTTCGTCCTTGATCAGGGCGCGTAACACCTGCACCACCCTGCCGTCGCCGAGCGACTCGATCCGGTCGCTGGCATCCAGGCGGATGCGGCCGGCGATCTTGATGATGTTGCCCCGCGCAATCGCCTGCGCCACCCGCAGCGCCTTGAGCTTCGAGCCGCCCTGGCTCTTCAGCGGCACCTCGGCCACGCCGTAGATGATGCCGTCGCGCCAGTCGATCCAGCCCTCCGCGAACTCCGCCACGTAGGGCGGTTCGTCCAGCGGCGGGGACTCGGCCAGCAGGCAACCCGGGATCAGCGTCAGGCCGAGCAACAGGAGCAGCGTACTGAAGGAGGGCCTACGGTTAGCCGGATTGTTCAACGCCACATCCTCAGAAATTGGAGATGCGGTTCATCAGGCTCTCATTGTCGGATTCGAGCGAGACCTCCCGAATGCCGGCGACACGCTCCCGGGCGCTGTCGCTCTTGATCAACTCCTGAATGCGCTGCGGCGTTGCCTCAACCAGCGCAGCCGGCGGCGTGGAATTGATCCTGTCGGCCAGATTCTTCCCGGTCATTTCGCTCTGGAAGGTCAGTTGAACCAGGTTGCCCTCCAGCGCCGTGAGCTTGAAGACCGCTTTTCCGAGTTTTTCGTTGAGCGGCTTGACCACAGAGGCGTTGATGAAATCGCTGAAATTCGACGAGGAGCCGGAGAACTCCACCTCCATCAACGAAAGCCCGGCGGCGTCGAAATTCCGCAAATCGACATTGATTACCGACCGCAAACCGATCAGCTCCTTTCGGATCAGATTGGCGCTGTCGTAATCCGGCAGACCGCCAATCTGCAGCTGGTAGACCCGGGTCGGCTGGATCAGGTGTTCCTGGAAAAAGCTCCGGGAGAATTCGCCGCCGACAAGCGCCCCGATCTCCTGCAGCGCTTCATCCTCACTGGCCCAGCTTTTTGCCTTGGGCACCTGATTGTTGAAATAGATCTCCTCACCGGTCGATACATCGACGCATTTGACGCTCCAGGAGGTGAGCTTGTACTTGGTGACGGTGAGACCGGATGCCTTCAGCGTCAAATTGAGTTTTTCGAATTTGGCATCACCGCTGATGCGGAAGTCCACTGCTGTCAGCGGTGCGCCGGACCCGGATTCCGTCGGGTCGGACCAGACGCGATAGCCGAACGCCTTGATCTGTTCCTTCAGCACGTTTTCGGCGATCCCGGAGCGTTCGCTCTGGGCATCCGGGCCCCGCTCCGCGTTGCGCGCATTCACCGCCACCGCAATGCGCGGATTGCCCTGTTCCTTGATGAGCGCGATGCGCGAGGTGGTGGACAGCGAATCCAGCGACTCCCGTATGTCGCCCAGGGCCACCTCGGCCTTGAGCAGCATGTGCGCAAAGCCATCCTCGCCGATCCAGGGATCGCTCTCCTTGATCACCTGCTTGATGAAGCCGGCGGACTGGGTCAGTACCCGCTCGTTGATGAGGTCGTAGTTTTCGACCAGGGTGGAGGTCTCGACCAGGGTACCGACCGCCTTTTCGATCACCTGTCGCCTGGCGTCCTTGCGCAGGTCCTCAATCATGAGGCCCCTGTCGCGCTGGTAGGTCTCGGCCTCCGGGTCGGCCAGGCCCTCTGCGGAGACCACGATGCTCCTGGCACCCGCCGATGCCAGTGACGAGAAAAGCGCGCCGACAAGCAGCAGTGCGTAACCGGTGGTCTTCAGCATTGTTGTTCTTTCTTCCTTATGGGGCGCCCTGATGCCGGGTTTCATAGGTACACAGGTCGCGATAGAGCCGGGAGGCCACGGCCGGGGCGTTCTCCCGCGCCATCGCCTGGGCGACGGTGGTGGTGTCCTGGCCCGAGAAGGATTCGGAGCGCACCGAGGTGGAGCCCACATGCTCGCCATTGGCGGCCTGGATCTCGAAGCTCATCTCCACCACCACCTCCTTGACCCGCATCACCGGGTTGTCGCCGGCGCGGCTGCCGATGGTGGCCTTGAGAACGTAATCGGCGCCCAGCCGTGAGGCGGCCTCGATGGCGGCGTCCACATCCCCGTTCGCCACCGCCTCGTATTCGGCCTGGGCGATCTGATCGGTGATCTGCTGTTGTGTGTAGGTTCTGAATCCCAACTTGCGGAAGGCGTCGTTGACCGAGCCGAACAACCGCGCCTGGCGGGCGTCCGGTTGGTAGTGACCGTGGAACCGGCTGCGTTCGGTCTGGCGCTCCGAAACCAGCAGCATGATCCGCTTCTCCCTGGCGGAAGGAGGACAGGGTGTATCGAGGTTTTTCTTGATCGCGGCACGCCCCCGGTCGGACTGCGCCTGACGTTCCTGCCGGTCTGCCTCCTCCGCCTCGCTGAAGGAAAAGGCGACGGCCCGTAACGGCAACAGCACAAACACCGTCGACAGCAGGATGAGAAGGGTGATGGCGCTGGATTTCGAGGGCTTCATGCTTGGCATTCTATTACCCCTGCGCCGGCGGCGGTCAATGACATTTTTCACACCGGGGGCCGGTCAGACGTCGATCACCATGATCGCATCCATCTCCACCTGTGCCCCCTTCGGCAGTGCCGCAACCCCGATGGCCGCTCGCGCCGGGTAGGGCTCGGCGAAGTATTCCGCCATTACCTGATTGACGGTCGGAAAGTCCCCCAGATCGGTGAGAAAAATGTTGAGCTTCACCACATCCGCCAGCGAACCGCCCGCCGCCTGCGCCACCGCGGACAGGTTGTCGAACACCCGCCGGATCTGCACCTCCGCATCCCCTTGGACCAGCTCCATCGTCTCCGGCACCAGCGGGATCTGGCCCGACAGGTAAACCGTGTCGTTCACCTTGACCGCCTGGGAGTAAGTGCCGATCGCCTGCGGCGCCCGATCGGTGCGGATAATCTCGCGTGGCATCTTTCGTCTCCTGTAAACTAAGCCTTCTTCACGAATTCCGATTTCAACTGCATCGCACCGATGCCGTCGATCTTGCAGTCGATATTGTGATCGCCATCGACCAGTCGAATGTTCTTCACCTTGGTTCCGACTTTCACCACCGACGACGACCCCTTCACCTTCAGGTCCTTGATGACCGTTACGGCGTCGCCGTCACTGAGAACATTACCGTGGGCATCGCGCACCACCCGCTGTTGCTCAGCACTCTCCGCCGCCGCACTCTTCGCCCACTCGTACGCGCACTCCGGACAGATATACATATCCCCGTCCTCGTAGGTGTATTCCGAACCGCACTTCGGGCATTCAGGCAGACTGCTCATGGTACTCCTCAATATCTGACCGGCTCACCGGAGTGCGGCTGCACATCCGGTGAATCCGATGCCGGGTTGATGTTGGCGCCCGCTCCTGTTTCGACAACAAAGCGGAGGCCATAAAACACAAGGGTTGCGTAGCAGGCAATAACGGCGGGGGAGATGCAGAACCTGCGATCATGTGGACGGCTTCCCGTACGCTCGCTCCACGAGTGCCACCCGTATCTCATAGCCGTCATACCAGACGCGGCTTCCCAGTTCCTGGGCGGCCACATGCTCGACGTGCGCCTTCCAGCGGGCGATGGCCTCGGCAGAATCCCAGTACGATATGGTGATACCGGAGCCGTCCGATCCCCGTGCGGCCTCCACACCGAGGAACCCCGGCTGTTGCGAGGCGAGTTCGACCATTCTTTCCGCCATCTGCCGGTAGCCGTTGTCACCCGGGGAGCGCCGCGACGAGAAGATCACGGCGTAGTAAGGCGGCTCCGGTGTCTTGGCGAACGGTGATGCGCTCATCGGGGAGGCCAGGAAATGCGCGAAATGTCTCATCTTATAGCACGGACAACGGCCGGCTATCACGTGCCTGGCCCCGACGTGCCCGGGGTGGCTATCCGATTGCCACGCAGTGCGATGCCACCCGTGCTATGCACACCGCATGCGTGCGGCTAACCGGCCAGCCGCGCCCGCGCCGCCTGCGCCGCCTCCCGCACCCGCTCCGGCGCGGTGCCGCCGATGTGGTTACGGGCGGCGACGGAACCTTCCAGGGTGAGGACATCGGCGATATCCGCCTCGATCACCTCGGAGAAGGCGTGCAGCTCCGGCAGGGTCATGTCGGAGAGGTCCTTTTCCGACTCGATGCCATAGCGCACCGCCTTGCCGACGATCTCGTGGGCGTCGCGGAACGGAACCCCCTTGCGCACCAGGTAGTCGGCCAGGTCGGTGGCGGTGGAGAAGCCGCGCCGGGCCGCCTCCCGCATCTGCTCTTTTTTCACCTGCACCCGCGCCATCATGTCGGCGTAGACCCGAAGGCTGCCCTTCACCGTGTCGATGGTGTCGAACAGCGGCTCCTTGTCCTCCTGATTGTCCTTGTTGTAGGCGAGCGGCTGCCCCTTCATCAGGGTGAGCAGGCTCATCAGGTGGCCGTAGACGCGGCCGGTCTTGCCGCGCACCAGCTCGGGGACGTCCGGGTTCTTCTTCTGCGGCATGATGGAGGAGCCGGTGCAGAAGGCGTCGCCCAGGTCGACGAAGTTGAACTGGCTGGAGGTCCACAGCACCAGCTCCTCGGAGAAGCGGGAGAGGTGCATGGAGAGGGTCGCGGCCCAGGCGATGAACTCGATGGCGAAGTCGCGATCCGAAACGGCGTCGAGCGAGTTGGCGGCGACCCGCTCGAAGCCCAGTTCGCGGGCGCTGAACTCCCGATCGATGGGGTAGGTGGTGCCGGCCAGGGCGGCGGCGCCGAGCGGCAGGGTGTTGACCCGCTTGCGGCAGTCGGTGAGGCGCTCGGCGTCCCGCTGGAGCATCTCGTTCCAGGCCAGCATGTGGTGGCCGAAGGTGACCGGCTGGGCGGTCTGCAGATGGGTGAAGCCGGGCATGATGGTGTCGGCCTCGCGCTCGGCGAGGTCGATGAGGTTGGTCTGCAGCCGCTTCAGTTCCGCAGCGATTCCGTCGATCTCGTCGCGCAGGTAGAGGCGCACGTCGGTGGCTACCTGGTCATTACGGGAGCGGCCGGTGTGCAGCTTCTTGCCGGCATCGCCGATCTTGTCGGTGAGCCGCTTCTCGATGTTCATATGGAGATCTTCCAGGGCGATGGACCACTGGAACTCGCCGCGCTCGATCTCGTCGCGAATCTCGGTCAGACCCTGGAGGATGGCGTCGCGTTCGGCCTCGGTCAGTACGCCGACATGGGCCAGCATCTTCGCGTGGGCGATGGAGCCGGCGATGTCCTGGCGGTACATGCGCTGGTCAAAGCCGACCGAGGCGGTGAACGCCTCGACGAAGGCGTCGGTGGGTTCGGTGAAGCGCCCGGTCCAGGGCTTTTCGGTGGTGTTCTGGTCGCTCATGGCTGCATGGGAGTCGGGAAAAACGGCAGTATAGCGGGTCGGGCGGGACCGCTCTAACGAAGGTTGAGAAGGAACGCTCGCCATCCCGCGGAGCGCGCGATGAATCCCGCGAACAGGTTCCTGCCAAAACTCCCTTGCGACCTTTGCGCCCTCGGCAAGAGACCCTGCCCCGGATTGGTTGGCAGCAGCGCGATACCGGCTTTGCCCATGCATATGGGGTTGGGGGTATAGTAGCGGTGGGGTGGCCGGCACCCGCCGGCCGGGGAACGAGAAGTGGCCGAGAACGAGAAGCGTGATTCTGGCAGCCTGTTCCTGCCGGACTTCTGCGGTCTGCCGGTGGTGTTCGCGACGGTGGTCCTCGCCGAACTGTTCGCCCTGGTGCTCTCCCTCGGTCGCCACGGCCTGACCGACGGCTTCTGGGAAGGACTCGCACTCACCTCCCTGTTCATGCAGTGGGCCGGTCTGACCAGCGCGCTGCTGCTCTGTCTCTCCCGACCGCTGCTGCGACGCATGGGTAATATCCCGGCAGGCATCACCAGTTACCTCGGCGTGCTGGCGGTGATCGCCACCGTCAGTCTCATCACCCTGGCGCTCGACGAGCGGGTCGGCATTACCGTCACCCCCGCCGGCGCTGATTTCCTGCTGCGCAATCTCGCCATCGGCGCTATCGTCGCCGGGCTCACTCTGCGCTACTTCTACGTCACCCACCAGTGGCGGAGGCGCGTCCATGCCGAGGGAGAGGCGCGGGTCCAGGCGCTCCAGGCGCGTATCCGCCCCCACTTCCTCTTCAACGCCATGAATACCATCGCCAGCCTTACCCGTTCCGACCCGGTGGCAGCGGAGCGGTCGGTGGAGGACCTGGCCGACCTGTTCCGCGCCAGTCTCGGCGACGGCCGGACACTGGTGTCTATGGCGGAGGAGCTGGAACTGACCCGCCGCTACACGCAGATCGAGACCCGTCGCCTGGGTGACCGGCTGGCGCTGGCGTGGGACATCGATGCGCTGCCCCGGGACGCCCTGATTCCGCCGCTCACCCTCCAGCCGCTGGTGGAGAACGCCATCCTCCACGGCATCGAGCCTCGCGCCGGCGGCGGGAGGGTATTGATCACGGGTCGGACAAGTGGCGAGGATCTGGAGGTCACGGTGGAAAACCCGCTACCGGAGAGCGGCGAGAATCCCCATGAACCGGGCAATCGCATGGCGGTGGAGAACGTCGAGCTGCGGCTGCAGGCCCGGTTCGGTCACCGCGCCGGCCTCGAGGTGACCACCGCGTCCGACCGTTACCGCGTCTGTCTGCACCTGCCCTACCGGAGGTCAGCGTGAGAGTGTTGATCGTCGATGATGAGCAGCCGGCGCGTGCACGGCTCACGCGCCTGGTGGCGGAGATCGGATTCGATCCGGTTGGTGAAGCGGACAACGGCGAGGAAGCGATCGCCATGGCACGGAAGCTGCGCCCGGATGCGGTCCTTCTGGACATCCGCATGCCGGGGATGGACGGGCTGGAGGCGGCGCGACGCCTGGCGGAACTGGAGCCGGCACCGGCAGTGATCTTCACCACCGCCTATGGGGAACATGCGCTGGAGGCGTTCGATGCCCAGGCGGTGGCCTACCTGTTGAAACCGGTGCGTGCCGAACGGCTTACCGAAGCGCTGCGCCGGGCACGCCGCCCGACCGCGGCGCAGATCCAGACGCTGCAGGGGAACGAAGGGCGCGAATACCTGAGCGGCGGCCGCGCCGGACACGTGGAGCGGATCCCGGCGGCGGAGGTACTCTACTTCCGCGCCGAGGACAAATATGTGACCGCCTACCACCCGGGTGGCGAACTGCTGCTGGAAGAGAGCCTCAAACAGCTCGAAGAGGAGTTCGGCGAGCGCTTCGTGCGCATCCACCGCAACGCACTGGTGGCACGCACGGCCCTGGCGGGACTGGAGAAGGAGGGGGAGGGGGCGGTGCGTGCCCGCCTGCACGGCTGTGACGACCGACTGGAGGTCAGCCGCCGGCACCTGCCCTCGGTGCGTCGCCTTTTGCGGTCCGGCAGGCCCTGAACCGCTCGCCGATGCCGGCCAGCTGGCGCTGCTCGGCAAGTCGCTCGCGCGCATCGGCGATGCGCTGGTCGATAAAGCCGCCGAAATAGTCCGGGGTGGTCATCCCCACCTGCCGCTCGCTCAACTCCTTGCCGGCACCGTCCACATAGACCAGGGTCGGTGTGACCATGATGTTGTAACGTACCGATAACTCACCCACCGTGGTGGCGCTGCCGTCGAAGTCGGTGATGGCCCGTGTGGGGACATCGATGTGGACCTTGCGGATGATCACCCGGTCGTCGTAATCGCCGCTGATCAACATCGGTTTCAGGAACTCCTCCTCCACCCGCTCGCAGTAGGGGCAGTAGTGGGAAGAGAACATGAGCAGGATGGGCCGCCCGCAGCGATCGGATGCGGCACCTTCTTTCTGGAGGTTGGCGACCTCGCGCAACTCCACCGCGCCCGCCGCGAACGGCAGGAGGAGGGCAAGCAGCGCGGCGGTAATTTTCATTTTTGTCATGGTTACCCGCTTTCCATCCAATTGTCGGTTAGCATAGGCACGGTTTCCCGCCGCCGCAATAGGCCGCCGCCGCCCGGCCGTGTATGATTGGGCGCCGCAAAACCCATTCGGAACAACCAGCTAGTGACACAAAACCACATCCGTATCGCCACCCGCAAGAGCCAGCTCGCCCTGTGGCAGGCCGAGTTCGTCGCCGCGCGCCTGCGCGAGGCCCACCCCGGACTGGCCGTGAGCCTGGTCACCATGGTCTCCAAGGGGGACCGCATCCTCGACGCGCCGCTGGCCAAGGTGGGCGGCAAGGGGCTCTTTATCAAGGAGCTTGAGGAGTCGATCCTGCGCGGGGAGGCCGATATCGCGGTGCACTCCATGAAGGATGTGCCGGTGGAGGAGGAGATCCCGGCGGAGCTGCACGTGCCGGTCATCTGTGAGCGCGAGGACCCGCGCGACGCCTTTGTCTCCAATCAGGTGAAGAGCTTCGCCGGACTGCCGCAGGGCGCGGTGGTGGGCACCTCCAGCCTGCGCCGCCAGGCACAGATCCTGGCCGCGCGCCCCGACCTCCGGATCAACTTCCTGCGCGGCAACGTGAACACGAGGCTGGCCAAGCTGGACGCGGGGGAGTACGACGCCATCATCCTCGCCGCCGCCGGCCTCAAGCGGCTGGCGTTCGAGGAGCGCATCAGCGAGATCCTCGACACCCGGCTCAGCCTGCCGGCGGTCGGCCAGGGTGCGGTGGGCATCGAGTGCCGCCGCGGCGATAGCCGGGTGAATGAGCTGATCGCCCCCCTCAATCACCGCGAAACCGAACTGCGGGTGCGAGCCGAACGGGCCATGAACCGCCGCCTCCAGGGTGGCTGTCAGGTGCCCATCGGCGGCTACGCCGAACTGGAGCACGGCGTCATTCTGTTGCGCGGCCTGGTGGGCCGGCCCGACGGCAGCGAGGTGGTGCGGGGCGATATCAGCGGGCGGCCGGAGGAGGGTGAGGAGCTGGGCGCGGTGCTGGCAGAGGAGCTGCTCACCCGGGGCGCCGGCGAAATCCTGCGCGAGGTCTATGGCAACACCTGACCTGGGCGGCGTCGGCGTGCTGGTGACGCGCCCCGCCCATCAGGCGGAACCCCTGGTGCGGCTCATCGAACAGGCCGGCGGTGCGGCGATCCGCTTCCCGGTCCTGGAGATCCTGGACCCCACCGATCTCGCCCCCCTGTTCGACCTCATCGACCGGCTAGACCGGTACGATCTCGCCATCTTCATCAGCCCCAACGCGGTCGCCCGTGCGGCCAACCTGATTGGCGGGCGGCGTGGCGGCTTGCCCCCAACCCTTTCCATCGCCACCGTGGGAAAAGGAAGCGCACGCGAGGTCAAACGGTTGTTGGGACGGGAGCCCGACCTCTGTCCGCCAGGCCGCTTCGACAGTGAGGCGCTGCTCGCCCTCCCGGGGCTGGCGGACATGAGCGGGCGGCGAGTGGTGATCTTCCGCGGTGAAGGGGGCCGAGGACACCTGGCCACCACCCTGCGCGACCGGGGCGCCGAAGTGACCTATGCGGAGGTCTACCGCCGCGCACGGCCCAATGCCAAAACCGGTGCGCTGCTGCACCGCTGGGCGCGCGGCGAGATCGATATCGTCACGGTCACCAGCGGCGACGGCCTGCGCAACCTCTACGAGATGATCGGCGATCTGGGGCGTCAGTGGCTGCGTGCCACCCCAATCGCCACCGTCAGCGAGCGGGTGGCGGCAATCGCCCGGGAGCTGGGCATAACCGCGCCGGTGCTGGTCGCATCCGACGCCGACGACCGTGCGCTGATCGACACCATTGGCCAATGGACCGCGACCCGCGGAGAGAACAGATGAGCGAAAAGGAAAATAGCGCGGCGGGGGAGAACCCGCCGGAGCCCAGGGGCAAGTCCGACCCCAAACCGGGCGCGCCCGACAGCAAAGCGGCTCCGTCGGAGCCACAGCGCCGGGGTGGCAGTGGTGCCCTGGCGGTTGCCCTGCTGGCGTTGCTTGCCGCGGGCGGCGTCGGGACCGGCGGCTGGTATCTGTGGCAGGAGCTGCAAGCCCTGCAGGGCCGTGCCACCGAACTCGCCCGCAGCGACCGCGAAACCGCCGCGGCCCTGACGGATCTGCGCCGCAATCAGCAGCAGGCCGGCGCCGCAGCCGGTGAACTGGCGACCCGGCTCGGGGAGACCCGGGCGGAACTGGACGACGCCCGCCGCATGATCGATGCCCTGAGCGGCCGCCTGGCTGAGGCACGGGGGGACTGGAACGTTGCGGAGGTGGAGTACCTGCTGCGGATCGCGGAACGCGCGGCGCTGATGCGGGACGTGGGGAGCGCCATTGCCGTCCTGCGGGCTGCCGACGACCGGCTTCAAGCGGTCGGCGACAACCGCCTGCACCCGGTGAGGGAGCAGATAGCTGCCGAGTTGCACGCCCTCCGTACGGCAAACTTGCCGGATGTAGAGGGAATCAGCGCCGAACTGGCCGCCATCTCCGGGCAACTTCAGGAACTGCCGCTGGCCACTGCCGAACGGCAGTCCGTGGAACAGGCCGCGGATCAACCGGCCGAAACCGACGGCTGGCGCTCCGCCCTGGAGCGGATCGGAAACGACCTGCGGGGGCTGGTCACCATTCGCCGCGGTGAGGCGCCGGCGGCACTCACCACACCGGAACGGCGCTTCTTCCTGCGCCAGAATCTGCAACTGAAGCTGGAGACCGCGCGCCTCGCACTGCTGGAGAAGCGGCAGATGCTCTACCGGGACAGCCTGGCGGAGTCGGCCGACTGGGTGCGGCGCTACTACCCACCGGATCACTCCGGGGTTGCGGCCACCCTGCAGCGGATCCAGGCATTGCAGGCGGTCGATATCGCCCCCGAGCTGCCCCGCCTGGGGGCCGCGCTCCAGACCCTGCGCCGGATCGCCCCCGAGATCGAGGCGCCCGCCGGAGAAGCATCGTGAGACTCCTGGTCTTCGTTTTCCTCGTCCTGCTGCTGGCGGTGGGGCTTGCGCTGCTGGTGGAGCACGATCCCGGCTACGTACTGGTGAGCTATGCCGACTGGACCGCCGAATCCACGCTCGCCGTGTTCGTCGTGCTCGCCGCCGCCGTCTTCGGCACGCTCTATTTCCTCATCCGTTTCCTGGTCGGCACGCTGGCGCTGCCCGGTGCCCTGGGCCGCTGGCGGCGCGGGCGGCGCTCCGGCAAGGCGCGCAGCGCCACCAATCGGGGACTCATTGCCCTCGCCGAGGGGCACTGGGAGCGGGCGGAGAAGGAGCTCAACCGCGCCGCCGACAACAGCGACACCCCCCTCATCAACTACCTGGGCGCCGCCCGCGCCGCACAGAAGCGCGGTGCCGACAGCCGGCGGGATCACTACCTCCGGCTGGCCCACCAGAGTATGCCGGAGGCGGAGCTGGCCATCGGACTGACCCAGGCGGAGGTGCAGCTCTCCCAGGGGCAGCTGGAACAGGCGCTCGCCACCCTGATGCACCTGCGTTCCATCGCACCGCGGCATGGCTATGTGCTGAACCTGCTGCGCAAACTCTACGAACGGCTGGGAAGCTGGTCCGATCTACTCACGATCCTCCCGGATCTGCGCCGCCACGGCGTGCTGGACAGCCAGGCCGCCGACCAACTCGAACGGAAGGCGCTGGGTGAGCTGCTGCACCGAGCGGCCAGGGCGGGCCGGGCCGAGGCGCTGCTGGAGGCGTGGCCACAGGTGCCCAAGGCGCGGCGCGGCGATGCCGAGCTGGTTCACATCTACGCCGAAGGGCTGCTCGCCACCGGGCGGGAGCGGGAGGCCGAGGAGTTGCTGCGGGAGACGCTGAAACGGAACTGGGATGCATCGCTGATGCGGCTCTACAGCCGGGCCGAAGGGTCCGATCCGGCGGAGCAGCTGGCCGCTGCCGAGGGGTGGCTCAAACAGCACGAGCGCGACCCGGCCCTGCTCTGCACACTCGGCCGGCTGGCGCTGCGCGCCCAGCTCTGGGGCAAGGCGCGCAGCTACCTGGAGGCGAGTCTCGGCCTGGAACCGGACCCGGCCAGCTATCGCGAACTGGGTGAACTGCTCGAACGCCTGGGCGAAAAGGAGGCCGCCGCAGAGTGCTTCCGCAAGGGGCTGGCGCGGGCGATAGGCTGAAAGGCAGGGGCTAGGGATCAGGGGCTAGGAACTAGGGAGTGAGCGCGCTACGCGCGGGTAAATATCAATACACGGGTGGCCCTTATGTTTGCTGGCCCCTAGCCCCTAGCCCCTAGCCCCTAGCCCCTAGCCCCTAGCCCCTAGCCCCTAGCCCCTAGCCCCTAGCCCCTAGCCTTCAATCCTGCGCCCACTCGAAGGCGTCGGAGTAGCAGTGGTCCGGATCGAGGCCGCGCTCGGTGCAGAGGCGCTTCGCGTCCATCACCATCTCCGGGTGGCCGCAGGCGTACACCTCGAAGCCGCTCAAATCCTCGAAATCCGCCATCACCGCCTGCTGGACATGACCGGTGCGGCCGTCCCAGTCGTCACCGGGGCGCGAGAGCACCGGGCGGTAGTGGATGTTGTCGTGTTCGTCATCCCACTTGCGGCCGAGGTCGTGCCGGTAGAGGCCGTCGCGGGTACGCGCACCCCAGTAGATGTAGATCGGCCGCCGGATGCCTTCGGCGATGGCGTGCTCCACCATCGACTGGATGGGGCCGAAGCCGGTTCCGGTCGCCAGCATGATGATGGGACGCTCCGAATCCTCGCGCAGGAAGAAGCTGCCGAACGGCCCCTCGATGCGGACGATGTCCTTCTCCTTGAGGTTCGCCATCTCGCTTTCGGTGAAGCGGCCGCCCTTGATGCGCCGGATGTGGAACTCCAGCTGGCGGTCGTCGTGGGGCGGGTTGGCGATGGAGAATGAACGCTTGCGCCCATCCTTGAGAATGAAATGGACGTACTGCCCGGCGAGGAACTGCAACCGTTCGTCCTCGGGCGGCGTCAGACGCATCACGACCACATCCTCGGGCAGCGGCTCGATGGCGGCCACCTTGGTCGGCAGCTTGCGTACCGGAATCTCCTTCGCCTCGGCGATCTCGCGTGCCTCGATGGAGATATCCCCCACGGGGTGGGCGATGCAGAACAGCGCCATGCCGACCGACTGCTCCTGTTCATTGAGCGCGCTCGGGTCGCGGTCGCGATAATCGATCTCGCCGCTGGTCACCTTGCCCTTGCAGGCACCGCAGGCACCACTGCGGCAGCCGTACTGAAGAGCAACCCCCTGACGGATGGCGGCATCGAGGATGGTCTCTTCCGGCTCGACGGTGAACTGGTGTCCGCTGGGTTCGATGTGTACTTTGGTGCTCATGAACAGGTCATTCCTCGGCTTAAAAAACTGAGTAGAATAGTCTGATTTAACCGGAATGGGAATGGAGGCGTAACGGTGACTCCCATCCTGATTGTCGGCCTCGGCGATATCGGCAGGCGCGTGGCCGTCCGGTGGCGGGCCCGCGGGGCACAGGTGTTCGGCCTTGCCCGCAGTACGGCATCCGCATCGCGAATGGAGCGCGAAGGGGTCATCCCGCTCGCGGGAGACCTGGATCGCCCCGATTCACTGGCGCTGCCAGCGGCCAAGGATGCCTATGTTTATCATTTTTCGCCACCCCCGCCACACGGCCGCAACGACCCGCGCACCCGCGCGCTGGCGGAGGCCCTGGATACGGTCCGGCCGCGGCGGCTGGTCTACATCAGCACCAGCGGGGTGTACGGGAATCGGGGCGGGGAGTGGGTGACGGAGGCATCCGAACCGGCGCCGGCCACCGACCGGGCACGCCGCCGGCTGGATGCGGAGCAGACGCTGCGCGCGTGGGGTTCACGCACCGGTACCCCGGTCGTCATCCTGCGCGTCGGCGGCATCTACGGACCGGGGCGGCTGCCGGTGGCGCGGCTGCAACGGGGAGACCCGGTGCTGCGGCCGGAGGCGTGCGGTTACACCAACCGCATCCACGCCGACGACCTGGCGGAGGTGTGTGTCGCCGCCGCCGAACGGGGCACAGCCGATGCGATCTATAACGTCTCAGACGGCCGGCCGGGGACCATGACCGACTACTTCTTCGCCGTGGCCGATCGGCTGGGACTCCCCCGGCCGCCAGCGATTTCGATGGAGGAGGCGCGGCAGAAATTGACGCCGGCCATGCTCTCCTACCTCACCGAGTCGCGCCGCCTCGACAACCGGCGCCTGCGTGAGGCGCTGGGGGTCACGCTGCGTTATCCCGACCTGGAGACCGGCCTCGCCGCGCTCGATCCGGCGGCTGAGCTGTTCGCTGCCGGGCCGGGCGACGGGGGCGCAAAACCCGTCTGAGCCACAGCGCTCATTTCCTGGCAGGCTCCGGCAGGCTCGCCTTGCTGTTCAGCCAGCGGATCAGCGGTTTCCACTGCGCCAGGTCTTTTGCCACGTGGGAGGGCGGCAGCTCGAAGATCCCCAGCCCGCTCTCGGCGGCGCGGATGTAGTTCTGGGTATCGCGCAGCACGGCGACGAAGGGGATGCCGAGCCGCTTCAGAAACCGCCGCAGGCTGTCGTAGGCGAGGGTGTGCTCGCGTACCCGGTTGGCCACCACGCCGATGCGGACCGCCTGCCGCGACACCCGGCCCACCAGCAGCAGCTCCTCGACGAACTGCGCCGTGGCGCGCATGTCCATCGGCGACGGGAGTACCGGGATCAGCACCGTCTGCGCCTGCTTCACCAGCCGCTTCAGCTCCTTGCCGTGGGTCCGCGCCGGCGCGTCGAAGATGACGCAGTCGAGCTCCCAGGGGATGAGCGCCTTCTCCTCCTCCACCATCACCGCGTGGATCAGGGGCCGTTCCTCCGGGCGTACCCGCAGCCAGTCGAGGCTGCTCGACTGGCGGTCGAAATCAGCAATGGCGACCGATTTCCCCTTCACCGCATAGTGGCTGGCGAGATTGGTCGACAGGGTGCTCTTGCCGCAGCCCCCCTTGGGGTTGAGCACCAGAATCCTGCGCATGGGTCCGCTCCCTTCAGACGAGTATCACAGCTTACGGAGCATGCACGCGAAGACAAGGGATAAATAACCAAGCTTGACAGTATGGAATTACCTCAGTAGGCTATTCCCAACCTTTGGACTGGGTTAATAAATGTGAAGGAGTGACCCATGGAATTCAGCATCAACGGCAATACCATCACCACCGACAGTGAGGGCTATCTGACCGACCTCGGCAACTGGTCGAAGGAACTGGCGACTGAGCTGGCCTCCAAGGAGGGGCTGGACCTCACGGATGCCCACTGGGAGGTGATCGATTTCCTGCGCGACGGCTATCAGCAGACCGGCACGGTGCCGAATATCCGTCAGCTGCAGAAGGCCTTCTCCAAGGTCTACGGCCCGGAGAAGGGCAACAGCAAGTATCTCTACGGCCTGTTCCCCTACGGACCGGCCAAGCAGGCCTGCCGCATCGGCGGACTGCCGAAGCCGACCGGCTGCGTGTAACCCTGTTTTCCTCCAGTAGTACCTCTCCTACGGCGGCCCTCGGGCCGCCGCTTTTTTACCTGCCCACCCGAAGCACCAGCGGCCAGCGCACGGTCCGCACCTGTTCGGCATCCCCCCACGCCCGGCGCAGCTCCCCGGCGATGGCCGCCACCGGGTCTGTTCCGGTCCGCCCGCGGTAGCGCTGCACCGCCGACCAGGTGTTGAGATAGCCGACCAGGTCAGTCAGTGCCCACTGCGCCTCCATCCCGAACGGGGGCGCCTCCTGCGGCTCGAACGGAAACGGCAGATCGGCGTAGCCCCGCTCCACGTGAAAGCGCTCGGCGGGCCAGTCATTCCCCAGGATCTCGCCGTACAGATGGTGGACGACGGCATCGACCGGCGGCGCAACCGTGAGGAAGTTGTAGCTCCACACCGCCACCACGCCGCCCGGCCGCAACACCCGCCGGGCCTCGCCGTAGAACCCCTCCAGATCGAACCAGTGCAGCGCCTGGGCGACCGTGATGAGGTCGATGGACCCGCTCTCCAGTCCGCTCGCCTCCGCCGGTGCGGTCCGGTACTCGATATTGGGCCGCGGCTCGGCGTTGGCGACCTGGGTCGCACTGGCGTCGGTGGCGATCACCTGACGGAAGTGGGGGGAGAGCCCCAACGCCGCCTGACCGCTGCCGGTGGCGCAGTCCCAGGCCCGTCCGGCCGTGCCGGGGAGGGAAGCGAGCCAGGCGAACAGTGGCGGCGGATAGCCCGGCCGGTAGCGGGCATAACCGTGGGCGACGCTGGAGAAGTGATCGGAAAAGGAGGTTGTCATGGCGGTACGGCACCTTGCGGGCGATGCCCGATGGTAGGGGCTGCGCCCGTTTCCTGCCAAGTCCTGGGGAAATGGCGACTACGCTTTGTAGATGCCGCCCGGCCCCGCGCACCCGTGTCGGGGTTGGCAACTGATGCGCACGGGAGCGCCGGGGGAGGAGCCATGGAGATGCAGCCGTTTGCCAGCGACGCCGGTCTGCTCGACCGCCTTCTCTATCTGATCGAGGGGCGGCGGGTGGAGACGCTGGGTGACCTGATGCGCTTCACCAGCCTGGCCGGCAGCCCGGTCTGGACCCAATTACAGCTCCGGCGAAGGGGAGAGGTCGAACCGGCCCCGGAGTCACACCGCACCGGGCGGGAACCGCTCACCGCCGATCCGGCCGCGTCTCCATCTCCAGCCAGGTCAGGTACTCGATTGCCTGTGCCCCATCCTCCCCGCACATCTCCGGCACAGGGCTGAGCGCGGCACACACCGCCGGCCGCTCCGTCCGGCCGAACAGGCCGCAACGGTTGACCTCGTCGAGCTGTACGCACCGCACCCCCGCGGGCTTGCCGTCCGGCATGCCCGGTATGGGTGAAGAGATGGACAGCGCAATACAACAGGCCCCGCAATTGGGCCGGCAGCTCATCATTGATTCAACCGTCTCTGGCAAGTGGAAGCCCCTGTTTTCTGGTCCATGCGCCCTGCCGTGTCGGACAAACACCGACATCCGTATCCGCCGCGCACCGATAGGGTGCACACGCCCTCCGCCGTATCGTTACCGAACACGACCAAACAAGTGACCTGCATGCCCACCAAGCCTGTGATCGAACTGCTGCTGCTGGAACTGGTGGCCATCGGGAGTGCGCTTACGGTCCTCGACGGCATCCTACCCGGACTGGGCATGCGGGACCCGGAAGTCACCATTGTCTGGATCCTCAGCCTGATGCTGCTGACCATCGGCACGGTGGCGATCCGCCTGCGCCCCTCGGGGGCTGCACTTTAGTCCGGTATCCGGGCGGCCGGCATCCGTTCCAGGATAATCCGCGCCCGTCGCTCCAGAGTGGGACTGGGTCCGGTCCGATCCCAGTGGCGAGGCCGCGGCATCATCGCCGCAAGCCACGCCGCCTGGGAAGGATCGAGTGCCGCGGCACCGACCCCGAAGTAGTATCGCGCCGCTGCCTCGATGCCGAACACCCCTTCGCCCCACTCGATGACGTTCAGATAGATCTCCAGGATGCGGCGCTTGTCGAGCATCGTCTCCAGCATCACCGTCAGCACCGCCTCCTGCCCCTTGCGCAGCAGCGAACGCTCGGCGGAAAGATAGAGGTTCTTCGCCAGCTGCTGGCTGATGGTGGAACCGCCCGCCATGAAGGTGCCCTCCTTCAGGTTGCGTTCCAAGGCATGCTGAATCCCGTCCCAGTCGAATCCCGCATGGGTGGTGAACTTCGCATCCTCGGAGGCGACCACCGCCCGCTTCAGGTGGACCGAAATCCGTTCATAGTCGATCCAGTGATGGGTAAGCGAAGCGGAGGCATTCGCAGCACGCAGACGGGCCAGACCGCTATCCATGAATGCGGTGGTCTCCGGGCGGTGATCCCGAAGCCGCCACACCTTGACCGCGTACCAGCCCTCCACGGCGACCGCGACCGCACCCAAGAGGAGGAGCACCGGCCACAGCCGCAGCCTGCTTTCCGGACCTGAACGGTTTCTTTGGCGCACGGCCCTGTTACCCGATGAAGCTCACCGGCGGTGACCCATGACCGTTACACGCAGCTCTTCAAAGCAGCGAGATCGGCACCCATGATCCGGTCCAGGTTGCGGTTGATCCGTCCGATGTCCCAGTGCCACCAGGCTATGGCGAGCAACTCCTCAATCACCGCATCGGGGAAGCGTGTGTGGATCGGTTCGGCCGGATTGCCGCCGACCACGGTATAGGGGGCCACGTCGCGGGTGACCACGGCACGAGCGGCGATAATGGCGCCGTCCCCCACCTTCACCCCCGGCATGATGAGTGCGTCGTAGCCGATCCAGACGTCGTTGCCGATGACGGTGTCGCCCTTATAGGGAAACGCCTCCATCGGCGGCATGAACCGCTCCCAGCCGTTGCCGAAGATCTGGAACGGATAGGTGGAAAAACCGCCGGCCGCATGATTGGCGCCGTTCATGATGAACTTCACCCCCCGGGCGATGGCGCAGAATCGGCCGATGATCAGCTTGTCGCCGATGAAGGGGTAGTGATAGAGCACATTGCGCTCGAAGTTCTCCGCATCCTCCGGATCGTCGTAATAGGTGTAGTCGCCTATCACGATATTCGGATTGGTCACCGTGTTGCGGATGTAACAGACCTGCGGGAAGCCCTCCATCGGATGCGGATTGCGCGGATCGGGGCCGGCGCCGGCAGGCGCGATCATTCCTGGCCCGCCCGGTAATCGGCCGTCCGACGCACGGACACAGTGTGGAAGGTTGTCGTAAACATTGCCGCTCCTTTGCCAAGGTCGGCCGCTCTGGCCTCCGCTATGGTAACGTTGATCTAACCTTCGCGCGTCAAGCTCAAGAAGAACTCATCATGCCGGAGAAACGGGTCGGGGTCGCAAGGGCCGCGCAGATCCTCGGGATCTGCCGGCAGGAGTTGCAAACGCTGATCCAGCGCGGCGAACTGGCGAGTTTCGAAGGCAAGGTGGACCTCGATGCCCTGAGCGAGCGCTTCCCCAGCCTTGCCCGTGACGAGGCGCCGATCATGGAGAACGTGCGGCTGCTCCGTACCACCGCCTTTTCCCGTCGGGTGCGGGAGACGGTCGCCCCCGAAAAGGGGGAACTGGAACAGAAGCTGGCCCGGCGCAACAGCGAACTCTCGCTGCAACGGGGCCGCGCCGATCAGTATGAAGCCATACTCGACGATCTGCTCCAGATGCTCGGCCGCATGCAGTGCGAGGAGGCGGGGGAGCGAAAGCTGCTGTTACTGGAGCTCAACCGCTGGCTGATCCGGCGGATGCGGGACGGGTCGCCCTCCTGAATCACCCTCCGGATTTGCGACCGACTGCCCGTTCGGCAGGTGGCCCCTGCCTTACGATTCCGGCATCCAGGCTACTGTTCCAACTACCTGGACCCACCTGGGATTCCCGAACCGTCCGCCACACGAACGGAAAAGAATAACCAGGGGTGTAGCAACCATTTGCGCGGGCCGGGAGGTCCGGGTTTATGCGCCCCAGATTTTCGAAGGATCCGCAGGTCGAGCGGTCGCTGAACCACTCGATACGGGACGGGATCTCCTTTTCGGTGATGTTGGGCGGCGGCGAAAGCTACTTTTCCGCCTTCGCCTTGCATCTGCGCGCCACCGCGACCGAGGTGGGGATCCTCGCCACCTTACCGCTGCTGCTCGGTTCCTTCTTCCAACTCGCCTCCGCACGGCTGGGCCACCGGGTACGCAACCGGCGGCAGCTGATTCTGATTGGTGCCGGCCTCCAGGCGCTGCTGTGGCTGCCGCTGGCGCTCTTGCCGCTGCTGTTCCCCGACTACGCACTACTCATCCTGCTGGGGTGTCTTGCCGCCTACCACGCGGCGGGTAATCTGGTGATCCCTCAGTGGACCAGCCTGATGGGGGATCTGGTGCCGGAGCAGCGGCGCGGCCGCTATTTCGGGTGGCGCAGCCGGGCCGCCACCGTGACCCAGTTCGCTGCCCTCGCTGCGGGGGGCGTCATCCTCCAGTGCTTCGCCGGGTTCGGCTACGCCGCGGCAGGTTTTCTCACCCTGTTCGGAATCGCCGCAGCGGCACGCGGTGTGTCCTTTTATTATTTGGCGCACATGCACGATCCCGGTCAGGCCGGCGACCGCCCCAAGGCACCGCCTGACCAGTCGGCGCGCTCTGCGTTTCGGCACTACTCCCTGTTCAACGCCTTTATGCAATTTGCCGTCGGCATCGCCAGCCCGTTCTTCACGGTCTACATGCTGCGCGAGCTGGCACTCTCCTATCTGGAGTACATGGTGCTGGTCGCCACCCTGGTGCTGATACAGGCGCTGACACTGAACATGTGGGGACGGGTGACCGACGCCTTCGGCAACCGTCTGGTGCTGCTCTGGACCGGCTTCCTGGTACCCGCTATTCCGGCACTGTGGCTGCTCGGCGACGACTTCTTCTATCTGATGTTCGTGGAGGGGTTGACCGGGCTGGTGTGGGGCGGCTTTGTGCTCTCGGGCGGCAACCTCGCCTACGACATGGTCCCGGCGTCGAACCGTTCCGACTGGATGGCCGCGCACAATGTGCGCGCGGCACTCGGCCTGTTCCTCGGCGCGCTGCTTGGGGGCTTTCTTGCGCGTAGCCTGCCCGAGACACTGCAGATAAGCGGCGGGACACTGCACTTCTCCAGCGTCCTGCTCACGGTGTTCCTCATCTCCGCCGTGGCGCGGCTGGCGGTGGCGGCGATTTTTCTCCCCCGCATCCCCGAGACGCGGCCGCGGCGCCTGCCCACGTTCCGCCGGGTGGCGTTCCGGGTGACCCGCTCGCCGCGGCTGCTGCGGGCCCTGGGGCCCGGCCGTACCTCAGCCTGGGCTCACCGCGCCGCGACTATCCGCCCGGCACACGACTCTGCGCCCGTGCAGACTCCGTGATACCACCCGCTTCCGGCCCGCCCCCCTCAAGGGGAATACGCGGGCCGCCGCCGAAATGGACCCGCACCTGTTCGGCGGGGAGCGGTTTACTCATGAAGAACCCCTGCATCTCTTCGCAACCGTGCCGGCGCAGGTAGACGAGCTGCTCTTCGGTCTCGACCCCCTCCGCCAGCACACGCATCCCCAGCCCGTGACCCATGCCGATGATGGTACGGGCAATGGACGCGCTGTGCGGATCGGTGGTGATGTCGCGCACGAAGGACATGTCTATCTTCAGCTTGTCGAAGGGAAAGCGATGAAGGTGGGCCAGGCTGGAGTAACCGGTACCAAAATCGTCCAGCGCCAGCTGCACACCAAGGTCCTTGATCGACTGCAGCAGACCGAACATGCGCTCGGGCTCCTCCATCACCGAGCTCTCGGTCAGTTCGAGTTCCAGGCAGCGGGGATCGAGGCCGGTCTCATCGAGAACCGACGCGACGGTCTCGGCAAGGGTGTCGTCACGCAGCTGTCGCGGCGATACGTTTACCGCCATGGCGATACCGGGCAGCCCCTCCTCCTGCCAGGCATACGCCTGGGCACAGGCGGTACGGAGCGCCCACTGACCGAGCGCGACGATGAGACCGCTCTCCTCGGCGATGGGGATGAAACGCCCCGGAGAGATGAGACCAAGGTCGGGGTGATTCCAGCGTACCAGCGCCTCCATGCCGACCAGCATTCCGGTGGCGAGATCGACCTGCGGCTGATAGTGCAGCACCAGCTCACCGTTCTCGATGGCGCTGCGCAGATGGTTGCGCAGGGTCAGCCGCTCCATGGCATGGACGTTCATCTCGGCGCGGAAAAAGTGAACGCCGGACACGCCGCGCTCCTTGCCCAGGTGCATCGCCGTGTCCGCATTGCGCAGCAGCGTGGTCGGTTCATCGCCGTCGCGGGGGAAAAGCGCGGCGCCGATGCTGGCGGTGAGGCGCATCTGGTGGCCGGACACGGCGACGGGGTCGGACAGGGCATTCAGAAAACGTTCCGCGGCGAGGCTCACATCCTCCAGCTGTTCGATGTCCGAGAGCACCACCACGAACTCATCGCCGCCATAGCGGGCAACGGTGTCACCCTGCCGGGCGCACGCCTTGAATCGGTCCGCGAGCTTGCGCAACACCTCGTCGCCCGCCCCGTGTCCGAGACTTTCGTTAATCAGCTTGAATTGGTCGAGGTTGAGGAACAGGACGGCGGTTGTGCGATCGTAACGTCGCGCATAGGCAAGCGCCTGGGTGAGGCGGTCGTTTAGCAGGTTGCGATTGGGCAGGCCGGTCTGCTCGTCATGCTGTGCCTGGTACTCGAGCTGCTCCTGATAGCGGCGCTGCTCGGTGACATCGTCCAGGGCACCGACAAAATGGGTCACCTCGCCACTGAGCTCGTCACGCACCGGGGAGACGTGAAGCTCACCGCAAAAGAGTGAACCGTCACGACGGCGTCCGTGCAGGACAACGCTCCCTTCGCGGTGTTGGCGCAGCAGGGAGTGGACAATCTCCAGTGCCGGCTGGTCCTCATCCATTGCCTCCGCCAGCAGGAACGTCGGGTTGCGCCCGAGCGCTTCATCCGCAGAATAACCGGTGATGGATTCGAATGCCGGATTGACATAGACCAGTGGGCAAACCGGATCGTGGGCGTCGACGATACCGATCGCGTTCGGTGACAGCTCAATGGCCCGGTTGCGCAGGCGGAGCAACCCTTCGGCGGCCGCGCGTGCACGCTCCGCCCGTACCGAATAGATCCCGTAGGCAAGGTCATTGGCCAGGCCGGCAAGCAGCTCGACCTCCTCGTCATCGAACGCATCCTTCTCCGCCGAGTAGATGGTCAGGACGCCCAGCGTCCGATCGTTCGAGCGCAGAGGGAAGGCGATAACCGAGTGGTGACCGCGACGCAGCGCTTCCACCGCCCAGGCGCCCTCATCGTTGCGAATGTTCCGCACCACCACCGCCCTGCCGCTGCGCACGGCTGTACCGGCCGGGCACGGCTCGGTGTCGCCGAGGCGGCGGGCCTCCCGCACCGCATCGAGGTAGCCGGCCTCGTGGCCGGCCCAGGCCACCGGCCGCGTCCGTACCTGCACCTCACCCTCGATCATTCCCACCCAGACGAACCGGTAGGCCCCAACCCGAACCAGGTTGTCGCAAAACGCATGGTAGAGGGTCTCCTCATCCTTCGCGCGGATGAGGTGTTCGTCGCAGGTGGTCAGCACGGCGTAGGTGCGGTTCACGCGCGCCAGCCGCGTCTCGGCACGGATGCGTGCGCTGATGTCGCGGGCGATGGTGGAGTAAAAGGCGATCTCGCCAGCCTCGTCTCGGTGGGCGATGGCGATCTGGGAGACGGGAATTTCACTGCCGTCACGGCGGCGCAGTGCCGCCTCGTGCTGCCACACCCCGTGATCGCGCATGGCGGGGAACCCCTCCCGCACGATCACCTCCCACACCCGTGGCGGCACCACATCCGCCACACTCAACCCGGCCAGGTGGTCGTCCTGGCCGATCCCGATCATCGCCCGCCCCGCGCGGTTCAGATAGGAGAAGTGCCCGTCGGCATCGGCAATGCCCACGAAATCCGGGGTCGCCTCGATGATGGCCGAGAGGCGGTCATGCATCATCTCGGCCCGTTGCCGTTCGGTGGCGTCGCGTAGCATGAACACCAGTCCGGCGATGGTCCCCTCCGGCTCCAGAATGGGAAACACGCTCCAGTCCCAGTAGGTGGTGCCGCGGTCCGGCTGGTCGGGATGCTCGAACGCCCTGGCGTGGGCGTGGTAGGGCTCGCCGGTCTCCATCACCCGGCGGAAGATCGACGCATTCTCGGCGTCAGGATAGAGATCGAAGTGATTACGGCCGATGTACGCCTCGGGCGGACGGCCACCCGCATCGGCGTAGGCCTGATTCACTCGCACGAAGTTGAAGTCGCGATCGAGATGGGCGAGCAGCACATGGATGTTGTCGAACATCCGCGACAGCAACTCGCCCGTGAAAGGCTGATCGTTTGCCGCCTCTCTCTGCGGCACCGATTTCGACATGCCATTCTCCCCCGAATGCGCCGGCCGTTTATTGGGATTCTTGCCGGCATCCGCGCCCGGAATCTGTCCGATTAAGGAGGCATCCCCGGAGCGGAACGATATCCTTACTTATTTAATGAGTTTCGGCAACTTGTCATAGGGCTTCGGTTTGCAAACTACTCCATTCACCTTCGGTGCATACGCCGCGATCAGCGGAAACCAAGCGGGTCATCCGGGTCCACGTCATCCTTGAACGGGCGACGGCGGTCGTGATGGGTAAGCTGATAGACCATGCCGATCCAGTTGTTGATTACCGCCTCGGCGGTGTCGTGCCATGTGTTGTCGAGGTAGCGTGCGATCAGTTTTTCCGGAAACTCCGGTATCGGTCGACCGGTCGCACGGGCGGCAACAACCCGTTCGCGGTGCTCGTCGAGAATGGCGCCGGCCTGCAGCGGGAAATAGTTTTCCACCAGCGGCGGATAGTCCTCTCGCCGGCCGTCGGCGAACAGGGTCACCTCGCGCTTGTACTCCTTGAGCAGACTGATGGCGTCGTACTCCGGGTGGCCCTGGAAAAAGACCAGGCGGAAACCGTCACTGCTCACCGCCAGGTGGACCCCCGCATCGGTGCTCTCCGCCAGGGTCTTGCAACCGGCGGCGGCGAACTGCTGCGGAAAGACCTCATTGAAACGGGAGTGCGGCACGTCGAAACGCGTGTTCACACCGGCCACCAACGGATGCTTGTGGGCGATTACCCGATTCGAATAGACCCCCCAGCGTTTGAAGCCGAGCGGCTGGCGCTTCTCGCCGTAACGAAACTGCATCACCGCGTGGGTGGCGAGACAGGAACAGAGCGTGGAGGTGACGTTCTCCCAAGCCCAGTCGATCACCTCGATGAGCGGTTCCCAGAACGGCTGTCCGGCCAGCTCGTTACCCTGCACGTTGGCGCCGGTGATGATGAGCGCGTCGAGTCCCTGTTCCCGTATCTGATCGAAGCTCTCGTACCAGTTATCGACATGTGCCCGCGCCTCCGGGCCGCGCTCCAACTCGCGCAGGGTGAAGGGATGCATGTAGAACTGGGCGATCTGGTTGCTCTCACCCACCAGCCGGAAGAACTGACGCTCGGTTGCGGCGAGCGCCGCGTCCGGCATCATGTTGAGCAACCCCACGTGCAGCTCACGGATATCCTGATGGAGGGCAGTGTCGCTGGAGAGGACGGTCTGCCCCTCGCTGCGCAGCCGGTCGAAGGCGGGCAGGCGGGTGTTCGCAACCAGTGGCATGGTCGGGCGGTTACCTCCGATCAGGATTGTCTTTCGACGGCGCGGGCGATGAGATCGATGAAGTCGTGCTCGTTGTTTACGGCTGCGATTTCGTCTGTGGTTACGGTGTAACCGTGGCGCTCCGCGATCGCCTCGTAGCGCGGGATGCGCGAGTAGAACAGGCGTGGGAAGATCCAGCGCACGAAGTCGTCCGGATCGACGAGCGCCACGTATTCGAGGTTGCGTTCGCCCATGTATTCGGCGAGCTGTTCATCGAGAAACGCCTCGCGGTAATAGAGCGGTTTTGGATCCGCTGCGGCACGGCGGATCAACGCCGCCTCATCCTCCTTCGACGCCTTGATGTAGAGGATGATGGTGTACTCGTCGAGGACGCGCATCACCTCCGCATCGTCCAGCTCGCAGACCGAGCCGCCGGCGTCATTCACGAAGTTCCCGTAGCCGTAGATGGTCTGCGCCTTGTGGATGAAATCCGGCACATCCTTGAGTGCAGCGATCTCAGCCTCCCGATGCAGGTTCTGCCGGCGCTTGAACTCGGTGAGTGACAGCCCGCCCAGTTCCGGGTCGCCCAGCTTGCCCATGAAGGCGGAGACCGGCTTCAGGTGGTCCACCGTGATGTTGTTGCGGATGTAGATGGAGTCGGAACGCAGCAGGTCGCGCAGGAACGGGACCTGCATTGCCTGCTGCTTGATGTTGTCCAGGATCGCCTCGTCGAGGTAACGGGTGCCGATGCGGTAATCGGCGGAGTAGTGAAACCAGTTCCCGTGACGCAGGATGTTGGACAGGCGCGTCTTGCCCACACCCGACATGCCGAGCAGGGTCACCCGCTTGCTGTCCCAGGACCGGAACTCCTCTGCACTCAGCTTCACAACCATCTCCATCCGGCGAAGAGCCGCCATTGTAGATCGGGATCGACCTGCAACCACACGCCGGATCTCAACAAATTTTCACATCACGCGTGCCCCCGCCCATTGAAGGCGGGAACACCTGCGGGGAGCCTTCGCCTGCGACAACACCCATACAGCCGGACAACTTTTCCGCACTTTCCGGGTGGAAACGCGCGGCATGCCGGTCACGGTTCCACCACGCGCCAGTTGGCGGTCATGGCGCCACCGCGCACCTCGCACCCGAGGGCATCCAGCCACTCCGCCACCACCGTGTTGGAGTTGTGCATGAGGTGGTAAGGGTCGGGGTGGGGGGCGAACAGCAGATCGGCCGAAGGGCTGAACAGCTTCGGGGCACCGGCCGCGTGGATGCTGTCGAGCCGCTGCCGCAGACGCTCCACCGCTTCCGCTTCGACTTCGATTGCCCAAAGCTGTTCGATGCCGACCGTCAGAGTACGCTCAACCAGCCTCAGATCGGTCGGCACCGACAGGTCGCTGCGCCCCAGGGCCGCATCAGTCGAAAGGAACAGGGCGGCAAAGCCGCTGGCAAAACCGGTCTTCCCCTCGGCATACCAGCGCCAGTCGCCGTAGGCATACCGCACGCTGGCGCCGTTGTCCGGCAGCACCAGGCTGGTGTGCCGACCGTGGTCGAGCAGCAAAACAGAGAGCGGCTGGGCGGGGCTCGGCGGCGGTATCACCGTAGTCGCGCAACCACCAAGCAGCAGCAAGCCGAACAGCAGCGCAAACCGCCGCTGCCGGCGTGGGCCACCCAAACCATCCGTATCCCGGGGTATCGAAAGCACCTTGCGCCTCCTTCCGGGGCGGTACCCGTCCTCTCTCTATCCTAGCCCCCGGTCGCTGACCCCCGGGGCCGTTCAGGGAAAGGTGGAGAGCGTCTGCGCGATCTGCGCCGGGGAGAGTCCGTGGGCCAGTCCCGTGAGGTACCGCCCGTCCGGCCCGAGGACGAACAGGGTGGCGGTGTGGTCCATCGCGTAGTTGTCGGGGTTGCCGTCCGGGTCGGGCACCTTCTCGTAGCGGACCCGGAAGTGCTCCGCCGCCCGCTGCACCATCGCCTCGGGACCGGTGAGCCCCATCAGGCGCGGGTGGAAAAAGCGCACGTAATCCCGCAAGACTGCGGGCGTATCCCGCTGCGGGTCGACAGTAATGAAGATGGGCTGGAACCGTTCGGCGGCCGACCCTATCTGTTTTAGCGCTCCGGTCATGGCGGCCAGGCCCGTGGGACAGACGTCCGGACAGCGGGTATAGCCGAAATAGATAATCTGGTAACGCCCCAGAAAATCACTGGCGGTGACCGTCTGTCCGTCCTGATTCACCAGCAGGTAACGGGGTGTGATCGAGGGCGAATCCCCCCCATCCACCGTCTCGCCGGCTCCTGTTTCGGGCGTGGATGCCTCACGCTCCAGCGCCACAACGGCGGCATTCACGCGCTGCGCCAGTTCGGCGGATGCGGGGCAGGGGGTACCGGCGGCGGTGAGTCCGTTCCAGGCACGTTCGGTGGCCTGTTCAAATGCCAGACCTGCCGCTCGCGTCCTGGGTGCCGAGGCGATGACCGCGGACTTGATGCGGCGAACCTGGTCGTGGGCGCCGCAGTGAAGTGCCAACCCGTTGAGCTCACCCAAGGCTGCGACCGCCCCCGACTGAGGATCGGACGCCCCCGCGATCAGCGGTAACACGAGCATCGACACCGGCGCGAGCCGTGTCAGCCACCGGTTCATGGGTAAATCTCCGGAGAAAGTATCTGCTGCCATAGTCCGCAACCGGCCGCCGCAGCGCACTGATCCAGGTCAAGCGGCCCCGGACGGACGGCCATCGGCGGGGGCTGCGGAGAGCAGCCGGGCCACCGCGGCGCGCAGCAGCGCATCCACCTGGGCCCGGCCGGTGAGGCCGAGCTGTTCGGCGCACTCGCCCCAGCTCCGCTTCTGGATCACCTTTAGTACCAGCGCGTCCCGTTCGGCGGGCGTCAGCCGCACCTGGCCTGGCGCCGTCAGTCCCGCTAGCGCCAGGCGCCAGATCGCGCCGGGCGAATCCTCGAACGGCCGGCGTCCGCGGGCGAAGGCGACCAGGTCACCGTGGTCCGCTGCGTCGGGTCCCGAGGCGCCGCCGGCACCTAACAACCGCGCCGCCAGGTGCGGCTCCACATCGCGCAGGGGATCGGCGAACTGATGGGGGAGTTCACCAAGAAAGCGCCCGCGGGCGGCCGCCGCCAACCGCTCCCCCCGCGCCGAGAGGGGGCGCAGGAGCAGCACCGAGCGGGCGGTGCTGGCGGCGCCCGGCCGTGCCCCGAGGCGGACCGGGCGGTAGCCCGCCCCCTCCCAGAAATCGAGCAGCTCCGGTGTGACACCGAAGCTGGTCCCGAGGTAATCGACCCCCACCTCCTGTGCCGATGCGGCGATGGCCGCCAGCAGCCGGTGACCGAGACCGCGCCGCTGTACCGCCGGGTGGACCGCGATGCGCATCACCCGCGCCGCCGTCAGGCAGGGTGCCGCCTCCAGCCCCAGGTGGGCGGCCAGCGTCTCCGGCAGCAAATGGCCGCGCGGACGGCGCTCGCCCATCCAGACCGCGTGCGCCATCGCCGCGTCGAAGCCGCCTTCGCGGGCAATCAGGGCCGTGGCCGCCACCTGGCCGCGATAACGTGCCACCCAGACGGTGATGTTGGGGCCATCAAGGAGGTGGCGCAGGTCCAGTGGGCTGGTGCGGTAGTGGGCGCTCACCAACAGGCCGAAGAGCTGGCGCAGCAGCGGTTCGTCTCCGGCCAGGCGATCCCGGTCCAGGGGCTCCAGCCGACACTCATCATCCCCGCTCCCCGCGTCCACCGCGGCACGGTCGAGACCGGCCAACGCCTCTTCCGGCGCCGGGGCGGCATCCAGCAACAGCGCGCGGAAGAGTAAGCGCTCCAGCGGATCGTCCGCCGCCCACCGCACCGGTGTCTCCAGTTGCACCGGGCGCCAGCCGGGGGTTATGCGCTCCAACACCCGGCCGAAGCGCAGGGCAAAGCCGCGCCCGGTGCCCTCGTAGCCGTGGATTGTGGTGGAGAAGGCGATGCGGGCGTAACGGGCCAGGAGCCGTTCCAGGATCGGTGTGGGGATGGCTGCCGCCTCATCCACCAGCAGCAGGTCCGCCTCACGCGGGTGGCGCAGCAGTTCGTCCGGCGGCACAAAGGTGAGTGAACCGGCGCCCGAGCGGAGGAGGGCGTGCCCCCGTTCCGGTTCCGGGAGCTGTTCGGCGGCGTGGCGGAATACCGGTTCGACCGCCTCCAGCCGGGGGGCGGTCACCAATATCTGCCTGGGCTGGTGCAACAGCCGCCCGGCGGCGATCCCGAGCGCCGCCGATTTGCCTCGCCCGCGGTCGGCGGTGAGCACCGCCGGACGGCGACGGTGGCCGGTCGCGACCCGCTCGATCGCCGCCACCGCCAACCGCTGATCGGCAGTCCGGAACGGGGGCGATTCGGCGGCGGCGGCGGGCGGGTTCGCCGGCACGGCGGGCGGTTCGGGGAGGGCTGTGCCCTCCGCAACCACCACCACACCGGGATCGCACGCCGCAATACGGGCCAGCCGGGCGAGGTAGCGCCCACCGACCGCCTCGGGCGGATGGGGATGGACCGTGATCCGCCGCCGCTCCGGGTCGGGCCAGCGGGGCCAGTCGGCGAGCGGGGGGGCGATAAGCAGCAGCATGCCCCCGGCCCGCACCGCCCCGGCCGACGCACCCAGGGCCTCCAGATCGAACCCGGCCCAGGCATCGAATACCAACGCATCCACCTCGCTGCCCAGCACCTGGCGCGCCTGGGCGGGTGCCAGGGTCCGATACCCGGCAGGCGCCGCGTCACCAATCCAGAGCACCTGGTCCGGGGCGACCGGTTCGATGGCGGCACCGGCGGCGGCCTGCCCCCAGGCGCGCGAGCCGGCCAGCAGCGCCCCGCACCGGTGGTCGCACACTGCCGCCGCCTGCCGCAGGGCGGTGGTCAGCCGGATGACATCGGAATGGTCAGTCATGGAAACTCTGTTTGCGAAGAGGGGCCCGGTGCCTTCGCCGCCCCAATCGTACCCGAATGGGCGCACCGGCGGGGGCGCTCCCGGGGGCTCCGTGCACCGGCTAACCTTGTGTACACTGAGTCCACCCATCAAGAAGACTAAATGTCGGCCATGCGTGTCCTTGCCTCGACCTTGCTCCTTTCCCTGCTGCTGGTAACCGCTTCCGCGCGGGCCAGCACTCCGCCGCCCGACGAAATGCTCACCGGGCTGACGGCGCAGATGTTCGAGTTGCTGCGCACCGAACGTGAGGCGGTCCGCGAGCAGCCCGCGCGGCTGTTCACGCTGGTGGACGAGGTACTTTCGCCCCGGGTGGACTTTGAGCGGATGTCCCGCTGGGTGCTTGGCCGCTACTGGCGAACCGCCACCGAGACGCAGCGGGAACAGTTCGTGGCGGCGTTCCACAACCTGCTGCTGCGCTTCTACGTCAGCGCCCTGCTCAAGAACCCCGAAGAGCTCGACGCCCTGCTGGCCGAAGGGGAGGGGATCATCACCTTCCAGCCGCTCGGCGAACCGATGACCTCGGAGACGGTCACGGTCCGCGCGCAGGCAAACCTGCCCGACGGCCGCAAGGTGGCGGTCCACTTCAACCTGCATGCCCGCGACGGCGAGTGGAAGGTGTTCGACCTCAACGTGGAGGGGATCAGCCTCATTACCACCTACCGCAACACCTTCGGCTCCGAGATCCGCCAGTTGGGGCTGGACCGGGTGATCGAGCGGCTCACGGAGCGTAACCACGAACTGATGCAGTTTGCCGAAAGTCTGAACTCAGAAGCGATCGCGGCCTCCGCATCGCATGATTGAAACCCTCCTCGCCAGCACCATCGACCTCTGTCTCGATGCCGCTCCCTGCTGCTGTTCGGCCTGATCGCAACGGGCTCGTCAGGGTGGTGTCAGCGGCCGGAGAGCTTCTCTCCGCCCGGATGAGCTGGACCAGCGCAATGGTGCTCGCCGCGTTCGCCCTGCGTCCGGTTCGGAGGTTCGGGCGATCCCCATCTACGATCATGTAGAATCGCCGGTTCGGCTTCAGCAGGGTCCTATCGTGGAGCAGTTTCGAGGCACAACCATTCTCTCGGTCCGCCGCGGCGGCAAGGTGGTGATCGGCGGCGACGGCCAGGTCACCCTCGGCAACACGGTGATGAAGGGCAACGCGCGCAAGGTGCGCCGGCTCCACCAGAACCGGGTGATCGCAGGGTTCGCCGGCGGCACCGCCGACGCCTTCACCCTGTTCGAGCGGTTCGAGGCCAAGCTGGAGAAGCATCAGGGCAATCTCACCAAGTCAGCGGTGGAGTTGGCCAAGGACTGGCGCACCGACCGCATGCTGCGCAAACTGGAGGCGCTGCTGACCGTCGCCGACCGCGAGACCTCCCTCATCATCTCCGGCAACGGCGACGTGATCGAGCCGGAGGAGAGCCTGATGGCGATCGGCTCCGGCGGCGCCTTCGCACAGGCGGCGGCCCGCGCCCTGCTGGAGAATACGGAACTGGATGCCCGCGCAATCGTGGAAAAAGCCCTCACGATCGCCGCCGATATCTGCATCTATACCAACCGCAACCTGACCATCGAGGAGCTGGAGTAGCCCCTTACCATGTCGGAGATGACCCCTCGAGAGATCGTCCAGGAACTGGACAAGCACATCATCGGCCAAGGCGCCGCCAAGCGTGCGGTGGCCGTGGCCCTGCGCAACCGCTGGCGCCGCAGCCAGGTGGACCCGGCACTTCGCGCCGAGATCACCCCCAAGAACATCCTCATGATCGGCCCCACCGGGGTCGGCAAGACTGAGATCGCCCGCCGGCTGGCGCGACTTGCCAATGCCCCCTTCATCAAGGTGGAGGCGACAAAGTTCACCGAAGTGGGCTATGTCGGACGGGATGTTGAATCCATCGTCCGCGATCTGGTCGACATGGCCATCAAGATGGTGCGCGAGGACGAGATGGCCAAGGTGCGCCACCGGGCCGAGGACGCCGCCGAGGAGCGCATACTCGACATCCTGCTGCCCCGCGCCCGCGGCTTCGAAGAGAACGAAGCCGATTCGGCTACCCGGCAGAAGTTTCGCAAGAAGCTGCGCGAGGGCGGGCTGGATGACAAGGAGATCGACGTGGAGCTCTCCGCGGCACCGGTGGGCGTGGAGATTATGGCCCCGCCCGGCATGGAGGAGATGACCAACCAGCTCCAGGGGTTGTTCAAGAACCTCGCCGGCGGGCGCACCCGGCGCCGCAAGATGAAGGTGAAGGAGGCCTACCGCCTGCTCACCGACGAGGAGGCGGCCAAACTGGTCAATGAGGAGGAGATCAAGCTGCGGGCAGTCACCGCGGTGGAGCAGAACGGGATCGTCTTCCTGGATGAGGTGGACAAGATCACCCGCCGCGCCGAAGGGGGCGCATCCGGGGTCGATGTCTCCCGTGAAGGGGTGCAGCGCGACCTGCTGCCGCTGGTGGAGGGGAGCACGGTCTCCACCAAGCACGGCATGGTGCGCACCGACCATATCCTGTTCATCGCCTCCGGCGCCTTTCACCTGGCCAAGCCCTCCGACCTGATTCCGGAGCTGCAGGGGCGTCTACCGATCCGCGTGGAACTGAAGGCGCTGACGGTGGAGGACTTCGTGCGCATCCTCACCGAGCCGGACGCCTGCCTCACCGACCAGTACCGGGCCCTGCTCGCCACCGAGGGGATGGAGCTGGAACTGACCGACGACGCCATCCGCCGCATTGCCGAGATCGCCTGGCAGGTGAACGAGACCACCGAGAACATCGGCGCCCGCCGCCTGCACACGGTGATGGAGCGGCTGCTGGAGGAGGTCTCCTTCACGGCGGCGGACAGTGCGGAGAAAAAACTGCGGGTGGATGGGGCCTATGTGGATGCCCAGCTTGCAGACCTGGCGGGTGACGAAGACCTGAGCCGGTATATTCTCTAAGAGTCGCAAGTCACAAGTTTCAAGTGACAAGCACATTGAATGACTCGCGAGACGCCACCACTTCTTGAGACTTGCGACTTGTCACTTGAAACTACGAGGTTACCCATGAGCAAGCCCATGCCCACCGAGATCAAGCTGCACAAGCAGTCCCGCGTGCTGGAGATCGCCTTCGACGACGGCAACCGGTTCAATTTTCCGCTTGAGTACCTTCGGGTCTACTCCCCGTCGGCGGAGGTGCGCGGGCACGGCCCGGGACAGGAGACGCTTCAGCTCGGGAAGGAAGAGGTGAATATCGACAAAATCGAGCAGGTGGGAACCTATGCCGTCCAGCTCTACTTCGATGATGGCCACCACACCGGCATCTACTCCTGGGAGACCCTGCACGATCTCGGCATCAACCAGGAGCGCTACTGGCAGGACTACCTCCGCAGACTGAAGGAAGCCGGCCACGAACGCAAAGAGCCGGTTAATGGTTAGGTGAAGAAGTGAGTCGCTTTGCTCAACACCGGCTTATTCCCCTGACTGCCAACTCTTAACCGCTGACGACCAAAATGAGCGAAGAGCAGATCGATTTCGGCTACCAGCAGGTACCGCGCGACGAGAAGGTCAGGCGCGTGGCCGGCGTGTTCCACTCCGTGGCCTCCCGCTATGACCTGATGAACGACCTGATGTCGTTCGGCATCCACCGGCTGTGGAAGCGGTTCACCATCGAGACCGCCGGTGTGCGACGCGGCCAGCGGGTGCTGGATATCGCCGGCGGCACCGGCGATCTGGCCGCGAGGTTCTCCGAACTGGTTGGCCCTACCGGCGAGGTGGTGCTGGCCGACATCAACAACTCCATGCTGGAGGTGGGGCGTCGGCGCCTGGTGGACCGGGGCGTGGTGGGCAATGTGGAGTATGTGCAGGCCAATGCCGAATGCCTGCCGTTTCCGGATGACCATTTCGACTGCATCACCATTGCCTTCGGCCTGCGCAACGTCACCGACAAGGACAAGGCGCTTGCCTCCATGAACCGTGTGTTGAAGCCGGGCGGGCGCTGCCTGGTGCTGGAGTTCTCCAAGCCGGTCGCGCCCGGTCTCTCACCGCTCTATGACGCCTACTCCTTCAATGTGCTGCCGCGCATGGGCCGGCTCGTCACCGGCGATGCGGACAGCTACCGTTACCTCGCGGAATCGATCCGCATGCACCCGGACCAGGAGACGCTGCGCGAGATGATGAGCCGCGCCGGATTCAGCCGCTGTGAGTATTTCAACCTGACCGGCGGCATTGTCGCCCTGCACCGGGGTTACAAGATCTGAGCCGAGCGCGGGGCGGGCGGCAGGTGGTGAAGCGTTCCATCGGCCGGTTATGGGGAGTTCCCCACCTGCTTCACGCCTGCCGTAAGGAGGCATCATGGATCACACCGTATCGATGTTGCCGGTCGCCCTGGTTGCGACCCTGGAACAGGTGACAAACGCCGCCCTTGCGCTTGACCCGGAGCTGCGCGATCGTCTGCGGACAATGGAGGGCCAGGTCCTCGGTGTCGAGGTGATCGGGCTCGGGATTCGTCTCTATCTGATACCGACACACGATCGGCTGCGCCTGCTCGACCGCTTCGATGGTGCAGCCGACGCAATGGTACGCGGCTCACCGCTGTCGCTGCTGCGCCTCAACGCCAGCGCCAATGCCGAGAGGCTGTTCGGCGGCGAGGTGGTGGTGGAGGGAGACCCGGAGGTCGCACGGCAGTTCCAGGCCGTGTTCGCGCGAATGGATGTGGACTGGGAGGAGCATCTCTCGCGCATTACCGGCGATGTGATTGCCCATCAGATCGGTACCGGGGTACGCGGCTTTCTCGACTGGGGGCGCCAGGCCGCAGCGACACTCGGTCGCGACGTTGCCGAGTATCTGCAGGAGGAGCGGCGCACGCTGCCGAATCGCGAAGAGGTCGAACGTCTGCTGTCGGCCGTCGATGAACTGCGCATTGACAGCGACCGGCTGGAGGCGCGAATCCGGCGCCTCGACCAGCGCATGGGAAAAGCGGGCGACTGATCGCATCACCGTTTGCTGGATAGAGGTTTTTGGTCCTTCTTCCCAGGGGAGAGGGCATGTTTGTACAGTGTGTAAGTGGTCGCTTCTTGGGGGTGTGATGTACAACGAAAAGCGGAACGCAACCGGCGCGGGGGCGCTGGGCGGGTGATCACCCCGAGCCAGGCACTGCGCGTCGCCTACATCAACTGGGTTCTGATCCGTCACGGGCTGGACGAGCTGCTGCTGACCACCCCGCTGTTCCGTCCCGTCGCCTTCCTGCGCCACTTGATGTGGTGGCGGCGGCTGCGCAAGCCGGGCACCCGCGGCGAACGCATCCGCCGGGCACTGGAGGACCTCGGGCCAATCTTCGTCAAGTTCGGCCAGGTGCTCTCCACCCGCCGCGACCTGTTTCCCGCCGACATCGCCGACGAGCTGGCCCGCCTGCAGGACCGGGTCTCGCCGTTCCCCGGCGAGGAGGCACGCGCTATCGTCGAACGCGCCTACCGCAAGCCGATCGAAGAGGTGTTCGCCCACTTCGACACCCACCCCATCGCCTCCGCCTCGGTCGCTCAGGTACACGGCGCGCAACTGCTCGACGGGCGCAAGGTGGTGGTGAAGGTTTTGCGGCCGAACATTGCGCCCACCATCCGCCGTGACATCGGTCTGATGTACATCGTCGCCGACCAGCTCCAGCGCTACTGGGCCGAGGCGCGGCGGCTGCGCCCGCGCGAAGTGGTGGCGGAGTTCGAGAAGACCATCCTCGACGAACTGGACCTGATGCGCGAGGCGGCCAACGCCTCCCAGTTGCGGCGCAACTTTGCCGGCTCCGACATCCTCTACATCCCGGAGATCTACTGGCCCCACGTCCGGCGCAACGTCATGGTGATGGAGCGGATCGAGGGGATTCCCATCAGCAACGTGGAGGCGATCCGCGCGGCCGGAGTCGATATGAAACTGCTGGCGGAACGCGGTGTGGAGATCTTCTTCACCCAGGTGTTCCGCCACAATTTCTTCCACGCCGACATGCACCCGGGGAACATCTTCGTCACCCCGGAGGCGCGCTACATCGCCGTGGACTTCGGCATCGTCGGCAGCCTGAGCCCCGAGGACAAGCGCTACCTCGCCGAGAACTTCGTCGCCTTTTTCCACCGCGATTACTACCGCGTGGCCGAACTGCACGTGGAATCGGGCTGGGTGCCGGAAAACACGCGTGTTGACGAGTTCGAGGCGGCCATCCGCACCGTCTGCGAACCGATCTTCGAGCGGCCGCTGTCGGAAATCTCCTTCGGCCAGTTGCTGGTTCGGCTGTTTCAGACTGCGCGGCGCTTCAACATGGAGGTGCAACCGCAGCTGGTGCTGCTGGAGAAGACGTTGCTCAACATCGAGGGGCTCGGCCGCCAGCTCTACCCGCAGCTCGACCTGTGGCAGACCGCCAAGCCGTTCCTGGAGCGGTGGATGGACGAGCAGGTGGGCACCCGGGCGGCGCTCAACCGCATCCGGAGCAACGCCCCGCGCTGGGGCGAAATCCTGCCGGAGCTGCCGGGCCTCATCAATGATGTGCTCACCCGCGCCCGCGACGGCGAGCTCTCCGTCCGCACCGAAGCGGAGCAGTGGCGGCAAATCCGCCGCGAGATCCGGCGTGCCAACCACCGTACCTTCTCCGCCATCGTCGGTAGCGCCCTGATCATCGGTGCCGCAATGATCGTGGCACTCGACGGCTATGCGCCGCAGATGGTCTTCGGAGCACCGCTCCTCTCGTGGGTACTCGGCGCCATCGGCACCCTGGTCGTCCTGCTCAATTGGCCGCATAGGGACTGACCGGTCCGAGGTGACTACAAACTGACCTGCCACGCGAAAAACAACCCCTTCATCCCACCACCATTTAACGAATGACGCCGCCCGCTTTGGGCTTGTGTTAATGTCGGCGTGTTGTTCCGGCCTGACACCAAAATAACAGGGAAAGCAGGGGAGGCTTCATGCGTCAAATCATCGCCCGTCTCATTCAAACCGGATTGCAGACCATCGGCATCCGTACCTTCGATGGTCAGTTTCTCTTCTCCTACGTCCTCATCTTCCTCTTTGCGCTCACCACCGCCGCATCGCTCTACCTGAGCATGGAGGCGGATGCCGGTGCCATCAACATGGCTGGTGCACAGCGGATGTTGAGCCAACGGGTTGCCAAGGAGGCGCTGCTCGCCGCGCAGGGCGTCGGCGACAGGGCACAGGTGCAAAAGACGGCAGAGACCTTCGAAAGTGCCCATAAGACACTGCTCGATGGGGATGCCAAGGCCGGTATCACGGCGGTGAGCGATCCCGCCATCCGGGCCCAACTGGAAAATGTCGCCGGCATTTGGCAGGACTACAAGAAGGCGATCCTCGGCTACGTCAACGCGGCCGACGCCGCCGGCCTGAAGGCGTTACACGAGCAGTCGCCGGTCATTCTCAAGGAGATGAACGCGGCGGTGATGATGATGGAAAAGGCGGCCAACGCCAGTGTCCGTAATCAGCAGATCCTTGCGCTGGCGATGACCGGCGGCATCCTGCTCATCGTGGTGTTCGGACGCATGTTCGGCATGACCTGCCTGATGGGGCAGGTGGAGGTGCTCAAGCAGCATCTGGTCAAAGTCAGCGAGGGGGACTTTTCGCAACGTCTCGAAGTGGAAGATGACCACAACGAGATCGGCCAGATGTTCGCCGCCTACAACCGCATGCTGACCCAGGTGGGCGCGATTATCACGGCCGTGGAGACGGTCATAGAAGAGGTGGGGAGCGGCACCGAGCACGTGGTCGGCAGTCTGCGCGAAACCGCAGGAGGTGTGCGTCAGCAGAACAGCGATATCGACCAGGTCGCCACCGCCATGAACGAGATGGCTGCCACCGTGCAGGAGGTGGCAGGCCACGCGGCACAAGCTGCTTCAGCCGCGGAGCAGGCCTCCAGCGAGGCGGGGAGCGGCCGGGAGGTGGTGGCGCGCACCGTGGAGAGCATTGATCGCCTGGCGCGCCACGTAGAGGATGCGGCCGAGGCGATGCAGAAACTTCAGGCCGATAGCGAGCAGGTGGGGCAGGTGCTGGAGGTAATCAACGGCGTTGCCGAACAGACCAATCTGCTTGCTCTCAATGCGGCCATCGAGGCGGCACGCGCCGGCGAACAGGGCCGCGGCTTTGCGGTTGTGGCGGATGAGGTGCGTACCCTGGCCCAACGCAGCCAGCACTCCACCGAGGAGATCCGCACCATTATTGAACGGCTGCAAAGCCGGGCCCGGGAGGCGGCTGCCGTCATGGAGCGCAGCCAGACCCAGGCGCGGGAGGGGGTATCCCAGACCAAGGAGGCAGGTAGCGCCCTGAAGAGCATTGTCGACGCGGTCGCCACCATCACCGACATGAACACTCAGATCGCCACCGCTGCCGAAGAGCAGTCGCAGGTGGCGGAAGAGATGGACCGCAATATCACCCGCATCGCCGGAGTGGCCGACAACACCAGTCGACTCGCCAACGACACCGTGGGCGAGATCGAAGGTATCAGTGGACAGATGCAGGAGTTGAAGCTGCTGGTCAGGAAATTCCGCACCGCGTAGCACGCCCAGGGCAATCTCATTGTGCCGATTCGCCGAGTCTGGTTAGCGGCACAATGCGATGTTGCCCCAGGAATTTCGTTCAATTTGGGAGCGGCGCGAACGGGCCACTCACAGGCTCAAAGCGCATCGCGCTCTTGCAGCAAAGCATCGAGGATCTTCCTGCCGCGTTCACCGGCCATCTCCACATAGGTGTCTCGCACCGGCAGGCTGCGCTGGCGGAACACCTCCCGTTCGGCGTCGGTCAGCTCGACCATCTCGATGTCGCTGCTGGCCCGTATCTTCTCCAGCCGCTCGCGATTGAACCGCTTCTGCACCTCGAATATGTAGTCGTTGAGCTCGGCGATGCTCTCGTCGAACGCTTCGCGGATGTCCGGCGCCATGGTGGCGACGAACTGCGGGTTGGCGACCACGGTGGCGATGAAGGGGAGGTGGCGCGGGAAGGTCATCGCCTGCTGCACTTCGTAGAAGCTCATCTCTTCGATGGCGAAGACGGGATTCACCTGGCCGTCGATCATGTTGAGCTGTAGCGCGCCATACACCTCGGCGTAGGGCATGGGTGTCGGGTTGGCGCCGTAGGCCTTGTAGGCCTCGACCAGCAGCGGCGACACCATGGTGCGCATCTTGAATCCGCCGAAATCGGCCGGGGTGCGCAGCGGCCGGTTGCCGGTCCACGCCATCCACCCTTCGGTGACGATGGCGAGGAGATCGAGGTTCTTCTCCCGGTAGGCCGCGCCGAGCAGTTCGTGCAGCGCGGCACTCCGCTCCAGCAGGCGGCGCAGGGCGGCGTCCTCTTCGGGAAAGAGGAAGTGCAGGGAGAATATCTGGCTCTCGGGCACCACCGAACCGAGGTGGCCGGGGGAGGCGAAGGCGAGCTGAATGGCGCCGCCCTGCACCAGCTCGGTGAGCTGGGCGGAGGTACCGAGGGTGCCGTAGGGGTAGACGCTCACCTGCACACGACCGCCGCTCTTCTCCGCCATCAGTTCGGCGAATCTCTGCGCGTAGGCGTCCTGTACGCTGCCCTGGATCTCTTCGATGGCGAACCGCCACTCCTGGGCGGCGGCCTGCATTGCGACCGCCAGTGACAGGACGATTCCGACCAGTACCCGCATTCCTCTCTCCCGGTTCAATCCCTTTTTCACGTTAACACAGGGGGCGCGTCGGTGCCGGGCGTGGCACCGCAACCGCGCTGAATGTCGGTGCGCACCCCTTTCCGGTATGCTGAAAAGATGTTGTTCCAGGACCAGAAAGTGCCGTGAAACGGCTGTTACGCCTGTTTGAGGGGCTGGATCGCGGGATCGGCTGGGGTGAGGCGGCGGTGCTGTCGCTGTCGGTCATGGCGCTGGCGCTGGTGAGCATCGCCAATGTCATCGGCCGCAACCTGCTGGACCACAGCCTCGCCTTCACGCAGGAGGTGAATCAGTCGCTGATGGTGCTGATCACCTTCGTGGGCATCGGCTACGGCGCCCGCCGGGCGCGCCACATCCGCATGTCCGCCCTCCACGATCAGCTGCGCGGCCGCTGGCGCAAGGCGCTACTGGTCTTCACCAGTGTCGGCACCGCCGCGCTGCTCTTTTTTCTCGCCTGGTATGCGGTGGAGTATGTGGCGCAGACCCGCCGCATCGGCTCGGTCACGCCGGCACTGCAGATCCCGCTCTGGGCGATCTACCTGTGGGTTCCGATCGGCTTCACCGTCGGCGGCATTCAGTATCTGCTGGCAGCCCTGCGCAACCTCACCACGCCGGGCGCGCACCTCGCGTTCAACTGCGCGGACGAGTACGAAAACGGCGGGGAGGGGCGGTGATCGGTCTGGTCGTCACCGTGATGGTGGTGTTGCTCCTGCTCGGCTTTCCGATGCTGGTGCCGCTGGTGGCGGCCGCGCTGGTGCTGCTGTTCACCGAGTACGGTTTCCTCAGCCCTGCCATGCTGGTGCAGCAGATGGTGGGCGGGGTGAAGCCGGCGGTGTTGACCGCCGTGCCGCTGTTCATCTTCGCCGCCGACCTGATGATTCGCGGCCACACCGCACAGCGGCTGCTCGATCTGGTGGAGTCGCTGGTGGGCCACCTGCGCGGGGGGCTGCCGATCACCACCGCGCTCTCCTGCACCCTGTTCGGGGCGGTCTCCGGCTCCACCCAGGCGACGGTGGTGGCGATGGGGGGTCCGTTGCGGCCCAAGCTGTTGCATGCGGGGTATCGCGACAGTTTCGCCATGGGCCTCATCATCAATGCCAGCGACATCGCGCTGCTGATTCCCCCCAGTATTGGCATGATCATCTACGGCGTGGTGTCGGGTACCTCCGTCGGCGAGCTGTTCATCGCCGGCATCGGACCGGGGCTGCTGATCCTCGTACTCTTCTCCGCCTACGCCTGGTTCCACTCGTGGCGCATGAACATCCCGGTGCTGCCGCGGGCCGACCACACCCGCCGTTTGCGGGCACTGCGACGGGCGGTGCTGCCGCTCGGCTTCCCGGTGATCATCATCGGCGGTATCTACAGCGGCATCTTCAGTCCCACCGAGGCGGCGGCGGTATCGGTGATGTATGCGCTGCTGCTCGAGGTGGTGGTCTTCCGGGTGCTGCGGCTGCGGGAGATCCCGTCGGTGGCGCTCTCCACCGGCCTGGTGACGGCGGTGGTGTTCATTCTGGTGGCGGGGGGAACGGCGTTCTCCTGGATGATCGCCTTCGCCCGGATTCCGGATCTGCTGCTCGGCGATTTCATCACCTTGGCCGCCGACAACCACCTGCTGCTGCTCGGGCTGCTCGCGGTGGCCTACTTCATCGGCTGCATGTTCGTCGACCCGATCGTGGTGATCCTGATCCTCACCCCCATCTTCGCGCCGGTGATCAAGCAGTCCGGTATCGATCCGGTGCTGGTGGGGACGCTGGTCACCCTGCAGGCGGCCATCGGCTCCGCCACACCGCCGTTCGGTTGCGACATCTTCACCGCCCAGGCGATCTTCCGCCGGCCCTATCTGGAGATCATCCGCGGCACGCCGCCGTTCATCGCCATGCTGGTGTTCGCCACGGTGCTGCTCATCCTGTTCCCGCCGATCGCGCTGTTCCTGCGCGACCTGGCGTTCCGGTGATCCCTAACAGGACGGGCGCTGCAGGGCGGCCTCCACTTCGTCCCGCTTAGGCCGCCCGGCCAGCACCTCGATCAGTTCAAGGGCGAAGTCCATGGCGGTGCCGGGACCGCGTGAGGTGATCACCTTGCCGTCGCGCACCACCGGATCGCTGACGTAGGTGACATTGGGGAGGTTCATGCGGTCGACGAAACCCGGAAAGCTGGTGGCCCGGCGTCCGGTCAGCAGACCGGCGTTGCCGAGTACCTTGGGGGCGGCGCAGATGGCGGCGGTGTAGCGCTCCCTGGCGGCCATCTTCTTCAGCAGTTCAGCGATGCGCGGGTCGTTGTCCAGGTGATCGGCGCCGGGCATTCCGCCGGGCAGTACCACCATGTCGTACTCCCGTTCCAGCGCCGCCTCCAGCGTGGTGTCGGGGAGCAACACCACGCCACGGGAGGCGGTGACGGGGCCCTCGGTCAGCCCGGCGGTGACCACCTCCACACCGGCGCGGCGCAGCAGGTCGATTACGGTGACGGCTTCGAGCTCTTCGCAGCCTTGGGCGAGGGGGACAAGGACGCTTGCCATTGTTTGATCCTTTGCTTTTCCCTGAATGCGATCAGTGTAGAGACCGGCACCAGCTCCACCCCACGCTCCCGCAGCCGGGGCAGCACCTCCTCCAAAACCTCCAGGGTCTCCGGATAGGGGTGGCCGATGCCCACCGCCCAGCCGTTCAGGCGGGCCTGTTCGATCAGCCGGTCGAACTGGCGGGTGACAAAGGCGCGGGTTTGGATGGCATCAAGGAAGATGTCGCGGGTGAGGGTCGGCACCCCCTGGCTCTCGGCCTCGCGCCCCGCGATGGTACCGGGGGTGGTGCGGCTGTCGACGAAGTAGAGCCGGCCGCGCTGTTTCAGCTCCTCCATCAGCCAGGTCATCGGTACGGCGTGGCGGGTGAGCAGACTGCCCATGTGGTTGTTCACGCCGGCGGCATGGGGCACCGATTCCAGATTGGCCATCACCGTCCGGGAGAATGCGGCCCGGTCCATATCCAGCGTCAGGCCGCCCGGACCAAGGCGGTTGCCGCGCTCGGCCTGCATCGGCAGGTGGAGCATCACCTCCTTGCCGCGGGCGTGGGCAAGCCGGGCCAGCCGCGCGGCATGGGGGGTGCGGGGAAGGATGGAGTAGGTGAGCGGCCCACGCAGGTTGAGCGCCCGCTCACCGGCGGCCAGCCGATCACCCAGATCGTCGATGATGATGGCAATGGCCGGCACCGCCCGCCCCGGTTCCGCCGCGACAGGCGGCACCAGGGCGAACAGGACAAGCCAGGCGATCCGTTGCCACAGCATCATCGGGCAGCGCGCGGCTCAGGGTGCCGCAGAGGAACGCAGGATGTGCAGCCCTTTAAGCAGGTTGTACGCCTCGTAGAGGCCGTAGTCCGTGCTGGCCAGCGGCGTGCCGTCGGCCGGCTCCTTCTCCCCGCCTTTGGCACCGGTCTTGTCACCGTTCTCCTCGCCATTGCCGTTCAGCAGGTGGCGGCTGAGGTCGGCCTCTTTCACCAGCTCGGTGCCGCTCTCCTCCACTTCGGCCACGGTCACCGGGCGGATGGTGATGTCGGGTTTGATCCCCTCGGCCTGGATGGAGCGCCCTGACGGGGTGAAGTAGCGGGCGGTGGTGAGCTTCACCCCGGTGCTGTTACTCATCGGGAAGATGGTCTGCACCGACCCCTTGCCGAAGGTCTGGGCGCCCATCACCACGGCGCGGCGGTGGTCCTGCAGCGCCCCCGCGACGATCTCCGAGGCGGAGGCGGAGCCGCCGTTGACCAGCACCACCAGCGGTGCACCCTTGAGGACGTCACCCGGGGTGGCGCTGAACTTCAGTTCGGCATCCGTGGTCCGTCCCTGGGTGTAGACGATCAGCCCCTTGTTGAGGAAGGCATCCGACACCTCCACCGAGGCGCCGAGAACGCCGCCCGGGTTGTTGCGCAGGTCCAGCACCAACCCGTTGAGTTCACCGCCATTCTCCTTGCGCAGCCGGGAGACCGCGTCGATCACCTGGGCGGCGGTCTTGGTCTGGAAGTTGGTGATGCGCACGTAACCGAAGCCGTCGCCTAGATCCCGGCTCTTGACGCTCTTCACCTTGATCACGTCGCGGGTGATGGTGATCTTGAGCGGCGCATCGGCGCCGCTGCGTACGATGGTCAGGGTGATATCGCTGCCAGGCTTGCCGCGCATCAGCTTGACCGCATCGTTCAGGGTCATCCCCTTCACCGGCGTGTCGTCGAGCCGGATAATCAGGTCGCCCGCCTGTACGCCGGCACGGGCGGCCGGAGTGTCATCGATAGGGGCGACCACCTTGACGAAGCCGTCCTCCATGCCCACCTCGATGCCGAGGCCGCCGAACTCGCCGGTGGTGCCTGCCTGAAGGTCCTTGAAGGCGTCGGCGTCGAGGAAGGCGGAGTGGGGATCGAGACCCGAGAGCATGCCGCTGATGGCGCTGTCGAGCAGCTTCTTGTCGTCCACCTGCTCCACATAATCCGACTTGATTTTGCCGAACACCTCGGCGAAAGCGCGCAGCTCGTCCAGCGGCAACGGCGTGACGCTCTCGGTGCGGTCGGCGAAGACGCTGCCGCCGAGCGACAGACTGAGCCCCATGGTCACGCCCAGAACCAGGACCAGCAGGGTGCGGGTTGTATGCCTCATGAAGTACTCCCGGGAACGGATTCCCCTGTTCATTCAGATGCGGGCGGTGCCGGATTGCCTAGATACTACTGCAACAGCGCTGCCTGTTCCCATCTTTTGCGCTCTCTTGGTCAGCGTGCGGCCAGCCGACACCAGAGTTCCGGATTGATCGGCCGCCCCTTGTGGCGGATCTCGAAATAGAGGCCATTACGCTCCTGGCCGCCACTGTCGCCCACGGTGGCGACCACCTCGCCCGCCTCGACCCAGTCGCCCACCTCCTTGTAGAGCGCCTGGCTGTAGCCGTACAGGCTCATGTAACCGTCGCCGTGATCGATGATGGTCATCAGACCATAGCCGCGCAGCCAGTCGGCAAAGGCGACCCGCCCACGCGCCACGGCGCGCACCGGCTGCCCCTCACCGCCGCCGATCACCACCCCCTGCCAGTTGACCCCGGCCGGGCGCGGTGTGTTGTACCGGGTCAGCAGCGGGCCGCGGGTCGGCCAGTGAAGCTGGCCGCGCAGGCGGCCGAAGGGGTTGTCCTTGATCGGCAGGTTCTCCAGCGCCTGCGCCAGCGCCGCGATAAGGCGCTCCAATTCCTTTTCGTCCTTTTCCAGATGGGCAAGTTCCGTACCCTTGCCCTGCAGCTCGACCCTGACCCGCTCCAGCACCCGTTTCCGCTCGTGGCGGAGCTTCTCCAGCGTCTCCCGCTCCGCCACCCGGCGGCTGCGCAATACCTCCAGCCGCGCCGCCTCGGCGCTCACCGCCCGCTGCACCTCGGCCAGTTCGGCCAGTGTCCGGCCGAGGAGATCGATCCGCTCGCCGCGCTCCCGATTCAGATAGCCGTAGTAGGCCATCACACGGCCGAAGCGGGCCGGATCCTCCTGGTTGAGCAGCATCTTCACGTAATGCTGCCGACCCATCATGTAGGCGGTGCGCAACTGCTGCGCAAGGGCGCTTCGCTGCGCCTTGAGATCGGCCACCAGCCGATCACGCTCCCGTTGAAGGCTGGCCAGCTTGCGGGTCTGTTCGGCCAGCTCCTGCTCGACCTGGCGGACCGCCGTGGCCGACTGGCCGACGCGCCGCTCCACCCCGGCCAGCTCCTCCTGCAGGGTGTCGCGCTGCCCGCGGATGCGGCCAAGCTCCTGTTTCAGTACCCCGATCCGCGCACGCAGCCGGTCGAGCTCGGCCTCCTTCTGCTGCCGCTGGTCGGCGGCCGGGGTGCTGGCGGCTAGCAGCCCTCCCGCCAGCAGCAAAGCCCGGGCGAGCCGCAACTTCAGGAGCCACCCTCCCCGTCGAACGCCTCGATCAGGCTGTGCCCGGTCATCTCGGTCGGCGACTCCAGCCCTGCCAGATGCAGCAGGGTGGGAGCCACGTCGGCCAGGGTGCCGCCGCCGGCCAACTGCGCATCACGCCCCACATAGACCAGCGGCACCGGATTGCTGGTGTGGGCCGTGTGGGGCTGGCCGGTGTCGAGACCGCGCATCTGTTCGGCATTGCCGTGGTCGGCGGTGATCAGCAACTCGCCGCCCACTGCCTCGATCGCCTCTACCAGTCGGCCGAGACAACTGTCGAGGGCCTCGATGGCCTTCACCGTCGCCTCAAAGTTTCCGGTGTGGCCGACCATGTCCGGATTGGCGAAGTTGCAGATGACGAAATCGTAGTTGCCGCCCTGGAACGCCTCGATGAGCCGATCTGTAACCTCCAGGGCACTCATCTCGGGTTTGAGGTCGTAGGTGGCCACCTGCGGCGAGGATACCAGGACCCGATCCTCCCACTCGAACGGGGTTTCCACGCCGCCGTTGAAGAAGAAAGTGACGTGGGCGTACTTCTCGGTTTCGGCAATGCGCAGTTGGTGGAACCCGAGGCTGGAGACGTATTCACCGAAGGTGTTGCGAATCCGCTCCGGCGGGAAAGCAACCTCGATGTCGAAGTCGTGGCTGTATTCGGTGAGGCTGACAAACCGGCCGAGCTGCGGGGTTACCGCGCGCTCGAAGCAGTCGAACTCGGGCTCGATGAAGGGGCGGGTGATCTGCCGCGCCCGGTCGGAGCGGTAGTTCATGAAGACAATGACGTCGCCGTCGCGCACGCAGGCGGGCGAATCACCGCCGGCGGCGATCACGGTCGGCTTGACGAACTCATCGCTCTCACCGCGGGCGTAGGCCGCCTCCAGCGCCTCCTGCGTGGTGGCAAAGCGGTAGTCGGCGCGGCAACCGGTAATGAGGTCGTAGGCGGCCTGGATGCGCGGCCAGCGATGGTCACGGTCCATGGCGTAGTAGCGGCCGACCAGCGAGGCGATACGGCCGTGGCCGAGTTCCGCAAACTTTTCGTCCATCAGCCGCAGGGAGTCCGCCGCGCTTCTCGGCGGCGTGTCGCGTCCGTCGAGAAAGGCGTGGACATAGACCTGGCTGCAGCCGCGCCCGACCGCCAGCTCAGCCATGGCATGGATATGCTCTTCGTGGCTGTGCACGCCGCCCGGAGAGAGCAGGCCGATGATGTGGACCGCCTTGCCCTGTTCATTGGCAAAATCGACCGCGTCGGTCAGGGTCTGATTGGTAAAGAACGAGCCGGTCTTTATCGCCCGGCTGACGCGGGTGAACTCCTGATAGACCACGCGCCCCGCACCCAGATTGAGATGACCCACCTCCGAGTTGCCCATCTGGCCGGCGGGCAGCCCCACCTCGGCACCGGAGGTACGGATCAGGGTGTGCGGACGCTCCGCCCACAGGCGGTCCCACACCGGCGTGCGCGCGGAGAGGATGGCATTGTGGTCGGTCATGTCCGAGAAACCCCAGCCGTCGAGGACGATCAGGGCGATGGGATGGGGTTTGTTGCTTGGCGGCATACGGGTAGGTCGTCGTGTGGCGCTGGCGTCACGGCTCTGTGGTATTGGACCAAGTCTAACCAGTACGGGGTGGCCAGACCATTGCCCGTCCACTCCGAGATACGCTGGCCCATTACCGTATTAGAATAGGGCTCTTCTCAAATGGAGGTTTATTGTATATGGTTTCAGGGTTGAAAGGCAGCGTGCTGCCCCCTCCCAGCCACCGGACAGCCGGCCCGGAGATCCAAGAACCAATGAACGACTATACAGAGGAAGTAAGCCTGATCTCCCGCGACGAGGATATCGAGCGGGCATCGCGATCACTCAAGGCGATGTCGCACCCCCTGCGGCTCAAGATCCTGTGCACCCTTGGCCAGCAGGAGGTCAGCGTACAGGACATTGTCGAGCGCGTGGGCACGTCGCAAAGCAATATCTCCCAGCACCTGGCAATCCTGCGCGACAAGGGAATCCTGTCGGCACGTAAAGACGCCAACCGGGTCTACTATCGGGTGGAGGATTCGCGCACCCTGCGGCTCATCAGTATGATGCGCGACGTCTTCTGTACGATGGCCTGAACCGTTCCGCCGGGCCGCCCGGCGGCACCGGCCGCCCAAACAAAATCTACCAGCGGAGAGCACTATGACCGTCGAACGTATTGTCCGTATCGTGGCGGGCACCTTCATCCTGTTGACCCTTGGTCTGGGTGTCGAGGGGAGCCCGATCTTCCACAATCCCAACTGGCTGTGGTTCACCGCCTTTGTCGGTGCCAACCTGCTGCAGAGCGGTTTTACCCGGTTCTGCCCGCTGGACACCATCCTGAAGAAGCTGGGCGTCCCCTCCGCCGCCTGATACCCCCCCACCCAACCGGCACAGGGGGAGTTCCTCCCCCTGTGCTCTTGCAGAGTAGTCATGCAGCAATTCGGCGAGTTCTTTCTTAACCATTGGGACCTGTTCCTGGCCCTCGTGGTCATCCTGGGCATGCTCTCCTGGCAGATGTTCGGCGGCCGCATTCGCGGCTTCCGGGATGTTGAGCCGTTGGAGGCGGTGCGGTTGATGAACCGTGACGAGGCGGTACTGGTGGACGTGCGCGAGGAGGCGGAGATGAACGATGGCTTCGTCGCCGGCTCGGTGCACGTACCCCTCAGCAAGTTCGGAGATCAGGTCGGCGCCCTTGACGAGAGCAGGGGCAAACCAATTATCGTGGGCTGCCGCAGCGGTCACCGCTCCGCCCGAGCGGCGGGGATGCTGCGCAAGCGCGGCTTTGAGCCCGTCTACAACCTGCGCGGCGGGATGATGGCCTGGCAGGGCGCCAATCTGCCACTCACCAAACCCGGCAAGCGCAAGAAAAAGAAGTAAGGAGTCCGTTCATGCCGAAGGTCGTCGTATACAGTACCGGTAGTTGCCCGTTCTGCATCCGTGCCCGCAACCTCCTTGAGAAGAAGGGGGTGGCCTACACCGAATTCCGCATTGATCAGGAGCCTGACCTGCGCCCGGAGATGGAGCAGCGCGCGGGGCGCACCAGCGTCCCGCAGATCTTCATCGACGACTATCACGTCGGCGGCTTCGATGATCTCTCCGAACTGGACATCGACGGCGAACTGGACGAGCTGCTGGGGCTCGGCTAGCCGTCTGCCGCCCGACACAACACACCTATCTGAGGAACGTATCACCATGGCCGAGCAGGAGAATGCCCCCAACCAGCCGCAGTTTGCCATTCAGCGGGTTTACATCAAGGATGTCTCGTTCGAGACGCCCAACGTGCCTGCGGTGTTCCAGGCGAGCTGGGAACCGAAGGTGGACCTCAACCTTCACACCGGGGCCAACAAGCTTGGCGATGGGGTCTACGAGGTGGTACTGACCGTCACGGTCACCACCAAGGTGGGTGAGACCACCGCCTACCTCGCCGAAGTGCATCAGGCAGGCATCTTCTCCATTATCGGCTTCGACGAACAGCAGGTCGGTCACATGATCGGCGCCTACTGCCCCAACATCCTGTTCCCCTTCGCCCGCGAGGCGGTAGCCGACCTGGTGGTCAAGGGGAGCTTCCCACAGCTCCTGCTGGCACCGGTCAATTTCGACGCACTCTACGCCGACCACCTTCACAAGCAGCAGGAGGCGGGGGCCGAATCGAATCACTGACGTGACCCCGAGCGTCGCCGTCCTCGGTGCCGGCTCCTGGGGCACCGCGCTCGCCATCCTGATCGCCGGGAATGGCGCAAAGGTTCGGCTCTGGGCGCGAGACCCGGTGCAGGCGGAGCGGATGGTTGCAGAGCGGCGCAACAGCCGCTATCTGCCGGAGGCGGCATTTCCTCCCGGACTGACCCCGACGGCAAGCCTGGACGAAGCGCTTGAGGGTGCCTCCGATCTCCTGATTGCCGTACCAAGCCAAGCCTTCCGCGCCACCCTGGAGGCGGTGGCCCCGGGCCTGTGCGACACCCGGATCTCCTGGGCCACCAAGGGGCTGGAATCCAACTCCCGCAAGCTGCTGCACCGGGTTTCCGAAGAGGTTCTCGGGGATCGCCCGATCGCGGTGATCTCCGGCCCCACCTTTGCCGGCGAGGTGGCCCGCGGCCTGCCCACGGCAGTAACCGTTGCCGCAAACGATTCCAACCTGGCGGAACACTTGGCCGAACTGCTGCACGGGCCCGCCTTCCGCGCCTACACCAGTGACGACGTGGTAGGGGTCGAACTGGGCGGTGCGGTGAAGAATGTCCTCGCCATCGCCGCCGGTATCGCCGACGGACTGGGGTTCGGTGCCAATACCCGCGCGGCACTCATTACCCGCGGACTGGTCGAACTGACCCGACTGGGCACCGCCCTGGGGGGCCGGCCCGAGACCTTCATGGGGCTGGCAGGACTGGGGGATCTGGTACTCACCTGCACCGACGATCAATCCCGCAACCGGCGCATTGGCCTGGCCATCGGCCGCGGCGCCACAGTGGATCAGGCCCGCTCCGGTATCGATCAGGTGGTGGAGGGGGTGCGCGGCGCCGCAGAGGTGGTGCACCTCGCCCGGGACAGCGGTGTCGAGATGCCCATCTGCGAACAGGTCTACCGGGTGCTTTACGAGGGGCTGTCGCCGTTGGAGGCAGTGGAGCGGCTGCTCGGCCGGGAACAGAAGGCGGAGAGTCAGGGGCTAGGGGCTAGGGGCTAGGGGCTAGGGGCTACGGGATCTGTGTACCGATCTTTTCGCTTCAATAAGATTGTCGCGGAGCGACTCACTCCCTAGCCCCTAAACCCTAGCCCCCAGCCCCTGAAAAACTGGTCTGCCGCCACGCCTCATAGACCACCACGGCCACGGCATTCGACAGGTTGAGGCTGCGATTGCCCGGCAGCATGGGTATGCGCAGGCGCTGCTCGGGCGGAAGGCGCTCCAGTATCTCGGCTGGCAGCCCGCGGGTTTCCGGTCCGAACATGAAGGCGTCACCGGGCCGGTACGCCGGCTCCGCGTAGCTGCGTTCGCCCCGGGTGGAGCAGGCGAACAGCCGACCCGGATGAACCTCGGCGAGAAAACCCTCCAGGGAGCCGTGCCGCCGCACGTGGGCAAGGTCATGGTAGTCCAGGCCGGCGCGGCGCAGCTGCCGCTCTTCCAGGGAGAAGCCGAGTGGCTCGATCAGATGCAGCCGGGCGCCGTTGTTGGCACACAGGCGGATGATATTGCCCGTATTCGGCGGGATTTCCGGTTGGTAAAGTACGACCTCGAACATTGAGGATTCCGAAGGTGAACAAAGACGATCGCGAAATGCTCGGGCTGGAGTTCTGTGGCCTGCGCTTCGACACGCCGCTGGTGCTGCTCTCCGGCTGCGTCGGGTTCGGCGAGGAGTATACCCGCGTCAAAGGCTTTTCCAACCGGGATGCCGGCGCGGTCTGCCTCAAGGGCACCACGCTTGAGCCGCGGCTCGGCAACCAGCCGCACCGCGTATTCGAGACCCCCATGGGGATGCTCAACGCCATCGGGCTGCAGAATCCGGGCGCACGTTACGTCATCGATGGGATCCTGCCCGCCCTCGACTTCGACGAGACCCGCTTCATCGCCAACATCTCCGGCTCCACCGTGGAGGAGTACGCGGAGGTGGCGCGACTGTTCGATGACTCGCCTGTCGATGCCATCGAGATCAACATCTCCTGCCCCAACGTGAAGGCGGGGGGCGTCGCCTTCGGCAACGACCCGGAGATGTCGGCGCGGGTAGTCGAAGCGGTGCGCGCCGCCACCGGCAAGCCGATCATCACCAAACTCTCTCCCAACCAGACCGACATTGCCGCCAACGCAAGGCGCTGCATTGAGGCGGGTACCGACGCGTTTGCGGTGATCAACACGCTGATGGGGATGGCGATCGACGTGGAGCAGCGCGCGCCCATTCTGGGCAACAACCAGGGCGGCCTCTCGGGGCCCGCCATCAAACCGGTGGCGCTGCTGAAGGTGCATCAGGTCTATCAGGTGTGCCGGGACCACGGCATTCCGATCATCGGGCAGGGGGGAGTCGCCTCCGCCGAGGATGCGCTGGAGTTTCTGATCGCCGGCGCCACCGCGGTCGGGGTGGGCACGGCGCTCTTCTACGACCCTCTGCTGCTGCCGACCATCAATGCCGGTATCGTGGACTATCTGAAACGCCACGGCCTCACCGAGGTGTCCCAGCTCACCGGGACACTGGTGCTCAACGACAACACCTTGCGGACCTGCGGCTGCAATTAGGTTGCTCTCGCAGAGACGCCAAGCACGCGGAGAGGGACGGGCGGGAATCACGCGATCGATGCGAATCGCTTCGCTCAACCCATCCTACATTCTGGTTTTCTTTGCGCGCCTGGCGTCTCTGCGAGAGTCACATTTTTTTCAGAGGACGGCCCGCCTCAGGCCACATCCTCCATGTTCAGTTCCTTGATCTTGCGGGTGAGGGTGTTGCGCCCCCAGCCGAGCAGACGCGCCGCATCCTGGCGGTGACCTCCGCTCTGTCGCAGGGCGGTCTCGATCATCACCCGTTCGAATTCGGGCACCGCCTCGTCGAGTATGGCGGTCTCACCGCGCGCCAGGTGGCGCTCTGCCCAGCGACGTAGGGAACTCCGCCAATCCTCGTCAGCACCGTCCGTCTGGACGGTCTGCCGCAGTTCCGGCGGCAGATCCTCCAGGTGGATCTCCTGGCCCGGCGACATGACGGTGAGCCAGCGGCAGATGTTCTCCAGTTGCCGCACATTGCCGGGCCAGTCGAGCCCGGCCAGGTACTGTTCCGCCTCCCGGTCCAGCCGCTTGATCTCCATCTGCAGTTCATCGGCCGCCTTGGCGAGAAAGAAACGGACGAGCAGGGGAATATCCTCGCGCCGCTGGCGAAGCGAGGGGAGGTGGACGCGGATCACATTCAAACGGTGGAACAGGTCCTCACGGAAGAGCCCCTCCTTGACCCGCTTCTCCAACTCCTGATGGGTGGCGGCGATGATGCGTACATCCACCTTGACCGGTGAGTGGCCACCGACCCGGTAGAATTCACCGTCCGCCAGGACGCGCAGCAGACGGGTCTGGAGTTCGGCGGGCATGTCGCCGATCTCGTCGAGAAACAGGGTGCCGCCGTCCGCCTGTTCGAACCGCCCCTGGCGGGCGGCCTGGGCGCCGGTGAAGGCACCCCGTTCGTGCCCGAACAGTTCCGATTCCAGCAGATCACGCGGGATCGCCGCCGTATTGAGGGCGATGAAGGGGCTGTTTGCCCGCGGACTGTGGCGGTGCAGGGCGCGGGCGACCAGCTCCTTGCCGGTGCCCGATTCGCCGGTGATGAGGACGGTGATGTTGGAGCGGGAGAGCCGGCCGATGGCGCGGAATACCTCCTGCATTGAAGGGGCCTCGCCGATGATCTCCATCGGTTCGGTCTCGGGGGCGTGCTCCGCCTTGCTCCCCGTGTCCCGGTGGTGGGCCACGGCGCGCCGTGCCAGCTCCACCGCCTCGTCCACGTCGAAGGGCTTGGGCAGGTATTCGAAAGCGCCGCCCTGGTAGGCGGAGACCGCACTGTCCAGATCCGAGTGGGCGGTCATGATGATGACCGGCAGCGTGGGCCGCCGCTCGGTGATGGCAGCGAGCAGATCGAGCCCGCTGATCCCCGGCATGCGGATATCGGTGATCACCGCGTCCGGCACCTCCCGCTCCAGCGCGCGCACCGCCGGCTCGGCGCTCTCGAAGCTACGCACCTCCATTGCCGCCTGCCGAAGGGCGCGCTCCAGGACCCAGCGGATAGAGCGGTCATCGTCGATGATCCAGATGGTGGGCGTCTCGGTCATGGCTTCGCGGTCCCTTTATTGCTGGGCTGTTCCAGGGGCAACAGCACGGTGAATACCGTACGACCGGGCTGGCTCTCGCACTCGATGAGTCCGCCGTGTACGTTGATCAGCGATTGGGCGATGGGCAGACCGAGCCCGGTACCGTCCGGCCGGCCCGTCACCATGGGGAGGAAGATGTTCTCCCGCACCTCAGGGGCGATGCCGGGACCGTCGTCGATGACATCGATGCGGGCGACCAGTTTGTGGCGCACACTGCCGATGGTGTACTGCCGCAGCGTCCGGGAGCGCATGATGATGTGTCCCCGTTCGGCGACCGCCTGCGCGGCGTTGCGCACCAGGTTCAACACCGCCTGGATGAGCTGGTCGGGGTCGGCCTCCAGGTCTGGGATACTGGGGTCGTAGTCGCTGTGGATCTGCACCGATTCGGGCAGCTCCGCGGCCACCAGCTGCCGCACCCGCTCCAGTACGTGGTGGATATTGATGGGGTGCTTGTGAGGCAGGGCGTTGGGTCCAAGCATCCGGTTCAACAGGTTTTGCAGCCGATCCGCCTCGGCGATGATGATTTGTGTGTACTCCTTCAGCGACGCATCGGTGAGCTCGCGTTCCAGTAACTGGGCGGCACCGCGCAGGCCACCCAGCGGGTTCTTGATCTCGTGGGCCAGCCCCCGCACCAGCAGGCGGGTCGCCTGACTCTGAGCCAGCAGGTTCTCCTCACGGGTGATGCGCAACTGGCGGTCCACCTGGGTCAACTCCACCAGCAGCTCCCGCTCGCGCTCCGGCTCCAGCAGGGGCACGGCCGTGACATCGACCGTGACCCGGTTTGCACCAATCTGGAGCGCCAGCTCACGCTCGGTGAACGGGTGGCCGGAGGTGATGGCGGTTTGGAGGGAGGCCAGCAACCCGGCATCGGGCAGGAGATCGGCCGCGGCGGCACCGGTGATGCGTCGGGCGCTCACCGCGAACAGCATCTCGGCTGCCGGATTGATATGGACCAGCTCCAGCCGGCGGTCGAACAGCAGCACGCCGGTATGGAGGTTCTCCAACACCCGCTGGCTCAGCACCTCTTTCGCCGTTTCCATGTGCGACCCTATGCAAGAAGCAAACCACTGAAGAGAGGGTCGCCGACCGTGGGCGGCGTAACCGCATTCCCCTTTATCAACGGGTTAGCGGCACGGACCGAGATGATGGCCGACGCTTGTGCGCGGCGACGCTCCACGGCGGGGGCAAATGCACCATTTTAGTGCGACCCATCGCCATGATAGTGCGTTTCATGTACGACGGAAATCTCGCCGTACCGGAGCAGGTCCCCGGGGGCTTCGACACCCCCCGAACGGAATGGGCGTTTACGTCCGCCCCGGGAAGAGCGCGGAGGGCTGGTGCATGTAAAAGGTGATCGGCTGGGTGGAGGTGATGACGCGGCCGGCGGCGTTACGCACCTGGGCGCTGACCGTATGGGCCCCGCGAGGGATGCCGGTGAGCCGGTAGGTATCGGTGCGCCCGCTGGCGCGCACCTCCCCATCCACCACGATTACCACCTGGTGATCCGCTTCCAGTTCCGGGTGGAGGCGCACCGCAACCAGCACGTTTCCGCGCGCATCCCGGACCGTCTCCTCCGGATTCGGTGCGCTGATTTCAAAGGTGTCGTAGCCGAGAGAGGCCCGTTTGGCGGCCGACTCGGCCTCCGGCTGAAAACGGTGTTGAGGTGGCGGGCTGAAGGTCTGGGTCTCCGGAATGGTGAACTCCTCCGCCCCTGGACGCGGCTCGTCGGTGAACTCCACACTGCCGTCGGGATGAACGATGCGGTAGGTCGGATCGGCCGCCATGGCCGGTGCGACCAGCAGTGCGAGGAGGGGTGGGAGCAGGCGGTTCATCGGGGCACACGTTCCTTGAGGCACTCGGGCTGAGCATACACCCCCGCTTCCGGGACGCAAACAGCCGACACCTCCAGCCCGGCCGCAAAAACGAAAAACGCCCCGAACGGGGCGTTTTCCGATTTGGCCGAAGCGATCGAATCAGACGCTGTAGTACATGTCGAACTCGACCGGATGGGTGGTCATACGCAGGCGCGTGATGTCCTCCATCTTCAGTGCGATGTAGGCGTCGATCATCTCCTTGGTGAACACACCGCCGACGGTGAGGAACTCATAGTCGTTCTGCAGCGCTTCCAGCGCCATGTCCAGCGAGTGGCACACGGTCGGGATGTTCTTCGCCTCCTCGGCCGGCAGGTCGTACAGATCCTTGTCCATGGCATCGCCCGGGTGGATCTTGTTCTGGATGCCGTCGAGGCCGGCCATCAGCATCGCGGCGAACGCCAGATAGGGGTTGGCGATGGGGTCCGGGAAGCGGACCTCGATGCGGCGGCCCTTCGGCTTGGTGACGTAGGGGATGCGAATGGAGGCGGAGCGGTTGCGGGCGGAGTAGGCCAGCATCACCGGAGCCTCGAAGCCGGGCACCAGGCGCTTGTAGGAGTTGGTGCCGGGGTTGGTGAAGGCGTTCAGCGCGCGGGCGTGCTTGATGATGCCGCCGATGTAGTAGAGCGCGGTCTCGGACAGCCCGCCGTAGCCGTTGCCGGCAAAGGTGTTCTCGCCGTTCTTGCCGATGGACATGTGGACGTGCATGCCCGAGCCGTTGTCGCCGACGATCGGCTTCGGCATGAAGGTGGCGGTCTTGCCGTAGGCGTGGGCCACGTTGTGCACCACGTACTTCAGGGTCTGCACCTCGTCGGCCTTCTTGATCAGGGTGTTGGCGCCGACGCCGATCTCGCACTGGCCGGCGGTGGCCACCTCGTGGTGGTGCACCTCGACATCGAGACCCATCTCCTCCATGGCCAGGCACATGGCGGCGCGGATGTCGTTCAGGGAGTCGACCGGCGGGACCGGGAAGTAGCCGCCCTTGACCTTGGGACGGTGGCCCATGTTGCCGTCGGCATAGACCCGCTCGGTGTTCCAGCTCGCCTCTTCGGAGTCGATCTTGACGAAGGAGCCGGACATGTCGGAGCCCCAGCGGACGTCGTCGAGGATGAAGAACTCCGGCTCCGGCCCGAACAGGGCAATGTCGCCGATACCGGTGGACTTCAGGTACTCCTCGGCGCGGCGGGCAACCGAACGCGGGTCACGCTCGTAGCCCTGCATGGTCGAGGGCTCGATGATGTCGCAGGTGATGTTGAGGGTGGGCTCGTCGGTGAACGGGTCGAGCATCGCGGTGGCGGCGTCCGGCATCAGGATCATGTCCGACTCCTGAATCCCCTTCCAGCCGGCGATGGAGGAGCCGTCGAACATCACGCCGTCGGCAAAGGTGTCCTCGTCGATACGGTGGGCGGGGTAGCTGACGTGCTGCTGCTTGCCGCGGGAATCGGTAAAGCGGAAGTCGACAAACTTCACGCCCTTGTCCTTGATCGTTTTCAGAACCTCGTCAGACATGGAAACGTCTCCCAGAAAAATAAGTGTGGATTGCCGTGGCCCGATCCGCCCTGGGGCAGATTTTGCCGAAAAATTGCATGAACCATGCCATTAGCTAAACGCTTGAATTCCCTTAGGGTCGAAATCGTGCCCACCCTCCGGGCCGGCGCGGATGCACCATGTTGGAGCGCGCCCGGAGAGGCGCGCACCAACATGGTGCGCCTCAGAAGTAATAGACCCGCACGGCACCGATATCCTCCACGGCCGCCGCCGCGGCCTGCAGGCGGCGACCCAGCGACCGCAACTCCTCGACGCTCTCTGCCGCCCCGAGGGAGAGGTACACGTCCACAGACACCTTGCCGTCCAGGTAGTGCAGGGCGATCCGATCAATCCCCACCATCCCGGGCAGCGCCTCCCAGCTCGCTCGCAGCCGCGCCTCCAGTTCGTGCCGCTGCGGCAGGTCCACACTGGGGCGGGTGGTCTCGTCATCCTCGGGATCGATATGGACCAGCACGTCCTGCACCTCGGGGATGCGGTCGATCACCCGCGTGCGGACCGTCTCGCTGATGTGGTGCCCCTCGGAGACTGTGATCTCCGGGTTCACCAGGATGTGTACATCGGCCAGCGCATCCGACCCCATGCGCCGGGTGCGCAGCATGTGGAGCGATTCCACGCCGTCCACGCCGGTGATGGTCTCCCGGATAGCCTCCACCCGCTCCTCGTCAAGGGCGGTATCCACCAGTTCACGCAGACTGTGCCAGGCCAGGTCCCAGCCCACCTTGGCGATCATCAGCGCCACGGCCACGGCCGCAATGGCGTCCAGATAGGGCAGCCCGGCCATGGTGCCGGCCACACCGACGATGACCACAATGGATGAGATCGCATCGGTACGGTGGTGCCAGGCATTCGCGCGCAGCAGGTTGGACCGTACCCGGCGCGCGATCACCAGCGTGTAACGGTAGAGCCCCTCCTTGGCCAGCACCGAGACCGCCGCCGCCACCAGGGCGAGCGCACCGGGCACCAGCAGGGAGTTGGGATCGAACAGACGGCTGATCGCATCCCAGGCGATACCGGCGCCGACCAGGATCAGAATCACGCCGAGCGCCACCGTCACCGCCGTCTCGATACGCGCGTGGCCGTAAGGGTGGGTCTCGTCCGCATCCCGGCTGCCGTGCTTGGCGGCGATCACCACCATCACGTCGGTCACCAGATCGGAGAGGGAGTGGACCGCATCGGCCACCAGCGCCTGGGACTGGGCAATCCAGCCGACCACCCCTTTGCCCAGGGCGAGCAGCAGATTGATCACCGCGCCGATGAGGGTCACCCGTTTCGAGGCCAGGTACCGGGCATCATCGCCGGCGGCCGGGGGGATGTAGTGGAAGTGGTGATCGTGCGCGCTACCCATCGCCCACCTCCAGTTCGATGATGATCTCGCCGTCACGGCGACCGGTGTGCAGTATCCGGTGGCCATTCAACCGCGACCAGGCGGGGACGTCGTTCAGGGCACCGGGATCGGTGGCCACCACCTCCAGCACGTCGCCGGGCTGAAGCTCGGCCACCTTGTCCTGCACGCGAATCACCGGCAGGGGACAGAGCAGGCGGCGGGCGTCGAGATGGTGTTTCAACGTGAAAACCTCAATGGACTCTCGCCAGGACGCGAAGAAAGACGGGACATCAGTTTACCGTGGGAACCACCCGGGGGGTGAATCTGCTGGGTGCATTTCATTACCCTGAAAACCGCCGTCACTCTCGCAAAGACGCCAAGCAGGCCAAGAAGACAACCAATCAACGGCTCCACCTTCCGGGTGGAACCGCAACGAATGCCTTGTTTCTGTTTTCTCTGCGTCTTTGTGTCTTGGCGAGAGCAAATGCGGTGTCTGCGTTCACAGATGCCACGCCTCCGGAATGCCGGTCGGCGGCAGCGGTTCCACCTCCAGCGTCTCCGGCTCCGCCCCGGGACGGTTGATCTCCACCGTGACCGCGGCTGCCATGCGCCCCTGGGAGTAGCGGGCGGCGATGCGGGCGGCCAACCCGATATCCTCCGGGCCAGGCTCGCCGTCGATCAGCACCAGCGGGCCGGGGTGTGAGAGGGTGCGCAGGTGGATGAACTGCTTGCGGTAACCCTCGAGGAAGTTGTTCTCACCCTCCTCGCGCCCGACGATCAATTTAAAGTGCGGGGCCGGGCGGACGTGGCGCCCCACCTTGAGCAGGATGATGTCATCCAGGTCGTAGTCGCGCCGGCCGCGCGCCTTCCACAGGTCGGCCAGCTTGCGGGAGTAGGCCTCGTCGGTGAGGAAACAGCAGCCGCCGGCGGGGGTTGCCCACTCGGTGAAGCCGAACTGTTCGGCCAGGGCCATCTGCGGCTTGCGGGTGCGGCCGGAGAAATCGTACAGCTTCTCCCGATCGACCCACCCCGCCAGCTCCGGACGGGTGGAGGGCAGGTTTTTCGCACAGAGGGGGCGCAGCAGCAGGTCGCCGGCGCCGGACTCGCGCGCCACCACCGGCATGGTGTCCTTGCGCTGCGACATGGGCCGCTGGCCGACCACCTCGCCGGTGATGATGAAATCGAACCCATGGGCCTGGATCCACTCCAGCGCCTTTTTCACCATGAACCCCTTGCAGTCGAGACAGGGATTCAGGTTGGCGCCGTAGCCGTGCTTCGGGTTCAGCAGTACATCCTTGTACTCCTCCGAGACATCGACGATGTGCAGCTTGATGCCGAGCTGTTCGGCCACCCAGAGGGCGTTGTTACGCTTCGGCTTCGCCTCGTCCTTCTTGCGGATGGCGTGGGTGTGCCCCTCGACGCAGAAGCCGGTGTAGAAGTTGATCCCCTCCACGTGGATGCCCTGGGCCTGGATCACCCGGGCGGCGAGCATCGAATCGAGCCCGCCGGAGATGAGTGCGATCGCCTTGCGTTCAGTCTGTGCCATCAACTTGCACGAAATCGGTTGGAAAAGGCGCGCCATTCTAGCCCAACTGCCCGGGTCCGGCTTAACCCGTGGAAGAACCGGGGGCTATAATGGCCGTTTTCCGCGCCGACAGGAGCCATCGTGACCTTTCAGGAGCTGATCCTGGCCTTGCAGCAGTACTGGGCCCGCCAGGGGTGCGTCGTTCTGCAGCCCTACGACATGGAGGTGGGGGCCGGCACCTTCCACCCGGCCACCTTCCTGCGCGCCATCGGTCCGGAGCCGTGGAGCGCCGCCTACGTCCAGCCCTCGCGCCGGCCGGCCGACGGCCGCTACGGCGAGAACCCCAACCGGCTCCAGCACTACTACCAGTTCCAAGTGGTGATCAAGCCTTCCCCGTTGGACATCCAGGAGCTCTACCTCGGTTCCCTGAAGATGCTCGGCATCGACCCCCTGGTCCACGATATCCGTTTCGTCGAGGACAACTGGGAGTCCCCCACCCTCGGCGCCTGGGGGCTCGGCTGGGAGGTGTGGCTGAACGGCATGGAGGTGACCCAGTTCACCTACTTCCAGCAGGTGGGCGGCCTCGACTGCAAACCGGTCACCGGCGAGATCACCTACGGGCTCGAACGCATCGCCATGTACCTGCAGGGGGTGGAAAGTGTGTTTGACCTGGTGTGGGCCGACGGCCCGCTGGGGCGCATCACCTACCGCGATGTGTTCCACCAGAACGAGGTGGAGATGTCCACCTACAACTTCGAGTACGCCGACGTGGAGTACCTGTTCGGCCACTTCGATTACTGCGAGCGCGAGAGCAACCGGCTGATCGAGGCCGGCCTGCCGCTGCCGGCCTATGAGATGGTCCTCAAGGCCTCCCACGCCTTTAACCTGCTCGACGCCCGCCGGGCCATCTCCGTGACCGAGCGCCAGCGCTTCATCCTGCGCGTCCGCGCCCTGTCCCGCGCCGTGGCGGAAGCCTATTACAACAGCCGCGAAGCCCTCGGCTTCCCGATGCTGAAAACGACGGGCTAAGGATTTTTATGAATTCAGATCTGCTGATTGAGATTGGGACCGAGGAGCTGCCGCCGAAGGCGCTGCGGCGGCTGTCGGAGGCGTTTTCCGAGGGGGTGCTGCAGGGCCTGGCGAAGGCGGAGCTGGCCCACGGCGAGGCGACCTCCTTTGCGGCGCCGCGCCGGCTGGCGATCCTGGTACGTAGCCTGGCGGAGGGTCAGGCGGACCGCGAGGTGGAACGACGGGGACCGGCGCTGACCGCCGCCTTCGACGCCCAGGGCAACGTCACCAAGGCGGCCCAGGGTTTTGCCCGCTCCTGCGGGGTCGAGGTGGGAGACCTGGAGAAGCTGGAGACCGACAAGGGCGCCTGGCTGGTGCACCGGTCCCACGAAGAGGGCAAACCCACCGCCGAGCTGATCCCGGGCATCGTGCAGGCGTCGCTCGACGGGCTTCCGATCCCGAAGCGGATGCGCTGGGGCAGTCTGGACGCGGAGTTTGTACGTCCAGTGCACTGGGTGGTGCTGCTGTTCGGGGACCGGGTGATCGATGCCGAGATCCTCTGCGCGAAGGCGGGCCGTGAGACCCGCGGTCATCGGTTTCACCACCCCGAGCCGATCTATCTTGGCGAGCCGACCGCCTATGCGCCGCTGCTGGAGACCGAGGGGCACGTGATCGCCGACTTCGCCGCCCGCCGCGAGGCGATTCGGGGGCAGGTGATGGAGGCAGCGGACCGGCTCGGCGGCAAGGCGGTGCTGGATGAGGATCTGCTCGATGAGGTCACGGCGCTGGTGGAGTGGCCGGTGACGGTGACCGGCAGCTTCGAAGAGCGCTTCCTGGAGGTGCCGAGCGAGGCGCTTGTCTCGGCCATGAAGGGGCACCAGAAGTATTTCCCGGTGGTCTCGGCCGAGGGGAAACTGCTGCCGCACTTCATCGCCATCAGCAACATCGACAGCCGTGAACCGGAGCAGGTGTGCCACGGCAACGAGCGGGTGATCCGCCCGCGGCTGTCGGACGCGGAGTTCTTCTGGAACACGGATCGCAAGCAGCCGCTGCGCTCACGTCTGGAGACCCTCAAAGGGGTGGTGTTCCAGACGAAGCTGGGCACGCTGTACGACAAAACCGAACGCATCGCCGGCCTGGCCGAGACCATTGCGAACAGTGCCGGGGCGGATGCCGCGCTCGCCAATCGCGCCGCCTGGCTGGCCAAGTGTGACCTGATGACCGAGATGGTCGGCGAGTTCCCCGAACTGCAGGGCATCATGGGGCGTTACTACGCAGCCCTTGATGGCGAGCCCGCCGAGGTGGCGCTGGCGCTCGACGAACAGTACATGCCACGCTTCGCCGGCGACAAGCTGCCCGCCTCCGCCTCCGGGCAGGCGGTAGCGCTGGCGGATCGCATCGACTCCCTGGTCGGTATCTTCGGCATCGGCCAACGGCCGACCGGCGCCAAGGACCCGTTCGGCCTGCGCCGTGCCGCACTCGGTGTGCTGCGGGTGCTGATCGAGAAGGAGCAGGACCTGGATCTGCAGGCGCTGCTCACCACGGCACGCGAACAGTTCGAACGCCAGGGCCGTACACTGGCGGCGGACGTGGAAGAGCAGGTGTTCGACTTTGTGATGGAGCGGCTGCGCGCCTACTACGGGGATCGCGGGATCGCCCACGACACCTTCGAGGCGGTGCTGGCGCGCCGCCCGGCACGGCCGCACGATTTCGATCTGCGCATCCGTGCCGTTTCCGCCTTCCGCGCCCTGCCCGAGGCGGAGAGCCTCGCCGCCGCCAACAAGCGCATCCATAACATTCTGCGCCAGGCGGAAGGGGAGGTGCCCGACAGCATCGATTCCGCACGTCTGGTCGAGCCGCAGGAGAAGGCGCTGGCCGAGCAGGTCGAGAAGCTGGCGGCTCAGGTGGCGCCGCTCTTCGAGCAACGTGCCTACGCCGATGCGCTCTGCGCACTGGCTGCCTTGCGGGAACCGGTGGACGCCTTCTTCGACGCGGTGATGGTGATGGCCGACGACCCGGCATTGCGGGCCAACCGGCTCGCCCTGTTGAAACGGCTGAACGGGCTGTTCCTCGGGGCCGCCGATCTCTCCTGCCTGCAGAGTTGAAAATGCATGTCTCTCGCAGAGCCCGCCAAGGCCGCAATGGAAAATAGCAACTTTTTTGTCGAATCTCGCGCTCTTGGCGAGAGCATCAGTTATTGAGGAAACAGAGATGTCCGAGCGCGACTCCTACGCGGCGATGCTGGCCGCGGTGCACGCCTTCCACGACAAGCACGACTTCAGGAACACGGGCGGCGAGGAGCTCACCTATCGCGTCGCGCTGATGGCCGAGGAGCTGGGTGAGATCTCCGCCTGCGTCACCAAGGGCAAGGCCGGTGAGAAGTTGGCGGAGGAGGTGGCAGACCTCTTCATCCTGCTTATCGGCACCGCCATAGCCGCCGACTTCGACCTGAAGGAGGCATTCTGGGCCAAGATGGAAAAGATCATGGCCCGGGAGTCCAAGATGGTGAACGGCCGGATTCGGGTCTCCGAATTTCGCGACTGACCACTGATCAGCCACAGGGCACACACGACTGCATGGATGCAGGAGCAGTTGTGAGAGATCACAGAGGGACATTGCACGACGGGAGCGATATCCTGAGCGAAGAGACACCCCCGCCGCGTCCCCCTGTAGGTCGAAACGCACCCCGGTATGGGCTCTTTTGCTCTTGCTCTGTGATCTCTGTGTGCTCTGTGGCCAATAAGGGTCTGCCCAAGAAATGAAGCTGATCATTCTCGACCGGGACGGGGTCATCAACGAGGACTCCGACGCCTATATCAAGTCGCCCGAGGAGTTCGTGCCGGTGCCCGGGGCACCGGAGGCGATCGCACGACTGGGGCGGGCCGGCTACCGGGTGGTGGTTGCGACCAACCAGTCGGGGATCGCCCGCGGGCTTTTCGACCTGGACACCCTGGGACGCATCCACGCCAAGCTGCAGCGCGAAGTGGCCGCCGTAGGCGGGCATATCGATGCCATCCTGTTCTGTCCGCATGGCCCCGATGATGGCTGCCGTTGCCGCAAGCCGTTGCCCGGCCTGCTGGAGGAGGCGGGCAGGCGGCTCGCCCTGTCGCTGAGCGGCGTTCCGGTGATTGGCGATTCCCTGCGGGACCTGGAGGCGGCACAGGCGGTCAAGGCCAGGCCCATTCTGGTGCGGACGGGAAAAGGGGAGCGGACGCTCAAGGCGGGCAAGGGGCTGGCCGGAATTCCGGTCTATCGTGACCTGGCCGAAGCGGTGGAAGCGCTGCTCAGGGAGGATGCATCGTGATCTGGATTCGCTCGGCCCTTTTTCAGACCGGCCTGGTCTTGTCCCTGGTGGTCTTCGCACTTCTGGCACCGCTCACGCTGCCGCTGTCCTTCAAGGGCCGCTATGCGTTTCTCGTTCGCTGGGGCCAGTTCGTCCTGTGGTGGCTCAGGGTCACCTGCGGGATACGCTATCGCGTCGAGGGTGCGGAGCACATCCCATCCGGTCCGGTGGTGGTTCTCTCCAAGCATCAGTCCACCTGGGAGACTATCGCCCTGCAACGGGTCCTGCCGCCCCAGACCTGGGTTCTCAAGCGGGAACTGCTCTGGTTGCCGTTTTTCGGCTGGGCCATCGCCCTGCTTAGGCCCATTGCCATTGATCGTTCCGCCGGTCGGCGCGCGCTGGCGCAGTTGCTGGAGCAGGGCGCCGAGCGGCTGCAGCAGGGGATATGGGTCATCGTTTTCCCCGAGGGGACCCGTACCGCGCCGGGGGCCCGGGTGCGCTACAACATCGGTGGAGCGATGTTGGCAGACAAGACCGGGACAGACATCCTGCCGGTGGCGCACAACGCGGGCGAGTTCTGGCCGCGCGGAGGCTTCCTCAAGCGGCCGGGGATCATCACCATGGTGATCGGCCCGACCATTCCTGTCGCCGGTCGCAAGGCCGGGGAGATCAATGCCGAGGCAGAGGCCTGGATTGAGGGGACCATGGAGCGCATCAGCCCGGTGGCGGGTGCCCCGGTCGAAGTGCCCGAAGCGACATCGAGCTGAAGTATCTTCTGATATACTAATGCCTTCCTGCGCCGCCCCCCGGCGCATGTCTCCGAACCATCCATCCTGACCGGCCTCTCCACATGAGTCCGGCGGACACGTTTACTTCAGGAAAACCCGATGCACGACAACCGCACCACCATCACGCAGTTCATCATCGAAGAGCAGCGGCACATTCAGGGCGCCACCGGCGACTTCACCTCGCTGCTGAACGACATCGTCACCGCCTGCAAGGTGATCTCCAACTTGGTCAACCACGGCGCACTCGTCGGCGTGCTGGGCAGCGCCGGTTCCGAAAACGTGCAGGGCGAGGCACAGAAGAAGCTGGACGTGATCGCCAACGAGGTGTTCCTCAAGTCCAACGAGTGGGCGGGTCACCTGGCGGCGATGGCCTCGGAGGAGATGGAGGAGGTCTACCCGATCCCCGGGCATTTCCCGCGAGGCAAGTACTTACTTACCTTCGATCCGCTTGATGGATCGTCCAATATCGACGTCAACGTCTCGGTCGGCACCATCTTCTCCATTTTGCGCTGCCCCGGCGAGTGCACCATGCGCCCGTCGGCGGATGGCTTCCTTCAGCCCGGCACCGAGCAGGTGTGCGCCGGCTACGCCCTCTACGGGCCGTCGACCATGATGGTCCTCACCACCGGTAACGGCGTAAACGGCTTCACGCTCGACCAGAACATCGGCGAATTCATCCTCACCCATCCCAACATGCGCATTCCGGAAGAGACCCAGGAGTTCGCCATCAACGCCTCCAACATGCGCTTCTGGGAGGCACCGGTGAAACGCTACGTGGACGAGTGCCTGGCGGGCAAGGAGGGCGCGCGCGGCAAGGACTTCAACATGCGCTGGATCGCCTCCATGGTGGCCGAAGTGCACCGTATCCTGACCCGGGGCGGCGTCTTCATGTACCCCTACGACAGCAAGATGGCGGAGAAGGGGCAGGCGGGCAAGCTCCGGCTGATGTACGAGGCCAACCCCATGGGCCTCATCATCGAGCAGGCGGGCGGCGCCGCCAGCACCGGCCGGGAGCGCATCCTGGAGATCAAGCCGGACGGGCTGCACCAGCGGGTCCCGGTCATCCTCGGCTCCCGCGCCGAGGTGGAGCGCCTGGTCGAATACCATCGCGACAATTCATGATTATTCGCCGCATTTAACGACAAAAGCCGGTCAAATGACCGGCTTTTTCGTTGGCTCACCGCAGAGGCGAGGACGCAGAGAAAAAACAAAGGCTAACGAGGTTTCTCCGCAAGGGCGACATCGGCCCTGTTCGCAGACTGTTTCCCTCTGCGCCCTCTGCGGTGAAGGTCTGTTGTTACACGTCCAGATTGGAGACGTGCAGGGCGTTGCTTTCGATGAAGTCGCGGCGCGGCTCCACCTGGTCGCCCATCAAGGTGGAGAACACCTCGTCGGCCGCTACTGCGTCCTCGATCTGCACCTGTAGCAGGCGGCGGGTGTCGGGGCACATGGTGGTCTCCCAGAGCTGCTCGGGGTTCATCTCACCGAGACCCTTGTAGCGCTGGATCTGCTGGCCGCGGCGGGCCTCGTCGAGCAACCAGTCCAGTGCCTGGCCGAAACTATCCACGCCCTGGCGACGTTCACCGCGCTCCACATAGGCACCCGGCTCGATCAACCCCTGAAGCTGTTCGCCCAGGCGCCGGATCGCCGCGTACTCGGGGGTGGCGAAGAAATCGTCGTGGAAGGTATAGTCGGTTGGCACGCCGTGCCGCCATTCGGTGATCACAGCCGCCTCGATGCCGCCGTCCGGGGCTTGGTCCAACCGCGATTCGAACCGCGATTCACCATTGCCGTTGGTATTCAGCCGTTCGACCAGTTCACCAAACCACGGGCCGGTGGTGGTCGGGTTGCGGAAATCGCCTTCGGTGACGCTGCGCATGCCGATCATCTTCTCCAGCGCGGCAGCACCGTAGCGGCGGCTGAGGCGCTCGATGCCGGCCATGACCCCCTGATGCTCCCGCGCCAGCGTCTCCAGCGCCACACCCTGAAGGGGAGGGGCCTCAGGTGCGGGATAGAGGCGGGCGTTATCGATCGCCTGTTGTAGCAGATGGGCATTCAGCTCCCGGTCATCCTTGAGGTAGCGCTCCTGTTTACCCTTCTTCGCCTTGTAGAGCGGCGGCTGGGCGATATAGACGTGCCCGCGCTCGACGATTTCCGGCATCTGTCGGTAGAAGAAGGTCAACAGCAGGGTACGGATGTGGGAGCCGTCCACGTCCGCGTCGGTCATGATGATAATGCGGTGATAGCGCAGCTTGTCCGGGTTGAACTCCTCCCGGCCGATACCGCAGCCCAGGGCGGTGATCAACGTGCCCACCTCAGCGGAGGAGAGCATCTTGTCGAAACGCGCCTTCTCCACGTTCAGGATCTTGCCCTTGAGCGGCAGAATGGCCTGGGAGCGTCTATCACGCCCCTGCTTGGCGGAACCGCCGGCGGAGTCACCCTCCACCAGGAACAGTTCGGACCGGCTTGGGTCGCGCTCCTGGCAGTCCGCCAGCTTCCCGGGCAGCCCGGCGACATCGAGGGCCCCCTTTCGACGGGTCATCTCGCGCGCCTTGCGGGCCGCATCGCGGGCACGCGCCGCTTCCACCACCTTGCCGGCAATGATTTTCGCATCTTGCGGATTTTCAAGGAGAAAATCCTGCAGACGATCGCCCACCAGAGACTCGACCACCGCCTTCACTTCGGAGGAGACCAGCTTGTCCTTGGTCTGCGATGAGAACTTTGGATCGGGCACCTTCACTGACAGCACGGCAGTCAGCCCCTCACGGGCATCATCACCGGTGGTGGCCACCTTGGCCTTCTTCGCTATCCCGGAGTTGTCGATGTACTGGTTCAGGGTACGGGTCAGTGCACCCCGGAGGCCGGCCAGATGGGTACCGCCATCCCGCTGGGGAATATTGTTGGTGAAACAGAAGATGCTCTCCTGATAGGCATCGTTCCACTGCATCGCCAGTTCCACGGCGATGTCATCCTTCTCCGCAGTAAAATAGAAGACGTTGTTGTGGAGCGGGGTCTTCTTCTGGTTGAGGTGTTCGACAAAGGCGCGAATGCCGCCCTGGTATTCGAACACATCCTCCTTGTCGGTACGCTCGTCCAGCAGCCTGATCCGGACGCCGGAGTTCAGGAAGGAGAGCTCGCGCAGCCGCTTGGAGAGGATGTCGTAGTGGAATTCGGTCTGGGTAAAGATCTCGCGGCTCGGCTTGAAGCGAACCTCGGTCCCGGTGGTGGTGGTTTCACCGACCGGCGCCAAGGGTGCCTGCGGCACGCCCAGGCGATACTCCTGCTGGTAGATCTTGCCGTCACGGCGGATGATCAATTTGAGGTGTTCGGAGAGGGCATTGACGACGGAGACACCGACACCGTGCAGACCGCCTGAGACCTTATAGGAGTTATTGTCGAACTTACCGCCCGCGTGAAGCACGGTCATGATGACCTCGGCGGCGGAGCGACCCTCCTCCTCGTGCATGTCCACCGGAATGCCGCGGCCGTCGTCGGTGACGATGATGGAGTTCTCGCTGGTGATGGTCACCTCGATGGTCTTGCAGTGACCGGCAAGTGCCTCATCGATGGCGTTATCCACCACCTCGAATACCATGTGGTGCAGACCGGTGCCATCATCGGTGTCACCAATATACATACCGGGGCGCTTGCGGACGGCGTCCAGTCCCTTAAGTACCTTGATTTTCGAAGAATCGTAGCGGTCGTCGCTCATTCCCAGCTCCAGTCCATAAGGCCACTCATTATACCACCTCGCGAACGTGGCCATGTTCCACGTGGAACCGCCGACAACTCGGCCAACGCTCCGGTACCACCAAGCCCTCGTCCAGGCTCGTTACCACCGCCTGCATTCCTGTGGCTGCCAGCGCCTCCAGAAACCCCGCCCGGTGCCCGCCATCCAGTTCCGCCGCCACATCGTCCACCAAAAACAGGCATCCACTGCCTTTCTCCTCCGACAGCATCCTGCCCTGCGCCAGGCGAAACGAAGCAACCAGCATCTTCAATTCACCCCGGGACAAAAGGTCCACTGCATCCGTGCCCCGAACCCGCACCCGCAACTCTGCCCGGTGAGGACCGGCGCCCGTATGAGCCAGCGCGCGATCCCGGTCGAGACACTCCACGAATACATCCCCGAGCTCGCGCTCTGCGGGCCACCCCCGCCGCCAGACGAGCTCAAGCGCCTCCGGTGATAATCCCAACAGCGCTTCGACTTCGTTTCCCAGGAAACGCCCGAAGCGCTCCAGGTAACCCTCTCGAGACCGGTTCAGCGTCACACCGGTTTCAGCCAGCGCTGAACTCCACTCCATCCCCGTGCCCCGGGCGCCGCTGCGCAACCAAGCGTTCCTCTGTTCCAGCAACCGACGATACCGATTCCAGAGCTGCCCGAACCCGGGTTCCACGTGGAACACACCCCAGTCAATAAAACCCCGACGCTCCTTCGGCCCCCCTTCGAGCAAGACCTGACTGCCCGGCGCCATCACTTGCACAGGCAACAAGGCGGCAATCGGCGCCATGCCGGCGCACCGCTCCCCATCCATGCGCAGCTCGATCCCGTCACTACCCTTTCTCAGACCGATGCGGTGTTCCCGCTCGCCGTCGCTGACGATACCGAACACCGCCAGATCCCGCTCTCCATGCCGAACCACCTTATCCACCATCCGGCTGCGAAATGAGCGCCCAACCGCCAGCAGGTGAATCGCCTCGAGCAGACTGCTCTTCCCGCTGCCATTCATCCCGACGACCAGGTTCAGGTCAGCCCCAAGACCGAGACTGACCGGCTCAAGATTCCGAACCCGCTGAAGATCAATACGACTCAGACGCATCACACTACCGGACAAAAAAAAGGTGACCGCACGCAGCCACCTTTCTGTTCCCTGCCAACGAATCCACTTACAGGCGCATTGGCATGACCACGTACCGGGATGACTCGTCGCCCGAGCCTTGTATTAGACAACTGCTATTGGCATCCGTCAGGGTGATAATCACCTCTTCCTGTTTCACCGCATTCAGCGCATCGAGCAGGTAGGCGACGTTGAACCCAATCTCAAACCCGTCTCCGCCGTACTCGACCTCGATCTCTTCCTCAGCCTCTTCCTGCTCCGGGTTGCTCACCGTTGCGCGCAGTCGGTTCTCTTCCAGTTGAATCCGGACGCCGCGGTACTTCTCATTGGATAGAATGGAGGCACGAACAAGTGCCTGGCGAAGCAGACTCCGGTCGGCCTTTACTATCTTGTCGCCGCCCACCGGAACCACCCGCTCATAATCCGGGAACCGGCCGTCAATCAACTTAGAGACCATCACGATCTCTCCGACCTCAACCCGTATATGATTATTCGTCAGCTGTACCGCACACGGCGTGTCACTCTCTTCCAGCAACCGGCCGAGCTCCACAACACCTTTCCGCGGCACAATCACTTGGCGCTGCTCTTCCACCCCCAACTGCTCAACCAGGTCGCTCACCGCCAGCCGGTGGCCATCGGTCGCCACGGTGCGAAGCCGACCCGCATCGACCTCAAGCAACAGCCCGTTCAGGTAGTAGCGCACATCCTGATTCGCCATGCAGAACTGAGTCCGATCAATCAGTTCGCGCAATGCGCCTTGCGCTACCTCAAATCGAAACGCACCTTGTACCGACTCCGTGGTCGGGTACTCCGCCGCGGGTAGGGTAGCCAGATGGAACCGGCTCTTTCCGGACCGAATGTTGGCCCGTTCACCCTCGACGGAAACTGCGATCTCCGCTCCTTCCGGCAAGGTGCGACAGATATCCAGAAACTTCCGCGCCGGCAGCGTCACGTCGCCCGTCTCTGCACCCTGTAGCGGTGCCGTTGCGGTCAGCTCCACCTCGAGGTCCGTTCCCGTCAGTACCAGCCGATCCATTACTGCCTGTACCAGGACATTGGCCAGGATCGGGAGCGTTTGCCGCTTCTCCACCACCCCGCTGACCACCTGCAGGGGCCGAAGCAGCGCTTCTCTCGTGATCGTGAACTTCATGTTCCCTTCCCGGTTCGGTTTAGAAGTTATGTTCTTAATCTTGAAGATCTGTAGTGACTATTAGGTCAGCCTTCGAATGTGGATAACTCAATTTATCGCTTCAAAAACAACGGCATGAAATAAATATAAGCGTCTGCAGCCCTGCTCGTAAGCGGTGTCGAACCTGTGGATAACCTGTGGCCTGATCCAGGTTCCCGAGCGGCGCTCACTTTATCCACAGCTTCTCCCCATCATGAACTCAGGGTTCTCAACAGGTTTGCGTGGTCCTCACCGATCCGCGAATCGGTCTCCCGCAGTTCCTGAACCTTCTTGCAGGCGTGCAACACCGTGGTGTGGTCCCTCCCTCCAAAGGCGTCCCCAATCTCCGGCAGGCTGTGGCTGGTCAGTTCCTTGGCCAGTGCCATGGCGATCTGTCGTGGTCGGGCGATTGAGCGGTTGCGCCGCTTGGACAGTATGTCGGCCACCCGAATCTTGTAGTACTCGGCCACCGTCTTCTGAATGTTCTCGATCGTGACCAGCTTGTCCTGCAGGGCGATCAGGTCGCTCAGCGCCTCTTTGGCAAAACTCGCGGTAATCGGTTTGCCCGTGAAGTGGGAGTTGGCGATGACCCGCCTCAACGCGCCCTCCAGTTCGCGGATGTTCGACCGAATGCGTTTGGCGATGAAGAAGGCCACATCGTGGGGCAGATCGACCCCGGCTTGAGCCGCCTTGCTCATCAGGATCGCGACCCGTGTTTCCAACTCCGGCGGTTCAATGGCGACGGTCAATCCCCAGCCAAAGCGCGATTTTAACCGCTCCTCCAGCCCGTTCACCTCCTTCGGATAGCGGTCGCAGGTGAGAATCACCTGCTGTTGCCCCTCGAGCAGGGCGTTAAAGGTGTGAAAGAACTCCTCCTGGGAGCGCTCCTTGCCCGCGAAGAACTGGATATCATCGATGAGCAGCGCGTCCACCGAGCGGTAGAGCCGTTTGAAGTCGTTGATGGCGTTGTGCTGCAGCGCCTTGACCATGTCGGCTACAAAGCGCTCCGAATGCAGGTAGAGCACCTTGGCATCCGGACGCTGCTTCAACAGCAGGTTGCCTACCGCGTGCATCAGGTGAGTCTTGCCCAGCCCAACCCCACCATAAATGAACAAGGGATTATAGGCCTGGCCCGGATTTTCCCCCACCTGCATGGCGGCCGCCCGGCCGAGCTGGTTGGACTTGCCTTCGACGAAATTCTCGAAGGTGAAGGAGCGGTTCAGGTTGCTGCGTACCCGGAACATTCCACCGCTCTGGGCGGGCTGCGCGGCGGCGGCCGAGGTGCTCGCGATGGGTGTTGCCTGCTTGCGACTTCCAATCTCGATGACCAGACGAATGCCGGGCTGAAGTTGCTCCACCAGCGCCCTGATTCGGTCCAGGAAGTGGTCGCGAACCCAGTCCAGCACGAACCGGTTGGGGGCGAGCAGGCGCAGCGCATCCTCCTCCTGCTCAGCTTGAAGCGGGCGGATCCAGGTGTTGAACTGCTGGGCGGAAAGCTCGTCCTCCAGCCGTTTGAGACAACCTTGCCAAAGGGGAGAGCCCACGGCGACCACCTGCACTGGCCTGTAGAAGAAAGCGGAAAAGGGGCTCAGTCTATACTTCCGAACCAAAGTTATCCACACCCCGGCAGGGCTTGGTGGCAGTTGACATTTCCCACCCCCGACCGGTATTGTTCGCGGTCTTTTTGACGGGATTTTCCCGGCTGATGGAACCGGACGACAATTACCATGAAACGAACCTTTCAACCCAGTGTTCTAAAGCGCAAGCGGACCCACGGCTTTCGGGCCCGGATGGCTACCAAGGGTGGCCGGCTGGTACTCAAGGCGCGTCGCGCCAAGGGTCGGGCGAGACTGACGGTCTGACCGCTGCGGAACGTGACGGCCCCTTCCCGCGCGACAATCGACTGACCTGCGGGGCGGAGTTTCGCCACGTTTTTGAGGGGGCCTGCCGGGCCAGTGTCGGCGCTCTGGCGCTACTGGCCCGACCCAACGGTCTCGGCTACCCGCGGCTTGGCCTGGCGGTACCGAAGAAGCACCTCAAGAGTGCCGCAGCGCGCAACCGCGTGAAGCGGCAGGTCCGCGAAAGTTTTCGCCGGCACAAGCGCGAGCTCGACAGCCTCGATGTGGTCGTTCTCGCGCGTCACGGGATTAGATTGGCCGATCCCGTCCAGTTGAGGGCCGGCCTCGACCGCGGCTGGGGCCGCCTCGCACAGCGATGCAAAGACTCCTCATCCTCCTGATCAGCGCCTACCGGTATCTGCTCAGTCCATTTCTGGGCAGTCACTGCCGGTTTCACCCCAGCTGCTCCGCCTATGCCCAGGAGGCGATCGGTCGCCACGGTGCCCTCCGCGGCGGTTGGCTTGCGACCCGCCGAATACTGCGGTGCCACCCCTGGCATCCCGGCGGCCACGACCCGGTTCCGGAATAATCAATCCAGCCCATGGACTTCCAGCGAATTCTCCTGATTGGCGCCCTGTTCCTTGTCCTGATGATGTTGTGGCAGGCTTGGCAGCAGGACTACGGCCCCCAGCCGGCTCCGCCGGTCGCAACCGCACCGGGTGAACTTGACCTGGGCGCAGGCGATACACCGCCCACCATCGGCGACGTGCCGCCCCCGGCGACCGGTGAAGCACAGCCGGGCATGAGCAGCCTGCCGAGCGCCCAGCGGATTCAGGTCCACACCGATCTGTTCCACGCCGAGATCGACACCCGTGGTGGTGATCTGCGCCGTGTGGCGCTGGTCCAGTATCCGGTCGAGGTGGGCCAGCCCGACAACCCTGTGGTTCTCCTCGACGACAGCCCTCAGGCGCTCTTCGTCGCCCAATCCGGACTGCAATCCACCAGCGGCGGTGCGAGCCCCGATCACCACACCGTATTTTCGGTGGGGCAGACCGAGTTCCGCCTGCGGGATGGTGAAGAGACCCTCGTGGTTCCTCTGACCTGGCAGGGGAACGGTCTCGAGGTGACCAAGCGCTACACCTTCCGTCGCGACAGCTATCTCATCGATGTCGACTACGAGGTGCGCAACGGCTCCGGTGAGAGCTGGGTCGGCTCCATGTATCGCCAGTTCCAGCGTACTCAGGTGCAGCGCGACAGCTGGTTCATTTACACCTATACGGGCGGCGTTATTCACACCGACCAGAACCGTTACGAGAAGGTCGATTTCGACGACATGGCGCAGAGCCCGCTCGACCGGACCACTGCGGGCGGCTGGATCGCCATGATTCAGCACTACTTCCTCGGCGCCTGGGTACCGCCGGCGGATGCCACCCATCACATCTACTCCAAGGGGCTCTCCGGCGACCGTTACCTGCTCGGCATCCAGGGTCCCTCACGGACCGTGGCGGCGGGGGAGAGCGGCACGTTCGCTGCCCAGCTGTTCGTGGGGCCGAAATTACAGGACCAGCTTGAGGCGGTGGCCCCGGCGCTGGACCTGACCGTCGACTACGGCATGCTCCACTTCATCGCCAAGCCGATCTATTACCTGCTCTCCTTCATTCACTGGATGGTGGGTAACTGGGGCTGGTCGATCATCATCCTGACTATCCTCATCAAGGGCGTCTTCTACAAGCTCTCCGAGACCAGCTACAAGTCGATGGCGCAGCTGCGCAAACTCCAACCGCGCCTCGCCTCGTTGAAGGAGAAGTACGGGGACGATCGCCAGAAGATGAACGAGGCGATGATGAAGATCTACAAGGACGAGAAGATCAACCCACTCGGTGGCTGTCTGCCGATCCTGGTGCAGATCCCGGTCTTCATCGCCCTCTACTGGGTATTGCTGGAGAGCGTCGAGATGCGCCAGGCGCCGTTCATCCTCTGGCTCAACGATCTCTCGTCGGCGGACCCCTATTTCGTCCTGCCGATCCTCATGGGCGCCACCATGCTCATCCAGCACCGGCTCAATCCCACGCCGCTGGATCCGATCCAGGCCAAGGTGATGATGACGCTCCCGCTCGTCTTCACTATCTTTTTTGCCTTCTTCCCGGCGGGCCTGGTGCTCTACTGGGTGGTCAACAACACCCTCTCCATCACCCAGCAGTGGTACATCACACGCCACGTGGTGAAGGCATAGCCCAATGGGTGGCGGCGACACGATTGTCGCCGTCGCCACCCCGCCGGGGCGCGGTGGCATCGGCATCCTGCGCCTCTCCGGCCCGGCGGTACCGCTGATAGCCGGGCGCCTGCTCGGTCGCATTCCCGAACCCCGGCGCGCCGTCCACACCCTCTTCCGCGACAATGAGGGTGATCCGGTCGATGACGGCGTCGCCCTCTACTTTCCCGCGCCCAACTCCTTCACCGGCGAGGCAGTGCTCGAACTGCAGGGCCACGGCAGCCCGGTGGTGCTCGACCGGCTGGCCGCTGCTGCCATCGCCTGCGGCGCCCGTCCCGCCCGCCCCGGCGAGTTCTCCGAACGCGCCTTCCTCAACGGCAAGCTCGATCTCGCCCAGGCCGAAGCGGTCGCTGATCTCATCGACGCCGCCTCCGCGCAGGCCGCCCGCGCCGCGCTGCGCTCCCTGCAGGGGGAGTTCTCCCGCCGCATCCACGCTCTGGTGGAGGCGCTGACCGAACTGCGGATGTTCGTCGAGGCGGCCATCGACTTCCCCGCGGAGGAGATCGATTTCATCGCCGAGAGTGATGTGGGCGAACGACTCGCCGCACTGACCGAACGGCTGGCGGGTATCAGTGACGCCGCCACCCAGGGCAGCCGCCTGCGCGAAGGGATCACCCTCGTCATCGCCGGCCGCCCCAATGCGGGAAAATCCAGTCTCCTGAACGCACTCTCCGGTCGGGAGAGCGCCATCGTCACAGAAATCCCCGGCACCACCCGCGACCTGCTGCGCGAACAGATCCTGCTCGACGGCGTGCCGGTTCACATCATCGACACCGCCGGCCTGCGCGACACCGACGACCCGGTCGAACGGGAAGGGGTGCGGCGTGCCCGCGCCGCGGTGGCTGAGGCGGATCGCCTGCTGGTGGTGGTGGACGACGCGCAAGGGGAGGGGGGCGAGGTGCGCGCCCTGTTGAACGAATTCGCCGAGCTCCCGGTCACCCTCGTTCACAACAAGATCGACCTCACCGGCCGCAAACCGAACGTCGAAGCTTCCAGCGCCGAAACCCGGATCTACCTGTCGGCCCGGGAGGGCAGCGGCATCGACCTCCTGCGCCGCCACCTGCGCGAAGCGGTCGGCCTGCACACCGCCGGCGAGGGGGAGTTCACCGCCCGCCGCCGCCACCTCGACGCCCTCGCCCGTGCCTCCGCTCACCTCCATACCGCCGCCGACCGGCTCACCGAACGCGCCCCCGAACTGCTAGCCGAAGAGCTGCGCCTCGCCCAGCAGGCCCTTGGCGAGATCACCGGCGAGTTCACCTCCGACGACCTCCTGGGGCGGATCTTCAGCTCCTTCTGCATCGGCAAGTAGCCCCTCCAAGCGCCCGAGCCGAGGCAAAGCCGGCCATGCGGGAAACTTGACCCCGCGGAGACAGTTCCTTGTAATCGGGGAAACTCGCGCCGAGGTGGCGCCCGATGGGAGGCAAACGCGGCTCGTGATAATGAAGGGGATCGGCACGTAACCCCATGATTCGACGGACCTATCCCCGCAAACATTGGGGCGTTATACGACCGTGGCGGCCGTATATCACGTCGAGAAACATCGTGAGCCTTTCCATGCAACCCACTGACAGTTCGTGGAAAACAGCCGCTGTTCCTGCGAAAGCCTTGGGAGATATACGGCTGTCGGCCGTCTACTTGTAGTTTAGAAGTAAGGACGAACAACGATGACAGAAGGGGAAATTACAAGCCTCGTCTTGAAGCTATTCGCGATCTATTTGACCTCCGAACGGGCCGATTGCGCGTGGTGAGCATTCGATAATTGAAATCAGTGAAAAAACAGCACCCGTTTACCTGCGGAAAAGCACGTTTGACGCAGGCCAAACAGGAACGTATAAGGTACTCGGAACCATTTATGTCGGCATCTCTTTTCCTTGGTGCTTCTGAGTCTTCGTAAATCCAAGAGGCTACGAGATGCATACCCGCGCGTGATTCTCTGCCCTTCTGCGCTCTCTGAACGATTCATGGGGGTGTCGTGTTTAAGCGGACGCTTTCGGCTGCAATTTCAATCGCACAGCATTTTGTCACTAATCGGGATCGACTATATGGACGTTTTGCGACGCTACCGTTTCGCTCCTACCTAAATGAGATTTCGCCACCGGAAAACGTGCCGCACTCGAAATGGATTGGATTCTTATTGGAGCGATTCAACAAGAAAGGTCTTCGCATAATGGAGCTTGGCTCCAGAAATGTCACAGGCATAAACCTGAGAGGTATATTTTCAAACGCAGAATATGTGGGGTTTGATTTCTATCCCGGGGAAAACGTAGATGTAGTAGGCGATGCTCATAAGTTATCAAGCTATTTCGAAGGGCAAGACCGCTTTGACTTGATCTTTTCATCGGCAGTATTTGAGCACCTGCATATGCCATGGATCGCAGCAACGGAAATCCAGAAAATGCTCAAGGTCGGCGGTTATGTTTTCATTGAAACCCACTTTTCCTTCTCCTCTCATGAGCGACCCTGGCATTTCTTCCAGTATTCGGACATGGGGTTGCGTGCTCTTTTCAATGCATCACTGGGTTTCGACCTAATCGACAGCGGTATGAGCAACCCTATGGCAGGTTACTTTACAAACAAAGCAGACGCCTATCTGCGGTATAGGCCGGTAAAGGAGCTCTACTGTCATAGCGAAATATTGTGCAGGAAGCGCGAGGAATTGGAGAGTTTCGATTGGGGCACTATATCGATAGACGAGATTGTTGAAGGAACCCGTTATCCCGCTCCAAACTGATTGCGAGCGGCGGAGTTCAGTTCCAATCGCACTTGTAAGCTTCCCCGCCAGCCGACAGTGCAAACGCAGAGTTACTGGCGTTCGAAGCTTGCCAGGGCAAGCCTTTCCTCTTTCTCGCGTATCACGTTGGGGTCCTTGAACAGCAGATAGCTGCCGCCCCCGACAACGACCCAGACCGTGAGGTCCACGAGGACAACCGCCACTCCATCGGGTCCGCCTTCCGCGGAGCGATAAGGGGCCAGCGTGGAATTAACACTACTCTCAGGTCCCACTATGCGCCTCGAACTCGAGAAATTTTGGCCTCGTTTTCCCACCTTGCTCACTACGGGCACCCAAACCCGACAGGCTCCCACAGGAACTCCTTGCGGCGGTGTAGGGTTTGGAACCGTTATTTAGATCGCATGAACCAGCCCAGCGCCCGTTTTTGGGAGATCTTCTTCGAGGTCTTCGAGAGCCTGCCCCGGCAGGGGCCGGGCAGTCGGGCCTGCACGGCCAGGGCTCTGGCGCTTTGCCGTGAGCTTCCGGAATCCCCGGCGATCGTTGATCTGGGGTGCGGGGTCGGTGGACAAACCCTCCAGCTCGCCGAACTGGTCGCGTCGGGAACCATCGTGGCCATGGACCTTCATGCACCATTCATCGAGCGGCTGCGGGTAACCCTTGCGCAGCGCGGCCTGGCGCAGCGTGTCAAAGCGGTCGTGGGCGACATGGCGCGACCGCCGCTGCAGCCTGCCAGCCTCGACCTGGTCTGGTCCGAGGGCGCGCTCTACAGCATCGGAATGCAAAAGGCCTTGCGGGTCTGCCGCGATCTGCTGCGCCCGGGGGGCTACCTGGCTTTCACTGACGCCGTCTGGCGCAGGGAGAATCCCCCTCAGGAGGTAAAAGCCGCCTTCGACCTGGACTACCCGACAATGGGCTGGCTGGTTGATGAACTGGCAACGATTCGTCACGGCGGCTTCGAACTGGTCGGGCATTTCACCCTGCCCGATGAAGCCTGGTGGGGCGATTTCTATACGCCCATGGAACAGCGTATCGCCGAGTTGCGAGGAAAATTCGCCAACGATGCCGAGGCCTCCGCCATACTCGGTCAACTCGCCGAAGAACCGGAAATGCACCGCCGCTATTCGGGTTTCTACGCCTACGAGTTCTTTGTGGTCCGCCGCCCTGCCTGATGCCATGGCTGTCCGGTTTTGACTACGGCCGAAACTCCCGCACCATCTGCCGCAGTCTGCCCTGCCAGGCGGCGCGCGGTGCGTGGCCGTAGCGGAGGGCGTTGTAGAGCCGGGTGATGAGGGCGACCTTGGGGGCGAGTTCGGGGCGGGCGGCGGCAATCCGTTCGCCAAAGGCAGTGGCGGTCTCTCCGGGCTGCCTTGGAATCCCGCGGCGGGCCAGCTTGGCGCAGAACTCCTGCCAGGCGCGGGCGACAGGATCGGCGGCGCGGGGGCGGCGCAGCAGCCAGAGGGTGACCAGGGCGACGATGATCGCGCCTGCGGCGAAGCCGACCAGCACGATGCCGTACCACCCCAGTTCGGCCAGACCCACCTGCCGCAGGAACTGCATCTGGCGGCTGCTGTTGTAACCGAGTACCCACTGGTTCCAGCCGTGGTTGAGGGCATCCACCCCCTGGCGGAAAAAGTTGAAACCACGCCCAACCAGCTCGCCACCGGTGCGGGGCAGCACCGGAGCGGTGGAGCGGAAGCGCTGAAGGTCGAACTGCGCCTCGATCCGATCCGGTGGTATGGCAGTGGTCGGATCGACCCGGGTCCAGCCGCTCTGTCCGAGCCACACCTCGGCCCAGGCGTGGGCGTGGGACTGGCGCACGATGAGGTAGTCCCCCAGTTCGTTCCGTTCTCCCCCCTGGTAGCCGGTCACCACGCGGGCCGGAATACCGGCCGCGCGCATCAGGAAGGTGAACGCACCCGCGTAGTGTTCGCAGAAGCCGCGCTGGGTGTCGAACAGGAATTCGTCCATCGGATTCCGTTCCCCAAGCACCGGCGGCATGCGGGAGTAATAGAACGGCTCGTTGGCGAACAGGGCGATAGCCCGATCCACGATCTCCCGGTCATCGGCCGCCTCCCGCCGCCACTGGGTCGCCAGCGCCCGCGCCTTCGGATTGCCGCCCTCGGGGAGCCGTAGAGCGAGTTCCCGCTCCAGCGGCCTGAGCGCCAGGATGCGGTAGTCGATATACGAGGTAAGCTGGTAGCGGCGCACCTTGCCCACCCGTTCTTCCGCCTCGATGGTGAGTCCCGGCGTGGCGCTCGCCTTCTCAGGCAGCTCGGCCGGAAGGTCGAGGGCGAGCAGCCATTTCTGATCGTGAGGCTCCAGGGTGAGGGTGTACTCCACCCGGTCCCCGATCGGCTGATACGGCGGCGCATCCAGCGAGCGCCGCTCGAATTCGGTGAGCTGCGTCCAGCCCCGACCGTCCGTGTGCCACAGCACCGGGCCGCGCCAGTAAAGCCGGTTCGGATCGGGTGCCGGGGAGTGGAACTGCACCCGAAAGGCAACCTCCTCCGACTCCACCAGCAGCCCGATCTCCCCAATACGCATCTCGCCGGAGAGGCCGGTCCGGCCGGCACCGCCTTCGTCCAGGGTGTGCCATAGCGGCCCCTCGAAGCGTGGAAACAGCAGGAAACCGAGCACCATCAGCGGCGCGGCCTGCACCATCAGTCCGCCGGCGAACTTCAAGTGACGGCGCAGATGGACGGGGCTGCCGTCCGGCTGGTTGAGCGCCGCCAGGGCACCAGTCAGCAGCAGCACTGCGCCCAGCATGTAGGCGGCGCTGCCGGGGGACTGGTCATAGAGAAAGCCGCTGGCGAGCAGAAAAAAAGCGAGGAAGACCACCACCGTCGCGTCGCGCAGGCTGCGTAGTTCCAGCAGCTTGAGTGAGAGCATCACCGTCAGCAGCGCCACCCCCGCATTGCGGCTGAACAGATGTTGATTGGTCAGCAGCACGCCGCCGAAGGCGATGATCACCAGGGTGATCCGAATCGCCTTCCCGGGATACTCCCAGCCATAGCGGTCGCGCAACAGCTGCCACGCCATCACCATCACCGCCAGCAAGGCGAGCCAGGCCGGAAGCCGACCGAGGTGGGGCACGATCACCAGTGCCAGTGCCGCCACCAGCCAGTAGCGGGCAAACGGCGTCGGCACCGTGCGGTCCCAGGGGGTCATGCCGCGTCTCCCTGGCGGCCGGGGTAGAGTGCGAGCGTTTCCAGGCAGCGGTAGCGGTGCATTTCGCCGCGGCCGGTTGGCACCTCGACGCCCGGCAGTACCAGCGCATAGCGCCGACCCCCATCCTCCGCTTCCAGCACCCAGCGGCAGAGCACCGACAGGCGCGCCTCGGTATCGAGCCCCGGCAGTGCCTCCCAGTCGAGGCGCAGGTCGGCCGGTTCTTCGCCCGTGAACTGTTTGGTCACCAGCGCGCCGCGCCGTGCGTAGACCTTCCAGTGCACATGCCGCAGCGAATCACCGGCCCGATAGCCGCGCAGGGAGGAAAAATCGTCCGAGCCCCGCGCATCCCGGCTCCGTCCGGCGCCAGCGCGACCGCTACCCACGGGCGGTGGCTCGGTTGTGTCGGCGGGGCGTGGAAACACGATGCAGCTCATGCCGGGTTCAGCGTAGGCCCAGGCACGGAAGATGCCGAGCGGGTAGCGGGTCTCGATGCGCACCCGGCCAAGCGCCAGGCGTCCGCGCCGGGTGGCCGTGCGGCGCAAAGTGACCGGCATGCCGGTACCGGCCGAGAGGTCCAGCGCAACACTGGCACAGCCGGCCTGGAGGTTGATTCCCGGGCGTTCCCGCTCCCCTCCCGCGACCGCCAGCACGAATGCGGCCGCCTCTCCGGCGAACACCGGCGGGCAGCGTCCCGATGCGATGCCAATCCCGAGCAGGTTGCGGTAGGTATGGAGCATCGACACCACCGCCATCGACGCCAGCAGGAAGGTGAGCGCGTAGGCGAGGCTGTTGCTGTAGTTCATCGCCCCGACCAGCATCCCGCCCAGTACGATCGCCAGCAGCCCCCCCGCCCTGGTCGGCAGGATGAAGATGCGCCGATATTCGAGGGTGAGCGGGCCGGCGGCTGGCCGGACCCGGCGTACCAGCGCCTCCGGCAGCAGTTGCTCCAGCCGTGCGGAGATCATCAGGGGATCGATACTTCCCGAAAGCGATCGGCCAGCGCCCCGGCATCCTCGCTCGACCCCTCGGCCGGGATCAGCCGGTGGCCGACCACGTGCGGCAACACCGCCTGCACATCCTCCGGCAGGACGTGGCCGCGATCGTGGATGAGCGCCCAGGCGCGGGCGGCGCCGAGCAGGGCCAGTCCGGCACGTGGTGACAGGCCGGCGGCGAAGTGGGGAGCCTCGCGGCTGAACGCGAGCAGCGCCTGCAGGTAATCGAGCAGGGGACCGGAGACGTGAATGCGGGTGACCTCTTCCTGTGCCGCCCGCACCTGATCGGGCGTCATTACCGGCTCCAGCTCGGGGATTACCGCGCGCCGGTCACGGCCGGCGAGCAGCAGCCGCTCCGCCTCTGGATCGGGATAGCCGATCTCGATGCGCATGAGGAAGCGGTCGAGCTGTGACTCGGGCAGCGGGAAGGTGCCGATCTGGTGTGCCGGATTCTGGGTGGCGATGACGAAGAACGGCTCCGGCAGCGGCCGGGTCTCCCCCTCCAGGGTGACCTGATGCTCCTCCATCGCTTCCAGCAGGGCGCTCTGGGTTTTTGGCGTGGCCCGGTTCACCTCGTCGGCAAGAACGAGTTGGGAGAAGATCGGACCCGGGTGGAAGCGGAAGTCGCCGCTCTCCCGCTCGAACACGGCCGCACCGAGGATGTCGGCCGGGAGCAGGTCGGAGGTGAACTGGATGCGCGAGAAGCCGAGCCCGAGGCTGGCGGACAGCACATGTGCCAGGGTGGTTTTGCCGACACCGGGAAGGTCCTCGATCAGCAGGTGGCCGCGGGCCAGCATGCAGGCGAGGGCGAGGCGGATCTGCCGCTCCTTGCCGAGGACCACCTGGCCCACCTGATCCACCACGGCGGCGAAACGCTTCTCCATCACGGCTCCTTGTCGATTCTTGGACAGGGCCGATTATCCCACGGATGGACCTGGGCGGCACGGCGTGGGTGGAATCCTACTCCCCTTCGCCTGGCGGCTGTTCTCCTTCGTTCGCCTCGGTCCAGGTGGCGCGGTGGTGGCTGCCGGTGCTGTCGTCCCGGTCCAGTTCGTTGTAGGGGGCCTTCCAGTCCTCGTCTCCCATGTCTGTCTCGGTGTAGTCGAGGTTGTCCGCCTCGACCTCGTCGAACGGGCCGGTCCAGTCCTCCGGCGTTTCAATAAGCTCCACATCCTGTTCGAACCAGGCGTCGAGATCCATCTCCTCCACGTCGCCGTCGAAGTGCTGTATCTCCACCACCCTGGCCGCCTCGTCCAGCGCGACCACCTCGAAGCGCTGTCCCTTGTCCAGGTGGTGGTACCAGTTTCCGACCACCGGGTCTGCGTCGGTTGGCATCGGCCGCTCCTCCTTAAGAATGGCTCGGGCACCGAACAGCCAAAACAGGCTTGCGTCGTAGGAGCCCGGCCCTCCGGGCGAATAGCGGCATAGCCCCTTCAGCGTCCGGATGCGCCCACAGGCCGATTCGCCCGCGGGGGCGGGCTCCTACGGCGTTGGGCCGACCGCCAAAGACAACGCCCATTTACCTGTCCGGTGTTCCAGGGCAAGTCTAGATCAGTCGATGATTTCGAAATTCGGTTCCTGAGAGGCTGTTAGCAGATTGCGCAGCAGCTGCCGCACGCGGGAGGCGCTGTTCTTCTTCACCCCGTGGATCGCGGCGCCGCTCAGATCCACCGCACGCAGCAGGCGCGGATCGGCGGAGCGGGCGCGCAGGGCGATGATGAGGTCCGCCTGCTCCGGGTGGCGCACCACCCGGGCCGGAAGGTCCAGGTCACGGATCGCCCGTTCCACAAAGTCGGGTGTGATGGCGTAGGCGTGAATACGCAAGGTCCGATCGCCACTGAACAGATCCCGGCCTTCATCGGCGGCCCACGGCTCCTCCTCTTCCGCCTCCCTGCTGGTGTTCACCCCGCCGCCGCCGCCGCGTTGCTCGCCCCGCGGATCGACACCCCGCAGCAGCAGGTCCACGGCCCGGCCGGCGTCCGGGTGGACGATCACCGTCTCGCGGTCGACGATCTCCACCACCGCGCCGAAGGTGGGTGGTCCGCGCCGCTCATTGACGCTCTTCTGGGTGCCGCGCAGCCGCGCCTCGTCGTCGCCCAGGATCACCGTCTGCACCCCGCCCACCAGATCGCACAGGGTCGGATTCTGCACCAGGTTCTCCAGGGTGTTGCCGTGGGCGGTGCCCACCAGCTGTACGCCGCGCTCCGCAATGGTGCGGGCGGCGAGCGCCTCCGCCTCGGTACCGATCTCGTCGATGATGATCGCCTCCGGCATATGGTTCTCCACCGCCTCGATCATCACTCCGTGCTGTCGATCCGGGTGGGCCACCTGCATCCGCCGCGCCCCGCCGATGGCCGGGTGCGGTACGTCGCCGTCGCCGGCGATCTCGTTGGAGGTATCCACCACGATCACCCGCTTGCCCACCTCATCGGCGAGTACCCGTGCCACCTCGCGCAGCTTGGTGGTCTTGCCGACACCGGGTGCCCCAAGCAGCAGCACGCTTACCCCCTGCCGGATCAGGTCGCGAATCGGCTCGATGGTGCCCATCACCGCGCGCCCCACCCGCAAGGTCAGGCCGATGATGCGCCCGCCCCGGTTACGGATGGCGGAGATGCGGTGCAGCGTCCCCTCGATGCCGGCACGGTTGTCCGGCCCGAAGCTACCCACCGCCGCCACCACCCCGTCGATCTGTTCGGCGGAAACCGGCTCCTGTGACAGCAGCGCACAGCGCCCGACCAGGCGGGCCTGTGGTAGCCGCCCGAGGTCCAGCACAATCTCCAGCAGCTCATCGGCGGGTAGCCGCTCCACCGCCAGCCGCAGTTCGTCCGGCAGCGCGGCGGTCAGCAGTCGCAGATCGTCAGTCAGGGCACAGCTCTTCACGGGTTTCTCTCCAAAGAGTGGGTCGCTGTCGCTTAGACACCGGTCTGGCCATTTACACCCGACAAATGGTCCCAATAACCGACTTGCCGCGCCGTCCTACTCAGGGTAGGGTCGAAGCGCCTGTCCTCGGTGTTCCATGGACTCCCGGTGGTATATGAAACAAGACTCTCACACACCTGATGTGGCGCGCATGGAGGAGATCGTTCGGTTTCAGGTGGAGGGGAAGCGGTTCATGGGGGCGGTGCTTGTGGCCCGCCATGGTGAGGTACTCCTCAGCAGGGGCTACGGCCTTGCCAGTCTCGAGTGGAACCGGCCCAACACGCCGTCGACAAAGTTTCGTATCGGCTCCATCACCAAGCAGTTCACGGCGGCAGCCGTCCTGTTGCTGGAGGAGCAGGGCAGGCTTTCGCTTGAGCATCGCGTTGGTGACTATCTCCAAGACACACCCGAAGCCTGGGACGAGGTCACCCTCTTTTCCCTGCTCACCCACACCTCCGGAATCCCCAGCCTCACAAGCTTCCCCGAGTACACTACATGGAAGCCATTCGAGACCCCCGTCGAGACGAGCGTCAGCCGCTTTAGCGACAAGCCGCTCGAGTTTGTGCCGGGCGAGCGGTTCAGCTACAGCAACTCGGGATATCTGCTGCTCGGTCACTTGATCGAACGGATCAGCGGTCAGCACTACGAACGCTTTCTGCAGGATCACGTCTTCACCCCGCTTGGGATGCGGAACTCCGGCTGCGACGCAAATGCACGAATCATCGAGTCCCGGGCAGCAGGGTACTCACCGGGTCCGGATGGCCTCGTCAATGCCGAGTTCATCCACATGACGGTTCCGCACGCGGCCGGCGCGCTCTACTCGACCACGGAAGATCTGCTGCGCTGGACGCGGGGGCTGTTCGGGGGCCGCCTGCTGTCGGCCGAATCACTTGCGAAGATGACGACTCCGTTCAAGGAGGGCTACGGGTTGGGTGTCTTTGTGCGGGAGCTGGGCGGCCGCACCATGATCGATCATGCCGGCGGCATCGAGGGCTTCAGTGCGCGGCTCACCTATTTCCCGGAGAGCCGGATCACCGTCATCGCACTGGCCAACCTTAACGGTGTCGCCCCCATGGAGATCGCCCTGCAACTGGGCGCGGTTGCCCACGGTGACGCGGTAATCCTGCCGAACGAAAGAGTCGAGGTTGATATATCGGCGGACACACTGGCCGAATATGCAGGGGTGTATCCGCTTGCGCCGGGTTTCGACCTGACCGTCGAATTAGGGCACGGGCGACTCTCGTTGCAGGTTCCGGGCCAGCCGAAGACGCTGCTCTATGCCGAGAGCGAGGAGAGATTCTTCAGCCGGGAGCTCGATGAGCAGTTCAGCTTCATCCGGGGGGACAATGGTGAGGTAGCCGGGTTGATTCTGCATCAGGACGGGCGGAGCCGGACAGCTCCACGGCGCCGGCGCTGACACACCCATCCCCGGGGTCCTCCCTGGAAACCCGCTTTGCCCCCGTTACCCCCGCCCGTACAATAGCGCCCCCCTTCGCGCGCGAAATCCGGCATGGAGTTTCCTGAACAGTTTGATGTGATCGTGGTCGGCGGCGGCCACGCCGGCACCGAGGCGGCCCTGGCGGCGGCCCGCTCGGGTGCGCGCACGCTGTTGGTGACCCACAACATCGAGACCCTCGGCCAGATGAGCTGCAACCCGGCCATCGGCGGCATCGGCAAGGGGCATCTGGTGCGGGAGGTGGACGCCCTCGGCGGGCTGATGGCCCACGCCATCGACCGGGCCGGGATCCACTTCCGCATCCTCAACGCTAGCAAGGGGCCGGCGGTGCGCGCCACCCGCGCGCAGGCCGATCGTATGCTCTACCGCAAGGCGGTGCGGGCGGCGCTGGAGAGTGCTCCCAATCTCACCCTGTTTCAGCAGGCGGTCGAGGACCTGATCGTGGAAGGGGAGGCGGTGGCCGGGGTGGTCACCCGCATGGGGCTGCGCTTTCGCGCCCCGGCGGTGGTGCTGACCGCGGGCACCTTTCTCGCCGGCCGCATCCACATCGGCCTCACCAACCACGAAGGGGGGCGGGCCGGCGACCCGCCGTCGAACCGCCTGGCGGCGCGGCTGCGGGAACTGCCGTTCCGGGTCGAGCGGCTGAAGACCGGCACCCCGCCGCGCATCGACGGGCGCACCATCGACTATTCGGAGCTGGAGAGCCAGCCGGGTGACGACCCGGTACCGGTGTTCTCGTTTCTCGGCCGCGCCGAGGAGCACCCGCGCCAGATCCACTGCCACATCACCCAGACCAACGAGCGCACCCACGACATCATCCGCGCCGGCCTCGACCGCTCCCCCATGTATAGCGGGGTGATCGAAGGGGTGGGGCCGCGCTACTGCCCCTCCATCGAGGACAAGGTGGTGCGCTTCGCCGAGCGTCTCTCTCACCAGATCTTCGTCGAGCCGGAGGGGCTCGACACCCACGAGATCTATCCCAACGGCATCTCCACCTCGCTGCCGTTCGATGTGCAGCTCGCCCTGGTGCGCTCCATCAAGGGGTTCGAGAAGGCCCACATCACCCGCCCCGGCTACGCCATCGAATACGACTTCTTCGACCCGCGCGACCTGCGGCCCAGCCTGGAGACCCGGGCGGTGACCGGGCTCTTCTTCGCCGGCCAGATCAACGGCACCACCGGCTACGAGGAGGCGGCGGCCCAGGGGCTGGTGGCGGGCATCAACGCCGCCCGCCGGGTGCGCGGCGAGGCGCCCTGGAGCCCGCGCCGGGACGAGGCCTACATCGGCGTGATGATCGACGACCTCATCACCCGCGGCACCCGCGAGCCCTACCGCATGTTCACCAGCCGTGCCGAACACCGGCTGCTGCTGCGGGAGGACAACGCCGACCTGCGCCTGACCCCGGTCGGGCGCGAGCTGGGGCTGGTGGACGATGCACGCTGGGCCGTGTTTGAAGAGAAGCGGGAGGCGATCGCCCGCGAACAGGAGCGGCTGCGCGATACCTGGATCCGCCCCAACACCCCGGCGGCGGAGCGGGCGGCGGCCCTGCTCGGCCAGCCCCTGGGACGCGAGCAGCGGCTGGCCGATCTCCTCAAACGGCCCGAAGTGAGTTACCACTCACTTCTCCATTTGGCGGGGGAGGAGAGCGCTATCGATCCCCAGGTGGCGGAGCAGGTGGCGATCCAGGCCAAGTACGCCGGCTACATCGAGCGGCAGCAGCAGGAGATCGAGCGGGCGCGCCGTCACGAGGAGCTTCCCCTGCCGGACGACCTGGATTACGCCGAGGTGCGCGGACTCTCCGCCGAGGTGTGCGAGAAGCTCGCGAAGGCCCGGCCGGGGACCCTGGGCCAGGCGGCGCGCCTCCCCGGCATCACCCCGGCGGCGATCTCGCTGCTGATGGTGCATCTGAAGAAACGGGAGCGGCAGGCGGGATGATGTTGACTGGTAGGAGCCCGGCCCACCGGGCGAACTTCTCCGGCGCCGATTCGCCCGCGGGGGCGGGCTCCTACAGTGCGGTCCATCCGACGACGGGAGAGCCGGCATGATCGATCCGGGCTCACGACTCGATCGCGGATTGATTGACCTCGGGCTCGACCTGAGCGTAGACCAGCGGGCGAAACTGCTCGACTACGTCGGTCTGCTCGCCAAGTGGAACAAGGCCTACAACCTGACCGCCGTGCGCGATCCGGCGGAGATGGTGACCCGCCACCTGCTCGACTCCCTCACGCTGCTTGAACACCTGCCCTCCGGGGCGGTGCTGGACGTGGGGACCGGCCCCGGCCTGCCCGGTATCCCGCTCGCCGTCGCCCGTCCGGAGCAGTCCTTTACCCTGCTGGACAGCAACGGCAAGAAGACCCGCTTTATTGTCCAGGCGGTCGCCGCGCTGGGGATTGCCAACGTGACTGTGGTAAATTCGCGGCTCGAACGCTACCGGCCGGAACGGCCGTTCGAAGTCGTCGTCGCCCGCGCCTTCGCCTCCATCGGCGATCTGCTGCACGGCGTCGGCCACCTCCTTGCACCCGGAGCCATCGTCCTGGCGATGAAGGGCGCCCGGCCCGTCGACGAACTGAAGGCGCTGCCCCCCGGCTTTGCGCTGCTGGACGTGGTGCCGCTGGCGGTACCCGGTCTGGAAGGGGAGCGCCACCTGGTGCGGATCGCCGCACAGAAGGAGTGATTCATGGGCAGGATCATCGCCGTTGCCAATCAGAAGGGGGGGGTCGCCAAGACCACCACCTGCATCAACCTGGGTGCCTCCCTGGCGGCCACCCGCCGGCGTGTGCTCCTGATCGACCTCGATCCCCAGTCCAACGCCACGGTGGGTAGCGGCATCGATCACCACAACGTCGAACTGGGCGCCTATCACGTGCTGCTCGGCAAGGTGCCGCCGAAACAGGCGGTGGTGCGGGCCGAGGCGGCGGGTTACGACGTCATTCCCACCGACGGCGACCTGACCGCCGCCGAGGTGGAACTGATGAACGCCATCGCCCGCGAGCAGCGGCTGCGCAAGGCGTTGCAGGAGATCCGCGACGACTACGATTTCGTGCTGCTCGACTGTCCGCCGTCGCTCAACATGCTGACGCTGAACGCACTGGTGGCCGCCGATTCGGTGATGATCCCGATGCAGTGCGAGTACTACGCGCTGGAGGGGCTGTCGGCTCTGCTGAACACCATCGAGGAGATCCGGGGCACGGTGAACCCGGAGCTGGAGATCGAGGGGCTACTGCGGACCATGTTCGACCCGCGCAACAATCTCTCCAACGATGTCTCCGCGCAGCTCATGGCGCACTTCGGCGAGAAGGTCTACCGCACGGTCATCCCGCGCAATGTGCGCCTGGCGGAGGCACCGAGCCATGGCCTGCCGGCGCTGGCCTACGACCGGCAGTCGCGGGGCGCCATGGCCTATCTGGCCCTTGCCGGCGAGATGCTGCGCCGGGGCGAGAGGAAAGGTGAACCGGCGGATGCCGCGGAGCCGGTGACGGAGTAACGGAACAAACTAATGGCAACGAAGAAACGGGGCTTGGGCAAGGGACTCGAAGCGCTGCTCGGCAGCAGCGCGGCACCGCGTGCCGCGGAGAGCGCGGGCGGTTCGGGTGACGCCGTCGATGGGGATCTGCGCAACCTGCCGGTGGATATCATTCAGCGCGGCCAGTACCAGCCGCGCATCGACATGCACCCGGACAGTCTCGAGGAGCTGGCCGACTCCATCCGCGCCCAGGGCGTGGTGCAGCCGATAGTCGTCCGCCCCATCGGCGCGGGGCGCTTTGAGATCATCGCCGGCGAGCGGCGCTGGCGCGCGACCCAGATCGCCGGCCTGCACGAGATCCCTGCGGTGGTGCGCGACGTGCCGGACCGGGCCGCCATCGCCATGGCGTTGATCGAGAACATCCAGCGCGAAGAGCTGAACCCGATGGAGGAGGCGAACGCCCTGCAGCGCCTCATCGACGAGTTCGAGATGACCCACGGCCAGGCGGCCGAAGCGGTCGGCCGCTCCCGCGCGGCGGTGACCAACCTGCTGCGGCTGCGCACCCTCAATGAAGACGTGCGGGTGATGGTGGAGAACGGCGACCTGGAGATGGGCCACGCCCGCGCCCTGCTCGGCCTTCAGGGGCCGGTGCAGAGTGAGGCGGCGCGCACGGTGGCCGGCAAGGGGCTATCGGTGCGCGAGACCGAAAGGCTTGTGAAGCGGCTCCAGTCCGAACCGGCCCCCAGGCCCGATAGCAAGCCCGACCCAGACGTGCGGCGGCTGGAGCAGGATGTGGCTGAGCGGCTCGGGGCCCGCGTCGCCATCCAGCACGGCCCCAGGGGCAAGGGAAAGCTGGTGATTCAGTACAACAGTCTGGATGAGCTGGACGGCATCCTCGCACATATCAAGTAGTCCACCCGCGGTGGCAGAAGTTACCGCCACCACGCCACCGCGGCCCACCAACGGACCCACGTGCTCCAGGCCGTGAGCAGCACCAGCAACGCGGCACCCCAAAGTAGCAGGAGTAGCGTACCCACCAGCATGCCGGCGAGCGGCCCGACCACCAGGTAGGGCCACAGCGTACCGCCGTCCTCCCCCAGGGCGATCGAAATCCAGGTAATCAGCGTCCCGAGTGCGAAGAAAGGGAACAGCCGAGTAGGAACCGCACGCTCCAGCAGCTCACCGATGTTCATCCGCGCATTTTCCATGGCGTCAGGGTAGCTTGATGCCGGGCTCACACGGTGAGCCCACGGTGCCGCCTGAACCGTTGGCACCCCCTGCCGCCCCCGGCGTTTCCGCCCGGCTGCCGCGGGCCCCCAACAGGCTATCGAAATCCTCGATTGGGCGCAGCCGTAATCCGCCGTCATTCGCCGGAGTCGGAGAAGTAGCGCGCTTCGAGGGTGCCCTGCCACGCCTGATCGAAGATGAGGTCGCAGACGATGGCCTCTTTTCCGCCGCCTTCGAGGATCAACTCACCGGCGCGCGCCACCCGTTCATCACGGAATGCGGCGGTCAGCCGGGCGAGCAGCGCCTCCTTGTAGCGGGTGTCCGACGATCCCTCCAGGTGCGTCCCCTTGGTCTCCAGCAGGACGACGCGCTCCTCCTCGCCGGTGACGTAGGCGAAGACGAAGTCGGGATAGACCTTGTGGCGCTTCCACCCCTGTAGCCCGTACTGCGCCTTTGCCACGTTGCGGTGCCACCAGCGCAGTGCCGCCCGCTCGTCGAGGTAGCCGGCGAAGGCCGCCTCGAAGTCGTTCATGTCCGGCAGCCGCACCGCCGGTTCCAGCAGGCTCTTCTCGACCACCCGCGCATCGTCGCGGGTGAGCGGCTGGGGTGCACTGGCGAGCTGGAAGATTGCCTCGTGGGGCAGTTCGTAGTCGGTGCGGTCGGCGCGTAGGCGGAATTCGATCCTCCCGTCGGCGACCCCCTCCTCGAACACCCTCTGCGCCAGCCGGTCCCGCTCCGCCTCCAGGTCGATGCGCAGCCGCTCCAGCAGCGATGCGCTGGAGCCGGCCAGGGTCCGCTCGTCATAGCCGCGGTACTTGAGCCGCATCACCACCGCATCGACCCACGCCCAGGCCAGCCAGGCGTTGGGGGCGATATCGAGCAGACCGCGTACCAGCCGCGACCGATCGAGCCGGGCATCATCCACCACCTCGATTTCGCGCCGGCGCTCCCCGTCGAGCCCGAGCGCAAGGTGCTCCACCAGGGCGCCGCGCCGCTCCGGCGCCCACTCCTTCGCCAGCGCCTCCGGGTTCAACTCCTCCCACCGCACGCGGGCCAGTACATCGCTTTCGTAGACCAGCTCGCGCCGCGGCGCACCCGGCTCCGCCCCCGACTCCACCCAGGTCACCTTCGGCACGAAGATCCGCAGCTTCGCGAAGTGGGGCCGGCGCACCTGTTTCAGCGTGTAACCCGCCGCGTCCTCCTCCTCGCGGCCACCACTCACCGTGACCGCCAGATCCCCCATCCCCTCGGTTTCGAGGGACTTCTTGATGTTCCTGACCACATCGGCGGTGCGGGCGTCGTGGCACAGCACGTAGCAGGCATCGAGCGCCTCACGCCCGGTCTTGGCCACCTGGGGCTGGCGCAGAATGCGCCCGACCAACTGGGTCATGGCGGCCGGGTTGCGCCCCGCCGCCAGGGCGCAGAGGATGTAAGCGAACGGGCAGTCCCAACCCTCCTGCAGCGCCTGCTTGGTGATGATCACGCGCACCTCGCAGGTGGGGGAGAGCAGGTTGAGATTCTCCGGCTGCTTGAGGTCGTTCTTCTCCGAGGTCTTGACCGCGATCTCCCGCTCCTTGAATCCCAATTGCAGCAGGTACTCCCGCGCATCCTCCGCGTGGATGAAGCCGGCATCGCGCAGATCGGCGCCGGTGCGCTCCACCTGCACCAGAAGAATCGGCCGGATATAGCGCGCCGTCTCCGCCTGCAACCGCTCCGCCTCGCGTGCCAGGAGATCGAGCTTCTCCACCGATGCGGCGACACAGCTCTGCCAGTCCGACCAGGCCCGCACATCGACGTGGATCGGCAGCTTGATCATCTCGGCGATGTCGAGATCGGTGCCGCGGACATCCACCAGGATGTTGGAGCCCTTGCCCTTTTTGGAGGTCACCCGCGGCGTGGCGGAGAGTTCGAGCATGAAGGAGGGGTTGAAGCCGTTGATGGTGGCGAGCGCATTTTCGGTATAGCCGTGGTGCCCCTCGTCGATCACTACCATCGGCCGCACCAGCCGCATCACATTGCCGAGCGAGCTCTTGACGATGGAGCCCATCTGGGCCGCCGCCTCCGCGTCGCTTGCGCCCCAGGGGGCATAGACATCGAGATTGGGCACCGCCTGCAACAGATCCCAATGCCCCTCGATATCATCCTCCCGCGGCAGGAATCCGAGCACGTTGCCCCGGTCGCGGAAGAAGCGCAGGGTCTCCTTGCTCTGGCGCGCCGCCGACTGGAGCATCAGCACCATCACGCACAGGTGGGACTCGACATCGATACGGGAGAGCGGTGAACCTTTTTCCAGTATCTTCACCCGGCCAGCCCCCGCCACATTCAGGATCTGGCGGTAGGGGTGGTCCCGATCCGACAGCGCCTTGAGGGTCTGCCGATAGATCGCGTCGTTCGGCACCACCCACAGTACCAGCCCGGTATGACGGTTCAGATAGCCGGAAAAGACCCGCGCCACGCTGGCGGCCGCCAGCAGCGTCTTGCCGCCGCCGGTCGGCACCTTGAAACAGAGGTTCGGCACCGGCCGGCCGGCGCCGTCGAAGCGGCTGGTGTAGGGGTGATCGGCGAATGCGGACGGAAGCGCCTCCTCTTTTTTCAGCGCCTCCCACGCCTTTCGCGGAAAATCGCGCGCATCGGCCAGATACTCCTCCGCGTCCTCCATCGCCGCCAATGCCGCCAGCCGCTTCTCCGACTGCGCCTGCTGTCTGCAGAGTTCGTCCAGATAGCGGCCCAGTTTCGCGAGTACGCTGCTTTGAAACGGCTTGAGGTGGGTGCCGCCGATCGCCTCCATGTCGGCGACCCGCCGGCGCGGCGCCCAGAACAGGGCGCGCTCGCTCTCGATCCGGGCGCGGAAGCGCTCGTCGCGCACCGCCTGCCAGCGGCCGAGATCCACGGGGTAGAGGAGGCCGAGTTCCGCGACGGCATCGCGCAGCGCCGAAAACTGCCCGGCGCTCATCTCCGGGGCGTCAACCATGAGGTCGATATCGGACTCGTTGCGGAAATCGCCCCGCGCCCGCGACCCGTACAGCCAGACCCGCTCGACCTTCGGCGTGTGCTCGAACAGTGCCACCAGCTTGCCGAGTGCCGACGGCGAGATGCCGGAGGCGGCCCTGACCCTTTCCGCTTCGCTCATTTCAATGTCGCCAGTTTGTCGCGCAGCGCCCGGAACGCCCCGACCCCCTGGTCGCGCACGTAGGCCGCTAATTCGATCGCCTTGCCCTCGTCGTATTCGTGGCTGGTGTCGTTGCGATAGTCGCGCAACCTCTCCCACACCTCGGCATCCTCGATCAGCAGGGCGGTGAACGCCTCCGGCAGCACCGCCCACGCCTTCTTCGGGAGCCGTTCGCCACGGCCCGCCAGGTAGTGGAACATCGTCTTCCACGCCATCTCGAAGGTGAACTCGAAGCGCTGGACGATGGCGTCGCGCACGATGTCGTTCTCGTCCAGTTGCAGCGCCTCCTCGAGCCGCGCGAGCGCCTTCTCGAAATGCTCGCGCTGAAGCTCGAAACGGGACAGTTCATCCACCATCGCCAAACTCCCGATATCAGATGTAGGGCGGATCAGGCGAAGCCGTAATCCGCCATAGTGTTCGGCCCACGTTAGTGCCCATCCGGCGGAATGCGCTTCCCTATTCCGCCCTTCACGCCGTCACCCCTCCCGATAGAGGGCGAAGGGCAGCGGGGCGTAGGTGACGCCGTGTTCCAGCAACTGACGGTTGGAGAGATACTTCGCCGGTGCGAAAACCAGGTGCCCCTTGGCCGGTTCGCCGCGCCGGGCATCGTGCTCCCGCCCCCAGTCGCGGAACGCCTCGGCACGGGAGAGGGTCAGCGCCGCCTCGGGGCTCTTCAGGAAGGCCAGATCGGGCCGGTAGATGAGCCAGACATGCTTGTCCTTCGCCTCCCCCAGATACCATTCGGGCATCCCGGTCGAAGGGGGTTGCAGGCTGCCGCCGGTGGCGGTGTGGAACAGCCACGCGCCGAGCGCCTCGAAGGCCGGCAGGTGTTCGCCGGAGAGCAGCTTCTCCAGCTCGATCGCCTCGCCGAGAGTGCAGTAGGTGAACTCGCCCCCCAGCCCCTCGACCCGCTGGGAGACCCGCTTCTCGCCCTCGACCTTGAGCACGCCGCCGTCCACCTTGGCGGTGATCCTGTCGAAGCGTTTGACCGCCTGGTTCGCCCGGTCCACCAGATCCCCTTCGCCGAACCCCTCGCGCGCCTTGACGGCCTCGACCTCGCTCAGCAGCGCCTCGGCCTTCTTCAGTTTGCTGAAGGTGATCTTTTCTTCCAGCAGCGTTTCGCGTTGGGTGCCGACCCAGGCGTAGCCCTTGATCGCGCGCCGCACCCGTTCGGCGGTGAGGCGATCGGCGTACGCCTCGCCTTCCACCAGAATGAAGCGGCGGCTGCCGCCATCCTTCGCGTTGGCCTTGAGCACCGCGTGGGCGGTGGTGCCGGAGCCGGCGAAGCTGTCGAGGACCAGGGCGTCCTCGCCGGCGCCGATCTCGAGCACCCGCTCGACCAGCGTCACCGGCTTGGGGGTGATGGTGCTCTCCTCATCCTTGAGCAGGCCCATCTCGATCAACGTTCGCTTGGCATCCTGGGTGTGACCCACGTCGGAGTAGAACCAGAGGGTTTGCGGGACGCGGCCTTGTTTGACTTCGGAAAGGAAGCGCTTAATGGCGGGGACATTGTTGCCGTCGCTGCCCCACCAAATACGTCCCTCTTTGTCCATTTCCAGGAACTTTTCCTTCTTTACGCGCCAATAAGTGCCAGGGGGAGGGCCATCAATTGCACGACCGCTCGGACATGTGATGGGGTAAGTTCCCTCACTGTAGTAATTGCGGGCGGAAAGATCGCTCGGTTTCCAGGGACCACGGGGGTCGTTGTCCGGGTTGCTGTAGCGCGCCTCCATCTCGGCGGTACGCGCCAGCAGCCGCGGGCGCCACAGCTCCCGGTTCTTCGCCACCACCAGCAGGTGGTCGTGGTCCTCGGAGAAGAACTGGGCGGTGTTCTTGGGCGAGTAGTTCTTCTGCCACACCACGTTGGCGATGAACGCCTCCTCACCGAAGATCTCGTCGAGCATCATCCGCGCCCGGTGCACCTCGTTGTCGTCGAGGGTCATCCACAGGCTGCCGTTCTCGGAGAGCAGCTCGCGCAGCAGGGTCAGGCGCGGCCACATCATGCAGAGCCATTTGTCATGGCGCAGCATGTCGTCGGCATCCACCGGGTTGGTAGACAGCCACTCCCGCATGATGGGGGAGTTGACGTTGTCGCTGTAGCACCACCCCTCGTTGCCGGTGTTGTAGGGCGGGTCGATGAAGATGAGGTCCACCGCCCCGGCGTGGCGCGGCAGCAGACTCTTCAGCGCGTGCAGATTGTCGCCGTGGATGACCAGGTTGCCCGCCAGATCGCCGGCTCCGATCGACCGGCCGGGGTGGGGCACCAGCGGCCGGAACGGCACCGACAGGTGGTGGTTGTAGACGTACTCTTTTCCCTTGAAGAGGATCTCAGGCATGGCAGGTCCGCACGGCCGACACGAAAACCACCGGAAGGATATCAGCAGTCGGGTGGATCAGGCGAAGCCGCAATCCACCTTGGGGCGGCGTCGGAATCGCCGCACAAGGGGCTACGGGGGCTACGCCCTAGTACTGGCGCGGGTGTGTCCATCACCGGCTGGGGAGAGATTGCCATCAGCCGTCACCGGCTTGTTCCACGCCAAACACGTGCCGGTGATTTAGACTTTCGTCGTCCCGGGCTATACCCTTTAATCAACTCTGGACGGGTGTACCCCGATGGGTAAGGGGACCGCTAGGCAGGCAGTTGATGTGGGTTCGAGTCCCGCCCCCGTCCAGAGTGCTTGCTCCATTAATTCATGGGGGTCCACCATGACCGGGTCGGGTATGCTGCCTGGAAAGTGCCCCGCCGCCGCACGATCGTCAGCAGGTGCCTGCAACGGAAAAAGGGCGGGCTGATGGCGGTCAGCTCCGCCTCGCCGTCCAGGACCACCCTCCCGCTGGTCACCCCCTCCGCCGCCCCCGGCGGCGAGGCGCATCCAGATCGACCAGGTCGCCATCGATCTCCCCCAGTTCGATGGCGGCGGCAAACTCCGCCTCGGGTCGGGAGAAACCGGCGTCCCGGGTGAAGTGCGCCACCACCCTCTCCCGCTCCTCGTCGGTTACGGGGCGGGGTTCCTCCTGTCCTGGTTTCATCGTCTTTGCCTCCTCAATCACTCCCCCGAACTTAGAGGATTGCGCCGTGCGGGAGGTCCGACTCCGCACCTGTCCGGGCCGGTTTGCCGCTCTCCAGCGCCCTATTGATCAGTTCCATCGCCTCCCGCTCTCCCAGCCCGAAGATCGGCGGCCCTTCATCAAACCGCTTGGTATAGGCTCTAACCGCCTCGGCAAGTGTCATTCCGCCTCCCGTGAGATGCGGGGTCAGGAGTGAAGGGCGGCCGGACCGCACGGATTTACGGCCGCTTCAATCGAGTTTATCTTATCGTGCATGGGGCTCGGGGTTGGCATCCCGGGTGTAGGGGCGAGAGCCCCAACCCGCGCACAGAGTGGGCCGGCACCCCAACACTCTGCGGCGCGTGCCGTGGCTGGTCCGGCAGGCCATAGGCACACGCCACCAAACAGCTTAATGTAGGGCGGATTAGGCGAAGCCGTAATCCGCCGTTGTGCGGTTCCGATATCCCGTTCGAGGGGGGATTTCGCGGCCCCTAATCCACACGATGGAACAGTGTGGATCGAGGCGGGGCGGGCGGTGGGGCCTCCCACCCGGCGAACCGGAAACCCCACATGGCGCTCCAGCCTGGCGGCTGTGCTACGGCAGGGAGAATATCACCGTGTCACGCCCGCCCCGCACCAGAATAGGTCGATGGCCCCGGTCTGTCGAATCCCTCCCGCGACTTGCATTCCCGGTAATCCCTTGATCCTGCTATCCTTGGGGCGATCTTGACGGGGGCCGATCCCGATGGCCCTGCGGAGGACGCATGGGACTGCCTCGGCGTGACGCGCAACACCACACCTACGGCGAATACCGGACCTGGCCGGAGGATGTCCGGTACGAACTCATCGATGGCGAGGCCTACCTGATGGCGCCGGCACCGACGGTGGCGCATCAGCGACTGGTGCTGGAACTCGCCCGCCAGATCGCCGATGCCCTCGAAGGCAGCCCCTGTGAGGTGTTTCTCGCGCCGTTCGATGTCCGGCTGCCGCGTACCGACGAGGCGGACGATGCCATCGATACCGTGTTGCAGCCCGACCTCACCATCGTCTGCGACCCCGGGAAGATCGACCAGCGCGGTTGCCGTGGCGCCCCTGATTGGGTCATCGAGATCCTCTCGCCGGCCACTGCCGCCCACGACCAGACCATCAAGCTCGCCGCATTCGAGCGCACCGGTGTGCCGGAGTGCTGGCTGGTCCACCCCACCGACCGCACGGTGGCGGTCTACCGGCTGATCGACGGCGCCTACGGCCGGCCCGCCATTTCGGAACTGGAGGGGAGTCTCGGCTGCGGCAGCGTCGAGGCGGTGACCATCGACTGGGCGCGTGCGTTGAGGCAGCGCGCCGGATCCCCGGATTGACAACCGCCGGACCGCCCATTTTTCCGGTCTGATTCAGACTGCCGAATGCCCGTCTTTTTTCTGTGGAAAATCAATAAGCAATCTATCAATCGATGCTTATATAGACTCTTTTTATCGGCGCATCATTGACCCCCAAGGGGTGAATCACTATACTGCGCGCCCCTGAAAGCGGTCTTCCTCAAGGTGACCGTTTTTCCAAGGATTTTCGACCATGAGCCATGCCAAGAAAGTTCTGCGCAGCACCCTCTACAGGCTGCTGCTGGCGCAGGCAGGGCTGGTGGTTGCGGTGGCGGCTGTCTATTTCGCCACACGCGGTAGCTGGCCGGCGGTCGCGGCACTTTTTGGTGGCGGGATCGCCCTGCTGAACAGCTTCATCAGTGCGAACCGCCTGGAGCGGGCTTCCCGGCTCGGCGGCGACGCACAGCGAAGCATGATGGAGCTTTACATCGGCGCAGTTGCGCGGTTTGTCGCGACCCCGGTGCTGGTGGCGGTGGGAATCGTGGTGCTGCACCTCGACCCGGTGGCCATCATCGTAGGATTTGCCGTGGCGCAACTCGGTTACTTCTTTAACCGTGTGCGCACCAACCCGAATTCATAAAAGCTTGTTGGAGTTCGACCCGTGAGCGATGCATTGGCACCGGCAACGGACAGTCCCGTCACCTACATTCAGCACCACCTGACCAACCTCGCGGTCGGTGAGGGGTTCTGGACCTGGCACCTCGACACCCTGTTCTTCGGCATCCTGCTTGCCGGACTCATCATGCTGGTCAGCTGGCGCATCGGCCGCAACCTCGACGCCGACAAGCCCAGCGGCATGCAGAACCTGCTGGAGTCGATCCTCGAGTTCGTCGAAAGCCAGGTGAAGTCGATCTTCCATGGGGAGAACAAGCTGGTCGGTCCCCTGGCCCTGACCATCTTCGTCTGGGTATTCCTGATGAATGCCATGGACCTCATCCCGGTCGACCTGCTGCCGAAGGTGGCGCAGATGATTGCCACCGGGGTGTTCGGGGCCGACCCCCATCACGTCTACCTCAAGGTGGTTCCCACCACCGACCTCGGTACCACCTTTGCCCTGGCACTCAGCGTCTTTGCGCTGATCCTCTATTACAACATCAAGATCAAAGGGCCGGTCGGCTACATCAAGATGTTCCTGTTCCACCCGTTCGCCGCCAGCAACCCGGTGGTAAAGGTCATCCTGGCGCCGATCAATATCGTCATGACCACCATCGAAGAGGTGGCCAAGCCGGTCAGCCTCGGCCTTCGACTGTTCGGCAACATGTTTGCCGGCGAGCTGATCTTCCTGCTTATCGCACTCCTGCCCTGGTGGATTCAGTGGCCCCTGGGCGGCAGCTGGGCGATCTTCCACATCCTGGTGATCACCCTGCAGGCGTTCATCTTCATGCTGTTGACCATCGTCTATCTCAGCATGGCTTCGCAGGAACACTAACGGTTTCTTAACCCCGGTTTCATTAACTTTACGATTCGAGGAGACCTCCGATGGATCCAGCAGTTCTCGCTAACGTTTACTCCTTCACCGCTATCGGCGTCGGCATCATCCTGGCGGCCGCCGGTCTCGGCTCCGCACTGGGCTGGGGTCTGATCTGCTCCAAGTACATCGAGGGCATCGCCCGTCAGCCGGAGATGCGTCCCCAGCTCATGGGCCAGATGTTGTTCACCGGCGGTCTGATGGAAGCGTTCCCCATGATCGTGCTCGGTATGGCCATGTGGTTCGTCTTCGCCAACCCGTTCGTCGGTGCCCTCGGCGGCTGATCCGCGAGTAGTCGAGCGATATCCACTCCATCCAAAGGAGCGCTGACGTGAATGTAACAGCCACCCTTATCGGGCAGATGCTGACCTTTGCGGTCCTCGTCTGGTTCGTCAATCGGTTCCTCTGGGGCCCGATGACCCAGATGATGGAAGACCGCAAGACCCGCATCGCCGAAGGCCTGGCGGCAGCCGAACGCGGCAAGCACGAGCAGGAACTGGCGGAACGCCGTGCCACCGAGGTGATCCACGAGGCCAAACAGCAGGCCGCCGAGATCCTCGCCCAGGCACAGAAGCGGGCCAACGAGATCGTGGAAGAGGCGAAGGACACGGCGCGGGCGGAAGGCCAGCGTATCGTTGCCGCCGCCAATGCCGAAATCGATCAGGAGGTCAACCGGGCCAAGGAGCAGCTCCGTGGCCAGGTGGTGACCCTCGCCGTGACCGGCGCCGGCAAGGTGCTGCGCAAGGAGATCGACCCCAAGGCCCACGACGATCTTCTCCAGGATCTGGTCGCTCAACTTTAAGGTCGCCGGCATATGGCAGAGAAAACCACCATCGCCCGACCCTATGCCCAGGCAGTCTTCAGCCTGGCCCGGGAACAGGATGACCTCAAGCACTGGTCCGCGATGCTCGGTCTGGTCACCGACGTGGTGACCCACCCGGACATGGCGCGGCTGATCGACGACCCGCGGGTCACCCGCGAACAGCTCATCGGCCTGCTGCTGGTTATCTGTGACAAGGGTCTGAACGAGGCCGGGCGGAATCTGGTCCGGTTGCTGGCGGAAAATGGCCGTCTGGAACTGGTGCCGGAGATCGCCGCGCTCTACGAAATTGAGCGGGCCGAGGCGGAAGGCACCGTACGGGCAGAGGTCGTCGCGGCCACTGCCCTGACAGACGCGCAGAAGTCGGATATCGCCGCAGCGCTGAAGAAACGGCTGGGCCGCGAGGTGACGCTGGAGGCAACGGTCGACGAGGCCCTGCTCGGCGGCGCCATCATTCGCGCGGGCGATCTGGTCATCGATGGTTCGGTAGCCGGCAAGCTGGAGCGGCTCGGCGGCGAGCTGCTGCATTGACGGTTTAGAGGACAGAGCACATGCAACTTAATCCATCCGAAATCAGTGACATCATCAAGAAGCGCATCGAAAGCTTCGAGGCGGTCACCGAAGCCCGTACCGAAGGTACGGTGGTGAGCCTGACCGACGGCATCGCGCGCATCCACGGCCTGTCCGACGTCATGTCCGGCGAGATGCTGGAGTTCCCGGGGAACACCTTCGGGCTGGCGCTCAACCTGGAGCAGGACTCGGTCGGCGCGGTTATCCTCGGCGACTACGAGCACATCTCCGAAGGGGACAAGGTCACCTGCACTGGCCGCATCATGGAGGTGCCGGTGGGCGAGGTGATGCTCGGCCGTGTGGTCGACTCCCTGGGCATTCCGATCGACGGCAAAGGCCCGATCGATGCCAAGCAGACCTCCCCGATTGAGAAGATCGCCCCCGGCGTTATCGCCCGCAAGTCGGTCGACCAGCCGCTGCAGACCGGTCTCAAGGCCATCGACGCGATGGTGCCGATCGGCCGCGGCCAGCGCGAGCTGATCATCGGCGACCGCCAGACCGGCAAGACCGCCGTCGCCATCGACGCGATCATCAACCAGAAGGGCACCGGCGTTAAGTGCATCTACGTGGCGGTGGGCCAGAAGGCCTCCTCCATCGCCGGCGTGGTGCGCAAGCTGGAAGAGCACGGCGCCATGGAGCACACCATCGTGGTCGCCGCCTCCGCCGCCGAGTCGGCCGCACTGCAGTACATCGCCCCTTATGCCGGTTGCGCCATGGGCGAGTACTTCCGCGACCGTGGCGAAGATGCCCTGATTATCTATGACGACCTGACCAAGCAGGCGTGGGCCTACCGCCAGGTCTCCCTGCTCCTGCGGCGTCCGCCGGGCCGTGAGGCGTATCCCGGTGACGTGTTCTACCTGCACTCCCGTCTGCTGGAGCGTGCGGCGCGCATCAACGCCGACGAGGTGGAGAAGCTCACCAATGGCGAGGTGAAGGGCAAGACCGGTTCCTTGACCGCACTGCCCATCATCGAGACCCAGGCGGGCGACGTGTCGGCCTTCGTGCCCACCAACGTCATCTCCATCACCGACGGTCAGATCTTCCTGGAGACCGACCTGTTCAACGCGGGTATCCGTCCGGCCATCAACGCCGGTCTGTCGGTCTCCCGCGTCGGTGGCTCCGCCCAGACCAAGGTCATCCGGAAGCTCGGCGGCGGCGTCCGTCTCGACCTGGCCCAGTACCGCGAGCTGGCCGCCTTCGCCCAGTTCGCCTCCGACCTGGACGAGTCGACCCGCAAGCAGATCGACCGCGGCCAGCGCGTCACCGAGCTGATGAAGCAGAAACAGTATCAGCCGCTGAGCGTGGCGCAGATGGCCCTCTCCCTGTTCGCGGCCAACCAGGGTTACCTGGATGACGTCGAGGTGAAGAAGGTGGTCGACTTCGAGGCGGCCATGCAGTCGTTCATGAAGTCGGAGCACGGCGATCTGATGCAGAAGATCAACGACACCGGCGCCTACGACGACGAAATCGAGAACGCCCTCAAGGCGGCCCTCGACAAGTTCAAGGCCAGCCAGACCTGGTAAGACGATCCCGCCGGGCGCGAGCCCGGCGGACCGACCGGACCGGAAGCGAGCGATATGGCGAGCGGCAAAGAGATACGCGGCAAGATCCGCAGCGTGAAGAACACGCAGAAGATCACCCGCGCCATGGAGATGGTGGCGGCCTCGAAGATGCGCAAGGCGCAAGACCGAATGGCCGCAACCCGCCCCTATGCGGAGAAGATCCGCGCGGTTATCAGCCACCTGGCCCAGTCCCACCCCGAATACCGCCATCCCTATCTGGAGGCGCGTGCAACCAATCGGGTGGGCTACATCCTGATCTCGACCGATCGGGGACTTTGCGGCGGCCTGAACATCAATCTGTTCAAGTCGGTGCTGACCTCGATGCGCGAGTGGGGCGACCAGAATGTCGAGGCGCAGATGTGCGCCATCGGTCAGAAGGGGGCACAGTTCTTCAAGCGCCTCTCTACCGACATCGTGGCCCAGATCACCCATCTCGGCGATGCGCCGAAGATCGTGGATCTTATCGGCTCGGTGAAGGTGATGCTCGACGCCTACGACAAGGGCGAGATCGACCGCCTCTATCTCGTCTACAACGAGTTCGTCAGCACCATGACGCAGCGGCCTCAGGTACGCCAGCTGCTGCCGGTGGAGCCCGAGGAGATCGAGTCCGAGCTGCGCCACTACTGGGACTACCTCTACGAGCCGGAGGCGAAGGAGGTGCTGGATCAGCTGCTGATGCGCTTCATCGAGTCGCAGGTCTACCAGGGTGTGGTCGAAAACATCGCCTGCGAGCAGGCGGCGCGGATGGTGGCGATGAAGGCCGCTTCCGACAACGCCGGCACGCTGATTGACGAGCTGGCGCTTGCCTACAACAAGGCGCGCCAGGCGGCGATCACCCAGGAGCTGTCGGAGATCGTGGCCGGCGCTGCGGCGGTTTGACGAATTTGGATTGAAACTGCCGGGCGGCGCCCGGCTCGAAAGTCATATAAGGGGAACTGAAGATGAGTTCTGGAAAGATCGTACAAATCATCGGCGCGGTGGTGGACGCCCAGTTCCCCCGCGAGGCGATGCCGAAGGTCTACGATGCGCTGACGGTCGAAGAGGCCGGCCTGACGCTGGAGGTGCAGCAGCAGCTTGGTGACGGCGTGGTGCGCACCATCGCCATGGGCACATCCGACGGCCTGCGCCGCGGTATGAATGTGGCCAACACCGGCGCACCGATCAGTATCCCGGTCGGCACCAAAACCCTCGGCCGCATCATGAACGTCCTCGGCGAACCGGTGGACGACGCGGGTCCCATCGGTGAAGAGCATCGCTGGCCGATCCACCGCAAGGCACCCAGCTACGAAGATCAGGCGGCATCACTCGAGATCCTCGAAACCGGCATCAAGGTCATCGACCTCATCATGCCTATCGCCAAGGGCGGCAAGATCGGGCTGTTCGGCGGCGCCGGCGTGGGCAAGACCGTCACCCTGATGGAGCTTATCCGCAACATTGCGGTCGAGCACTCCGGTTATTCGGTGTTCGCCGGTGTGGGTGAGCGTACCCGTGAGGGCAACGACTTCTACCACGAAATGACCGAGGGCGGCGTTATCGACAAGGTGGCGCTGGTCTACGGCCAGATGAACGAGCCGCCGGGCAACCGCCTGCGTGTCGCACTGACCGGTCTGACCATCGCCGAATACTTCCGCGACGAAGGCCGTGACGTACTGATGTTCATCGACAACATCTACCGTTACACCCTGGCCGGCACCGAGGTGTCCGCACTGCTCGGCCGTATGCCGTCGGCGGTGGGTTACCAGCCGACCCTGGCCGAAGAGATGGGTGTGCTGCAGGAGCGCATCACCTCCACCAAGACCGGCTCCATTACCTCGTTCCAGGCGGTCTACGTGCCGGCGGACGACCTCACCGACCCGTCCCCCGCCACCACCTTCGCCCACCTGGACGCAACCCTGGTGCTCTCCCGTCAGATCGCGGAGCTGGGTATCTACCCGGCGGTGGACCCGCTCGACTCCACCTCCCGTCAGCTCGATCCGCTGGTGGTGGGCCAGGACCACTACGACACCGCCCGCGCCGTGCAGTCCACCCTGCAGCGCTACAAGGAGCTGCGCGACATCATCGCCATCCTGGGCATGGACGAGCTGTCCGAAGAGGACAAGCTGATGGTCTCCCGGGCACGCAAGATCCAGCGCTTCCTGTCGCAGCCGTTCTTCGTGGCCGAGACCTTCACCGGTTCCGCGGGCAAGTACGTCTCCCTGAAAGACACCATCCGTGGCTTCAAGGGTATCGTCGAGGGTGAATACGACCACCTGCCGGAGCAGGCGTTCTACATGGTCGGCACCATCGAAGAGGCCGCCGAGAAGGGTAAGTCGCTTTAAGGCAGTTGCAAGTGACAAGTTGCAAGTCACAAGAGGGGAGAAGCACTCCGTATCCTCATTAACGGTGACTTGCAACGCGATTTTCTTGCTACTTGAGACTTGAGACTTGGGACTGATCCTATGTCAATGACTATTCATGTCGACATCGTCAGCGCGGAGGGCTCGATCTTCTCGGGCACCGCCGAGGCGGTGTACGCGCCGGCGATTATGGGCGAGGTCGGCATCATGCCGCGTCACAGTCCGCTGCTCACCCAGATCAAGCCGGGCGAGGTGCGGGTTGTGAAACAGGGGGGCGAGGAGGACTTCTTCTTCGTCTCCGGTGGCATGCTGGAGATCCAGCCGCACGTGGTTACCGTGCTCGCCGACACCGCATTGCGTGCCAAGGATATGGATGAGGCGGCGGCACTGGAGTCCCGGCAGCGGGCCGAACAGGCGCTCAAGGATGCGGAGAGCGACCGCGAGTATGCCACCGCGCAGGCGGAGCTGGCCGAGGCAATCGCCCAGTTGCAGACCATTCAGAGCCTGCGCAAGCGCGCCGGACGGCGCGCCTGACGGGGAACCCGCAGCTGAGAAAGGCGGGTCGGCCACGGTGAGAAGAAAAAAGGGCAGTGCTACACTGCCCTTTTTTCGTTTGTGGAGAAGAGCATGTCCGAGCAGAGGGTGACCCGGGGAAAGGTCGTTTCCGTCACTTACACCATTCGGGACGAAAACGACGAAATTCTTGAGGCGGTGGAGATCCCGGTGGACTACCTGCACGGCAGCGACGGTGGCCTGTTCGAACCGATCGAGGCGGCGTTGGAGGGAAAGGTCATCGGGGATTCGGTTGAGGTCACCCTCACCCCCGAACAGGGCTTCGGTGAGTGGGACCCCTCTCTGACCTACACCGACGCCATCGAAAATGTCCCCCCCGAATACCGCCGCATCGGCGCCGAAGCGGAGTTTCACAACGCCCAGGGGGAGACCATCACCATGGTGGTCAGGAAGGTTGATCAGGGCACCGTGACCCTGGACGGCAACCACCCGTTTGCCGGCAAGAACATGACCTTCGCCGTGAAGGTGGCCGCGATTCGCGAGGCGACGCCCGAGGAGCTCGCGGGCGGAATTTCCCAGCCTCCGAGCATCCACTAATCTCTGCACCAGCTCGGCTACACTTCCGCTGTACAGCCTATGACGACGCCACTGGAAATCATCGTGCTGGCCGCCGGCCAGGGCACGCGCATGCGCTCGGATCTGCCCAAGGTGCTGCATCCGATCGGCGGCCGCCCCCTGTTGGAGTGCGTGTGCAATACCGCCGCGGCGCTGGCGCCGGAGCGCATCCATGTCGTCTATGGTCACGGTGGCGCGGAGGTTCGTGAACGGCTGGGTCATCTGGAGGTTCATTGGGTCGAGCAGGCGGAGCAGCTGGGAACGGGGCATGCCGTGGCGCAGGCCATCGACGCCGTGGACCCGGGGAGCCGCGTCCTGGTGCTCTACGGCGACGTTCCGCTAATCACTGCCGGCACCTTGCGGCGTCTGGCCGCGGCAGCTGACGGCGAGCGCCTGGCCCTGCTGACCGTTCGCCTGTCCGATCCGACCGGCTACGGGCGTGTGGTGCGCGGCGCGGACGGTGCGGTTTGCCGCATCGTCGAGCAGAAGGACGCCACGACCGACGAGGCCGCTATCGACGAGATCAACACCGGGTTTCTCGCCGTCGGTGCGGCGCGACTTGCGGGCTGGTTGGCACGGCTCGGCAACGATAACGCCCAGGGTGAGTATTACCTCACCGACATCTTTGCGATGGCGGCCGCCGACAGCGTACCGATCGCCACCGAAGGAACCGGTGATGCGGAGGAGGTGATGGGGATCAACGACCGCGTCCAGCTCGCGACACTGGAACGGGCCCTTCAGCGCCGCCAGGCAGAGGCGCTCATGCGCGACGGGGTTACCCTGACCGACCCGGCCCGTTTCGATCTGCGCGGCGAGCTGACCGTCGGACGCGACGTGGTGATCGAGCCCAATGTGATCATCGAGGGGCAGGTCTCTCTCGGTGATCGGGTGCGCATCGGCGCCAACACGGTTCTCACCAACGTGCAGATCGGTACCGGAACCGAAGTCCTGCCGATGAGCGTCCTCGAGGATGCGATCGTCGGCACCGGCTGTCACATCGGCCCCTTCGCCCGCATCCGCCCCGGTACCCGTCTCGCTGACGGAGCCCGCATCGGCAACTTCGTCGAGGTGAAGAAGTCGGATATCGGCGCCGGCTCCAAGGTGAATCACCTGAGCTACATAGGGGACACCCGCATGGGTGCGGGCGTCAACATCGGCGCCGGCACCATCACCTGCAACTACGACGGCGCCAACAAGCATCGCACTCTCATCGGCGATGGGGCCTTCATCGGCTCGGACACGCAACTGGTCGCCCCGGTGGAGATAGGTGAAGGCGCCACCATCGGCGCCGGCTCCACCATCACCCGCGAGGCACCCCCGGGCGAACTGACCTTGAGCCGCAGCAGGCAACAGACGGTAAAAGGCTGGAAACCACCGAAAAAAAGCCGTGAAGAGTGAAAAGTGACAAGGCAGAAGAACGTGGTTTTTCTTGCAACTTGTCACTTGTGACTTGCAACTGAGGGTTAACACATGTGTGGAATCGTCGGAGCGGTCGCGGAACGGGACGTCGTGCCCATCCTCATCGAGGGGCTGCGCCGGCTGGAGTACCGTGGTTACGACTCGGCCGGTTTGGCCGTGATCGACGGCGGACAGTGTCTCGAGCGGCGACGTCTGCCCGGCAAGGTTGCTGCGCTTGCGGCGGCGCTGGCCGACTACCCGCTGCAGGCCCGGGTGGGTATCGCCCACACCCGCTGGGCGACGCACGGCGTGCCGAACGAGAAGAACGCCCACCCCCACGTCTGCCAGGAATCGGTGGCGGTCGTCCATAACGGCATCATCGAGAATCACGACAGCCTGCGTCGTGAGCAGACTGAACGCGGCTACCGGTTCACCTCCGACACCGACACCGAAGTCATTGTCCACCAGATCCACCACTACCAGAATCGGGGGATGGATCTGCTGGAGGCCGTCCGTGCGGCCACCCGTGACCTCGACGGCGCCTATGCCCTGGGGGTGATCGGCAAGCAGGAGCCGGAACGACTGATCGCTGCGCGCAGCGGCAGCCCGCTCGTCATCGGTGTCGGCATCGGTGAGCACTTCATCGCGTCCGATTTCGCGGCACTGCTGCCGGTCACCCGCCGCTTCATCGTTCTCGAAGAGGGTGACGTGGCCGACATTCGCCGCGAACGCATCACCATTTACGATGTGAACGGCGAGAAGGTCGAACGGCCGATTCGGGAGAGCGAGCTGTCGGCCGATGCGGTGGAGCGCGGTGAATACCGCCACTACATGCTCAAGGAGATCTACGAGCAGCCTCAGGCGGTGGCTGAAACCCTGGAGGGGCGCATCATCGGGGGTCGTCTGCTGGAGGAGTGCTTCGGCCCGAAAGCCGCGTCCATTTTCGACAACACCCGCCGTGTCTACATCGTCGCCTGCGGCACCAGTTATCACGCCGGCCTGGTGGCGCGCTACTGGTTCGAGGCCCTGGCCGGGATTCCCTGCTCGGTCGAGGTGGCGAGCGAGTTCCGCTACCGCCACGTGGTGGTGGAGGAGGGCGCGCTGCTGGTCACCATCTCCCAGTCGGGCGAGACCGCCGATACGCTGGCCGCCCTGCGCCAGGCGAAGCAGTCCGGTTTCGCCCACTCGCTGGCGATCTGCAATGTGCCGGAGAGTTCGCTGGTGCGCGAGGCGGATCTGGTCCTGATGACCCGCGCCGGCCCCGAGATCGGCGTCGCCTCCACCAAGGCGTTCACCACCCAACTGGTGGCCCTGATGCTGGTGGTCATCGCGCTTGGGCGGCGCCATGCGCTGACCGAGACGCTGGAGCGGGAGGTGGTTACAGAACTGGAGAGCCTGCCGCGCCGCATCGAGGCGGTGCTGGAGCTGGACCCCGCCATCGAGGAGATAGCCGCCCGTTTTGCCGACAAGCACAACGCCCTGTTCCTCGGCCGCGGTCCGCACTACCCCATCGCCCTCGAGGGTGCGCTCAAGCTCAAGGAGATCTCCTACATCCACGCCGAGGCCTATCCGGCCGGCGAACTCAAGCATGGCCCGCTGGCGCTGGTGGATGCGGAGATGCCGGTGGTCGCCGTCGCCCCCAACAACGCACTGCTGGAAAAACTGAAGGCCAACCTCGAAGAGGTGCAGGCGCGCGGCGGAGAACTGTTCGTGTTCGCCGGCAGCGGCGCCTCTCTCAAATCCGGGGCCGGCCTCCACGTGCTGGAGGTGGCCGATGTGGAGAAGGGGATCTCACCGGTGGTGCACACCATCCCTCTGCAACTGCTCGCCTACCACGTCGCGGTCCTCAAGGGGACCGATGTCGATCAGCCGCGCAATCTCGCCAAATCGGTGACGGTCGAATAGGGGTTGTGAGGCTCTTCGCCGGCCGCGGCAGGGAGCACAGGCCTGCCGGCGTCACCACTGAGTGCTTATTGCTGAGGCACCTTAGCGGTGGTACTCGCCTGACCGCTCCGGTTGATAGATCACCTCCTCGATTCGCACCCGAACGGTCCCTCCGCCGGGCTTGGGCCAGGCGATCTCGTCGCCTTCCGAGAGCCCGAGCAGCGCGCTGCCGACGGGAGCCAGTATGGAGATGGTTCCCCCGGTGGCATCGACATCCTTGGGATAGACCAGCGTCAGACAGAACTCCTCCGCCGAGGATTCAACCTTGAACCTGACGGTCGAGTTCATTGTCACCACCGACGGTGGAACCTCCTTTGAATCCACCACCTCGGCGCGCTCCAGTTCCCGTTCCAGATCGGCTTTGCCGGGGAAGGCGTTCGCAGGCAGGGACTCAAGAAGCCGCTCGAGCCGTTCCGCATCCAGTGAGGAAATCACTACATTGGGTCTGTCATTCACCGCGCCGCACCTTGGTTGCAAAACGCCGCATCATAACCCTAAATCGTAGCCCTAAACCGTGGGAATGAGGCGCCCGATCAGCAGGGTGTATTCCGTGTCGACCGACTCGAGCCGGAACGTTCGCCACTCGAAACGGAATCCCGCCTCCCCCATCAGGCGTTCCCAGACCGACGTGGGGAAGAGGCCGGTGAGCATCCGGTCATGTTCGATACGTACCTGGCTCCCTTCGCGGATGATGTGGGTGAAGATGGTCTCGACGACCGAATCGTTTGGGTCGGGATCGTGGGTGTACTCCAGACAGGTCAACTCCATCCGGCCGTTGGAATGGGTGCACACCTCGGTATGCGGGGCGCCAAACGTCTCGTGAAAGCGATCGGGTGCAGTGATGAGAACCCCGCCCGGCTCCAGGTGGGCGGCCGCAGTCACGAAAGTATCAAGCAGGTCGGCATCCGAAAGCATATGGCTGATGGCATCGTGGATAAGCACAGCCTTGAACTTGCGTCCCGTTCTCAGGCACCGCATGTCCCCGAGCAGGTGTTCAACCCCCGGATTCAGCCGCTTGGAATGGGCGAGCATCGGTTCCGAGATGTCTGCTGCAGTCGCCTTGAAATCGGCGGTCAGATGCGACAGGTTGTGACCACCGCCGACGCCGAGTTCGAGTATCTCGTGTCGGCCGGGACCCAGCAGTTCGCGCAGCGTGTCCCGCCAATGCGCCGCCTCCTCCGCGTACTCCTCAGGCGGGCTCATGAGGGGCCACAGGTAGGCCAGTTCACCATAGAGTCTGTTCAGCGGAATGGTGCTCGCATCCATATTCGGCTCCTTGGGGGAGAGCATGCAGGGGTCAGCTGTCCGAGTGGTTCCCTGGGCCCGCCTCTGGAGGTTCGCCGCGTATAAGCACTGCACGGGCGTTTCGTGCCCAATGTGCCGCTGGATCGGAGGCGAGGCGCTCATCATGCGTGTCGCTATCCATAGCATAGAGCGGTGCACTCGGAGGCCTCGAGCGGGGGAATTCCGTGGCGGGCGTCACTCGTATTCGTGCCCAATCACGCCGCCCGGCCTGCCGGTGTTTAGGACTGCGGGGAGTGAACGGCCCTTTCGCACGGGTACCTTGTGCGGCATTATCCAACCACCAAGCTTGGAAACGCCGGAATGCCACGCGATAACCCCCGCCCATTTGCGGATATTTTTCACAACGAGACCACCGCCTGGGTGGTGCTTGCGGTCTCCCTCGTCATCACCTTCCTGGCCGCCTACATCACCCGTGAGTACATCGAGCGTCGGGCGGAAGAGCGTTTTGCGTTCGAGGTTGCGGACGCGCGTGAACGCATTGCCAAGCGCATGGTGGAGTATGAACAGGTGTTGCGCGGCGGCGTTGCGCTGTTCGAAACCCTGGACGGGGAGGTCACGCGCGAACAGTGGCGGCGCTATATCGAGGCGCTGCAAATCGACCGCTTTTTCCCCGGTATCCAGGGGGTCGGTTATGCCCGGATGCTGCCCCCGGATGACCTGCCGGCACATATCGAGGCGCGTTGGGCGGAAGGGTTTCCCGATTACGCAGTCACGCCGGCAGGCGAGCGGGCGATCTACAGCGCCATCACCTTTCTCGAGCCGTTCGATGCGCGTAACCGGCGCGCCTTCGGCTATGACATGTTTTCCGAGCCGGTGCGCCGTGCCGCCATGGAACAGGCGCGGGACACCGGCCTCCCTGCCGTCTCCGGGCGGGTGACGCTGATGCAGGAGACCGGCGAGGATGTTCAGGCCGGTTTTCTCATGTACCTGCCGGCCTACCGTCCGGGACTTCCGACCGGCTCGGTTGCAGAGCGGCGCGCGGCCCTGCACGGTTTTGTTTACAGCCCCTTCCGTACCAGAGACCTGATGCGGGGGATTCTGGGCAGCGAGAAACCGGCCCTGGCGTTCGAACTGTTCGACAGCGACCTGCCGCTCGAGGATGGCAATCGCCTGTACAGCTCCGACCCGGCACTGGAACGCCCGACCGGACGGCCGCGGGGGGCCTATCGAACCACCACCACCATCGAGTTGCCCGGCCGTACCTGGACCGCCCGGTTCCGCAGTCGTCCCTCCTTCGATCACTCCGTCGAGAGCAGCCAGCCCCTGATGATCGCACTGGGGGGCGTGACGGTGGACCTCCTCCTGTTTGCCATCATCTGGTCGCTTGCGGGGGAGCGGAAACGGGTGCAGCAAAAGGCCGAGGGGATGACCGCCGAGCTGCGTTCCGGCTCGCTCCTGCTGCAGGAACGTGAAAACCGCCTGGCGTTTGGTGAGGAGATGGCGGGGCTGGGTAGCTGGCGCTGGGATGCGGCAACCGGGAGCCGCTGGTGGTCAGATGGATTCTATCGTCTGCTCGGGGTCGAGCCGCGGGCGTTTGAACCCTCCGCTGAACGGTTGCGACGCTTCCTGCCGCCGGCGGCGCAGAGACAGGTGGAGCAGGCGATAGAGCAGGTGTTCCGCACCGGTGAACAGGTGGTTCTCGAACACCTCATCCTGCGTGCCGACGGTGAAGAGCGAATCCTTCACGTACGCTACAGCCCCATTCAGGATCAGGGTGGCTGCGTGACCGGTTACGTGGGTACGGCGCTCGACATCACCGAGCGCAAGCGCACCGAGAGCGCCCTGGCGGCCGAACACGCGCTGCTGCAATCGATCATCGACACCATTCCCGATCTGGTGGTGCTCAAGGATGCCGGACTGGTCTACCGCACCGTCAATGCCGCCTTTTTGCGATTCGTCGGCAAACCGCGGGAGGCGATTATCGGCAAGAGCGATTTTTCGCTGTTCTCCGAGGCCGAGGCGGAACAGTACCGCAGCGACGACCGGCAGATCCTCGTCACCGGGCAGCCGCTGACGCTGGTCGAACGGGTGACGGGCGCCGACGGGCAGCGCTGGTTCCAGGTGGCGAAGGTGCCGTTGCGGGATGCGGAGGGGGACGTTCGCGGCGTGCTGATGTCGGTGCGGGACATCTCGGCTCTCAAGATCGCCGAGGAGGACCTGCGGCGCAAGCATGCGGAGCTGGCGGCGGTGTTCGCCACCGACCATGTGCTGATCGCGGTGATGGATCGCGAGTTCCGCTTCCTGCAGGTCAATGCCGCCTATGCGGCGTCGGCCGGATACGAGGCCCATGCACTGATCGGAAAGCGGCATTTCGACCTCTTCCCCCATGCCGAAAACGAGGCCATCTTCCGCGAGGTCGTCGAGACTGGCCGGACCTTCAGTACCCATGCCAGGCCGTTCGAACCACCCCATACCCCGGGGGCCATCCACTATTGGGACTGGACGCTCTCACCGCTGCACGGCGCAGATGGTGCGGTCGAAGGGGTCACCCTGACGCTCATCGACGCCACAGAGCGGGAGCACAGCCGGCTGGCGGCCGAAGAGGCGTGGCGCGCCGCCCAGGCGGAGCTGGAGCAGCGGGTCTGGGAGCGGACACGGGATCTGGAGATCGCCTATCGGGAGCTGGAAACCTTCTCCTACTCGGTTTCGCACGACCTGCGCGGCCCGTTGCGGGCGATCGACGGCTTTACGCAGATTCTGGCGGAGGACTATGGCGAACAGCTCGACGCGAACGGTCGGAGTTACATTGCACGGGTGCACAATGCCACCTTGCGCATGGCCGCGCTCATTGACGGGCTGCTCAATCTCTCGCGGCTTTGCCGCAGTGAATTGAAGCCTGCCCGGGTGGACTTGAGCAGATGCGCCGGAGAGATCATTCGGCTACTGCGCACCGGCGAACCGGATCGTGGTGTGGCGGTTGCGATCGAACCGGGACTGACGACGGTCGGCGACCCGATCCTGCTGCGCGTCGTCCTGCAAAACCTGATCGAGAACGCGTGGAAGTTCACTGCACGGCGCACGGATGCCGCGATCACCTTGGGACGGACGAGCGAGGAGGGTCGTGAACTCTTTTTTGTTCAGGATAACGGCATCGGCTTCGACATCCAGTACGCCCAAAAATTGTTCAAACCTTTCGAGCGCCTGCATACCGACGATGAGTTTCAGGGTACGGGCATCGGACTGGCGACCGTTCGCCGCATCATCCAGCGACACGGCGGCGAGGTGTGGGCGAAAGGGGTTCCCGGTGAGGGGACCACGGTCTACTTCACCCTGCAATCACCGGCGGAGCCGCTCCCCCATTCGACATAGCCCGGGTAACCGTCGCCTGCTGCGCGGCTATGGTTCCGCGGCAAGCGGTTCACCCGCACCCGGTCGGCAGACCAGAAGCTTGACGATGTCGCGGTAGAGATTCCGCTCCTCTTCGATCACCAGGCCGGCCCGCTGGATGTTGCCGACCGTATCGCGGTTGATGTTGGGACCGAACAGGCGTGCGATGGGGTTGAGCTGATCGAACAGTGCACCGAGCCGGGGTGTACCCGGCCTTACATGCTCCAGCAGCAGAATCTGGCCGCCCGGGCGCACCACGCGCCCGAGTTCGCGCAGACCGCGAACGGGATCGGCCACCGAGCAGAACAGAAAGGTGGCGAGGGCGGTGTCGAAGCGATCGTCCGGAAACCCGAGCTGCTCCACATCCATCACCGCCCGGTGCACGCGGCATCGGCACTGCTGCGCGCGGGAGCGTTCGAGCATTCGCGGACTCAGGTCGATGCCGAACAGCTCGATTCCGGAGGGATAGGCAGGTAGGTTCTTGCCGGTCCCGATCCCGGCCTCCAGCACCAGAGGCCCGGCGACGCGGGCCACCAGTTCCCGCCGCCAGGCCGCACTTGCCATCCGCTCCATCGGCCACTCGAACAGGTCATAGATCGGTGCCAGCCGGTCATAGCGGCGACGAACGCGCTCTCTGTCCTCCATTACCGCACCCCCTTTCCATCGGCTGGCGGGGCCGCCTGCAGGGCCGCTTCGGATCAGTTGTCCTTGCTGCCGGGGGCCGCTCCCGATTCCAGCCGCGCCTCCAGCTCCGCCACCCGGCGCTCCAGATCCGCGAGCTTGGCACGGGTGCGGCCCAGCACTGCACTCTGCACTTCAAACTCTTCCCGTGTCACCAGATCCAGCCGTTCGAAGGTGCCCTGCAGTACCACCCGAAAATTCTTTTCCAGATCCCGCTGCAGTTCTCGTGCGCCGCTCGGCAGCGCCTCCGCCAACCGGCGGCTCAACTCATCAACAAAGCTTCTGTCCATTGACCACCCCTTAATTTCACTGCTGAACAGTGTACGTCATTCGCCCGCCCCAAAAGGGTGCGCTGCGGACCTCCGGCCCGATCAACTTGGTGCGACCGACCCAAGGCAAGTTCTGTGAAATAGACGCAACTTACCGAAAATTACGAAGAAAACGTCGTTGGCACAGCCGATGCACTTACCTCTTGGCAAAGCTCACCACCACAAACACTAAAGCAGCGAGGAATTCGAGATGGGCAAGAGCGTGAAACTTCTTTCACTCGGCGCGGTGTTGGCGGCGTCCACACTGGGGAGCGCCCCGGCCGCTGCCGAGTTCAGCGGTAACATCGGCGTCGTCAGTAACTACATCTGGCGCGGCGTGACGCAAACCGGCGATGACGCAGCCATTCAGGGTGGCCTCGACTTCGCGCACGACTCGGGATTCTACGCCGGTACCTGGGCCTCCAGTCTCGGCGGCGGGTCCAGTCAGTATGAACTTGATCTCTATCTCGGCTACGGCGGTGAGGCGGGAGCGTTCAGCTACGACCTCGGCCTCATCCGCTACATGTATCCGGTCGGTGACGTGGACTCCGACTTCACCGAGCTCTACGGCAGCGTCGGTTTCGGTCCGGTCACTGCACTGGTGGCCTACACGGTGGACAAAGAGGGCAATCCGCCGAACGAGAACGACATCTATTACAGCCTCGGCGCGGAGTTCCCGCTCCGGGACGACCTTACCGTCGGCGTCACCGCGGGCCGCTACAACTTCGATGACCCCGCCGCTGAAGACTACACCCACTACGGCGCGAGCCTGACCAAGAGCACCGAGAGCTTCGGTGATTTCACCTTCGCCCTGGAGAAGAACAACATCAAAGATGGCAGTGACATCGATGATGCCCGTGTGTGGGTCGGCTGGACGATGGCGTTTGATCTGTAAAGAGGTGCCCCAACCCGGGATCCGTCCCCCCGGGCGGATCCCTTCTCTAAGGAGGAGCAGCAATGAAACTGATAACCGCAATCATCAAGCCGTTCAAGCTCGATGACGTGCGTGAGGCCCTGTCGGAGATCGGCGTGCAGGGCATCACGGTCACGGAGGTCAAGGGCTTCGGTCGGCAGAAGGGCCACACCGAGCTCTATCGCGGCGCGGAGTATGTGGTCGACTTTCTGCCCAAGGTAAAGGTCGAGGCCGCGGTGGTGGCCGACCTGGTGGACCAGGTGATCGAATCGATCAGCAAGGCCGCCAACACCGGGAAGATCGGCGACGGCAAGATCTTCGTCTTCGACCTTGAACAGTCGGTCCGCATCCGCACCGGTGAAACCGGTCCGGACGCCCTGTAAGGAGGTGTGAGATGGAGCAGGTAATCGAAGTAGCCTACGCGCTGGACACGTTTTACTTCTTGATGTCCGGTGCGCTGGTCATGTGGATGGCGGCCGGTTTTTCCATGCTCGAAGCGGGCATGGTGCGGGCCAAGAACACCGCCGAGATTCTCACCAAGAACATTGCCCTCTACGCCATCGCCTCCATCATGTACATGATTGTCGGTTACAACATCATGTACGGCGACGGTATCAGTTCAGTGATCCCCGGCCTGAGCTTCTTCCTCGGTGAGGACAACGCGGCGGAAGCGGTGCTGGCGGGCGGCGAGGATGCGCCGTACTACTCGAACATGGCCGACTTCTTTTTCCAGGTCGTGTTCGTCGCCACGGCGATGTCCATCGTTTCCGGTGCCGTCGCCGAGCGCATGAAGCTGTGGGCGTTTCTCGCCTTCGCGGTGGTCATGACCGGCTTCATCTATCCGGTGCAGGGCTTCTGGAAGTGGGGCGGCGGTTTCCTCGACGAGCTGGGCTTCCTGGACTTCGCCGGTTCCGGTGTGGTGCACATGACCGGCGCCGCTGCGGCGCTCGCGGGTGTGCTTCTGCTCGGCGCGCGCAAGGGCAAGTACGGACCCAACGGTGAGATCAACGCCATTCCCGGCGCCAACCTGCCGCTGGCCACCCTCGGCACCTTCATCCTCTGGCTCGGCTGGTTCGGCTTCAACGGCGGCTCCGAGCTGAAGATCTCCGACGTGGGCGAGGCCAATGCGGTCGCCATGGTGTTCGTCAACACCAACATGGCGGCGGCCGGCGGTGTGGTGGCGGCGCTCATCACCGCGCGCATGCTGTTCGGCAAGGCCGACCTCACCATGGCACTGAACGGCGCCCTGGCGGGCCTCGTGGCCATCACCGCAGAACCGCTCACCCCGAGCGCCCTGTCGGCGACCATGATCGGCGCGGTCGGCGGCATGCTGGTGGTGTTCTCCATCATCACTCTGGACAAGATGAAGATCGACGACCCGGTCGGTGCCGTCTCGGTCCACGGCGTGGTGGGCATATGGGGCCTGCTGGCAGTGCCGCTGACCAACAGCGACGCCACCCTCACCGCCCAGTTGATTGGCATCGCCACCATCTTCGCCTGGGTCTTCATCGCCTCCCTGGTGGTATGGGGCATCCTGAAGACGGTGATGGGTCTGAGGGTCACCGAAGAGGATGAGTACAACGGCGTGGATCTCAGCGAGTGCGGCCTGGAGGCCTACCCCGAGTTCACCGCGCGATAAAAAGAACGCAACCCCCTGCGTAACCTTCAGGGCGCCCTTCGGGGCGCCCTTTTTTGTAAAACGGCGGCCGAGTATCAGATCAGATCCCCTCATCCTGTCCTTCTCCCTCAGGGAGAAGGACAGGATGAGGGGATCTCAAATCAAACTACTTCTTGTGCGTGCCGTCGCAGTATGGCGGCGTCTGGCTCCTGCGGCAGCCGCACAGCCACACCTTGCCCGGCTCGGCCAGGGTGATCTTGCGGGGGACGAAGGAGGTGCCGCCGTGGGAGCCGTCGCAGAAGGGTTGGGAGGCGCTGCGGCCGCAGGTGCAGTACCAGTAGTCGCCCGCCTCCAGCTCCAGGGCATAGGGACCGTTCTTGGTGGCAATCGCTTCGGACATGAATGCATCTCCGGTTTCCAAGGCGGTTGAAGCTACGATACATTCAATCCTCCCGCAACCCGATTCCGGACCCATGCCTGTACTTCGACTGGAAGCGCTCGCCAACCGCGTTGTCGGCCCGGTCGATCTGATCATCGGTCCGGGCGAGTGCGTCTGCCTCTCTGGCCCGTCCGGGAGCGGCAAAACACTGCTGCTGCGCGCCATCGCCGATCTCGATCCTCACACCGGACGGGTGTTTCTCGACAGCCAGGCCGCGGATGCGGTCTGCCCGGCCGACTGGCGGCGGCGGGTGGGGCTGCTGCCCGCCGAAAGCCAGTGGTGGCATGACCGCATCGGCGATCACTTCGGTGCCACGGATGAAGAGCGGCTGGCGCTGCTCGGCTTCGAACCGTCGGTGATGAGTTGGCAGGTCGCCCGCACTTCCACCGGCGAGCGTCAGCGGCTGGCGTTGCTGCGGCTGCTGGCGAACAGGCCGCAGACGTTATTGCTCGACGAGCCCACGGCGAGTCTGGATCCGGCGGCGACCGGCGCGGTGGAGGCGCTGATCGAACGGGAGCGGTCGGAGCGACAGGTCCCGGTGCTCTGGGTGAGTCACGACCCGGGCCAGATCGCCCGCGTGGCTGATCGTCACTTCCGCATCCACGAGGGTGCGCTGGCGGAGGTACCGATCCGGTGAGCGTCATTCCCCTCTCTCCCCTCGATCTGGCGCTCGCGGCGCTGCTGGTGCTGGCGCTGGCGGCACTGTCGGTGCCCATCGGGCTCGGTATCGGCAAACGGCTGGTGGTCGCCGGGTTGCGCACCACTGTGCAACTGGTGCTGATCGGGTTCGTGCTCAAGTGGCTGTTCGACGTCGCCCACCCGGCGCTGATCGGCACCATGGCGCTCATCATGCTGCTGGTCGCCGGGCGCGAGGTGATGGTGCGTCAGAAGCGACGCTTCGTCGGCCTGTGGGGCTTCGGGCTCGGCACCCTGTCGATGTTTCTCTCCTCGTTCACCGTCACCTTCCTCGCCCTTCAGGTGGCGATCGCCCCCGACCCCTGGTACACGCCGCAGTACGCCATCCCGCTGCTGGGCATGCTGCTCGGGAACACCATGAACGGTATCTCCCTCGGGCTGGATCACCTCACCGGCGGCGCCTGGCAGCAGCGCCCGGCCATCGAGGCGCGGTTAATGCTGGGCCAGAGTGCGCGCGAGGCGGTCGCCGACATTCGCCGCGAGGCGATGCGGGTCGGGCTGGTGCCGATCATGAATGCAATGGCCGCGGCCGGGGTGGTGAGTTTGCCGGGGATGATGACCGGGCAGATCCTGGCGGGCGCACCGCCGCTGGAGGCGGTAAAGTATCAAATCCTGATTATGTTCCTGATCGCCGGCGGTACCGGCTTCGGGACATTGGGTGCGGTCTGGATGGGCAGCCGGCGCCTGTTCGACGAAAGGGAGCGGCTGCGGCTGGATCGGTTGAAGGCATCGTGAGGTAACCATGCACAGGTGCGTGCTTCTTATTGCCCTGCTTTCGGCCGCCACAGTGGCTGGGGCCGAAATCCACCGCTGGGTCGACGCGGACGGGGCGGTCCATTTCGGGGAACGGCCGCCGCCCGGCGTAGAGTCGCAACAGATGGAGCTGGAGCGTAACGCACCCAAACCGGACCCGGAGCTGGCGGAAAGCCGCAGGCGGCAGGAGCGGCTGATGCGGGTCATGGACGAGGAGCAACGCGAGCGCGATGCAGTACGGGAGCAGGAGCGGCAGCGCAAGGCAGCCACTAGGCGCAATTGCGAGATCGCCCGCCGACACCTGGAAGGGCAGCGCACCGCCGGTTATCTGTACGAGGAGATGCCGAACGGAGAGCGGCGGATACTGTCCGATGCGGAACGGGCCGCCTCCACCGCCCGCGCCGAGGCGGAGGTGGCGAAGTGGTGTCGCTAAAACACCGGCGCTGGTGTTTCCACCGGTAGGAGCGCCGTACCCCATGCGGGGCATCAATCCCCGGCGGCGCGATACGGCACTCCCACAAAATCACAGGCTGGCGAACGCCTCCTGCATGAAGGTGGGCAGCGCCAGTGCCCCGCGGTGCACCCCGTCGTTGTAGTAGCGGGTCTTGAACGGGCGGTTGGCGGCATCCACCTCGCGGAAGCGGGAGAGATTGCCGCCCGCCATGGTGCCGCTCCACCAGCCGGAGGGATAGACCGGCTGCGGGAAGTGGAGGGTCCGCACGTCGGCGAAGCCGGCGTTGCGCATCGCCTTGTGGATGTCGGTGAGGAGCTGCATGTGGAAGAGCGGCGACTCGCTCTGCTGCACGAAGATCCCCTCGCTGCCGAGAATGCGCACGCAGTCGCGATGGAACGCCTCGCCGAACAGCCCCTCGGCCGGGCCGACCGGATCGGTGCTGTCGACGATGATGACGTCATAGTCACCGGGGGCGGCATCCTTCACCCACTTGATGCCGTCCACGAAGTGCAGCTCGGCGCGCGGGTCGCCGTTGGATTCGCACAACTCGGGGAAGTACTTCTCCGCCACCCGCGTCACCCGCTCGTCGATCTCGACCTGGTGGGCCGCCTCCACACCCGGGTGCTTGAGCACCTCGCGCAGGGTGCCGCAGTCGCCGCCGCCGATGATGAGCACCCGTTTCGGATCCGGGTGGGTGAACAGGGCGGGGTGGGACATCATCTCGTGGTAGAGAAAATTGTCCCGCGTGGTGAGCATCACCAGCCCGTCGATGGTCATCAGATTGCCGAAGGTCTCCGTCTCGTAGACCGCGATGGTCTGGTACTCGGAGCGCTCCTCGTGGAGCTTGCCCTTGATGCTGAGGGAGAAGGCCGAACCCAACTCCTTGCTCGACTCGCTGAACCAGGTGTCGTCCAGGGACATGGCGGTATTCCGGGGGGCGTGAGGGGAGGGGCAAAGATACCGATCCGGCGTGAGTGGTGCAACCACGCCCCGGCGTTGTCCAAGTGGGGTGTAAATCCGGCGGACGCCGTGGCGCCGCGGACGTTATGATCACCCATCAACCTGCGTGGAAGAGCCTGAAGTGATGAGCGAGTGGAGCATTCGGGAGGCCCGTGAGACCTACAACATCGGGCACTGGGGCGGTGGCTATTTCGACATCAACGCCGCCGGCCACCTGACCGTGCACCCCTCGCGCGACCCGGCGCGCGGCATCGACCTGTTCGAACTGGCCGGGCGGTTGGAGGAGGCGGCACTCTCGTTGCCGGTGCTGGTGCGCTTCACCGGTATCCTCCACGACCGTATCGACCTGCTGACCGGCGCCTTTGCCGACGCCATGGCGGCGGACGGCTACCAGGGGCGGTTCACCGCTGTCTTCCCCATCAAGGTCAACCAGCAGCGCAGCGTGGTGGAGGAGATCGTCCACCACGGTGACGGGCGGGTCGGCCTGGAGGCGGGCAGCAAGCCGGAGCTGATGGCGGTCCTGGCGCTCATCCCGCCCGGCGGCATCGTCGTCTGCAACGGCTACAAGGATCGCGAATACATCCGCCTGGCGCTCATCGGCCGCGCCCTCGGCCACCGCGTCTATCTGGTGATCGAGAAGATGTCGGAACTGGAGCTGGTGCTGGAGGAGTCCCGCGCCCTCGGCATCGAACCGCTGCTCGGCATGCGGGTGCGGCTCGCCTCCATCGGCAGCGGCAACTGGCAGAACACCGGGGGCGAAAAATCCAAGTTCGGCCTCACCGCCACCCAGATCCTGGAGGCGATCGACCGGCTGCGCACGGAGGGCCGGCTGGAGAGTCTGCAACTGCTCCATTTCCACCTCGGATCCCAGATCGCCAACATCCGCGACATCCAGCGCGGCACCCACGAGGCGGCCCGCTTCTATGCGGAGCTGGCGCGGCTCGGGGTGGCGCTCCAGGTGGTGGACGTGGGGGGCGGACTGGGGGTGGACTACGAGGGCACCCGCTCGCGCAGCTTCTGTTCCATGAACTACAGCGTGCAGGAGTACGCGCGCAACGTGGTCCACGCCCTGTGGGAGGTGTGTGCGGAGGCGGATCTTCCGCATCCGGACATCATTACCGAATCGGGCCGGGCGATGACCGCTCACCATGCGGTGCTACTCACCCACGTCATCGACGTGGACCGCGCGCCCGAGGGCGGTGTCGGCGACCCGCCCGGCGAAGGTGATCCGCTGATCCTTCACGACCTGTGGAACGGTCTGCACGCGCTCTCCGAACGCTCGGTGCTGGAGGTGTACCACGATGCGGTGCACTGGCTGACCGAGGCGCAGACCATGTACAGCCATGGTGTGCTCACGCTCGCCGACCGCGCCCGCGCCGAACAGATCTACGTGGAGACCTGCCGCCGGGTGCAGGGGCTGCTGCAGCACGCCGTCCGCTCCCACCGCGAGGCGCTGGACGAGTTGAACGAGAAGCTGGCCGACAAGTACTTCTGCAACTTCTCCCTGTTCCAGTCCATGCCGGACGTCTGGGGCATCCAGCAGATCTTCCCCATCGCGCCGCTGAACCGGCTCGACGAGGCGCCGACCCGGCGGGTGGTGCTGCAGGACCTCACCTGCGACTCGGACGGGCGTATCGACCGCTACGTGGACCGCGACAGCATCGAGACCACCCTGCCGCTGCATCCGGTGCGCCCGGACGAGCCCTACCTGCTTGGTTTCTTCATGGTGGGCGCCTATCAGGAGATCCTGGGCGACATGCACAACCTGTTCGGCGACACCCACTCGGTCAACGTGGTGATGGAGCCGGACGGTGGCTACCGCCTGGAGGGGGCGGAGCGGGGCGACGGCGTGGACGACCTGCTGCGCTACGTCCACTTCGACCCGGCGGCGCTGCTGGCGACCTACCGGGCGAAGGTGGCGGCGGCCGGCTTGGAGCCGGTCCGCCAGACCCTGTTCCTGGAGGCGCTGGGGGCGGGGCTTGAGGGGTACACCTATTTGGAAAAGTAATCGGTGGCATAATCACCCCTCATCTCCCGGAGAGCAGCTACATGGCCGAGCAGCAGACCAGGACCTTCATGGCCAACGATGCCATCGCCTACGTCGATGCCTATCGCCGGTGGCTGCTGGAGCAGCCGAGCGCCATCTCCACCGCCAAGGACAAGTACCAGAACGAGCTGTACGACATGGAAGTGGTCTCCTCCCGCAACTGGGCCGAACTGCGGGCGATGGAGCACGCCCTCCACTACAAGGTGAAAAAAGAGGAGCCCGGCCTGGTGGTACTCGGAGACAAACCCCCCGAGGACTCCACCGGCGAGACCATGTCCCCCCAGTTGAAGAAGGCGCTTGAGGAGAAGGACAGCCTCGAAGAGCAGAACCGTGCCCTGGTGCGGCAGCTGCGTGCCGCCAACGAGCGGCAGATCGAACTACAGGGGGAGGTCGTCCAGCGTGAGCAGCAGGCCAAGCGCGCCGAGCGCAAGCTGAGCCAGGCCTACTCCACGTTTACTGTCTCCGGCGTGACCGGGGTGATCGTCCTGTTACTGCTCTTCGGCCTGCTCTTTTTCCGCGGCTGACCACCGCGGGCGAAGTGCGTCAGGAAATCGCCCGGAAGGCCGGTTCCTGCACCGCCTGCTCTAGGAGCCTGTCGGATTTGGGATGCTCCTACTGCGCCGATGGGAAAACGGCCCAAATTTCCCCGATTTCTCGTTGCGTAGCCCCACTATGCGCCTCGAAATCGGGAAAATTTGGCCTCGCTTTCCCACTTTGCTCGCTACGGGCACCCAAACCCGACAGGCTCCTAGCGCCGCAGAATGGCGATCCAGCGCCAGAGATTGAGCAGGCCGGCCAGTGAGGCGGCCACGTAGGTGAGTGCCGCGGCGCCGAGGATACGGCGCACCGCCGGTTCGTCCCGCGCCTCCACGTAGCGGCCCGCCCGAAGCAGCGGCAGCGCCTTGCGGAAACTGGCATCGATCTCCACCGGCAGCGTGACCAGATGCACCAGTGCGCCGATGGCGAGGCTGCCGATACCGATGGCGAATGCGATCAGGCCGGCGGAAGGGGCGCGGGTGAGTCCGATGACGAGCGGCAGCGCCATCATCGCCATCGCCCCGGCCTTTTCACCCGCCTGGGCGACGGTCACCAGCCGGGTGCGCCAGCCGAGCAGCGGCTCACCCCGCCGGTGCTGGATGGCATGCCCCACCTCGTGGGCGGCGACGGCGATCGCCGTCAGCGAACGGCCGTCGTGGTTTTCGGGGGAGAGACGTACCGTGCGCGCCTCGGGGTCGTAGTGGTCGCCCCGGTCGGTGACCTCAACCAGCACATCCGCCATGCCGAGGTGATCGAGCAGATGGCGGGCGAGTTCGCCGCCGCTGCCGGGAAAGTCGTCACGCGGGGCGGCGTAGCGGCGGAAGACATGACGGGCCCAGAGCTGCGGCCCGAACAGCACGGCGACAATCAGCAGAAGCAGCAGGACAACGTGCATCGCCGGAATCCCTTTAGAACAGCGTTTTCACCGCAGAGGTCGCAGAGGGAAGTGATTCACCCTAGAAACCGCAGTTACTCTCGCAAAGACGCCGAGCACGCCAAGGAAAACCAACTATCTTACCCATCAACGGCAACACCTTCCGGGTGGAACCGCAACGACTGCCCTTGTTTCTGTTTTCTCTGCGTCTTTGCGTCTTGGCGAGAGTCCAACTGCCGTTTTTAGGTTCACAGCAAATAACCAGCTCTTGCGTTGCACACCGGTTTTCCTCTGCGACCTCTGCGACTCTGCGGTGATCTGTTTCTCAGCCGCTCTTTTCCTTGAGAACCATGTATTCGATCCGGTTCTCGCGCAGCAGGGAGCGGACCTCGCCCAGTTTCTCCCCCTCGGGATAGGGGCCGACCCGCACCCGGTGCCAGGTCTCCTTGCCGTTGATGGTGACGGTCTGTACCGATGAGGTGAGTCCGAGCAGCGCCAGTTGCGCCCGGTGGGCCTCGGCCTCCCGGGCCTCCTTGAACGAGCCGACCTGGAGCAGGTAGCTGCCCGGCTCCAGCTTCTGCGCTGGTGCGGTTGTTCTCGGCGCCGCAACGGCCTGGTCGGGCACCGGCACCTCGTACTCCGGCAGCAGGGTGTAGAACTCGTAACGCACCTCCGGACGCTCCGGTTTCTTCGGTGGCGGTGGCGGGGTCTTCTTCGCAGCCGGTGCGGTGGGCTTCTCCGCCTTCGCCGTTACCACCGGCCGGTCCGAATCGCGGGTCCCGAGCCAGAACAGCCCCACCGCAAAGGCCCCGACCAGCAGCCCCACCGTCAGGTAGAGCCAGCCCGGGGCCTGTTTCTTCGCTGGCGGCGGCGCCGGCTTTTTCTTGTAATCCCTCGGCATCACATGCTCTCCGGTGCGGAGACGCCCAGCAGCCCCAGGCCGTTGGCGATCACCTGGCGCACGGCCAGGATCAGCGCCAGCCGCGCATTGCGCACCGCCGCGTCATCGACCAGGAACTGGTGGGCGTTGTAGTAGGTGTGGAACTCGTTGGCGAACTCACGCAGGAAGTGGGCGAGCTGGTGCGGCTCATGATTGAGGGCCGCGGCCTCCACCACCTCCGGATATTTCGCCAGGCTGGCCAGCAGCGCCTGCTCATGCGTCTCGGTCAGCCGTCCCGCCTCGGCCAGGCCGGCCTCCCGATCGAAGGAGAGCCCCTTCTCCTCCAGCTGCCGCATCACCGAACAGACGCGGGCGTGGGCGTACTGGATGTAGTAGACCGGGTTGTCGGCCGACTGGCTCTTGGCGAGATCCAGGTCGAAGTCGAGGTGCTGTTCGCACTTGCGCATCACGTAGAAGAAGCGGGCGGCATCGTTGCCCACCTCCTCGCGCAGCTCGCGCAGGGTGACGAATTCACCGGAGCGGGTGGACATCTGCACCTTCTCGCCGCCGCGGTAGAGAATGGCGAACTGCACCAGCAGCACGTCGAGCTTCGAGGGGTCGTCCCCGATGGCCGAAAGTGCCGCCTTCACCCGCGGCACATAGCCGTGGTGGTCGGCGCCCCAGACGTCGATCACCCGGTCGAAGCCGCGCTCGAGCTTGTTCATGTGGTAGGCGATGTCGGAGGCGAAGTAGGTCTTCACTCCGTTCTCGCGTACCACCACCCGGTCCTTTTCGTCACCGAAATCGGTGGAACGGAACCAGAGCGCACCCTCCTTCTCATAGACGTGGCCGGCGGCCTTCAGCCGCTCGATGGCGGTGTCCACGGCACCCGTCTCCACCAGGGAGCGTTCGGAGAACCACTCCTCATAGGCGACCCCGAATTCTTCAAGGTCCTGGCGGATGTCGCCGAGGATGGCGTCGAGGCCGGCGTCGAACACCGTGCGGTAACTGGTCGCCCCGAGCAGCGCCTTGGCCTTCGCCACGATGCCGTCGATATGCCGCTCCTTGTCGCCGCCGGCCGGCTCATCGGCCGGCACCCCCTCGAACACGGCGTCCACCGGGTGGCGGAACGCCTCCCCGTGCTCGCGGTGGAGGGTGGCGCCGATGTCGTAGATGTAGTCCCCCTTGTAACCGTTGGCCGGGAAGGTGAGGGTCTCGCCGCACAGCTCCAGATAGCGCAGCCAGACGCTGGCGGCGAGGATGTCCATCTGCCGCCCGGCGTCGTTGACGTAATACTCCCGATGCACGCGGAAACCGGCTGCGGCCAGCAGATCCGCCACCGTGGCGCCGTAGGCGGCACCGCGGCCGTGGCCCACATGCAGCGGCCCGGTCGGGTTGGCGGAGACGAACTCCACCTGCACATGACGGCCGCCGCCCGCGGTGGAGCGGCCGTAGGCCTCGCCCGCCTCCAACACCTCGCCGATGGCGGCCTGGAATGCGGCCGGGGTCATGAAGAAGTTGATGAAGCCGGGCCCCGCGATCTCCACCTTCGCCACCTTGGGCGACGCCGGCAGGCGGGCGACGATCGCCTCGGCCAGGTCGCGCGGCTTGCGGCGCGCAGTGCGGGCCAGGACCATCGCCGCATTGACGGCGAAATCCCCGTGGCTCGGGTCGCGCGTACGCTCCACGGCGATCCCCTCGGGGAGGTCGCAGGTCAGTTCGCCGGCTTCGCGCAGCGCCGCGAGGGTGGTATCTACCAGTTCCTTCAGGTGGTTTTTCATGGTGATGGGACGGTTCGGGTGGGCTGTTGCCAAGCCCTGCATTATGGCAGGGGCCAGGGGGCAGGGGCTAGGGGCTAGGGGCTAGGGGCTGGGGGCTAGGGGCTGGGGGCTAGGTGTCGTCTTTTACCTCAATAGTCGTCGCGCAGCGACTCATTCCCTAGCCCCTGATCCCTAGCCCCTAGCCCCCTAATACATATCCACCGGATCCACATCGAGCGACCAACGCACCCGACGGCCGCTCTTCAGGTTTTCCAAAGCGGGGGCGAGCTGGTTCAGCAGTCGGTGCAGATCGGTGCGCCGTTCGGCCTGCAGCAGGAGTTGGGCGCGGAAGCGGCCGGCGCGCCGTTCCATCGGCGCGGGGACCGGTCCCAGAAGATAGACCCCCTTGGCCCCCAGCGATTGGGCCGTCGCCCGCGCCTCTTCAAGAAAGGTGGATGGCGGTGCGGCGGTGGCCGCCTCGGCACGCAGCAGCGCCAAGTGGCTGAACGGCGGCCAGCCGGCCGCCTGCCGCTCCGACAGCGTCGCCTCCGCAAAGGCGGCGTAGCCGGCGGTCACCAGCGTCTGCAGCAGGGGGTGGTCCGGGTGGTGGGTCTGCAGCAGCACCTCGCCCGGCCGGTCCGCCCGCCCGGCGCGCCCCGCCACCTGGGTGACCAGCTGTGCCATTCGCTCCCCGGCGCGGAAGTCGGCACTGAACAGCCCTTGATCGGCATCGATGATGCCGACCAGGGTGACCCCCGGGAAGTGGTGCCCCTTGGCCAGCATCTGGGTGCCGACCAGGATGCGGGCATGGCCGCTGCGGGCCGATTCCAGCTTCTCGGCCAGTGCCCCCTTGCGGCGGGTGCTGTCGCGGTCGATACGCACCCGTTCCACGTCGGGAAACCGTTCGGCCAGCACCTCCTCGATCCGCTCGGTGCCGTGCCCGACCGGCAGCAGTTCGGCGGCGCCGCACTCGGGGCAGGCGGGCGGGGCCGGCCGGTCGACGCCGCAGTGATGACAGCGCAGGCGCCGCTGTCCCGCGTGCAGGGTCATGTGCATGTCGCAGCGCTCGCACAGACCGCTCCAGCCGCAGGCGTGGCAGAGCAGGGCCGGGGCGTAGCCGCGCCGGTTGAGGAACAGCAGTACCTGACCGCCGGCGGCCAGGTGGTGTTCCATCGACTCGGCGAGGCGGGGCGATAGCCCGCGGTCAAGAGAGCGGGCGCGCACATCCAGCAGCCGAATCGGCGGTGCCTTGGCGGTGCCGGTTCGCTCCGGCAGCCGCAGATGGACGTAGCGGCCGCTGCGGGCGTTGTGCAAACTCTCCAGCGACGGGGTGGCGGAGCCGAGGACGATGGGAATATCGGCGCGGCTGGCGCGCACGGTGGCCAGGTCGCGGGCGGAATAGCGGAAGCCGTCCTGCTGCTTGAACGAGGTGTCGTGCTCCTCGTCCACCAGGATGACACCGGGACGGGCGAGCGGGGTGAAGATGGCCGATCGGGTGCCGATCACCACCGGCGCACTACCGTCACGGGCCGCCAGCCAGGCGTTGAGCCGTTCACTGTCGTTCAGGCCGGAGTGGAGCACCGCCACCGGCACTGTCAGCCGGCGTCGGAAGCGATCCACCAGTTGTGGCGTAAGGCCGATCTCGGGCACCAGCACCAGCGCCTGTTCGCCCCGGGTCAGCGCCGCCTCGATGATCCGCAGGTAGACCTCGGTCTTGCCGCTGCCGGTTACGCCGTCGAGCAGGAAGGCGCCGAAACCGCCCAGCCGGGCGGTCACCGCGGCGATCGCCTGCTCCTGGGCGGGGCTGGGTGTCGGCGCCGGCCCGGGATTCGGCAGCGGCGGTGGCAGGGCGCTCCCTTCGCTTCGGCCGACCCACCCTTTCTGCTCCAGCCGGCGCACGGTGTCGCGCCAGTTGCCGCCCAGTCCCCCGAGCGTCTCGGCGACCGCCCCTTCAGGGTACTCACGGAGCAGCGCCAGGGCGGCTGCCTGACGGGGGGAGCGGGCGAGGGCGTTGGGTTCCACCGCCTCTCCCGCCGGGGTCAGTTCCCAGCGGACGACTCCGGATGCGGTCGCCGGCTGTCCCTGGCGCAGCGTGGTCGGCAGGGCGGTGGCGAGCACCTCGCCGGGGGGGTGCTGGTAGTAAGCGCCCGCCCACACCAGCAATGCCAGCAATTCACGGCCAAGCAGCGGTTCACGATCGAGCACCGCCTCAAGGGGGCGCAGCTGCTTCGCCGGGAGGTTCGACTCGATGTTGCACTCCAGCACCACCCCAACCACCGACCGCCGGCCGAACGGCACCCGAACCCGACAGCCGGGCGCCGGGGGATCGGAGGGGGCCAGGTAGTCGAAGGTGCGGCGCAGGGGTGAGGGAACCGCTACGCGGAGTGCGGGTGTTCGCATCGTCTTCAATCATCGGGTTCCATGCCCCGGCCCGGTAGCCGGGGTGGCGAGAGGTTCGGGTGTTGGCGGGTGAAGGTCAAGTACCGTGCCCGGTTCTCCCCTCCGCGAGCGTGGCGCACGACGCCGGGGAGGTTGTCTCGGCAAATTGCGCCCGGGGATTCATCCGCTACTTCATCTGGGGGCCGTAACCAATTGAACTGTGGGCCTTCACAGGAATATCCACAGAAGTTGTGGATAACTCTGTGGATGGGTTGGGAAGATCTGCCCCGAGCCCGCACCGCGCCTTGGCTCATGTCAAATTGATTACAATTTAGCCGGCCATAAGCCTCCTTAGGTTTCAATGACTTAGTTGAGCGTGCCGAGTTGCCTGAAGAGTGGCGGTTGTTCTGCGGGGCGGTGGTCCGTGCCCTTTCGAGACTGTGTATAAGGCCGCTCGTGTGGGTCTCGCCGGCCCATGGAAGGTTGCCGTCACAAGCTCATCGAAATTCTTCGGTACCCACCTTAACTCATTGTTTACGCATAATGTCCGTTCTTATCCACAAAACCTGTGGATAACTTTGTGGATAGTTTGGGAATCTCCGCCGTAACTGACCGTCCTCATTGGCCGCGGATTGAAATGTACGAAAAATGACCGTTCTGCCACGGCCAAATTTATCAATGAGTTACATGTGAACCGGTGTTGAGCGGGTGAGGGGGTTGACAACCGGGCGGGTTGGTGGCCGGACCTGGTCGAGCATGTGCATAAATCGTTTTCCGGATCCCGATTCCGACAGCAGTGTCAAGAACCTTTCCCCCGCCCCATGATGACGCTTAGCCCCATGTTGGCCTGCTGCACAAAGTAGCGGAATCCCTCGAAACTCTCCTCATCCAGGGTCCGGCCGCTCAACCCCCGATCGGCAAAGAACAGGCCGATGGTCTTGCCGTTGACGACGATAGGGCTGACGAAGAAGGGTTCCTGACCAATCACCTCGGTAAGTGCCGGTGGCACCAGCGCCTGGAGTTCCGGCTTACGGGTGGTATCGGCCCACAGGCTCGACTGGCGGTCGACAGAGGCGAACAGCACGTTCTGCTGCGGCTGGCGAATGAAGTGGAAGCGGGGCAGCAGTTCGTCTCGTCCGGGGCCGAGCATGAACTTGCCGCGCAGACTGCGTCGGTCGGGGGTGAGTAGGGCGAACAGCGTGCGGTCCACCCCGACGCCACGGTAAATCCCCTCCAGCACCAGCTCCATTACCAGGTTGAAGTTGGCCTTGCCCTCCAGCAGCATCGCCAGTTCGCGCAGGATCTTGAGCTGGAGCATGTTGTCCGGCTCGGGGTATTCCGGCGTCTCCGTCTCGGCCTCGACCTCCTCCTCCTCCTGGGCCGCTTCGTCGGGTAGCGGGATGGTCTTCGCGGCCATTGCGGCGCCGTAATAGGCGGCGATGCGTGCGGCTTCGCGGGCGTTGCGCTTGAGCAGCCCTTTGGTCTCTCTCGGGTGCTTGCTGATGATCCTGGCGATGCGATCCGTGACCTCCCGCACCTCGGGAGAGTTCCACCCCTTCTCGGCGGCGACGGCAAGGTCGTGACCGACAGTAATGGGTCGGCCGCGGTCGCCGATGGTTCTCGGGTCGTGCAGGGTTTCGATCAGCAGATCGTTGACCCGCCACTCGCGCACCAGGTTGGAGGTGAGCTGATTGAGGCGGAAACCGAGTACCTCATCCTGTGCCATCTCCGCCGTGCACCCGGGCCGGCGCATGGCTGCGGCCAGTTCTTCCGCCTGCTCGCCGCCGAAACACCAGAAGGCGAGCTCGCCCAGCCGGTAGAGCAGGGTGGCGATGAACACCTCCTCGGGGGAGTCGTCGCCCCGCTCGGCGGCGATGGCGCGCGCCTGTACCGCCGCGTGCAGCGAGCGGGCCAGTTCACGGGTGAGCTGATCGCGTGGCGCACCCTGGACGAACGAATCCACCAGAGAGATGGTGAGACACATGGTGCGCACCGCGTTGAAGCCAAGCACCACCACCGCCCGGCTGATGGTGCTGATGCTCTGCGCGCGCGGGTTGTAGAAGATGGTATTGACCAGCTTGAGTACCCGCGCGGTCATTGAGGCGTCCTGCAGGATCACCCGGGCGAGCTCGACGCTTGGTGCCTCGTCGTCCTCTGCCACGCTCAGCACCTGCTGCACGGTGTGCCCGAAAATGGGCATCTCCTCTTCGCTGATCCGGCGTGTCCACTGGGCCAGGGTTGATCGCTTCGGATTCTCTTTGTCTTCCATCGTGTTGTCAGTCGGTGTCGGGCGCGGAGAGCCCGTCGATACTGGTGTGGTTGCGTGTGGCACGGTATTCGGCAAGTCCGGCCTCACCCTTCCTCTCAGCCCAGTCGGTCAGTGCCATCCGCTGTCCGACCAATTCCATCAGGGGAACGCCGAAGCCGCAGGAGGTCTGCACCCGGCTAACGTCGATGCGAACGATCTGCCGCGGATGCGGCTGCGCCGGGAAGCGGGCAAGCAGCGATGTCCAGCGCCTGTCGCTCCGGCCGATCACCTCGCCCCGGCCGTAGAGCCGCAGGATCTTCGGCTCCCCGGCAAAAGCGCAGAACATGACGGTGATGCGGCCGTTTTCAGCCAAATGGGCGGCGGTCTCGTTACCGCTGCCGTGAAGATCGAGCCAGGCCACCTCGCGGGGGCCAAGGACGCGGAAAGTATCGAGTCCGCGCGGGGAGAGATTGACGTGGCCGTTCGTGGAGAGCGGCGCCGTGGAAACGAAGAACAGCGGCTGGGCAGCAATCCATACGGCTTGCGCCGAGTTGATTTCCGGGTAAACCTTCGCCATGCATCCTCCAAAGGCGGAACAGATTAGCGCACAATAGGGCGCTTTGCACCGGGTCCGGGTGCCCCGGAGCACTGATGACAAGCGGAGCCCAGATGTCATTGTGGAGTACGATTGCGGTGCGGATAGAGGAGGTTACCGGCACTCCGTTCACGCCGACTTCCCAGAGCGCTGTCGGCGGCGGTTGCATCAACGCCGCCCATCGAATCACCGATGGCGATCGCACCTTCTTCGTCAAGCTTAACGATGAACACCAGCTATCCATGTTCGAGACGGAGGCTGAGGGGCTGATGGAGATCGCCGCCACCGGCACAGTCCGCGTCCCCGAGCCTGTTGGTTGGGGCAGCACGGACGGTCACGCCTTTCTTGTTCTCGAATACCTTGAATTAGGCGGTGGCGGCGCCCTGGAGCGGCTCGGCCGCAATTTGGCAGCCATGCATCGCGTTACCCACCCCCGCTTCGGCTGGCACCGCGACAACGTCATCGGAGCCACGCACCAGCCGAACGGAGAGGAGGCGGAGTGGGTGCGGTTTTTCGCCGAACGGCGTATCGGTTTTCAACTGGACCTGGCACTGCGCAAGGGCGCTGGCAGCCGGATGGCGAAAAAAGGCGAGGCCCTGATCGAACGCCTGCCGGCCCTCTTCACTGACTACCGGCCGGTCCCCTCGCTGCTGCACGGTGATCTGTGGGGCGGCAACCATGCGGTGACACGCGAGGGTGAGCCGGTCATCTTCGACCCGGCGGTCTACTACGGCGATCGGGAGGCGGATATCGCCATGACCGAGTTGTTCGGCGGCTTCGGCGGCGCCTTCCGCGCCGCCTACGAAGAGGCATGGCCGCTCGATCCCGGTTACGCCACCCGGCGCACCCTCTACAACCTCTACCACATCCTCAACCACTTCAACCTGTTCGGTGGCGGGTACGGAGCCCAGGCAGAGGGGATGATGGATCGGCTCCTGGCGGAGTTGCGATAAGTGGAATTGTCCGGCACCGCCCCCTTCCGGCTAAGCTATCTGGCGCCGCGCTTCTGGCACATCTGGCTGGGACTCGGCCTGTTCGCCCTCGTCGGCCAGCTGCCGCGCGGGGCGCGCCATGCGCTCGGCGGTTACCTCGGCGCACGGTTCTATGGCCGGCGCCCGAAGCGGCGCCAGATCACCCTGGATAACCTCGCCCGGTGTTTTCCGGAACGCGACGACGTCGAGCGGGAGCGGATGGCGGATTGCTACTTCCGCCTGTTCGGCATCGTGCTCATCGACTACTCGCTACTCTGGTGGGGGAGCGAACGCCGCCTGCGCAGGCTCATCCGTGTCGAAGGCGAAGAGCACATTCTGCGCTCCCGTGCCTCGGGCCGAGGTGTCATTCTCTGCACCGGCCACTCGATCGCGCTCGATTTCGGCGTCACCGCCATCAGTATGCGCCACCCCGGGGCCGGTCCCATGAAGCCCGCACGCAATCCACTCATCAACTGGTTCGTGATTCGCGGGCGTACCCGGTTCCTGGGTCGGGTGTTTGCCCGTGATGCGGGGATTCGGGCCGTGGTGCGGCAGGCCCGGCAGGGTAATCTGGTGTACTACCTGCCGGACGAGGACCTGGGCAGCACCCAGAAAACGGTGCTGGCGCCATTCTTCGGGGTGCCCAAGGGGACCCTGACCGCCCTCGGCCGCCTGGCCCGCGCCTGCAACGCCGAGGTGCTGCCCTGCATGAGCTACCTGGAGCCGGAGAGCGGCACCTATGTGACCCGTATCGACCCGCCGCTGGAGGGGTTTCCCTCCGGCGACGAACAGGCGGACGCGGTGTGGATGAATGCAGAACTGGAGCGGCTCATCCGGCGCGCGCCAGACCAGTATTTCTGGTCGATGCGCATCTTTCAGACCGCCGTGCCGCCGGAGGGCGGGGGAGAGAACGAATGAAGGGAGAGCTGGTTCTCAAGCGGTTCCGGTTGACCACAGGATTCGGCTCCGGCGTCCTGCTGCTGCTGATGGCGGCGCTGATCGCCTTCGCCCTTTTTCAGCTGAGGGCGATGCAGGCGAGCCTGGATACGGTGGTTTCGGAACAGAACCGCAAGACCAACATCGTTACCGACATGCAGGTGGCCGGCTACCACCGCAGCGACTCCCTCTACAGCATGCTGCTGCAGCGCGACCCGTTCGAGCGGGACGCCCTCTATATGGAGTACAACCGGGCCGGGTTTGCTGTGGGGAGCGCCCGCGTCGCATTCCGGGAGCTCTCCTTGAACAGCGAGGAGCGGGCCGTCTACGACCGGCAAACCGACCTGATTGAAGAGGTGGTCCAGGTGCAGGACACCATCGTCGATCTACTGACCGGCGAGCGTTACGCGGAGGCGGAGAGTTTGATGCTGCACCAGGCGATCCCGATGCAGGCGGCGATCAACGACACCTTCGACGAGCTCCGGCAGCTGCAGCAGGCGATCACCGACCGCGCAGTCGCGGAAGCGCACGCGGCCCACGCGATGACCCGCAACGTGTTTTTCGCCATCGGCGCCGGCATCCTGGCGGTCGGCGCCCTGGTCGCCATTGCCGTATTTCGCACCACCTCCGCACAGGCGGCCACCATCGCCCGCAATGTGCGTGACCTGCGGGACTCCCACCGGCGGCTGGAGCAGGCCGCCAATCACGATCACCTCACCGGTCTACCCAACCGGGCCTTTTTTCAGAAACACATGGAAAAGCTGACCCGCCACGCCGCGGCCGGTGGCCCAGGCTTCACCGTGTTCTATTTCGATCTGGACCGCTTCAAGCAGGTGAACGACACCCTTGGCCACCACGGCGGCGACGCCCTGCTGCGCGCAGCGGCCCGGCGCATCCAGAGTTCGCTACGCAAGGAAGACCTGGTGGCCCGGCTCGGCGGGGACGAATTTGTCGCCGTCGCGCAGGGGGTCAGCGGGGAGGAGGAGGCGGCCTCGATTGCACGCAAGGTGATTCAGGCACTGGCCGAGCCTTTCCAAATCGAAGGTGCCGAGGCGCGCGTCGGCACCAGTATCGGCATCAGCGTCTACCCGGTGGACGGTCGGGAGAATGAACTGCTGATCCGCCAGGCGGACGACGCCATGTACCGGGCCAAGCGCAACGGACGCAACGGCTACTGCTTCGCCGGCGATGGCTGCGGCGGTCTGGAGCCGGTGTCGGCTCCGGCTCCCTGCTGAATCCGGTGGATCGCGTCCGCGGTACTGCCAAAGCGCTCGATCCACACCTCCCGCAACCCCGCCATCCCGGCCAGCAGTTCACGCTCGGCCACGTCCGACTGTTCGGCACGCAGCAGATGACCCTCATCGAAGGCGAGCGTACTGTTGGCGTAGTCGGCCCCGAACAGGTGGTTGTGCATGAAAAACCGCCCCGCCTGGTGGAAGCCGTCCGCCCCCAGATAACCCCGGCCGAAGAAAAAGGTGCGCCGTTCGGCAATGCGTTCGTCCCACAGCGGCAGCCCATGCAACCGCTCCCGGGCACCGGGTAGACCGAACAGGTCGAGCAGGGTCGGCGCCAGGTCCACGTGAGAGGTGAGCGGTTCCACCCAGCGGGTCTGCCCGAAAGCTGCGGGTGCGTGGATCACCAGGGGCACCTCGTAGGAGTAGGCGTCGAGCCGTCCCCCGGCAAAAGCCGGGTCCTCCTGGCGCGTGCGCACCCCGTGGTCCGAGGTGACCACAATCACCGTATTCTCCAGCTCCCCGTACTCCTCCAGCAGCGCCACGATCTCGCCCAGCCAACGGTCCTGCCAGGCGACAATCGCCCGCCCGCGGGCCGGCCAGTCGTCGCCGTTGCCGGCGATATCTGGCCAGGGCCCGTGCCCCGCCTGCGGGAGAAAGGCGGCGGCGAACGGCTGGTCGCTCTCCAGCCACTCCTTCATATTGGTCATCAACTGGTCGAACACCTCCTGATCCATTTGGATGGTGTGGTCCCAGTGGCCGTCGAAATCCCTCTCGAGGCCGGCGTGGGACAGGGTGAACTTGCCAAATCCGAGCGCATCGAACATCTCGTCGTCGGCGGAAAAGCGGGAGTTGAGGGGACTGTAAACGGCGGTGGCATACCCCTGCTCGGTCAGCGCGGCAATCGGGCCGGGCAGGCTCAGGTCGTTGCGGCGCAGCAGCAGGTATCGCAGCTCGTCAATGGGGTACCAGCCACTGAAAATGGAGAAGAGTGCGTCGCTCGTGTAGGGATAGGTGGTGTGGTGGCGGGTTGCCACCAGTGCCCGCTCCCGCAGGCGGTGCAGATGGGGCATCCCTTCGAGCGGCCCGGTGGGATCAAGGACCCGGGTGGGGGCCGTTTCAAGCACGAAATAGAGCAGGTTGTGCCCCCGCGTGACGCCGAACAGGTCATCATCGCGCTGGTACGGCGGTGTCGCCGACAACCGGCGGAACTCACCGATCAGTTCATCGGGTTCCGTTGTGGACGAGGCGAGTGTCACCGGCTGGACCAGCAGGGAGTCCACCACGCTGCGCAGCACGCTGTCGTGATAGGCGGTGTGCGGTATGTCGGCAAGCCAGGTGGTGGGCAGTACCAGCATAGCCGGCAGGGCGATCGCGGCGAGCGCTGCACCTGGGCGCACCCTGCGCGCAAGCCATCGATCCAGGTAGCGCGCAGTGGTCGCCAGAACGGCGATCACCACCAGCAGTCCTCCGATCTTCACCGCTGCCGACAGGCTGAGGTAAGCACCGATATAGACCGGATTCTGGCTCACCCACTGCACGGCATCGGATGCCAGACGCCAGGTGAGAAAGCGGCCGATGTTGGCGTAACTGAGCAGGTTGGCGAACAGGAACAGCATGGCGGCCATCGACACCACGGCGGTGAACGGCGCCCGCCAGCGCCCGGGCAGATAGCGGCAGACCAGGATCAGCAGCGCCGGGGCGACTAGAAACCCCAGCAGGATGTCCTCCGCAAAAAGGGAGGCGTGTTCGACCGTGGTCAGGCCCTCGGTGTACTCCTCCCGTCCGAGCCCACGCAGAACCAGCATGTAGCCCAGATCCACCAGCATCTGCAACTTGATGAAGGTGGCGAAGGCGGCCACCGGGAGCCACGGCAGCAGGTAGGGGGTGGCGCTCAGCCACTGCCGGACGGCACCCGACGGCGTTCTCTCTTCCATGAGTGTCCCCAGAGTGCGGGCGCCGCTTGGCCGCGCCGTTCACAACAATGTAATACAGGAATAGTCAGGTACAAGGTTCCTGGTGCATGGGGCAAGCACCATGACTGACCCTAATAAAGGGGGGGCTCGCCGGGGGGGCGGGTGCTGAACCGCTTGTAGCTCCACTGGTACTGGGCCGGCAGGTCGCGGACCGCCTCGGTGATGGCCCCGTTCAGGGCGGTGGCGGCGGTCTCCGGGTCCGGGTCCGCCACGGCGGGGGGGATGGGAATGAAGTGGAGGCGGTACCCGGCGCCACGCGGCAGCCGTTCGGCAAAGCTCAGGATGACCGGGGCACCGCCGCGGCCGGCCAGGCGCGAAACCAGCGTGATGGTGTAGGCGGGGATGCCGAAAAAGGACGCGAACACGCCCCCTTCCCGCGGCTCCTGATCGGGCAGGATCCCGGCCAGTTCGCCCTGGCCGAGCGCCCGGTAGAGCGCCCGCACACCCGCCCCGTCGGTCGGCACCAGCCGCGCCCCGAGCCGTTCCCGGGAGCGGTGGATGAAACGGTCGAAGTCCGCCTGCCTTGGTGGCCGGTAGAGCGCCGTCAGCGGATGGCGGTGGCCCAGGTAGAGCCCCACCAACTCCCAGGCACCGAGATGGGGCGACACCGGGATGGCCCCGCGGCCGGCGGCGAGCGCCGCGTCTACATGCTCCACCCCGACCGTCTCCCGCACCAGGCCCAGCACCCGCTCGCCGTCGCCGCACCACAGCAGCGGCATCTCCAGCACCGTCTTGCCGGTCTCCATCAGACTGCGTCGCACCAGTGACTGCTGTTCGGCGGCGTTCAGTTCGGGAAAACAGAGCGCGATGTTGCGGCGGGTGACCGCCAGGTGGCGGTTCGGGATCACCGAAAAGAGCCAGCCGATCCCGGCGCCGAGCCGGTGCAGCAGGGGCAGCGGCAGGCGGGCGAGCAGCCGGAACAGCACCTCGACGAATGCGGCCACTACGGCTCGTCCCCCTCCGTCCGGCCATCCATGAGCGGGCGCATGGCGCTCAGCAGGTTGCGGAACAGGGTGTCGTAGCGCGCCTCCTCCGCCGCCAGCAGCCCCTTCATGTGCTCCCGTTCGGTGGGCATGCGGAAACAGGCGGGGCAGTTGTCGGGAATCACGGGCAGTTGCGCGTTTTCGGCGAAGGCGGCGGTCTGCCGCTCGCGGGCGTAGACCAGCGGGCGGATGATCCGAAGGTCACCGACATCGTTGGTGTAGTGCGCCTTCATCGTACGCAGTTGGCCGCGGTGGAAGATGGACATCAGCAGGCTTTCGGCCAGGTCGTCCAGGTGTTGGGCGAGGGTGATCACGTTATACCCTTCGCGGCGCGCGGTGCTGTAGATGATCCCCCGCTTCATACGCGAGCAGAAGGCGCAGAACGAAAACCCCGGCTCCTCCGCGTGGCCCATCGCCTCGTCGGCGATGGCCTGGCTGACGTAGAAGTAGGGCACCCCCAGCTCCGCCAGGTACCCCTTGAGCGGCGAGGGGTCGAACCCTTCAATCTGCGGATCGACGGTAATCGCGCCTATTTCGAAGCGAATCGGCGCGTGACGCTGCAGATGTCGCAGGATATGCAGCAGGGCGAGGGAGTCCTTGCCGCCGGAGAGGCCGAGCAGCACCCGGTCTCCGGCGCGGATCATGTCGTAGTCGTGAATGGCGCGGCCCACCGGCCGCAGCAGGTTCTTCGGTGGTTTGACGACGTCAGGCATGGGCGGGGATTTTACGGCAAAAGGGGGCGGGCTCCCGGCGTTTTTCAGCGCTCCTGCGAACCGGTGCGCTTCGGTATAGTAACGCCGTCCTGAACGAGGCTCACCAATGACGGCTGTAGAGCACCTGACCCCGCGCGAGGCGCACGCGCTGATACAGCGCGACCCCCGCGCCCTTTTGATCGACGTCCGTTCGAGCATGGAGTTCCTGTTTGTCGGCCACCCGGTGGGCGCCATCCACATTCCCTGGATCGACGAACCGGACTGGGACGTGAACCCGGAGTTCGTCCGGCAGGTGAAGGCGCTGGCGGCGGGCGCCCGGGCCTCGGAGGGGGCCTCCCTGATCCTCATCTGCCGCAGCGGCAAGCGATCGGTGGAGGCGGGCAATGCGCTGATAGAGGCGGGATTTCGGCGAGTCTGCAACGTGCTCGACGGCTTCGAGGGGGAGCTGGACCGGCACCACCACCGCAGCACCCTCGGGGGCTGGCGGTTCGAGGGACTGCCGTGGGAGCAGTGTTGAGGGGGTAGGTCGGGTTAGCCCCGAAGGGGCGTAACCCGACAAACCGGACGGAACTGGCGGCCTGTGGCTTAGAACGAGAAGGTGGCGCCGAGCGACAGGTAGTCGATATCCCCCTCCACATCCAGGAACCGCTGCCAGGCGGCCTGAAGTCCGACCTGATTGGTCAGGGCATACTCCGCACCCACACCCCAGGTGAAGTCCACGCCGTCGTCGTCCACGAACTGGGCGGCGACACCGCTCACCTCGCGATCCCAGGCGAACAGACCGGCCCGACCGAATACAGACCAATCCGGGTTGATGGGCAGCCGTCCGACGGCGGAGGCTTCGAGCCCGTCGATCTCGACGTCGCCGCCGGTGAACTCCAGTTCACCGATCATCATGTAGCCCACTTCGGCGCTGAAGTTGCGATTGAAGCGGTAGCCACCGAACAGCTTTACACCCACGTCATTGTCCAGCAGGCCGAGATCCGGATCGGCACTGCCCGCGCTTGCCCCCACATACCAGTTCTGCGCCAACGTCGGCGCTGACACGGCCGACAGGCCGAGTGCAAGACCAACGGCCCCCACGATTTTGCGATTCATCAACTGCCTCCTTGTGCTGTGCGATCCATGGACACTGCCGCAAAAAGGTAGGCCCAATTCGGTGAACTGCAAGTATTCAGCTGCAAGGTCTTTACTGTGATGGTGTCGGACGGCCACAGGGAGCAGGGGGGTGAACAGCGAACCGGTTGTAATCCATCTGGACCTCGACGACCGCATCGTCTTCGTGAATGAGGCCTTCGACCGCTTCGCCCGCGCAAACGGCGCTCCCGAACTGGCCGGAGGCGCTGTTCTCGATCGTCCGCTGTGGGAGTTCGTGACCGGCGACGAGGTTCGCCAACTGACGCGGGTGCTGCTGGCACGGGCACGTTCCGGCCACCCCATCGAGCGTGTTCCCTATCGCTGCGACTCCCCCACGCTACGCCGCTATATGCAGATGACCTTCGAACCGTTGCCCAGGGACAGACTCGCCATCACCTCATTTGAACGCCACATCGAGCCACGTCCCGCCAACCCCCTGTTGCGGCAGGAACCGGCTACAGAGGGCACACCCCTACGCATGTGCAGCTGGTGCCGGCGGGTGGATCTTGGGGGGGACTACTGGGTGGAGGCGGAGGAGGCGATATTGATCCTAAAGCTGTTCGAGGCCGACCACCCCCCGCCGATCGCCCACACCATTTGCCCCGATGACATGGAGCGCCTCGGCCTCTCCGACAAGGAGTGAGACGCGGGTGTTGCGCCGCGACTCCACCCCTCCTTATCACTCCGGGAGGCCGGTGTGAGGGCGCGCCATGCTAGAATTTCCCGTTCGTAATCACCCCTTGGAAACACACCCCCGGCAATGGCAAACCAGTACACCAACGAGCGGGGCCGCCTCTTCGAGCGGCTCCTCGGCGAACGCATCCTCATCCTCGACGGCGCCACCGGCACCATGCTCCAGCGCCACAAGCTGGACGAGGCCGCCTACCGGGGTACTCGCTTTGCCGACTGGCCGAAGGATCTCAAGGGCAACCACGACCTGCTGGTGCTGACCCAGCCCGATGTGGTGCGTGCCGTTCACGAGGCCTATCTCGACATCGGCGCCGATATCGTCGAGACCAACACCTTCGGCGCCAACACCATCTCCCAGGCCGACTACGACATGCAGGCGCTGGCCTATGAGATGAACGTGGAGGCGGCCCGCCTCGCCCGTGAGATGTGCGATCGCTTCTCCGACACGAAGCCGCGCTTCGTCGCCGGCGTTCTCGGCCCGACCAACCGCACCGCCTCCATCTCGCCGGACGTCAACGACCCGGGCAAGCGCAACATCGACTTCGACACCCTGGTGGAGGCCTACCGGGAGGCGATCCGCGGCCTCATCGACGGCGGCACCGACCTGTTCCTGATCGAAACCATCTTCGACACCCTGAACGCCAAGGCGGCGGTGTTCGCGCTGGAGTCCCACTTTGAGGAGACCGGCACCCGCTACCCGGTAATGATCTCCGGCACCATCACCGACGCCTCCGGCCGCACCCTCTCCGGCCAGACCGCGGAGGCGTTCTACAACGCCCTGCGCCACGCCCGCCCGATCTCGTTCGGACTGAACTGCGCCCTGGGTCCGGAGGAGCTGCGCCAGCACATTGACGAGCTCTCACGCCTTGCCGAGTGCCATGTCTCCGCGCACCCCAACGCCGGCCTGCCGAACGCCTTCGGGGAATACGACCTCACCCCCGAGAAGATGGCTGCCCAGATCAGGGAGTGGGCCGAGTCCGGCTTCCTCAATATCGTTGGCGGTTGTTGCGGCACCGGTCCGGATCACATCAAGGCAATCGCCGAGGCGGTCGCCGACTGCGCACCCCGCAAGCTCCCGGCACGACCGGCTGAGTGCCGCCTGTCGGGGCTCGAGCCGCTCAACATCGGTCGTGAGTCGCTGTTCGTGAACGTCGGCGAGCGGGCCAACGTGACCGGCTCGGCAAAATTCAAACGGCTGGTGCTGGAGGAGAAGTACGACGAGGCGCTCGATGTCTGCCGCGAGCAGGTGGAGAACGGCGCGCAGGTGATCGACGTCAACATGGACGAGGCGATGCTCGACGGCGTGAAGGCGATGCGCACCTTCCTCAACCTGGTCGCCTCGGAGCCGGACATCTCCAAGGTGCCGGTGATGATCGACTCCTCCAAGTGGGAGATCATCGAGACCGGCCTCAAGTGCATCCAGGGCAAGGGGGTGGTCAACTCCATCTCCCTCAAGGAGGGGGAGGCCGCGTTCATTCACCACGCCAAACTGCTGCGCAAGTACGGCGCCGCCGCCATCGTCATGGCCTTCGACGAGAAGGGGCAGGCCGACACCCGCGAGCGCAAGCAGGCGATCTGCAAGCGCTCCTACGAGATTCTGGTGAACGATGTCGGTTTCCCGGCCGAAGACATCATCTTCGACCCCAACATCTTCGCCGTCGCCACCGGCATCGAGGAGCACAACAACTACGGCGTCGACTTCATCGAGGCGACCCGCTGGATCAAACAGAACCTGCCGCACGCGCTCATCTCCGGCGGCGTCTCCAACGTCTCCTTCTCCTTCCGCGGCAACAACCCGGTGCGCGAGGCGATCCACGCCGTCTTCCTCTACCACGCCATCCACGCCGGCATGGACATGGGCATCGTCAACGCCGGCCAGCTTGCCGTTTACGACGAACTCCCCGAAGCGCTGCGCGAGGCGGTCGAGGATGTGGTGCTGAATCGCCGCCCGGACGCCACCGACCGCCTGCTGGAGATCGCCCCCGAGTACGCCGGCACCGGCGAGGCGGCAAAGAAGGAGGATGAGGCGTGGCGTGCCTGGCCAGTGGAGAAGCGACTCGAACACGCGTTGATCAAGGGTATCGACCAATATGTGGTCGAAGATACCGAAGCGGCCCGCCAGAACGCCAAGGCGCCCATCGACGTGATTGAAGGGCCGTTGATGGACGGCATGAACACCGTCGGCGACCTGTTCGGTGACGGCAAGATGTTCCTGCCCCAGGTGGTCAAGTCCGCCCGCGTGATGAAAAAGGCGGTGGCCCACCTCATCCCCTACATCGAGGCGGAAAAGAGCGAAGGCGCACGCCCCAACGGCCGGATCCTCATGGCCACCGTCAAGGGCGACGTCCACGACATCGGCAAGAACATCGTCGGCGTCGTCCTGCAGTGCAACAACTTCGAGGTGATCGACCTCGGCGTCATGGTCCCGGCCGCGAAGATCCTCGAAGAGGCGAAAAGCCACGACGTGGACATCATCGGCCTCTCCGGCCTTATCACACCGTCCCTCGACGAGATGGTCCACCTCGCATCGGAAATGGAACGGCTCGGCATGAACCTGCCGCTGCTCATCGGCGGCGCCACCACCAGCCGCGCCCACACCGCGGTGAAGATCGACCCCGCCTACAGCGGCCCGGTGGTGTGGGTGAAGGACGCCAGCCGCGCCGTCGGTGTCGCCCAGAACCTCATCTCCGAGTCCGAGGGCACCAAGGAGAACTACGTCGCCCGGATCAACGCCGAACACGCGGAGGTGCGCGAGCGCCACAGCAAGAAGCGCGGCGAAACCAAACTGGTTCCCCTGGAGGTCGCCCGCAACAACCGCCCCCAGTTCGATTGGAATACCTACGAGCCGGTCCGTCCCGCCCTGCTCCCCTCTCCCTCCGGGAGAGGGGTCGGGGGTGAGGGGATCAATCTGGATCAAGCCACCACCGGCCCAATTACCATCGAACCGAAAAGCGAAGGCGCCGTCGCCACCTTCACCGACATCCCAATCCAAACCCTGGTCCCCTACATCGACTGGACCTTCTTCTTTCACGCCTGGGAACTCAAGGGCCGCTACCCGAAAATCCTCGAAGACGCCGACAAGGGCGATGAGGCGAAGAAGCTCTTCAACGACGCCCAGGCGATGCTGAGCCGCATCATCGAAGAGCGTTGGCTCACCGCACGCGCGGTCGTCGGCCTCTTCCCGGCCAATGCCGACGGCGACGACATCGCACTGAGTGACGGCACCGCCTTCCACTGCCTGCGCCAGCAGAGCGAAAAGCCCGAGGGCCAGCACAACAAGTCGCTGGCCGATTTCATCGCCCCGAAGGCGAGCGGCAAGACCGACTACATCGGCGGCTTCGCCTGTACCACCGGCATCGGCATCGAAGAGCGGACCGAAGCGTTCAAGGCCGCGCACGACGACTACAACGCCATCATGCTCCAGGCCATCGCCGACCGCCTTGCCGAGGCTTGCGCCGAATGGCTGCACGCACAGGTGCGCAAGCAGATCTGGGGCTATGCACCGGACGAACAGCTGGACAACGAGGCGCTGATCAAAGAGCAGTACCAGGGCATCCGTCCTGCCCTCGGCTACCCGGCCTGCCCCGACCACACTGAAAAAGACACTCTCTGGAACCTGCTCGGAGCCGAAGAGCGCACCGGCATCTGGCTCACCGAGCACAAGGCGATGGTCCCCACGGCCGCTGTCAGTGGCCTCTATTTTGCCCATCCCGAGGCCGCCTACTTCAACGTCGGCAAGATCGGCCCCGACCAGGTGGCCGACTACGCCAAACGCAAAGGCATGGACCCGAAAGAGGTCGAGCGCTGGCTGGCCCCGAACCTCGGTTAGCTGATCGTAGGGCACAATCTGCCGCGGCGCCGGCGTTCCTCGACTGGCATGGGTCATTGCTGACCACCGCCCATCTCGCGGGGAGGCCATCGATTGAGTTAGACTCGCCTGCAGCTGTTTGCCTGGGGGGGAGGCGCGGTGTCCGTGGAAAACAGCAGGACCCCGGTCAGGGGGAGGGGCTCATCACTTTTCGTTCTGCCGCTAGTCGCACTTCTTGGTCTATTCGTCTCCGGCTGCTCGTCCGAATCGGAAGACGATTACCAGCCTGAGTTCAGTGCGGCGCCGATCGCGGTGGATGCCCTCTATATCTTTGGTATCCACCCGCTCCACAATCCCCAGCGGTTGTTCGAGGTGTTCGGTCCCCTGACCGACCACCTGAGCGACACCATCGAGGGGGCACGGTTCAAAGTCGAGGCGTCGCGAGATTACGCCAGTTACGACGAAAAACTCTACGCGCAACGGTTTCACTTCTCCCTCCCCAATCCTTTCCAGACCATCAACGCCATCGACAAGGGCTACCGTGTGTTTGGCAAGATGGGCGACGACGAGAACTTCCGCGGCATCATCCTGGTACGCAGGGACAGAGGTATCACCGATGTGACCGACCTGCGCGGACAGTCGGTCAGTTACCCGGCCCCGACCGCTCTCGCGGCGACGATGCTGCCGCAGTATTTTCTTCACTCCCACGGTATCGACGTGATGAAGGAGCTCGATAACCGCTACGTGGGGTCGCAGGAATCCTCGATCATGAATGTCTACCTGGGCAACGTGGCTGCCGCAGCCACTTGGCCGCCGCCCTGGCGGGCACTCAGTAAGGAACGCCCGGAGTTGGCTGATGCGCTCGAGGTGAAGTGGCGTACCGACCCGCTGCCCAACAACGGACTGGTCGTCCTTCCGAGCGTACCGGAGGAGATTGTGAAGCAGGTGCAGAAGCGACTGATATCACTGCACGAACACGCAGAAGGGCGGAGGATTCTCGCCCGAATGGAGTTGAGCCGTTTCGAGCCGGCCGATGAGGCCACCTACCAGCCGGTCCGGGATTTCGTCGAACGATTCGCCCGGGAAGTACGCCCGATCGAGTAAACGATGCTGAACCGCTTCAACCTAGAAGCCGCAGTTGGACGCGCCCGAGTGTGCGGTTCCCGGCCCGGCTGGCCAGGCGCGACCCGCAGGAAAGGGCTGGCCCTTTCCAAGGGGCGAAACACCGCCAGACGGGCCGGGAACCGTGCGATCGGGTGCGTAGCGCACTCACCCATTCGGTGAAGCCCGACAAAGCCACAAACATTTACATGTCTAGGTACTTATAGAATCCATGAAGCGGTCAACTGCGGTTTCTAGGTTCAAACACCTTTGGACCGGCACAATCACCCGACAGCTGATGCTCGGCATCGCGTTCGTGCATGCGTTTCTGATGACCTTCTTCGTGTTCGATTTGGTGGCACGGGAACGGGCATTTCTCGTCGAGCAGAGCGAAGCGGAGGCGCTGAGCCTGGCTGAGGCATTGGCGGCGACCGCAACCCCCTGGATACTGGCCAACGACATTATCGGCATGGAGGAGTTGATCGCCGCCCAGACCCGCTACCGGGGTTTGCGCTATGCCCTCTTTGCCGACAACGATGGCAAGGTCCTCGCTTATACCGATCGCACCAAGGTGGGCAGCTACCTTGCCGACGAGATCAGCCACCGACTGATTGGCGCCGCTCCGACGTCACAGATTCTGGTCAACTCCAGCGCACTGATCGACGTGGCCGCACCGGTATTGGTGAACGATCGGCTTATCGGCTGGACCCGGGTGGGCATCAGCCGGGGCGAAATCACGGCCAATCTCCAGCGGGTCACCGTCGATGGCCTGACCTACACCGCCGCCGCGATCGTGCTCGGCTCGGTATTCGCATGGTTCATGGCGCTCGGGCTGACGCGCGGAATTCGTCAGTTGTCTGCCGCGTCGCACCGCGTCCGCCAGGGTGAACGGGACGTGACCTTCACCCTGACCCGGGGAGACGAGCTGGGACAACTCGCGGAGTCGTTCGCCCGCATGGTCCATGCACTCGGCGCTCAGGAACGTGAGGTGGCCGAGAACAACGCGCTGCTGCACTCGATTATCGACGCCACCCCGGACCTGATCTTCTTCAAGGATACCAACGGGAATTATCAGGGGTGTAACCGCGCCTTCAGCCACTTTGCCGGACTGCCCCAGGGAGAGGTGATCGGCAAGACCGATTACGACCTTTTCACCCAAAGCGCTGCTGAAAAGGTCAGGAGGGACGATGCGGCGATACTGAGTGCCGGGAAGATAGCCACCTGCGAAGAGTGGGCGACCTACCCCGATGGCCACACAGTGTTGCTGGACACACTCAAAACCCCTTACTACGGACCGAACGGCGAACTGCTTGGCATCCTCGGCATCGCCCGTGATATCACCGAGCGGAATGTTGCGCGCGAAGCCCTGGAGAAAAAGCAGGCGCACCTGGACTGGCTGGCCCATTACGATTCACTCACTCACCTGCCCAACCGCCTCCTGTTCCGTGACCGCCTTGAACAGGCGATTCGAGCCGCGGGGCGAGCCGGTGAACAGCTGGCCATCCTGTTCATCGATCTCGACGAGTTCAAGCAGATCAATGACAGTCTCGGCCATGCGGTGGGAGACGAAGTCCTCATGGCGGTGGCTCGACGCTTCCAGGTGGTGGTCAGGGAGAGCGATCTGGTGGCACGGCTCGGCGGTGACGAGTTCACGGTGGTACTCACCAAGCTTCATGACCCGCAGCATGTCGCCCGGGTGGCGCGGCAACTCATCGAAGTACTTCAGGACCCCATCCGGGTGGCCGACCGCGATCTTTTCGTTTCAACCAGCATCGGCATCAGCATCTATCCCGACGACAGCCGCGACGTCGACAACCTGCTGAGCAACGCCGATGCGGCAATGTTCAAGGCCAAAGAGAGCGGCCGGAACACCTTGCAGTTTTACACCGAGGACATGACCGCCACCGCGTACAATCGGATACAGCTCGATGCGGAGTTGCGCCAGGCGCTGAGGTGTGACGAGTTCCGCCTCTACTACCAGCCGCAGTACGACCTCAAAACCAGGACAATGATCGGTATGGAAGCCCTGCTGCGCTGGGAGCATCCGGAAAAGGGGCTTGTCGCGCCAGACAGCTTCATCCCGGCGGCCGAGGCATCGGGCCTGATCATCGCAATCGGCAAGTGGGTGCTTGAGGAGGCCAGTCGTCAGGCCCGGTGTTGGCACGAGATGGGTCTCGCCCCCGGCTGTATATCGATCAACCTCTCAGGTAAGCAGATCTACCAGAGGGATCTCGCGACTCAGGTGGCAGATATCCTCGAGAGGACCGGCTGTCGGCCCGCGTGGCTGGGGCTGGAGGTGACGGAAGGCTTCATCATGACCAGTCCGGAGCAATCCATCGAACTGCTCACCGAACTGCGCAATATGGGGCTAGCCCTTGCCATCGACGACTTTGGCACAGGTTACTCCTCACTCGCCTATCTCAAGCAGCTTCCGATCGACAAGCTCAAGATCGACAAGTCATTTGTCCAGGACATCCCCGACGATCCAAACGACATGGCGATCGCCCAGGCCGTCATCGCCTTGGGCCAGAGCCTCGGGATCGGTGTCATTGCCGAAGGGGTGGAAACCGAAGCGCAGGAGAAGTTCCTGCTTGAGAGTGGTTGCGACGAAGGGCAGGGCTATATCTACAGCCGTCCCGTTCCTGCCGAGACAATTACCGAGATGCTACAAAAGGGGTCGCTTGCCTCCGCGGGTGGTAACTCCCCAGCCCCATAAGAGGGTGAACAGGCTGCTGGAGCACCGAACAGATAACCGAGTGTTGCTTAATCGCCTTGCGCCGTAGGAGCCCGGCCCTCCGGGCGAATAGCGGCAAAGCCGCTTCAGCCCTAAGATTTGCTCCCGTAGGCCCATTCGCCCGCGGGGGCGCGCTCCGTCGGAAGCGGCCCGAATCCGGACACGTTCAGTGTGGTTTGGTGAAAAACGTGACCGGTACCTCACCCCGTTTCGTCACAACACCTCCTTGCGAATCCGCAGATATTGCCCGATTCGATCATGCCGCGTAATGTGGACGGGCTCCCCGGGGCGGAGCCGGGGCGCACGATCGGAGATACCTCCATGACACAATCGCTTCACCGGCATACCGGTGCATTTTGGCGTGTACGGCAGCGCCTCCTGGGGGGGCTCGCGATACTGGCCCTGACCCTCCCTGTGGCGGCCCAGCAGGCCGACGCACCCCGATGGGTTGTCGCCTTTGCCCAGGACACACTCGCCAACGACTGGCGACGGGCACAGACCGACGGTCTCGTGGAGGCGTTCCGCCACCACCCGGAGGTTCGCTTCATCCATACCGACGCGGGCGGCAACTCTGCGCGTCAGATCCAGGACATCGAGGACCTGGTCGCGGGCGGCATCGATCTCCTGATCACCAGTCCGCGCGATGCCCAGCTGATGGCGCCGGTGGTCGATCGGGTGAGCACCCAGGGCATCCCTGTGGTGCTGCTCAGCCGCCGCACCACGGGCGAGAGCCACACCACCTTCATTCGCGCCGACAACCGCAACATCGCGCGTCGCGCCGCCATCCGTCTTTCCGAGCGCCTGGGCGGCGAGGGCGGCATCCTGATCCTGCAACACATCCCCACCACCACGCCGGCGATCGAACGCACCGAAGGTTTCGTCGACGAGCTGCGCAACCACCCGGGCCTGCGGGTGGTTGCCATCAAGCGTGCCGACTCGCTGCGCGACAAGGCGATTCTGGCGATCGAGGAGGCGCTGGCGGAGGGGCTGGAGTTCGACGCCATCTACGCACAGAGCGACAGCATGGCGGCGGGTGCCCGCGCCGCACTGCGCCGCGCCGGCATCGACCCGGCCACGGTGCCGATCATCGGTATCGACTACATCACCGAGGCGCGTGAGGCGATCCGTGCCGGGGAGCAGGACGCGAGTTTCGTCTATCCCACTTTCGCCGAGGAGGGGGCGGAGATCGCACTGCGCATTCTGCGCGGCGAGACCGTCCCGAAAGAGATTGTTGTGGAGTCGCAGATGGTGACGCGCGACAACGTCGAATCGATAGTGCCTATCTTCTGATGCTGGCGAAGCTCCGTCTGCCCCAGCGTCTTCTGCTGTTGTGGTTCGCCTCCACGGCAGTGGTGCTGCTGGTCTCGGGCATCGCCTTCTGGCTGTTGCAGGAGCATGAGATCGAAACCGAGCGGCAGGCCCGCATCGAAGCGGCCTTCGGCATTCTGGACAACCAGATCGCCGAACGGGCCGACAGGCTGGCCACCTCGGCCGGCGCACTGGCGGAGCGGCGCAGCGTCGTCGCCACCCTGCGGCTGTTCGCCGACTATTTCGAGCCGCAGATCAGCACCGCCATGACCTTCGACCCGCCGGCGCAGGAACTGGCCGGCGAACTTGCCGAGCTGGCGCGTGCAGCCGGTGCCACCTGGGCGGCCATCGTCGGCAGCAGCGGAACTTTGAACGGCTACTGGCGCGAAGAGGGCGCCGAATACAAGCTCTATGTCTCCTACCGGGAGGCGGGGCCGGTGGCCTTCGCAAGCGTCTACGGCGAAGGCTCATTCGTCCCGCTCGCCGCGGTACCGCCGTTTCTGCAACAGCACGCCACCAATACACAGGGCGCCGGCCCCCGCGGCGTGAGCCTCGCGCCCTGCGCCACCGGGTCTGGCCCCGCCCTCGCTGCCGAAGCTCCGGTCCTGCGCCCTGCCAACGGGAAGCCGGGTGAGGTGATCGGCAGTGTGGTGGTGGGGGTATGCCTCGATGAGGGGTTTGTTGAGCAGATTGCCGCCCAGACCGGGGCGGCGTTCGGCATCGCCGGCGGCACCCACAAGCTTCTCTCCCGGACCATGCCCGATATCGCCCCGCCGGTTGCCATCACCGACACTACGCCGCCGGCCGGCCTCAATCTGTCGGGGATTCGCTGGCAGCGGGACGGCAGCCGCCTGCTGGGTGCCGGGGACTGGGTATTCGGCGACGGTACCCGCAGCACCGCACTGTTCGTGCTCGACCGGGGGGATCTCACCGCCCAGCGCCGAACGCTCATCACCGCCGGCCTTTCCGGCCTGCTGGTGACCGCCGGCATCATCTTCGTACTCGGCATGCTCTATCTGCGCCGCACCGTCACCCAGCCGCTCGAACACCTGATGCGCGCGGTCGGCAGCGCGCGGCAGGGCCGCTACGAGACGGTCGCCGGCATCCGGCCGGGCGACGAAATCGGCGACCTGGCCGAGACCTTCAACCACATGACCGATCGCATCCGCAGCCGCGAGGAGGAGTTGCGGCGCCTGTCGCGGGCGGTCGAGCAGAGTCCGGCCTCGGTCGTGATCACCGATCCGCAGGGACGGATCGAGTACGTGAACCCACGCTTCACCGAGGTGACCGGTTACAGTGCCAACGAGTTGTACGGCCGCACGCCGAGCCTGCTCAAGAGCGGCCGCACCTCCGACGAGACCTACGCCGAACTGTGGCAGACCATCCTCGGGGGCAAGGTGTGGCGCGGGGAGCTGTTCAACCGGGTCAAGGACGGCCAAATCATCTGCGAGCAGGTGTCGATCTCGCCCATCGTCGACGAGGCGGGGGCCGTCACCCACTTCGTCGGGGTGAAGGAGGACATCACCCGGCGCAAGGCGACCGAAGAGCAGATCAATCACCTCGCCTACCACGACGCCCTCACCGACCTCCCCAACCGCGTGCTGTTTCGCGATCGCCTCGACCAGGCGCTGCGCCGATACCGGCGCCACAACGTACCGTTTGCCCTGCTGGTGCTCGATCTCGATCACTTCAAGGACATCAACGACAGCCTCGGTCACTCCGCAGGCGACGAGCTGCTGCGTCTGGTCGCCCAGCGGGTGAAGGGTCAACTGCGCAGCACAGACACCTTCAGCCGACTGGGGGGCGATGAATTCGGCATCATCCAGTCCGGCATCGGCGGCCCCGCCGATGCCGCCGCGCTGGCCATCAAGGTGATCGCCAGCTTCGGCGATCCCTTCCCCGTCGGATCCATGCGCCTGCACAGCAACAGCAGCATCGGCATCGCCGTACCGGGCCGTGACATGACCGACGTCGACGAACTCATCAGCCGCGCCGACATCGCCCTCTACAAGGCCAAGGACCGCGGCCGCGGCGGCTACGTCTACTTCGACGACGCCATGACCGAGCAGGTACAGCAGGACGCCGAACTCACCAACGACCTCGCGCGCGCGCTGGGGCAGCAACAGTTGCGACTCGTCTTCCAGCCGCAGATCGAACTCGCCTCCGGCCGGCTGGTCGGCGTCGAAGCGCTTCTGCGCTGGCGCCACCCGAGCCTGGGCGAAGTTTCGCCCGGCCGCTTCATTCCCCTTGCCGAGAGCCGCGGCCTGATGCCCGCCATCGGCGAATGGGTGATGGCCGAAGCGTGCAACCAGTGGCTCACCTGGCGCGACCAGGGGCTGACCGTTGACCGTATCGCCGTCAACGTCTCGGCCGCACAGTTCAAGGGTGGGCATGGTTTCGAATCGCTGGCCCGCGCCATCGAGAGCTGCAACGTCCCGCCCGAGGCGCTGGAGATCGAATTCACCGAGTCCGCCTTCATGCACGTCGATGCCGACGCTCTCTCCTGGATCGCCAAACTGAGCAGCAGCGGCGTGCACTTCGCTATCGACGACTTCGGGACCGGCTACTCCTCCCTGGTCATGCTGCGCCAGTTCCAGGCCCACAAACTCAAAGTGGACCAGAGCTTCGTCCGCGACATGCTCGAGGATGTCAACGACGCCGCCATCGTGCGCGCCACCATCTCCCTCGCCAAATCCATCGGCATGATCGTCGTCGCCGAAGGGATCGAAGAGGCCGAACAGGCCGCCCGCCTACGCGAAATGGGCTGCGACATCGGCCAGGGCTACCACTTCGCCCGCCCCATGCCGCCGGAGGAGATCCTGTCCCGCTACGGAAAAGGGGAATTGCCAATCAACGGCTAGGAGCATCCCAAATCCGACAGGCTCCTAGAGCACCGAACAGATAAATGGAACGTTGTCCTTAAGAGCCGGCCAGCTGTAGGAGCCCGCCCCCGCGGGCGAATGGGCCTACCGGAGCAAATCCAGGGCTGAAGCGGCTTTGCCGCTATTCGCCCGGAGGGCCGGGCTCCTACAGATTAAGCAACACTCGGTTTAGCTGTTCGGTGCTCTAGTCTTGCCCGAATTAGCTTTTCGAGCCTAAACTGCTAATAAAATGCTAACAGCGCAACAATTAGCAGTATGAAGGTTCCCCTTACCCCGCCCGATCTCGACCAACTGCTCTGTAACGCCAACGCGGAAGGCATTGGCCGGATACTGGACCAATCCCGCGCCTACAAGGGACCCTACCTCCACTGGGACCAGCTTCGGCATCGCACCCCCCCGGAGGGGATGACCGTCGAACAGTGGTGGGCCGCCATAAAGCTGGGCAGGCAAGGCATGCTGACGGCGTTGCCGCTGACCGACACCAACGACCGGCCGGTCCAGTTCGCGATGCCCAACAGCGTCATGCGCGCACTGCACGACATCGACCGGCATGCGGCGGGCGAAATCGCGATGGAAGGCAAGGCGGTTTCGGACGAGGACCGTAACCGCTATCTGGTCAGTTCCCTCATCGAGGAGGCGATCACCTCCGCCCAGCTTGAAGGGGCCTCCACCACCCGCGAAGAGGCGAACAACATGCTCCGCAGCGGGCGGCGACCGCGTGATCGCAGCGAACGGATGATCCTCAACAACTATCGGGTCATGGAGCAGATCCGCCAGCTCAAGGAAGAGCCCTTCAGCGCCGAACGCATACTGGAACTGCATCGCATCGTCACCGAAGGCACGCTGGACGACCCGGGTGCGGCCGGCCGCTTCCGCCGCCCCGACGAACGCATCTCGGTCATGGATGCCAACCCGACCACCGTGCTCCACGAACCACCGCCCGCCGACACCCTCCCTCAGCGACTGGAATTACTCTGCGCCTTCGCCAATCAGGACGAAAAGGCCGAGCCCTTCGTTCATCCGGTCGTCCGCGCCATCCTCATCCACTACATGCTCGGTTACGACCACCCGTTCCTCGACGGCAACGGCCGCACTGCCCGCGCACTCTTTTACTGGAGCATGGCGCGATCCGGCTACTGGCTGACGGAATACCTCTCCATCTCCCGTCTCATCAAGTCGGCGCCCGCCAAATACGCGCGCGCCTACCTCCACACCGAGACCGACGACAACGACGCCACCTACTTCATCCTGCACCAAGTGGATATCATCGAGCGGGCGGTCGACGCCCTTCATGCCTACCTCGCCCGAAAGATTCAGGAGCAGCGCAGTGCCGAAAGCCTGCTGCGCCACAGCCCCAATCTGGCCGACCAACTCAACTACCGGCAGACAGCCCTGCTCAGTCATGCACTGCGCCACCCGGGCCACGGCTACACGGTGGCGAGCCATCAACGTTCGCACCAGGTCGTCACCCAAACCGCCCGCACAGACCTGCTCAAACTTGCCGAACTCGGCCTGCTCGACCAGCGCAAGCGCGGCCGGGCGTTCGTGTTCCACGCGCCCCCGGACCTGGCCGAGCGGATCAAGGCGATAGGGTAGTGTTGCGCTTGACCACGGACTTCAGCGCGTATGTCAGAGCGCCTCTCTCTTCTGATCTGAGGGCCGCTCCCGCTCCACCATGAAGTCGTCAGCTACGCCAGGCCCTTCGAACCAACTGTCCCAGGCTTCACCGGCGGGCGTAATCAGCCGCCGGTTGCCAATGGCGATAATCTCCACCTCCTTGACCGACTCGGGCAGAGCAACGCTCTTGGGCAGCCGAACGGCTTGGCTGCGGTTACTCGTAAAGACCTTGGTGTGTGCGGTTGCCATGCGAGCCTCCGGATATCCCCCGATTTCAATACTACCTGCCCTCGGCCATAAACGCGTGCGATGCCCAGCCGATAGCAGCCCCCCAGTGCCTGCGGTAGACTGAGTTCCAACCAGTCAGCTAACCCGCTGTTACGGTAGGCGCGGCGGAAGCCGCGATTCGGCACCCAAACGCGAACCGTGCCGGTACACGCCATGTCCCTTTGAGCCGGATACCACGACGCATAGTGCGCTTGACCTGTTCAAACAGCGCCTCCAGACCCGTTATGGCAGACAGCTGACGGGCCTGGTGCTTTTCGGTTCGCGCGCCCGTGGCGATTTCAGTCCCGACAGCGATGCCGATGTGGCAGTCTTCCTCACCTCGGCATCCGATCCCATCCGTGAACAAATGGATTTGGCGGATGAGACCTACGCCATTTTTCTCGAAACCGGAATCCTCATCCAACCTTGGGTGTTCCTGGGAACCCCGGACCGGCCCGAGACCGGCCGGGCGCCGCACTTGCTTAAGCCTGTAATGAAAGAAGGGTTGAGAGTGTGACTCTGCGGGGGTTAACCGATAAGGCAGAACGGGCGTTGCAGGCAGCAAGACGCGCCTTCGCCGATGACTACATGGAAGCTGCCGTCGATAGGGCGTATTACACGGTCTTTTACTGCGCTCCGCTTACCCCCACCCAGCCTCGATGATTCCTGCGAACGGCGCGCGGCGGCGAGACGCCAACCGACAGCGCGCAAACCGGTGAGTGAATCTCGATGCGCGGTGGGCCACCCGATATCGAAGCGCTGCGTTGACGTCCCGCCGTTGGCGGACTCTCATCTGTCCTTTGTCCATAAACAAAAGGCAGATGACAGCAGAGGTGACTGTTAGTCCGCAGAGTCCTTCGAGAGTACACTGCTCGCTCCCCTTGAAGCGCAATGAAGCCTGAAATGACCACAGGTTGTCCTTTCTGTGATCCTCCCTCTAATCGCATATTGGACGATTGCGAAGGAGTGATGGCTATTAGAGATGCCTACCCGGTATCGCCAGGGCATTCGTTGATTGTTCCGAAGCGGCACGTGGCCTCTTGGTTCGAAATAACAGATGTCGAGCGCATGGCATTAGTCGGAATGCTTGAGCGGGCGAAGCAGATCATCGAGCAGGAGTCCCGACCGGATGGCTATAACATCGGAATCAATGATGGACTGGCAGCGGGACAAACAGTTCACCACCTTCATATCCACTTGATTCCCCGCTTCGACGGGGATTGTGGTGATCCGCGCGGTGGCGTGCGTTGGGTCATTCCCGACAAGGCAGAGTACTGGACATGACTCCGCAAGAAGTTCTCGAAACTTTCGAGCAGTTCAGGGTGTGGCAGCGCGGTGGAAGTCGTGCTGTTCATAAACCGCTCCTGATCCTGCTGGAGCTGGGTCGCCTTGCAAGGGGTGATGTATCCGCGATCGAATACAGTGAAATCGAGCCTAAGCTCATCAGTCTACTTGATGAATTCGGACCTGCCGGTGCGAGCAAAAGCCGGCACTACCCTTTCTGGCATTTGCGATCGGATGGCTTTTGGGAGTTACGTGGTCCTACGCAGATACTCGAACGGCCTGCCGGAGCAACACCCAATATAACGGAACTGCGTACACATCGGGTTACCGGGAATTTTGTTCCGGCAGTGCGTGATGCACTTGTATCCGATCCAGCGCTCTTGCGCGAGGTCGCTAATAGAATAGTTGGGGCGCACTTCCCTGAGTCGATTCAGTCAGACGTGCTGGCGGCAGTCGGTTTAGAGGCGACATACCAAACTGTTTGCGAAGAGCCGATTGACAAACGGCGCCGTAATCCTGCCTTTCGTCAAAAGGTTTTGATGGCTTACGAGTACCGCTGCTGTCTTTGCGGCCATGACATCCGCCTTTTTAACCAGGTGATCGGTTTGGAGGCCGCACACATCAAATGGTTTCAAGCCGGGGGGCCCGACGTCGAGAGCAATGGGCTCGCGCTTTGCTCACTGCACCACAAGATTTTCGACTTGGGCGCTTTCACCATCACTCCGGATACCTACCAAGTACAATTTAGTCGCCATGTTGTCGGAAGTCCGGATATCCAAGCTCGCCTGCTCTCCTATCATGGTGCAGGGCTTATCTCCCCACAGAGCCCGGAATTTCTGCCGAATAGGGAGTTTCTGGAGTGGCATCATCAGGAAGTTTTCAAGAAGCCGGCTCGTGGCTGAACCGGAATTAACCAGAGATTGTTAGCACGAAGACCAATACACAAGCCTTGACGCTTTCTTTTCGTTCAGACACCATCGAATGAAATATAGAGCGCTACCCGACAGGTGCGGCAACACCCGTCAGGTAGCTGACCCCAAGACTGGCTTGAGCAGACCTTGGGGCTGCGCGGGAGTATACCATCGGGTCCGGGCGCCCCTTTGCCCGGCCCGCGGATGCATCACGGCGGCCCCGTTTTTCGGGGCCGTTTGCGTTTCGGCCCCCGGTAAGGAGGGAGTATGCGCGTGGTGCGTTCGTTCCGGCGGGGTCGCCGGTTGTTACTCATCGTCTTCAGGGCGTTTCGATTCGGCCGCTTCGCTGGGCGGGGCGGCGTCCCGGTGCAGGCGCCGGGCTGTGGACGGTCCGCCGCTGTCCGCATCCAATAGCCGTCATGGACGATCGAACGGCACGGAGGCGGCTGGCGGAGAATCTTCGGGTGCGGCGCGTGCTGCGCGGCTGGTCGCAGGAGGATCTTGCCGAGGCGGCCGGGCTGCACCGCACCTATGTCAGCGCCATCGAGCGGGCCGGGCGCAATGTCGGGCTCGACAATCTCCAGCGGCTCGCCGCCGCCTTCGGCATCTCCATTCCCGATCTGTTCACGGAGCCGGACCCGGCCGCGGTCGGGTTGAGCGTGATCGAGAGCATCCGAGACACCTTGAAGGAGAAGTGAGATGAAGTTGATGCGCCGCGGACTGGGGCAGGCGATCCGCATTCAGCCCGATTTCGAGCTGGACCCGGCCACGCCGGTCGGGGAGCTGTTCGTGAACGGGGCGATTCAGATCGTGGTGATGGGCGCGGAGGAGGAGGTGGCGACCCTCGCGGTTCACGGGGACCGGCGGTTTCTGGTGGTGGAGGATGAGCGGTTCTGTTGTGGGGCGGCGGTGGGGGAGGGGTAGCCGGAGCCCTTGGGTTTTGCCGGGTGGCGTTCGGCGCAATGGGATTGCGCCGGACGGGGTTCTTTGGATACAGCGGAGGGCGTAGTATCGCGGCGTTGGTGGCGCCGCCGGTGGCGGCCTTTTCCGTTTGGTCTATTCATCTCACCCATGCGCCGATCACGCACCGAAGCCCTCGAAAGCCACTACCGCCGGGAAGGGGAGCGCTATCTCATCGAGTTGCGGCTCAGTAGTGTCCGCCGGCTGTTCAATTCACTGGACCCCTCGCCGTTTCTGGAGCGGGACCTGGATGACGAGGCGGAGAGGTACATCGTCGACACGGTGCGGGAGTTTCCGCTGGCGACGCCGCTCAAGCTGGTGGTCTATCTGCCGGCGGATGAGGTGGAGGCGGAGCGGGATACGCTGGAGCACGCCATCCGCAACTATTTCGAATACCGCCACCAGGCGGCGGGCCGGGAGCTGCAGCAGTTTCTGCGGCAGGGGCGTTCCAGCCTGGTGATCGGATTGGCGGTGCTGTTCTCGGCGGTGGCCGGTTATCGGCTGTTGTCGCCGATGGAGGAGAGCCTGTGGATGCAGATCCTGGCGGAGGGGATGCTCATCGGCGGCTGGGTGGCGATGTGGCGGCCGATCGAGACCTTTCTCTACGCCTGGCGGCCGCTGGCGAGCCGGCGGCGGGTCTACGCGAAGTTGCAGTCGATGCCGGTGGAGGTGCGGGAGGCGTGAAGGCTGCGCTCAATCAGCGGCCGCTCAAGCAACACTCCGCTTTACCTCTACATCCAGGCGATCACCGAGCTGTGCCGCCGCCTTTTCCAGTTCGTACTTGTCCTGCAGGTTCATCCAGAACTGTGCTGTGGTGCCGAAGTAGCGGCCCAGGCGGAGTGCTGTGTCGGCACTGACTGCCCGCTGGCATTTCACGATCTCGTTGATTCGCCGCGGTGGGACACTGATGTCCTTTGCCAAGCGATACTGCGTGAGGCCGAACTCCTCAAGAAACTCGTTCAGGTGTTCACCCGGATGGATCGGCCCACTCATTGTGTCGTGACGCATCATTGGCCTCTTTGAAACGGGCTGTCTTCCATATCAGTGGTAGTCAACAACCTCGACGTTGTATGCGTCGCCATCTCTCCATTCGAAGCAGGGATAGTAACGCTGCGCGTTAATGGGTCAAGCGCAACCGCCTGTGATTCTGTCCTGCCGCAGGAGGTGCGGGAGGCGTAGCCTGTTTCGGCGCAAGCGATTGCGCCCTACGTTCCTGCTAATGGCCGGATCGGGCTTTCCTTGCGAGCGTCTTGTTGATGACGCGGGAGGCGGCGACGAAGCCGAAGGTGGCGGTGACGAAGCTGGCGGCGCCGTAGCCGAGGCTGCAATCGAGGGAGAGGCCGTGGATGCCCGGTTTTTCGTGGCCGACACTGCCGTCCGCTTTGGGGTAGCGCTTCTGTTCGGCGGAGAAGACGCACTCGACGCCGAAGTAGCGCTTCGGGTTGCGGGAGAAGTTGTGATCGCGGCGCAGCGTCTGCCGCACCTTGGCGGCGAGCGGGTCGTTGTCGGTGCGGCTGAGGTCGCGCACCTGCACCTGGGTCGGGTCGGTCATGCCGCCGGCGCCGCCGACGGTGATGATCGGGATCTTGTTGCGCCGGCAGTGGTAAATCATCGCCGCCTTGAATTTGATGCTGTCGATGGCGTCGATGACGTAGTCGTAGCCGCGCTCCAATGAGAGATAGTCGGCCAGGGTCTCCAGGGTGAGGAAATCATCGATCGCCTCCACCCGGCACTCGGGGTTGATGGCGGCCACCCGCTCCGCCAGCAGCGCCACCTTTTTCTGTCCGACCGTCCCGGTGAGCGCCGGCAGTTGGCGGTTGACGTTGGAGGCGGCGACCGTGTCCCAGTCGATCAGGGTGAGCCGGCCCACGCCGCTGCGCGCCAGCCCCTCGACCGCCCACGATCCCACCCCGCCGAGACCCACCACACACACATGCATTTCCCGCAGATGGGCGAGGGCGGCGGTGCCGTAGAGGCGCGCCAGCCCGCCGAAACGGAGGTCGTACTCCTCCTCGGCCGGCAGCGTGCAGGTGGTGATGGGTGCGGTGTTGTTCATCGGTGGCCATGATACGCGAGAGCGCCGTTCGGTAGGACAACAAACCGGGGCGGGTTGCGGCAACCGCCAGGCTGACCGACACTGCCCGAGGTCTTGTACGACCGTTCTTATCGACCCTGTGGGAGTGCATCCCCGCACTGGATTGATCACTCCGCTCGTGGGGCTGTTCGCGGTGGTGGTGATGGCGGTGCGAGACAGGTGGTCGCACCCGGGTTCGGGGTAGGTTTGTCGCGTCGGAACATCCGACGATGCGGCGGAGTACGGCTTCGCCTCATCGGCCAATTGGTGAAGCGGCTTCGCCGCTGTTCGCCCGGAGGGCCGGGCTCCTACCGGTTGCAATCGGCCCCGGCCGGGGTATCACCGGGGGCGGTCGGTGGGGACCCGCAGCATCAGCAGCAGCCCGAGGGCGAAGTAGACCAGCAGCACCGACATGCCCACCCGCTGGCTGTCGGCCGCATAGGTGAGCCAGCCGATCAGGATCGGGGCGAGAAAGGCGGTGGCCTTTCCCGACAGTGCGTAGAGGCCGAACATCTGGTTGCGCAGCTCGGGCGGGGCGAGGTGCCCCAGGTAGGAGCGGCTGGCCGCCTGCACCGGGCCGACGAACAGCCCCAGCAGAACGCCGAAGGTCCAGAACAGCGCCACATCGTCCACCTGTAGCAGTGCCGCGCCGAACAGGATGAGACCGGAGAGGGAGACGATCACGGTCGTCTTGCTGCTGCGCCAGTCCGCCAGCCAGGCCAGGCCGAACGCGCCGATGCCGGCGCTGATGTTCAGGGCGATGCCGAAGGCGAGCACGTCGCGTTCGGTCATGTCGAGGGTCCCCGCCGCGTAGACGCCGCCGAAGGCGAACAGCCCCGCCAGGCCGTCGGTGTAGATCAGGTGGGCGACGAGGAAGCGGAACAGCGGGCCGCGCTGGCGGATCTCGCGGAAGGTGCGGACGAGCCGGCGGAATCCTTCCGTCACCGCACCGCGGATCGGGTGGCGCAGGCCCGGCTCCTCGGGTGTGAACAGCAGCAGCGGCAGGGCGAACAGCAGATACCACCCGGCCACCAGCGGGAAGACTGCGCGTATGTCCTGCGCATTCTCGGTGTCGAGGGGAAACCACGGCTCTGGGCCGATGAAGGCAAACAGGGCGAGCACCAGGCAGCCGAGGCCGCCCAGGTAGCCCAGCCCCCAGGCCCAGCCGGACCAGCGCCCCATGCGGGCCGACCCCGCCAGTCCGGGGAGCATGGCGTTGTAGAACAGGTTGGCGAACTCGGAGGTGAAGCTGGCGATGCCGACCAGAACGAGCGCCGGCAGCACCGATTCCGGGGACGGGGTGACGAACCACAGCAGACCGATGGCGGTGACAGAGACGAGTGTCAGCACCGCGATCCACTGTTTGCGCCGTCCGAGCTGATCGGCGACGGAGCCGAGGATTGGGCCGCCGAGTGCCGTGATCAGGCCGGCGAGCCCGATGGCCGTGCCCCACTGGGCGCTGCCGGTGGCCTCGTCCTCCGCCACGCGGCGGGTGAAGTAGGCGGCGAACACGAAGGTCTGGATGACCGCCGAGAAGGCGCTGTTGGCGAAGTCGTACAGCGCCCAGGCGAACAGCTCCTTTCGGGTCGCCAGGCCGTCGCGCTCCCTGGGCATGGTCCGTTGCGTTCCCCGATGCGGCGGGTGTTACGACCAGACTAGCCTTTGCGGATGGACCCAGCGGATCACGAGTCCTCGGTAGGAGCCCGCCCCTGCGGGCGAACGGAGGCCTGCCGTTGAACCGGATGGGGAAGCGGCTTTGCCGCTGTTCGCCCGGAGGGCCGGGCTCCTACGAAAAGCGGTTCCTTGCTGTCAGCCGGAGAGGCCGACCTCCCGATCGCCGTCGGACGCGGGGGCAAACCGCCGGTTGAGGTAGGCGATGATCTCGGACGATTCGTACATCCACTGAACCTTGCCGTTGCCCTCATCGACGCGCAGACACGGCACCTTGATTTCGCCGCCGCCCTGCTGCAGCTCGGCCCGCGCCTGCGGGTCGTGGAGCGCATCCCGCAACTCGATGTTCAGCGACAGCCGCTTGATGGCGCGCCGCGTCTTGATACAGAAGGGGCAGCTGCGGAACTGGTAGAGCGTGAACGCCGCCGTCTGTTCATCCACCCGCTGCTGCTCCTCCGGGCTCCGCTCCACGCCGCGAGGGGTGGTGATCCGGTCGATCAGGTGGAGGATGGGCGCGAGCACAAGCCGCAGGGTGCGGAAAAAGAGTCGGATAACAGGTCTCATGTCGGTTCTCTTGGTGGACGGGACTAACAGGCCCCGGGGGCGCCCGCAGGGTGACGGGCAGGATTGCCCGGCAACAAGGTTGGGATGAGGGGATCGAAAATCATGCAGTCAGCCTGATTCCGATCCCCTCATCTCGGAGCTTTTCTACAGCCGTCTATGCAGGTTCGTGGTAGACCACCTCGATGTTGTGACCGTCCGGGTCGAGGACAAACGCGGCGTAATAGCCGACATCGTAGTCGCGCAGCCCCGGCGGGCCGTTGTCCTTCGCGCCCGCGTTCAGTGCCGTTTGATAGAACCGCGCCACCTCGTCCCGGTTGGCGGCGCGGAAGGCGATATGGAGCGGCGGCTCGTTCCGCCCGCCGGCATCGATCCAGAAGTCGGAATACCCTTCGGCCCCGTAACCCGCCGCCTCGTCGCCGAACTCGGTAAGGATCTCGTAGCCCAGGGTGCCCAGCACTTGGCGGTAGAACTCCTTGCTGCGTGGGTAGTCGGAGACACCCACCGTGGTGTGGTCGATCATCGCGGCTCTCCTTTGCCTGCTCCCTGATTTTCACTATAGAGTTCGATGCGGAACGGGAGAGCCGTCCCAAATAGCAAAAACCCGCCACGCGGGCGGGTTCTTGCGGGGGAACAGCTTACCGGATCAGCCGGCCTTGCAGACCAGCTCTTCCATGATCTTGCCGCTCTCCACCTCGTCGATGATCTTCTGGTACTCCGGGCTGATGGGGCAGCCGCAGGAGTGCTGCTTGGTGGCGTGCAGGCGGGCCTGCTCGATGTGCCACTGGGCGACCTTCAGGTGCTGATCAACGTTCATCTTTTTCCCCTTACTTGCGAATGCACAGAAAATTGAAGGGGCAAACTATACCCGATTGAAAGGGTCAGGAACAACGCCGATTAAGCATCACGCCAATGAAAAACGGGCCACCCGATGAGGGTGGCCCGCTTGATCGCCCGGGGGGCCGGGCTCCTACGTCACGGGCGTGTGACCGTTAGAAACCACCCGGCGACGGCTGGTCCGGGTCGGTTGCCCCCGGAGACGTGTCGCGCGGCTCGCCGTTGAGGCCCGGCATCGCACCGTTGGCCCCATCCAGCGCCGTGGGCGGCAGCTCCTCGAACGCGGAGAACTCCATGCTCAGCTGGTCCTGGCTCACATCGATGCTGGCGATCTGCTGTTGATCATCGATGGTGACCCGGTCCCACGGCACCAGGTAGTTCATGTCCTGCTGGTCACGTACCACCACGTGGACCTCGCCCTGATCATCGACCAGCACGCTGTCGATGCTGCCGATCTGCTGATCCTGGCTGTCGTTGACGCTCAGGTCTTTCAGGTTGTCGGCCTTGTACATGGAAGAGAAGTCGGCGGCCGCCTGCGGACTGGCCATGCCGTTCTGATACTGACCGGTCTGGCCGGTTTCGCCGGCGGCAAGCACCGGCCCGCTCATCGCAAGGGCGAGCGCGCTGGCCGAAAGCATGGAAACAATGGACTTGGACTTCATGGTGACACCTCCTTGTGGATGAATCTCACGACAGCATCCCGCCGTCGATGTGGTTACTGCCAATTGGTCACCGAAGGTCTAGGCGACACCCGGCCCGGAATCAATGTCAGGAGAGAAACGAATTCTTTTCTTCCTCCCTTAACCCCATTCGCCCCTGCCGTGCGTTTACCCCGATGAAGTCATCAATAAGGGACAAACGACTATGGCAATCTCAGTTCAGCAACTCCGGTTTTCGCTTGTGGGCATCGTTGCGGTGGCGGCGGTCGGTTGCGGCACCGCCCATCCGCCCGCCGAGAGTGTAGATGAGACCTCACTCTCATCAACCGACCCCGGCCACCCAGCCCCCCAACCGCGCATGGCCGGGGAGGCGGGCCCGGGGCCATTGCCCACGCCGGCGAGCGTCGCCGAACTGGCAAAGGCCGACCTGCGCTCCGGTCTGCATCACAGTGAACCGTTTCCCATCCAACGGGACCGCTTCGCGCACATCCGGGAAAACGGAGTCACGTCGGTACGTGATACACCGGTCTCCACCTTCAGCGTCGATGTGGATTCCGGTGCCTACGCCCTGGTGCGCCGCTTTCTCAACCGGGGGCAGCTGCCGCCGAGCGATGCGGTGCGCGTCGAGGAGCTGGTGAACTACTTCGATTACACCTACGAACCACCGCGCGACCGGTCACAACCGTTCAGCGTCACCACCGAGGTGGGACCGACGCCGTGGAACGAGAACACCCGCCTGGTGCACATCGGCATCAAGGGGCTGGAAACCGCCGCGGACGCGCGCCCGGCGGCCAATCTCGTGTTCCTGCTGGATGTCTCCGGTTCGATGAACTCAGCCGACAAACTGCCGTTGCTGAAATCGGCCCTGCGCCTGCTGGTCAACCAGCTCGGCGAGCGCGACCGGGTGAGTGTGGTGGTCTATGCCGGCGCCTCCGGCGTGGTGCTGGAGCCGACCCCCGGCAGCGAGAAGGGCACCATCCTGGCCGCGCTCGACCGGCTCTCTGCGGGCGGCTCCACCCACGGCTCGGCCGGGATTCAGCTCGCCTACTCGATAGCCGAACAGGCGCGCATCGAGGGCGGCATCAACCGGGTGATCCTCGCCACCGACGGCGACTTCAACGTCGGCACCGTCAACCACGAGCAGCTCATGGATCTCATCGAACAGAAGCGCGCCCACGGCATCTCCCTGACCACCCTCGGCTTCGGACTGGGCAACTATAACGATCACCTAATGGAACAGCTCGCCGACAAGGGCAACGGCAATTACGCCTACATCGACACCATCAACGAGGCGCAGAAGGTGCTGGTGGAGGAGCTGAGCGCCACCCTGGAGACCATCGCCAAGGATGTGAAGATCCAGATCGAGTGGAATCCGGCCGTGGTCTCCGAATACCGGCTCATCGGTTACGAGAACCGGGTGCTCGCCCGCGAGGAGTTCAACAACGACAAGGTGGACGCCGGCGACATCGGCGCCGGTCACACGGTGACGGCGCTCTACGAAATCACCCTGGCGGGGACACCGGGCCGACTCGATCCGCTGCGTTACGGATCGGCGGCCGGGGCCGGGCCCGCCACCACCGACGAGCTCGCCTTCCTCAAGCTCCGCTACAAGACCCCGACCGGCGACACCTCGACGCTGATCACCGAACCTGTCGCCAGCCGCGCCCTGATTGAGTCGCTCGATCACACCAGCGACAACTTCCGCTTCAGCGCCGCCGTGGCCGGCTTCGGCCAGCTGCTGCGCGGCGGCCGCTACACCGAAGGCTTCGGTTACGGCGAGGTGGCCGATTTGGCTCGCGGCGCCCGCGGGGAGGACCGCTACGGCTACCGTGGGGAGTTCCTGCGCCTGGTTTCACTCGCCGAAAGCCTTCGGTGAGGGGCTGGAGACCCGTGTATTGTGCGGAAGTTGCGCTGGATTATCCCGGCGGACTCACATGCCTCACTGACAACATAGAGGCCAATTGGCAGGTCCCTTCCCCTTCAAGGGGAAGGACAGGATGGGGATGGGTAACCGAGGAGCACCACCCATCACAAGACGGTTGTGCCGGGCATTGTCTATCAAGAGTGCCAGCCCCTGGCTCCTGGCCCCTGCCTTAAGTACTCTGCACCGATGCGATTGGCGGATTCTGCAACCGATGAGGTGCTGTTCGGACGCTTCCGGCGCGGCGACGCCGGGGCGTTCGAACAGCTCTACCGCCGTTACCGCGAGACCCTCTATCGTTTTCTGTTGCGCGGTTCGGTGCGCGACGAGGCGGAGGACATCTACCACGACGTGTGGACGCGGGTGATGCACAGCGACGGTTTCGACGGCGGTTCGTTCCGCGCCTGGCTGTTTCACATCGCCCGCAACCTGCAGATCGATCGCGCCCGGCGTGCCAGCCTGCGGCCGGTGGCGGAGGAGGGGGCGCTGGATGCCTGCATTGCGCCCGGACCCGCACCGGAGATCCATGCCCATCACGCCGATTGCGGCGAACGGCTGCTGGCGGAGCTGGATCGCCTGCCGCCCGAGCAGCGCGAGGCGTTCCTGCTCAAGGAGGAGTCGGGGCTCACCCTGGAGCAGATTGGCGATCTGGTGAAGGTGGGGCGCGAAACCATCAAGAGCCGCCTGCGCTACGCCCTCAAGCGGCTGCGCACGGCACTGGAGGATTGCCTGTGAGCGAACGGGACCCGACCGATCCGAACGCGCCGCACGACGACCCCGCGATCGGGGCGCTCTACCGGCACGCCCGGCGGGGTGAACCGTCCGCCGATCTCGATGCGCGCATTCTGACAGCGGCCCGGCGAGCGGCACGGCGTAGACGGAATCGCTGGATGGTGCCGCTCTCCACGGCCGCGACGCTACTGATCGGCATCACCCTGCTGCTCAAAGCGGTCGATCAGGGGCCGTACGCACCGGAGCGGGCGATTGGGTTGGATGAGCCGCTCTCCCTTCCGCACTCGGATGCGGCCGGTGTTCCCGCGCCGGAGCGGGAAGTGCAAGAGGCTGCGCCGATGTTGAAGAGCCGGCCCGCACCGCCGGTCGACCGCTTCGACGCGCCGCGCGCCCTGCGCGGCCCGGCACCATTGCCGGAGGCGATGCAGGATACGGCGCCCCCCTTTGAAGAGCGCGCCCCAGGAGAGCCGCCGGCGGCGTGGCTGGCCGATATCGAGCGCCTGTTCGAGGCCGGCGAGACAGACCGGGCACGAGCTGAATTGAAGCGGTTCCGCGAGCACTACCCGGACCATCCGCTCCCCGAACCGCTGCAGGTGCTGGAAGCACAAACCGCCGAGTAGCCACGGCACCCTGCCCCGGCTTTCATCGATGGGGGCGCGTCCTCCCACAGCGCGCCCTCGATCACCCTGCACGGCGCCGCGACGGAGTAGAGTAGGAGGCCATGAATCCGCTCGACCTCATCGACCGGTCCTCCTCCTGGGGCTACCTGACCATCTTCCTCTGGATGGTCGTCCTCGCCCCCGAGACCCTGATGCCGTTTGCCGGCTTTCTCGCCCACAAGGGCGCGCTGGACATCCTGTGGGTGGTGGCGGCCGGCACGGCCGGCGGGGTGGTCGGCTCCACGGCGCTCTACCTGCTGGCGCGTTGGGTGGGCGAGGCGCGGGTGCGGCGGCTGTTCCGGCCCGAGGGGTTTCTGCTGCGCGCCAGCGACCTCGACCGGGTACTCGCCGCCTATCGCCGCTACGGCGATCTCATCGTCCTGTTCGGGCGGGCGGTGCCGACGGTGCGCAGTCTGGTCTCCCTGCCTGCGGGACTGTTGCCGATGCCGCTGGGCCGCTTCCTCCTTTTCACCGCCCTCGGCACCGCCGGCTGGAACCTCTGCCTGGCGATGGCGGGCTATCTGCTGGAGGCAAAGTGGCGGCTGCTGGCCTCCTATCTCGGGATCTACGGCGCGGCCATCGGCACGCTGCTGGCGGTGGCGGTGCTGCTTCTGCTGCTCCACCGAATCCGCGAACGCGTTCTGTCCGGATAGGGTCGGTGACGGACCGTCCGGACCGCGACGGCGAGCGTGAGGGTCAGAGGGCGCATGGGAACCTCCAACGATGCAGCGTCGGATACGTCCTTCATGCCGGCTCCGGCTTGCGCCCCAGTAACTGGGCATTGATGGCGACGATGACGGTCGAGGCGGACATCAGCACCGCCCCCATCGCGGGCGACAGGACGATGCCGAGGGTGTACAGGACCCCGGCGGCGAGCGGAATGGCGAAGATGTTGTAGCCCGTGGCCCACCACAGGTTCTGGATCATCTTGCGGTAGGTGGCGCGCGCCAACCCGACCACGGCAGCCACATCCCGCGGGTCGGAGCGGACCAGGACGATGTCGGCCGACTCCACCGCGATGTCGGTGCCGGCGCCGATGGCGATACCGACATCCGCGGCCACCAGCGCCGGCGCGTCGTTCACCCCGTCGCCCACCATGGCGGTGCGCAGGCCCCGTGCCTTCACCTCTTCGATCTTCGCCGCCTTCTGGTCCGGCAGCACCTCGGCGAAGTAGTCGTCGAGCTGGAGTTCGTCGGCCACCCACTTCGCCACCGCGCGGGCGTCGCCGGTCAGCATCATGGTCTGAATGCCCATCGCCCGCAGCCCGGCCAGCGCCTCGCGCGACTCCGGGCGAATGATGTCCGCCAGGGCGATGGCGCCGATGACCGCCTCTTCCACCAGGACATAGACCACGGTCTTGCCCTGGGCGGCCACCTCATCAACCCGGGAATCGTCCAAGGTGATTCCCTGCGCTTTCAGGTAACCGGGGCTGACCACCTTTACTGCCCTGCCACCCACCTCCGCTTCCGCCCCCTTGCCCGGGATGGCCCGGAAGTTCCGTGGGGTGGCGACGGTCAGGCTGCGCTGTTTCGCCGCCTCGACGATGCCGGTGGCGATGGGGTGCTCCGACTGACTCTCCAGCGCCGCCGCCAGGGCCAGCACCTCGTCCTGCGACTGTTCGCCCAGTGCCAGCACATCGCTCACCCCGAAGCGCCCCTCGGTCAGGGTGCCGGTCTTGTCGAAGATCACCGCCTGTAGTCCCCGGGCACGCTCGAAGGCGGATCGATCCCGAATCAGCAGCCCGTGCTGTGCCGAAAGGGTCGTGGAGATGGCCACCACCAGCGGCACGGCAAGGCCCAAGGCGTGGGGGCAGGCGATCACCATGACCGTGACCATGCGCGCGACCGCGAACTCGGCAGGACTGTCCAGCAAAAGCCATACGGCGAGCGTGAGCGTCCCGACGCCGATGGCGACGATGGTCAGCACCAGCGCCGCCCGGTTCGCCAGGTCCTGGGTGCGGGAGCGCGACTCCTGGGCGCGGCGCACCATTTCGATCACCTGCGAAAGGTAGGTGTCGGCGCCGGTTTTCTGCACCTCGACCACGATGCTCGATTCGCCGTTGATGGAGGCGCCGATCACCGTCTCCCCTTCGCCCTTTTCCACCGGCTGGCTCTCACCGGTGAGCATGGCCTGATTGACCGTGGTCCGGCCGTCCACGATGGTCCCGTCGATAGGCACTTTCTCGCCCGGCTTGACCAGCACCTTCTCACCGGCGCTCAGGGCCGTGACCGACACCTCCTCCGTGCCACCGTCGACCACCCGATGGGCCTCTGAGGGCATGAGCCGCACCAGCTTCTCCAGGGCACCCGAGGCGCCCATGACCGACTTCATCTCGATCCAGTGGCCGAGCAGCATGATGTCGATCAGCGTGGCCAGCTCCCAGAAGAAGAAGTCGCCGGCCAGGCCGAAGACGACCGCACTGGAGTAGAAGTAGGCGGCGCTGATCGCCACAGAGATCAGGGTCATCATTCCGGGCCGGCGGCCGCGGAGTTCGCTGAAGAGTCCGCGCAGAAACGGCCAGCCGCCGTAGAAATAGACCACCGAAGCGAGGACGAAGACGATGAAGGGCCCGCCGGGAATGACGAGCCGATAGCCGAGGAAGTCCTGAATGAGCGGCGAGAGGGCGAGGATCGGAACGGTCAGAACCAGCGAGACCCAAAAGCGGCGCCGGAAGTCGGCAATCATGGCCGCATGGTCGTGACCGCCGTGGCCGCTGCGGTCCGCCGCCGCGGCCTGGCCGTGGTGGTGCTCAGGAGCGTGTTGCGGTTGGGTGGTAGCCATCAGTGTTGGCGGCCGGCAAAGAATTCTCGCAGTTCGTGCTCGCTCGGTTGGCCGCGGAAAACCACTTCGTCGTCGACGACCAGATTGGGGGAGTGGCGGATGCCGTACTTCTCAATGACCTCCGGGTGCTCCTCCGCGAGGACGAGTTCATAGTCAATCCCCAGGTCCTGCAGTTCGTGTTCGAGATTGGGGCGGTGACTGCACAGGTTGGTCGCAATGACTTTGACGTTCATCTACGGTTTCCTCCTGTTGCCCGCGTAGCGTAAAACACGGCCGCAGGGCACTGATCCCAATATCCCCAAGGTAGTTCATCGGCCAGGTGTTAAGCGGGCATAACTACCTGCCCGAACCTCCTGTGCCTCTGGAAGTATTGGCGGAACATCAGGGGTCGGTCCTGGCGGAATGAGGCTTACCCGCCCGCTGCGCGGGCGCCTGCTGCACCTTTCCGAGCTGCGAGCCAGGTGAGGCTGACGCGTCTGTCAAAAACTTTCACGCCGGGGCCCGGATTTGCCACCACTGGATAGTCTTGCGGTTGCCGCCTTGCTCCTTGAAAAGCTCCACCTAGACTTTCATAAGCCCTTCTCGTTCGAATCGGAGCGAAACGCATCGATTCTCCCTGGGCTCAGCCTTTATCCGCAGGGCCGAGCGGACCGCCAAGTTGGCCTCCGCAGCACCCGCCTGCCCCGGCATTTTCGTAGACGTCACGAACATAAGAAACAGTGAGGGCGCCGTCGCGTGTGCGCTTTTTGCGGAGCCCGAGGGTTTCCCCCGTAAGTTCCTTCGCTTCGCCCACCGAATCGCGATGACCAAGATTGAGCAGAGAGAGGCGCGCTGCTTTTTCCGACATCCAGCCGGGAACCTACGCGCTAGCCGTGATTCACGATGAGAATTTAGATGGTGAACTCGAAACACACTTTTTTGGCATACCGTCCGAAGGGTATGGCTTCTCCGGTGGCGAAGAGGCTTCGGCGGGCACGCCTTCATTCTCCGCCGCCCGCTTCACCTACGAGGGGCCGATATTGGAACTGGCCCTCCCTCTTCACTACTGAATGCCCGTCGTACGCGTAGAGGTGGCCACGCGAGAGCGAGTGGGTCTACCATCGGCTTGGCAGGTTAGCGGAGCCCCCGCATAGACGGATCTGACCCCGGTCCCCGTCCCTTAATCCCCGTCCCCTTTGGCCGCTACTACGTGGACACCAAGCATTGGCCCACTGACCAGCCTCCAACTCTGCAGCGTGTGCGCCGCCAACGGCGTCACAGGTCCGAGGCACTAAGCATTCGTCTCCACCCGGTTGCGCCCCCCGTCCTTGGCGCGATAGAGGGCCTCGTCGGCCGCAGCGAGCAATGCCCGAAAAGTGCTGTTTCTCGCCGATTTTGCCGCTACGCCGGCGCTAATGGTCACCGATTCGCTTACCGGTGAAGCGACATGGGGGAGGCTAAGATCCTCGACGGCCTTTCGCATCGTTTCGGCCAACTGGAGTGCCCGTTCTGATTCGGTCTCCAGCAGCACCCCCAGGAACTCCTCGCCACCATAACGCACCAGCAGGTCGGTGGGCCGACGCAGGTGCGACCTCAAGACCCGAGCCACGCGGCGTAGGCACTCATCCCCTTGCTGGTGGCCATAGTGGTCGTTATAGGCTTTGAAATGGTCGATATCGACCATGATCATGGCCACCGGATGCCCGTGGCGGGTTTCGCGCCGCCACTCTCGCTTGATGAATTGCTTGAGGTAGCGGCGGTTGGCCACGCCGGTCAGTGGGTCATGCAGGGTCTCGCGTTCCAGGGCCTGCTGGGCCTGCTTGAGGCTGGTGATGTCGTTCATGACACCGAACAGGGCCACAGGCTTACCTTCAGTATCGCGTTCAATGCGCTTTCGGTCTTCAAACCAGCGCAGGGTACGGCCGTCGCTATGCCACATCCGGTATTGCTGCGTGCAGTGCTGCGCATAGCGGAGCGCCGACTCCAAACCGGACAGGACCCGATCCCGGTCCTCCTCGTGCAACTGGCGCACCCAAATCGCCGGGTCTTGCTGCCACTGCTCCGGTTCGAAGCCAAGCAGGTTCTTAATGGCAGGGCTGATGAACTGGGCGCGATAACCCGGGAGAGCCACGCGATAGAGGATATCGGGGACGAGTTCGACCACTTCGCGAAAGCGGGCCTCGCTTACGCGCAGCGCCTCCTCAGACTGTTTGCGTTCGCTGATATCCAACCAGGTTCCTCGCAGCGCCACCACCTTGCCACCAGAGCTTTTCACGGCCTCGCCCCGGCTCACTACCACGCGCACCCTGCCGTCGGGTTGCACGATCCGGTGCTCATCCACAAACCCCTCGCCTGTTGCGATGGCCCGCTGCGCCAGTGATCGTACGCGTTCCCGATCCTCCGGGTGGACCACTTCAAGGGCCGACTGGAGTGTCACGGGAAAGGCTTGCGGGGCGTGTCCGCTGATGCGAAACATCTCGTCGGACCAGTGGGAGACATCGTGGATGCGGTCCCACTCCCAGCTGCCCACGTGGGCTAGGCGCTGAGCCTGCTGGAGCGCCGCCTCGGCCTGCACGCGGGCGGCCCACTCGCGCCGCTCCAACAGGCAGCGGCTGAGCTGCTCGGCGACGGCTCGCAGTAGCTCCCGCTCTTCGGTCAGGAACGGCCCCTCCTGCGCCGACGGCCGCTCGTGCCGGTAAAACACCTCCAGCTCACCCACACTCTGGCCTTCCAGCGCGATAACCTCCACCTGCCGCCACGGCGTCTGCGCAAATGGCTCGGTGTGATAGCTGGCTCCCTCTACAGAGATGCGTGCGCAGGCGACCTCGGGGTAACGGTAAGCCGCGACCAGCGCCGCCAGGGTGCCGCGCAACACCTCGGCCAGCGGAAGCGCCCGCTGCTGCGTGAGCGAGGCGACCGCATAGAGGCAGTTCAGCTCCTTGTTGCGCTCGCCAAGCTCCTGCGCGGTGCGCTCAAGGGCCTCTTCGGCGCGTTTGCGCTCGGTCAGGTCACGGGTGACGGCCAGCACCGTCTCCACGCGCCCATCCGGGCCGAACTCGGGCACCAACCGCGATTCAAAATAGCGCTCGCCGGCCGGGGTGGGGAAGCGAAAGGCGACCTGCGCCTCGCGGCCGGTGTCGAATACCCGGCGTGTGCGGGGGGCCCAGTCCGCCACCAGCTCCTCCGGGATCCCCAACTCGCGGTCGGTCTTGCCCAGGAACGCCTCCCGCGGCAGGCCGGTGCTCGCCGCGGTGGCCGGGTTGACGTAGCGGTAGCGCAGCTCGCGGTCGTAGCGGGCGACGTTGTCGGGGGTGTGCTCGGCCAGGGTGCGAAACGCCTGTTCGCGCCGGCGCGTCTCCTCCATCCGCTTGCGCTCGGTGGTCTCCTCGACCACCACGTTGATGCCCCACACCTGCCCCGCTTCATCCTTCAGCGGCAGCCAGTTCTCGCGCCAGTAGCGCTCGACCCCGGGCTGGGCGGGCGTCTCGCCGCTGAACTCGAAATTCATAACCGGCTCGCCGGTCTCGACGATCCGCCAGAGCAGGCGCGCGGCATGCTCGGCCAGGGCTGGCACCACCTCCCACGCCGTCTTGCCCAGGTGCGCCTCGGCGGGCACGCCGTTGATCTCGGCCAAGCGGTCGTTGATGCGCAAGTAGCGCAGTTCGGTGTCGAACACGCACAGGCCAATGGGAGCCCGTCGGTAGATGGTCTCCAGCTCGGTGGCCTGGCGGCGGTAGCGTTCTTCACTCGCGCGTAGGGCCTCCTCGGCCTCTTTGCGGTCGGTGATATCGAGGGCCACCACCATCCCGCCGCTGATCTGGCCCTGTTCGTCTCGGACCGGCACATAGTGGGAGAGGAAGAAGCGGTCACGGTACGGGGTCTCGAAGCTCAGCGCCTCACCCGCCAGCACGCGCCGGTAGCGCGGCTCCAGCACCGCCGCGGTCTCCGCATCCAGCTCCCGGACGCTCTTGCCCTCCAGCGCCGCCTTGGTGTAGCCGATACGGGGGAGGGCTTCCCCCTCCGCCAATACGAAGCGCAGGTCGCGGTCGAACAGGTACACCGCCCCATTCGGCAGGTACTGCGCGATGGTGCGATAGCGCGCCTCGCTTTCGCGCAGGGCCTGCTCGGTGCGCTTCTGTGGGGTGACATCATGCACCGAGACGATAGCGAGCACGGGCTCGCCACTGGGGTCCAGCACCGGCGCTCCCCCGTAGGAACAGATCCGCTCCCGTCCGCTATCCCGCCGGTGCAGCACCAGCTCCAGACCGGCGAAGCGTTCACCGCGCAGCACTCGCCCCAGCGGCCACTCCTCCGCCGGTAGTACCCGCCCGGCGAGGTCCCGCACCTCGAAGATGTCCGGAAACTCGCTCAGGTGCAGCCGAACCTCGTCCACGCTGCGGAAGCCGTGCAGGGCCAGGGCGGCGTGGTTCATCGCCAGTACGTTGCCCTCCAGATCCGAGATGGAGAGGCCCTCGGACATCGTGTTCAGCACTGCCTCCAACTGGACCGCGTCGCGCTCACGTTCTTGCAGCAACCGCTCCCTTGCCTGCTCGGCCAGCTTACGCTCGGTGATGTCGATGAACTGGTGGGCAAACTGGCCCGGGGCGGTCTGGTAGGCCACCACCTCGAACCACTTGCCCAGCGCCTCCGAGTAGTTCTCGAACCGCGCCGGCTCGCCGGTCAGCGCCACCTTGGCGTAGGTTTCGATCCAGTGCGGCTCGACACTGGGCACCAGTTCGCGGGCAGTCTTGCCTTCGGCGATATGCGGGGGAAAACCGGTCAGCCGGCCGAAGGCTTCATTGACCTCCAGCAGCCGGTAGTCGTAGGGGTGGCCCTGCTCATCGAGGAGGATCTCGGCCAGGCCGAAGCCTTCGATCATGGCGTCGAACACGCTGCGGTAACGCTGCTCGCGCTCGTGGCTTTGGGCGAGGTCGCGGCTGCACTGGACCAGTTCGTGTTCCAGGGTCTTAATGCGCTCCTGTAGCGTCTCGTCCATTAACGTCCGGATGTATTGGCGGAGGAGGGAATACGTCAGTAGACCACGCGCCGGCACACCGGTTTCCCGCACTCGGGAGCTGGTTTACCCGAGCGATACCGGCATAAGTAACCGGCGGCGATCCCATCGCGGTCCCTCCCGCTCGATCCCGAGATGTCGGACTTCTCTACAGTATGGTCAAGCACCTGCGCCGCGATGCGCGAGTAGACGTCAGATGTCTCCGGGCACCGCACGCGGGGGAACACCCGATCATGGCCGAGAGGGCTGGTTTAAAGTCGGCGCGGAGTGTCTGTTTTAGGCGGCAGAGTGGGCGGTAGTCGAGGCGCGGCGAATGACGGCAGAGGGTCGGTTACTGCCCGAGAGCCGGGGCACTGTCCACATGTGGGCAGGTGTCGGCCAGGAGCTGTCATCCGACCTGACCTCACAAGTGGCAGCTTACTGCTTGTGAAGAGACCTTGGATTTGGGCGGGAACGCCGTCGCGACGGCAAGCGGTGCGTCCGACTATAGGTCGGGCGGTTTGCCCCCACCCGAGTATCGTCGCCGCCTTGCGCCGGCGGCTTGGAATGTAGCCGAAGTAATCAGGAGCGGGTAAGCAGCTTTACGAATGAGGTGAAAAGCTCCTTGTCGAAGTGCTTGGGCATCTTATCCCGCATCAGCTTGAGGGCGTCGAACGGCTTTAGCGCTTTTTTGTAGGAGCGCTCGGCGGTGAGGGCATCGAACACATCGGCGATACAGCAGATGCGCCCGTACAGGTGGATCTGGTCAGCCAATAGCTGCCTGGGGTAGCCGTTGCCATCGAATAGCTCATGGTGTTCCATGATGATAATGCGGCTCTCTTCGGAGAGCTGGTCGGCTGCCTTGAGGATTTTGTAGCCTTGGTAGGGGTGCACGCGCATACGGCGCATCTCGATATCATCGAGGCGGGCGGGTTTGTTGATGATGGCCGTATCCACTTTGATCTTGCCAAGGTCGTGCAGGAAGAACCCTGCGCCTAGTTCGTGCATGTCGTGGCCATCGGAGTGGCTTAGGAGTGCTTTCGAAAGCAGGAGCCCCAAGATGCCGACGTTTACCGAATGGGTGTAGGTGTAAAAGTCGTGATCGGTAATCCGTAGCAGCCCCCGGGCTGTGTCCTCCTCGGCAAGGACGAGATCGGTGACATCACTGATGATCTCTTTGCTGACTCCGATATTCTCGGCCGTTGGCGACTCCAGTAGCCGCTCCATCATCTGGCGGGTATGGGTATAGACGATCTGCGACTTCTTTTCCGGGGCAAGCGTCCGGTCGTGAATGGCTTCACATAGTAGAGGGTCCACTAGGTTCTCGGGGTTCCATTTGGCGGGTGGCTCCTGCTCCTTGGGGTCGTCTTGTGCCGTTTCGGGGGCGTCGTCGTGGCTGACATACGCCAGCTTCCCGATGGAGTCCACCCTCTCCCGATGCTTCGGAGCGCTCTTCAGCAGATCGACCGTCACCTGCTTGATGCCGCTCGCTTTCAGCTTTTCGAGCTGCTTTTGATCTTTAATCCGGAACTGATTTCGCAAAAAGGGATGATCGGCCCAAGAGCCGGGGAGTGTTATGAACATCCCCGGGCGAAGGTCGGTGACAGCAACGGGCTTTTTCATGGCCTTGGGCGCTAAGCGTCAGGCACCATGGCGGAAAAGGAGGTCTTAAGGGCTCCGCAGTCGGGGCAGACCCAATCGTCAGGGACATCCGCCCACGGCGTGCCGGGCGCAATGCCCGCCTCGGTGTCCCCTGCCACCGGGTCATATTGGTAGGTGCAAATATCACACTGATACTTCATGACAACGTCCCTGGTTCTTCGCTTTTAAAGATAGATGCCCGAGGTGAGCGCAGGGAAAAAGGCCCAGAATCAGTCTAATATAGAAGAGGTTTGCAGTTGATCAAGGGATGGCTGAGCGCCAGATTTATTGGTGGCCCTTTGCAAGCCAACTCGCACTGCCGGGCGGAGGGAAAAGGGCCCCACCATCCCTCCCAAGGCCCTTTCGTTCGGTGTGGCCAAACGATGTCGGGATAACCAGTCGCGGGGAGTGGTATTTTCTTTATGGCTGCTTGGTGTCGCTAAACAGACGTTGGCCCCGGGGAAAGCTGGCGGCGGCTCGGGGTCGAAGTCGGCCGTAACGGGCATCCCGAATCACTCAAATCAGCCAAGAATCCGGCTGGCGATCAATTCGTCGCAATGACCGGCACGGCGGTCTTGTCCACCACCCGCCGCAGCACGAAGCTGGAGTGTACCCCCGACACCCCCTCGATGCGGGTGATCCTGTCGAGCAGCAGCCGCTGGTAGTCCTCCATGTCGCGCACGATCACCTTGAGTTGGTAGTCCGCATCCTGGCCGGTGATGAGCAGGCACTCCAATAGCTCCGGCAGGGCGCTCACCTTCTCCTCGAAGTTGGCGAAGCGTTCCGGCGTGTGGCGGTCCATGGAGATGTGGATCAGGGCCATCAGCGACAGTCCCATCCGTTTGGCGTCCACCAGCGCCCGATAGCCGGTGATCACCCCCGTCTCCTCCAGGGCGCGTACCCGGCGCAGACAGGGAGAGGGGGAGAGGCCGACCCGGTCGGCCAGCTCCTGATTGCTGATGCGCCCCTCGGCCTGGAGGAGTTCGAGAATACGGCGGTCGTAGCGGTCGATGGGCATGTGTGCTCCGGTGTCCGGTAGTCGTGCGCAACAGTGTGCCGCAAATACGGATACGTGCGCAATTAACTTGCGCAATACGCCAATTTGGCACCCAAGTTCGCAATCATCTGCCCAGTGGATTGCCCTAATCTTGCTCCTGAGCCGACACCGGCACCTGCACCGCCGACCAGCGGGCAGGTGTCAGCCATCCGGTCCCACAAGGACCGGAGCGGGCCAGGCCCCACAAGGGCGAGTGTCCGAACGGTCGAAGGCGAATGACCCGGGGCCGGTCATAGGGGACCGGCCCCTGACTGAGGGAGAGCAGGCATGAGTTTCGATCACCGCAAATACCGCCCATTGCCGCCGGTTCCGTTGACGGATCGCCGGTGGCCGAACCGCACCATCGCGGCCGCGCCGCGCTGGACCAGCGTCGACCTGCGCGACGGCAACCAGGCGCTGCTGGAGCCGATGAACGTGGCCCAGAAGCGGCGGATGTGGGATTTGCTGGTGAAGCTCGGCTTTAAGGAGATCGAGGTCGGATTTCCGGCCGCCAGCCGGCCGGACCACGACTTTGTCCGCTGGCTCATCGACAACGACCGCATCCCGGACGACGTCACCATCCAGGTGCTGGTGCAGGCGCGCGAGGAGCTCATTGTCCGCACCTTCGAGGCGCTCGCCGGGGTGAAGCACGCCATTGTCCACGTCTACAACTCCACCTCCACCGTGCAGCGGAAGCGGGTGTTCGGGCTCGACCGCGAGGGCATCAAGGGGATCGCCGTGAGCGGTGCGGAATGGCTCAAGCGGGAGGCGGCCCGCTACCCGCAAACCGAGTGGACCTTTCAGTACTCGCCCGAAAGCTTCACCCAGACCGAGATGGAGTATGCGGTGGAGGTGTGCGACGCGGTGCTCGACGTGTGGCAGCCGACGCCGGAGCGGCCGGCCATCATCAACCTGCCGGCCACGGTGGAGGCGTCGACTCCCAACCTCTTCGCCGATCAGGTGGAGTATTTCTCCACCCATGTGGGACGCCGCGACAGCATCGTTCTCTCGGTCCACACCCACAATGATCGCGGCTGCGCGGTGGCCGCTGCCGAACTGGCGCTGCTCGCCGGGGCGGACCGTGTAGAGGGGACGCTGCTCGGCAACGGCGAGCGCACCGGCAACACCGATCTCGTCACCATGGCGATGAACCTCTACAGCCAAGGCGTCGACCCGCAGCTCGACCTCTCCCGGACCAACGAGATCGTCCAGGTCTACACCGAGTGCACCGGCCTGCCGGTCCATCCGCGCCACCCCTGGATCGGCGAGATGGTCTACACCGCATTTTCCGGATCGCACCAGGACGCCATCCGCAAGTCGCTCACGCGGCAGCGGCCGGACGAGCCGTGGCAGGTGGCCTATCTGCCCATCGACCCGCAGGATCTCGGCCGCGACTACCAGGCGGTGGTACGGGTGAACAGCCAGTCGGGCAAGGGCGGCGTGGCGTTCGTGCTGGAGCGGGACTATGGCCTCAGCCTGCCGCGCTGGATGCAGGCGGAACTGGCGCAACGGGTGCAGCGCGAGTCGGAGCGGCGCGGCGGCGAGATCGACAGCGCGACCATCCGCAGTCTGTTCATGGCGTGCTTCGTTATCGAACAGGCGCCGATGCATCTGGTCGGCTATCGGCTCGATCGCGCGAATGGTCGTGACGTGATCGAGGCGCGCATCCGCGAGCAGGGGCACGAACTTCTGCTGCACGGTGAAGGGGAGGGCGCCATCGCCGCCTTCGCCGACGCCTGGAAGCGGCACACCGGCCAGGTGCTGCAGGTAGTCGACTACAGCGAGCATGCCATCGGCGCGGGGACCGATGCGGAGGCTGCCGCTTATGTGCTGCTCGACATCGACGGGCAGCGCATTGCCGGAGCGGCATTCGATCAGGACACCCTGAGCGCACCGCTGAAGGCGACACTCTCCGCACTCAACCGGGTGCGGGTGGGCGACGTGAAGGTGGTAGCTTGATCGGGCGCTTGAAGCTGCCAAACCGAAGCGCCCCGGCACCGAACAGGTCGGTACCGGGGCGCATCGATCAGTGCGGCTTGCCGTGCTCGACGTAATCCTTGAACTGCTTCAGATCCTTCTTCACCTTCCGTTCATCCAGACCGAGCATTCCACCGATCTTTTCGCCCACGCCAGACGGCTCGTAATCGAGCTTCAGATGGATTCGCGTCGAGGTCGGTGAAATGGGCTCAAACTCCACTACGCCGTCATTTTTGTGGCCACTGGTGCTGCGCCAGGCGATGCGCTTGTCCGGGATCTCCTCGGTCACCTCCGAGTCCCACTCCTCGTGCTTGCCGGCAACCTTCGCACGCCAGTGGTGGTGCATGTCGTCCAGTTTCCTGACCTCTTCGATTCCCTCCATGAAATGGGGAAAGTCTTCGAACCGGGACCAGCTGCTGTAAACCGAAGGCAGCGGCAGATCCACATCAATACTGTCCTTGACGGTTGCCATCGTCGTCTCCTCTTCGTTTGCCTACCGCAAAGACTAGCCCGCCCGAATCCGGGGTGAGCACTCACCCGGCCGAGTGGCGACCAGCGAGCGCGTGCCCTACCCACTCAGCCACGCGATGCCACTGGGCGGTGAGATCATCCGGGTCACCCGGCGTCACCAGCACATGGAACAGTGCTCCGCCCAGTAGCCTTCCGCGTCGTGCGTCAGCCAACACCCGCAGGTGGCCCGCACGCGGTCGCAGGGTGTGCAGCCGCGCCTGTAACAGCACCCGGCGAGACGGAACGAGAATCCCCAGATAGCCGGTCGCCTGATGGCGCATCGATTCACGATAGAAATGGTTGAAGGTACGCCAGGGGATCCGGTGGTCGGGCTGTCGGAAGAGAAACGATTCCCCACTCTCCGAATCCACCACCGGCAGGCCATCACCGAGAATCGAATCCCTCTCCAGCAGCAGCTCCTCCCAGCGCTCACGGAAATAGTCATGGCCGTGGAAGTGCCCCTCACAGGAGGGCGTCGTACCGATGCCTTGCGCGTGTAACTGCCGGCATATCGGGCGCAGCGCCGGGTCGATCAGGGCGTAGAACGCCTGGTCGACGCGAGAGCTCACCCCGGGGTGGCCGGCGCGGTGGTAGTAGCGTCCTGCTCCACTGCGAAACCAGCGCCGCAGTGCCCAGCGTCGGTGTCCCACGATGGCGGCATCCAGGCCGGTAATCATTTGCACATCCATACCCGCCACATAGCAGCGCCGGGCCAGCTTTTCCTGTGTCAGACAGAGTGGTGCTCGCGATCTCCGGGCATCAGGAATGGTGCCGCCGTGCCGGCATGGCCCGCTGCGCCTATTCTCAAAGGTGGGAGGTCACCGTGATGCTCGACTTTCAACGCACCACCTTGACGGATACCAGCGCCAACCCGGCCCCGCTTGGGCTGGCGGCGTTCGGTCTCACCACCGTCCTGCTCAACCTGGCCAACGCCGGGCTCTATCCGCTCGATGCAATGATCCTGGCGATGGGCATCTTCTATGGGGGCATCGCCCAGGTGATCGCCGGGATCATGGAGTGGCGCAAGGGGAACACCTTCGCCACCACCGCCTTCACCTCCTATGGACTGTTCTGGCTGAGTCTCGCCGGCATCATTGCGCTGCCGCAACTCGGCGTGGCGGAGGCGCCGGGCCCGCGGGCGATGGGCGCCTACCTCGCCATGTGGGGACTCTTCACCGCGATCCTGTTTGTCGGCACGCTAAGAATCAATCGCGCGTTGCAGGCGGTGTTCGCCACCCTGGTACTGCTCTTCTTTCTGCTGGCGATCGGAGACATCACCGAGAGCGTGGCCCTGAGGACCATCGCCGGCTGGGAGGGCATTCTCTGCGGCGCGCTCGCCATCTACACCGGCCTGGCCCAGCTATTGAACGAACTGTATGGCCGGGTGGTGTGGCCAATCGGGCCGGTGGCAACGAAGGAGGAGTGAACAGGCGGTCAGGGCGTGCGCAGGGTTTGAATCTGCTCCGGCGGCAGCGGTTTTGCAAACAGAAAACCTTGCCCCTCATCACATCCGATGTTAACCAGGAAGCGACGTTGCGCGTCGGTCTCCACCCCTTCGGCGATCACCCGAAGGTTCAATGTGTGTGCCAGCGCTGTCACCGCATTGACGATGGCGCGATCATCGGCATCGGTGGTGATGTCGCGCACGAACGACTGGTCGATCTTGAGCTTGCCGATGGGCAGCCGCTTCAGGTAGCTGAGCGAGGAGTAGCCGGTGCCGAAGTCGTCGATGGCGATCCCCACCCCCATCTCCACCAACTCCCGCATCCGCTCAACCGTGTAATCGATGTGGTGCATCGCGGTGCTTTCGGTCAGTTCCAGCTCCAGGTGTTCGGCGCCCAGGCCGCTTTCCGAGAGGTTGCGTTGAACGGAGTCAACCAGGTCCGGGTTTTCAAAGCGCTTGGCGGAGAGATTCACGCTCATGCGCAGCGGTGAAAAACCCTGGTCCAGCCAGCGCCGCGCCTGCGTGCAGGTGGTACGGAGAACCCAATCGTCCAGCGCGCTGATCAGCCCCGTCGCTTCCGCCACAGGCACAAACCGGATGGGGTCGAGCATGCCCAACTCAGGGTGTTGCCACCGCACCAGCGCCTCGACACTGACCATCCGGCCGGTGCGCAGATCGATTTCCGGTTGATACAGCACCCGCAGGCCTTCACTCTCAAGCGCCTGACGCAGACTGTTCTCGATCCGCATCCGCTCGCGGGCGTAGCGGTCGACCGCCCGGTTGTAGAACCGGTAAGTGTTGCGCCCCTGCTCCTTGGCGTCGTACATGGCCAGATCGGCACACCGCAGCAGCCCCTCCGCCGTATCACTGTCATCGGGATAGAGACTGATACCGATGCTGGTGGTGATGTAGAGGGACTGTCCGGCCACTTGGAACGGGTGCCGGAAGGTGCGGATGATCGCCGCCGCCACATCGCCTGCCTGCTGGCCTTGCGCCAGTTCGCTCAGTAGCAGGGTGAACTCGTCACCGCCGAGCCGGGCGACCACGTCGGAGCGCCGCGCCCGATCGAGGAGTCGGCGGGCGACCTCCTTCAGCAACGCATCGCCGACCGTATGGCCGAGGGAGTCGTTGATCGCCTTGAAACGATCGAGATCGAGAAACAGAAGTGCGAACTTGCGCTGGGTCCGCTGCGCCTTGCGCAGTTCAGATTCCAGCAGTTCATGGAGCAGACGCCGGTTGGGCAGGTTGGTCAGTGGGTCGTGCTCGGCAAGGTGGCGCGTGCGCTCCTCCATCCTTCTGCGATCCGTGACGTCGATGCCGGTCGCGATGACATCGATCACTTCCCCGGCATCATTGCGCAGCAGTGTCGTCCGCCAGCTTAGATGGCGGGTGGTGCCGTCCCGGGTACAGACGCGCGTCTCGATCTCTCCGGCCAATGGCCGGGTGGGCAGTCCGCCGAGTTGCCGTTCCATGGCATCGGTGCTGCGGGGGTCCATCAGTTCGCGGAAACTCTTTCCGACCATCGTCCCAGGAGAGAAACCGGTCACCTCCTGGTAGGCCCGGTTCAGACGGACAACGCGATACCGGGGGTCCAGTATGGCAACGACGGCCCCCTGGGTGTCGTACACCGTATTGAAGAAGTTGCGTTCACTCTGCAGCGTCTCCTCGGCGCGCAGGCGCTTCAATGCCAACGCCGCCTGGGTGACAATGGTCTCGATCAGTCGCTTGTTGCGGAGCTCCTCCCCGTGGGTCAGGACGCCGACAGTCCCGAGCAGGTCCTGCTCCACCGAGCAGGCCATGGCATACACACTGGTGATCCGGAGTTCACGCTCCAGCGCCTGGCACAGCTCCGGAGGGAGCTGCCAGAAAGCCAGCTCGCACACCCCGCCCGCGAGACGCTCAAGTTCCCCGGGCAACAGCCGGCCTCGGATCGATTCCGGAAACTCCATGGTGATGCCGACCGGGTCCCTTCCGAACAGTCGGTGCGTGGTGATCCTTTCCTCGGCGGTCGATCCCAGTCCCTGAAGGATGGTCCGGCGACCGTCGGGATCGAACTCATTGAAGAGGACGAGTCCGCCATCGGCCAGGGCGTAGATCCGCTCGGTCACGAAGTCGAACAGCTCGGCTCGGCCCATCGGCTCCAGCAGGCGGAGTGCGGTGTCGACCAGGAAGTCCTGGGCCCGGGCATGCGCTTCCAGCGCTCTTTCCGCCTGCTTGCGCTCGGTGATGTCACGGCTGATGGCGAGCACGCTCACCACCTGCCCATCGGCGCCGAATTCAGGCACCAGGCGGGAGTCGAGGTAGCGCGTGCCGGTCGGGGTTGGCACCGTGTCCTCCACCGACCGCGGCTTGCCACTGGCGAGTACCGCCTGGAGTTCACCATCCAGCGCATCGGCCACCGCCGAGGGCAGGCCCATCTCCCGATGGGTCTTGCCGAGGATCTCCGGGCGCGGCCGATTGAGAATCTGCTCGATGGCCGGATTGACGTAGACCCGCCGGAGGGTGCGGTCAAAGCGGGCAACGATATCGGTGGAATTCTCCGCCAGGGCGCGAAACTCCTGTTCACGCCGGCGGAGCTCCTCGACCTGCCGCCGGTCCGTGACCTCCTCCACCACAGCATTGATCCCGATCACGTGCCCGTCGGCATCCCTCAGCGGCCAGTATTCACTCCGCCAGGTCCGCTGCACACCGGGCTGTGCCGGCGGCTCGCCACTGACCTCGATGTCCAGGACCGGCTCGCCTGACTCCAGCACGCGGCGGAGGATCGCCTCCGCCCGATCGGCGATATCGGGCACCACCTCGCGCACCGTTTTCCCCAGATGGGCAGCGGCCGGTAAGCCATTGAACTGCGCCAGACGTTCGTTGATATGGACGTAGCGCAGGTCGGTGTCGAAAACGCACAGACCGACCGGGGCGGTGCGGTAGATGAGTTCCAGTTCCGCTGCCTGCCTGCGGTAGCGCGCTTCGCTCTCGCGCAACGCCTCCTCCGCCCGCTTGCGCTCCGTCACGTCGACCAGCGAGAGGATCAGCAATTCGACCTCCCCCCGCTGGTCCAGGATCGGAACGAGCGTCCAGTCCCAATAGGTGACGCCGCGTTCGGGCTGATCGGGAAAGATGAAGGGGCGGGTGAAGGTCGTGAATGGCCGCCGGGTGCGTACGACCTCATCGAAGATGGCCTTCGCCTCGGACGGGTACAACTCGAAGTGGTTGCGCCCGACCAAGTCGCCGGGCGGCCGGCGGGTGTCCCGGGCGTAGGCCTCGTTTATGCGCAGAAAGTTATAGTTACGGTCGAGAACCGCCAGCCCGGAAACACTGTGCGTGAACACCGCCTCGGCCAGCCGGAATTGATCCAGTGCCTCACGTCGGGTCCGGTCACTCGCGCCGAGCTCGGCCAGCAGCGCCTGCAGCTCGCGCTCCAGGGCTTCCGCCTGCTCGGCACTCCATTCGTCCACCCGCCCCTCCGGTTCTGACTCGCGCCCGTTGCCCGTAAGAATAGAGAGCCGGGTCCGGGACAGGGGTGGGTGATATTTGAACCCCGCCCGCGGCGGCGGGCATAATCGCCAATCTCCCCTCAACCGCGATTTTCGAGCGGTCAGGCACTTTCTTATCGACCGCCTCGTAACGATTCGCTCCAGGCGTCTTAACTTGGCCACACCACCATGAGCACTCCCTGGCAAGGCCAACCGCTCCCTATCGACACCGTGCTGGCGGCGCTTGACCAGGCGCTTGGCGCGAACAGCAGTGTGGTGCTCCAGGCTCCGCCCGGCGCCGGCAAGACCACCCGCGTTCCGCTGGCACTCCTGGAGGCGCCGTGGCTTGCTTCGAAGCGGATCATCATGCTTGAACCGCGCCGGCTTGCGGCGCGGGCCGCGGCCGAGCGGCTCGCCCGGGAGTTGGGTGAGCCGGTGGGTGAGACGGTCGGGTACCGGATCCGGTTCGAGAACCGCGTCTCCGCGCGCACCCGTATCGAAGTGGTGACCGAGGGGATGCTGACCCGCCGCCTGCAACGGGATCCGGAACTGGCCGATGTGGGGCTGGTGATCTTTGACGAGTTCCACGAGCGCCATCTGCAGACCGATCTCTCCCTCGCCCTGTGTGTGGATGTGCAGCGCAACCTGCGCGAAGATCTGCGTCTGCTGGTGATGTCCGCGACCCTCGACAGCGGACCGGTGGCGCGATTGCTGGATGCGCCGATCGTGACCAGCGAGGGGCGTGCCTATCCGGTCGAGCATCGATATCTGCCGCGGGATCCCGACGCGCCGCTCCCCGAGGTGGTGCGTAGCGCGATGGTGCGCGCGCTGGCCGAGACGGAGGGGGATCTCCTGGTATTCCTTCCGGGCGCCGGCGAGATTCTGCGGGCGCGTGATGGACTGGCCGAGGAACCCGCCTGCCGGGGTGTGGCGCTGCACACCCTGTACGGCGACATGCGGATGGAGTCACAACAGGCGGCGATCCTCCCGGACCCGATCGGACGCCGCAAGGTGGTGCTGGCCACCAACATCGCCGAGACCAGCCTGACCATCGAGGGGGTGCGCGTGGTGATCGACAGCGGATACGCCCGCGTGCCCCGCTTCGATCCCCGCACCGCGCTTACCCGATTGGAGCGGGTGCGGATCGCGCGCGCCAATGCCGATCAGCGCGCCGGCCGCGCCGGTCGCGTCGCCCCCGGACTCTGCTACCGCCTGTGGAGTGAGAACACCCAACGTGGACTGGTGCCGTTCGCCGCGGCGGAGATCGTCGAGGCGGATCTCGCGCCGCTCGCCCTGGAGCTGGCCCAGTGGGGAGTGGCCGACCCGGACGGTCTGGCGTGGCTTGATGCGCCGCCGGCCGGCGCACTGTCGCAGGCGCGAAATCTGCTGAAAGAGTTGGGTGCCCTCGACGGGCAGGGGCGCATCACCGCCGCCGGCCATGAAATGGCGGCGCTTCCGCTCCATCCGCGGCTCGCCCATCTGGTGCGTGAAGCGAAACGGCTCGGGCTCGGTGCGACCGCATGTGACATCGCCGCGATCCTCTCCGAGCGCGATCTGTTTCGCGGGTCGGTGCCGGAGATCGATCTCTCACACCGGGTCGAGGCGCTGGGTGCCTACCGCCGCGGCGGGCGCGCGGCAGCGCAACGTCTCGGCGCGAACCCCGACGCCTGCGCCCATGTGGAACGTGTGGCGAGCCAGTTTCGCCGTCTGCTCGGCGTGACGGATGCTGCCACCGATGATGCCGCTCCGTTCGGCCTGCTTCTGGCGTTCGCCTATCCGGATCGCATCGCCCAGGTGCGCGGCGACAGCGAGCGGGTGCTGCTGGCCAACGGGCACGGTGCTCGCCTTCCGGGGGAGTCGCACCTGCGCAAAGCCACTTACCTCGTGGCCGCAGTGCTCAGCGGCCGCAGTGACGAGAGCGTGGTGCGTCTGGCCGCGCCGGTCGATCTCGACGCACTGCGCTCGCACCTGCCGGATCGTATCGAGCGGCGCGACCTGGTGCGCTGGGAGGAACAGCGAAACGGTGTGTGCGCGGTGCATGAGGAGCGCCTGGGAGCGCTGGTGCTGTCGAGCAGGCCGTGGGCCGATCCTCCGCCCGAGCTGATCGGTAACGCGTTGCTTGATGCGATTCGTTCGCGCGGCCTCGGCCTGCTGCCCTGGAGCGATGCAGCGCGGGAGCTGCGCGCCCGTGTCCTCTCCCTGCATCATTGGCTTCCGGAGGAGACGTGGCCGGACCTCTCCGAGCCGGCACTGCTGGCGAATCTGGACCGCTGGCTTGCCCCCTATCTGACCGGCATCACCCGCGTCGAACAGCTCTCCCGTCTCGACCTCCACGCGATTCTGCTGAGCCAGCTCGACTGGCCGAGGCAGCAGCGGCTGAACGAGGGGGCGCCGACCCACATCACGGTGCCCAGCGGCTCGCGCAAGCGGCTCGAATACCGCCCCGGTGAATCGCCCGTCCTCGCGGTGAAGTTGCAGGAGATGTTCGGGCTTACCGACACCCCGACCGTTGCCTTCGGTACTGTGCCGGTGACGTTGCATCTGCTCTCTCCCGCGCAACGTCCCATTCAGGTCACTCAGGATTTGAAGGGTTTCTGGGAACGCACCTACACCGAGGTGAAGAAGGAGTTGAAGGGGCGCTACCCCAAGCACCCCTGGCCGGACGATCCCTGGAACGCAGTACCTACTGCACGCACCAGGCCGCGTTAGCTGGTGGCCCGGTGTGTTCAAGTGCCGACAGTGTGTTGTCGACAGGGCGGCACGGCGCCTTGTACCATCTTGACCGCATCGGATCAGGCGCTGTGCGCACACACTCACCACGTGACCACCGTAAACCATCCCACCAAGATTCGGCATATCGAGCAGGACCAAGGCATCGATGATGAATGACCGCGCGCGCCCGTCCGGAGACGATGAACCCCTGGACGTGACCGCCACCGACATCACCCGGCACACGCAGCTGGAGCAGGCACTGCGGGAGACAAAGGCGCAGCTGGAGCAGGTCCAGCGTATCGCGCGCCTGGGCGACTGGGATCTGGATATCGTGTCCGGCGCCATTCGCTGGAGCGAAGCCACCTATCGCCTGCTGGGCCTCTCTCCGGAGACGTTCACACCCACCTTCGAAAGTGCTGTGGCGCTAATTCCGGAGCACGACCGTGAGCGCGTTCAGCAAGAGGTGGGGCGTGCGTTGCGGGAGCGGCGCGACTACCGGATGGAGCATCAGATGCAACGGGGCGACGGAGCACTGCTCTCCTTCGAATCCAGTGCCCACGTCGTGTGTAATGTCAGAGGTGAGCCGGTGCGTCTGGTGGGCACGCTGCTGGACATCACCGAGCGCAAGCGTGCCGAGGTGCTGCTGCACACCCGCCTGCGCCTCTCCGAACTGGCCCAGACCGGCAGCCTGGAAGAGCTGATGCGCGCCGCTGTTGACGAGGTCGAAGCACTGACCGACAGTCGTATCGGCTTCTTTCATTTTGTAGAGCCCGATCAGGAGAATCTCTCCCTGCAGATGTGGTCCACCAACACATTTCAGTCCATGTGCCAAGTGCAGGAGATGGGTAGGCACTACCCCATCAGCCGGGCCGGCGTCTGGGTGGACTGCTTCCACACCCGTGCCCCGGTTATCCATAACGACTATGCCAATCTGCCCCATAAAAAAGGGCTGCCACCGGGACACACCCCGCTCGTGCGTGACCTGGCCGTTCCCGTCCTGCGTGATGGGCGGGTGGTCGCCATCATGGGCGTGGGAAACAAGCCGGTCGACTACACCCGCGATGATGTGGATATCCTGCAGGATCTGGCCTCGCTGGCCATGGACCTGGTCGCGCGCAAGCAGGCCGAGGCGGCGTTCATACGTCGGAGCGAGGAGTTGGAGCGCATCAATGCAGAACTGGAAGAGTTTGCTTACGTCGCCTCCCACGACCTAAAAGCCCCTTTGCGCGCGGTGGCCAACCTGGCGCTGGTGATAGACGAAGACGCGGCCGACCGCCTGGATGAGGAGAACCGGCGACGGCTGCGCCTGTTGCGCGATCGGATCAAAGGCATGGACCGGCTCATCGACGGGATGCTCCGCTATGCCCGACTTGGCTCCTCTCCCATCAGGCGCACGGAGGTACACCTCGACACACTGCTGCGCGAGCTGACCGATGAACTGGAGATACCGCCGGGCTTCCGGGTCGAACAGGAGGGGCCGCTGCCGACGCTCTGTGGCGACCCGCTTCAGCTACGCCAGATTTTTCAGAATCTCCTGGCGAATGTCATCGACCATCACGACCGCCCCGAGGGGACGGTCCGGGTGAGTGCCCACGATGCCGGTGACGCCTGGATAGTGGAGGTTGCCGACGACGGGCCGGGCATTCCGGCACACGAGCGAGCGCGCCTGTTCCGTATGTTCTTTACCGGAAAACCCGGCCATACCGGAATCGGCCTGGCCATGGCACGGAAAATCGTACTGACCAGCGGCGGCCAGATCGAGGTGCGCGACAACGTACCGCGCGGCGCCTGTTTCCGGATCACCTGGCCGAAGTAGCCACGCTTTCATTCCTCTCCGGAGGTCGCGGCACGCGAGGCCTCCGGCGCCTGAATTCCTCTCATTTACCTGATGACCGTTCCCTGGCCGCGTGGCCACTGGTGCAAAGATTGCTCAGTCTTTGCATTTTGCGAGCAGCCGGTCGAGGGCGTTCGCGAACGCCATCCTGTCACGCTGACCGAGCGGGGGCGGGCCGCCGCTCGCGAGCCCCGCCGAGCGGAGTCCCTCCATGAAGTCGCGCATGGAGAGCCGTTCACGGATGGTGTCGGGCGTGTGGAGGGTGCCGCGTGGGTCGAGGGCGTGGGCGCCCTTTTCGATGACGGCGGCGGCGAGCGGGATGTCGGCGGTGATCACCAGATCGCCCGGCTCCACCGCCTGGGCGATGCGATTGTCGGCCACATCGAAGCCGGGCGGCACCTGCATCGTGCGGATGTAGCGGGAGGGAGGGGTGCGCAGCGGCTGGTTGGCCACCAGCGTCATCGGCACCTTCACGCGTTCCACCGCACGGTAGAGGATCTCTTTGACGACGCCGGGACAGGCGTCCGCATCCACCCAGATCTGCATGCCGCCACTCTACGCGGCTGCGATTGAGTTGGCTACGAGCAACCCCATCTCATTGCGCCGCATTACCGGAACCGCCGCGACAGTGCAATGGGATTGCGCCCCACTGACGTTCACTCATTGGCGGAGGGATCGCCCACCGGTGCGGCGAAGGCGTCGCGCACCAGGGTGGTGACATTGTCCCCGGTCAGCGCCTCAAGAAAGGCGACCAGGTCCCGCTTCTCCTCCGCGCTCAGGTTGAGTGGACGGACGCGCGGATCGATCCCCGGGTGGCGGTGGCCGCCGCGGTTGTAATAGTCGACCACCGCCTCCAGGGTGGGGAGCGAACCGTCGTGCATGTAAGGGGAGGTCAGTGCGATGTTGCGCAGGGTGGGGGTGCGGTAGGCCCAGCGGTCCGCGGGGTCGAGGGTCACCTCGTAGCGGCCGAGGTCGTTCGGCGGCCGTTCCCCCACCGCGTCGATCACGCGGCGCTCGATCTCGATCTCCACCCCCGGGGCGATACGCAGCGGCCGCCGTTCGGGTTTCGGCTGCATCGCCTTGTGCCAGCCGAGGCCGGTGTCGTGAAACCGCTGATCGGTGAACAGGGCGTGTTCATTGTCGATAACGTGGCAGGAGATGCAGCCGGCAGTGCCGGCGAACAGCAGAAAGCCGTGCTTGGCCGGTTCGGAGAGTGCGGTTTGATCGCCGCCGTACCTCCAGCGGTCGAAAGGGGAGTTGCCGGATATCAGCAGCTTCTGATAGCTGGCGAGCGCCTCGCCCACCGTCTCCATCGTCGGACCGCGGCCGTCGAAGGCGGCCTCGAACAAGCCTTCGTAATCCGCCAGCCGTTCGATCGCACCGATCACATGGCCGATGCTCGGGTTGCCCATCTCGTTGGCCGCCAGCATCGGCTGCCACGCCTGCTGCTCCAGGCGGTTTTCGCGGCCGTCGTGAAACAGCGTTTCCAGATAGGCGACGTTGTAGAGGGTCGGCGCGTTGCGCCGCACCGTCAGCCCCTCGATGCCCACCGAGGTGGCCAGCTCGTTGCTGGTGAACCCCTGCTCCGGGATGTGGCACATGGCGCAGGAGAGGGTGCCGTTGTGGGAGAGGCGGCGGTCGAAGAAGAGCTTGCGCCCCAGTTGCACCTTCTCGCCGGTGATCGCTTCCGCCCCTGGAACCGGCGGCAGGCCGAGCGGCGGTTTGGCCAGCACCGCCAGCAGGTCCGCCTCCTGTCCGGTGCGCCCCGGCAGGCTCAGCGAGCGGGTGCGGTAGTCGGGACGTTCGTAGCCGCGTTTGTCGTCGCCCGCTCCGGTGGCGTGATCGCGCAGCGATTCGCGTGGATCCTTGGGTGACTCCTCCCCCGCCAAGGTCAGCAGATCGTTGGTCAGCAGATCCGCGTGGAGCCAGGCGCTGCTGTAGATGTTGCGGATGCGCCGTTCGCGGTCGATGAGGTACACCCGCAGGCCGTGACTGATGCCGTCGGCGTCGCGGGCGATGAACTGGCCGTAGGCATCGAGGATCTCCGGCAGACTCGCCTCCGGTGCGGTGGCGAAGCGCCAATCCACGGTCCCGTCCGTGAAGCTTTCCGCGAGTCCCTGCAACACCTCCGGCGTGTCGTGGGCCGGGTCGAAGCTGAAGGAGATGATCCGTACCTGCCGCGCCAGTTCCGGATGCTGCTTGAGCCGTTGCCGGAGCTGACTGAGCACGTGCAGGGCGAGCGGACAGCCGTTGACGTCGTTGCAGCTGCTGTAGATGAAACTGAGCACCACCAGCCTGCCGTCGAACAGCGCCCCCAGGGTGGAGGGCTCGCCCTGCTCCAGGGTCACCGGCCCGTCCGCCGCCGGCTTGATGGGGGGCAGGCGGTAGCTGCCGGGCGGCGGCGGGGTGAAGGCGGGCGTGCCGTAACCGGGTGCCGGTGTCTCCGCGAACAGCGGACCCGCCCACAGCGTAAACAGAAGCCCGAACAGAGGGCCGAGCGGCCCGCCCCCGAAGGGGCGGGCGCCGGACCGATCACTCCGCGTGGACGAGATGCTGGCCCGCATCGTCGTTCCCTCCCGCGTAGAGTGATTTGGCACCGAAGCGCATCTGGTGCGGACGACCGAGGTTCTGCTCGGTGAAGTCGATGGCGAACGACTCCTTCAGCTCGGTGCCATCCCACCGGTAGGCCTTGAAGAACTGCTCGTTATCCTCACCCTTCTTGTCCCAGCGGGAGAGCAGCGAACTGGTGAAGTAGAGCCGCTGGCCGTCCCAGCTCGACGACACCATGTTGAGCTGGCTGCCGATCTGTTTTTCGTACACCTGCTTCGGATTGAACGGGTCGGAGATGTCGAAGGCGCGCGCCTTGCCGTCGGAGAAGGTGTCCACCCACAGCAGGCTGTCGTCGGAGGAGATGGAGATGTCCACCGGCAGCGGCACCTGCGCCGGGTCACCCACGTCGGCCACCGCCTGCGCCTGCCACTCCCCCTGTTGGTCCCGGTGGATGAGCCACAGCTTCGAGGTGAGCGCGGTGGAGGTGAAGCACCAGTCGTTGCCTGGACCCCAGGCGCAGCGGATCTCCAGCGGCGAACCGGGGACGTCCAGCACCTTCTTCGGCTGGCGGGCGTGCAGGTCCCAGACGGTGACGGTGTTGCCGAACCGCTTCATCGCCTCCTCGTCCTCCAGCATGCGGCCGAAGTCCATCATGTAGTTGGACCAGCCGGTGAAGGAGGAGGTGATCATGGCGTTCAGCCGCGGCTGCACCCGCACGTCGTAGCCGTAACCGTCGCGTAGTCGCCCGACTTCACCGCGCCGCGCAGGTCCTCGTCGGTGGGCATCCAGTGGGTGGCGATGTACTCGCCCTCGTTGGTGTACTCCACCAGCGCGGTACGGCCGCCGTGGTCCTTGTTGTTGGAGAGACCGGTGATCAGCATCCGCCCCGGCAGGGCGTAGGTGGTGTGCGCACCCACCACGCCGCCGCTCTTCGCCACGAAGTCGTCGATGGTCTTCACCAGCTTCGGCTTCGCCGGGTCGGAGGCGACATCGAAGATGAAGATCCTGCTGCTGTCGAGGGTCGCCGCCCACAGGTGGCGGCGGTCGTCGGTGAAACCGGAGTGGTGCGCCTCGTTGCGCCCGCCGACCGACACACTGTCGATCACCTGGCCGTAGGTCCCGGAGTTGGGGTTGACGTCGACGGTGACCAGCTTGTCCTGTTCGTCGCCCACCCCCACCTCGCCGAGGGTCCAGACGTAGACGTACTCCTCCTGGCCGGTGATCTTGGCCATGTAGGGGGACATGCAGGTCTCGTCCGCCTGGGCCGCTGTCGGCGCCAGCATGGCGAGCCCGCCGGCCAGCACCGCCCCCCTGACCGCCTGGCCCACCGCGCGGGCGAGCCTGCTCCTGTTCGCAAACGGTTTCATCGGTATCTCCTTCCTTGAGTTGGTTGCGGCCGATGGCCGCGCCGGTTACAGGCCGACGAGGCGGGCGCGGGCGCCCGCCGCCTCGACCTTGTGGAGTATGGCCCGCGAGTCGGTGACCTGCGGGTCGTACCACACCAGCACCATCTGGTTTTCTATGACACACCTCTTCCCTGAGGCCGATCACGCCTTCTCGGCGTAGAAGTTGACCCCGTGCACGAACAGGTCCTTGGCGACCTTGTCCTGCGCCGAGGTGTGGCGGAAGCAGTCGAAGCGCTCGACGATCCTCCCGCCCTGCAGCCCGCTCATGCGCGCCAGCTCCGCCAGCTCCCCCTCCACCAGCGCACCGGCGATGCAGGCCGCCCACAGGTCCGGGTTGGCGCGGGCATCGAGCGTCAGTTCGCGCTGCACCACCACGTCGGCCATCATCAGCCGCCCGCCCGGTTTCAGAACGCGGACGATCTCGCTGAACACCCGGCCCTTGTCGGTGGCGAGGTTGACCACGCCGTTGGAGAGGACCACATCCACCGATCCATCCTCGACCGGCAGCCGTTCGAACACCCCGGCGCGGATCTCCACCCGATCGTCGAGTCCGGCCAGCTCCGCCGCGGCGGCGGCGCAGTCCCGCATCGCCGGGGTCATGTCGACGCCGATGGCGCGTCCGGTCGACCCCACCCGGCGTGCCGCCAGCAGCAGGTCCATGCCGGCGCCGCAGGCGTGGTCGAGCACCGTCTCGCCCGGTTGCGGGCCGCGCGCCTGCGGGTCCCGGTCGGCGATGCGCAGCGGGTTGCCCACCCCGGCGAAGCGGGCGGTGCTCGCCTCCGGCAGTAGTGCCAGTTCCTCGGCGTCGTAGCCGAGCAGTTCGGCCGCGTAGCCCGGGCCGCGGTGGAAGTGGTACTCCGCGTGCGGTTCCCGCGCGACCTGGCTGTAGGTGGCGAGCACCTGGCTGCGCAGATAGTCGCCGTCGAACCCTTCCGGTGATGTGATTGCCATGACACGCCTCCTTTCGGTTTCAGGGACGGGCCGCTGCCCGTTGCCTTGAGGGAAAGTGTGGGCGGCGCCTTTTTCGGTCCGGTAAGCGCGGTGTTGTCCGAATGTTTCGGAATCGATCGATCGCCCGGGCTGGATGCCTCTCGCAGAGACGCAGGGTGCGCAAGGGAACAACCGGGATTTGCATTGAAGAGGACGCCACCATGTAGGGCGCAATCGTATTGCGCCGAACAGCGGTAGTGCGGAGCACAGGCCTTTGGCCAGAACCCCGCCGTGAATCGTTGTCTCTCGCAGAGCGCGCCAAGACCGCAAAGGGAAACCCTCAGCGAGCATCAACTTAGGGCGCAATCCTATTGCGCTGAACGACGGTCGTGCGGAGCGCAGAGGGATCGGCGCAATGCGGGTGCGCCCTACATTGCTGTTTAACCCCCTCACCCTGTCCCTCTCCCGGAGGGAGAGGGGACCTTTAGCTACACGTCCTGCTTGAGAACGAGCAAAGGCCCGGCAGCTCCGCGAGCAGCCGGTAGAGGGCGTCCGGGTCGAGCGGCTTGGCGAGCAGCGCGCGGATGCCGGCAGCGCGCACCTGCTCCGCCGAGAGCTGGGCACCGTGGCCGCTGTAGAGCAGGACCGGCAGGTCGGGACGGCGCTGCAGCAGCCGGACCGCCAGCTCCATGCCGGTCATCCCCGGCATGGTCTGGTCGAGCAGGGCGAAATCGAACCGCTCCGGCGAGGAATCAAACAGCGCCCCGGCCTCGGCCGGGTCGCGCGCCAGCTTCACGGTCAGCCCCCAGCCCTCCAGCAGCTCGCCGACAAAGTCGCCGACCGTCTCGTCGTCATCCACCACCAGGGCGCGGCCGCTCAGGGATCGCCGCTCGGTTGCCGGGAGATCCGGTACCGGATCCGTAACCGGTTGGCCGGCGATGGGATGGAGCAGCAGACGGAACAGGGAGCCGCGTCCGGGCGCCGTGTCGAGGAGGATGTGGGCGCCGTACTCGTGCAGGATGCCGTGGACGGTGGAGAGCCCCATGCCGCTGCCGCTGCCCACCGCCTTGGTGGAGTAGAAGGGTTCGAAGACGCGATCGAGGTGTTCCGGTGCGATGCCCGGTCCGCTGTCGCGGATGCCGATCTCCACGAACCGGCCGCTGGCCGGCCGGCGGCAGGAGGCACAGACCGCATCGTGGTCGGCCTCGGCCACGGTTACCTCGATCCGGCCGTTTCCCTCCATGGCGTCACGGGCGTTGATGCAGAGGTTCATCAACACCTGCTCCAGGTGGACCGGATCGAGCATGACGGTCGGTACCGGCGTCAGTCGGGTCTCCAGTGCCACCGTCGCCGGCAGAGTCGAACGGAGCAGGCGGGCGGTCTCGCCGATGCGTTCGGCGAGCGCCAGCGGCCGCGGTTCACCGCGCTGGCCGCGGCTGAAGGTGAGCATCTGCCGAATCAGGTCGCGCGCCCGCTGTCCCGAGTGGTGGGCCCGTTCCAGATATTTGTTCAGCTTGTCGTCGGTGTGGACGCCGGCCCGCTCCTGGGCCAGCACCAGGAAACCCATGATGCCGGCCAGGATGTTGTTGAAGTCGTGAGCGATGCCGCCGGCAAGGTGGCCGATCGCCTCCATCTTCTGCGCCTGCCGCAGTTGCGACTCCAGTCGCGTACGCTCCTCCTCGGCACCGAGCCGCTCCAGTTCGGCGGCGGCGCGCACGGAGAAGATCTTCAATACCGCCTCGATCACCGTCTGTTCGGTCAGCGGCTGGCGATGGAGCACGGCAATGAGGCCGAGCGCCTCCCCGCGCGCATCGAACAGGGGATAGCCGGAGTAGGCCTCGAAGCCAAACTGGCTGAGCATGTTGTCGCCCGGGTAACGGGTTTGCACCCCCTCCGGGATGCAGCGGAAGCGGTTTCCCACTACCTCCTTGCACGGGGTATCCGAGAGGTCGTAGGAGATGTTCTCGCCGGGTGCGCCGTCGTGCCACACCGCCAGGGTGCGCAGCTGACCGGGGGGTTCCAGCTTGCCCAGGAAGGCAAAGTCGGCACCCAGGCTGAGGGCGAGGTACTTGACGATGGCCGGGTAGACATCGGTGCCGGTCGCCGCGGAGACCCCGAGCGCCACGTAACGCAGCGCCTGATCGGGCAGCGTCTGTTCGGACCAGGGCTGTATCGGTGCGTCGTTCACCGCGGGGCGAACATGTAGCCGTAGCCGCGCACCGTGCGCAGCACCTCCGGCTTGCCCGGGTCCGCCTCGATCTTGCGCCGCAGCCGGGCGATGCGGATGTCGATGCTCCGGTCCATCGGGTCCCAGTCGCGGTTCTGGGTCAGATTGAGGATCTGGTCCCGCGACAGCGGCCGGTTGGGGCGCTCCGCCAGCACCTTGAGCAGCGCGAACTCCATGGCGGTGAGCGGGACCTCCGCGCCATCGGCGTCGAACAGTCGGCGCCCTTCGAGATCGAGGGTGCAGCGGCCGAAGGGGATGCGGCCCCGAGTCTGCGATTGCTCCGACCCGGCGGGGGGTGATGCGCGTCGGTAGCGCCGCAGGACGCTCTTCAGTCGGGCGCGCAGCTCGCGGGGGTCGAACGGTTTGGTCACGTAGTCGTCGGCGCCCACCTCCAGGCCGACGATGCGGTCCACGGTCTCCCCCGCACCGGTCACCATGATGATGCCGATGTCCAGCCGCTCCCGGAGCTGCCGCGCCAGGGTGAGGCCGTCTTCACCGGGCAGTCCGATGTCGAGCAGCACCGCATCGGGGGTGCTCCCTTCGAGCGCCGCCCGGGCGGCGGCGCCGTCGGTGGCTGTGGCTACCTCGTAGCCGTGCCCGGTCAGCGACTCCCGAAGCAGCTCCAGTACCTCCGGGTCGTCATCCACCACCAGCACCCGCGCCGATTCGCCCATGCCTGCTCCGACTCGCCGATCAGGGAAATAGTAGTTCCCGATCGAGAGGTGCGTCGGTCACGATCGGACCCGCCCGGTTCTGGTTTCCCGCCTCCCTTGCGCGACGAAGCTGCCCTCCACCGGCGGGGAGAATACGGCATGGCGCACCAGTGCCCAGCTCAGCGGCGCGCGCCGGTTCCAGGGCAGCAGTGACAGCATTCGGGCGAGCGGGCAGTAACCGACCGTGACGACGGCGGTGGTGCCGGCCAGCTGGATCCAGTGGATGAAGGCCAGGGGACCCCACAGGCCCGCCACAAGCAGGCCGAGGTAGACAACCCGCACCTGCACCGGGAATGCGACGAGCGAGCGTTCGCGCAGAAGAAAGTGCACCGCCTGTACCGCCCCCAGCGCGATCACCGGGGTGAAACCCCACCGGTTTCCGGCCACGCCGGCGATCAGCAGCAGGTCGGTCGCCAGCCAGTACCACCAGTCGAGTCCACGTTTCATCGCCTATCCCTCCCTGATTGCGTAGAGATTCACTCCGTAAAAGAGCGGGTCGTCGCTGATCGCGGGCTGGATGGCGGAGCCGGTGAAGCAGTCGAACCGCTCCGTGACCCGCACACCGCCCAGACCGGCCGCCCGCGCGAACCGCTCCAGTTCACCGTCGACCGCTGCCGACGTGAGTTGCCAGCGCGTGCCGAACTGCGCGTCCAGCAGTGAGAACGGACGGCGCCGCACCGGTTCGGCCAGCAGCAGCCGGCCACCCGGTTTCAGCACCCGCCGGATTTCCCGGAAAAGGGCAGCCGGGTCGCAGCGCCCCGTCGCCCCGTGGCCGATCACCACATCGACGCTCGCACTGGCGATCGGCAGACGGTCCGGCCGGCCAACCCGCGCCTCCAGCCGTTCGCCTGCCTTACCGACGGCAGGTCGGAGCGTGGTGCGCCCGTTTTCGGGGATTACGCCGATTGCCCGACCGGTGGGGCCGACCCGGTGTGCCGCCAGCAGCAGATCGACGCCGTTGGTGCACGCGGGGTCGAGCACGGTCTCCCCCGGGCGGGGGCCGGTCAGCCGCGGATCGGTGTCGACGATCCGCAGCGGATTGCCGACCGCCGCGAACCGGGCAAGGCGGTCGGCCGGGATGATCGCCAGCTCCGCCGTGGCGTAGCCCAGATGGTCGGTGAGGTGGTGAAGAGCGTTGCCGCCCGGTGACAGCCCCGGCTCCCGCTCACAATCGTGCGGTGCCCCGGGGTCGATAATCGCTGTCGTTTCCCTTGCCATGACCTGCCTCCTTTCCAGTGCTCGCTCTCGCCTGGAAATGAGTCTCGGCCGTTGCAGTAACGGGCGGATTTCACCGGTGCACCAAGTTGTTGCTGTTTGGTAGCACCGCTACCGGATCATTTCATTTGTTTCATCCACGGCGGATGCCTCGGCGGAAGCGTTGAACGTACCGGCGCCGGTCCCGGTCGACCGGTGCTTAGTAGCGTCGGCCCGGGGCGGCTTGGCACCCTGGTCAGGTGCCGCCCCGGACGCAGCGGGCGTAGTTGTAGATGCGCCTGACATCGCCCTGCGGACCGAAGCCGTAGGGGTAGTCGTCCGGATCGCCGGTTTTCGGATCGCTGCGCTGGGCGCCGGCACCATGCACGTCGGTCAGCGTGTATTTGCCGGAGTTCGGCGGGCTTTCCATGAAGCCGAGCGCCTCGCCGAAGGCGATGTAGACCGCCGCCTCACCCAGTTTCTCGACGCCGTCCAGGTGGGTGGTACTGGTCCAGTAGAACGGGAAGTTGTTGCCGCCGCCTTCGTCGAGGATGACCGTGGTATCGAAGATCGGATCGATCGCGGCCGAGCCGGTGGTTTCCGGTGAACGGCTGTAGTCGACCAGGGTGTGCAGCTCCTTGGCATTTGGCAGGCGCCAGTCGTCATGGCCGGCGTAGTTCAGGCCTTCGCAAAACTGCAGCGCCTGGGACCAGGTCAGCGAGCCGTCGCTCCGATACCCCTCCAGGGCAATGTAGGCGAAGGCGCCGCTGTCCTCCTGCATCCAGGTCAGCCCGGTGGCATCGTCCGTTACCGTGCTGTTGCCGTTATCGGTGAACCGGTTCTCGCCATAGGCGGTGTTGCCACGCACGTAGCGCACATAGAACCTGTTTGCCGAGGGATAGCCTTTGATGCGGCCGTCGATGAAGTTGACGCCGAATAGGGTGGCGTCACCGAACATCGTGGTACTGACGTACTCGGTATCGCTCAGGAACTGCCCATCGATGAAGCGCTCCCCCACCGCCGTGTCGCCGTAGGCCACGTCGAAGTACGCGGTATCGATGTAGGGTGTATTGCTCGCCTCGTCCGTGCCGGTGACGCCGCGGAAATCCATCAGCGAGTAGAGCTCCTTGATTGTCGGCACGCGCCAGTCGGTGTAGCCGCCGAGGGTGAGCGTGCCGGCATTCGCACGCGCCTGCGTCAAGGTGAGCTTGGTCGCCGCATCGACGGTGTCCGGGCTCTTCTGCCACATCAGCCCGGTGACCTGGTCGGTGACCGTGCCGTCTCCGTTATCGGCGTAGTGCGGCTGGTTGCCGGCGTACTGGGCATCCTGGCCGTACAGGGCGGAGCTTGCAGCCGGGCAGCCCTCTATTCCGCTCTCGTCGTAGCAGCTCGACTGTCCGGTATCGGCCACCGCATAGCTGGTATCGAGGGTCATCGGTAGCCCTTCGAATACCAGAGTGTCGAAATCAAGCACCCCGTTCTGGTTGAAGTCGACGCCGAAATAGGCGTGGTAGTTGCCGGCCGGGAGTCCACTCGGCCGGGTGATCGGGACGTTGGCGAAGGTTGCGGCATTGATCTGAGCCCCAGGGCGTAGGCCCGCCAGGTCGGGGGCGGTCTTCCAGGTGAAGTCGGAGTCCAGATAGGCAATGGTGTTGCCGCCGATCAGCGCCAGCCACCAGTCGAGGGGGGTTCCCGCAATCCCCGTGGCCGTAAAGGAAAGCAGCAGCTGCGTGTCGGTGACTTCCAGCCGCGGCTGCGCAGCCACATTCGAGGCGTTCATCAGGAGCAGGGGGGCGGCAAGAAGCGGGGCACCGAAGGTTCGTATGTTCTTGTTCATTGTTTGGCCTCAGGTATTTTCAGGACAAGGTAAAGCATGAGCCCCGAGTGTGGAGTGAATGTGGAGCCAGCTTTCCATATTTCCTCCAAGTTCTGCACCCAATCTCGTACTCGAGACCGGTCGAGTCCGGCCGATCCACTGTCATTGAGGAGATTGCCGACATGAAAATTGCCAGCGCCACTCTTATGTTTGTCCTGTGCGGTTCCGTCACCCAGGTGGCGTATGCCCAGTCCCGGCCGGGTGGCCCGTTCGGTCCGCCCGAGGAGGCGTTCGCCGCTTGCGAGGCCAGGCAGTCGGGTGATCGCGTCATCTTCAGCACGCCGCGCGGCGATACGCTGGAGGCCACCTGTGAGGAGCGTTCCGGCCGGTTGGTCGCCGTACCCGAGGGTCATCACCCGGGCCGGGGTGGACAGGGGGGCAGAATGGGTGCCATGCAGGGCGGGCAGTATGGTGAGGGCGGACGCACGATGCGTCGTACCCCGCCGGAGGAGGCGTTCACCGCCTGTGAGGGGCGGACGGAAGGGGCGTTGGTCACGGTGGAGACGCCGCGCGGAACGCTTGAGGCCACCTGCCGGGCGGTGGACGGGCGACTGGCGGCGCTACCGGCGCGCGGCCCGATGCAGCGCCAGTAGCGGTTGCGCTTGACCGAAACCGCCGCACGCGGTTTGCTGCACCCCATGAGTGACAACTCCTTCGGCATCGGCCTGGTCGGAAAGCTGGTCGCGGCCACCCTGGCGGTCGTCTTTCTGACGGTCGGGACCATGGTGGTCGCCACCCAGTGGACCTTCCAGGCCGGATTCACCGATTACCTGGCACGCGCCGAGGCGCAGCGGTTGCAACCGCTGGTGGAGCGCCTGGCCCGGTACCATGCCGAGGCGGGCGGTTGGGACTATCTGCGTGGTCGGCCCCATGTCTGGGACAACCTGCTGCGTGAAACACTCAACGAAGGCTCGGGATTCGGGTATCCGCCGGGCCCGCCGACCGGCAGGCCGCCACCCCGGTGGGAATCGGCCAAGGGGCCGCCCGAACGGCCCAATGGGGTGGGGCGCCGCCTGCATCTGATGGCATCCGATGGCACGCCGCTGGTCGGTCCGGCGCAGTTACCGTCCGATGCGCCTGGTTTTCAGCGCGTTCCTGTGGAGGTGAATGGGCGCGAGGTCGGCTATCTGCGCCTGATGGCCGCTCCTCTGGCGACGGACGGTCTCGATCGGGAGTTTCGGCGTGACCAGGTGCGCGCCCTCTATCTCATCGCCGCGGCAGCGGGAGTGTTCGCGCTGCTTATCGCGCTGCCCCTCGGGCGCCATTTTCTGTTTCCGATCCGCCGGCTCGCCGCCGGGGCGCGGGCGCTCGCCGCCGGTGATTACGGCACCCGCCTGACCATCAGCCGCAAGGATGAACTCGGGCGGCTTGCAGACGACTTCAACCACCTGGCCGAGGTGCTGGAGCGGACCGAAAGGCTGCGCCGCGAGGGGATGGCGAACGTATCCCACGAGCTGCGTACGCCACTGGCGACCCTGAAGGCGGAGGTCGAGGCGATGCAGGACGGCATCCGTCCGCTGGATGCCCGCCAGCTCGAATCACTGGGCGGCACGGTGGAGCAGATGAACCGGTTGGTGGACGACCTCTACCAGCTGGCGTTGGCCGATGTGGGTGCACTGGTCTATCGCAAGATATGGATCGAACTGGACTCGCTGGTCGAGGAGAGCACGCGCGCGGCGCGTACCGCCCTGGCGGAGAGGGGACTGGCGCTGATGATCGATGTTGAACCGGGCATCTTGGTCGAGGGTGATCCCATCCGTCTGCGGCAACTCCTGGACAACCTGCTGCAGAACAGCCGCCGCTACACCGATGCGGGTGGCAGCGTCACGGTTGCCCTGCGCCGGCACGGTGACGCGGTGGAACTGGAGGTGGCGGACAGTGCGCCGGGGGTGGACGGGGCGGTGCTGCCGCACCTTTTCGATCGCTTCTACCGGGTGGAGAGTTCGCGCAACCGGGCGACGGGGGGAGCCGGTCTGGGGTTGGCCCTGGTGAAGGCGATCGCCGAGGCCCACGGCGGCCGGGTCTGGACGCGTCCTGCGCCGTTGGGCGGTGTGGCTGTTTCCGTCCGGTTGCCAATGAGCCAGGAGGGTGGGGGATGAGTGAGACCGGGGCACGCGTACTGCTGGTTGAAGATGAGGTGAAGCTGGCGGAGTTGGTGCACGACTATCTGGTCGCCTCCGGCTACGACGTGGAGATGTTCCACGAGGGGAGCGGGGTGGTGGAGCGGGTCAGGCAGTCACCGCCGGATCTGATGCTGCTCGACCTGATGCTGCCGGGATGCGACGGGCTCACCATCTGCCGCGAGGTGCGCCAGTTCTCCGAGCTGCCCGTCATCATGGTCACCGCCCGGGTGGAGGAGGTGGACCGGCTGCTCGGGCTCGAACTCGGGGCCGACGACTACATCTGCAAACCGTTCAGCCCGCGCGAGGTGGTGGCGCGGGTCAAGGCGGTGCTGCGGCGCTGGCGGGGAGCCCCCGAGGAGGCCGCTTCGCGGCGCATTCAACTGGACCCGGAGTGCTATGAGGCAAGGGTGGACGGCAGGCGGCTCGACCTGACGCCGGTGGAGTTCCGGCTGCTCGCCACCCTGTTCACCCACCCGGGGCGGGTCTACTCCCGCGACCAGCTCCTTGACCGCGTCTACGATGACCACCGGATAGTGAGCGATCGCACGGTCGATTCGCACGTCAAGAACCTGCGCCGGAAACTGGCCGATCGCATGGGCGAGGCGATGCCGATCCGCTCGGTCTACGGGGTGGGCTACAAGCTCGAATGGTGATTGACCCTCCCGCGACCATAACTGGAAGCTGCGTCACAGTTTCCGGGCCTCGGACCGTGCAGGCTATAAACCCGGGGAAAGGGCAGATGGGGCCATGAACAACAAACGTTATCAGGTGGTATTCACGGGGCGGCTGGCACCGGGTCTGGACGAGGCCACCGTCAGGAGCAACCTGGTGCTGGATCTGGGTCTGTCGGTGCAAAAGGCCGAACAGATGCTGGGCAGCGGACGGGTGACGCTCAAGCGCTACAGCACGGCGGAAGAGGCACAACTGCTGGCGCAGAAGCTGGCGCAGGCTGGTGCCATCTGCCGGGTTGAGGACCATGCCGCTGTCCGTGCCGCGCCGGCGCAGGGCGAGAGTTCCCTGATCACCCTCATGAACCGCCTGATCCGGGTCACCGGGAAGGGCCGGGCTGCCGGCGCAATGCCCAAACGTTGATGTCGGACCCCGGGATCAGCGTCCCGGGCGCCCACCTGTGAGCGGCCCGCCCCGGGTCGTTTCCCGCCACGCCAATTCCTTACGCGTTACCGCCAAACCACACGCAACCACACGGCAAGTGCCCGCCGGACTTGCCGGGAACCCTCTGAATGGGATAGCTTTCTGCGCAACGGATCGCCATATGGGCGTCCATATTTCAATACATTACAAGTAATAAGGGCGGCCTGCCGCCTTCGAGGATGCCAGGTGGAGAAAAGGGAAGAGCGTTCGCCTTTAGAGCTGAGCGTGGAAAAGTTCGAGCACATGCTCGAGTTGCGCAGTCAGGTGAACATGATTGTTGCCGGCCGCGTGAAGACCATTGTTCGTGTCGGCGTCATCAGCATGGCCGTGGTCGCCGTGATCTTCACCCTCTCCATCTACCTGATGGCGTCACGCATGGAGTACATGGCGGCGGCGATGGTCACCATGAACAAGCACTTCAGCTCCATGTCGGACAACATGGGCCGCATGCGTGAGGTAATCACCGCCATGGATGCGAATGTGGCGGCGGTCCCGGCCATCGTCGGCGATGTGACGGCCATCAACCGCAGCGTCGACGGCATGGAGGGGCACATGGCGGCCATGCGGGGCGAGATGACCGGGCTCGACCGCTCCGTGCAGCATGTACGCGACAGCGTGGCGCTGATGAACGGGACCTTCTGGAACATGAACCGTTCCGTGTACGGGCTCGACCGGGAGGTGAACACCATGTCCCAGCCCGCGCGGGGGTTCAACCAGATGCGCTCCTTCTTCCCCTTCCCGTTTCCCTAAGCGGAGCTTTGCCTATGTCACTGGATCCCGGCACCGCCCGCTTCCTATTGGAAACGGCCGACCGTATGGAGCGTGAGACTGCCGAATGGGCTGCCGTATCGCGGCGGATCGCCCGTCGCACGACGCTGATTGTGAATGTCTCCATGGCGGTCTTCTTCGGTATGGCCCTCCTCATCTTCGTGCTCATTTTTCGCATGGCATACGGACTGACGAGTCTGGTCGACAACATGGAGGACATGTACGGCCGCTTTGGCGAGATGGCGCAGGATATGGACTCCATTACCGCCTCGGTCCACCGCATCAACACCAACATCGGGGGCATGCCGATCATTGCCACAGAGATGTCGGGCATGAGCACGAGCGTGGAGCGGATGCATGAGGATGTGGCGGTGATCGCCTCCGCCCTCTCCAGCGTCACGCGTGCCACGAGCGGTATCGATCAGAGCGTCGACGAGATGACCGGCCACTTCGTTCAACTCGACGGGACGGTGAACCGGATCAACAGCAGTGTTCACCAGATGTCCCGCCCCATGCACATGATGCGGCCCTAAGTTGCCGGACAGGCGGTAATCGCAGCGCCTGTCGCCCAGTGTTATGCTCGGGGCTGGTGAGCCAAGGTGGCCGGTGAAGGGCGAGGAGCGCTCTTGTGTTCAACCTACCTCATGGGGAACTGGAGACCATTCGGGATGAGCTCGATCTGGCGCGGGCTCACCACGAGGAGTGGTTTGACGCGCTGAACCGCAATCTGATCTGCGCGCTCCCTCACGACGCGGCGGATGTCTCCGGCGATGCCCACCACCTGTGCCGGTTCGGCGAGTGGTACTACACCCGTTCTGATGAGGGTATTCGCGAACATCCCGCGTTCGTCGAAATCGGTGTGGTCCACAAGGAGATGCACGCGCGTGCCACCGAGCTGCTGCTGATCTCCGCGAGCGGCCGCCGCATCACCACCGCCGAGTACGACCCCTTCGCCTCCGCCATTCACCGCCTGCACATGCAGATGGACTCGCTGCGTCACGAGGTGGAGGAGGCGATCACCAATCTCGATCCGCTGACCGGGATCTTCAGCCGCAAGTCGATGCTGGGCAAACTGCGTGAGCTGCACGAGATCGTGAAGCGGCGGGTCCACCCGGTCACCCTCGCGATGATGGATATCGATCGCTTCAAGCGGGTCAACGACCGCTTCGGTCATCTGGTGGGGGATCGGGCGCTGCAGGTGGCCGCCCAGCACATCCTGCAGTGGACGCGTCCCTACGACTTCACCTTCCGCTACGGCGGCGAGGAGTTTCTCATCTGTCTCTACAACACCGGAATCCCGGAGGCGCTGGAGATCGTCGAGCGTATCCGCGTTTCACTGGAGAAGCTCTCCATCCCCTCGGACGGCGACGAAGCAGTAAGTTTCACCGTCTCCTTCGGGCTGGCTCGCCTCGAACCGGACGTGCCGGTGGAAGAGGCGATCCGCCGCGCCGACACCGCCCTCTACCAGGCAAAGAACAGCGGCCGTAACAACAGCCAGTGCTGGAGCGAGGAGATGAGGGTGCTCCAGTCCTGAGCGGTTCCCCCCGGGCGTCAGGCGGTTGCCGGTTCCGGCGACCGCTCGTTGCGGTGATCGCGCGCCAGGAACAGGTAGACCGCCGGTACCACGAACAGGGTGAAGAGGGTGCCGATCAGCATGCCGCTGGCGATTACCAGTCCGATGGAGTAGCGGCTCTCGGCGCCGGCACCGCTGGCCAGGATCAGCGGCAGCACGCCCATCACCATCGCCGCCGTGGTCATCAGCACCGGGCGCAACCGGATCGAAGCCGCCTCCTCCACCGCCTGCCGTTTGCTCAGGCCCGTACGCTGGAGCTGGTTGGCAAAGGCGACGATGAGGATGCCGTGCTTGCTGATCAATCCGATTAGCGTCACCAGCCCCACCTGGGTGTAGATGTTGACGGTGGCGAAGCCGAGGTTGAGAAAGATGAGCGCGCCGGCCAGCGACATGGGCACGCTGATCAGGATAATGATCGGATCGCGGAAGCTCTCGAACTGCGCCGCCAGCACCAGGAAGATGATCAGGATGGCGAAGAAGAAGGTGAAGACGAGCGCCTGACCCTCCTGCATGAACTCGCGCGACTCGCCGCCGTAGTCGACCCCGAAGCCGGCCGGCAGCAGCTCCGCCGCCTTCTCCTGCATGAAGGCGAGCCCGTCGCCCATCGCCACGCCGGGGATCAGGACCCCCTGGATGGTCACCGAGTTGAGCTGCTGGAACTGACTCAGCTTGTTCGGCTCCACGCTGCTCTTCACCCGCACCACGGTGGAGAGGGGCACCAGCTCGCCGTTGCCTGCGCGCACGTAGTAGCGCTGCAACTGTTCGGTGCGGCTGCGCTCGCTGTCGGGCGCCTGGGGGATCACCTTGTAGGCGCGCCCCTCCAGGTTGAAGCGGTTCACGTAGCCGCCGCCGAGGAGCGTCGACAGCGCCCGTCCCACCTCCTCCATCGAGAGGCCGATGGCCGCCGCCTTGTCCCGGTCGACCATCAGTTCCACCTTCGGCTTGTTGTACTTCAGATCGGTGTCGAGAAAGATGAACAAGCCGCTGGCGCGGGCCGCGGAGAGCAGATCCTGTGACACCTCGTGGAGCTGCCGGTAGGGCGCGGTGGAGGTGACCACGAACTGGAACGGCAGGCCGTTGGCCCCCGACGGCAGCGAGGGCAGCGGGAAGACCGCCGACTTCAGGCCCGGTACCGCGGCCAGTCCGTTCTGTATCTCGGGCTGCACATCGGTCTGGGTGCGCTCGCGCTGATCCCAGGGCTTCAGAATGAAGCCGGAGATGACGTTGTTCACCTGCCCCATCCCGTTGACCACGAAGTAGTCCTGTTTCTCCGGCGTGCTGTCGTACACCTGTTCGAACCGCCGCGTGAAGGACTCCATGTAGTCGATGGTCGCCTCCTGCGGGCCGGTGGCCGAAACGAACAGCACGCTTTGGTCCTCCGTGGGGGCCAGCTCGTGCTGCGCCGTCGTGTAGAGAAACGGCAGGCTGACGAGGACCACGACGATGAACAGGGTGATCACCGGCGGGTAGTTCAATGCCCCGTGAAGGAGGCGCTGGTAGCGGGCCTTCAGCGCCTCGAAGCGATGGTCGAGCCAGGTGACGAAACGGCCCTGCTGGTTGGCCGGGGTGAGCAGCCGTGAACACATCATCGGCGACAGGGTGAGGGCGATGATGCCGGAGACCAGCACCGCTCCGGCCAGGGTGAGGGCGAACTCGGTAAACAGCGCCCCGGTCACGCCGCCCATGAAACCGATGGGGGCGTAGACCGCAGCCAGGGTGAGGGTCATGGCGATGATCGGCCCGGCGATCTCGCGCGCCCCCTGGAGCGCCGCATTGAAGGGCGTCGCACCCTCTTCGATATGGCGGTGGATGTTCTCCACCACCACAATGGCGTCGTCCACCACCAGGCCGATGGCCAGCACCATCGCCAGCAGCGTGAGCAGGTTGAGCGAGTACCCCATCGCGTACATCACCAGCCCGACGCCGATGAGCGAGAGCGGAATGGTCACCACCGGCACCGCCACCGCGCGCACCGAGCCGAGGAAGAGGTAGATCACCAGCATGACGATGAGCGTCGCCTCGAAGATGGTCTTCGCCACCTCGGCGATGGCGCTGCGGACGTATTCGCTGCCGTCGTAGACCACCTTCGCCTCCAGGGTGGGCGGCAACTGGCGGCGGATCTCCGGCATGATGGCGTAGACGCGATCGATCACCTCCAGCGGGTTCGCGGTCGGGGTGGCGGAGATGCCGATGAAGACCGCGTCCTCGCCGTTGAAGACCACTGAGGAGTCATAATTTTCCGCACCCAGTTCCACCTGCGCCACATCGCGCAGGCGTACCAGGGTGTCACCATCCTGCCGCACCACCAGTGCACGGAACTCCTCCGCGCTGCGCAGGTCGGTGTTTGTTCCGATGCTGAGGGCGACCAGGTCGTCGCGGGTGCGGCCGGCGGCGGCGAGATAGTTGTTGCTGCGCAGGGCGCCCGCCACCTCGGTGGGCGTGATGCCGAGCGCTGTCATGCGATCCGGGTTGAGCCAGACGCGCATGGCAAAGGTCTTGCCGCCGAGGATCTCCGCCTTCGCAACCCCTTCCAGGGTCGCCAGCTTGGGCTGAACGACACGGGTCAGGTAGTCAGTGATCTGCGCCGAGTTCATCTTGTCGCTGTAGTAGCTCATGTACATGAGCGCGAGGCCGGAACCGGTCGTCTGCTGGATGATCGGTGCCTCCGCTTCCGGCGGCAGCGTGTTCCGAACCTCCGCCACCTTGGCCATGATCTGCGTCATCGCCACGTTGGGATCGAAATCGAGGACGATGTGCGCCTCGATGGTGGAGATCCCCTCGTTGCTGTTCGCGGTGAGATAGTCGATCCCCTCGGCGCCGGCGATCGCCTGCTGCAGCGGGGTGGTGATGAAGCCGTTGATAAGGTCGGCCTCGGCGCCCGGATAGGCGGTGGTCACGGTGATGACCGTGTTCTTCACCTCCGGATACTGCCGCAGCTGCATCTCCTGCAGTGAGCGGGCGCCGAGCAGCAGGATCAGCAGGCTGACCACCATCGCCAGCACCGGCCGGTGGATGAAAATGTCGGTGAAGCGCATACGTTCCTTCGCTCGCTTATGGGTTGTTGATGGCCACGGCGGCGCCGTCGTGGAGCTTGAACTGGCCGGCGGTAATCACCTGTTCACCCAGCTCCACCCCCTCGATGATCGCCACCTTGCCGTCGCGGATCGGCCCCGGTTTGACGAAGCGCTGCAACGCCTTGAACTGCGGCTCACCGTCGTCGGAACCGTTCTCCTCGACCACGTAGATGAAGTCGCCGTAGAGGCTGTAGGTGAGGGCGGTGCGGGGCACGGTCGGGTATTCGGGCTGTTCGGGCAGCAGCACCGTCACGTTGGCGAACATGCCGGGGCGGAGTTCGCCGTCCGGGTTGGCCAGGGTCGCCTGTACGCGCACGTTGCGGGTCTCGGCGTTGACCCGTGTCTCCACGGCGGTGACCGTGCCCTCGAAGCGCCTGTCCGGCCAGGTGCCGACCGCAATGGCGACCGGCAACCCCTCCCGAACCCGGCCCAGCTCCTGTTCGGGTACTGAGAACTCGACGTAGACGGGATCGAGCTGGGTGAGGCTGACCAGGGCGGTGCCGGCGGCGAGGTACTGTCCCGGATCGACGCGGCGGATGCCGAGGCGGCCGGCGAAGGGGGCGCGGATCGCCTTCTTTGCCACCAGTTCCCGTTGGCGGTCCACCAGCGCCCGGGTCTCCTCCAGGCGGGTGCGCGTCGTGTCCAGATCGGAGACGGAGACCAGCTTCTTCTCTGCCACCGCCTCGTCCCGCCGCAGGCTGAGCTGCGCCAGTTTGTGTTCGGCCATGAAACCGGCCAGTTCCGCGCGATCGACGGCATCGTCGAGCTGCACCAGCAGGGTGCCCTGTTCCACCACCGCGCCCGATTCAAAGGCGATCGCCTTGACCACCCCCGCCACCTCGTTGCTGACATCGATCCCGGCCACGGCACGCACGGTGCCCACCGCCTCGATGGTGTCATGCCAGGCGGCAGATGTGACGGTCGCTGTCTCCACCGCCTCCGGCGGCGGCTGGAAGGTGGCGAAGTACTGGCCCATGAAATGGTTGGTGACCGCCTTCCAGCCGAACACGCCGCCGAACACCAGCGTGAGTGCCAGAACCATCAGAACCATACGTTTGGTCATGCCTGCTCCTTAAATTTTTCCTGATGCAGTGGCTTCCAGCCGGAAAATGACCGTCGGTCACCATCGTGCCCAAAAAAAGGGCCCAACCGGCCCGTCCCCGGGGCTGTCGGACCTATTCTGTCCGCCCGACCACCCGCGTATCCTCCTGGTGCATCAGCCCGGCAAGTATAAACCGGGTAATCTGCTCCAGATACTCCTCCGGATCGATGTCGATGCAGCCGGCCCACACCAGATCGATGGCGCCCCAGAGCGCCGACTGGGCGCCGAAGGTGAGCATCGGGATCGGCTTGTCCGGAAACAGCCCCTCGCGCACACCACGTTGGAGCACCCCCCCCATCGTCCCGAACATGGCCGCCATGGTCTGGTCGAGCCGCTCGCGCATCGGCGGGCTGACCGTATTGCGGAACCCCTCCTGGTGGCAGTACTGGAACACCCGGTGGTGCTCCCGGCTGCTCATGTGCGCCTCCCACACCACCCGCGCCACCGCGCGCATGTAGTCGAGCGGGTCCTGCTCCGGATCGATCGCCTGGATCCGCTCCAGCATGCCACCCATGAACTCCAGTGCCAGGGCCGCATAGATATCCAGCTTGGTGGAGAAGTGCTTGTAGACCGTCCCCTTGCCGATCTCCGCCCGCTCGGCGATCTGCTCGATGGTCACCGACTGCCAGTCGTCGCGCCGGAACAGCTCCAGGGCCGCGGACAGGATCTCCTGCTCGCGTTCCTTGAAAAGCCGTGCCTTGCGGTCCTGAATACCCATTGGCCAAATCGGTCGAAGCGTGACTGCCGGTCATTCTAACCCGGAAACGACCGCGCGGCACGGGGGGGCACGGCAGGTCGCCGCACCCCAGCGAAGACTCCTGCCACACAGCACACGCATTTTGCTCCGTAATTCCTGTGTGCTCTGTGGCCAACTGCGGCTCCGGCTCCTTCGACGGACTGATAGAATCGGCGGCCCGAACCGCCCGGAATCCACCGTGAAACGTCCCGAACTCCTCGCCCCCGCCGGCAACCTGCGCAACCTGCACTACGCCTTCGCATACGGAGCCGATGCGGTCTACGCCGGCATTCCGCGCTACAGCCTGCGGGTGCGCAACAACGACTTCCACCGGATGGAGAATCTCACCGCCGGGATTGCGGAGGCGCGCCGGCTGGGTCGTGCCTTCTATCTCACAGTCAACCTGCTGCCGCACAACGCCAAACTGACCACCCTGATCGACGACCTGGAACCGGTGGTCGCTCTCGGGCCTGATGCCCTGATCCTGGCGGACCCGGGGGTGGTCGCGCTGGTGCGCGAGCGCTGGCCCGACCTGCCGCTGCACCTGTCGGTGCAGGCCAACACCATGAACTGGGCGGCGGTGCGGTTCTGGCAGGCGGCCGGCATCTCGCGAGTGATCCTCTCCCGTGAACTGGCTGTCGAGGAGATTGCCGAGATCCGCCAGCGCTGCCCGGAGATGGAGCTGGAGGTGTTTGTCCACGGGGCGCTGTGCATCGCCTACTCCGGCCGCTGCCTGCTCTCCGGCTACTTCAACCACCGCGACGCCAACCAGGGCACCTGCACCAACGCCTGTCGCTGGGAGTACGATCTGCATGGGGCGGGAGAGGACAGTTGCGGCGACCCGATGCCGGTGCACTTCCTGGAGGAGCGGGAGCGCCCCGGTGAGCTGATGCCGGTGGAGGAGGACGAGCACGGCACCTATATACTCAATTCGAAGGACCTGCGTGCCGTGCGCCACGTGCAGCGGTTGGTCGAGATCGGCGTGGACAGCCTGAAGATCGAGGGGCGCACCAAATCCCACTACTACGTCGCCCGCACCACCCAGATCTACCGCCGCGCCATCGACGACGCCGTTGCCGGCCGACCGTTCGATGAAGGGCTCTCTTCGGCGTTGGAAAACCTTGCCAACCGCGGCTACACCGAGGGTTTCTTCGATCGCCACGCGGATGCCGAACAGCAGAACTACACCCAGTCCTCTTCCGATTCGGTCCAGCAACGCTTCGTCGCCGAGGTGATCGGTCACGACCCGGTCACCGGCCTCGCCGAGGTGGAGGCGAAGAACCGCTTTGCCGTCGGCGACCGCCTGGAGTTGATCACCCCGGATGGAAACCACACCTTCACCCTCGACCGCATGGAGGACATGAAGGGGTCGGCGCTGGCAGTGGCGCCCGGGGGCGGCTGGCGGGTGCGAATCCCGGTTCCCCCTTGCGATCGGTTCGGACTGATCGCCCGCTATCAGCGACCGCTGGCCACGTGGGAGTTTCCGGGATAGGCTGAACTGAAGAACCGACAAGGAGCCAAGCCATGTTGGACCTGAATCCCGAGACGGTGTGCTTCATTATTGAACGGGCGCGTGAGTTCCAGTCCCAGGATGCGGTGGTGATGCCGGAGGGGGCCTTCGGCCCCAACGACGACTGGGCGATGGAGGTACTTGCCGAACACAGCGAAGACCTCACCCTGCAGGAGGCGAAGGCCGGTATCGATGACCTGGAGCCGGACCAGCAGATCGCCCTGGTGGCGCTGATGTGGGTCGGGCGCGGCGACTTCGAATCCGGCGAGTGGGAGGATGCCGTCCGGGAGGCGCAACTGAGTTACAACGCCCGAACTGCCGACTACCTCCTGGCCACACCGATGGTCTCCGATTACCTGGAAGAGGGGTTGGCCCAACTCGGTTACGAATGCGAGTGAGCCGGAACATTTGACGCGCTTGCGGTAGCATACGGTCCTGTTTCCCCTGGGCCGAGGATTTGCCGATGAGCCGTAGCGACACCGCCCGCTGCTTCTCCCGTACCCGCATGCGCCGCATGCGCCGCGACGATTTTTCGCGCCGATTGATGCGTGAGAATGTCCTGACCGCAGACGACCTGATCTATCCGATGTTCGTGCTGGAGGGTGAAAAACAGCGCGAGCCGGTGGCGTCGATGCCGGGCATTGAGCGGTTCTCCATCGACCTGCTGCTGAGGGAAGCCGAAGAGCTGGTACGGCTCGGCGTCCCGATGGTGGCGCTGTTTCCGGTGACGCCGCAGGAGAAGAAGAGCCTGGACGCCGCCGAGGCGTACAACCCGGACGGCCTCGCCCAGCGCGCGGTGCGGGCCCTCCGGGAGCGGTTCCCCGAACTGGGGGTGATGACCGACGTGGCGCTCGACCCGTTCACCACCCATGGCCAGGACGGGTTGATCGACGCCTCCGGCTACGTGATGAACGACGAAACGGTGGAGGTGCTGGCCCGGCAGGCAGTCTCCCACGCCGAGGCGGGCGCCCAGGTGGTGGCGCCTTCCGACATGATGGACGGGCGGATCGGGGCCATCCGCAACGCCCTGGAGGCGACCGGGTTCATTCACACCCGCATCATGGCCTATTCAGCCAAGTACGCCTCCAGCTTCTACGGGCCGTTCCGGGATGCGGTCGGCTCGGCGGCCAACCTGGGCCAGGGGGACAAGCGCACCTATCAGATGGACCCGGCCAACAGCGACGAGGCACTGCACGAGGTGGGACTCGACCTCGCCGAGGGGGCGGATATGGTGATGGTCAAGCCAGGCATGCCCTACCTGGACGTGGTGCGGCGGGTGAAGGAGCAATTCGGCGCGCCCACCTATGTCTATCAGGTCTCCGGCGAGTACGCGATGCTGATGGCGGCGGCGCAGAACGGTTGGCTCGATGAGCGGGCGGTGGTACTCGAGTCGTTGCTCGGCTTCAGGCGGGCGGGGGCGGACGGCATCCTGACCTATTTCGCCAAGCGGGTCGCCGGCTGGCTTGCCAAAAGCTAGGGAACCAGGGGCTATCCTTTCTCCAGATCCCTCCGGGGTTTCTCGACCCATCCCAAAACTGTCATAATCCGCGCCGCACACCGGAGGTCCGCCCTCATAATGAGCTACATCTTCGACCTATTTGGAAAATCGCCCGTCCGCCCGCTCCAGCAGCACATGGCCAAGGTGCAGGCATGCGTGGTCGAGTTGGCACCCTTCTTCGAGGCGGTGGCTGACGGCGACTGGGTACGTGCCGAACAGCAGCAGCAGAAGATTGCGGAGCTGGAAGGGGAGGCCGACACCCTTAAGAAAGATTTGCGGCTCCATCTGCCCAAGGGGTGGATGATGGCCATGTCGAGGCGCGACCTGCTGGAGGTGCTCGCCGAGCAGGATCGCATCGCCAACAAGGCCAAGGATATCGCCGGCCTCATCCTCGGTCGGCGCATGAGTTTCCCACCTGAACTGATACCGCGGCTGATCGAATTTCTCAACCGCAGCCTGGATGCCGCGCGCCAGGCACAGATTGCGATCGACGAACTCGACGAGCTGGTGGAGACCGGATTCCACGGCAAGGAGGTGCAACTCGTCGAATCGATGATCACCCGTCTCGATGAAATTGAGGGCGACACCGACACCTTGCAGGTGCAGATACGCGCCATGCTGTTCGAGCAGGAGAAGAACCTGCCTCCGGTGGATGTGATGTTCATGTACCGCATCATCGGCTGGATCGGCGGATTGGCCGATCACGCGCAACGGGTGGGAAGCAAACTTCAGTTGATGCTGGCGCGCTGATTACAAGAAAACAACAAGGGCAGGGAATCCCGATTGGACGTGCACGCGCTTTAGGGCCCAGCGGGCTCTTGGAATTGCACGGCCCGGAGGATGTCCGCGGTGCGGGTCCTCTTTCGGTGCCATGGGGAAAAGCGCCGGACGGCCTGTTTTTTTAGGCACAGTCGTCCGCCTGTAGAAGAGTAGTTCGGGATTCATGGAATACGCCACAGTATTTATCATCCTCGCCTGCCTGTTCGGTTTCTTCATGGCCTGGGGCGTGGGTGCCAACGACGTTGCCAACGCCATGGGCACCTCGGTCGGTTCCAAGGCGCTTACCGTCAGGCAGGCGATCCTGATTGCGGCGGTGTTCGAATTCGCGGGCGCCTTCCTCGCGGGCGGCGCCGTGACCAACACCATCCGCCAGGGGATGATCGATAGCGAACTCCTGGCAGGCCAACCGGACCTCCTGGTGTTCGGCATGCTCGCGGCGCTGCTTGCCGCCGGCGTCTGGTTGCTGATCGCCTCCCGCATGGGATGGCCGGTCTCCACCACTCACTCCATCGTCGGTGCCATTGTCGGGTTCGCTGCCGTCGGCATCGGCATGGAGGCGGTCCAGTGGGGGAAGGTCGGCAGTATCGTTGCCAGCTGGGTGATCTCGCCCGCCATTGCGGGGGTGCTCTCCTGGTGGCTGTTCAAGAGTGTCCAGAAATTCATCCTCGACACCGATGATCCGCTGGGTAACGCCAAGCGCTACGTACCGGTCTACATGTTCCTGGTCGGATTCATCCTCACCCTCATCACCCTGTTCAAGGGGCTCAAGCACGTGGGGCTGGAACTGTCCGCCATCGAGAGCTACGCAATTGCGGGCCTCTTCGGACTGGCGGTCATGGGCATCGGCATCATGCTCATTCGTCGAGTGAAGTTCGATCCGGAAGCGGACCGTGATTTTCACTACGCGAACGTGGAAAAGGTGTTCGCCGTCCTGATGATCTTCACCGCCTGCGCGATGGCGTTTGCCCACGGCTCGAACGATGTGGCCAACGCGGTCGGGCCGCTGGCCGCGGTGATCGGGGTGGTCCAGAGCGGCGGGATGGTGATGCAGCAGACCGTCGTTCCGAACTGGATCCTGTTGCTCGGCGGCGCCGGAATCATTCTCGGGTTGGTCACTTATGGCTATCGGGTGATGGCGACCATCGGCCGACGCATCACCGAACTCACCCCGAGCCGCGGCTTCGCCTGCGAATTGGCAGCGGCCACCACGGTGGTGGTTGCCTCCGGCACCGGCCTTCCCATCTCCACCACCCACACCCTGGTCGGTGCGGTGCTTGGCGTCGGCCTGGCTCGCGGTATTGCCGCGCTCGATCTCTACGTGGTGCGCACCATCTTCCTCTCCTGGATCATCACCCTGCCGGCCGGGGCGATTATGGCGATCACCTTCTTCTACATCCTGCGCGGCGTGTTCAGCTGACATGTCGCTTCTCGACTACGAAGGGCAGCCCGACACCTACGCGGTGATGGGCAATCCCATCGCCCACAGCAAGTCGCCCACCATCCACGCCCTGTTCGCACGTCAGACCGGTCAGCGCCTCATCTATGAGGCGATCCGCGTCGAGGAGGGGCACTTCGCCGAGGCGGTGAATGAGTTTCGCCGCGAGGGGGGCAAGGGGCTCAATATCACCGTGCCGTTCAAGCAGGAGGCGTGGGCCCTGGCGGGCAGTCGCAGTGACCGGGCGGAACGGGCCGGCGCGGTCAACACCCTGCGCTTCGAGGCGGATGGGACGCTGTTCGGGGAGAACACCGACGGCGTCGGTCTGGTGCGCGATCTCATGGACAATCTGCACCAGCCGATCCGCGATCGCCGCGTGTTGCTGCTGGGTGCCGGCGGTGCCGTGCGCGGTGTACTGGCGCCGCTACTCGGCGAGGCGCCGCAGGCGTTGGTGATCGCCAATCGCACGGTGGAGAGGGCGTTGCAACTGGCGGACGACTTTGCCGATTTGGGCCCGGTCGAGGGAAGTGGATTCGAGGCGCTGGCCGGACGCCGGTTCGACCTGGTGATCAACGGCACCGCCGCCAGTCTGAGGGGGGAGCTACCCCCGCTGCCGGAGGGAATCCTGGCCGAGGGGGCCCTCTGCTACGACATGATGTATGCGGCCGAACCGACGCCGTTCATGCACTGGGCCGCCGCTCACGGGGCCGCGCGTACCGCTGACGGGCTCGGCATGCTGGTGGAGCAGGCGGCGGAGTCGTTCTTCATCTGGCGCGGCGTGCAGCCGAAGACGACGCCGGTAATTGAAGCGGTCCGGCAGTCTCTTGTCAGGGGCTAGGGGCTAGCCAGGCAGGTAGGGCGCAATCCTATCGCGCCGGAGGGTCCGACCAGCAACCAGCAACTACCAACCAACCACCCCCCGATATGCCGCTGCCAGCTTCACATACTGCTCCGCCGAGTAGGCGAAGCGTGCCATCTCCTCGCCCGTCAGCGGTCTGACCCGCCGCACCGGATTCCCCAGCCAGAGGTAACCCCCTTCGAGCACCTTGCCCGGCGGGACCAGGGATCCGGCGGCGAGCAGGACGTGGGGTTCGAGCCGTGCGCCGTCGAGCACAATCGACCCCATCCCGATCAGGCAGCGATCACCGATGGTGCAGCCGTGGAGGGTGACGTTGTGGCCGACCGTCACCTCATCCCCCACCACGCAGGGGTGGCCGCCCGGAACGGCGGCGTGGTCGTGGGTCACGTGCAGCACGCTGCCGTCCTGGATGTTGCTGCGCGCACCGATGCGGATAACATTGACGTCGCCGCGCAGCACCGCCAACGGCCAGACGGAACTGTCTGCACCGATTGCCACATCCCCGATCATCACCGCCGCCTCATCCACGTAGGCGGAGGCGGCCAATCGCGGCTGAATGTTGTTGAAAGGGCGAATGGCCATGGCCTGGTCGTAATGCGCCAATATCCCTGCGACTACCGACTACCGACTACCGACTACCGAAGCGTCACCAACTCCTCCGAACTGGTCGGGTGGATCGCGACGCAGTTGTCGAAGTCGCGCTTGGTCGCCCCCATGCGGATGGCCACCCCGAACCCCTGCAGCATCTCGTCGGCGCCGTCGCCGATGATGTGGCAGCCGACCACCCTCTCCTGGGCGCCGACGCAGACCAGTTTCATCGCTGTCTTGGAGGCGTGACGGGTGAAGGCGTGGGCCATCGGTGTGAAGCGGGTCTGGTAGATTTTCACCGCCTCCCCGTGTTCGGACCGCGCCTGCTCCTCGGTCATGCCAATGGTGCCGATGGGGGGGTGGCTGAAGATCACGGTGGGGATGTTTTCGTACTCCAGCCGGCGCTCGGGCTGGTTGTCGAACAGGCGATCGCAGAGGCGGCGGGCGGCGGCAATCGCCACCGGGGTCAGGGCGGCACGACCGGTGGCGTCACCCACCGCATAGATGCCCGGTACATTGGTGTTCTGGAACTCGTCCGTCGGAATGAAGCCGCGTTCGTCGCACTCGACTCCGGCGGCGGCCAGATTGAGATCGTCGGTGTTGGGGCGGCGTCCGGTAGCCCACACCAGGGCGTCGAAGTCGGTCAGCTCGTGACCGCCGGAGCAGTGCAGCGTCAGCTTGCCGTTGGCCTGTTTTTCCACCGACTGGACCGCGATGTTCGGCAGGATGTTGACCCCATGCTCGATCATCTCCTCCATCAGGGTTTCACGCAGCATGGCATCGAACGGTTCGAGGAAGTGCTGCCCGCGCAGCAGCAGGTCGACTTCGCTTCCGAGCGCATTGAGCAGGCCGGAAAGCTCCACGCCGATATAGCCGCCACCGACCACCGCCACCCGCTGCGGCTGTTCCTGCAGGGCGAAGAATCCGTCGGAGGTCAGGCCGTGCTCGGCGCCCGTCACCTCCGGGATGACCGGTCGCCCGCCGGGTGCGATGACAATGTGGTCGGCGCTGTAGCGCTCGCCGTTCACCTCCACCGTGCGGGCATCGACAAAGCGTGCCTCGCCGATGATATGGTCGATGTTGGAGTCGCCCAGATAATTGCCGTACCAGTCCAGGATGCCCTGGATGTAGCCCTGCCGGGCCTTGACGAGTTTGCCCCAGTCGAAGCCCTCGACCGACAGGTTGAATCCGTAATCGGGTGCATTCTTCAGTGCCGTGGCGATCCCCGCCCCGTACCACATCACCTTCTTCGGCACGCAGCCGACATTGACGCAGGTGCCGCCCAGCTTCGCCTTCTCGATGACTGCGGCCCGCTTCCCGTGCAGTGCCGCACGCTCCGCCGCGGAGAGTCCGCCGCTGCCGCCGCCGATCGCGATAAGGTCGTAGTGGCCGGTCATTGATGCATCTCCTTGTCTGTGAAACACGGCATTCTAACAGTCTCTTGTGCCCGCACGTGTGGGTCGCAGCCGATGGCCAACCAATACGCTCGACTTCCTGAACTCACTCCAGTTGTTCTTGACTTTTATAATCGGGATTTCTAGAGTTGGTTCTGTACACCCCCCAAGCTTCAGGAAGGCCTCCGGCCTTCCTTTTTTTTGCCTTGCTTAATCGATTCAAGGGTCTATGATAACCGTATAAAAAATACATGTTTCCCCACATGGAGGGGGAGCCACACAGGGAGCCCCGGCAGTTTTGGGGCAGAGGGGGGCGCATGAAGATCAACCTGCCTGTCACCGGGAAGGAGCGGGTCTACGGGGACGATGTAACCATCATCTCCATGACCGACCTCAAGGGCATTATCACCTACGTCAACCGGGACTTCGTCGAGGTCAGCGGCTACTCCGAACAGGAGCTGCTCGGCAAGAACCACAACATCGTCCGCCATCCGGACGTCCCGCCCGTCGCGTTCCAGGACCTCTGGGACACCATCAAGGCAGGCCACTCCTGGCGCGGTATCGTCAAGAACCGCTGCAAGAGCGGCGATCACTACTGGGTCGACGCCTACGTCACCCCGGTGTTCGAGCGGGGCGAACTCATCGGCTACCAGTCGGTTCGCTCGCGACCCGACGACGCGACCATCGCGGCGGCCGACGCGCTCTACGCGAAGCTGCGCGAGAGCAAGGCGACCCGGTTGCCGAAAAAGCGCAGCCTGTTCGATCTGAGCCTCAAGCTGCGTATCTTCGCCGCCCTGTTGGTCCTCAGCCTGCTGGCGGTCGGTGCCGGCATCGTCGCGGCCATCGGCAGCGCCCAGCAGCAGAAGCTCATTGCCGCCCACATGGATCAGCTCGACCACGTGGAGCGGGCGTGGTCGGAGTTCAAGGCGGCGGCCCCGCCTGGGGCGGAGACAGGCCGGCTTTCCGAGACCCTGGACGGGCTGCTGCGGCCGGAGGGCGCCCGCGGCGTGTTGGCCCGCGCCACCACGGTTGCGGACCACTACGGCCTGATTATTCTCGCCATCTGTGTCGCCGGCCTGGTCGCCATGGTGGTTATTGGCATGTTGCTGGTGCGGACGGTGGTGAAGCCGGTGCAGCTGGTGACCAATTTCGCCAAGGAGATTGCCGGGGGCCACCTGCAGCAGCGGATCGAGGTGCGATCGCAGGACGAGATCGGCGACATGCTCCAGTCCATGAAGCTGATGCAGGCGCGTCTGCGCACCTGCTTCGGGCGCTTTGCCGAGTCGGCCACCGAACTGGCGGCCGCCGCCGAGCAGCTTTCGACGGCCGGTGAACGCACCACACGCGACATGCAGCACCAGCAGGAGAAGACCGCACAGGTGGCCGGCTCGGTCCGCGAGATGTCCTCCGCGGTGCAGGAGGTGGCACGGCACACCGGCGAGGCCGCCGAGGCGGCGCGGGAGGCCGATGCCCAGGCGACCGGCGGCAAGCAGGTGGTCGAGCGCAGCCGCAACGCCATCGAGGCATTGGCCGGCGAGGTGGAGCGCACCGGTGAGGTGGTGCATCGCCTGGAGGAGGACGGCAACAACATCTCCAGCATCATGGAGGTGATCTCCGGCATCGCCGAGCAGACCAATCTGCTGGCTCTGAACGCCGCCATCGAGGCGGCACGTGCCGGTGAGTCGGGGCGCGGCTTCGCTGTCGTCGCCGACGAGGTGCGGACCCTGGCGCAGCGAACCCAGAACGCCACCACCGAGATCCAGAACGTGATCGATCACCTCAAGGTCGGTATTGCCGACGCGGTAGAGGTGATGGGGCGCGGCCGCGAGCAGGCAGAGAAGGCGGTCTCCGAATCGGCCAACACCAACAAGGCGCTGGATGCCATCACCGGCTCGGTGGAGGTCATTACCCGCATGAGCGCACAGATCGCCGCCGCAGCCCAGGAGCAGAGCAGTGCGGTGGAGGGGGTGAGCAGCAGCGTGGTGACCATCAACGAACTGGGGCAGGACACCACCGAGAGCGCCCGCGCCATCGCCGATGCCGGCGTCCACCTGGCCAAGCTCGCCTCGGATCTGCAGGAGCTCATCGGCGCCTTCGCAGGCGACCGCTACTGATATTGATTTAAACCAGCAGCGGCGGCTGCTCCATCCGCCCGATCTGCTCGCGCAGCGCGTTCACCTGCTCCTCCCACCAGCGATCGGTGCCGAACCACGGGAACGCGCGGGGGAAGGCGGGGTCGTCCCAGCGCCGTGCCACCCAGGCGGCGTAGGCGATCATGCGCAGCGCGCGCAGAGGTTCGATGAGGTGCAGCTCGCGTCGATCAAAGTCATGGAACTCCTCGTACCCCTCCAGAATGTCGCCGAGTTGAAGCGACATCTGTTTGCGATCACCGGAGAGCAGCATCCACAGGTCCTGTACCGCCGGCCCCGTGCGGCAGTCGTCCAGGTCGACGAAGTGCGGCCCGGCATCGGTCCACAGGATGTTTCCCGGATGGCAGTCCCCATGCAGACGGATCTCGGCCACTGCGCCGGCACGGGAAAAGCCCTCCTCCACACCGGTGAGCACCTCTTCGGTCAGTGTGCCGAACTGTGCGCGCACTGACGCCGGCACAAAGGCCGACTCCAGCAGGAATCCTCGCGCTCCCCAGCCGTACTCACGGACATCCAGCCGCGGGCGTTCCGTGAACTGCCGGCCGCTCCCGACCATGTGGATACGTCCGAGAAAGCGGCCGATCCGCTCCAGTACCTCCGGGTCCTCCAGTTCCGGCGGACGGCCGCCGCGCCGCGGAAACAGGGCGAACCGGAAACCGGCATGGAAGAGCAGGGTCTGTCCGGCCGCATCGGCCAGCGGCGCCACCATCGGGATCTCAGCCGCCGCCAGTTCGCCAGCGAAGGCGTGCTCTTCCCGAATCGCCGCATCGGTCCAGCGCTCCGGACGGTAGAACTTGGCGATCACCCAATCGCCGTCCTCCAGCCCCACCTGATAGACCCGGTTTTCGTAACTGTTGAGCGCCAGCAGCCGTCCGTCCGGCCGCCAGCCGGCCGCGTCGACGGCGTCGAGCAGCAGGTCGGGTGTCAGGGCATCGTAGGGGTGGGTCATGGGCGTGTTCGTCATACCGCTAGCTTACCCGAGTCGCCCACCGGGCATCGGGTAAAGAGAGCGGATTTGCACACTCTCCGCCGCCGCGGCACCATCATGGCCAGAAAGAAACGGAGCCGCCGATGAAGCGCATTCGCCCCTGCACCCTCCTGCTGTTTCTGTTTAGCGGCATCGCCATCGCCGCCGACATACCGCCGACACCGGCGGTGGCCACCGCCCATCCGGCGGCCACCGAGGCCGGCATGGCGATCCTGGCGGAGGGCGGCAACGCGTTCGATGCAGCGGTGGCGATCAGCGCAGCCCTGGCGGTGGTGGAGCCCTACAGCTCCGGTATCGGCGGGGGCGGTTTCTGGCTGCTGCACGAGGCCGGCGGTCGCGAGGTGATGATCGACGGGCGTGAGCGGGCGCCGCTGGCCGCCCACCGCAACATGTACCTCGACCCGGCCGGCCAGCCAGTTGAGGGGCTGTCGATGGACGGGCCGCTCGCGGCCGGGATCCCGGGTGAGCCCGCGGCGCTGGCACACATCGCGGAACAGTACGGCCGCCTGCCCTTGGCGCAGACACTCGCCCCGGCCATCCGGCTGGCCCGGGAGGGGTTCGAGGTGACGCCGCACTACCGGCGCATGGCGTCGTTCCGCAAGGGGGCGCTGAAGGCCTCGCCGGCCGCTGCGGAGCTGTTTCTGGCCGACGGCGAGGTGCCGTCTCCGGGGGCGCGCATTCGCCAGCCGGAGCTGGCGCAAACGCTGGAGGCGATCGCCCGCAGCGGGCACGACGGGTTCTATCGGGGACCGGTCGCCGAGCGGCTGGTCAGCGGGGTACAGGCGGCCGGGGGGATCTGGTCCCTGGAGGACCTGTCCGGGTACGAGGTGGTGGAGCGCGAGCCGGTGCGGACGCACTACCGTGGCTACACCCTGGTCTCCGCCGCGCCCCCCTCCTCCGGCGGGGTGGCCCTGGCCACCATGCTGAACATCCTCGAAGGCTACGACTTGAAAGAAGCCGACCCGGTGCAGCGCACCCATCTGGTGGTGGAGGCGATGCGCCGAGCCTATCGCGACCGGGCGGAGTATCTGGGTGACCCCGATTTTGTCCAGGTGCCGCTGGAGCGGCTGACCCACCCGTTTTACGCCGCCGGATTGCGCGCCACCATCAGCCCCGAACAGGCCACGCCGAGCCGGTCGCTGCCCGGGTTTGCCATCGAGGCCAAGGGGCGCGACACCACCCACTTCTCCGTGCTCGACGGCGACGGCAACTACGTCGCGGCAACGCTCAGCGTCAACTACCCGTTCGGCTCCGGCTTCGTGGTGCCGGGCACCGGCGTGCTGTTGAACGACGAGATGGACGACTTCTCCGCCAAGCCGGGCGTGCCCAACCTCTACGGGCTGGTGGGGGCCGAGGCGAATGCCATCGCGCCGGGCAAGCGCATGCTGTCGAGCATGTCGCCCACCTTCGTGCGTGGTGAGGAGCGGGTGGCGATCCTCGGCACGCCGGGGGGCAGCCGCATCATCACCATGGTCCTGCTGGGTATCCTGGAGTTCGTCGACGGCGGCGAGCCGGAGGCGTGGGTGGGCCGCCCGCGTTACCACCACCAGTACCTCCCGGATCGGATCTTCCACGAGCCGGATGCCTTCAGCGCCGCTGAGGTGGCGGCGCTGACCGCCCTGGGCCACGAACTGGAACCGCTGGAGCGCCCCTACGGCAACATGCAGGCCATCCTGTGGGACCGCAGGGCGGGGCAGGTGAAGGCGGCGAGCGATCCCCGGCTCGAGGGGCGCGCCCGGGTTGGGCGTTAGACTTTGAAGGCGCACGGTCGCCTGACCCATCCCGAGGAGTAACCCAGTGTCCGACACCTCCCTGACCATCGAACTGCCTCCGGAACTGATGCAGCGGCTGCGCACCCGTGCGCAGGCCACCGACAGCGACCCTGAGACACTGGCCCGGCAGGCCCTGCGGCGCCTGCTCGCCACCGACGGGTCGGCCGGCAACGCCGTCTTCGTCTCGGCACCGGTCAACGCGCTGGTGGAGGGCATCTACCAAGAGAACACCACCATCGCCGACATACGGCGGCGGGGCGACTTCGGATTGGGGACCTTCAACCAGCTGGACGGCGAGATGGTGGTGCTCGATGGCGAGGTGTACCAGTTAAGGGCGGACGGCCGCGCCTACCGGGTGCCGGACTCTGAGCAGACGCCGTTCGCCTGCGTCACCTTCTTCGCGGCCGACAGCGGCGAACAGATCGACCGGCCGCTCGACCACGACGGGCTGCTCCATCTGCTCGATATGCTGCTGCCGTCGAAGAACATGCTCTACGCCATCCGTATCGAAGGGGAGTTCGACTACGTGCGCACCCGCTCGGTGCCGCGACAGGAGAGCTACCGACCACTGGTGGAGGTGGCGCGCGAGCAGCCGGAGTTCGAGTTCGAACGGGTCAGCGGCACCCTCGCCGGCTTCTGGACCCCCTCGTTCATGGGTTCGCTCACCGTCCCCGGCTACCACCTGCATTTCCTGACCGCCGCGCGCGACAGCGGCGGCCACCTGCTGGAGTGCCGCACCCGCAACGTGCATGTGGCGATTCAGCACGTGCCGATGCTGGAGGTGGGACTGCCGATTACACTCGATTACCTTACTGCCGATTTCACCCGTGACCTGGACTCCGACCTGGACGAGGCGGAGCACTGAAGCGAGTTTTTCGAGGAAAGCGCATGAGCGAGCCACTTCACATCGTCTGTCCCCACTGCGAAGCGGTGAACCGCATCCCGGCCGAACGCCTCGACGACGGGCCCAAATGCGGCAAGTGTCACCGGCCCCTGTTCACCGCCCATCCGGTGGAGCTGACCGCAGCCAATTTCGACCGGCACCTCGGCCGCAACGACATCCCGCTGCTGGTGGACTTCTGGGCCCCCTGGTGTGGCCCGTGCAAGATGATGGCGCCGCAGTTTGCGCAGGCGGCCGCTCAACTCGAGCCGCGCGTGCGCCTGGTCAAGGTGAACACCGAGGCCGAGCAGACGCTCGGTGCCCGCTTCGGCATCCGCAGCATCCCCACCCTGGCGCTGTTCCGCGGCGGACGCGAGATCGCCCGCCAGCCGGGCGCCATGGGCGCGACCGACATCGTGCGTTGGGCCAGGAGCAACGGTGCCTAGAGCACCGAACAGATAAATGGAACGTTGTCCTTAAGAGCCGGCCAGCTGTAGGAGCCCGCCCCTGCGGGCGAATGGGCCTACCGGAGCAAATCCAGGGCTGAAGCGGCTTTGCCGCTATTCGCCCGGAGGGCCGGGCTCCTACAGATTAAGCAACACTCGGTTTAGCTGTTCGGTGCTCTAGGGCAATCGGAACGGCCCCATGCTAGATTGGGTCCAAGTTTGCACCTCCCCCATGGAAAACAGCATGTCCAATCCCCTGCTCGATCTGACCGGGCTGCCCCCGTTCGACGCCATCCGGCCGGAACATGTGGAGCCGGCTATCGACGCCATCCTGGCCGACAACCGCGCTGCCGTAGCGGCGTTGCTGGAGCGGGGCGGAGCGTTCACCTGGGAGAGTCTGGTGGTGCCGCTGGAGGCGCTGCAGGACCGGCTCGACCGGGCCTGGTCGCCGGTCGGCCACCTCAATGCGGTGGTCAACTCCGAGCCGTTGCGCGCCGCCTACAACGCCTGTCTGCCGAAGCTGAGCGACTACGCCACCGAGATGGGCCAAAACCGGCGGCTGTTCGAGGCGTTCCGCGCACTGCGCGAGGGCCCCGAATTCGTCCGGCTGGACACCGCGCAGCGCAAGCTGGTGGAGAACACACTGCGCGACTTCCGTCTCGCCGGAGTGGACCTGCCGTCGGAACAGCAGTCCCGCTTCAAGACCATCGCCCAGGAGCTCTCCACCCTCACCAGCCGCTTCAGCGACAACCTGCTCGATGCCACCAACGCCTGGGAGAGGGTGATTGACGAGCCGGCCCGGCTCGCCGGCATCCCCGAGAGTGCCCTCGGGATGTTCCAGCAGGCGGCGGAGCGCAAGGGGGTGGAGGGGTGGCTGCTCAACCTGGAGTTTCCCTCCTATTTTGCCGTGCTCACCTACGCGGACGATCGCGACCTGCGCCGTGAGGTCTACGAGGCGTTCGTCACCCGCGCCTCCGATCGCGGTCCCCCCGCCGGACAGTGGGACAACGGCCCGGTGATGGAGGAGATTCTGCGCCTGCGCCACGAGCAGGCGCGGCTGCTCGGGTTCGAGCACTACGCCGCCCGCTCACTCGCCACCAAGATGGCGGAGAGCCCGGAGCAGGTGCTCGATTTTCTGCGCGACCTGGCCGCCCGCTCCATCGACCTGGCCCGCCGGGAATTGGACGAACTGGCGGCCTTCGCCCGCGACACGCAGGGGCTCGAATCGCTGGAGGCGTGGGACGTCGGCTACTGCTCGGAGAAGCTGCGCCAGGCGCGGCACGCCCTCTCCCAGGAGGAGTTGCGCCCCTGGTTCCCGGTGGATCGGGTGCTGGCCGGGCTGTTCGGCGTAGTGCAGCGGCTGTTCGGGGTGGAGGTGGTCGAGCGCAGCGGCGTCGCCGTCTGGCACCCCGACGTACGCTTTTTCGAGATACGGGATGCAGGCGGGCTGCGCGGCGCCTTCTATCTGGACCTGTTCGCCCGCGCCCACAAGCGCGGCGGCGCCTGGATGGATGAGTGCATCGGCCGCCGCCGGACACCGGACGGCAGGGTGCAGACCCCGGTCGCCTACCTCACCTGCAACTTCGCCCCGCCGGTGGGTGATCGGCCCGCGCTGCTCACCCACGACGAGGTGACCACCCTCTTTCACGAGTTCGGCCACGGCCTCCACCACCTGCTGACCCGGGTGGAGACCGCCGGGGTGGCGGGCATCAACGGCGTACCGTGGGACGCGGTGGAACTGCCCAGCCAGTTCCTCGAGAACTGGTGCTGGGAGCGCGATGCACTGCAGCTCATCTCCGGCCACTACGAGAGCGGCGCCGCGCTGCCGGACGATCTCTTTGGCCGGCTGGTCGCCGCGCGCAACTTTCAGACCGGCATGAAGATGGTGCGCCAGCTCGAATTCGCCCTTTTCGACTTCCGTCTGCACGTCGAGTACGATCCGGCACAGGGTGGTCGGGTACAGCCGATACTGGATCAGGTGCGTGCCGAGGTGGCCGTGGTGCCGATCCCCGAATACAATCGGTTCCAGCACGGCTTCTCCCACATCTTCGCGGGGGGTTACGCGGCCGGCTACTACAGCTACAAATGGGCGGAGGTGCTGTCGGCCGATGCCTTTTCCCGGTTCGAGGAGGAGGGGATCTTCAACCGGGAGACCGGCCTGGCATTTCTGGAGGCGGTACTGGAGCAGGGGGGCTCCCGTGATCCGACAGAGCTGTTTGTCGAGTTCCGGGGGCGTGAGCCGAGCATCGACGCACTGCTTCGCCATAGCGGAATAACAGCCTGAAAAAAGAACTCAAAGCGTGATTCGGGCTTCTCTACTCCTGATTCTCATCCTCATTGCGGCACCGGCGAGCGCGGAAACCCGCTTCATCGCCGACCGGGTGCTGGCCGATCTCTACGCCGGCGCCACCGGGCTCGATGTGCTGGGCAAGCTGCCCACCGGCACCCCGGTCGAGGTGCTCGCCACCGAATTGGGGCGGGTCCGGGTGAAGGCCCCTGACGGCCGCATCGGCTGGGTGCCGGTGGATCTGGTCCAGGCGGAGCGCCCCGCCCAGTTTCACGTCCTGACCCTCGCTGAACAGCAGAAGCGTACCGCCGCCGAACTGCTTCAGGTGCAGGCGGAACTGGCCGAATTGCGGCGCCAGCAGGATATACGGCAGGAGGGGCTGGAGTGGTGGCAGGTGGTCGGTCTGGCCATCGCGTTCACTGCCGGCTTCTTCCTCGGCATCGCCTGGCTGGATCGACGCATCCGTGTCCGGCACGGCGGTTTCCGCGTGTGAAGATCGCCACCTGGAACGTCAACTCTCTCCGCGTCCGCCTCAACCACCTCCTCGACTGGCTGGGCAGGCACCGTCCCGATGTGCTCGCCCTGCAGGAGATCAAGCTGGCCGACGATCAGTGCCCGGTCGATGCGCTCGCCGAGGCGGGTTATCAGGCGCTGATCTCGGGCCAGAAGGGGTATAACGGCGTCGCCCTGCTCAGCCGTGAGCCGACGGGAGGCGGGGTGGTTCGCGACCTGCCCGGCTTCGGCGACCCGCAGCGGCGGGTGTTGGGGGCCACCTTCAACGGCGTGCGGGTGATCAACCTCTACGTGCCGAACGGCCAGGCGGTCGGCTCGGAGAAGTACGAATACAAACTCGCCTGGCTGGAGCGGCTGACCGCCTTCCTGGAGGATGAGCTGGAAGTGCACCCGCATCTGGTGGTGCTCGGCGACTTCAATATCGCACCGGAGCCGCGCGACGTGTACGACCCGGAGGCGTGGGCCGGGCAGGTGCTCTTTTCCGATCCGGAGCGGGAGGCATTTTCGCGGCTGCTCGATCTGGGGCTGGCGGACACCTACCGCCGGTTTGATACGGAGTCGGGTGCCTTCACCTGGTGGGACTACCGCATGGGCGCCTTCCGCCGCAACCGCGGTGTGCGCATCGACCACATCCTCGCCAGTGCGCCGCTCGCCGACCGGTGTCGTGCGGTGGTCATCGACCGCGAGCCGCGCGGCTGGGAGCGTCCCTCGGACCACGCCCCGGTACTCGCCGAATTCGACCTGTGAGGCCTCGATTGCGGTGACGGGGCGCGTTCGGTAGATTCGGGCGACGAGGGAGTCACCTATGGATATGCAGGCGCTATTCGATCGCCCCCAAGGGGTGGGCCGGGTGCTGGATGCCGGATTCCGGCTGTTTCGTGCCGGGTGGGGCAATGCCCTGCTGCTGGGGTTCATCGCCGCCTTGCTGGGACTGGCGCCGCAACTGGCGGGGGAGCTGCTCACCCCGGATCTGCGCGTCGGCCAGTCGGTCGTCCTGCTCGGGGCCGGCGTGATCGTCCTGTTGCTCGTCAACTTCATCGTCATTGGCGCGCTCATCGCCCATCTGGCGGCGGTGGCGCGCGGCCAGCCGATCGGTCTCGGGGTCGCGCTGCGGACCGGCCTGCGCCGGCTGTTCAGTTTCTCGTTTTCCGTTCTCTTCTACCTGCTGGCGGTTCTGGTCGGGATGCTGCTGTTTCTGGTGCCCGGAATCATCCTCTCGGTCTCGCTGATGCTGGCCATGTGTGCGGTCATCATCGACGGCGACGGACCGGTCGCCGCCGTCCGGCGCAGTCACCGGCTGGTGTGGGGGAGCTGGTGGCGCACTGCCGCGGTGCTCGGCGTCGCCTTTGCGTTGTTCATGATATTCACCCTCGGTTTTCAGTCCCTGGCCGCGGTGGCGGCATTGAGCGCCGGTGCCGGGCTGTCCGAACTCACGCTGCTCATGGCGGTGGTCAGCAGCCTCGGCAACGTGGTGGGACTGCCGCTGTTCGACGCGGTGGCGGTCGCCCTCTACCACGATCTCAAGCTGCGCCGCGAGGGTGCGGACCTGACGGAACGGCTGGACGGGACTCTTGCTCCGGCGTGACGCCGTAGGGTGGAAGATGCCGCGCTCCGCCCTGCATCGCCTGGCGGGGGTTCTGCTCCTGCTCGCCGCCGGACCGGCTCAGGCGACACCTATCGACACCTGCATCGGCCGGCTGCTGGCGGCGGGCGCCGATTCCGGTGCCGTGGTCGACCTTGCGGCCCTCTGCCCCGGTGTCGTGGACACCCTAACAGCGCTCCCCCTCGAACCGCCGCTCGCCGAGCGCGCCAGCCTGACCCAACTGCTGGACGCCCGCGCCGCCCTTGGCAGCCATTCACTGCGACCCGCCGGTACCGTGGCCCTGGACCGTGCGCGGCTGCAGGCGATCCTGACCGAGACCTGGCAGCCGGAAGAGCCGGGCTGGTGGGAGCGGCTCACGCGCTGGCTTTCGGACAAACTGGGTGGCGAACGGGTGCCCGGTTTCCTTCCGGAGCTGGCGGACAAGCTGAGCCCGTCGCCGGAGACCGCGGTCTTCCTCGCCCGTGGTGTGCTGGTGGTGCTGCTGCTCCTGGTGCTGATAGCCCTGCTCAAGGAGCTTCAGTACCGCCGGGGCGGCCGCCGCCGGAGACCGACGATGGCCGCGGTGGAGTCGCCGCCTAGCGATCTGCCCGACTGGGACACCCTGGAGGGACTCACTCCGGTGGAGCGTATCCGCGCCTTGTTGCGTCTGGTTCTGGATCTGCTGGGCGCCCGCGGCCTGCTTCGCGGTGAGCGGGCGCTCACCAACCGCGAATGCCTGGTGCAGGCGGGGGAACGGCTGCCGGAATTGGCAGAGCCGATGGGCTGCCTGGTGGCGCGTGCCGATCGGGCGTTGTACGGCGGTGGCGCGGTGAGCGAGGAGGAGGGCGTGCGCGCCGGGGCCTGCGCCGAGGCGATCCGCCGGAGCGTCGGCGGATGAGGGAGCGGCTCGGTACGCTGTTGGGCGGTGTCGCCGCCTTCCTGCTGGTGTTCGTGCTGGTCGGTCCGAAGAGCGAACTGGAGGAGCCGATCTCGCTGCCGACCAGCGGCGATTCCGGTGAGTTCGGATTCGCCGGACTGGTGCGCTGGCTGGAGGAGGGGCAGCTGCCGACCGTGTCGTGGCGCCGCAGCTACGACCACCTGCACCTCGATTCGACGCTTCCCGCCACCGGCAACCTGCTGGTCACTTCGCTGCCGCACCGGCTACGTGCCAAACCGGCGGAGCTGGAACAGCTCGTCCACTGGCTGGAGCAGGGCAACTCGGCGCTGGTGCTGGCGGCGATGAGCGACTGGCCGGAGTGGGCCCGGCGCAGCGACGACCCGACCGTCTTCAAGTTCATCAACGCCCTCGGCTACACCCTGGCGCCGGTCGGCGACCCGCAGGCGGAAGAGGGCGCCGGGAGCGGGTCCGGCGCGGAGGCGCCGCCGGAGGCCGAACCCGAAAGCCGCCCGCTCCTCCTGACTCCCGAGGGCGGGCATCCGCTCACCGCCGGGGTCGACCGGCTCTCGGCCCATTGGCTCGACAGCGAAGGACGGGTGTGGCGGCTGGCCGGCAACGGGTCGCGGCGCAGCGGGCTGGTGCTGCTGCGGGATGCGGAGGATGGCGCCCCGGCACTGTGGCAGTTACGGGTCGGTTCCGGTCGCCTCTGGCTCTCCCGCCATGCCGATCTGTTCGGTAACCGCAGCCTGGGGGAGGCGGACAACGCCCGGCTCGCCGCCAACCTGATCGGGGCTGCCCTCGGCCCCGGGGGGCGGGTGCTGTTCGACGACCGCCACCAGGGGCTCGCCGCGCTGGAGGATGCGGAGGCGTTCTTTGCCGACCCGCGCCTGCACCACACCCTCGGTTTTCTCCTGCTGTTGTGGCTGGTCTACCTGCTCGGCCACAGCAACCGCCTCGGCCGCCTCCGTTCCCGCGAGCTGCCGGTCGGGCTGGCGGACGAGATCCGCGCCTTCGCCCGGTTCTACGCCCGTCGGGTGACTCCGGCCGGTATCGGGCGGCGCCTGCTGGAACAGTTCCACAACGAGGTGCGCGCGGCGCGCCGCCTGCCCACCAACGGCCAGCCGGTGTGGGCGCTGCTCGAGGCCGACCCGCGCATCGACCGCCGCGCCCTGGCCGCAACCCGCCGTTTGGCCGCGCGGGCCGAGGCGGGCGGCCGGCTGCCGCTGACCCGCCTCGCCAACCACATTCACCGTTTGAGGGAGTCCCTGAGATGAGCACCCCCGCACAACAACTCCACCAGCACCTGGCCGCCCAGCTCGGGCGCTCGGTGTTCGGCATGGAACCGGCCGTGCGCGGCCTCGCCACCGCCTTCATCGCCGGGGGCCATGTCCTGGTCCAGGGGGTGCCCGGCCTCGGCAAGACGCTGCTGGCCAAGCGCTTCGCCGCCCTGCTGGAGGGGCGCTTCGCCCGCGTCCAGTGCACTGCCGACCTGATGCCCTCGGACATCACCGGCGTCCACGTCTACCGTGCCGACAGCGGCCAGTTCGAACTGCTGCTGGGGCCGGTGTTCGCCGACGTGCTGCTGGTAGACGAGATCAACCGCACCGGCCCCAAGACCCAGTCGGCGCTGCTGGAGGCGATGGAGGAGCGGCGGGTCACCATCGACCGCTCCAGCTACGACCTGCCGGCGCGCTTCATGGTGATCGCCTCGCAGAACCCGCTGGACTTTGAGGGCACCTTCCCGCTGCCGGAGTCGCAGATCGACCGTTTCCTGCTGCGGCTGGTGCTGGACTATCCCGAAGGTGCCGTGGAGCGGGCGATTTTGATGGCCTACGATAAGCCGGGCGGCGGCCACGACGCCGACGTCACCCCCGAGCCGCTGCCGGCCAACCTGGTGGAGCAGGCGCGCGAGCAGACCGCCGCGGTCCACGTCAGCGAGGCGCTCTACGACTACGCCACCGGCATCGCCGCCGCCTCCCGTGTCCACCCGCAGGTGAGCCTCGGCGTCTCCACCCGCGGCGCCATCAACCTGATGCGCTGCGCCCGCGCCGAGGCGGCCATGCGCGGGGCGGAGTTCGCCACCCCCGACGACATCAAGGCGGTGGCGCCGCAGGTGCTGCCGCACCGCCTCGTACTCAGTCCCGACGCGGCCCTCGAGGGGGTCTCCGCGGAGGCGATCGTCGCCGACCTGCTCGCCCAGGTGCCGGTCCCCCGATGAACCTGGCCTGGCCCGCCTATGCGCTGGTGGTGCTGACCGTCGCCCTCGGCATCGTCGGGGAGTGGGGGCCGGAGCCCTTCGCCGGTCTGTGGCGCATCGCCGCGGCGGTCACGGTGCTGCTGCTGGCCTACGAGTGGGCGGTGGCGCGCCACCGGAACTTCCGTATCGAGCGGCACCTGCCGCCCCGCGCCTATCTGGGGCAGCCCGCCGCCGGCACCCTGATGGTGTTGAACGACGATGCGTGGCACCTGGAACTGGTCGCCGCCGACGAGCCCCCGGCCGGGGTCGAGGCCGGTGAGGCCCCCCATCGCTGGCGGCTGGCCCCCGGCGGAGAGGCCTCATCGGGATTCACCTTCACGCCGGTGCGCCTCGGAGAGGCGGCGTGGGATCGAATCTCCGCCCGGGTGCGCGGCCATCTGGGACTCGCCTGGTGGAACTGCCGCCTGGAAGCGCCGGGTCGGGTGACGGTGGTACCGGACCGGCTGCGCGACGGGGCAGGGGTGCGCAGCGGCACCGTGCGGGTGGGTGAACACGGCGCGCGGCGTGCCGGCAGCGGCTACGACCTGCTCGGCCTGCGCGAATACCGCCCCGGTGACCCGGTGCGCACCATCGACTGGAAGGCGACCGCCCGCAGCGGCCGCCCCACGGTGCGGGTGATGTGCGAGGAGCAGCACCTGGAGCTGGTGGTGCTGATCGATGCCGGACTCGCCAGCCGCGCCCCGGCCGGTGCGCTCGACCGGCTGGGCCACTTTGCCAACATCGGGGCGCGACTGACGGAGAAGGCGCTCGCCGCCGGCGATCGGGTCCACCTGGTGGCCTTCGCCGATACGGTTCTGGAGACCGCCCGCAACCTGCGCGGGCAGGCGGGTCTGCGGCAGGCGCGGGGGGTGTTCGAGCGGCTGCGTCCGGTGCTCCGAAACACCAGCCCCCTGACGGCCATGATGCATGTGCGCCGCCTCGGGCTGCCCCGCTCGCTGGTGGTGGTGCTGACCGACCTGGACGATGGCGATGCCGCCTCTGAACTGGTGGGTGCCACGGCCCTGCTGCGCCCCAAGCACCTGCCGCTGGTGGCGGGCATCATGGACGACGAGGTCGAACGGATCCGCACCGCCCCCGCCCGCCACTGGCTCGACCCCTACGCCGCCCTGGCCGCCGGCGAGGTGGAGGCGGGGTGGCGCCGCACCCGGCTGCGGCTGCAACGGCTCGGCGCCCTGGTGGAGCTGGCTCCCGAAGCCCACCTCGACGCCCGCCTCCTCACCGCCTACGACCGCCTGCGCCAGCGCCGCGCCGTCTGATGCGCTGAAGAGAGGTCTCTCGCGGAGCGCGCAACGCACGCAAGGAGGGCAGGCAGGCAGAGCACCGAACAGATAACCGAGCGTTGCTTAATCGCCTTGCTCCGTAGGAGCCCGGCCCTCCGGGCGAATAGCGGCGAAGCCGCTTCACCCACAGTTTGCTCCCGTTAGGCCCATTCGCCCGCAGGGGCGGGCTCCTACACCTGGCCGGCTCTTAGACAATGTTCCAGTTATCTGTTCGGTGCTCTAGCCGATGGCCGGGCTCCGGCCCCCGCCGATGCGCCACAGCCGTCCGGTGATGAGCAGCAGGAAGAGGATCCAGTAGGCGACGCCGATGCTCACCCGCAGCGGCAGGTCGAAGCGGTGGTCGGGGGAGATGTAGCCCTCGATGAGGCCGGCGCCGACCAGCAGCAGGGCACCCGCCAGGACAATGCCGCCGCCGCGCCGGGCGGCCTCGCCGAACGCCTCTCCGCGGCTGCGGTTGCCGGGGCGGATCAGCGCCTCCCCGAGCCGGATGCCGGCGGCCCCCGCCAGCACGATGACGCTCAGCTCCACCAGCCCGTGGGCGACGATGAACTCGAACAGCCGCCCTGCCAGACCGTGGTGGGCGGTGAAGGCGAACACCCCGCCCAGCATCAATCCGTTCAGCCCCAGAATGTAGAGGGTGCCGAGGCCGTAGAAGGCGCCGAGCCCGAAGGCGGTGAGGGTGACCACGATGTTGTTGGTCATGATGCCGAGCGAAAGCAGGGAGGAGGGGACGACATTCAGCAGGTCGTCGGTCCACAGTTTTCCCGCCTCCACCTCGGCGATCATCTTCTCCGAGGCAAACAGTACGGCCAGCTCCGGGAAGCTCCACACCAGCCACCCGCCGGCCAATCCCGCCAGCAGAAAGATGGTCAGGCTGGCGGCGATGGGACGGCCCAGGGCGCGGATGTCGGCCGGCAAGCGGTGGCGAATGAGCGTGACCAGTTCGTGCCAGAGGCCGCCGGGCGGGCGGTGAATGGCATCGTGGGCACGGGTGAAGAGCGACTCCAGGTAGCGGGTGATGCCGCTGCCGGGGAGCGCCTGGCGCGCGAGGGCAAGGTCGCGGGCGATTGCGCGGTAGCCGGCGATGACCCGGTCGACCCGCTCCGGGTCGGCATCCCTTTTCCCCCGCTGACGGGTCAGCAGGTCGTCCAGTTCGCGCCACTCATCGGCGCGCCTTTCGAGCCAGCGTTGCAGGGGGGAGGTGGCCACTGGGTCAGGTGGCCGCGGCGGTGGTTGAGTCCGCACTCCCGACAGCCGCGGGGGGATCGTCGTGCAGCATCCGGTTGAGGGTGCGCCGCAGCTCCCAGTCGCGCCGTTCGGTGTTGGCGCCGCCCGGCAGCTCCAGCCCCTGCGCAGCCAGGATCCGCTCCGCCATCTGCAGGCGGATGGTCTGATCGAGCCCCTTCCAGCGTTCCAGTAGATCGGCAACCAGCGCCCGCAGCGGCACGGCGACTTCGGTCTCCGCATTGCCGAGCACCGCCTCCAGTTGCACCGGTGCGCTCTTCTCCTCGTAGACCAGCAGCGTTCCCGCGGCGATGTCGCCGATGCGCAGGGCGTTGCGGTTGAACAGCACGGTGAAGATGCCGATCACGTAATAGGCCGGCAGCGAATCGATGATGCGGAAGATATTGCGTAGCAGCAGCGCACCGGCGGTGGGGCGGTGACCGTCACGGGTGACGATGCGCAGGCCCGCCCACTTCTTGCCCGGCGTACGGCCGAACAGGACCTCCAGCACCGGATGGTAGAGCAGGTAGACGGCCGCGGCCGGCAGCCACACCCAGATGAGCAGATATGGGCGCTCCTCGGAGCCGGCGGCGAGGGCGACTCCGATGGTCGCGGCGAACCAGCAGACGGCGATCAGCAGCCGGATGTGCCAGTCGACAAGAAAGGCGAGGCTGCGTCCGCCCAGCCCGGCGACCGTGACCGGCACCTCGGCACCGGCCGCCGAGCGCAGTACCAGATGACGGGGATCGAGACTCTTTTCCATCGCATGCTTTCCGCTTCAGATCGTCCTGAAGCGGAAAGCATGCCCCAGCCGGGCCGGTGCGTCGAGCCTATCCCGCCTTGATCACGCCGCAGGCGATGCGCTCGCCGCCGCCGCCGAGCGGTTCGGGCTCATCGGCGTAGTTGTCGCCCCCCGCATGGACCACCAGCGCCCGCCCCTCGAGGTCGGAGAGCTCGAGGCGCGGTGCGTGGACCGGGTGGGTGGCGCGCCCCGCCTCATCGACGAACAGGGCCGGCAGATCGCCCAGGTGTCCGTCACCGTAGGGTCCTTCGTGACGGCCGGTCTCTTCCGGGTCGTAGTGACCGCCCGCGGCGGCTGCGGCCGTCGCTTCCCCCTCCTCCCGGGCGGGTTGGCAACTCGGCTTCTCGTGCACATGAAAGCCGTGCAGCCCCGGGGGCAGGTCGCGCAGGTCCGGGGTGAGCAGGATGCCGCCGAGGTCGCTCGGCTGCACCGTGACGGTACCAATGGCCTGACCGGTCCCCCTGTCATCCACCAGATTCAGCTCCACCGTCAGTTCACGGGGCGCCTCCTGCGCCTGGGCCAGGCCGGCTATCAGGAGCAGCGGTAAAGACCATCCCTTCCATCCCATCGGAGTCCCTCCTTGAACAGGCCTACCCCAAGGGATAGACGGCCGGCCCGGTTCATGCCCCTGAAACGGGTTCGGCAACTTACCCGAGCATTTGAATAAAAATTATAGAAAAGCTCAGTATATGTCTGATATAAATGGGTTCGTCAGCCCGGTGTGCGGGAGTGCGAGCCCGCTCACGGAACCATGGAGAGAGGGAGACGAGCATGCAGGCGAGCAAGATTGCGGTTCTTCAAGGAGACGGCAGACCTTTGTCCCTACCCGCGCCGCCCGTTCAGGGGCCGGAGAGCCTCGCCGCCAAGGTGGTGCAGGTGATGGCCGCCCTGCAGACCACGCTCCAGGTGGAGCGGCTGGTGTGGCTGTTTTCGCAGTCGATTCGCGACAGCGTGCCGCACGACGGCATGCGCTACGCCCACGCCGAGGAGTCGGTCGAGGCGGCCTGGGGGCTCCAGGAGGGGGAGGCGCTCAACTACCGGCTGACGCTGGACGGCGACGGCCTCGGCGAACTGACCCTGTTCGGCCGCCAGCCTTTGTGCGAGCACACCCTCGGTCTGCTCGACTACTTCACCGGCTGCCTGCTCCACCCCTTGAGCAATGCACTGGCCCACCGGCGGCTGGAGCGCTCCGCCACCCGCGACCCGCTGACCGGCATCGGCAACCGACGCGCCCTGGAAGAGGCGGTGGCCCGCGAGGTGGCCTTCGCCCGGCGCCACGGTACGCCATTCTCCCTGGTGGTCGCCGACATCGACCACTTCAAGGTAATCAACGACACCCACGGCCACGACGCGGGCGACGACGCCCTCTGCTCGGTGGTGGCCTGTTTCCGGGAGGAGATGCGTGCCGCCGACACCCTCTACCGCTTCGGCGGTGAGGAGTTCGTGGTGCTGCTCGCCAACACCGATCTGAAGGGCGCTTCCAATCAGGCCGAACGTCTGCGCAACGGGGTCGCCGCCCGCATCCACCGTTGCGGCCCCAGCCGCATCGCCATGACTGCCAGCTTCGGTGTGGGCGAGTGGCAGCCGGAGGAGCCGTGCGAACAGCTCTTCCGCCGTGCCGACGCCGCCCTCTACGAGGCCAAGCACCAGGGCCGCAACCGCGTCTGCACCGGCTGATCGGTCCCCCAGGACAGACCCAAAAACAGACCTCTCGCAGAGACGCAGAGAACGCAAAGGAGAGCAGTGTGTTGGCATCTTGGCGGGACGGCTGCGTGTCACGACTCATCGCAATGCACCAAGCGACATAACAATCAGTAACAGCTTTTCCTCTGCGCTCTCTCGGCAATTGCTCCTGCATTGCTCTAACTCGTGCATCCATGCACTCGTGCGTCTTGGCGAGAGACCATTTTTCCGCAAGCTGTTTGCCCCCCACCCGGCGGCAAAACATAATGGCGGGTATTCCAAAACCGACGCCGCCCATGAACTACAAAGACCTGCGCGACTTCATCGCCAAGCTCGAGGCCGAAGGGGAGCTGAAGCGGATCACCGCCGAGGTGGACCCGCACCTGGAGATGACCGAGATCGCCGACCGGGTGCTGCGCGCCGGCGGCCCCGCCCTGCTGTTCGAGAACCCCAAGGGCCACACCGTCCCGGTGCTGGCCAACCTGTTCGGTACCCCGAAACGCGTGGCGATGGGTATGGGCGAGGATTCGGTTGAGGCGCTACGCGAGGTGGGCAAACTGCTCGCCTTCCTCAAGGAGCCGGAGCCGCCCAAGGGGTTCAAGGATGCCTGGGAGAAGGCACCCATCTTCAAGCAGGTGCTGAACATGGCGCCGAAGGTGACCGGTGGCGCCCCCTGCCAGGAGGTGATCCTCGAAGGCGACGAGGTGGACCTGTCGAAGCTCCCCATCCAGACCTGCTGGCCGGGGGACGCCGGTCCGCTCATCACCTGGGGCCTCACCGTCACCAAGGGGCCCAACAAGGAGCGGCAAAACTTAGGTATTTACCGCCAGCAGGTGATCGGCCGCAACAAGGTGATCATGCGTTGGCTGCACCACCGCGGCGGCGCGCTGGACCTGCGCGAGTGGCAGGAGAAACACCCCGGTGAGCCGTACCCGGTCGCCGTCGCCCTCGGCGCCGATCCGGCCACCATCCTCGCCGCCGTCACCCCGGTCCCCGATACCCTTTCCGAGTACGCCTTCGCCGGCCTGCTGCGCGGCTCCAAGACCGAAGTGGTGAAGTGCATCGGTAACGACCTGCAGGTGCCCGCCGCCGCCGAGTTCGTGCTGGAGGGTTTCATTCACCCCGGCGAGATGGCCGACGAAGGTCCCTACGGCGATCACACCGGTTACTACAACGAGGTGGAGCGCTTCCCGGTCTTCACCATCAACCGCATCACCCACCGCAAGAACCCCATCTATCACAGCACCTACACCGGCCGCCCGCCGGACGAGCCGGCGGTGCTCGGCGTGGCGCTGAACGAGGTGTTCGTGCCGATCCTGCAGAAACAGTTCCCCGAGATCACCGACTTCTACCTGCCGCCGGAGGGGTGCTCCTACCGCATGGCGGTGGTGAGCATGAAGAAGCAGTACCCCGGCCACGCCAAGCGGGTGATGCTCGGCGTCTGGTCCTTCCTGCGCCAGTTCATGTACACGAAATTCGTCATCGTCACCGACGACGACGTCAACGTGCGCGACTGGAACGACGTCATCTGGGCCATGACCACCCGCATGGACCCGGCGCGCGACACCGTCCTCATCGAGAACACCCCCATCGACTACCTCGACTTCGCCTCCCCGGTCTCCGGCCTCGGCTCCAAGATGGGGATGGACGCCACCAACAAGTGGCCGGGCGAGACCACCCGCGAGTGGGGCACGCCCATTCGCATGAGCGAGGAGGTGAAGGCGCGGGTGGATGCGATGTGGGGGGAGTTGGGATTATAGTTACACTTGGAAGTGAAACTCTGAGGGGCGGCTATGGAAGCGACGGCGAAAGAGATGCGACTGCACACCCGGGAACTGCTCGCCGCGGTGGAACGGGGTGAAGAGGTGGTGATCACCTGGCGCGGGGAGCGCAAGGCGAAACTGGTTGGCTGGACCGGCGAGGACGAAAAGCAGCGGCCCGGGCGTAACCCCGCGTTTGCAATCTGGGCCGACAGGGAGGGCGATGTCGATGCCGAGGTTCGCTCCATGCGGCAGCGGCGCCCGTTGCCATGATGCTGGTCGACACGGATGTCCTGATATGGAATCTGCGGGGCAATTCGACGGCTGCGGAACTGCTCGACGGAAGTCCGCCGTTCTCCCTGTCGGCCATAACCTGGATGGAACTGGTTCAAGGGGTGCGTGACAGCGCCGAGATGCGAACCCTGCGGCGTGCTCTGCGCTACTGGCGCGCCACCATCGTGCATGTGGACGAATCCATTTCGGCACGGGCAAGCTTTCTGGTCGAAGAGCACGCACTTGCCAACTCCATGCAACTCGCCGATGCCCTGATCGCCGCCACCGCGCTGGAGACAGGGTTGCCGCTGGTTACGGCCAACGATCGCCACTACCGTCAAATCGAAGGGCTGGAGCTGAAAGTATTCAGGCCTTAGGGGCCTTCAACCCTTCGGCACCTTCGACGGGTCGAACTCCCCGACATTGGTGGCGAACGACCAGAGGTAGCCGTCCGGGTCGCGCAGACTCGCCATGCGGTCGCCCCAGAACATCTCCTCCGGCTCCGACAACACCTCGGCGCCCGCATTGCGGGCACGGTCGGTGAGCGCGTCCACGTCGGGACAGTAGACGTAGAAGTTGAACGGCGGTTCGGCGCCGCTGTGGGCCGGGGTGCGCATGGTGTCATTGCCCCACGCCCCTTCCGGCGAGAACATGAGCAGGGTGGTGCCCTGGTAGGTCATGCTGGCGTGGACGGTGCGGCCGTCCGCTCCGGGCATGGTGAAACCGCGTTCGAAGCCGAAGGCGCGCTGATAGAAGTCGAGTGCGGCATCCGCGTCGGCGACGGTGATGTAGGGGGTGAGCCAACTGGCCCCCTCGGGACGGCCCTGCTCCGTGGGCATCGCTCCAGCTCCCTGTTTCAATCTCCCCCGAGTGTAGTCCCGCCGTTACCGGTGTTCGCAATGGGGGTGATATGTAGGAGCCCGCCCCTGCGGGCGAATGGGGGCTTGGTGCAACCGACTGCGGAAGTGGCTTCGCCGCTGTTCGCCCGGAGGGCCGGGCTCCCACATGCACGCCGCGGCTGCTGCCGCTCCTAGGTGGTGTGAGCCCGGAGGGTTGGCGGGGCCTACCGTTTCGGCGTGGCCTTCTTCGGTGGCGGCCCCTTGCGGTGCGTCTTCTTCGCCGGGGCCCCGGCGCGCGGGCGGGCCTTGGCCGCGGGTGTCTTGACCCGGACCGGCCTCGTCGTCTCGATCGTTGCCTTGGTGTCGTCCAGCGGATTGAGATTGAGCTGGCGACCGAGGACCCAGACGTTGCGCAGGTGTTGCAGCAGCGCTTTCGGCAACCCCTCCGGCAGGTCGACGGTGCTGTAGCTGTCGTGGATATCGATGCGGCCGATGTAACGGCTCTCGATGTTGGCCTCGTTGGCGATGGCGCCGACGATGTGTTTGGGTTGTACGCCGTGCTCGTGGCCGACGGCGACGCGGTAGCGCTCCATTCCTTCATCCGGCGCCTTCGGTGCCGGTTTGGCGCGCTCTCGGCGCGGACGCTCTTCACCCATCTCACGCTTGCGCGGCCTGGGTGCGGGTTCCGCGTGTGGTGCCGGTTCCTCCTTGATATCCGGCCACAGGGGGCGCTCGCGCTGAACCAGATAGGCGAGGGCGGCCGCCACCTCGGCGGGGCCGACGTTGTGTTCACTCTGGTAGCTCTCCACCAGCGCCTCGAAAACGGCCAGCTCCTCCGACTCCATCGTCTCGGTAATGAGTTGCTTGAAGCGGGCGATGCGCACATCGGCCACTGCCTCGCGGCTGGGAACATTCATCGGCGTGATCGGCTGGCGGGTGGCGCGCTCGATCGCCTGCAGCATGCGCCGCTCACGCGGGGCGACGAACAGGATCGCCTCCCCCTTGCGGCCGGCGCGGCCGGTACGGCCGATGCGGTGGACGTAGGCCTCGGTGTCATAGGGGATGTCGTAGTTGACCACGTGGGTGATGCGCTCCACATCCAGGCCGCGTGCGGCCACGTCGGTCGCCACCACGATATCGAGCGTGCCGCGCTTCAGCTTGTCCACAGTCTGTTCGCGCTGCACCTGATTGATATCGCCGTTCAGCGCCGCACTGGCGTAACCGCGTGCCTCCAGCTTCTCCGCCAGGTTCACCGTCTCCACCTTGGTGCGGACGAAGATGATCATGGCGTCGAACTCCTCCACCTCCAGGATGCGGGTGAGTGCGTCCAGCTTGTGCAGCCCGCTCACCTGCCAGTAGCGCTGGCGGATGGTCTCGACCGTGGTGGTCTTCGAGGCGATCTTCACCTCGACCGGGTCGCGCAGGTGACGTCGGGCCACCTGCTGGATCTGCTTCGGCATGGTGGCGGAGAACAGGGCCACCTGCCGCTGTGGCGGGGTCTGGCCGAGGATCCACTCCACGTCGTCGATGAAGCCCATGCGAAGCATTTCGTCCGCCTCGTCCAATACCAGCATTTCGAGGCCGGAGAGCACCAGGGTCTCGCGGCGCAGGTGGTCCATCACCCGTCCGGGCGTCCCTACCACCACCTGCACGCCGCGGTGGAGCTGACGCAGCTGCGCCCCCATCCCCTGTCCACCGTAGACCGGCAGGATGTGGAAACCGCGCAGATGACGCGCATAGCTCTGGATCGCTTCCGCCACCTGGATTGCCAGCTCCCGCGTCGGGGTCAGCACCAGTGCCTGGGTTCGCGGCGAGGCGAGGTCGATGCGGCTGAGCAGCGGCAGGGCGAAGGCGGCCGTCTTGCCGGTGCCGGTCTGCGCCTGCCCGAGCAGGTCGCGCCCCTCAAGCAGCGGCGGAATGGTGGCGGCCTGGATTGGCGACGGGGTCTCGTAGCCGATCTCTTCCACGGCCTGAAGGACCGGTGCGGCGAGGGTGAGCTGGGAAAAACGGATGACGGTTTCGGTGGACATCGGCGGCTCGGACGGCGGGGGGGCGGACTGGATCGGCGTATTGTACGCGACCTGCCGCCTCAGCGGTTCGATCCCCGCTTGAAAATCACTGATTGGCGGGTTGACCATTACAAAAAAGAACCGGGCCCTGACCATGAAGCGAACCACCGCACCGCTCCTGCTCGCCTTGCCTCTCCTCGTGGCGATAGCCCCCGTGAACGCCGAGGATCTCTACGTGGCGCATGCGAAGCGTCTGCCCGCCCGCGCCTTCGACCGGATGTTGCCGAACCAGCCGGTGCAGGCATGGATCGATGCCAACCTGCCCGCGGGCCATCGCGCCGAGTGGGGTGCACGGATCACCGATTGCGGCGAGGCGACCGGCGGGCTGGCGGATCGGGAGCGCGACATGCCGCTCTGCGCCGAGGTGGAGATCGAGGAAGGGGATGAACCCAGAGGCTATCTGGCGCTGTTTGTCGCCACGGAGAGACAGGGGCTGCTATCCGAAGGCATGGGGCTCTACTTCGGCTATCTCGACCACGGGGGGATCCTCCACCACTTCTGGCAGTTGGGCGACCTAGTGTCACTCCCGCGGGAGTGACATGCTCTTGTCAGAGCACCAGCACCGCGTCGCCGCGCCCGCCGCGCCGGCGCTGCTCGATCAGTCGTTTGCCCCGGTCGGTGAGCGAGAAGTAAGGGTCGATCAGGCCGTCCAGGTAGAGGTCGCGCGACCACTCCCACGGCGCGCCGTCGGTCGGGTGTTCATACCACTCGGCCAGGGCATCCCGCGCAGCCTCCGGTGCGTCGAAGCGCTCCTCGAAACCGAGCCCGCTTACCTGCACCTCGGCGATCGGCTGATCGGTGAACTTGATGCGTTGCTCTCCCCGCCACACCTGCTTGCCATCGATGGTGAGGTCGTAGCCCTCTTCCGTCGCCCGGATCTCCGCCATGCTGCCCGGCTGGGCGGCGCCGCGAAACAGCAGCGGCGGCGGCCAGTCGTCCACCGGCGGGGGCGGGGCGAAGTGGTAGAGGTGGTCGTGCCAGGCGACGCGGCGCTCTGCGTCGGTGATCCAGTGATCGAGCAGGGTATGAAACCGCTCCGCCAGCGCCTCCATCTCCTTTTCGTGGCGGCGGTTCTGCGAGCTAACGGGCCCCTTGGCCTTGTTCTCGCTCCTCAGGTGCTGGTATTCGGTCACCAGCTGGAGCAGAAGCTGTCCCGGGTTTGCCAGCGCCATGGTGGGCCTCCTGCGGTGTGGTGCGGTTCCTTTCCAAGAAACTTAGCCTGTCGCGGAGCCCCTTGAACTCCGTGCGGATCGGCTCACCGATCGACCGCTGCAAAACGGGGCCAACAGGACAATACTTGCGGGAGGTCTTCACCTCTGGATAGACGATGCGGCAGGGAGTGCTGCTGATCACCCTTCTGCTGTTCGCGCCGGCCGCCCTGGCGCAGATGCTCGGTGAGCGAATCACCATCTCGGAGCCGTTCGCCGGGGATCTCTACGCCTTCGGCCGCTCGGTGGCGCTGCTCGCACCGGTGGAGGGTGATGCCACCGTTGCCGGCATGGAGGTGCGGGTCGATGCCCCGGTGGCCCAGGATCTGAACGTGGCGGCGGAGACGCTGCTGCTGCGGGCCCCGGTGGGTGACGACCTGCGTGCCGCCGCGCGGCAGGTTCTCTTGGGGGCGGATATCCGGGACCATGTGGTGGCCGCCGGCCAGCGTATCCACCTGGAACCCGGAGTCACCATCGGCAGCTTCGCCTGGCTCGCGGGTGAGACCATCGAGCTCTCCGGCGACATCGGCGGGGAGCTTCAAGCCGCCGGCCGGGTGGTGATCATCGCCGGCAGCGTCGGTGGCGATGCGATCATCACCGCCGAGCGGGTGGAGCTGCGGCCGGGTGCGCGCATCGGCGGCGATCTCGTCTGGCGCAGCCGCACCGAGCCGGCGATTGCCGAGGGGGCGGAGGTCGACGGGCGGGTCGTGGGCGAACCGCTGCCCCCCCGCCGCGAGCCGCCGATATGGGGCATCGTCGCGGCGGCGATGGTGGCCTTTCTCTCGTTGCTGGTGGCGGGACTCGTGCTCTATCTGCTGCTACCGCGGGTGGCGGAGAGTGTGGCGGCGACGGTGCGGGAACGCCCCGGACTCTCGGCCCTCATCGGCTTCGCCATCCTGGCCGCCACGCCGCTGGCCATCCTCCTGCTGTTCGTCTCCGCGGTCGGCATGCTGTTGGGACTGATCCTGTTGGCCCTCTACCTGGTGGCGATCCCCGTCGGCTGGTTGGTGGGGGCCTACGGCGCCGGAGAGTATCTGCTGCGCCTGATCGGAAAGCTGGCGACGGCGGGGCGCGGCCTGCGCGCCGGCGTCTTCGTGCTGGCGATGGTGATGCTGGCGGTGATTCAGGCGCTGCCGATCCTGGGCTGGCTCATCGGTCTGGCGGTGCTGGTCATCGGGCTGGGCGGCATCGCCGTCACCGGCCGGCGCGCCTATCCGCATGAAGCGTGAAGGAGATCTCTCGTGACCAGCAACCAGCCTCAACCCGCCGCGCGTGCACTCAGGAACTGCGCCAGATCGTCCGCCGGAAGAGGCCGGCTCAGCCAGTAGCCCTGCACCTCGTCGCAGCCGGAAGCGATGAGGAAGTCGAGCTGCTCCTTCTCCTCCACCCCTTCGGCGATCACCCGCAGCCCCAGTGTGTGGGCGAGACCGATGATGGAGGCGGTGATGGAGTCGCCGTCGGCGGTGCCGAGGGCGGTGACGAAGGAGCGGTCCACCTTGAGCCGGGTGACCGGCAGGTGGCGCAACTGGCTGAACGAGGAGTAGCCGGTACCGAAGTCGTCGATGGCGGTCTGCACCCCCAGCTCCTGCAGTCGCGCAAGCGCCTCCCGTGCCCGCTCCGGTTCGGCCATGATCTCGCTCTCGGTGACCTCCAGCTCCAGCAGTTGTGCATCGAGGCCGGTCTCCGCCAGCACGCGGGCCACCAGCTCCGCCAGGTCGCAGCGCTTGATCTGTATCGCCGAGACGTTCACCGCCACCCGCAGGGCACGGCCCTCCGCGGCCCAGGCGGCCGCCTGTTCGCAGGCGGTGCGCAACACCCACTCACCCATTGGCACGATCAGGCCGGTCTCCTCCGCCAGGGGGATGAACGCACCGGGCGGCACCAGCCCCATCTCCGGATGCTGCCAGCGAACCAGCGCCTCGGCCGCCACCACCGAACCGGCCGCCAGATCGAGCTGGGGCTGGTAGTGGAGCACCAGTTCGCCGCGCTCGACGGCGCGGCGCAGGGCATTCTCCAGCCGCAGCCGATCCAGGGCGCGCGCATTCAGGTCGGCGGTGAAGAACTGGTAGGTGTTTCGTCCCTCCTCCTTGGCGCGGAACATGGCGGCGTCCGCATCCCGCAGCAGTGCTTCGGGGGAGTCGTCGTCCATCGGGAACAGGGCGATACCCATGCTGCAGGTGACGAACAGCTCGTTGTCCCCGGCCCGCAGCGGGGTGGAGAGGGCCTCGGCGATGCGCCGCGCAACCTGGGCCGCCCCGTCCGCCTCCCGCAGGTCCTCCAGCAACAGGGTGAACTCGTCGCCGCCCTGGCGTGAGACCGTGTCGCTGCTGCCGACACACTCGGTCAGTACCTGCGCCACCCCCTTCAGCAGTTCGTCGCCGGCGAGCGGCCCCAGGCTGTCGTTGATGGTCTTGAAGCGATCAAGGTCGATCTGGATCAGTGCGACGATGCGCCGGTTGCGACGGGCGTGGCTCATCGCCTGGCGCAGCCGCTCCATCAGCAGCATCCGGTTCGGCAGCCCGGTCAGGCTGTCGTACTGCTCGATGTGGCGGATGTGTGCCTCAGCCGCCTTGCGGGCGGTGAGGTCTTCCTGGATGGCGATGAAGTGGGTGATGCGGCCGTGCTCGTCGAGCAGTGGCGTCACCGTCTGTTCAACGGTGTAGAAGCTGCCGTCCTTGCGCCGGTTGATAAGTTCGGCCTGCCAAACCTGACCGCGCACAATAGTTTGCCACATCGCCTCGTAGTAGCTGTGGTCGTACTTCCCGGATTTAAGGATTGACGGGGTCCTGCCGACCGCCTCGGTCAGTGTGTAGCCGCTCAGGCGGACGAAGGCGCGGTTCACCCATTCGATGCGACCCTCCGGGTCGGTGATGATGATCGCGTTGGCGGCCGCCTCCATGGCTGTACTCTGCATTCGCAGACGCGCCTGATCAGCCGCCAGCAGCCACGCCACGGTGAGCCTTCGCGCCAGCTCCTCGAAGGCGGCCAGCCGATCCGGCGTGAAGGTGTCGTCGCGGTCCGAATAGAGGGTGAGTGCACCAACAATCTCGCCGCGCGCGGCGGTGAGCGGCAGGGCCGCGAACGAGGCAAAGCCGCAGCGCGCCGCCGGCTCACGCCAGGGCGCGGCGTCTGGGTGGTCGAACGTCATCACCGAGGAGCGGCCGGTGTGGAACACCTGGCCCACCGGGTCGGCGTCAGGCGTGTCCTGTTCACAGTTCATCTCCACCTGGTCGAGGTAGTCGATGCATTCGCCGGCACGGGCACGTGTCGCCACCGTGCCGTCTTCCCGCCGCGAGGCGGCCCACGCCAGCCGAAACCCGAAGTACTCCACCAGCCGCTCGCAGGCGAACTGAAGGGTGCCGTCAGGCGCCAATCCTTCCAGCACCTGCTTGTTGGTGGCGTGCACCACCCGGTCGAGCAGTTCATTGCGGCGGCGCTCGGTGATGTCGGTAATCATCGCCAGCGCTCCCACGAACCGGCCATCGCGGTCCTCAATGGGGCTGGCGGAGACGATGGCCCACAGCTCGCCGCCGTCTGCGCGCCTGAAGCGGAAATCGTACTGTTCCCGAACCCCGCGTGCGCGGCGGCGCAGATTATGTTCGGCAAGCTGCCGGTAGTCGGGATCGACGAAGTCGAAGAAGTGGGTTTTGGCCATCGCCTCCACGGTGGTGCCGAGCATCTCCGCCAGATGCCGATTGACGAGGACGGTCTCCGCCTTGGTGTCGATGACCCAGATTCCCTCTTCGGAGGTCTCGATCAGGCGGCGCACATTCTCTTCGCTGTCGCGCAGTTCCGACTCGCGGCGGCGGATGGTCTCGGCCATGGTGTTGAAGGCGTCGGCCAGTTCGCTCAGTTCGCCGCCATCCGCGATGCGGACCGGCTGCTCGTACCGGCCGAGCCGTAGCGCCTCTACCGCGTGGAGCAGGTGTTCCACCGGTTGGGATACGGTGCGGCGCGCCAGCCCGGTGGCCAGCGGCACCATGATGATGGCCGACAGCACCAGCACCGCCAGCACTACGATGCGGGTCTGCCGGATCTGCGCGTGCACCGCGTCCTGGCGCTCCCCGAGCAGCAGGTGTGCGCGGCCCTCCTCGGCCAGTGGCAGGTAGGCGGCGCGGACGAAATGCTCTGCGTGATGGAACAGTGCGCCGCCTCCTGCCGTGAGCGGCGGCACATCGGTCAGCGTGGGCATCGTGGTGAGCCCGGCGATGCCGCTGATGAGCGGCTGGCCGGGGACGTGGATCGCGAGTGCGCTGCCGGTCTCCCGAACGACGCGTTCGACGAAGCGCCGATCGATGAAGACATCACCCTCGACCCGACCAACGATCTTTACGCCATGGGCGGGCAGGTTGCGCAGGATCGGGGCCTGGGCATGCTGGGCGAAGCCGGTATCACTCACCTGCCAGGCAACGGTCGTCCCGTTGTGGTGGGTTTTACTCATTGACACACTCGGCGGCAGCTCGCCCTCGACCCAGCGCTCGCCATCGGCGAGCAGTACCTGCGGCGCACCATCCCGGTAGGTGACGATACCGATTCCGCCTGCCTGTTCGCCCAGGGCGAAGGCCGCCACCTCGCCGCGGCGGTCATAAAGCACCAGCTGATCGACGGCGCTGACACGGAGGACCTGGTGCAGCCGTTCCGCCAGGCGCTGCTTCTCCGGGTCGAAGATGATGGGCTGATAGGCATCGGCGCGGGCGTATTCCGACACCATGTTCAGCGCCGCGACCACATCGCGATCGGTTGCGAGGTAACTGACATTGCGCGTCAGCTCTGCTTCCGATTGCTCCAGTGCCGCTGTGACCATGCCGAAGGATTTCTCCAGCTGCCGGGCCGCATTTTCTCGATGGTAGTCGGTGATGAAGTAGTCAAGCAGCACCCCCGCGAGCAGCAGCGCGAAGGTGAGTGCAAACAGCACCAGACCGAGCAGCCGGTGCCGGATACTGAGCTGGAGGACCTGGCGCACCATCAGAAGATCGGCTCCACGGTGTCCACGTTGTCGCGCGTGACCATTACCGAAGCGGGGATGATCCGGCGCGGGACCATCCGTCCTTCCAGGATGGCGAGAGCGGCATCCACCGCTTCGCGGGCACAGGTGGGATAGATGAAGGAGGCATCCTGACGCCCGTCGCGGATCGCCTCGCGTGCCGCCGAGATGTAATCGATGCCGACGATCACCAGCGGCTCCGGATCGATCTCCGCCTTCTCCAGTGCGAGCAGTGCACCCTGCACCATGCTGTCGCTCTGCCCATAGATGGCATCGAAGGTCACGCCCTCCTCGAACAACTCCTCCATCACCTGAATCGTGTCCGCGCGCAGGTAATTGCCGGTGCGCTCGATCACCTGGATGCGGGGGTGGTCGGCCATCACCTCCATGAACCCGTCTGTTCGTTCGATGGCGGTGGTGGCGGTCGGCACCCCCTTTAGCATGAGGATGGTCCCTTCGCCATTCAGGGCGTCGACCATGTAGCGCGCCGCACCCTGGCCGATTTCACGGTCATCCGCGCCGATGAAGGTGGTGAATGCCTCGTTGGCGATACGGCGCGTGATGAGGATGACGGGAGTGCCCCGTTCGTGGGCCTGTGTGATGACGGGGGTCATCGCCAGTCCGTCACGCGGGCTGGTGATAAGCAGGTCCACCTTGCTGGCGATCAGATCCTCGATATCCAGAATCTGTCGCGCGGTACTGCCGCGTCCGTCGGTGAGGATGAACTCGATGTCCGATCGCTCCGCGAACCCTCGCGCAATCTCGCGGGCCTGTACCTCGCGCCAGTCATTGGCCAGCGTGTCCTGGGCGAAGCCGACCCGAAAGCGTGTGGCCGTCTCCGCTGCCGGGAGTTCGGGAAGCCAGGCGGTGAGCAGCAGTGCAAGCGACCAGGTGAAGAAACGGAGCTGGATGCGCATCACCAACGAACCGTGGGATGAGGGGCCATCATACTGCACCCGGGTGCGGAGCCCAACGGCCGCCTCCCGTCATAGCCGGTTTGTGTCCCATCATGTTCAATCCTGTTGTCGGGGAGCCAACGATAACAGCGGATTTTTGCCGGAACTTGACCTGACGGTGTCAGGCAAACAGCGCATTTGCGATGCATGCATTGGCGATCGCAGACGCAGTGGGGAACTCGCAGCAAACGGCACGGGGAATGCGCCCTGCCGCAGTCAGTTGGGGGGTTGCGCACTGGTTAGCTGGCGGTAGAGGGCACAGCTAGACTCTCCCGTGTACTGCCGGTGACGGCGAGTCAATCCGCGTTCATGGAGGAACACTTATGGTACGCAACCAATGGATGGCACTGTCCTTCGGCGCCGTGCTGGTGCTCGGAGGGTGTGCCGAGCAGCCGAGCCGTGAAACCCTCGGAACGGCGGGTGGCGCGGTTATCGGCGGCGTGATCGGCCGCGAGGTGCTCGACAGCGACACCGGCACCCTGCTCGGTGCGGTGGTGGGTGCGGTGGCGGGGCGGCAACTCCTCGAGGAGTACGATCGCCGCCAGGCCGCGAGCGCACTGGAGCAGAACGAGACCACCAGCTGGGTCAATCCGAATACAGATGCCAATTACACGTTTACCCCTACAGAGAGCTATCGCGGTCCAGAGAATCGGATATGCCGTGAATACCGCACCACCATCAGTGTCGAGGGCGAACAGCAGATAGCCACCGGCACTGCCTGCCGGCGCACAGACGGAAGCTGGGAGGTACTCGGCTAACTAATAGCCTGGTAGGGGCGGCACGCACTCCGATCGGGAGTGCGTGCCGTGACGAATCTGTGCTGGTGGCTGAAGGATGATCAGCGACGGGCGACTGCCCGATAGATCGCCAGCAGCAGAATGGCGCCGAGAACCGCGATGAGCATACTGCCGAGATTGAATGCATCCACTGTCCCGAGGCCGAGCGCCGAGCCGATGAAGCCGCCGACCAGGGCGCCGGCGATGCCGATGAGGATGGTGATGAAGAACCCCCCCGGCTGCTGTCCCGGCATGATGAGTCTCGCAATAACCCCGACGATGAGGCCGAAAACGATCCAGGCGATGATTCCCATGGTCCCCTCCTTGTGACGTCCTGTCGATTTAGAAAAGCCTAGCCCCGATCCGCCAGGCCGGGAGCAAGTATCAGCGATACCCATTGTCTGCTCGTACCTTGCCACGAAATACATAGTAGGTGTGGGCGGTATAAGCCAGCACCAGCGGCACTAGAAGCAGCACCCCGGTGAGGATGAAGCTTAGGCTCTCAGGTGGCGAGGCGGCCTCCCACAGGGAGATGTGGCGCGGGACGATGAAGGGCCAGATGCTGATGGCGAAGCCGAGATAGGCGAGCATGAACAGGCCGGCGCTCAGGGGAAACGGCTCCCGCTCCCGGTGTAGCGACAGGGCCCGCCACAACCGCCACGCGGCCGCCGCCGTGATCGCCGGCACCGGCGAGAGGTACAGCAGGTTGGGCCAGGAGAACCAGCGACGGGCGATCTCCGCCTCCGCCAACGGTGTCCAGAGACTCACCAGCAGAATGAAGCCGATGAGCACCGCCGCCAGCGGCCGCGCCACCCGGTAGCACCACGCCTGCAGGACCCCGTCCGACTTCATGATGAGCCAGGTGGCGCCGAGCAGCGCGTAACCGGAGACCAGCGCCACACCGGTCACCAGGCTGAACGGCGTGAGCCAGCCGAACGGTCCGCCGACGTACACTCCGTCCTCCAGGTCAAATCCCTCGACGAAGCTGCCGAGCACCAGCCCCTGGGCGAACGCGGCGCCGGTCGACCCGGCGAAGAAGGCCCAGTCCCACCGCCGCTTGCGTCGCGACCGGGGGCGGAACTCGAACACCACGCCCCGGAAGATGAGTGCGGCAAGAAAGGCCATGAGGCCGAGATAGAGCGACGGCAGCAACACGCTGTAGGCGAGGGGAAAGGCGGAGAAGAGGGTGATGCCGCCGAGCACGAGCCAGGTCTCGTTGCCGTCCCAGATCGGGGAGACCGCCGCGATCATCGTCTCGCGTGCCTCATCGCCCGGTGCGAACGGAAAGAGGATGCCGACGCCGAGATCGAAGCCGTCCAGCACCACGTACATGGCGACGGCGAAGATGAGGACGGCGGCGGCGACGATGACCAGGTCCATTTCCATCACTCACTTCGGCAGCGGATACCAGGCGGTGCGCGGCACCCCGGCGATCGCCTCGGCCGGAACGTGCTCCTCCGGCCCGGTCTCGATGATGCGGCGCAGGTAGTGGAGAAAGGCGACGAGCAGCAGCGGGTAGATCACCAGGAACAGGGAGAGAGAAGCGGCGACCGACCCGGCCGGCAGCGGGCTGGCGGCATCGACCGTACGCATCAGCCCGTACACCACCCAGGGCTGGCGTCCCGCCTCGGTGACCACCCAGCCGGCAATGACGGCGATAAAGCCGAGCGGACTGGCGATGACCAGCAGGCGCAGAAACCAGCGCCGTTCGCACAGCACCCCGCGCCGCCGTAGCACCGCACCAGTGATGGCGAGCGCCAGCAGGAGCAGGCCGATGAACAGCATCACGCGGAAGGCGAAGAAGACCAGCGGTACGTAGGGCCGATCCTCCGGCCCCACCTGATCGAGCCCCACCACGACACCCCCGGGGTCGTGCTGCAGGATGAGGCTGCCCACCTTGGGGATCGCCACCTCAAAGCGATTCTCGGCCTGTTGCTGATCCGGAATGGCGAACACCACGAAAGGCGCCGAGGTGGTGGTCTCCCACAGCCCCTCGATGGCCGCCACCTTCATTGGCTGGTACTTCTGTGTGTTGAGGCCGTGCAGGTCGCCGATCAGCAGCTGGGCCGGCGCGAACAGGAGGGCCGCAGTCATGGCGGTGGAGAGCATGCGGCGGGACAGTTCCAGATGGCGGCCGTGCAGCAGATACCAGGCGGCGACGCCCGCCACCACGAAGCTGGTGGTCAGCAGCGAGGCCATCAGCATATGGGCGAGGCGGAACGGGAAGGAGGGGTTGAAGATCACCTTCGCCCAACGGGTGACATGAAACACCCCCTCCCGCAGTTCGAATCCGGCCGGGGTGTGCATCCACGAATTGGCCGAGAGGATCCAGAACGAAGAGAGCACCGTGCCGAGCGCCACCATCACCGTGGCAAAGAGATGCATGCGCGGCCCCACCCGGCCGAAGCCGAACAGCAGCACCGGCAGGAAGCTCGCCTCCAGGAAGAACGCTGTCAGCACCTCATAGCTCATGACCGGCGCCAGCACATTGCCGGCAGCACGGGAGAAGAGGGCGAAGTTGGTGCCGAACTCGAAGGAGAGGACGACCCCGGAGACCACCCCGACCCCGAAACCGAGAGCGAAGATGCGGGTCCAGAAGCGGAACAGCTGCATGTAGGCGTGGTCGCCGCTGCGCATCCAGCGGCCATGCAGGTAGACCAGGAACAGCGACAGGCCGATGGTCAGGGTGGGGAACAGGATGTGAAACGCGAGGGTGAACGCGAACTGGAGACGGGAGAGGAGGACCGGATCGGCGAGAGACTCCATGGCGTGTGCGGACGTCCGCCTCCCTGGCGTCCGTTGGTGAGTCTAGAGCACCGAACAGCTAAACCGAGTGTTGCTTAATCTGTAGGAGCCCGGCCCTCCGGGCGAATAGCGGCAAAGCCGCTTCAGCCCTGGATTCGCTCCGGTAGGCCCATTCGCCCGCGGGGCGGGCTCCTACAGCTGGCCGGCTCTTAAGGACAACGTTCCATTTATCTGTTCGGTGCTCTAGGCAAGGCGCATGCGGCGATGGATTAAACGTAGCCGCCGCGGGCGGGGGTTCAAGTGCGGGCGTTTCAGGCGGAGTCCGATTCGGGTACCGGGGCGCGGAGCAGCAGATCGCCCACCTTGTGCCGATCGAGCACCTGGAGATAGGCATCGGTTGCCTCGTCGAGAACATGTTTTAACCCGCACACCGGTTCCACCGCGCAGCGCCCCTCCGCCTCCGGCTGGAAGCATTCGGCCATGTGGAAGTGGGGTTCCGTGGCGCGCACGATTGCGCCCACGGTCAGTGATGCCGCCTCCGATGCGAGCCGCAGGCCGCCCCGTTTGCCCTGCACGGTGTCGATGATCCCCTGGCGTGACAGGTTATGGACCACCTTCACCAGGTGGTTGCGGGAGATGGCGAAGTAATCGCTGATCTCGCGGATGGTCACCAGTCGATCCGGGTGCATCGACAGGTAGATCAGGACGCGCAGGGAAAAATCGGTGTAAAGGGTGAGCTGCATGGTGTTCTCCTCTGCGCCCATGATACATCAGCACTCCCGCCTTATACTCGGTGAGGAGAACGACAGGGAGGTCGTCACATGCCACGAATCGCTTCGCGGGTCTTGCTGGGCACGTTTATCTCAGCGCTGCTCTTCGCCGCGGGGGCTGTCCAGCCCCAGCAGCTGGGTGAGCCCGCGCCGCAACCGTTCCCACAGCCGCAGCCGTTCCCTGAGCCACAACCGTTCTTCCAGCCGCAGCCGCAGCCGTTCCCGGAACCACAACCATTCTTCCAACCGCAGCCGCAGCCGTTCCCGGAACCACAACCATTCTTCCAACCACAGCCGCAGCCGTTCCCGGAACCACAACCATTCTTCCAACCACAGCCGCAGCCGTTCCCCGAGCCGCAACCGTTCTTCCAACCGCAGCCGCGGCCGTTCCCCGAGCCACAACCATTCTTCCGACCACAGCCGCGGCCGTTCCCCGAGCCACAACCATTCTTCCAACCGCGGCCGCAGCCGTTCGGTACCCCCGGAACACCACCGGGCGGGGAGGGCGGGATTACCGGGTCGCCGCCATTGGGGAGCCAGCAGTTGCCGCGCGGGCGCGGATCGGTGGGGCCACCGCCGATGGGCAGCCAGTCCCGGCCGGGCACCGGATCCCGGTAACGTGGAGCCGCTCACCGACTTGCTGCTCTTCCTGGCCAAGGCGCTCATCGTGGTGATCGCCATCGTCGCTGCGGTGGCGGGTGCCGCTGGCGCCGCCATGCGGGTGCGACGGCAGCGCCCGCCCGGCCGGCTGGTGGTCAAGAGCCTCAACGGCCGCTACCGGCAGATGGAGCGGACCGTGCGTGCCGCCATGCTGCCGGCGCGCGCCTTCCGCCGCATGCTGCGCCGGGAGCGAAGAAACCAGAAAAGGCAGGGGAGTGAGCTGCGGCGAAATCTCTTCGTCATCGACTTCAGCGGCGACCTCCGCGCCTCCGCCACCGCCGCCCTGCGCGAGGAGATCTCCGCCATTCTCAGCGCCGCCCGGCCCGGCGACGAGGTGGTGCTGCGGCTGGAGAGCGTCGGCGGGTCGGTGGTCGGCTACGGGCTCGCCGCCTCGCAGCTCGCCCGGCTGAAGGCGCGCGAACTGCGTCTGACCGCCTGCGTGGATCGGGTGGCGGCGAGCGGCGGCTATCTGATGGCGGCGGTGGCCGACCGTGTGCTGGCGGCGCCGTTTGCGGTGGTCGGCTCCATTGGTGTCATCGCCCAGTTCCCCAACTTCAACAAGCTGCTCAAGCGCCACGATATCGATTACGAGCAGTTTCAGGCCGGCCAGTGGAAGCGGACCGTCACCCTGTTCGGCGAGAACACCGAGGAGGCGCGGAGCAAACTGCGCGAGCAGTTGGAGGTGATCCACGCCCACTTCAAGCAGTTCGTCGCCGCCCACCGCCCCGACCTCGACCTGGAGCGGGTGGCCACCGGCGAATACTGGCTCGGGACCGACGCCCTCGACCTGAAGCTGGTGGACGAGCTGCGCACCAGCGACGACTACCTGCTCGCCGCCGCCGCCGAGGCGGACCTCTACGAGGTGCAGTACCTCCTGCCGCGCCCCCGCCGCTGGCCCTGGGGGTGAACCCCGCGCGCCGTGAGCGCCGCGCAATCCCCCGGCGGAGTAGGAGCGATGTCCACGGAAGGACGAATGCCGCGCGCGCATGGATGCGCAGAAGCGGCCCGGCCCTCCGGGCGAACAGCGGCGAAGCCGCTTCCAAACCGGGTGTTACCTCAAGCCCAGTCGTCTGCAGAAGACCTTCAGGCGGTCTCGGAGCGGCAGTGAAAACCGGTGGCCAGCAGGCGTGCCCAGAGCAGGCGCCAGGTGGTCCAGTCGTGCCCGCCCGGGACCACCATCACCTGTTCGTTGCGCAGCAGCTCCGCCAGCAGCCGGTTGGCCGCGGCGAAACTGTCCCGTTCGCCGTAGCCCAGCCAGATGGGCGGCAGGCCGCTGTCGGGGTCGAGATAGCCGTGCAGCCACTGCCAGAGCTCAGTCTGGAAATCCTGCCGGTGCGGCTCCGGTCGCCACTGGGCGAGGCCGCCCGCCCTCCGGATGGCGGTGATGGTCTTGGGGAAGCCGAGGAAGGGGGCCAGCAGCACCAGCCCGGCCACCCGCTCCGGGTGGCGTGCGGCGTAGAGCAGAGCGCCGAAGCCGCCCAGGGAGATCCCCACCAGCCACACCTGCCGGTGGTCCGCCGCCTGCGCCGGCAGCACCACATCCTGGTGCAGTCGCTCCACCACGGTGCCGCGGCTGAAATAGCCGTAGTGGCTGTCCACGGCGATCAGGTCCCAGGGCAGGCCGTAGCGCTGTGCCGTTTCGATGAAGCCGTGCCGGGCAAAATCGCCCGGGAGGTCGTCGATCCCGGGCAGGAGAATGCCGAGGCCGGCCGACCTCCTCTGGGTGAGGGGGAAGCGGACGGTGGCCAGCGGCGCCGGGGCCGGCAGCAGGGCGTTCAGGTGCGGAAAGCGGCGCATCACGCGGATGGTCGTCACACGTCTGAAGCGTTGCACGTCGCGCCAGAGGGTCATGTGAGTCGATTAGGGTTCCGGGAAAGGTCGTTCACCCGCATCAGGTCGGACGGAGCCACGGGCGCTCCCCCTGAACAAGGCCGGTAACCTGAAATGGGCAGTGGGCGGCAGAATTGGCCGCCGCCGTTGTGGCGGTAGTGAATCTCGCCGTAGCCGGTTGCGACCCGGCCCGACGGCAGCCGTGCCGTCTCCCGCATCACCAGTCCGTGTGACCCATTTCCTTGAGTGTAGGAGCCGGATTGGTGGCTACTGCCCCTAGCGCGGGGCCACCCGCACACCGTCGGCGATGGCGTCGTCCGGGTGGGTGATGACCGTCTCCCCCTCGGCGAGGCCCTCGAGGATCTGGCTCTCCAGCCCGCTCTGCCGTCCGACGCTCACCGAGCGCAGGCGCGCCTCGTCTCTCTCCACCACGAAAGCCGCCCACTGGCCGTTGCGCCGGAACAGGGCGCTGGTGGGCACCTGGAGGACCTCATCCTCGGCCCAGAGGATGAAGCGGGCCTCCACCCGGTAGGCGTCGCCCAGGCGCTGCCACTGGGGCGGGGGGGAGACGAAATCGGCGATCACCAGCACCCGCTGCTCCTCCACCCCCAGGGCGGAGAAGCGGGTGAAGCCCGCCGGCTCGATGGTACGCACCCGGCCCTCGAGCGGTTCGCCGCCCCAGCGCTCGAACAGCACCCGCATGCCCGGCTCGATGCGCACCGCATCCACCGAGAGCACGTCCGCCTCCACCTCGATGCGGTTCGGATCGCCGATGGCGAGCAGCGGCTCGCCCGCCTGCACCACGCGCTGGCTCTTGTTCTCGATGGCCAGCACCCGCCCGCCGACCGGCGCGGTCACCTCCACCCGCTCCGCCGGTTCCGGGCCGAAGGTGAGGGCCGCCCGGGCCGACTGCAGCGCGGCACGCGCCTGGCCGGCACTGGCCTCCGCCTGGTCCAGCGTGCTCCGCGGGATGTCGCCGCGCTCGAACAGGATGCGGGCGCGGCGCAGCTCCTCCTCGGCGAGCCGGTAGGCCGCCTCCGCCTCCTCCACCCGCGCCTCCGCCTGGGCACGGGTGCGCGGGTCCAGCGGGGTGGAGGGGGCGGGACCGATGGTGAGCAGCACCTGTCCCGCTTGAACCGTATCCCCCACCTCCAGATCGAGACGCGGCACCTGGCCGGCCACCGGCGCGGAGATCACGTAGCGGTCGCGCACCCGGGTGCGGGCCTCCTCCAGCACCGTCACCGCCAGGGGGCCGGTCACCACCGGGGCGGTGGTGACCGGGACCGGCTGGGGGCGGAAGCTGAGCGCCAGCAGCAGCACCACCATGCCGGCGATCAGGGCGAGGAGGATCTTCTTGCGCGTGGACACGTTCACTCCCGGGTTTTCAACACGGCCACCATGTCCAGATGGTACAGCCGTTTGGCGATCAGCAGGGCGGAGAGCAGCGTTGCGACCAGCAGCACCAGGGCGGTGAATCCATAGGTGGCCGGTTCGATGATGAGCGGAATGCGGAACAGCTCCGAGGCAACGCTCTCGGCGATGACCCGGGCGAACTCGCGCCCGATGAGAAAGCTGACCGGGATCGCCGCCAGGGTCAGCAGGGCCAGTTCGCCGAGCAGGATATAGGCCACCTCGCCGCGGCTGAAACCGAGCACCCGCAGGCTGGCCAGCTCGCGGCTGTGTTCGGAGAGGGCGATGCGTACCGAGTTGTAGACCACCCCGAAGGCGATGCTGCCTGCCAGCAGGGTGTAGACGAAGGCGAGCACCAGGAGGGTTTCGGCGAAGCTCTCGTAGAAGGCGCTGATGGCCACGTCGCGCTGGGTGACGCCGAGCACCCGGGGGCGGTGCAGCAGCTCCCGGAACAGCCCCTCCCGCGCCGCCGGGTCGACCGCCAGGAAGGCCCCGGAGATGGCCGGCCCTTCACGCATGAGGCGGTTCAGCGCCGCGATATCCATGTAGCTGGCGAGACCGATGAACTCGCTCACCAGCCCCGCCACAGGCACCTGCAGCAGGGGCCGCGCCCCCTCCAGCACCTGCACCGTGAGGATGTCCCCGGCGCCGACCCCCAGCTTCTCCCCCAGATGGTCGGTGAGCAGCAGCCCCTCGGCCGGGATGGCGATGGGGCGCAGATCCGCGTCCAGGGCGCGGCGCAGCACCGCCCCCTGCTCGTAGCCCTGAATGGCGGTGCGGTGGCTGCGGTGGCCGGCGCGCAGCTCCACCGGTACCGCCCGGTACGGTTCGGCGTGGTGCACCCCCGGCAGGCCGGCCAGCTCGAACAGCGCCTTGCGCGAGGCGGGCTCAACGAAGGAGACCTGGAGGTCGTCCCGCTGGGCCAGGTTGAACTGCACCCCCACCATGTAGTCGATGGCGTCGCGCTGGAAGCCGCTCACCACCAGCATCGCCCCCGCCAGGGCGATCCCCAGCACCGAGATGAGGGACTTGAGCGGCTTGCGCTCGATATGGCGCAGGATCATGCGGGTGGGCTGGTCAAACAGCCGCTGCAGTCCGAGCCGCTCCACCAGAGTGGGGCGGTAGCTGGCCGGCGGCTCGGGGCGCATCGCCTCGGCGGGCGGCAGGCGGCTGGCCCGGCGTACCGCCCCCAGCGCCGCCAGCAGCGCCGCGGCGGCCGCCACCAGCACCCCGTTCAGCATCACATCGAGGCCCAGGTGGAACTCGAGATAGGGAAAGAAGAAGAACTGGCTGTAGAGCCGCGCCAGTGATTGGCCGGCCCACGCCCCGGCCAGGATCCCCGGCACCGAGCCCAGGCCGACCACCAGCAGAATCATGCCGGCGTAGTGGGCGCCGACGGCGCGGTTGGAGTAGCCGAACGCCTTGAGCACCGCGATGAGGTCGCGCTGCTGCGCCACGATGCGCGAGACCACCACGCTGAGCAGAAAGGAGGCGACCCCCAGAAAGATGAAGGGGATGATCAGGGCCGATGCCTCCAGCTGTTCGATCTCCTGGCTCAGGTAGAGGTGGGATATCTGGTCGTCGCGGGGGAACGCGCCTACCCCTCCATAGGGGGCGAGCAGGAGATCGAGCCGGTCGATCACCTCCTCGGCCACGGCGCCCGGCGCCAGGGTGAGCGCCAGGTCGTTGAAAGCCCCCTCCAGGTCGAAGGCCGTCGCCAGCGGCTGGCGGCGCATCCAGACGATCCCGTAGCGCTCGAAGTCGGGGAACAGGTCGCCGGGGCGGATCTGGTAGACGAACTCCGGCGAGAGGGCGATGCCGACCACCGTGAGGTCGCGGCGGCGGCCGTTGAGGATGGCGGTGATCGCATCGCCGGGCTCCAGTCCGTGGGCGTCGGCAAACGGCTGGCTGATCACAATCTCATCCGCCGCGCGGGGCCCCGGCAGGGTGCCGGCACGCAGGTAGAGCCGGTTGAGCAGTGGCTGCCCCTCGTCGGGGAGGGAGACGAACTGGCCCATGACCGGGTCCGGGAATCCCGCCACCTCCAGGGTGGCCCCGGAGTTCACCCGGGTCTCCAGCTGCCCCACGCCGGGCAGCTCCGCGATCTCCCGGCGCAGCCGCTCGGGGGCACGGCGCACCGAGGCGAAGATCTCGGCGAAGCGGCCTTCGCGATAGAAGCTCTCCTGGGTCATCACCAGGGAGTCGATGGTGCTGAAGGAGATAATCCAGGTCGCCACCCCGCCCATGATGACGAAGGCGATGGCCAGGGCCTGGCCCCGCAGCATCCACAGCTCGCGTACCAGCTTGCGATCGATGGCGCGCATTACCAGCTCAGTTCCCGCGGCGACTTGCGTTCGGCATTGGACTCCACGCTGGTGAGCTGCCCGTCACTGACGTGGATGACCCGGTTCGCCATATCGGCGATGGCCGCATTGTGGGTAATCACGGCGGTGGTGGTGCCCAGCTCCCGGTTCACCCGCTCCAGCGCCTCCAGCACCACGATGCCGGTCTTCGAGTCCAGGGCGCCGGTCGGCTCGTCGCACAGCAGGACCGCCGGGCGCTTGGCGATGGCGCGGGCGATGGCCACGCGCTGCTGTTCGCCGCCGGAGAGCTGGGCCGGGAAGTGGTCCAGGCGGTGGCCGAGGCCCACCAGGGAGAGCGCCTCGGCGGGTGTCATGGGGTCGCGGGCGATCTCGGTGACGATGGCGACGTTTTCGCGCGCGGTGAGGCTGGGGATCAGGTTGTAGAACTGGAACACGAAGCCCACGTAGTTGCGGCGATATTCGGTGAGGGTGGCGTCCGAGGCGCCGGTCAGCTCCTGGTTGCCGTAGAACACCCGGCCGCCGGAGGCGCTGTCCAGTCCGCCCAGGATGTTGAGCAGGGTGGACTTGCCGCTGCCGGAGGCGCCCAGGATCACCACCAGCTCGCCGCGGAAGAGCTCCAGGTCGATCCCGCGCAGCGCGTGGATCTCCACCTCCCCCACCCGGTAGGTCTTGGTGAGTCCCTCGGTGCGGAAGACCGCTTCACGTTCAGGGGCGTCGTTGCCGGGAGGATTCATCTTGTGAGACTGAGGTTTATTTTTTTTCTTTCAAGGGTGTCATTGCCGGCGGGGTGAAGCAATGTCTCCGTGCGGCCAAATGTGCCCCGAGGCGGATGCAACGGAGATCGGCTTCCGCCGCTCCTGCAACAGGATAGCGGGTTAATGCCCGGCTCCGCCGGCCGCGGCGCCGCACCCCGAGTGCCCCTCCGCCACCATCGCCTGCAGGGCGTGGAGCTGGGTGATGATCTCGGCACGCAGCTTCAGCAGTTCGGGGACTCGCCGTTGTGCCTCTGCACTCTTTCCGGAGCGTTCCAGGTCCAGCAGGTCCCGGGCCACCCGGTGGATCGCCTCGTGGATGGGTTGGACGGCGACATAGGCCGGTGCACCGCCGTAGTGCGCCTTGCCGTGGTGGGCATACCACTGCCCGAACCGACACTGCCCGACCTCCATCGGCGGCGTCGGGACGATATGGCTGCCGGAATCGAGGCTGGCGATGAGGTCATCGACCCAGCGTCGGTGTTCCAGTTCCGCACTCAACAGCGGCAGGTCTTCGTGCGGCCAGTAGATGCGGGCAGCGGCGCGCCAGGCGGGGGGCTGGCGATAACCTTCAATCCAGCCGCTGACATCTTCAGCCGGCATCGGCTGGGCGATGCCGAACCCCTGCGCCAGGTCGCAGCCGAGCCGCAACAGCAGCGCCCCGTGCTCCTCGCTCTCCACCCCCTCGGCGATCACCCGGCGGCGGAACGCCTGGGTCAGGCCGACGATGCCCTCGATGATGGTCAGGTCCTCCGGGTCGTTCAGCATGTCGCGTATGAAGGAGCGATCGATCTTGAGGGTGTCCGCGGGCAGACGTTTGAGATAGGTAAGCGACGAGTAGCCGGTACCGAAGTCGTCGAGGGCGACGCCGACCCCCAGCGCGCGGCACTGTTCGATGACGTGGGAGACCATGGCAATGTCCTCCAGCGCCGTGGTCTCCAGCACCTCCAGCTCGAGCTGCGTGGCCGAGATCTCCGGATGGCGGGCGAGCAGTTCACCGAGACGGCGGGCGAAGTCCGGCTGCTGCAGGTGGCTGCCGGCGATGTTGACGCTGATGGTCAGCTTGAGCCCCTGCCGGTTCCACTCGGCCAGCTGCACCAGCGCCTCGCGCAGCACCCATTCACCCAGGCTGCGGGCGAACTCGCTGCCGTCGAGTACCGGCAGAAATTCCGCCGGCAGCAGCAGCCCCCGCTCCGGGTGCTGCCAGCGGATCAGCGCCTCCACACCGACTACCTCACCGGTGCGCATGTCCACCTTCGGCTGGTAGTGGAGCCGGAACTCACCCCGGTTCAGGGCGGTCTCGATCCGGGTGACCGCCTCCCGCTGGGCGCGTGCCAGCCGGTCGTGCTCCGGGTCGAACAGCCAGTAGCGGTTGCGCCCCGCCTGCTTGGCCTGGTACATCGCCTGATCCGCGTGCCGGAGCAGTGTGTCGGCGTCGGAGTCGTCGTCGGGGAAGAGGGTGACGCCGACGCTCGCGGAGACGGTGACCCGGTGGCTGCCGAGCTCGTAGTGGGCCGCCATCGCCCGCAGCACCCGCTCGATCCCCCGCTTGCATTCGCGCACATCGCGCAGGTCGTTCAGCAGCAGGACAAACTCGTCACCGCCAAGCCGTGCCGCACTGTCGCTCTCCCGCAGGGTTCCGTTCAGCCGTTCGGCCACCTGGATCAGCAGCTGGTCGCCCACGTCGTGGCCGTACTGGTCGTTGATGGGCTTGAAGCCGTCCAGATCGAGGTAGCAGACCGCCAGCAGCCGGCCCCGACGGCGCGCCCGGGCCATCGCCTGCTGCATGCGGTCGGCGAGCAGGACGCGGTTGGGGAGTTGGGTCAGCGCGTCGTAGTGGGCCATCCGCTCCAGCCGGTGCTGATGCTCCTTGAGCAGGGTGATGTCGGAGAAGATGCCCACGTAGTGGGTGATCTCGTCCCCGGGGCCGCGGACGGCGGAGAGGGTCAGCAGCTCCGGATAGAGTTCGCCGCTCTTGCGCCGGTTCCAGATCTCGCCATGCCAGTGTCCCTTGCCTTTCAGTGTCCGCCACAACTCGGCATAGAACTCCGCATCGTGACGCCCCGATTTGAGGATGCGCGGCGTCTTGCCGATCACCTCCTCGCGGGTGAATCCGGTCAGCTCGGTGAAGGTGGGGTTGACCTCGACGATGCACTCTTGCGCATCGGTGATGGCGATCCCCTCGTGGGCATGGTCGAACACACTGGCGGCCAGCCGCAGCCGTTCCTCGGCCCGGGTGTGCTCCATCTCCGCCCTCGAACGCCCACGACGATGCTCCCCGACCCGTGACCGGATGATGATGATGCTGAAAACCAGAACACCCACCGTCGCGCCGCCCACCGCGACCAGGGCCGGTTCGCTGGTTGCAACCGCCGCATCGAAGGCGGGGCGGCTGTGGAACTGTCCGTTCCAGGTCCGGCCGGGGAGTGCGATGGTGATGGTCTCGCGGTACTTCGGCGTGTGCGCGGCATCGGGGTGGGAGGCGTACAACAGCGGGGCGGTGCTCTGCCCGGTGGTAGCGTCGTACAGCTCGAAACCGAGACCGGGCGTTTCGCTGCCGGGCAGCCCGCGCATCAGATGGTCGATGTCGAGCGGGCTCTCAACGAACCCCTCCGCCGTGCCGGTCGGCATGACGGCGCCGCGCAGCACCTGCTCGTGTTCGGCCAGGCGCCCGGCGATGCGCTGGCTCGCTTCCGCCACCTCGAAGGCGAAGCGCTCCCGTGCGCGCTCTTCCGCGTGGCGGTCGGCGATGTGCCAGGCGAAAACGGTAACAACAAGGGAGAGCGCCAGGACGGCCCAGGCCGTCGCCCCGTTGTGGAACAGGTCGGCGATCATCCCTGATTCCCGACGGTTGTTGGCGGGAACCGTCACACCGCTCTCCCGGTTCGCCTGATCGGGTGTCGGCCGGCAGGCTACTGTTTTTCGCCCCGCAATTATGGCGACACTGTTAAATCGGTGACAACCGAATTTCGCAGGCGCGTGGTTACGCCTCCCGCAGGGTCTTTAGCGGCGGCACGCTCAACACGCTGCGGCTGCCCCAGAGTCCGACCAGGCCGACCCCCACGCCGCCGGCAGCGAGCCCGGCGGCGAAGACCCAGGGGTTGGCCGCGTAGTCGAGTCCGAAAAAGCGCTCCGCCAGCAGGTAGCCGAGCGTGGTGGCGGAGAGCGCCGCCAGCACGCCGGCGAGCAGGCCAAGGGCGACGAACTCGGCGGTGAGGGCCCGGCGCACCTGCCGTCGGCCGGCACCGAGCGTACGCAGGAGCGCCGCCTCGCGCCGACGCTCATCCTGGGTCGCCTGGGCCGCGGCCACCAGCACCACCACCCCGGCCAGCAGGGTGAAGCCGAACACGAACTCCACCGCCAGCGTCACCCGATCCATGATGGTGCGCACCCGCTCCATCAGTGCATCCACATCGATGACCGTCACGTTGGGGAAGCGGTGCAGCATCTCGGCCATGACCGGACGTCTTTCCGGGGGCAGATAGAAGCTGGTGATGTAGCTGGCAGGTTTTCCCTCGAGCATCCCGGGCGGGGCGACGACGAAGAAGTTGACGTGGAACGAGTCCCACTCCACTGCGCGCAGGGAGGTGACCTCGCCCTCAACCGCTTGTTCGGCCACGCCGAAGGTGAGGCGATCGCCGAGGGCAATGCCGAGGGTCTCGGCGAGTCCCTGTTCCACCGACCACGCCTCCGTGCCGGTGTCGCGCCCCCACCACTGTCCGGCGACAATGCGGTTGTCGGGCGCCGGCCGCTCCGCCCAGGAGAGATTGAACTCGCGGCGCACCAGCCGCTTGGCGCGCGGCTCCTCGTAATCGTCGGCGGAGACCGGTTCGCCGTTGATGGCAGTCAGCCGTCCCCGCACCATCGGGTGGAAGGTCGGGGTGACGCCCCCGCGCCCGGCGAAGAACCTGCGCAGCGGCTCGACCTGATCCGGCTGCACGTTGATGAGGAATTGATTGGGTGCGTCCTCCGGCAGGCCGGTGCGCCACGCCTCCAGCAGATCCAGCCGCACCAGCGACAGCAGCAGCAGGATCATGATGCCCAGCCCGAAGGCGACCACCTGCACCCGGCTCGCCGCAGCGCGCCGGGGGATGTTCAGCAGGCCGTAGCGCCAGGAGACGCCGGTGCCGCGGCGCAACGCCCCCAGCACGCCCACCAGCGCGGCCGCTGCCAGCCACAGCACCGCCAGGGTGGCGAGGGTACCGGCGAATACCCAGGCGGTCAGCGCCGCATCGCGAGCCTCCCATGCCATCAGCAGCAGCAGCGCAAATCCGGCGCTGCCATAAACGGCCACAGCCCCCGCGCCGCCGCCGCCGATCTCCCGGCGCAGCACCCGCAGCGGCGGCACGCCCGCCAGCGCCAATAGCGGCGGCATGGCGAACCCGCCCAGTGCGACCAGTCCGACCAGCGCCGCGTGCAGCAACGGCGCCGGGGTGGGGGCGGGCAGTTCGAGTGCGTAGAGTTCGCCGACAATGCCGGCCAGCACCCCCTGGGCGGCGAAGCCGACGGCGCTGCCGACCAGTGCGGCGATGAGTCCGAGGTAGAGCAGTTGCAGCAGGTAACCGGCGGTCAGTGTGCGCTGGCGCGCGCCGATGCAGCGCATCACCGCCACCGCGTCGAAATGGCGCGCGGCATGGCGGTGCGCGGCGACCGCCGCCGCCACACCCGCCAGCAGCACGCTTACCAGCGCCGCCAGTCCGAGAAACCGTTCACCGCGCTCCAGCGCGCTGTTCAGCTGCGGACGGCTCTCGCGCCCGACCAGGCGTGCCCCGGGATCGAGCCGCGGCACGATCCAGCGCCTGTACATCTCGAGGGCGGCGGGCGGCCCCGCCAGCAGCAGCCGGTACTCCGCAAGGGCACCGGTGCCGAGCAGTCCGGTCGACTCCAGGTCGGCGAGATTCATCATCAGCCGCGGCGCGATGGAGAACAGGTCGCCGCCCCGATCCGGTTCGTAGATGAGCACCGCGTCGACCATGAAGCCGGCACTCCCCAGCTGCAGGGTGTCGCCCACCGTCAGGCCGAGTTGATCGGCGAGGCGCCCGTCCACCCACACCCGGCCCGCGGCGGGACCGGCGTCGACAGTGCGTGGCGCGGCGAACCGGCTCTCCGCCACCTCCAGATGCCCGCGCAGCGGATAGCCGGCCCCGACCGCCTTCGCTTCGGTCAGCTGCATCTCGCCGCCGGCCACCACCACCGTACGGAAGGAGACCACCGGCGCGGTGGCGATTCCCAGCGCCTCGGCCTGCTGCGCCCACCCCGGTTCGATGGGGCGGTTACGCTCCACCACCCGATCCGCGGCCAGCAGTTCGCCGGATTGACGATCCATCGCGCCGCGCACCCGGTCGGTGAAAAAGCCGACCGCACTGACCGCGCCCACCGCCACCACCAGCGCCAGCGCCAGCACGCGCAGCTCCCCGGCACGCCATTCGCGCCACAGGTTTCGCCAGGCAAACAGGAACGGGTTCATTTCGAAGTTTTCACCGCTGAAAGAGTTCACCGCAGAGGACGCGGAGGAACGCCCTCTGCGCCCTCTGCGCCCTCTGCGGTGAATGCTGTTCACATCTCAAACCAGCCGCCTGGCGTCGATCTCGATCACCCGCCCGCAGCAAATGTAGGATGCGGTGAGGAACGAACCGCATCGGTCGCGATTGGCCATTCCTGTCCCCCGATCGATGCGGTTCGCAGGCTCACCACATCCTACGCGGCTCGCGCCCCAGATTCCGCCAAGCGAACAGGAACGGCGGTCGCGGAGGTCGCAGAGGAGATTGTAGAGTGCAATCGTATTGCGCCGATGTGTGCCCGCCGTTGCTCTGCCAGCGAGCGGCGGAAGAAACGAAAACTCTTTACCTCCGCGCACTCTGCGCCCTCTGCGGTGATTCATCTCAAACCAATCGGCCGGCGTCGATCTCGATCACCCGCCCGCAGCGGCGCGCCAGCGCCTCGTCGTGGGTCACCAATAGCAGCGTGGTGCCGGACTCCGTGTTCAGCTGAAACAGGAGATCGGCAATGCGGGCGCCGGTGCGGCGGTCCAGGTTGCCGGTCGGTTCGTCCGCCAGCAGCAGCCGGGGAGCGGTGGCGAAGGCGCGGGCGATTGCCACCCGCTGCTGTTCGCCACCGGAGAGCTGTCCCGGGTAGTGGGTGAGCCGGTGATCGAGTCCCACGCGGGCGAGCAGCTCCCGCGCCCGCTCCGCCGCGCCGGACTCACCCTGGAGCTCCAGCGGCAGCATGGCGTTCTCCAGCGCGTTGAGATTGGGCAGCAGGTGGAACGACTGAAACACGAAGCCCAGCAGCCGCGCGCGCAGATCGGCCCGGCCGTCCTCGTCGAGGCCCGCGAGATCGGTGCCGTCGAGCAGCACCCGCCCGTCACTCGGGAGATCGAGCCCGGCCAGTATGCCGAGCAGGGTGGACTTGCCGGAGCCGGAGGCGCCCACCACCGCCACCGCTTCACCGGCGCCGATGACGAGGTCCACGCCGTCGAGCAGGGTCAGCGCTCCCTCCGGGCTCTCCACCCGTTTGCTAACATTCCGTGCTTCGACCATCGGTGTGGAGAGGTTCGTTTTCATGTGGCTGCGTTCGGTATTCATGGTCCTGTTGCTGCTCGGCGGCAAGGCGTGGGCCGCCGGCACGGTTGTGGTGCTGGGGGACAGTCTGAGCGCGGCCTACGGCATGCCGGTGGAGCAGGGGTGGGTGAGCCTGCTGGAGCGGCGCCTGGAACAGAACGGCTGTCCATATCACGTCGTCAACGCCAGCATCAGCGGCGAGACCACCAGCGGCGGACTCTCGCGCCTGCCCGGCGTGGTGGAGGCCCACAGCCCCGACCTGGTGATTATCGAACTGGGCGGCAACGACGGTCTGCGCGGTCTGTCGCTCGACCAGATGCGGGCCAATCTAGCTGCAATGATCGAGGCCGTAAAGGCAATCGGTGCCGGCGTGCTGCTGGTGGGCATGCAGATGCCCCCCAATTATGGACCCACCTACACTGAACGGTTCCAGTCGGTCTATCACGAACTGGCGGAGCGCTACGGCGTGGCGCTCGTGCCGTTCCTGCTGGAGGGGGTCGGCGGCAATGACGCCCTGATGCAGCCGGACCGCATCCACGCCAGTGCCGAGGCGCAACCGCACCTGCTGACCAACGTCTGGGACGAACTGGCACCGCTGCTTGAAGGGTGCGCTGTGGAGGGCGCTGCCGCCGCAACCTGATACCATGCGCCGACGGCGCAGGACCGAGAATTATTAACCAAGGAGAGATGAGATGAAGGCACGATTTGCGACAGCCGCAGTTTTGGTGGGGACACTGGTCGGCGGCTCGGCATGGGCGCAGCCGGAGATGCGTCCCGGCTTGTGGGAGCAGAGCATCACCGTCAAGTCGCAGAGCGGCGAGGTGGAACAGGCGATGCGCGAGATGCAGCAGCAGATGGCGAACCTGCCTCCCGAGCAGCGCAGGATGATGGAAGAGATGATGGCTGCGCAGGGGATGAGTTTCGATGCAAGCGGTCAGACCATCCGGGTCTGCGTTACCCCCGAGCAGGCCGCGCGATTTGAGTTTGAACAGGATGATGAGTGCACCCAGCAGGTGGTACAGCGCAGCGGCAAGACGGTCAAGTTGACGTTCCAGTGCGCCGGCGACCCCCCCACCAGCGGCGAAGGGGAGTTCACCTTCAGCAGCCCTACCGCCTACAAGGGCAGGGCTGTCGTCAATACCACGACCGACGGGCGGCCCGAGCAGTTGACCATGGAGCAGTCCGGCAAGTGGCTGTCGTCCGACTGCGGCAACATGCGTCCCAACTGAACCGATATCGATTCACCACGGCGCGCAGAGCTCACGAGAGCCAAACCGGCGCTCCCCGTGCCCTCTGCGCGTTGTGGCGATCGGTTCCAGCCTCAATCCCCGCCGCAAATCAGATAATCCGCGATCCAGCGACCCGCCTCTGCGCTGTAGGAGAAGCTCGCCCGCGCCCCCAGATAGACCACATCCCGTTGCAGCCACTGGGGGGGAGAAAGACAGGCGACCTCCGTGCCTGCGCCGATCTTGCGGCACCCCTGCTTCAGCGCAAACACCATATCGCTGTGGCACTGCGGGTCTTCGGCATAGACCAGCCTCACCCCGTCGCACCCCATCTCGCCACCGAACCCCACCTTCGTCCCGTCGGTGACGTACTCGCACACCCCGCCCCAGTTTTCGCCCTCGAACGCATAGGTGAAACCGGCAAAGTCCCACACCAGCTGGTCGAGAACCTCCTCCGACAACTCCGCGGCAAAGGAAGGCGCGGGAGCCAGGAGAGCCAGCAGAAGGGTGCTTCGTCTTGTGACTTTCAATGTGCCGCTCCAGTCAGTCGATCCAGGAAATGAACACCAGCGAATCCACACGGTTCTCCGTGCACGGTGAGCGTGCACAGCGCAACCGTGTACCCGACACCTGACTTCACCTCTGCCGGAGTGCCATGTGCAGGAGAGCGACGCGCCCTCCCGAGGGATTCCGTCGTTCCTCGATCGCAAAGGGGGTGAAGCCCAGGTTTGCGTATAGCAGGAGCGCAGGGGTGTTCCCGCTGAACACGGAAATTCTGACTTCCGGCACGCCGTGCGCTTCAAGCGCCGCACGGATCATGTGGGTGACAACCGCCCGCCCAACCCCTTGTCCTCTGCAGGCCCCGCTGACGACCACATTACCGATGAAGGCCCAACAACCCGGCTCGATGTCGTAGAGGTTGGCAAAGCCGACCACCTCCCCGTTCCGCACTGCAACCGTCAACTCCTTCCTCGCTTCGGCGAGTGCGCGAAGCTGATCCACGGAAAAGGGGTGGGTTCCTCCGGGATAGACCAGAAACAGCTCTTCCCGGCTCGGTACTAGCCGGACGATTGCCTCGAAATCGGACGGAGTTGCTGCGCGTAGTTCCATTCGGCGATTACCAATACCGTGGGCTCAGTATGCTTTCGCTATTTGTCATGGTCGTGCTTCACGTCGTGCGAGCTCCACGCGTCCCGGGTCATCCGGTACAACCGCACCGGCCTCCCATGAAATTCAATCTCCTGATAGCGATGAAATCCGCACTTCCCGGCAACGCGCAGCGACGCAAGGTGTGCCGGCTCGATAATCACCACCACCGACTCGCACCCCTTCACTTCGAACGCATAGGTGAGGACGGCATGCGCCGACTCGGTGGCGAGGCCACGCCCCCAGAACCGCCGGGCGAGCCGATATCCAAGGTTGATCTCCTCCGTATCGCCGACGCGCTCGGGACCTATCCCACAGAATCCGACCAGCGCGGAGGAGTCCCTTTCGACAAGGGCCCACGGCCCGACACCCTGCGACTCGTAGGAAGCCAGACACCACTCCACGAACTGTCGAGTGGCCGCCTCGTCGCAAACGCCGCGCACCGAATGCTTCATCACCTCCGGATCGCCGAGAATCGCCGACAGGGCGGGCACGTCCTCCAGGGACAACGGCCTAATCAGCAGTCGTGCGGTCTCGGTGATCAGTTCCATCCACTTCATCCGTATGGCGCACAGTAAACCGACCGTGTTGATGGCGTTCTACGTGCGCGCATTTCGTGTCAACGAAAGATTAGAAAAGGATTGGGGGCGGCGGTCAACCGTTGGAGGCCGGGGTGTCCGCTCGGTCACGGATGCGGGCGTTGCACCGCCGTGTGCCGGGGACAGGTGATGAGGTGGTCGTTCACCATCCCGACCGCCTGCATGAAGGCGTAGCAGATGGTGGTGCCCACGAACTTGAAGCCGCGGTGTTTGAGTTCCTTGCTCATGGCGTCCGATGCGGGAGTGCTGGCCGGGACCTGTTCCAGCCGCTTCCAGGCATTTTGGTGCGGCTTGCCGTCGACGAACTGCCAGAGAAAGGGGACGGCGCCCTGCTGCACGTCCAGTTCAAGCCAGGCGCGGGCGTTGGTGATGGCGGCGTCGATCTTGAGCCGGTTGCGGACGATGCCGGCGTCTGCGAGCAGGCGCGCCTTGTCCCGCTCGCCGTAGCGGGCGATGCGGGACGGGTCAAAGCGGTGCAGGGCGCGGCGGTAGTTCTCGCGCTTGTTGATGATGGTCGTCCAGGAGAGTCCGGCCTGCGCCCCTTCGAGGATGAGCATTTCGAACAGGTGCGATGCGTCGAAGGAGGGGACGCCCCACTCCTCATCGTGGTAGCGGGACTCGGCTTCGGAGCGGTTGGCCCAGGGGCAGCGGGTTTGCACTTTTATGGTTCTCTTGGTGGCGGAACGCGGTACGAAGGGAGCGTCCGGAGCTCCCAACAGATCCAGGTAGTGATCCCCTTCCTGTCCTTCTCGACAACGGCTCCCGACGTTGTTCTACCTCCTACCTCCAGTCGTCGTCCCAGAGGGTGAAGGAACGTCCTTTTAATGGCTATTTAGTCTTTGGGGCCGATCCAGAACTGGGGGACGTGGGCCACCTCCCAGAGGAACCCGTCCGGGTCGGCGAAGTAACCGGAGTAGCCGCCCCAGAAGGTCTCCTGCGCCGGCTTGACCAGGCGGGCGCCGATGCTGACCGCCTCTTTGATCACCGCATCCACCTCGTCCGGGCTGGCGACGTTGTGGGCGAGGGTGATGCCGGCGAAGTTGCCGTGGTCGTCGGGCACGCCGGCGTCTTCGGCCAGGGCGGAGCGGGGGTAGAGAGCGAGCCAGGTTCCGTTCAGTTCGAAGAAGGCAACCTCTTCGGCCTCGAACTGCAAGCGCGGCAGGCCGAGCGCCTCGTAGAAGGCGGCCGAGCGGGTGATGTCCGCGACGCCCAGGGTGATCAGGTTGATGCGTGGTTTCATGGTCGCCTCCTGTCGGTGAGCCCTGCCTAAATTAGACGGGAGTCTCGGGCTGAGGGCAACACGCCGAAGCTATCGCTAGCGGATGTACGCCTCGGTGGCGTAGCGGCGCATCATGCTGTGGCTGTTGAACAGATGGCCGATCTCACCGATGGCGCCTTTCATCATGCCGATCCAGCCGGCGCAGTCCTGGTAATAGAGCGGCAATACGGTGCCCCCCAGTTTCTCGTAGAGGTGAAAGGCGTCGTCTTCGTCGCCGACGGTGCCGGTGCCGATGCCCCAGCCGGTCACCCCTTCGACCAGTCCCTCCAGCCACCAGCCGTCCACCACCGACAGGTTGAGCACGCCGTTGAACGCTGCCTTCATGCCGCTGGTCCCGGAGGCCTCCATCGGCGGCAGCGGGGTGTTGAGCCAGACGTCAGAGCCGCTGACCAGCAGGCGGGCGAGGTCAAGCCCGTAATCCGGCAGGTAAATGCCCTGGAGATACTCCATTTCGCGCAGGTGGCGGTGGATCTGGACAATGAGCGCCTTGCCCTGCTGATCCTTCGGGTGCGCCTTGCCGGCGACGATTAGCTGGAACGGCAGGCGGCCGGCAATGGCGTCGAGCCGTGACGGGTCGGAAAACAGCAGTTCCGGGCGCTTGTAGGCGGTCATGCGCCGGGCGAACCCCAGGATCGGAACCTCCAGCTTGAACTGAACCCCGGTGAGCGCCTCGACCCGTTCGATCAGCTTCGCCTTGGCCTCCTGGTGCGCCGCCCAGAGTTCGGCGTCGGGAATGCGATCGGCGCGTACCAGGATCTCGGGCACGAAGCGCCAGTCTGGCAGGTAGCGATCATAGAGGCGCGTGAGGCTCGGTGCGGTCCAGAACGGTCCATGAATGCCGTTGGTGATGGCGTGGATGCGGTAGCCTGGAAACATCTCGCTGGAGACCTCGGCGTGCTTCTTCGCCACGCCGTTCACCCAGCCGCTGAGGTTCATTGCGAGGCGGGTCATGTTGAAGCGGTCCTCACCGGCGAAAAGGCGCATGGTTTCCGGGTCGACAAAATCACCGAGGACTCGCGAGACCAGATCGTAAGGGAACTGGTCGTGCCCCGCCTCGACCGGGGTGTGGGTGGTGAAGAGACAGAAGTTGCGCACCTTTCCCACATCGTAGGTGGATTCGCCGGGGTGTACCTCCTCGGCAGGACGTTCAAAGCGGCGCAGCAACTCCAGGGCCAGCAAGGCGGAGTGACCTTCGTTCATGTGGTAGGTATTGACGCTGAAGCCCAGCGCCAGAAGCATGCGTGCGCCGCCAATTCCGAGGACCACCTCCTGCCGGAGCCGGTACTCCTCATCACCACCGTACAGAAAATCGGTAATGCTGCGATCGTCGGTACGGTTCTCGGGCAGATCGGTGTCGAGCATCACTACCGGAATCACACAGCCGGAACTGCCTTCATGTTCGAACAGCCAGGCACGAATCCACACCTTGCGCTGCTCGATGGTGACCGCCACCTTGGCATCGAGCGGGCTCACCCGCTTGGTCGGTTCCCACGGCTGCGGGTCCTCCAACTGATCACCGTTCGGCCCCAGCACCTGACGGAAGTAGCCCATCCGGCTGACCAGCGTCACACCGACCAGGGGCAAGTCGAGATCCGCCGCCGCGCGAAGGGTGTCCCCCGCCAGTACGCCGAGACCGCCGCTGTAGGTCGGGATGTCGTCGCACAGGGCCATCTCCATCGAGAAGTAAGCGATGCGACTGCGGTGAAGGTACGCTTCGACTGGATCCATGGTTTAACGAGCGGTTGGGGTGAAGGCGCCTGCTCCGCTGAGCATAGCGTTCCCCTCGGTCACTCGCCTGTCACCGCAATCGGGTCATAATGGAGGCGCCATTAGCAACCATCGGAGCGGACTATGGCGGATAAGGAGAAGCCGACCACCACACCCTCGATCTCCCCCGAGGAGCGCGAGCGATTGGTTGCCGCCGGCGCCTGGTTCCGCGCCAAGGAGCGCGGGTTCGCCGAGGGCGACAGGGTGGCCGACTGGTTAAGCGCGGAGGCGGAGGTGGACGCCAGCGTGCGCACGGAGTCGGCGGAGCAGCGCCGTACCGAGTACGAGGCGGATCGCCGGCTGCGCTGGTCGGTGGCCGAGATGCTGGGCCCCGGGGAACCGATCAGTGCCGCAGTCATCGACCAGGCGATCGAGCGTGCGGCGCAGGCGATGGTCGAGAAGGAGGGCTACGACGCGGCAACGGTGGCGAAGGTGGCCACGACCTGCCGTAAGGACGTGGCCGAGTGGGCCGAACGGGTGGCCGACAAGAAGCAGGAGGCGCCGCTGCTGTTTGGTGACTGGAGCGACCGGGGACAACTGCTTCTGGAGAGTGCAGCCACCGACGCGGGCGACTGGCCGGGGCGCATGCGCCAGTATCTCGACCAGCAGCGGACCTACTACGCGGGCGAGGTGGTCTCCCCCGGCGCCTTCGCCTGCCTCAACTGCGGCACCCGCCAGGCGATGGAGGCGACCGGCCATCTCGGCGCCTGCCCGCACTGCTATCACACCTATTTCCGACGCGTTTGACAGCCGTTTCGGCTTCGGCAGCGCGCCCCCCCGTCAGGGGGGCGCGGTAGAGTGACCGCTACGCGCATACCCTCTTCTGAACGGCCGACCGGGAGCGGAAACAACGTCTGATGGAGTGGTTATTTCTCGCGCTCATCTCCGCCTTCGCCCTTGCCTCCGCCGATGCGCTGACCAAGGCCCGCTTCGGCACGTACACCGGCTTTGAGCTGGTGCTGCTGCGGGTGGCGGCGCCCGCGGTGGTGCTCGCGCCGCTGCTGGCGGTCCACCCGTTGCCGCCGGTCCCCCCGGCGTTCTGGGGCTGGGTCGCTCTTCTCGTTCCGCTGGAGTTGGGGGCGATGCTGCTGTACGTCGTCGCCATTCGCGACTGCCCGCTGCACCTGACCCTGCCCTATCTCTCCTTCACCCCGGTGCTCAACGTCGCCACCGGCTACCTGATTCTCGGTGAGACCGTCTCGTCCCGGGGACTGGCCGGTATTCTGATGGTGGTGGTCGGGGCCTGGGTGCTCAACGCCGAGCATGCGCGGGCGGATGACGGTCTGCGCGGGCTGCTGGCACCGTTCGCCGCCGTGGCTCGCGAGCGCGGCGCCCGGATGATGCTGGCGGTCGCCGCCATCTACAGTCTTACCTCCGTACTGGGCAAGAAGGCGATGTCATTCGCCACCCCCGAGAGTTTCGGTCCCTTCTACTTCGTCACCGTCGGTGTGGTTGCATTGGTCGTGTTCGCCCTGGTCCGACCCGCGACGCTGGGCGTGCTCACCCGGCCGCCGAAGTGGCACCTGGTGCTGGGCCTGCTGATGGGGGCCATGATCATCACCCATTTCATGGCCCTCGCGAGGGTCGAAGTGGCCTACATGATCACCGTGAAACGGACCAGCCTGCTGTTCGGTATCCTCTATGGGGCACTGCTGTTCCGTGAACGGCGGCTGGGACCGAACCTGATCGCCGGCGGCTTGATGGTGGCGGGGATTGGGTTGATTCTGTTGTGAGCCCGAAGTGAAGGAACCGAATGTGAAGGCGCTGGTGAATTTTCAGATCATCCCCCTCGGTGTCGGGGTCTCCGTCTCCGACTATGTGGCCGAGTGCGAGCGCATACTCGCGGAGGCGGGACTGCATTACGAACTCCACGCCAACGGCACCAACATCGAGGGGGAGTGGGATGCAGTCTTCGCCGCCGTGAAGCGCTGCCACGAGCGGGTCCACGCAATGGGGGCGCCGCGCATCCAGAGTGCGCTGGCTGTCGGCACCCGCACCGACCGGGAGCAGTCGCTGGCGGACAAGGTGGCGAGCGTACGGCGCAAACGGCCGGCCGAATGGGCGTCAACGGTTGTTGAGGATGATGATGGCGACGCCCGAGAAGACCAGCAGGCCGCCGATGACGAGACTGGCGTTCACCTCCACCCGGCGGAACAGCAGCCACGCGAACAGGGCGACGAACAGCGGGTAGGAGATCTCGATCACCGCCGCCATCGCCGCATTGCGCGCGCCGATGGCGGTGAACAGCAACACGGTGCCGGCCAGGCTGGTCAGCATCAGGGTGAGGATGGGCAGTTTGTCGCGCCAGCCGAGTCCGGCGACGGTGCGGATGTCGGCGCCGATCTGTTCGTGAAACAGGGCGGCGAGCAGGGCGATGGGCACCGCGGTCAGCAGCAGCACGCTGACCAGCGAGATGCGGCGCAGGGCGTGCTCAACCAAGGGGTAGTGGATGCCCCAGCTGAGCGCGGCGCCGAGCGCCGCCAGGTACCAGGGGATTGGATGCATTGGAAGTCGATTCGGCTGGTGTTCTAGGTTGAATTCTACCTGCTCTCGCTCCACCTCCTGCAGGAGGCTCCCCGCCGTGACGGCTTTCCTAACCTTAGTAGGGCGCAATCCTATTGCGCCGGCTTGCTTTAGCCGCAGGAGTAGCGCTTGTGTAATGTTGTAGGAGCGGCGGGAGCCGCGATTGCGGCAGAGGGATATCCGCCCCCCAATCGCGGCTCCCGCCGCTCCTACCATATTCCCTATCCTCGGCGGAGGTGCCCATGTTCTCTTTCAAGAGTCTGAAGATGCCGACACCCGAGGAGGCGCTGCCCGGCCGCGAGGCGCCGATCCGTGTGCCGGAGACCCACTTCGTCAACGGCCACCGCATCGTGCCGCCGTTTCCCGAGGGGATGGAACTGGCGATCTTCGGCATGGGCTGCTTCTGGGGCGCCGAGCGGCTGTTCTGGCAGCAGGCCGGGGTGTGGTCGACCATGGTGGGCTACGCGGGCGGTTATACCCCCAACCCCACCTATCAGGAGGTGTGCAGCGGCATGACCGGCCACACGGAGGTGGTGCGGGCGGTGTTCGACCCGGAGGCGGTGGCGTACGAGACGCTGTTGCAGCGGTTCTGGGAGGGGCACGACCCGACCCAGGGGATGCGTCAGGGGAACGACATTGGTACCCAGTATCGCTCCGCCATCTACGTCCACTCGGATCGGCAGCGCGAGGCCGCGCTGGCCAGCAAGGCCCGCTATCAGGCGGCACTCCATCGGGCCGGCCGTGGCGACATCACCACCGAGATCCGCGAGGCGCCGGCGTTCTACTACGCCGAGGAGTACCACCAGCAGTATCTGGCGAAAAATCCGGGCGGCTACTGCGGGCTCGGGGGCACCGGGATCGGTTACTGACCTGCGCGAACCCAACCGCGCCAGGGTCGGCACGCCCACAGGGGATACCTCACGGCCGCCGCCTCGATCGGGCTGTCACCACCTCGCCTTCTCCTCACGCCTATGCTGTTCACGAATGGCGGAAGCGCGGCCGAGCATCCCGATGCCCCCGATTGAACCCGCGGCAAATGGCTGATGAGCCAGGCCGACGAGCACCACAAGCTGCGCCTTGACGAGCCCGGGAGCGCGGGTCCGTCGACCCTGTGGCGAAGCGCCGTTGTCGGATCGGTGATCGTGGCGTTGGCCATCGTCATCATGGCCTCCGGGCGGATCCAGCTGCCCCCCTATCCGCCGTTCACCCTGTTCCATGCCACCTTCTCCTTCGTCGTCGACATCGTGACGGCGTTCCTGCTGTTCGGCCAGTTCGTCTACTGCCGTTTGCGCGGCTACGCGGTGCTGGGCGCCGCCTTCCTGTTCAGCGCGCTGGCGGCGATCCCCTTTCTGTTCACCTTCCCGGGGGCGATCCTGGCCGAAGCCCCGGTCATCGGCGGCCCTCAGAGTTCCATCTGGATCTGGCACCTCTGGCACATCCTCTTTCCCGCCATGATCGCCGCGGCGCTGCTGGTGCATCAGCGCAGTCAGCACACCCAGCTCGAGCGGATCACGCCGGTGGTGGAGGCGACGGTCAGCCTCGTGGTCGTGGCGGTGGTGGTGATGACGGTGGCGGTGACCCTGTTTCACGACCGCCTGCCGGTGCTCTACGCCGGGGGCGATGTCCCGCTCACCCCCGCCTTTTACTGGACGGGCGGCGCGGCGGCGGTGGTGACCGCCGCGGCGCTGGGGCTGGCCCTGCCGATGGCGAGCCAGCGCTCCGTGCTGCACATCTGGATCGTGATGGTGCTGCTCGCGCTGCTGGCCGACGTCGGGGCGAGCCTGGCCGCCTACGATCGCTACACGGTGGGCTGGTACTTCGGTCGGGTCGAGGCGATGCTGGCCTCCAGCGTGCTGTTTGTGGTGTTTCTCTCCGATGTGAGCCGGCTCTATCGGAACATGGTCTCCACCCTGCGCAAGCTGGCGGCCGCCAACGACGAGAAGGAGCGACTGCTGGCGGAGGTGTACCGGCGCGAGCAGGAGTTCGAGGCGCTGGCGGAACGGGCGCCCGATATCATCGTCCGTGTCGATGCCGAGAACCGCATCCGCTATGTCAATCCGGCCATCGAAAAGGTTGTCAGCAAGCGGCGGGAGTGGATTCAGGGCCAGCCCCTCGAAGCACTAGGAGCGGCACCCGATGAGCTGGCGGCACGGAAGCGGGCGCTCCGGCAGGTCTTCGAGAGCGGCCGGGAGCTGGTTCGGGAGCGCGAGGAGACCGGTGCCGGGGGCACGCGTTACTACCAGGCGCGTCTGGTGCCGGAGTTCGGGGAGGATGGCCGGGTGGTCTCGGTGCTGGTGCTGGAACGCGATATCTCCGATCTCAAGCGGGCCCAGTTCGCGCTCGAACGGTTGTCGCTGCATGACCCACTGACCGGCATTGCCAACCGCCGCTACCTGGATGAGTTCGTCGAGCGGGAGTGGCGCCGTGAGGTGCGCTATCACCACAGCGTGGCGGTCATCATGGTCGATATCGACCATTTCAAGGCCTACAACGACCACTACGGTCACCAGCAGGGGGACACCTGCCTGCGCGAGGTGGCACAGGCGCTGCAGGCACATCTGCGCCGGCCCAGCGACTTCCTCGCCCGCTACGGGGGGGAGGAGTTCGCGGTGGTGCTGCTGGAGACCGATCTTGCGGCAGCCAGGGCCGTCGCCGAGGTGATGCACCGGGCGGTGCTGGAGCGACAGCTGCCCCACGCGGCGTCGCCGATCGTGCCGGTGGTGACGGTCAGTGTGGGCGTCGCCGCCGCCCCGGCCCACCGCATCACCTTCCCGGAGTTGATGCACGCGGCCGACCAGGCGCTCTATCGCGCCAAGGCCGCCGGCCGCAACCGGGTGGAGGCTGTGCAGCCGTTACCGCACGAAACGTGACGCGAGACACGGTGCGCCCCATCAAGAACTTCCGCGACCGGCCGATGTACTAAACAGAGGTTGTCGTGAAAATTCCCAACCCCGACGGAGGGCGCCATGGTCATCACATTCGACATGAGCACCGGTGAGGTGGAGTACGAGGACGGGCTCACTGCCGGCACGCGCCAGGCCCCCCGTCCGGAGGTCGAGTGTCCCGCCCGCGATGAGTTCGACGGCAGGCATCTCGAACTGCGTCTGCTGACTATCGACGAGGCGGTGGCCATCGAACGGCGTCGGCGCTAAGGAGGTGCTGATTTAGTCCATCCAACCAATCGTTTACACGATTGTTGCGGCGGTCCATCCCTGGGCCGCACGGGAAACGCCGATTAAATCAGCGTTTCCCTAAAACGGCTGGCTGCACCTGGTGCATCCGATCGGGTAGGGCGCAGTCCCATTGCGCCGGGCGTTGCCGTTCATGATTTCATGCCTGGGGAAGGTCGTGAACGGCCGGCCCGTCGATCACCTCCCCATCCGCGGTGAAGCGGGAGCCGTGGCACGGGCAGTCCCAACTCTGTTCCGCCGTGTTGAAGCTCAGATCGCATCCCAGATGGGTGCAGACGGCCGAGACGGCGTGGAATGCCCCCACATCGTCACGACACACCGCCTTCGCATCCCCATTCCCCTTGAACACCGCGCCGCTGCCCGGCGGCAGTTCGGTTGGGGTGGCCGGCGGCTTGGGTGTCGGTGCGGGGCGGTACTTTTCGCGGCTGACCGGCGCGTGGGGCTCACGTCCCGCATCGAACAGATCCAACCAGTCGTGGCGACGTCCGAGCGCCGCCTCGCAGAGGATCATCGCGGCGGCCGTCCCCAGTGACAGCCCCCATTTGTTGAGACCGGTTGCGACCAGCAGGCGGCCGGTCAGCCCCCCCTGCGGACTGCCGATGAAGGGCAGTCCGTCCACCGGCAGATAGTCCTGCGCCGACCAGCGCGCATCGAAACCGGCGATTGGAAACCGTTCACCCGCCCAGCGCTCCAGGTCGGTGTAACAGCGCCGTGTGTCCGGCTCCTCCCCGGTCGGGTGGGCGTTGCCACCGACAATCAGGTGTCCCTGGCTGCCGCGCAGGGTGCGGCTCGGTGTTTCCGCGTTGATATACATCCCCTCCGGCGGCGCGCCCGAGAGGCGCGCGGCGAGCAGGTAGGTGCGGCTCGGCAGTGTCTTGCGGTGGAACTCGCCTTGGGCGGCAAACGGCAGCAGGGTGGCGACGATCGCCCGATCGGCCACCAGCTTGCCGTGGGCGGTCACCGCGATGCAGCGATCCGCCGCCTCCCGCACCTCGGTCACCCGCGACATCTCGAAGATGGCACCGCCGCCGTCGGCAACCTGTGCCGCCAGCGCCAGGCAGTAGCGCCGCGCGTGCAGGCTGGCCTGGTCGTCCAGCGCCACCGCGCCCCGCACCGGAAACGGCAGTCCGGTCCCGGTGGTGAAGCGGGCCGGCAGCCCGGCCTCCTGAAGCGCCCGCGTCTCCGCCTCCAGGGCGGCGACCCGTTCACTCTGCTCGGTGAAGATGAAGGCGCTGCGCCGGGTGAAGCCGCAGTCGATGGCGTACCGTGCGACCAGGGCGGCGACCTGCTCCAGCGCCGCCGCATTGGCCTGGGCGTAGAGGGCCGCCGCCTCGGCGCCGATCCGCTGCCGCAGGTCGTGGTAGATGAGCCCCTGCAGCGCGCTCACCTTGCCGGTGGTGTAGCCGGTGGTGCCGGCGGCGATGTGCCCCGCCTCCAGCAGTACGACCCGCGCCCCCTGCGCCTTCAGCAGCAGGGCGGCGGTCAGCCCGGTGATGCCGCCGCCGATGATCGCCACATCGGCGGTGGCATCGCCCCGGAAGACCGGATAGTGAGTAGGGGTGGTGGTCCGGACCCAGAGCGAGGGGTGGCGCTCGTTGAGACTGCCCATGCGGCCCTCCGTGGTCTCCGCTACGCAAGCCTGTAAAGGATAGAACGCGCGCGCGGGGGCGGTTTTCAGGCGGTGGCGTCGTCGTCAGCAGGGGGGAGCCGGTCGGCCGGGCCGAGATCGCGGTAGCAGCGGCAGGCGGCCCGCCCCGCCGCCTTGGCGGCGTACATGGCCCTGTCCGCCGCGCGCATCAGATCGCCGATCTCCCGCGCATCGTCCGGGAAGAAGGCGATGCCGATGGAGGCGGAGATGGTGGCCTCCTGCCCGGCGAGCGTAAACGGCCGCTCCAGTTCGCGGATCAGCTTCATTCCCAGCGCCCGCACCGCCTCCGGCTCCCGCAGCCCGACCAGCACGGCGGTGAATTCGTCCCCCCCCATGCGGGCGACGGTATCGCTCGCGCGGAAGCAGTGCTCGATGCGGCGGGCCGCCTGGCGCAGCAGTTCGTCGCCTGCCTCGTGGCCCAGGGCGTCGTTCACCGCCTTGAAGCGATCCAGGTCGATGAACAGCAGCGCCAGGGAGTCCCCCTCCCGGGCCGCCTTGTTCTGTGCCTGCTCCAGCCGATCGCGGAACAGGTTGCGGTTGGGGAGCCCGGTCAGGCTGTCGTAGTTGGCCTGGTGCCAGATCGCCTCCTGCAGCTCCTGGCGCCGGGTGATGTCGGAGAAGGTGAGCACGGCGCCCGCCAGTTCGCCCTCGGCGAATAGCGGGTGGGCGCGCAGTTCGACCGAAAAGCGGCTGCCGTCCACGCGCTGGAACAGCTGACCCTCCGTGTGGATCGGTACCCCGTGCTGGCAGACGGCCACCACCGGACACTCACCACCGGGGTTGCTCTTGTCCCCCTGGCGATGGGCCACCTCCCGGAAGTCGCGTCCCATGATCTCGGACGCATCCGCATAGCCGAGCAGACTCACCGCCTTGGGGTTGGCCAGTGTGCAACGGCACGCCCGATCCAGCCCGATGATCCCCTCCCCGGAGGACTCGATCAGCAGCCGCACCTGCGCCTCGGCCCGTGCCCGGGTGGCCACCTCCTCGCGCAGCTCCCGGGTGCGCCGTTCCACCACCCGGTCCTGTTCCGCCTTCGCCCGGCGCAGTTGCAGGAGCTGGGAGCGGATGCGCTGGGAGGCGTAGGCGCCAACCGCGAGCAGCAGCAGCCAGGCGGCCAGGTGCACCAGCAGGAGGTTGCGTTTCTGCGCCCCGAGGCTGTGCAGCAGCGACTCCGCGGGGAAGGAGACGCTGACCCCGCCGCGGACATCGCCGAGTTGATAGCCCTGTTCGGCGTGACAGTCGAGGCATGGGGGCTGGGTGACCAGCGGTGCCATGTAGCGGGCGATCAGCCTGCCGTCCTCCTCGACGAGGGCCGAGCGCTCCTTCTCCCCCTGTTCGAAGGCGGTCAGCGCCGCGGCCTCCCAGGCATCCGCACGGTTGGCCGGGTTCAGCGGCTTGAGGGAGGTGAGGTGGACCCGAAGATCGCTGTGCTCGCGAATCAGCCCGGAGAGCTGGCGGGTCATGTAGGCAGGATTGATCAGCGTCAGCCGCTGGCCGGCGGTCGAGGTGATATCCCGATGGGGGACATCCAGATAGGGGTTGGGTGGGGTGTCCGGGGTAACCTGCGCATAGACGCCGCCGTGGCCCGCATTCCACAGGCGAACCGACTCCACTGTGCGGAAAACGAACTGGCCGCGTTCGACCGCCATCTCCCGCGCGTGCTGATCGATGCTCCACCAGTTCCAGGCGACGGAGGCGCCCACCATGGCGGTCCAGGCGAGGGCGGGCAGCAGCCACAGTCGCCGGTCGAGGAGCAGCGGCGCCAGGCGTTTGCGAAGGTGGGTGGAGCGGGACAAGTGAGGGGCCCCCGTTGTTCTCTCGGGCGCTCCCTGCCCGTTTGCGGATTTGGCCCTATCTTACCGCGGCTTAGGGGGGATCCTTACAACATTGTGTCTTGATTCTCCGGCGGCGGCTCAAACCACCCGGTCGTTGCCGCCGTCCACCGGCAGCTGCGCGGCGGTGGTTTTGGCGAACAGGGGGCCGCACATCTCGGCGGCCAGCTCGGCCACATCGCGGCTGGTCACCTCGGTGCGCAGCAGGTTGTTGGTCTTGTACGCCTCCACGGTGAGGCCGTAGTGGGCGGCGCGGGCGGCCAGCACCTCCTCGGTCCAGATGCCGGTGTCAAAGACGGCGTTGGGGTGCAGGGTGTTGATGCGGATGTTGTCGGCGCCCCACTCCAGCGCCGCCACCCGCATCAGCTGGTTGAGCGCCGCCTTGGAGGCGGAGTAGGCGGCGGCCCCCGGACCGGGGGCCGGTACGTTCTTGGAGCCGATCACCACCACCCGGCCGCCGTTCGGCGCCAGCTTGAGCAGCGGATGGGCCTCCCGCAGCAGGGTCAGGTTGGCGTCCAGGTTGACCGCCATCACCCGCCGCCACTCCCCATCCTCCAGCTCGGCGATGCGCCGCCCCGGCGGGAACATCCCGGCGTTCAGGATCAGCATGTCGAGGCCGCCGAAGCGGTCCACCGTCGCCTCCAGCGCCGCCTCCAGTGCCGCCGGATCAGTCACGTCCGCCACCCGCCCCAGATAGCCGGGGCGCTCATGCAGGGTGGTGACGGCCGGGTCGCGGTCGAGGCCCACCACCGCGGCACCGCGAGCGAGCAGCGAATCCACGCAGGCGCGGCCGATGCCGGAGGCGGCGCCGGTGACCAGCGCCACTTCGCCGGTGAAGAGAGGCGGTTTGCCCCCCTTGCGCAGCTTGGCCTGCTCCAGGTCCCAGTACTCCATGTCGAACAGGTCGGACGGGGGCAGGGCCCGGTAGCCGCCCAGCGCCTCCGCCCGCTGGATCACCTCCATCGTGTGGCGGTAGATATCCTCCACGATGGCCGCATCGCCCGCGCTGCGGCCGACGCTGAGCAGCCCCAGTTCCGGGTCGAGCACCACCCGCGGCGCCGGGTCGAGCATCGTTTTCGGCTCCTTCGCGCCGGGGGCGTGCGCCGCGAAATAGGCGCGGTAGTCGGCCACGTAACCGGCCACGTCGCGGCCGATGAGCGGCAGCCGCTTGGTACGGATGACGTGGTCGGGGGTGGCCGGTCCGCGGGCGGCGATCGAGGTCAGGTCGTCGCGGCGGACGAAGGCGAGCGCCTCCGGTGTCGAGTCGCGGCGGAGCAGCACCGGGGCGCCGGCCGTCGCCGATATCTCGCGCCGCAAGGCCGCCAGGGTCGATCGCAACGGCCCTGCGGCCGGGCGCTCGTCCGCCACCGGCAGCTCCCAGGCGTTCTGCGTCTTCAGGTAGGCCTCGGCGCGGCCCACCAGATCGATCATGCGGTCGTAGGAGGCTTTGGCCGTGTCGCCGAAGGAGAAGATGCCGTGGTTCATCAGCACCATGCCGACGGTCTGCGGCCCGGCCTCGGCAGCGAACCGTTCGGCGCAGAGGCGAGCCAGGTCGAAGCCGGGCATGACGTACGGGATTACCACCACGCTGTCGCCGTAAATGGCACGGATGCGCGCCTCCCCGTCGGCGGTGTTGGTGACCGCCACCACCGCGTCGGCGTGGGTGTGGTCGACGAAGCGGTAGGGGAGGGTGGCGTGCAGGATCGCCTCCACCGAGGGGGCGGGGGCGTCGGCGCGGGTGGTCCGGGTCTTCAGCTCGTTGACCATCTGCGGGTCGGAGAGGGCGGGCAGTTGCGCCAGCTTGAGCAGGTGGTCCAGACGCACCGGGGCGAAGCCGGCCGCCTCGATGGTGGCCAAGTCCCAGCCGCTCCCCTTCACATAGAGGAGCTCCTCCTCCTCGCCCACCAGATTGGTCTCGCGGACCTTGACCGAGGTGTTGCCGCCGCCGTGCAGTACCAGCGACGGGTCGCGCCCCAGCAGCCGGGAGCTGTAGACCCGTGCGGCGAGTGGGTCATCGCCGAATTCTGCCGCTTCCGCTTCATCCCACAGGTTGCGCATGCGCCTGAGCCTTTGTTTCCTGATTAGGGGCGCTATGGTAGCGGGCCGTTCCACGGGCGTCATTGCGTGACGGTCCCCTCCCGCTCGTGGCATTCTCTTATGGCCACAGCGGATATCCCATGCAGGAACTTATTCCCCACATTCTCGCCTGCCAAACGCTCGGTCAGGTGGAACGGATCGTCACCGGACTCGGTGACCGGCTCGGGTTCGAAAACGCCCTCTACGGGGTGCGGATGCCGAACTCCTTCGTCGAGGCGGTGACTATCCGCATCGACAACTTCCCCCCCGAGTGGATGGCGCGCTACGAGGAGCGCGCCTACTACCGGGTGGACCCGGTCGTTGCGCACTGTGCCCGCAGCCTCATCCCCTTGCGCTGGGGTCGGTTCCTTGCAGCGGCATGCGAGCCGGCCGTCGTCACCCTCTTCGACGAGGCGGAGTCGTACGGTATTCGGGCCGGTTTGGCGCTGGGTGTCGGCGGCAGCCCCACCGGCGAGCGCGGGATGATCTGTCTCGCCACCGGCCGCCCGGACGAGGCGATTGGCGAACAGGTACGCCGGGCCGAGCCGCAGCTGCTGACTCTGGCCCCCTACATCCATGAGACCGCCCGCCGCATACTGCTGCCGCAGGTGTTCTCGGAGGTGGACTTCAATCTCACCTCACGGGAACGGGAGTGTCTCCTGTGGGTGGCGGAGGGGAAAACCAGTTCCGAACTGGCGGAACTGCTGAACATCAGCGAGGTCACCGCCATCTTCCACCTGAAGAATGCCCTGACCAAGCTCGGCGCCCGGAGCCGTGCCCAGGCGGTCGCCCGCGCCGTCCTGCTCGGTATCCTCGAACCCGGCTGGCGTTGACACCATATCGGGCGGTCTTCGTCGCGACAGTCCGGAGGGTGCAGAGGGTAAGGCGGCATCTTTCGTGCCGGCCGAAGAAAAAACCGTGCATCCTAGCAAAAATTCCACGCAATTTGACCTATCAGACCTGATAGTTACGTGCCCCGGGCGGAACGGGCAGACTGTCGTCTCCCCGCAGGCTGTACGCCGTTGAGGCCGTGATGGACACGATTACCAGCCAACGTTTTGCAACGGACGCCGATCCTCTCGCCCTGAGCGGGCGCACGCCCCCGCGTCTCAACGCGGGCGTGGGGCAGACGACCTTGCCTGTTTGGTGGCCGCTTTCTTCCAGGCCCGCGACGGCCCGTGGCGAGAAGGGGTCCGGGTCGGTGCGCGGGGGGAGACCTGCCTGTGAGCCGGCACCGATCGAGGCCGCCAAGGCGTGCCTCGAACGGGTTGCGGCACTGGAATTCGTCGCCCCTGCGGGGGCGGGGGAGCGCAGCCTGGAGGTGGGCGGCTGGCACACTGTTGCCCCGTGTGCCGAACGGGGGTTCGAGGCGCACGCGGCGGTCTCGTCACCGGTACTCGCCCATGATTGGCGAACCGAGCTGGCCCGGCACGGGTTTGGGCCGGAACGCGTTCTGGAGTTCAACCGGCCGCACTTTCCATTTGTCGACGGCGGCCTGGCCCTGATTACCTGTTTGGGCGGGTTGCTGGATCGAGCGGCAGAACGGGGTGCCATGCTCCGCGAATTTGCGCGTCTCCTTAGGCCGGGAGGTACCCTGATCGCCTCCGTTTGGGCCTCCGGTAGTTTCTCCGCCTCATTACCGACCGGCGGGGCCGGATTCCTCACGCCACGCAGCCCGGACCTGGCTGCCCTGTTCAGCGACTTGGCGGACGTGGGGTTGCAGTGTGAACGACACACCTACGCCGTCTGCCTGTCGACCGGCAATCTCGGTGTGATGCTCGGGGGCGGTCGTATTGCAACCCGCCTGGCGCGACTTACCTCTCTCGATCGCGAGATGCGGCAACTGTTTCCGGGCATGAAGGGGCAGGTTTTCGTGCTCCTGGCCAGAAAGGTAACCCGATGACTTCCCGTTTGCGGGAGCGCGCCCTCTTCCGGCGACCGCCGGTGGCAGCGCGGAAACCGGCTCCGCATCCCCGGTTTCCGTCTCTGTCAGAGGGCGTCGCTCCCTCTTTTCACCAAGGCATCGCCTGATATGGCGCCTTACCTCCATGCCGAAGCGTGTCTCCAATCGCTGGAGATTCGGATCGGGCGGTTGGTCGATGTCCAGGCCTTTCCGGTGGAGCCCGAGCCGGCCTACAAGATGTGGATCGATTTCGGCGAATACGGGGTGAGGCGCGCCTGCGCCCCTCTGGCCCGCAGTTACGCCGCAGGCGATCTGTTTGGCCGAACAGTGGCGGCGATTATGAACCTGCCGCCCCGGGACTGCGCCGGCTTTCTGACCGAGGCGCTGGTGCTTTCGGTCAACGATGCGGACGGCCGTCCCGTTCTGCTGGCGCCCGACGTCAACGTTCCCCTCGGACAACGCATCGGCTGACCGGAGGCGAGGTTTACCCTCACCCCGCGCTTCCCTCACGGTTTCGTATTCGTCTACGCGGGTGCCCCGGGCGAAGGTGTATCCCTCGGGTGCTGCCGCTTCACCACGTCATAGGCGAACTTTGCCAGTGCCCCGACCAGGAACTCCGAGTCAAGACGTGGCGTCATCGGTTGTTCACTCCAGTCCGGGTCGGTGTGGCGATTGAACTCCTCGTCCCGGCTCTCACGATAACGGATGCGAGGCAGCACCGATTCCATCGATGCGGCGAAGACGCTGTCCACCGCTGCCGGGCTGATCCCGACGATCTCGGCGATCTCTCCCGGTGTCTTGCCGGTCTCTTCTGCCAGCACCAGGATGTAGGCCGACTCCATCAGCGGCTTCAGAATCGACTGTTCTCCGTGCCGTACCAGCATTTCGGGCCCCCCGGCCTCCCGGATGGCCTGCCGGAAGATATCCATTGCCCGCTGATCCACGGGTGCAGGTGATACCGGTTGCTGCATGATCGCGCTCCTCCTCTCTCGCGCCCGACAGGCGCTCGCCTAATTCGAACAGTAGTCCCGATCCACCATCTTGCACCCCGACCGGATTGGACTTAACTGACAGCAGATACCGGATCATCCCGGCTTGCTCGCGCACCAAAGGGAGGTGAGACATGCGACAGGGACTCTGGCAGGACTGGGTCAACATGGTCCTGGGCATCTGGCTGTTCATCGCGCCGTTTTTCGGTATCGGCATGGGAAGCGAGGCGGCGGTCTGGAACTCCTACATCCTCGGTGTGGCGATCTTCATCGTCGCGCTGGCGGCGGTTTCGCGGCCGCAGCGGTGGGCGGAGTGGACCAACCTTATCCTCGGCATCTGGCTCATCATTGCGCCCTTCGCCCTTGGCTTCACCGAATACGCGGGCGCCATGTGGAACCAGATCATCGTCGGCATCCTGGTTGGCGCCGATGCCCTGTGGGCGATGCAGACCCCGGTGCACAAGACCGCACCACAGCAACACCGTTAATGCACTCCACGCAGCCGAACGGCCGGGGATGCCCCGGCCGTTTCGTGTGCGGCAAGGCAGGTCGACTGCGCCGCAACTGCCCCTCCCCGGACATGCGCCGCGTGCTATGCCTCCCCTAGGGGGCGGAAAGCAAGAGAGCCGAAAGGAGTCATCGCGCACGTATGGCCACGCGGCTGAGGAGACGGCATCCAATCGGTGCCGAGATTACGGCGCGAGGCGTTCATTTCCGTGTGTGGGCGCCGGAGCGGCGCAAGGTGGATGTGGTGCTCGATCCCGAAGGGGAGGCGATTGTCCGACCGCTCAAAGTGGAGAGCGGCGGCTACCACTCCGGCCTGGTGAGCGAGGCACGGGAGGGCACCCTCTATGCATTTCGTCTAGAGGAGGACCCGCACCACCTGCCGGATCCGGCCTCCCGGTTTCAGCCCCGCGGGCCCAATGGCCCATCACAGGTGATCGAACCGCGCGCCTACGCCTGGGAGGATACCGACTGGCGCGGGCCGGATCCCGAACGGCAGGTGATCTATGAACTGCATGTGGGCACCTTTACCGAGGAGGGGAACTGGATGGCTGCGGCCGCCCAGTTGCCCGACCTCGCGCGACTCGGCATCACCCTCATCGAGGCCCTGCCGATCGCCGATTTCACGGGACGGTTCGGCTGGGGGTACGACGGGGTGGACCTGTTCGCACCGACGCGCCTGTACGGCCGGCCCGACGATCTCCGCGCCTTTGTCGATGCCGCCCACCGGCTCGGCCTCGGTGTCATCCTGGACGTGGTCTACAACCACTTCGGCCCGGATGGCAGCTACGTCTACCGGTTCTCGCCCTGGTACCACCACCCGACACGTACCACCGACTGGGGCAAGGCGGTCAACTTCGACGGTCCGCACAGCGGTCCGGTACGGGAGTTCTTCATCACCAACGCCGCCTACTGGATAGATGAGTTCCATCTCGACGGTCTGCGCATCGATGCCACCCAGGACATCCACGACCGCTCACCGGAGCACGTGGTTACCGCCATCACTCGGGTCGCGCGCGCGGCGGCAAAGGGGCGACGCATCTATGTGGTGGCCGAAAATGAGCCGCAACGGTGCGAGTTGCTGGAGCCCGCAGAGCGGGGCGGTTGGGGCGTCGACGCCCTGTGGAACGATGACTTCCACCACAGTGCCAGCGTCGCGATGACCGGGCGCGCCGAGGCCTACTACTCCTGCCATCGCGGATCGCCGCAGGAGTTCGTGTCGGTGGCCAAGCATGCGTTGCTCTACCAGGGGCAGCACTACCCCTGGCAGAACAAGCGGCGGGGAACGCCGACCTACGGCATCCCCCCGTTCCGCTTCGTGAACTACCTGGACAATCACGATCAGGTCGCCAACTCCGGCCGCGGCTACCGGTGCCACATGACCACCAGTCCAGGACGCTACCGTGCGATGACGGCGCTGCTGCTCCTCCTGCCGGGCACCCCGATGCTCTTCCAGGGCCAGGAGTATGCCGCATCGACCCCCTTCTACTACTTCGCCGATCACCGGGAGGCGATCGCCGAGAGCGTCAAGGCGGGGCGTGCCGCATTTCTTGCCCAGTTCCGCAGCCTCGCCAGCCCGCGTATGCAGAGCGTGCTTCCGGATCCGGCCGATCCGGACACCTTTGTGCGATCCAAACTCGACCACGGGGAGCGCCACCACCACCGCCAGACCTGGGAGCTGCACCGCAGTCTGCTGGCGCTGCGCCGCACCGACCCCGCGTTCACCTGTCTTCGCCCCGGCAGTGTGGACGGTGCAGTCATCGGCCCGGAGGCCTTCCTCCTCCGCTACGGCTGCGGGGAGGCGGAGGCGCGGCTTGTGATGGTGAACCTCGGTACCGACCTGCAACTCGAACCGGCGCCCGAACCGCTGCTCGCGCCGCCGCGGGGCATGCGCTGGTCGATCATGTGGTCCAGCGAGGACCCCGATTTCGGCGGGCGCGGCATCGCCGTGCTCGGCAACGGCGAGAGCTGGTGGTTGTCCGGGCATGCGGCGGTGGTGCTCAGGCCCGAGCCGTGCCCCCCCGACGGGGAGGAGGGGTCGATATTCAAGGAGAGGTGCTGATGGCGGAGCAACCGGCGGTGACTGGATGGCGCGCCGACTCCGATCCGGTGGAGGCGCTGTTCGCCCGCGAGTGGCTGGTCGCGAACGGGCTCGGTGGTTACGCCTCCGGCACCCTGGCCAACATCAATACGCGCCGCTACCACGGCATGCTGGTTGCCGCGCTCTCCATGCCGTACGGCCGCATGTTGATGCTCAAGCATCTGTCGGAGCGGCTTGTCATCGGCGACCAGCGGATCGAACTGACGGGGCAGGAACTGCACCCACCGCTCACCGACCGCCCCCACCGGGAGTACCTGACCGAGTTCTCCCTGGATTCCGGGTTACCGGTGTGGCACTTCCGGGTGAACGGCATCGAGTTGGAGAAGCGGGTGGTGATGATCCACCAGCAAAATACGGCGTGCGTGCTCTACCGCCAGCTCTCCGGCCCGGAGGGGGTAAAGCTCGAGCTGCGGCCGTCGATCAACTTTCGCCCCCACGAAGGGCGGGGCGGTGAGCCGGTACCCCACTACGCCTTCACCATTCGGGGCGAGCGTTACGAGGTGTTCGCCAGCTCCAGGCTGCCGGTGTTGCGGTTCCGCCTGGAGGGGGGTGGCCGGGAGTTCGTGGCCGACCACACCTCCCAGCGCGAGGTGTTTTTTCATGCCGAGGCGGAGCGCGGCTACGACCCGCGCGGGGTGATGTGGAACCCGGGCTATTTCCGGGTGGCGTTGCTTCCGGGGCGTGAGGCCTCCCTGACCGCCTCCACCGAGGAGTGGCACGCCATCGAGGCGCTGCGCCCGCGCGACATCCTCCACTATGAACGGCAGCGGCGGCGCACCCTGCTCGGCCGCGCGTGTCCCGACTGCCGCACGGGACCGGCGGCACAACTGGTGTTTACCGCCGACCAGTTCGTGGTGACCCCGGCCGGCCGGTTGAAGGATGCCGTGCGCGCCCACGCCGAGGGCAACGAGGTGCGCACGGTGATTGCCGGCTACCACTGGTTCACCGACTGGGGGCGCGACACCATGATCAGCCTGGAGGGGCTGACCCTGGTCACCGGCCGCTGGCACGAGGCGGCCTGGATCCTGCGCACCTTCGCCGCCCACCTGCGCGAAGGACTCATTCCCAACATGTTTCCCGAAAAGGGGGATGACGGGCGTTACAACACCGCCGACGCCACCCTCTGGTACTTCCACGCGATAGAGCGCTACCTGGCGCTCACCGGCGACCGAGCGCTGCTGCGCGAATTGCTGCCCGGATTACAGGAGATCTTCCGTTTTCACCTGCAGGGGACCCGCTTCGGCATCCGGGTGGACCCGGAGGACGGCCTGCTGACGCAGGGGCTCGCCGGCTATCAGCTCACCTGGATGGACGCCAAGGTGGGCGAGTGGGTGGTGACGCCGCGGCGCGGCAAGGCGGTCGAGATCAACGCCCTCTGGTACAACGCGCTGCGGCTGCTGGCGCACTGGCTGCGGGAGGAGGCGGAGGAGGCGACGGCGCAGCCGGTGGACGAGCTGGCCGAACAGGTACGCACATCGTTCAACGAACGGTTCTGGTTCGCCGAAGGCGGCTATCTGTACGATGTGGTGGACGGGGAGGAGGGGGAAGATACCGCCTGCCGTCCAAACCAGATCCTGGCGCTGTCACTGGCCTATCCGGTACTGATGCAGGAGCGCTGGCAGCCGGTGCTGGAGGTGGTGAGGGAGCGGTTGCTGACACCCTTTGGTCTGCGCACCCTCGCCCCGGGTCATCCCGACTACAAGCCGCGCTACTTCGGCGACCTCCACGCCCGCGACGCCGCATATCATCAGGGGACCGTCTGGCCGTGGCTGATCGGCCCGTTCATCGATGCGTGTCTACGGGTTCATCCGGAGGACCGGGACGGTGCCCGCCGGCTGCTCGACCGGCTGTGGGATCACATCAATGACGCCGGTGTCGGCAGCGTCAGCGAGATCTTCGACGCAGAACCCCCCTACGCCCCGCGCGGCTGTATTTCGCAGGCCTGGAGCGTGGCGGAGATGCTGCGCTGCTGGATCAAGACCGGAGGCGACAATTAGCTGAACCGTTGCCCGGCGGGGGGGTGCAGATACTGTTGCCTTGTGTGCGCAACCAGGGGCTTGCGCCCTCTATCGTGCGCGGCGCCACGATTACAGAACCCCCGACCCGCCACAAACTAGACTCCAGAAAGACGCCACCCAAAAGCGACACGGAGGTAGCGATGGCGAATGGTGCGAGGGAGATTGTCGGGCCGGCTCTGCGACACACCTGCGATCCCGGCCTCTTCGAGTTCGAGACGACCGCCGAACTGTCCGATCTGGACCAGGTAATCGGGCAGGAGCGCGCGCTGCGTGCCGTGGCGTTCGGCATCGACATCAAGAGCGAGGGCTACCACATGTACGCCCTCGGCCCGGTCGGCACCGGCAAACGCACCACCCTGAAGAAGTTTCTGGTCCACGATGCCGTCGGCCGACCGGTCCCCAATGACTGGCTCTACGTCAACAACTTCAACGACCCCGACAGGCCCCGCGCACTGCGCATGCCGGCTGGCCGCGGACGCCAGTTTCGCGACGACATGGATCACCTGGTTGAGGAGTTGGGCACCGAGGTGCCCCAGGCGTTTGAGTCGAAGGAGTACCAGCAGGAGCAGCAGGAGCTGGAGCAGGAGATCCAGCGCACTATCCAGGGCCGCCTGCAGAACCTGGAACGCACCGTGCGCCAGCGCGGCTTCAGCCTGCTACAGACCCCGCAGGGGCTGATGCTGCTGCCGGTGATCAACGACGAACTGGTGACGCCCGATGAACTGCACCGGCTGCCGGATCGCCACCGGGAGCACATCGAACAGGAGCAGGCCAGCCTCGAGGGCGAAACGCGCGAGGCGATGCGCATCATCCAGCAGCTGCAGAAGGAGGCGCGCGAGCGCGCCCGCGACCTGGATCGGCGCGTGATCGGTTTCGCAGTGGATCACCTGATTCAGGAGATCAAGCAGAAGTACGCCGACCTGCCGAACGTCAGTGCCTACCTGGATGAGGCCTCCGCCTTTTTGCTGCGCAACGTGCACACCTTCAAGCAGATCAAGCAGCTTGAACAGATCCCCCCGCAACAGCAGATGATGATCGCCGGCCTGCCCGGCGGCGAGCGCCCCTCCTTCGACGAATACCGCGTCAATCTGGTAGTCGACAACGGCGGCACCACCGGCGCGCCGATTGTCGAGGAGCCCAACCCCAGTGGGTCGAACCTGGTTGGCCGCATCGAGCACCAGGGGCAGTTCGGCGCCCTGGTGACCAACTTCCGGCTGATCAAGGCGGGTGCGCTGCATCGGGCCAACGGCGGTTATCTGATGATCGATGTGATCGACCTGCTGACCAAGCCGCTGGCGTGGGAGGTGCTGAAGCGTGCGCTGAAAAACAAGGAGGTGGTGATCGAGAGCATGATGGAGGCGGTGAGCCTGCTCGCCACCCGCACGCTCCAGCCGGAACCGATCCCCCTGGATGTGAAGGTAATCCTGAGCGGTGATCCCTCCCTCTACTATCTGCTCTACCACCGCGACCCGGAGTTCCAGGAGCTGTTCAAGGTGAAGGCGGAGTTCGAGAGCCGCACCAACTGGACTGACGACGCCTCGAAGCAGTACGCCCGCTTCGTCGCCACCACCTGCCGCGAGGAGGGGCTGCGTCACTTTGATCGCAGTGGCGTCGCCCGGCTGCTGGAACACGCGGCGCGAACCGCCGACCATCGTGAACGGCTGATGACCCGCTTCGGCGACCTCACCGATCTGATCCGCCAGGCCAGCTACTGGGCGGGCGTGGCAGGCAGTGAGGTGGTGCGAGCCAGAGATGTGCGCCGGGCACTCGATGAACAGATCCACCGCGCCAATCGTATCGAGGATCAGATCCGCGAGATGATCGCCGAGGGGACGCTGCTCATCGACAGCGAGGGGATGCGGGTCGGGCAGATCAACGGACTCGGTGTGCTCTCCCTGGGCGATTACGCCTTCGGCAAACCGTCACGGATATCGGCACGCACCTTCGTCGGCACCGAGGGGCTGATCAACATCGACCGGGAGGCAAAGCTCGGCGGTCCAATCCACAACAAGGGCGCGATGATCCTGGCCGGCTTCCTCGGCGGGCGGTTCGCCCAGGGACAGCCGCTCAGCATCTCCGGCACAGTCACCTTCGAACAGCTCTACGACGGCGTGGAGGGGGACAGCGCCTCCTCGGCGGAGCTGTATGCACTACTGTCGAGCCTGTCCGGCTATCCGTTGCGCCAGGATCTGGCGGTCACCGGTTCGGTCAATCAGCAGGGTGAGGTGCAGGCGATCGGCGGCGTGAACGAGAAGGTGGAGGGGTTCTTCCGCACCTGCAAGGTGCGGGGCCTGATCGGCACCCAGGGGGTGATGATCCCGGAGGCCAACGAGCGTCATCTGATGCTGCATGAGGAGGTGGCCGAGGCGGTCGAGCGCGGTGAGTTCCACATCTACTCGGTGGCCACCATTGACCAGGGGATCGAACTGCTCTCCGGGCGGCCCGCCGGTCAGCGCGATGCGGACGGCAACTACCCGGAGGGAAGCATTAACGCGGCGGTGAAAAAACGGCTCGGCGACCTGGCCGAGACGTCACGTCGCTTCCACCACACCAACGGCGACTGAACACGGCGTGTCCCGGATCACTGTAGGAGCGACGGCAGTCGCGAGAGGGGGCAACTCGCATCGCGGCTTCCGCCGCTCCTACGGCGCCTTGCCGACCTGCAGTGTGACCTCGACGCGCAACCCGCCCAGCGTCGGCGATCGATCGAACCGGAGGATGCCACCGTAACTCTCGGCGATGTCGCGGACGATGGCCAATCCCAAACCGTGGCCGGGGACCGACTCATCCACACGGGTGCCGCGCTCGGCCAGGTGGGTCAGCTCCTTCGCCGGGCAGCCCGGCCCGTCGTCCTCCACGGTGATGTGGATGCCGTTGCTGTTGCGGGCGACGTTCAGTTGGATGCGGCCGGCGGCCCACTTGCAGGCGTTGTCCAGCAGGTTGCCCAGCAGCTCGAGCATCTCTTCGCGCTCCGCCGGCAACGGGCCGGTTTCGGCGCGCCAGTCGATCGCGACCGGCTTTTCGTGGTGAATGCGTTGCAGCAGTTCGATCATCGCCGGCAGTTCGGTCGACGGATCGAACCGGCTGCCCGGCAGGAAGGCGCCGCCGAGCCGGGCTCGTTTCAGCTCCCGCTCGGCGAGTGCCCGTAGCCGCTCGATCTGCGCGCGCAGGTCACGCGCCAACGCCGGGTGTGCCTGTATCTCCGGGCTCTCGGCAAGCTGTCCCAGCACCGTCAACGGACCCTTGATCGTGTGGGCGAGGTTGCCGAGGGCGTTGCGGGATCGCTTCAGCCGCTCGGCGGTAAGCGCCAGCAGCCGGTTGACCTCCTCTACCAGCGGGCGGATCTCCGCCGGGACCTGCTCGGTGAGGCGACTGACCTCCCCCTGTTCCAGTCGCCGTACATCACCCCGCGCCCTTGCCAGCGGCCTGAACGAGCGGCGCAGAATGATCCGTTGGCTCAGCAGCAGAACCGCCAGGATGAACAACGTCAGGCCGGCGTAGTACCACTGGTATTCGGCCAGCGCCCGGTTAAGCGGCGCCAGGTCTTCGGCCACCGCAAGGGTGAACTCCACCTCGTGCTTGCGAAAGCCCCCCGACCACACCAGCAGCGGCCCTTCGCGCGGGCCACTCAGGCGCCGGAGGGCTGTGCTCCCCACCGGGCGCGGCTCGACAGCCAGCCCTTCGTCCCACAGGGAACGGGAGCGCAGTTCGCGCCCCTCGCTGTCGATCACCCAGTAGTAGTGCCCGGAGAGGGGACGGGTGTAGATGGCGTCCGGCGCCCGGCCGAGGCGGGGCCCTTCCGGTGTGAGCTCCAGTGCCGCCACCAGGTTTTCGCCGTCGTGCGCCAGTCGGGAGGCGATGAGCTCCTCGCTGAGTGTGCGGATGGCGATATCGGCCAGCAGCCACAGGAAGCCGAGCAGCAGGATCAGGCTGCCGGCCAGCCCGAGCCGCAACCGCCGTTCGATGGAGTTCACGCCCCGTCCCCGGCGAAGATGTACCCCTGTCCGCGCCGGGTCTGAATGAGGTCACGGCCGAGTTTTTGCCGCAGCCTGTTTACATACACCTCGATGACATTGCTCTCCTTGTCCGCCTCCTGTTCGTAGACGTGTTCGGTGAGACGGCTCTTGGAGAGGACGCGGCCGGGGTGGTGCATGAAGTAGCGCAGCAGGCGGAATTCGGTGCCGGTCAGTGAAAGCACCGTCCCGTCGCCGGTGACGACGGTCTGGTGCTCTTCGTCAAGGGTGAGTCCGGCGGCAGAGAGGTGAGGCGACGCGCGGTCGTGGGCGCGGCGGATCAGCGCCTGCAGCCGGGCCAGCAGCTCCTCCGTGTGAAACGGCTTGCCCAGGTAGTCGTCGGCGCCCGCCTTCAGCCCGTCCACCCGCTCCTGCCAGGAGTCGCGCGCGGTGAGGATGATGATCGGCGTGGTGACGCCGCCGCGCCTCCAGTCGGCAAGCACCGTCAGCCCGTCCCGCTTCGGCAGCCCGAGATCGAGCACCACCGCATCGTAGGGTTCGGTGCGGCCGAGAAATTCGGCATGCACGCCCTCTTCGGCGAGATCCACCGCATAGCCCGCCGTCGACAGGGCGCGAAGGAGATTCGCCGACAGGGCGGCGTCATCCTCGACCAGCAGCACTCTCACGAGGCGGCTTCCCCGAACATGTCGGCCATCACCTCGCTGCGGGCGACCTGCTCTTCCCGAATCATGGTGATAAAGAGCCCGACGAGGTTCGGATCCCACTGGCCCCGCTCCCGCTCCCGCTGCAGAATCGACAGCGCCTTCTCCACCGACATCCCTTGCCGGTAGACACGATCCCCGGTCATGGCGTCCCAGGTATCGGCAATGGCCACGATGCGGGCGAGCAGCGGGATCCTGTCCCCCGCGAGCCCGTCCGGGTAGCCGTTGCCGTCCCAGCGCTCGTGATGAGAGCGGGCGATGTCGACGAATGCCTGGAAGCGCTTGAGCGGACGCATGATGGCGGCCGTCAGTTCGGGGTGGGCCCGCATCACCTCGAACTCCTCCGGGGTGAGTGCCGAGGGTTTGTTGAGGATGGCGTCTGCGATGCCTATCTTGCCCAGGTCGTGCACCAGCGCACCCTGTTTAAGCTGCACGAGTTGATCCTCCGGCAGGCCCAGGCGTCGTCCGAGCATCACGGAGTAGCGGGCAACCCGGCCCGAGTGGCTCGCCGTGTAGGCGTCCTTTGCCTCCAGCGCCTTGGCGAGCGATTGCAGCATGCCGAGGTAGGCCTGCTCCTGTTCATTGAACAGCCGCTCGATGCTGTCGGCCATCGTATTGACGGCCTGGCCGAGCGTACCGATTTCGTCGGCGCCGGTATGGGTGATTCGGGCCGAGAGATCGCCCGCGGCGATCTGTTGTGTCGTCGCGCCGAGAGTGTTGAGCGGTCCCACCAGTCCTCTGCGCAGCACCCAACCGAACAGCAGCAGCACCAGCACGGCAGTGGCGCCGACGATGAGGGTGAACTTGCCTTCGTAGGTGTCGTCGATCGCCTTGATCTGCTCCAGTGTGCGCCGAAGGTCCAGCTCCACCTCCAGGCCGCCGGCGATCTCGGCGCCGCGGTGCAGCGGTACGATCACATCGGTCTTCGGCACCCGCGGTCCCTCCCCCTCCGGGGCGTACTCGACGCGGGCTCCGAGATAGGGGGTGCCGGTGCGGATCACCTCCCCGTAGCGACCGCCCATCGACTTGGGTGGGTGCTCGCCGGGGGTGGTATGGGCCAGGATGCGGCCGTCGACATCGAACAGATAGACGCTCTGGATGGTGAAGCCCAACTGATCGGCATCGTGCTCGCGGGCCTCGAGCAGAATCTGCCGCAACCCCTCCCGATCGGTCAGATCACGCGACTTGATCTGGCGCTCGATACCGAGCAGGAAGACAGCGGCCTGGCGTTTGACCTGATCGAGAATGGCCGTTTCCAGCACCGCTTCGGTGTAGATGAGTTGTACCCCGGCCGCGGCCGTGAGCCCCAGCAGTATCAGAAGAATGATGCGCTGGAACAGCGTCAGCCGCAGGGGCCGGATCCGGTGTGGCCCGTCAGTCATCCACCTTCTCTTTCAGCAACTCGCCGGTGACCGCATCGAAGTAGAGTTCCCAGACCACCCCCTCCCGATCGAGCAGCTCTATTTCGTAGAGGGGGCGCTTCTTCCTGTGCTTGAGTTCGACCTCCAGGATGCGTCCGTCACGGGTCTGCGGGAGCCGTTCGAGGATCTCCGCCAGCGGCAGGATATCGGCCCGTTCCCGCAGCCGCCGCGCCTCATCGTGGTCGGACGCCCCGGCGGCGCCGGTGAACACTGCCAGGGTGATGCCGATAACCGGAATCAGTCGTCCCATCGCCCATACCCCGGGATGCGTACCGTATCCTCGTCGAATGAACCCGCTTCCGCCCGCGGGTGACAACTTCCGCAATTGGCCCACGAACTCACCTCCGGATTGCCGGTGACCAGGCGGGGCGGGATCTCGTCATGTTCCTTCATGAAGTAGCGGGTCTCCGTGATGCGCAACGGCGTGCGTCCACCCTTCCCGTCGCCGGCCGCGTTGCCGACCAGGTAACGGGTGAGCGCGGCGGTTGTCTCCTCGGGCAGATCGGCCGCTTCACCGAAGTGGGCCGACAGCCCCGCCATGATGCCCTCCCAGGCGGCGGCGGGCAAAAGGCCGGGCGGGTAGGCGGTATGACAGGCGCCGCACTCCTCCCGGTAGAGCGGGTTGTCGGGCGCCCCCCGTTTCCGCTTGCCGCGCCAGGCGTGCTCGGCGTAATGCTCCTTCTTGTACCCCCGTTCACCCGCCTCCAGCCCCCCCGGGCCCGCCAGCAGCGCGATGGCGACCAGGCCAGCGGCCCCCAGGATGATGCCGATAACCATTTTCATGACTGTATACCCCTCATTGCTTCCGGATAAAAGTGAGCAGATCGCCCTTCTCCTGGGGCGAACACTCGCGGCCCAGGGTCCACTTGCAGTTGCGCAGCAGCCATTTGCGCACCTCAGGCTCCTCGGTGAGCCGCTGCGGGTTGACCGACGGCGCCAGCGGCTCGATAGGTTTGCCGGTGCTGGCGTGGCGCCCCGGTGTGCGCAGGTCCGCGTTGTGACAGGTGGTGCAGGCGCGCTGTTTCCCCTTGACCTCGAACCCGGTGCCCCACAGCCGCTCGCCGCGTGCGGCCTCGAATGGCCCCGCCCCGGCGGCGCGATACTGCTCCAGCAGCCGGCCCACCATGTCGTTCGCAGCGGCCGGTACCGCCGTCACCAGCAGCGGCAGAATCATCATCAGATGCTTCATCTCAACCTCCTCAATGGACTGGGTCCCCGCAAAGGCGCCAGGCTCGCCAGGAGAATCCCTTTGCGCCCATGGCGTCTTTGCGAGGGGACCCGTTCCTAATCGACCTTCTTCAGGCCGGTGACCATTGCGCGTACCAGGTTCTCCCGATGCTGGATGCTGGCGAGCAGCACGCCGGCCACGTGCAGGACCACCAGGAACAGGGTGAAGTTGGCGAAGAACTCGTGGACCTCCTCGAACACCTCCGCCCAGACCGGTCCGACACCGGCAAGCAGGCCGGCCAACGGGCCGGAGAATTCGCCGGCGCCGTAGACCGCCAGGCCGGTTGCGGTGGTGGCGAGCAGCGCGATCAGCAGGGCGATCACCATCGCGCCGCCGGCCGGGTTGTGGCCGAGGAAGCGCGGCGGGTGGCCGCCCACAATCTGCTTCAGGTATTCAGCAACCGGTCGCGGACCACGGACGAAATCGGCAAAGCGCGCGTAGCGGCTGCCGACCACGCCCCACAGCAAACGGAACGCCACCAGGCCGATGATGGTGTAGCCGGCCCAGGTGTGCAGGCTCAGCCAGTCGTCCTCTGTCAGATAGGCCACGGTGAAGGCCAGCACCAGTGACCAGTGGAACAGCCTCACCATCGGGTCCCATACCCGCACCACACGCTCGGTGTTCATCTGCACATCGCCTCCCGCTGTTGGGTGATGGGGAGGGAGTGTAAGCGGGCGACCTGAACTGAAGCTGAACGGATGCCGCCGCCGGCCTGATGCCCGGTTTCGGCCGCGCGACTACGCTATGCAAAGAGACGCAAACAAACAGGTTGGGTGGCCATGGCGAGTTCCGACGAGCTGCTGCGCCTGACCCGGCGCATGCGCCTGCCGGCAGAGCAGCGGGTGCGCTCCCTCTGCTGGCGGCCGGCGGCGGACGTCTACCGCACCGATGAGGGGTGGCTGGTCAAGTTCGAACTGGCGGGGGTGCGCGACGAGCATGTGGAGCTGCGGCTGCACGATCGGTTTTTGATCCTGAGCGGCACGCGCCACGACACCGGCGAGTGTTGCGGCGCCACCTCCCACGCGATGGAGATCGCCTACAGCCGCTTCGAGCGGGTGATCGAACTGACGGAGGAGCTTCGGCGGGCGCGCCTGGTGACCGAGTTTCGCGAAGGAATGCTGCTGGTGCGGATCATCACGGAGGGAAGCCGATGAGCGAGCGTGACCTGATCCTGCCGATCTTCCCGCTCAGAAACAGCGTGCTGTTCCCCTACGTGCTGGGGCCCTTCTCTGCCGGACGCAGCAGCACGGTCGCCGCCATCGAGGCGGCGCTCGCCGGCAGTGAAAAGAGCATCGCGGTGTTCGCGCAGAAGAACATCGAGGTGGAGCTGCCCGGCCGCGACGATCTCTACCCGGTCGGTACCCGCGCCGTGATCCGCCAGATGGCGCGGGCGGACGAGACCATCGAGGTGATCCTGCAGGGGGTCGAGCGGGTGGAGCTGATCGCCCTGGAGAGCCAGGAGCCCTACCTGCGTGCCCGGCTGCGTCCGCTGCCCATCGCCGGGGAGGGCGGCCTGGAGGTGGAGGCGATGCAGCGCGAACTGGTGAGGACCGCCGCCCGCTACCAGTCGGTGGCGGAGCCGGTGCCGGAGCTGGACATGGAGCAGATCGCCTCGCAGGTGGAGAACCCCCTGCAGTTGATCTTCCTCATCGCTGCCATTGCCCGCCTGGACAAGGAGAAGGCGCAGCGGCTACTGGAGGCGCCGGGGCGGTTGGAGGCGACGCGGCTGCTGAACGAACTGCTTTCCCATGAGGTGCAGGTGCTCGAACTGCGGAGGGAGATCGCCGGGCGTACCGAGTCGCAGATGGGCAAGGCGCAGCGTGAATACCTGCTACGGCAGCAGTTGCGTGCCATTCAGGAGGAGCTGGGTGAGAGCACCGAACAGGAGGGGGATGTCGGCACTCTGCGCTCGCGGCTGGAGAGTGCCGACCTGCCCGACCCGATCCGAACCGAGGCCGAGCGTGAGCTGCGCCGGCTGGAGAGTATCCCGGCCGCCTCGCCTGAATACCAGGTGGCACGCACCTACCTGGAGTTGATTCTCGAACTCCCGTGGAAAAAGGAGACCGCCGACCAGCTCGACCTGGTCCGCGCCCGACGCATCCTGGATGAGGACCACTACGGGCTGGAGACCGTCAAGGAGCGCATCCTCGAACATCTGGCGGTGCTGAAGCTCAATCCGGGCGCCAAGGCGCCCATTATCTGTTTCGTCGGTCCGCCCGGCGTGGGGAAGACCTCTCTCGGCAAGTCCATCGCCCGCGCCCTCGGGCGCGAGTTCGAGCGCTTCAGTCTCGGCGGCATGCATGATGAGGCGGAGCTGCGCGGCCACCGGCGCACCTACATCGGGGCGATGCCCGGGCGGCTTATCCAGGCGATTCGCCGCGCCGGTGTGCGCAATCCGCTGCTGATGCTGGACGAGGTGGACAAGCTCGGCCGTGACTTCCGTGGCGATCCCGCCTCGGCGCTGCTGGAGGTGCTCGACCCCGCACAGAACTTCGAATTCCGTGACAACTATCTGGACCTGCCGTTCGACCTGTCGCGGGTGTTCTTCATCACCACCGCCAACACGACCGACACCATCCCCTCGCCGCTGCTGGATCGCATGGAGCTGATCCGCCTCTCCGGCTATTCAGACGAGGAGAAGCTCGAGATCGCAAAGCGATACCTGCTGACCCGCCAGCGGGAGCAGGCGGGTCTGTCGGAGGCGCAGTTCATGGTGCCGGACGACACCGTCATGGCGGTCACCCGCCGCTACACCCGCGAGGCGGGGGTGCGCGAGCTGGAGCGCACCCTCGGACGGCTTGCCCGCAAGGTGGCGCTGCGCTTCGCTGAGGGGCACACCGAACCGGTCACGGTGACCCCGGAGACGCTCGCCGAACTGCTCGGCCCGGAGCGCTTTTTCGTCGAACAGGTGCGGCGCGATCTGCCGCCGGGTGTGGTGACCGGTCTGGCCTGGACCGAGTCGGGGGGCGACGTGCTTTACGTGGAGGCGATTCGTCTGCCGGAGGGGGAGAAACTCACCCTCACAGGGCAACTCGGCTCGGTGATGCAGGAGTCGGCGCGCGCAGCGCAGAACTATCTGGTGGCCCACGCAGGCGACTTCGGCTTCGAGTCGCCGAAGGGCGGGGTCCACATCCACGTTCCGGCGGGTGCCATTCCCAAGGACGGCCCCTCCGCCGGGGTTACCATGGCCACGGCCGTTGCCTCGCTCTACGCGGGGCGTCCGGCGCGTCCCGACACCGCAATGACCGGTGAGATCACCCTGAGCGGCCTGGTGATGCCGGTTGGCGGCATCAAGGAGAAGGTGCTGGCAGCCCGCCGCGCCGGCCTCAACCGGGTCATCCTGCCGCGCCAGAATGAAAAAGATGTCCGCGATCTGCCCGAGCACGTCCGGCGCGAGATGGAGTTTGTCTACGTGGAGCGGATCGAGGAGGTGCTCGACGCCGCCATTCCCGAGCTGGCCGCCGCCGCGTTGGCCTGACGCCTTAATAACAGTTGTCAGAAGACCTCCGGATTGGGCCTGTGATGGAACCTCTACCGGATACATGTAGACCGTTGCCGCTGAAATGCCCCGGATGTCGACCTGATGTTCTATGATGCGAACTTGATAAGAAGAATGGGGGAGGCACAACACATGAAGGATTTCAGAATCGGCGAAGTCATCGGGTTGCTGGGCAAGACCATGCCCTTTCTGGTCTTTCGTTTCCTGATCTATTTCGGTATTACGCTCGCCTATATCCTTGGAACCGGGGTGGGCGCCGGTATCGGTTACGGTATCGGCACCATCGGCGACGACCCCGGCGCCTACGGTGTTTGGGGAGGTTTTTTGGGCTTCGGTGTGGTTAGTGCCGTTGCCTACCTGTTGCGCGAGTATCTGCTCTACATGGTGAAGGCAGGGCACATTGCGGTACTGGTGGAGCTGATGGAGGGCAAAGAGTTGCCTGCCGGGCGTGGCCAGATCGACCATGCGCAGCAGGTGGTACGCGAACGGTTTGCCGAGTCATCCATCCTGTTCGGCATCGATCAGTTGATCAAGGGGGTGCTGCGCGCCTTCAATCGCGCCTTCTTTACCATCACCTCGCTGCTGCCGATCCCCGGCGCCAAGGGGGTGGTCGGCTTCATCAACACGGTGGTCAATCTGTCGCTGACCTATCTCGATGAGGTGATTCTTGCCTACAACATCCGTACCGGTGCGGAGAATCCGTGGGCATCGAGCCGTACCGCGTTGATCCTGTACGCGCAAAACTACAAGGCGTTCCTGAAGAACGCCTTCTTCCTTGCCTTCTTCATCTGGGGACTGACCTTCCTTGTCTTTCTCGTCGTGCTGGCACCGGTAGCCGTACTCGTGGGCCTTCTTCCCGGCACCGCCGGGCCGTTGACCTTGGTCATCGCACTGGTCTTCGCCTGGGGCATTAAACAGGCGGTGATCGAGCCCATCGCAATGACCGCACTCATGCAGGTCTTCTTCACGGTAACCGAGGGTCAGGACCCCGATCCCGAGTGGGAGGAGCGGTTGGAAAAGCTCAGCGGCAAGTTCGGTGAACTAAAGACGAAGGCGGCCGCCTGGCGCGGCGCCGGCCAGACGGGCGGGGTGCCGGCGGGGGAATCGTGAGCCGGTAGAGACTTGTCGCGCCCCGGCGGTGCTATCATCGCCGGCCTTATGAGCAAGCGACCGCCGCAGCCGCCGCGCGGCCGGGGCGCGACAAGCAACCCGGACAACCGCTTCGAGGCCCACCGCCGCGAGCTGGTGGACGACGGCTGGGGCAGTCTCGACGCCGGGCCGGAGCCGCTCGCCACCACTCTCACGGTCGATTCCGCGCGCAGCATCATCAGCTACAACGACTCGCCCGACGTCCCCTTCGATCGCTCCATCAATCCTTATCGCGGATGCGAGCACGGCTGTATCTACTGCTTCGCCCGGCCCACCCACGCCTACCTGGGCCACTCGCCGGGACTCGACTTCGAGACCCGGCTCTATTACAAACCGGACGCCCCCGAACTGCTGCGCGCCGAACTGGCTAAACGCAGCTACCGCTGCGCCCCGGTTATGCTCGGTATTAATACTGATGCCTACCAGCCGGTGGAGCGGCGGCTCGGGCTCACCCGGCGGATACTGGAGGTGCTGGCCGAGTGCCATCACCCGGTGGCGGTGGTGACCAAGTCGGCGCTCATCGAGCGGGATATCGATCTCTTCGCCGCCCTCGCAGAACGTAACCTCGCCGAGGTGGCCTTCTCCATCACCACCCTCGATCCGCAGATCGCCCGCACCCTGGAGCCGCGCGCGTCGAGCCCGGCCCGGCGGCTGGCGGCGATGCGCCGCTTCACCGACGCGGGGGTGCCGGTGAGCGTGCTGGCGGCGCCCCTGATTCCGGTGCTGACCGACCCCGAGCTGGAGCGGATTCTGGAGGCGGCGCGGGAGGCGGGTGCGACGGCGGCCGGTTACGTGTTGCTGCGTCTGCCCCACGAGGTGAAGGGGCTCTTCGCCGAGTGGCTCGAGATGCATGCGCCGCTCAAGGCGGCGCATGTGATGAACCGGCTGCGTGACAGCCGGGGTGGGCGGGAGTATGACGCCGCATTCGGACGCCGCATGCGCGGCAGCGGTGTCTACGCCGATCTCATCTCCCAGCGGTTCCGCTCGGTGGTGAAGCGGCTCGGATTTATCGATGCGCCGCCGCTCGACTGTTCGCAGTTCCGGCCGCCGCGTGCCGCCACGCCGCAGCTCGATCTCTTCTGACGCCAGGGAGAGTGATGCGCGGTGCCTCGGTGAGTTGAGACCGGTAGGATGGGTTGAGCCCGAAGGGCGATACCCATGCAGAAGAGAGGTGGGTGGATCCGCGACCGATGGGTATCGCTTCCGCTCAACCCATCCTACATAACTGACGCCAGGGAGAGTGATGCGCGGTGCCTCGGTGAGTTGAGACCGGTAGGATGGGTTGAGCCCGAAGGGCGATACCCATGCAGAAGAGAGGTGGGTGGATCCGCGACCGATGGGTATCGCTTCCGCTCAACCCATCCTACATAACTAGTCCGTATCCCACGACAGACCGTAGGGTGCAATCGCATTGCGCCGAGGAAGCTGAAAGGCACAACGGCGTAATAGGATTGCGCCCGGGTGCTCATGCGAAGACGTACGGGAGCCGGATCTCGAAGGTGTTTCCTTCCGCCCCGCTGCGGACGGTGATCTCTCCGCCGTGGGCGGCAACGACGGAGCGGGTGATGGCGAGTCCGAGCCCCGCCCCTTCGCTGTGGCGATGGCGGGAATCGTCCGGGCGGTAGAACCGCTCGAACAGGCGGGGCAGAACCTCGGCAGGGATCGGATCGCCGGTGTTGGTCACCGCAAGGCATATCGCCTCCGGCGCCCGGGTGAGGCGCACGGTGACCCGTCCGCCGGTGGGCGTGTGGCGCAGGGCGTTGGAGAGGAGATTGTTGATGGCGCGGCGCAGCATCAGCCGGTCGCCTTCGGCCCGCGCCTCTCCCTCCAGCGAGAGCGCAATCCCTTTCTCCTCCGCCACCGCATCGTAGAAATCGAACAGCTCCCGCACCTCCTCCGCCAGATCGAGCCGTTCACGGTTCGGCACCACCAGGCCGTTGTCCGCCTTGGCCAGGAACAGCATGTCGGCGGTCATGCGCGCCAGGCGCTCCAGCTCCTCTGCGTTGGAGGCCAGCACCTCCCGGTACTCGTCGGCACTGCGCCGCTTCGACAGCATCACCTGGGTCTCGGTGAGGAGGTTGGTGACCGGGGTGCGCAGTTCGTGGGCGATGTCTGAGGAGAATTCCGAGAGGCGCCGGAACGAGTCATCGAGACGGCCGAGCATGTCATTGAACGCCTGCCCCAGGTTGAGCAGCTCCCGCGGCAGCGCATCGGTGTCGAGGCGGTCAGCCAACCGTTCCGTGGAGATGCGACGGGCGTGGGCTGTCATGGCCCTGATGGGCGCCATTCCGCTGCGGGCGATCGCCACGCCGAGCAGCGCGGAGAGGAAAATGGCGGCGATGATGGCGGCCCACAGGGCGCGCTCGAACAGCACCATAAAGCTCAGGTGGTGCTCGATGTCGAGCGCTGCCAGCACCCGGAGCGGGGCCTCGCCGGCAATGGCCACCGGGATGTGGACGGCGGTGCCGCGATAGGTCCGACCATCCTGTTCCCAGACGAAAAGCCGCCCGGCCTGCGATTCCAGTGTCGCCGGATAGGCGACCTCGGCGGCCCACAGCAGCGGTTCGCCGTTGGCGCGCAGGATCCACGTGGCGACCCGATCATGGGCTGCATGGGTCGCTTCCAGACGCGCGTGCAACAGCGCCAGCTCTTCGGTGGTTCGCATCGTTTCGACCGTGCGGGCGATACGCCCGACGGCATCCTTCAGCTCCCACTCGTCGAGCTCCTCGAAATGTTGGTCGATGGCGTGCGCGAGGATGATGCCGAGAGCCAGAAACATCCCGGTCGATACCGTGGCGAACAGGACGGCGAGACGGGTGGTGATCGATCGTCTCACTCGTCGGCCTCGATCACGTAGCCCATGCCGCGCACCGTCTGGATGAGTTTGGGCTCGAATGGCTCATCGACCTTGGCCCGCAGCCGCCGCACCGCCACCTCGATGACGTTGGTGTCGCTGTCGAAATTCATGTCCCACACCTGGGAGGCGATGAGCGAGCGCGGCAGCACCTCCCCCTGGCGCCGGAGCAGCAGCTCCAGCAGTGCGAACTCCCGGGCGGTCAGGTCGATGCGCCGGCCGCCGCGGGTCACGCGGCGGCGCAGCAGATCGAGCTCCATATCCGCCGCCCGCAGCACATCCGGCTCCCGGGTACGGCCACGGCGCAGGAGTGTGCGTACCCGCGCCAGCAGTTCGGAGAAGGCGAACGGCTTGACCAGGTAGTCGTCGGCGCCCAGCTCCAGCCCCTTCACCCGATCCTCCACCTGATCCCTTGCGGTCAGGAACAGGACAGGGAGCTCCCGGCCGCTGCGGCGGACCCGCTCCAGCACCTCCCATCCGTCCAGGCCCGGCAGCATGACGTCGAGCACCAGCAGGTCGTACTCCCCCGACAACGCAAGTTGCAGACCGCCGTTTCCCTCGCGGGCGAGGTCGACCACGAAGCCGGCCTCCTCCAGGCCGCGCTTCAGGTAGTCCCCGGTCTTCGGTTCATCCTCGACGATTAGCAGCTTCACCTGCGGCGTCCTATTGTTTCCCTGCGGGTAACTACTCACCCCATGTCAACCCTGTAGCCCCGTAGGATGCGGTTAGCCTGCGAACCGCCTCGATCGAGGGACAGGAATGGCCAATCGCGACCGATGCGGTTCGTTCCTCACCGCATCCTACATTTGCTGCGATACGCGCCAAAAAGCGGGATGCGCTTCGCTTTCCCGCCCGGCTGATGGGGATGAGCAACTACCCCGGCGGCAATTCTGCCCGTGAAGGGCGTTCCTGACCCGGACCTTACAGAAATGTAATCGCCGCGTCAGCGGCATGACAGGGCCTGTGGACCATTATTGGCTGACACTTGTCTCGGCTGTCAGGAGAGGAGCACCCCATGTCTTCGCGAGAACCCCTGCTCCCCGCCGGTCTCTCCCGGCGCACCTTCGTCAAGGGATTGGTGGTCGGCGGCGCCCTGGCCGGCGTCGCCTCCTGGACGCGGCCCGGACTGACCCAAGGCCCCGGTGGGAAAAACGCCGCGCCGGTCCTGCGCGGTACCGAGTTCGATCTGGTGGTGGAGAACGTGCCGGTCAACTTCACCGGGGCGACCCGCATGGCCACGATGATCAACGGGTCGATCCCGGCGCCGACCCTGCACTGGCGGGAGGGGGACACCGTGACCATCCGGGTCACCAACCGCCTCGACGAACCCACCTCCATCCACTGGCACGGCATCATCCTGCCGGCGGAGATGGATGGGGTGCCCGGGCTCAGCTTCGCCGGGATTCCGCCCGGAGAGACCTTCACCTACCGCTTCACCCTGGAGCAGAGCGGCACCTACTGGTACCACTCCCACTCCGGTTTTCAGGAGCAGACCGGGATGTACGGGGCGATCATCGTCGACCCGGCGGACGACGACATTCGCGCCGACCGCGACTACGTGATCCAGCTCTCCGACTGGACCGACGAAGACCCGATGGCGGTCATGGCCAAACTGAAGAAGGAGGGGCACTACTACAACTTCAACCAGCCGACCCTGGGTGACTTCTTCCGCGACGTCTCCACCCTCGGCCTCGGTGCCGCCATCGACAAGCGGCGCATGTGGGGAGAGATGCGCATGAGTCCCACCGATCTCGCCGACATCACCGCCCACACTTACACCTACCTGATGAACGGCACCACCCCGGCCGGTAACTGGACCGGTCTGATGAGTCCGGGCGAACGGGTGCGGCTGCGGTTCATCAACGGCGGCGCCGGCACCCTGTTCGACGTCCGCATTCCGGGTCTGCCGATGACGGTGGTACAGACCGACGGCCAGAACGTGGAGCCGGTGACGGTGGACGAATTCCGCTTCGGACCCGGCGAAACCTACGATGTGTTGGTGACCCCACAGGAGGAGGCCTACACCCTGTTTGCCCAGTCGATCGATCGCGGCGGTTATGCCCGCGGTACGCTGGCGGCCCGTGCGGGACTCGCCGCCGACGTGCCGCAGCCCGACCCGCCCGAGTGGCTCGCCATGACCGACATGATGGGTGAGATGGATCACGCCGCAATGGGCCACGGTGCCATGGATCATGGCGCTGTGAAACAGGGTGCGCACGACAGCATGGGCGGTATGGACCACGGCGGGATGGATCACGGCAGTATGGCCGGAATGGATCACGGCAGCATGGATCACAGTGGCATGGACCATGGCGCGCCGGGCCTGGCCAAGCCCAACCGCACGGTTCGCCACGCCCGCACCGAATACGGGCCCAGCGTCGACATGCGGGTGGATACGCCGCGGGTCAATCTCGATGACCCCGGGATCGGCCTGCGCAACAACGGGCGGCGGGTGCTCACCTATGCCGACCTTCGCACAGCTGGCGGGCCGATGGACCCGCGCGGGCCGGAGCGGGAGATCGAGCTGCATCTGACCGGCAACATGGAACGCTACACCTGGTCGTTCGACGGTCTGGAGTTTGGCAAGTCGACGCCGCTCCATTTCCGTTTCGGCGAACGCCTGCGGGTGATCCTGCACAACGACACCATGATGACCCACCCCATGCACCTGCACGGCATGTGGAGCGAACTGGAGACCCCCAACGGCCGCTTCCAGGTGCGTAAACACACCATCAGCGTGCAGCCGGCGCAGCGCATCAGTTTCCTGGTCACCGCGGATGCACCGGGCCGCTGGGCGTGGCACTGCCACCTCATGCACCACATGGATGCGGGCATGTTCCGCGTGGTGGTGGTGGCATGAGCGTCGGCAACCACGGGGGAGCTATGTCGATGAAACGCAATGTAAACAGTCTGGTTGTCGCACTGCTGCTTGGAATCTCCCCTGCCTGGGCACAGGAGACCCTGGAGCAAGGAAGCATGGATCACGGCGCCATGCAGGGCGGTTCACCGCCGCCCGACGCACGCGATCCGCATGCCTGGTCGGGGGGGCAGGATTTCGGCCCTCTTCCGCGTATGCGGATGGCCGATGAACACACCTTCGGCTCACTGCTGGTGGATCGGCTGGAATATGTGGAGAGCCGCAACAACAACGCCACGGCTTACGAGATCCAGGGCTGGTGGGGGCGTGACTATGACCGCCTCGTACTCAAGGCCGAGGGGGAGATCGAGGGGGGCAGGCTTCACGAGGCGCACACCGAACTCCTGTGGGGGCATGCCATCGCGGCCTATTGGAATACGCAGCTCGGCGTGCGTCACGACCATGGTGAGGCGCCGGACCGGACCTGGCTGGCCTTCGGTATCGAAGGGCTTGCGCCCTACCGGTTCAAGGTCGACATCACGGCCTATGTTGGCGAGCAGGGGCGGTCCGCGCTGCGCCTCGGGGCAGAGTATGAGCTGCTGTTCACGCAGCGGCTGATCCTGCAGCCGCGGGTGGAGGCCAACCTCTACGGCAAACGGGACGAGGCGCGCGACCAGGGCAGCGGTCTGTCGGACGTCACGGCGGGCCTGCGGCTGCGCTACGAGATTCACCGACAGTTTTCCCCCTACATCGGCGCGGAGTGGAGCGGACTCTACGGCGGGACCGCCGACTTCGCCCGCGCGTCGGGCGCGCGCACCGATGAGACCCGATGGGTCGCGGGGGTGCGGGCGTGGTTTTGACGTTGGGGGCCACGGTCATGGTTGCTACCACGCGGAGGATGTTCAAGATGATGAAGCGAGCCGTTTTGGTTTTCGTTCTGCTCCCTGCCCTGGCGGTGGCTGCGGAGGATCACGCCCAGGGACACGCCATGCATGGCGATCACGACATGGCGGAGATGCACGCCCAGATGCTCGACCCGGCGGCGGGGCGCCCGGGCGACCCGGAGAAGGTAACCCGCACCATCATGGTAACGATGGATGACGCCATGCGTTTCTCCCCCGATCGGATCACTGTCACCGCGGGTGAGACGGTCCGCTTTTTCCTCAAGAACAGCGGCAAGCTCGATCACGAGATGGTGATCGGTTCACTCGACGACCTGAGGTCACATGCCGAAGCGATGCGCACTATGCCCGAGATGGAGTACCACGCCATGCCCAACATGATCAGCCTGCGCCCCGGTCAACGCGGTGGTCTGGTGTGGCAGTTTGACACCCCTGGGGAGGTCACCTTCGGCTGCGCGGTGCCGGGGCATCTGGAGGCGGGGATGGTTGGGACGGTTGAGGTGGGATCGTGAGGGTCCGTGGGATGTGATTTGCCGGGCTCGTCCCGTCTCGGGTGCGGTTCGTACTTTTTCGAAGCAGATGACGGTTCCGCCCGTTCTGCGCCTGTGTTCCTTTTCTTTGCTTGCCCGTAATTACTCACCCCCATCAGCCGGGCGGGAAAGCGACGCGCATCTGCCTTATGGAGGAATGTAGGATGCGGTGAGGAACGAACCGCATCGGTCGCGAATGGCCATTCCTGTCCCTCGATCGAGGCGGTTCGCAGGCTCACCGCATCCTACGCGGTTCGTTGGGTCAAGCGCGCGTAATTCAACTTCACCGCGGGTGCGGAAACCCGAACTCCGTCAGCGCCCTGTCCATCCGTTCGCTCCATGGACCGTTGTTGTTCGGCGGGTGCGCCGGACTCGGGTGGGGGAGACAGCCGACGGTGATCGCGGGGTCATTGATGAGGATGCGGATGCGCGCCTCGGCGAAGCGGCCGAGGCCGAGGACGAAACGCGGACGCAGCAGTTCGACAGCCGCGAGGAGCGCGGCGTCGCACGGTCGGTAGAGCCGGCTGCGTTCGGCGGTGTGGAGCTTGTCGGGAGTGCGGTTGCGCCCGCTCTTCTCCAGGAACAGCAGCGGGCAGTAGTTGAGCACGAAGAACTGCTGGAAAAACCGCTCGGGGGTGGCGAAACGCGCCCGCGCCCAGCCCCAGAAGCGACGGCCGCTCACCTCCTGCCGGTGGCAGCCGAAGCCCAAAATCGGCCGCTTTGGATGCTCGTGCGGTGGATGGCCCACCGGCCCATTGATACTGAGCCAGTCGCGCACCATCCGGACATCGCCGAACGGCACCCCGGTCTGGGCCATGCCCCACGGCCCCGGGTTCATCCCCAGCAGCAGACAGTCGGCGCCCAACGTGCCGTAACGTTCAAGATAGGCTCGGTGGGGTTCCCAGGCGTAGGCGAGCGGGTTGTAGACGTGGCTGACCGGCGGGGTGAAGCGCAGCGGAGCGACCTGATCGCGCAGTTCGGCCGCGATGGCGATCAGCCGTTCCGTGGTGTTACCCCTCTTCGGCGAGGGGCAAGGCGGAGGCCATCGTACCGCAGGCGGCGGCTACCACCCGATCGCGTCCGGCCTGCTTGGCCTGGTAGAGGAGGGCGTCCGCCGCGGCCACCAGGGCGCGTGCGCTCCCCTGCTCGGAGGGGACGCAGCCGGCCACGCCGAAGCTGGTGGTGACCCGGTCCGAGGTGGGCGACTTGATGTTGGGGGCCTGGAGGTCGCGAATCGCGGCGCAGATCTGTCCTGCGATGCGGGCCCCCTCCTGAACGCTGGTCGCCGGCAGCAGGATGGCGAACTCCTCGCCGCCGTAGCGGGCGGCGATATCGCCGGGGCGGCGCGCCGCCCCCTTGAGTGCCTCGGCCACCTGAACCAGGCATTGGTCCCCGGCCTGGTGACCGTAGTGGTCGTTGTACGCCTTGAAGTGGTCGATGTCGGCGAGGATCAGTGCGATCTCCACCTGTTCGCGTCGGGCACGCTGCCACTCCACAGCCAGGCGTTCGTCGAACACGCGGCGGTTGGCCAGTCCGGTCAGGTGATCCTCCCGCGACAGCCGGTGCAGCTCCTCATTGGCACGTTCGAGCTGGCCGGAGACCTCGATCAGCGACTGGCGCATGTGCGCGATTCGCTCCATGGCGGTGAGCTTTGCCTTCAACACCAGTTGGCGCGGCGGCTTGGTCAGGTAGTCGTCACCACCCACTTCGATGCCGCGCACGATATGTTCATCCTCGACCATGGCCGAAAGGAAGATGATCGGCACCCAGTCATCACCGGCCAGCTCGCGGATACGGCGCGCCACCGTGTAGCCGTCCATGCCCGGCATCACCACATCGAGCAGCACCAGGTCCGGGTTGTCGGCGAGGTAGCGGGCGAGCGCCTCCTCGCCGCTGCCGGCGGTGATCACCTCATGCCCCAGATCGCGCACGTGGGCCGTGACGATACGCAGATCGGTGCGGGTGTCGTCCACCACCAAGACCTTCATGAGACCCTCCTCGCCGCCAGGGGAGCGAGTGCTTCGCAAACTGCCTCCAGTTCGGCGCCGGTCTGCGCCAGCAGCCCCTCGCCCTCCCGCGGCGCGCCCTCCCGCGCCAGCCGTTCCAGTGCCCAGGCATAGGCGGAGAGGGCAGTCGCCCCGATATTGGCGCTGCTCGATTTGAGGCTGTGGGCGGCATTGCGAAGGGCATCCGCATCGCCCTGCCCGACCGCATCGGTAATGCGTGCAAAGAGCAGCGGTGCATCCTCCAGGTAGTCCGCGATCAGTTCCGCGAAATCGCAGCCGAGCAGTTCGTGTAGCGCGGTCAGGGTTTCACGATCGACCGACTCCGTGTTACCGATGGCGGCGGGCAGATCGCTCTCCGGCAGCCAGCGCTGGAGCACCCGCTCGAGGTCGGCGGCACCCATCGGTTTGGAGAGATAATCGTCCATCCCCGCCGCCAGACAGCGTTCGCGATCGCCCTGAATTGCGTCGGCGGTCACCGCCACGATGGGCAGACGTGGTCCACCGGCGGTCGTCTCCCGTTGACGGATGCGGGCGGTCGCCTCCAGGCCGTCGAGCCGCGGCATGTGCAGGTCCATCAGGACCAGATCGTAGTGAGCCCGATCGAGCGCTTCCAGCGCCTCGAAACCGTCAGCGGCGAGATCCGCCTCCAGACCATAGCGGCGCAGCAGTTCGAACGCCACCTTCTGGTTGATGCGGTTGTCCTCCGCCAGCAGTACGCGGCCCCGGAAACGGCGCTCGGGGAAGGTGGTCTGGCGCGGCTCCGGCGCCCGTCCGGAGAGGGTCAGGATGGCGTCATAGAGCCTGGAGCGGCGCACCGGACGGGATACCCGTGCATCGGCGGCCAGGTGCGACGAACGGCCCAGAGGGGCCAGCGCAATCACCCGTGGCTGCGCTGCGCCGGTTTCCGCCACCAGCTGTTCCGCTCCCGCCACTTCGGCATCGATAATCAGCAGATCGAACGGCGCGCCGCCGGCGGCCGCCTCGGCCAGCGCCGCACGGGCGGCATCGGCGTCCGCTGTCTCCCGATAATCGAGTCCCCAGTGGGCGAGGCTGGCGGCGAGCACCGCCCGGCCGGTGGTGCTGGCGTCCACCACCAGTACCTTGAGGCCGAGCCGCTTCGATGGGGCCTCCGCGCGCGGTTCACCGCGGCCGAGGCGTGCGGTGAAGTGGAAGGTGGCACCTTCATTGGGGGTGCTCTGCACGCTGATTTCGCCCCCCATCAGATCCACCAGCCGCTTGCAGATGGCAAGCCCCAGCCCGGTGCCGCCGAAGCGGCGGGTGGTGGTGCTGTCCCCCTGGGAGAAGGGCTGGAACAGCTCTGCGGCACGCAGGGGGGACATGCCGATGCCGGTGTCACGCACCTCGAAGCGCAATACCACCTCCCCGTTCTCCTCGGTCACCGGTTCCACGCTCACAGTCACCTCGCCGCGCTCGGTGAACTTCACCGAGTTGCCGAGCAGGTTGACGAGGACCTGCCGCAGGCGGGTGGGATCGCCGCGCAGCCGTGCCGGGATTCGCGCCGGGATCAGGCAGTGAAGCGCCAGGTTCTTTTCGGTCGCCTGGGGGGCGACCAGGGCGCAGGCGCTCTCCATCACGTCGCCGATGTCGAACCACTCGGACTCCAGCGTCAGGCGGCCCGCCTCGATCTTGGAGAAGTCGAGGATGTCATTGATGAGCGCCAGCAGCTGTTGTGCCGAGGTGTGGGCGGTCTCGATGAAGTCGCGCCGCTCCGGGTCGAGCCCGCTGCCGCGTACCAGATCGAGGCTGCCGAGGATGCCGTGAATCGGCGTGCGGATCTCGTGACTCATGTTGGCCAGGAATTCCGATTTGAGGCGCGATGCCGCCTCCGCCCGCTCCTTGGCCTCGGTCAGCTCCTCGTTCAGTTCGCGCAGGCGGGCGGTGCGCGCGGCGACTTCGCCCTCCAGCTCCTCCTGATGGAGTTGCAGCTGCATGTCGCGCTGTTCGATCCGCGTCAGCATCTGGTTGAAGGCGTCCGCCAGCAGCGCCATCTCGTCGCGCCCCTCCACGGCCAGCCGCAGGGAGTAATCCTTGTCGCGGGAGACCCGCTGAGCGGCATCGATGAGACGGGCCACGGGGCGGGCGATCGGCCCCTGGAGCAGGTGGGCCAGGAAGGCCACGATCATGCCGGAGAAGAGCAGCAGGACCACCATGGAGACGATCAGATCGTTGGTGTGCTCGCGCATGTCGGCCAGGTCGTCGCACAACAGGACGGCGCCGATGCGTTCACCGTCCAGGAGCACCGGACGGACTACCTGAAGGTGACCTTCGACAAACCGTTCGCCGACGGCAGGGGCGGTCTGCGGATAGGCGATGTCGTCGGGGATGTCCGGGCGCCGGTAGTCGGCAAACAGTGCACCCTCCCGGTCATAGGCCACCCCGAGCCCGATGTGCTTCTCCGCGCTCAGGGCGGAGAGCAGCTGGGCGGCGGCACGGGCGTCGGCGAAGGCGAGTGCAGCGGTGACGTTGTAGGCGATGAGGTCGGCCTGGGCGATGCGGTGCTCGATGCGCCGCTCGTGGGTGGTCCGGTAATCGAGGTAGATGTGCATCGAGCCGACCAGCAGCAACGCCACACTGCTCGGCAGCAGCGCCAACAGGATCAGTTTGCGGCGCAGAGAGAGGCCGCTGAAAAACTGCCTGATCGCGCGCCTAATCACCGCTCACCACCTTGGCCAGACCGAGCAGTCGGGCGTTAAGTTCCAGCCCCGCCCGCCCTGCCGCGTCCAGATTGACGGCAAAACGCAGTTTCTGCTCCTCGGCATAGAGGCCGATGATGCCCCGGTGGGCGAACGCCTCGTTTTCGCCGATGGTCAGCACCGCTGCATCGCGTACCTGTTCAAGCAGGTGCACGGCACTCTCTTGTGACCGCTCGGTCACGAACAGGAGATGACAGCGGCGCGGATCGACGATGCGGGTCGCATCCAGCAGGGCGATCATCCGTCCCTGGGCCTGTTTGGTGCCCAGCGCGGAATCCATGTCGGCAATGAGATAGGGGTCGCCCGCGATACAGAGGTTGATGCGGTCGGCCTCGGGGGGGAGGGCGCTCTCGGGCCAATGGACGAACTTGCTGAAGTTGTAGAGAAAAGCGAGTTTTATCCCCGTGTCCACCTTCGCCGCCGACTCGGCCCGCGAGCACGGCGCAAGCACAGCCGCGGCCAGGGCTGTGGCCAGCGCAACGGCGCGCATGAGACGGGGCGGGGTTCGCATCAAACTCCCTTTGTTGTTCGCCGCGAGTGCTCGATCCGGCACTCTCCGCCGCATCATAGCATGGCGTCGGGGAATCAAGACCGCGATACGGCCCGGGGGGGTAGCTAAGCCGTCACGCTTGCCCGGTGGGTCCCGGTCCACGTGATGCCCTTCATCGAGGGCGTCCAGCCGGGCCATGTCGTCCGGCTCGAGACGGGAACGGCGGGAATGCGGTGCTCGAGTGTCCTGTTGCAGGGGGCAGAATCGAACATGCGTCCGCCCCGCGGGGTCGGCCCGCGGGGCGATTGACTGGCGGGAGCCCGGCCCGGACATGTGCCGGGTCGGGCGTCGCTGATTCAATCCGGGATGGATTGAATCAGCATCTCCCTGGCAGGCTGTTGAAAACGGCCTGCCAATGCGGGGCACGGATGCCCCGCCCGCGAATCAAACACGCAGGTGTTTGATTCGTCGTAGACGCGCACGGGCATGTACCGGGCGCGGCGTGTTGATAAAGGGTAGGAAACCCTTTTTCAACATCCTGCTAGTGGACGCGCTTGGCGAGCAGCTGTTTCGCCTTGTCGGCGAGCTGGCGGTTGTGGTCCTGTACCTCGTGGAAGAAGCTGGCCGCCTCCTTGTCACCGCTCTTTTCCGCGTCCTCGATGTACTTGTCGCAGACATCGGCGCCCTGCAGCGAGTGGTAGAGGGTGCTGACGATGTCGTAATGCTCATCCCGGGTTCCGGTGTGTTGTCCCATTTGCCTTGCCTCCTTGCTGGATGGATTTTGGGGTCCGTACAGGCCCCTACACCCGAGTCTAGAAGGGCGGGGTGGCCAGGCAAGCGCCCCGATTTTTATCGGGAAAACAGCGGTTATGCTCCGGAACGGCGGCCGTTGCCGAACTGATGGCGAGCGCCGTTCTCGACCCGTTCCCTGGCCCAGGAGAGGACTGGCCGCAGCCGCGGCGGCAGCAGCCTCTCCGCCTCGCTTGCGTCGGCCCAGCGGTACTCGTGGTGTTCCGGTCGGTCGGGACCGGCATCCAGCCGTGCCTCTTCGGCGCTCTCGGCGAGGTAGTAGCGCGCCACCTTGCCCCGGCCGTAGGGGGCGGTCTCGCGATAGGCTTCGCCCCAGCGGAAGGCCAGGCGGCTGATCCCCGCCTCCTCGGCGGTCTCGCGCCGGGCGGCGGCGAGCGGCTCCTCGCCCGGTTCGATCTCCCCCTTGGGAAAGTCCCAGTTACGGTAGGCGCGCAGCAGCAGGTAGCGCGGGCCGTCCTTGCCGCGCCGCACCACCACGACACCGGCGGAGAACCGGTGCGGCTGGGGAACCATCAGTGAAGGTGGCGGTGCAGCCAGTCGTTCATCGCCTCGTAGCCGAATCCGATCCAGGGATCGGTCACGCTCAGGATGTAGGCGGTCTCGTCCGGGTGCAGCAGGGGGTGCAGGCGCTGGTAGAGCTCGTCGGCCGGCAGTTCGCTTGCGATGGCGAAGGCATTGTCGGCGAGCCGTAGCGCATCGAAACCCTCGGCGAATTGCTTCAGGTGCGCATACTCCCCCGCCGGGTTGTCACAGGTGATGAGTAGCAGGCTCACGTCCGTTTCCTCCCTGGCCTTTACTGAAACATATAGTTCGGGCGTGAAACGTGAAGCGTTGTTCTTGCGCACCGGTGAACTGCTGCTCCTTCGCTGATCAGACCATTACATCCGCCGGCACTTTTCTATCCTTTAGGTAGACAATCCCAGGGAGGCGCTTTGATGCAGGTGCCATTGGAGACCATCTATCACGGGGTGGATCGCTCCGAGTGGAGCGAAAACTTCATCCGCCGGCAGACCGATCGGCTGGAGCGCTACGCCGACGACATCATCTCCTGCCACGTGACGGTGGAGTGCCCCCATCGCCACCGCCACACGGGAAACCCTCACCGGGTTCGGGTGGAGGTGCGTCTGCCCGATCACAAGGCGCTGGTGGCGGTGGCCGAGCCCGACCGCACCCAACAGCCGCCGGAACTGCGCACCGTCATCCGCGACGCCTTCAAGGCGATGGAGCGGCAGGTGCTCAAGGCCAACCGGGTGCGCCGCTACGACGTGAAGACCCACGAGGAGCCCCACGGCATCGTGGTGCGGCTGTTCCCCGAGGCGGGGTACGGCTTCATCAAGGACCCGCTGGACACCGAAGAGTACTACTTCCACCGCCATGCGGTGCTGCACGACGACTTCGAGCGGCTGACCGTGGGCACCGAGGTGCGGTTCGATCCGGAGGAGGGGGAGGAGGGGCCGCAGGCGAGCACGGTACAGATCGTCAGCAAGGTCGGCCCAGCCGGTGATGGTGAGCAGCCGGATGTCCCCACCGGCTGGGGCAGCTGAGGCGTGACGCGTGAAACGTCAGGCGTAAGAGGAGAAGCCGCGGCCGGTTTCCGCACATGGGGCGTTCCGCACCGCGGAAAGCTCGGCCGGCTCCAATCGCAGCCCCCCACGCCCTTCATGCTTCACGGTTCACGACCAGGGCGGCGCGGGTTCGAAACGCAGCCAGCGTGCGGCGGACGAAATGGTCGAGCCAGGGGGCGGCGAGCCGTTCCAACGGGCCAGCCGATACCGTGGCGTGGCAGCGGACCGTACAACCCGCGCCACGGGGTTCGAAACACCAGTCGATGGTGAAGCCGGGGAGGGCGCCGGGCGGGGAGTGGATGGTGATGCGACCCGGTCTTTCAAGCAGCGCCTCGGAGCGGAGCCGCCGGTGGAACGGACCGCCGCGTACGATCTGCTCCACACTCATCCGGTTCCCGTCGCGGACGAGGATGCGCACCGCCCGATAGCCGGGCACGAACTCCGGATAGCGCTCGATGTCGGCGACCAGATCGAACAGCGGCTCCGGGGGGTAGGGCAGATCGATGGACTTTTCGATTTGCAGCATTGGGGAACAGTCTCAAGTGGCTAGTCGCAAGTTGCAAGCAAAGCATCCTTGCGACTAGCGATTAGAGCACCGAACAGCTAAACCGAGTGTTGCTTAATCTGTAGGAGCCCGGCCCTCCGGGCGAATAGCGGCAAAGCCGCTTCAGCGCTGGATTTGCTCCGGTAGGCCCATTCGCCCGCGGGGGCGGGCTCCTACAGCTGGCCGGCTCTTAAGGAGAACGTTCCATTTATCTGTTCGGTGCTCTAGCAACTTGCGACTTGTCACTGCCTTATATCCCGATCGGGATAGTCAGGAATACCCCTTCCGCGCCCCTGTTAATACTTGACTATATCTGTAGGAATAATAGAGTTAATCCAAATTCCTCCGTGTGCCCGCCGCATGCGGATGTACGGCAGACCTCACCAAGGGAGACTGACGATGTCGAAACCGATGCACGAAACGCCGATGCTCGACCAGCTGGAAACCGGCCCCTGGCCGAGTTTCGTCACCGGCCTGAAGCGGCTTGCCCAGTCGGAGGACAAGCCCTATGCCGACATGATGAAGGATCTCCTCGGGCAGCTCGAAACCTCCTACGAAACCCGCAAGGGGTTCTGGAAGGGCGGCACGGTGGGGGTTGTCGGCTACGGCGGCGGCATTATCCCGCGCTTTACCGAGCTGATGAATGACCAGAAGAAGCCGCTGTTCCCCGCCGCGGCCGAGTTCCACACGCTGCGGGTGCAGCCGCCGGCCGGTATGCACTACGACACCAAGACCATTCGGGCGATGTGCGACATCTGGGAGAAGTACGGCTCCGGTCTCATCGCCTTTCACGGCCAGTCCGGCGACATCATGTTCCAGGGCTGCACCACCGACAACGTCCAGCCCGCCTTCGACGAGCTGAACGAGCTGGGTTTCGATCTCGGCGGCGCCGGTCCCGCCGTGCGCACCGGCATGAGCTGCGTCGGCGCGGCACGCTGCGAACACTCCTGCGCCAGCGAGGAGAAGATCCACCGCAAGCTGGTCAACGCCTTCCTCGACGACATGCACCGTCCGGCGCTGCCCTACAAGTTCAAATTCAAGGTCTCCGGCTGCGCCAACGACTGCATGAACTCCATCCAGCGCGCCGACATGGCGGTGATCGGCACCTGGCGTGACGACATGAAGGTGGACCAGGCCGAGTTCAAGCAGTACGTGGCCACGATGGGCCGCAAGAAGATGGTGGACAACGTCATCAGCCGCTGCCCGACCCAGGCGCTGTCGCTGAACGACGACGACACTCTGGCGGTGGACAACAAGAACTGTGTCCGCTGCATGCACTGCATCAACGTGCTGACCAAGGCGCTCTCGCCCGGCGACGACAAGGGGGTCTCCATCCTCATCGGCGGCAAGCGCACGCTGAAGATCGGCGACCTGATGGGGACCGTCATCGTCCCGTTCATGAAGCTGGACACGGAAGAGGATTACGAGAAGCTGGAGGAGATGGCCGGCAACGTCATCGACTTCTTCGCCGAGAACGCGCTGGAGCACGAGCGCACCGGCGAGATGATCGAGCGCATCGGTCTGGTCAACTTCCTCGAGGGGGTCGGCATCGAGATCGATCCCAACATGATCGAGCGGCCGCGCATGAACCCCTACGTGCGCACCGACGACTGGGACGACGAGGCGCAGAAGTGGGAGGAGCGTACGACCTCCGCCGCCCAGTAACTCCCGCTTCGCCGTAACCAGGAAAGGCATGGGCCCCGCCCATGCCTTTCCTATTTTGTGACCGACCACCGACCACCGACCACCGACCACCGACCACCGACCACCGACCACCGACCACCGACCACCGACCACCGACCACCGACCACCGACCACCGACCACCGACCACCGACCACCGACCACC
>JAWLGZ010000004.1:0-388178 GCA_041690635.1 Gammaproteobacteria bacterium
AAGTGACAAGTGACAAGTGACAAGTGACAAGTGACAAGTGACAAGTGACAAGTGACAAGTGACAAGTGACAAGTGACAAGTGACAAGTGACAAGTGACACCCTCTTGCGACTTGCGACTTGCGACTTGCGACTTGCGACTTGCGACCGACCACCGGCCACCGACCACCGGCGACTCCATTAGCGATTGTCTATACTCCATGCACCCGGCATTTCCACTTCCCCGGAGAGGACATGCGCCGCGACCTCCTGTTCCTGTCGAGCTGTTTCGTCATCGCCGTCGCCGGCGCGATCTATGCGGGCGGGCTGGAGGTGGCGGCGAGCGAGCCGGAGTCGCTGCTTGTGCAGCGGGGAGTGGCATTCGCCACCGGGCAGGCAATCCGGGTGCGCGCGGCCGAGATCTCCCTGGCCCCGGTTGTGGAGATCCCGCCGGAGGAGGGGGTGGCCGACTACCGGCGCTACTGTGTGCAGTGTCATGGCGCACCGGGTGTCGAACCCTCCCCGGTCGGTCTCGGCATGCGCCCGCGCCCGCCGGATCTATCCCTTGCGGCAATTCGCTGGAGCAGCGGTGAGCTGTTCTGGATCATCAAGAACGGTCTTCGCCGCACCGGCATGCCGGCCTGGAAGGAGACCCTTTCTGACGAGGAAATCCAGAGGCTGGTGGCGTTCGTCGGCAGGCTGCCCTACATGAAGCCGAAGGAGTACGAAATGCTGGCGAGCAGGCCGCAGCCGAAGCAGATTGCACGGCGGTAGTCGATCACCTCCGGTGGCAATACGGGTAGCGTGCAATCCTATTGCGCCGATGCGTCGGAACGACGACCGAACGGTGCAACAGGATTCCTCCCTTCGCGGTTTCCTGCCAACTCGCCCGCTTTCGCCAGGACGAAACGCGTCCTTACCCGCAATCCGCCGCCCGGAGACTCGTCGAGCAGGATGCGCGCCCCATGGAGTTCGGCCACCCGGCTGACGATGGAGAGCCCCAACCCGCAGCCGAACCCCTGGCGGTTCTCGCCGCGATAGAAACGATCGAACACCCGCTCCCTTTCGTGGGCAGGGATGCCGGGTCCCTCGTCGGACACGCAGATCTCCGCATCACCCTCCGCCCAGGAGACCGTCACCGTCACCTGATGCGCCTCCGGCGTATGGCGTATCGCGTTATCGATCAGGTTGCGCAGCAGCGCGCCGATGGCCACTGTGTTGCCGCGCACGACCGCCGGCTGCATTTCCAGCGAGACTTTGACCCCCTTGCGTGCCGCGGCAGGGGCCAGTTCGGCGCAGATGTCGGCCGCCACCGCGTCGAGTGCCACCCGTTCCATGGGCGTGGAGGCCTCCGGTTCCAGCCGGGCGATGGTCAGGAGTTGCTCCACCAGATGGGTTGCCCGGTCCACGCCGGCGATCACCTGTCGCAGTGCATGCCGTCGGGACTCCTCGTCGTTTGCCCGCAGGGCCACCTGCGCCTGGGTCTTGAGACTGGCCAGCGGCGTGCGAAGCTCGTGGGAGGCATCAGCGGTGAAGCGGCGTTCGCGCTCCAGGGCCCGGTCCAGGCGGCCGAGCAGGTCGTTCAGCGCATTGACCAGCGGGCGCACCTCGACCGGTACGCGGCGGTCCAGCGGTACCGGTTCCAGTAGTGAAGGCGAGCGGCGTGATACCTCGCGTGCAACGGCACGCAGGGGCACCAGGCCGCGGCCGACGCCGAACCAGATCAGGAGGGTGAGTACCGGAAGGGCGACCAGCAGCGGGTATAACGCCTGCCGGGAGATGGCCGTGATCATCCGCTCGCGATTGGCCAGCCGCTCCGCCACGTGGACATGGAGGCCGAATTCGTCGATGCCCGTTCGATAGACGCGCCAGTGCGTGTCACCGATCTGCCGGTCGGCAAAGCCGTCGCTCTCCGCGAGGGCAAACTCGGGCATCTCGGAGGATCGCAACACGAGGTTGCCGCTCTCCCAGACCTGGAAGCCCATGCCGGTTGCGTAGGGGTGGCCGAGAAGCAGCTCCTCCAGTTCGGCGACCTCCTGGTCGATCTGCTCCCGTGACATGGGCGTGGCGCCCGCTTCCAGCGCCTCCTCGATCTCGTGGCGGGAGATGCCGAGCAGCAGGCGGGCCGCCTCGGCCAGGTGGGCATCATAGATCTCGATCACCTCATCGCGGGTCTCCTCGTAGGTCAGCAGGGCAACGGCTGTCCAGGCGGTGAGGAACAGGAACAGGAGAACCAGCAGCAGGCGCAGGCGGATGGAACGCATCAGGCGGGATCCGTATCGATGGTGTAGCCCACACCCCGCACCGTGCGGATCAGATCGGCGCCGAGCTTGCGGCGCAGGTGATGGACATAGACCTCCAGGGTATTGCTCTCCACCTCGGGCGACCAGCCGTAGAGCGACTCCTCGATGCGGGAGCGGGGTACCACGTTGCCGGCATTTTCGAGCAGCATCTGCAGGACGATGAACTCGCGGCGCGGGAGTTCGACCGGCTCCCCCTCCAGCGTCAGCGTGTGCGCCGCCGGATCGAGGACCAGGGGGCCGTGCCGCAGCAGCGGTTCGGCGCGGCCGTGGGCGCGCCGCAGCAGCGCCCGTACCCGCGCACACAGCTCCCCCAGATCGAACGGCTTCACCAGGTAGTCGTCGGCACCGGCATCCAGGCCGCCGATGCGGTCGGCAAGGGTGTCGCGGGCGGTGAGGATGAGTACCGGGACCGCATTGCCGGCGCGGCGGATCCCCTCCAGCAGTTCTACGCCGGAGAGGCGGGGCAGGCCGAGGTCCAGTACCACCAGATCGAACGCCTCGGTGGCGAACGCCTGCTTCGCCTGCAGGCCGTCCTGCAGCCAGTCCACCGCATACCCCTCCTGGGCGAGCCCGGCCCGAATGCCGTCGCCGAGCAGGGTGTCGTCTTCAACCAGCAGCAGGCGCATAAAGGGGAAAAACCATGGTCGATGTCAAAGGTGACGCACGTTGCGCCACGGTGTCATGGTCACCGGCGCCTTTCGGCGGAAGCCATGGCAGGCGCGCGATCACCAGGTAAAGGCGCTCACCATCTTCTGCCGCGCCTTTTCGATTGCTGCGCGGATCTCCTTGCGGCGGCCTGCGTCGGCCAGCTCGCGGCCGGGGCGGGGCGGCAGTTCCAGCGCACGCTCCAGTACGGCGACGGCACCCTTGTAGTCCCCCTGATCCAGCAGGAAGTCGCCGTAGAAGTAGTGGGGATCGATGCCGTCCGGGTCGAGCGCCAGCGCCTTTTCCAGATATTCCCGGGCCTTCTTGTCATCGCCGAAGCCGAGCGGCCAGCCGGGGACCTGATAATACAGGCTGCCGAGTGAGGTATAAACGGAGCCGTTCAGGACCTCAGGGTCGATCCGTTCCGCCTCCAGGAGCCGTTCACGCGCCTGCTTCACCAGATCCAGCGCACCCAGTCCGCCCTTGGCGCCGGCCAGGCTGGAGAGAACGATCGCCTCCCACACCAGCGGCTCCGCCTCGCCGGGACTGGCCTCTCGGATGGCGCGTGCACGTTCGGCAAGTTCGCTCAGGCGATCCGATTTCTCATCGCCCTGCAGGCTGAAATTGGCGTAATCCCAGTCGGCGCGCAGCGTGGCCAGTTCGGGTGTCAGCTCCTCAGCCTGGAGCGGCGGGAGGGTGGCGGCGAACGCGAAAAGTACACCGATGATTATACGTTTCATGAGCTGCTCTCCTGTTGCTTTCCGGATGCGAAATCACGCATGACCGCGTGCTGTTTGCGCAGGGCGCCGTCCACCAGTCGCGGCAGGATGGCGTTGATGCGTACGAAGAGCGATTCGGGCCAGCCGAGGTAACGCTCCTTCGCCTCCGCCTCGATGGCGGCGACGATCCGGTCGGCCACCGCCTCCGCCGTGTCCATGTGCACGCCGGTGGCGGCATTCATGCGGGTGACGGTGTCGCTGTTGAGCGGGGTGCGGGTGGCACGGGGGGCGATATAGGTCACCTCGATACCGCTCCCCTCCAGTTCGCGCCGCAGCGCCTCGGAGAAGCCGCGCAGGCCAAACTTGCTGGCCGAGTAGGCGGCGAAGCAGCCGAAGCCGATGCTGCCGAAGATGGAGCCGACATTGACGATGCGGCCGCCGCCGGCCGCCCGCATGTGGGGCAGGACGGCATGGGTGAGCAGCATCGGCGCCAGCAGATTGGTCTGCATGATCTGTTCGACGGCTGCCGGGTCCTGGTCGGCGAACTGTTGGAACTCCAGCGTCCCCGCGCTGTTGATCAGCAGGTCGATGCCGCCGAGGCGGGAACTGGCGGCTTCGACCAGTGCGTTGCGCGAGCCCTCGTCGGTGAGGTCGGCCGCGATGCCGAATGCTTCACCGAGATTACCGGCGATCTGGTCGAGCACCTCCCGGCGACGGCCGGCAAGGGCGAGACGCGCCCCTTTCTGCGCCAGTCGCGCGGCGAGGGCGGCGCCGATGCCGCCGCTCGCGCCGGTCAGGAGGATGCGGCTGCCGGCGAGCTTCATGCCGCACCGCCCGGCAGCGGCAGGGCGCGGAAGATGTCACCGTAGAGGCGGTACATCATCCTGGCGCAGTGGATCACCGCCCGTTGATCGTCCTCGTCATCGAGGCGATCCATCAGCTGTTGGAAGAAGTCCACGTGTTCGATATCCAGGCTGCCGTGGGAGGTGAGGTAGGTGAAGGCGCTGTCCGGCAGGCCGAGCGTCTGTTGCAGTGCGCCGGCGGCGCGTGTGGCGTATTCGACACTGGTCCCCTCCAGTACCAGCACCATGCCGAAGAAGCCGGCGGGGTTGAGCCGGTTCACCGTGTCGTAGGCGTAGGCGACCATCAGTTCGGTGGCGGGCGCGGCGATGCCGTTGCGTACCGCGTCGGCATCGCCGCCGGCCACCCGGATGTCGTCGAGGATCCACTCGTGGTGGCCGGTCTCCTCCTTGATGTAGTGGCCGATAGCCGAGCGCAGCCACTCCAGGCGCTCCGGCAGGCGTGCGCCGCACGCCATCAGCAGCGGGACGGTGTGCTTGACGTGGTGGTAGGCCTGGGCGAGGAAGGCGCGGTAGCTCTCCAGCGGCACGCGGCCGGTAATGCCGGCCTGGATGAAGGGAATGGCGTAGAGCGCCTCCCGTTCGGCGGCGGTCGCCGCCACCAGTCGATCATAGAAACCCATGGGAACTCTCCTGTGCGTAGAGTGATCGGATGCGCTCCCCGTAGGCGGAGAGCACCGCGTCACGGCGGACGCGGCCGTTGGGGGTGAGTTGGCCGTTGGCCGGCGAGAAGGGGGCGTCGGCACGAATCCAGCCGCTGATCCGGGCGTAGTCGGGGAGGGCGGCGTTGGCCGTTTCCAGGGCGGCGGCGATCGCCGCATCGCCGGCACCGCTCACGATCACCGCCGCGTTCCAGGGGCGCCCCTCGCCGAACACCGCCGCCTGGGCGATGGCCGGGAAGCGGACCAGTTCGCACTCCACCCACTCCGGGGCCACGTTGCGGCCGAAGGCGGTGATGAAGAGATTCTTTCTGCGCCCCCGGAGGTGCAGGTAGCCGTCCCCATCCAGGTAGCCGAGGTCCCCGGTGTCCCAGAAACCATCCGGCCGCGGCTCCTGTCCCAGGTAGCCGTCGAACAGCGGCCCGGCGACGGCGATCTCGCCGTCGGGGCCGAACTGCAACGCCAGGTGGGGCAGCGGACGCCCGACGCTCCCGGGCCGGTTGCAGTCGGGGCCGTTGACTGCCACCACCGAACCGCACTCGGAGAGGCCGTACCCCTGCAACACCGGCAGGCCGGCGGCTGCGGACCGTTCCAGAACGGCCGCCGAGACCGGTGCACCGCCCACCGCGAGGCAGCGCAGCCGGGGCGGTGCCTCACCGCCGGACTCGACACGCTCCAGGAGCGCATCCAGCATCGCGGGCACCATCACCGCCGTGGTGGCCTCCCACATGCCGAGGGCGCGGTTCAGACGCTCCCCGTCGATGCCGCTGGCACCGCTCAGACCGACCTCTGCAACCGGGGGCAGACAGACGCTGGCGCCGGCGTGGAGCGCCACGTGGACCGCCACGTTCTCCAGCAGCACACCGAGCGGCGTGACTGCAAGGTGGCGATCCGTCGGGCTGACCTGGAGCCGTTCGGCCAGGGAGACGACCACCGCGTCCAGCGTGGTCTGCGACAACCGGACCCCCTTGGGACTCCCCGTGGTGCCTGAGGTGTAGGTGACCTTGGCGATCCCGTCTCCGGCGGCGTGGAAGGGTTCCCTGCGGGTGAACAGCGTCAGTGCTTCCCCGGCGACCGTGAGCGGTGCCGCGTCCGGGAACTCCCCCAGTGCCGGATGGCCGGTGCGGTCGGTGATGATGGTGTCGACCCCGGCATCGGCGAGGACGTGCTGCACCTGGCCGGCGGAGAAGAAGGGTGGGAGAGGGACCAGCGTGGTGCCGGCCGCGATCGCCGCCAGATCGATAACGACCCAGGCCGGTCCGTTCTCCAGCAGCAGCGCCACGGCCGATCGGCCGGCCAGACGATGGGCGACCCCGTCCATCGCTTCGGTCAGCCGGGCGTAGCTCAGGATGCCGGCGGAAGAGGCCAGGGCGGGGGCGTGGGGATGCATCCGTGCGTGGGCACGTACCGATTCCAGAACCTTCGGCATGATCAGATTTGGCTGCGCAGACGCGCCTGACCTGCGGCCAGCCCCGCCTGCCACAGGGGGGCGGTGGCCAGCACCGCCTGTTCCATTCGCATGGCGCGGTCCATCGCCTCGCAGCCCTGGGCGACGCGGGCGGCGGTGACCAGCGGGCGGTGGTCGTAGTAGTTACCCCAGCGTCCCTTCTCCGGCCCCAGGCGGGCGCCGTCGGCGGCGGCCAGCGGAAGCAGTTCGACCCCCAGGCGGTGGAAGGCGTTGCAGACCGCGGGAACGGCGGTGAAGACCGCCCATTCATAGCCGGCGCCTGCCAGAAAGGCGGTGAGTGCCACGATGATCAGCCGGGCGCCGCCCGGGTGCTCGGCGGAGAGGTTACCCAGTTCGACAATGGCGTTTCGGTTCGTCGGGGCGTTGGGGTAGCCGGCGAGCCGCTGTTCGATGGGTGCGTCGAGATAACACTCGAGAAACAGCGGGCGGTCGGCGGCGGGGCCCACCCCCACCGCGGCCGCGGGGGCTCCGTCGCCTGCGTGCAGCCCGATAAGGAGCGGGAGGAAATGGCTGATATCCGCCCCGAAGCGGTGTGCATAGACATCGTGAATGAACCGTTCGACAGCAACCCGGCCCTCCGTGCCCCGGTCGTGCAGCCCAAACTCCAAACGCTCCTGCCTGGATGGACGCATCTCGCACCTCCCGTTACTGGACGGGCGCAGGTTACGGGGGCGAGCCTTAAGGTTTCCTTAAGCGGATGGGAGGAGCCGTCGAGCTGGTGGACGTACGCGCCGTGTTCCTGTTGCGCCCACGCCTCGGCAAACATCGAGAGGTGTGGATACGGGGGCGTCGGTCAGTCCGCCTCCCGCTCCAGGCTGCAGCAGTGCGGCTCCACCAGCCCCTCCTCGGCTCCGCGCTCCTCCCGCAGCACCGCGCCGCGGACGGCGCTCGGACGGAAGGTGGTGCAGCCCTTGAGACCGAGCGCATGGGCACGCCGGTAGAGGGAGCGGAACGCCTCGAAAGAGAGCGACTCCGGTACGTTCACCGTCTTGGAAACGGCGTTGTCCACGAATGGCTGGACCGCAGCCATCATCTCCAGGTGGTCGTCGGGGGAGAGACCGCGGGCGCTGATGAAGTGGCCGGGCAGGGGGGCATCGCCTGGGTGGCGATCGCGCCACAGCCGCCAGGCTCGGTCGGTAAGCGGATATTCGGTGTAGCTGCCGTCCGCCTCCAGGACGCGCCGGGTGTGGCTCCAGGCGAACACCGGTTCGATCCCGCTGGAGATGTTGTTGGCGAGCAGGCTGATGGTGCCGGTGGGTGCGATGGCGAGCAGATGGCTGTTGCGGATGCCGTGAGCGGCTATGCGGCGGCGGAGCGGCTCCGGCAGCCTCTGGATGAACGGCCGTTCCAGATACCGCTCCGGTTTGAAAAAGGGAAACGGTCCCTTCTCGCCGGCCAGATCCGCCGAGGTGTCGTAGGCGGTGTCGCGCAGTGCGCGCATCACTCCGGCGGCAAACTCCCGCGCCTTCGGCGAACCGTAGTGCAGTCCGAGCATGAGCAGTGCGTCGGCCAGTCCGGTGACCCCCAGACCCACGCGCCGCGTGCCGTGCGCCATCTCCGCCTGGCGCGGCAGCGGGAACTGCGAGGCTTCGATGACGTTGTCGAGCATACGCACACCGATACGTGCTGTGTCGATCACCGCTTCGATATCGAGCCGTGCCTCCGGGGTAAACGGTTCAGTGACGAAGGCGGCCAGGTTGACGGAGCCGAGGTCACAGGCGCCGTAGGGCGGCAACGGGATCTCTCCGCACGGGTTGGTCGCCGAGATCCGTTCACGCCAGGCGAGGTTGTTTTCACGGTTGACCTGATCAATGAAAAGTACACCCGGTTCGGCGAAATCGTAGGCGGAACGCATGATGCGGTCCCACAGCGCCCGTGCGTTCACCCGGCGCAGTACACGGCAGGGGAGCGGCTCGGGTGAACCGCTCCACGCGCGCACGATCCGTTCGCCCTCTCCGGGACCCAGATGCGCATCGGGGAACAGCAGCGGCCACTCGGCGTCGTTCCGCACCGCCTCCATGAAGGCATCGGTCACCTGTACCGAAAGGTTGAAGTGCAGCAGCTCCCCCGGGGTGTGCTTGGCGGTGACGAACTCTTCGATGTCGGGGTGATCGCAGCGCAGCGTTGCCATCATGGCGCCGCGCCGTACGCCGGTGGAGAGCATGGTGGCGCACATGGCATCCCAGATGCGCATGAATGAGACCGGACCGGAGGCGATTGTCCCAGTGTGAAGTGCCGGCGTGCCGCGCGGACGCAGTGTGGAGAAGTCGTAGCCGACGCCGCCCCCCTGCTGCAGCGTCAGGGCGCCCTCCCGCAGCCCCTCGAAGATGCCGTCGAGGGAGTCCTCCACCACGCCCATGACGAAGCAGTTGAACAGGGTGACCCGGTGCGTGGTGCCGGCGCCGAACAGAATGCGCCCGCCCGGCAGAAAACGGAAATTCTCAAGCGCATGGAAGAATCGCGGCTCCCACTCTTCGGGGCGGGAGTCGACGGCGGCAAGGGCGCGGGCGACGCGGAGGTGTGTCGCCGCCAGGTCGGGTTCCAGACGGTCCTGTTCCCGGTGGCGATACTTGAGATCCCAGATGTGGCGGGATATGGCGGTCTCGAATCCCTCCATGCCGCCGCCACCGTGCTCAGTCGACCCCGAGGAACGGATAGCGTCGCCGCGCCTCCCGACTCCACAGGGAGGAACCGGCCTGCTGACCGACCGTCTCCAGGGCCACCACATAATCCGGATCGCTGAAGTCGATCTGGCCCGCCTCACCGCGGGCGTCAGTGGCGGCCATCAGTTCACCGTCGAGCTGCACCTCTTCGTGCTGGGAGGAGAGCCGCCCCTTGAAACCTCGGCGATGGACGCGCACATGAAACGAGCGGCCGCTCAGGTCGGGGAGCCAGCGCCGCACGCTGGCCGCCGCCTTGCTCTCGAACTCCTCCGGATCACGGAAGCTGAAATTGCCGGTGACCGGCACCACGCGGCCGATCCATTCCACCTCGGGGTCGCGGTTTTCAACCGCCTCCCGAAGTGTCTCCATCAGCACGTCGGGATCGTCGACGCGCACCAGCAGCACGTTGTAGTAACCAGTCCGCTCCACTTCTCCGAACCGTTGCAGGAATGCAAGCGCATCGTCGAACCTTCCCCCGCGTACAGTTGCCACAACGTTCCAGTGCATCGCGGCCGCTCCCGTTGCCTTCCTATTGAACATAGGCAAAGGGAAAAGGAGGTTCCGCCACAGCACTTGAATATGGATAACCATTGATGGTCTATCGGTGTCACATAGATGAACGTTCAAAGGAGACGCAATCAGGACTCCCCTGGCTCACGGTGGGTGAGGATACCCAGGATGGCTGGATCGGGGCGCGCACTGAGCTTCTCGTAGAGCCGTGCGAATGACTGGGTTACGGCAGCATGCTCCCTCTCGGAGAACTCTTCCTTCTGTTCAGCCATGACCTCGGCGACTGCACGTGCCACTGTGGTGAGCAGACCACCCGACTCCCCTGAGTTTGCCTCGGAAATTCGAAACGAACCGCGACCGGTAAGGATCCAGTTGATGTTGATGCCGAGTCGTGCAACGGCAATGAGCGCGTTGCCGCCGGGAACACTCTTGCCGGACTCATAATCCTGCCAGGAGCGGTACTTGATACCCACCGCTTTGGCCATCTCCTTCTGCGTACATCCGAGAGTCTCTCGGACCGCCTTGAGTCGAGCCGGAATAGAGTTTGGCATGGGCGATCGTGGCCTCGGGCGACAGGGTATTTGGACACGCAATACCAGTTGAGAAGCACGGAATTGCGTGTTAGGTTTGTTGTACAACGATAGCAAAACTCGGTTGGATGAAAAGGTTAAGGGGGAATTGTGTCATAAATGTGAACTATTCATTTCGGGATGTCCCGCTCGTTTTGTGCGGCTCTTGCGAAAATAGGGTGTGCATGCGTCAATTTTGGGCGTTCTGTCTGCCGGCGGCCGGGCAGTGACGTAGCCGGTTTTTGTTGCATAAAGATAATTCAAAAAACAATAAGAATCATGAAGCGCTTGTTGTTCGATCCCTTGTTGGTGGTTCCCCTCGCCGTCACCGTGATGGTGATCGCGCTTCCCGAGGGCTCCCATTATCCCGTCCAGAGCGCCATTGCGATCACCGGGTTGGTTTTCGCGCTCTTGATTGCGGTGCTGGGATGGCACAGCTTCCCGCTGACCACCAACATCTTCATGCTCTATGTGGCAGCGGGGTTTACCTGGGTCGCGGGAATCTCGCTATTCGACCTGGTCTCGGGGATCCCTGCGGGCGAGCTGCTGGCGGAGGCCCGTATTACCCAGGCAGCGACCATCGGGTTGGCTCCCCTCTTTCTTCGTCAACATGCCCGCCCCAGTCGTACGGTGCTGGTCTTTGCCGCCTTGGCGGTGCTGATGATTGCCCCGCGCCTGTTTGCCGGCGACAACCCCGCCTTTGCCTTCGGATGGAGCAGCGTTGCCGATGAGGTTTCGCTGGTCGTCTGTGTGGCGGCAGCCATCAGCATCTATCGACACCGGGCGGAGATCGACCGGGCACTGGTGCCGTTGCTGACCCTCTCCCTCATGCTTGCGGCCGCCTCTTATGCGGCGCATCTGTTCGGTGGGATGTTGCACGAGGCGTTGCTCTCCATGTTCTCCTATTGGGCGGTGCTGGCGGCTGTCATCAAGGTGGGGATGACCGTGCCGATTGCCAGCATGGCGGTCAATGCGCGCATCTACGACGCGATCCCGGACCCCACCGTGGTGGTGGACGAGAGTGGAAATGTCTACCGAACGAATCGGGCAGCCCGGAGCAGATTCGGGATCGCTGACAGCCGGATTCTCGGCGAGCATTGCCATCGCTACCTTCATCCCGCGGACCTGCGACCAGACGAGTGTCCGGTCTGTAGCTGGATTCGGCATCCATCCGGTGAATCCAGATTCGAACTGTCGTTTGGCGAGCGGGGGCCAATCCATTCGGTGGCGGTGACTGTCCTGAATCTGCCGGATGGGGCGCGCCACACCATTCACGTCAGCCGGGACATTACCGAGGAGCGGCTCGCCGAGAGCGCAGTTCGACATTCCGAGCTGCGTTACCGGGCACTAATGGAAAATGCCAGCGACGGCATCGTGGTTGTCGATCAGTCGGGGGCTATCGTGGATGTCAACCGGCGGCTGGCAAGGATGCTGCGTTACCGCATGACCGAGCTGCTGACCATGAATATTCGTCAACTGCATCGGGCGGAGGACTATGACCGGATCACGGCAGGTTTTGAGAGCCTGAAGAAGAGTGGGAATGACATCTGCGAGTATCTCCTGTTGGACCGGGATGGCCGTGAGATTCCGGTGGAGATTGCGGGCTGCATGTTTCGGCGTGCGAACGATTGGCTGATGTTCGGCAGCATCCGTGACATCAGTGAGAGGAAACGGGTGGAAACCGCCATCCGCCGGAGCGAGGCCCGCAGCCGGGCAATCTTCCAGCACGCCGGCGTTGGTATTCAGATCTGTTCGCCGGACGGGCGCCTTGTCGAGGTCAATTGGGCGTTCCGAAGCATGGTCGGGGAGTCGGCCGATGATCTGCGGGACCGGACCTGGCGTGACTTCGTGCATGAGGCGGATCACAAGATTGTTTCCGCCCACTGGCCGGGACAGGAACCGGCCACTTTCCGTGTCCGCTTACGGCGCGCGGACGGGACGCTGGCCTGGGGAGAGACCGTCCTCAGCGCGGTAAAGGAGGGAGAGCGCGTGACACTGGTTATCGTCATGACCTCGGATGTCACCGATCGCCAGCTGGCAGAGGAGCGGCGGCTCGCCTATGAGCATGACCTGAGGGATGCACGGGCCGCGGCGGAGGAGGCGAGCCTTGCCAAGACCCGGTTTCTCGCCACCGCAAGTCATGATATCAGGCAGCCGATTCAGGCCATTCGATTGCTGATTCACCTGATGGAGATTGAGCAGCTGGCACCCGGGCAGAGGGCGCTGATGGAGAAGATCACCGGGGCGGTCTCCGGACTCAGTCGGATGCTGGATACCCTGCTGGACATCTCCAAGCTGGAGGCGGGACTGGTGGTTGCCGAACAGAGAGCGTTCGCGATCGAGCCGCTCATGCGGGAGCTTTCGGACGAATTCCAGCCGCTGGCCGAAGCCAAGGGGTTGCGCATGCGGTGGGTACCGTCGAGTGCGGTCGTGTTCAGCGATCCCGACCTGCTCGCACGCATTCTTCGCAATCTGCTGACCAATGCTGTCCGCAACACCGAATCCGGCGCTGTTCTTCTTGGCTGCCGCCGTCAACGGGATGAAGTGTGCATTGAGGTGGTCGACACCGGTGTCGGAATACCTGATGCCGAACTGGAGCGGGTGTTCGATGAGTTTCACCAGGTAGGCAACAAGGCACGTAACCGGCGCGAGGGTCTCGGGCTGGGGCTCACCATCGTCGATCGCCTGAGCAGACTGCTCGGCCACCGACTGACGCTGTCATCCCGGGTTGGACACGGAACGCGTATCGGCCTGTCGGTACCGCTGCAGATGCAGGCGGTGCGGGCGGCCGATCAGTTACCACTGGAAATGGGGTTCCCGGGGGCAAACATTCTCTTGGTTGAGGATGAAGAGGATATCCGCGAGTGCATGAGTCTGATCCTGGAAAAATGGGAGTACCGCGTTATGAGGGCACACGACCTCGCCTCTGCGGTTGACTGCCTGGAGCGCAATGGCGGCGCGGATCTGGTGGTTGCGGACTATCGGCTGGGTGATGTGACGGGAGTGGAGCTGATTCGCGAGATGCGATCCCGCTTTGGAAAAGGCATCCCCGGCGTGATCATCACCGGGGATGTTCAGCGCCAGCCCAGTGAGGAGGCGCGGGCGCACGGGATGCTGGTGGCGAACAAGCCGCTCGATCCGCAGGAGTTGAGGGAGTTGGTGCTCGATGCACTGACCGGTAAGCGGTGACGGGAGACGAAATATCTCAAGAATTAGCTCAGGCATATCCGATAAGACGGACTGAACTCCAGGACGGCGAGGTGGTCTCGGGATAGGACGAACTCCTAATTGATCCGGGCAACGATTGTCATGTGGCCGGACGGGCCTATGATGGACCAAAACGATGGAATGGCTGTCGGCATCGGCGCGTTTCAGTGGCAAGCGGCGGATTTGGCGGACGGAATCCAATAACAAGACGAAATGATATTGAATGAATTGGGGAGAACACGATGGGGCAGGTTGCAAGAGTACTGCTGGTCGAAGACCACGAAATCATGCGTTTTGGTCTTACCCAGTTGCTCGACGGGCATCGCGGCCTCAGCATTTGTGCTGCGGTTGGCGATGGGGCGAGTGCGATGGCCTATCTTCGCACCCATGAGGTCGATGTCGTCGTGCTCGATCTCACACTACCGGATTGTCATGGGATCAAGCTGATACGTGGACTGAAACAGCGGGCACCGCAGGCTGAGGTGCTTGTGCTCACGATGCACGATGAACTCCGTTACGGTGAACGGGCGGTCACGGCAGGGGCGGCCGGCTACATCACCAAGAGTGCCGAGCCGGGGGAGATAGTGGAGGCTATCGTGCGCGTCGCTTCCGGCGGAAGGTATCTCTCCGGGACGCTGCGGGACAGGCTGCTCGATCCGGAGAGGCGGCGACGAAACATCATGGATTCGCTTGATGCATTGACCGACAGGGAACTGGAGATTTTCACGTTGTTGGGCGAGGGAAACAGTTCGGCATGCGTGGCGGAACTGCTTAACAGGAGCATCAAGACCGTCGAGGCGCATCGCGAGAATATCAAACGCAAGCTGGGACTCAAGAGCGCAAGCGAATTGATTCACTATGCAATTACCTGGGTGCAGGAGGGGATGGCGAGCGGTCGGCGCGGCGAGGACGATTTTGGGGGCACCGATATCGAGATCGTTCAGCGGGCGGCCAGCGTGCCTCAGTCCACTGAATTATCGCCCCGCTGTTCGCTGGCGGAACCGCACAACCTGCCACTCTCCCGCAAGTTGAACGTGTAGCGTAGAACAGCACCCGGGAGACTTCTGTTGCTCCCGGGTTTGGGACCGTGTGGGAGCGCGGTTCTTCCGGGGCGAACAGTGACAAATCCGCTTCGGCCTCAAGGAACAGGTTGGATCAGGTAAGCGGTAACTCTTTCCAGAACTTCCCCCCTCACAGGAATTCCGGGGAACTTCGGCTATCTTGCCCGGAGACGGTCCCGGAGTTCCCCTGGCCTGGCCACTATGGGCTGCTTTCCAGCCATCCCCGGTATTTGCACTGCTGGCGGTCCGCTTGCGTTCCGGACCGGCACGACGCTGTCGCCGCCGCATTGCCTGCGAGCGAGCCGCTATGGAGAAAGTGGGCTCCCCACATTTCGATGCCGTTAATCCGCCCGGGCGGCACTCGGGGTCATCACTTGTTCACGATCCTTGTGCATAGTCTGTCCGCAAGCAGAAGCAAGCTGAACCGGAGGTTATACCAAACCATGGGTGAGATCTTCGTACAACAAACCTCCGGGCCTTCGATCGACAGGGCCGCATGATGAATGACACGACTCTGACCCTACCTGTGCCGGATGCTCTACCGACCCGCACGTCGCTCACGTCCAGTCGATTGCCGACCGTGATAGGACTGGTGGGCGGCGGGCTGATACTCGCTTTCTCGGGGATGTCCATTGGGGGAACGGCTGCCGCAATGTTCATGGTTTCGTCAGGGATTGCGTCCGGCCGCTGGTGCGAACGTACCAGCAACATGGCGATCGAAAGGATCCGGCAGTTGGAGGCCGAGTCCGCCCGTGCCGAGCAAACGAGCCAGGAGGGTCTGAGCGAGTTGTGCCTCTGCACACTCCCCATCTGGCGCCGCCATATCGAAAGCGCAAGGGGACATACCGAAGAGGCGGTTGCGGAGCTGACGGGGCGGTTCGGCACTTTGGTACAGCGCCTCGACACGACGGTCGCCACCTCCCGGCGAGCTACGGAAAACGGCAGCATCGTGGGAATTTTCGAGCGCAGCGATTGCACCCTTCAGGAGGTGGTCGATTCTCTGCGCACCACACAGCAGGGGAGGATGGGCATGTTGGAGGAGGTGCGGGCGCTGACCGCCTACAACGACGAGTTGAAGCGGATGGCAGGCGATGTGGTGAAGATCGCCGAGCAGACAAACCTGTTGGCACTCAACGCTTCAATTGAGGCGGCACGTGCGGGGGACGCCGGGCGCGGGTTTGCGGTGGTGGCCGAGGAGGTAAGGAAGCTCTCCAGGTTGTCGCGCGAGACGGCCGATAGGATGACCGGGAAGGTGAATGGCATCAATGCCGCCATCGGACAGACCTTCTCGGTCGCGGAGCAGGCGGCGGACAAGGACGCGGCGGTGCTTAACCGTTCGGATGCCGCAATCCGTGAGGTACTTGGCGGGTTCGGCCGTGTTGTTGAGGAGCTGCGCCACTCCGCCGCGGTGATGCAGGACGAGGGCTCCGGCATCCGCCAGGAGATCGAAGAGATGCTGGTTGCTCTCCAGTTCCAGGATCGAACCAGCCAGATCCTAGCCCAGGTGTACGGAAATATTGGAGAACTGGAGGAGGTGATCGGCAGGTTAGCTGCGGATGAAGCGGCGATAGCCGCCATCGACGTCAGCGCCTGGCTGCAACGCATGGAGCAGAGCTACGCCATGCTCGAACAACGGCTCAATCACTCCGGCACCAGTGACTGTTCGCGCGTGGAGTCGAATGAAATCACCTTCTTTTAGCAGGAGTTCAGCATGGCCAAGACCATCATGATCGTCGATGACTCGGCATCCCTCCGGCAGGTGGTGAGCATCGCGCTCAAAGGGGCGGGTTACGCCACCATCGAGGCGAGCGATGGCCAGGATGCCTTGGCCAAGATGGGTGGCGAAAAGATCCATCTCATCATCAGTGACGTGAACATGCCGAACATGGACGGCATCACCTTCCTCAAGGAGGTAAAGAAGCATCCCTCCTACAAATTCACTCCGGTCATCATGCTCACGACCGAGTCGCAGGAGGGCAAGAAGGCCGAAGGGCAGGCGGCGGGTGCCAAGGCGTGGGTGGTGAAACCGTTCCAGCCGCAGCAGATGCTTGCTGCGGTCGCGAAGTTGGTGTTGCCGTAACGGCCGTTGCCGTCCCGGACTGCGGAGTAAGGAGGGGAAGCATGATCGAGGTCGAGAATGAAGGAACGCTGTGTCGTGCGCAACTGCGTGGCGAGATGACAATCTACAACGCGGTGCCGCTGAAGCAGGAGCTGGTGGGCCTGCTGGGGCGGTCAGGTGACCTGGAGCTGGATCTGAGTGGGATTACCGACATCGACACCGCCGGCGTCCAACTACTCATGCTGCTGAAGCGAGAATGCGCAGCGCGCGACCGTTCCTTCATCCTCTCAAACCACAGCGGTGTAGTGCTCGACATCTACGAGCTCATGGGGTTGGTCGGCTATTTCAGCGACCCGGTTGTATTGACGAAGGCTCGGGGAGGCGCTCATGGATCTTGATCCGGCACTGAATACCTACATTGCCGAGAGTCGCGAACTGCTGAACGAGATGGAGGATGCGCTGCTCCGCCTCGAGCAGGAGGAGGACAAGACCGAGAGTCTGAACGCCATTTTTCGCGCAGCGCATACCATCAAGGGCTCCGCGGGACTGTTCGGACTGGAGGCCATCGTGGCCTTCACCCATGGGGTGGAGAGCCTGCTCGACCGGCTCAGGGACGGCGTCCTGCAGGTCGATTCCTCCGTCGCCGCTCTGTTGCTCGCCTGCGGAGACCACATAGGCGAACTCATCGATCAACTCGCGGCCGGAAACGGAAGTCCCGATGGGGAGCTGGCCGAACGCGGGGGGCGATTGACGGCGGAACTGAAGGAGCTGCTCGGCGGGCGGCCGGAAAGTGAATCTGCCGCGGCAACGCTTCCGGAGGCGTGTGAGTCCCCGGTTGAGCGGGTGGGCGGCAATCAGGTGAGGAACGACAACTGGCATATTTCACTGCGCTTCGGGGCGGACGCACTTCGGGATGGCATGGACCCCCTCTCGTTCCTCCGCTACCTGGGTACGCTGGGCCGCATCGAAGGTATCGACACCCTGGATGATACCATCCCGGAGGCCTCGGTCATGGACCCCGAGGCGTGCTATCTCGGCTGCGAGATCAACTTCAGGAGCGACGCAGACAAGAAGACGATCGAAGATGTATTCGAGTTCGTACGGCAGGAGAGCCGGATCCGCATACTCCCGCCGCGAAGCCGGATCGGGGACTACATCGGTCTCATAGAGGAGTCTCCAGAAGAGGATTTGCGGGTCGGGGAGATGCTCGTTCGGTGCGGATCGCTCACCGAGGCTGAGCTCTCGGAGGCGCTGGACCTCCAGCGCGAAATGCGAGCCCGTTCGATCGACCGTCCCCTCGGGGAGATCGTGGTGGAACATGGGATGACCGCGCGCCCGGTGCTCGATGCGGCGGTAGACAAGCAGTCGCGCGTGAGGGCAGGGGGGCGTGAATCGCACTCCGTGCGTGTGGATGCCGAAAAGCTGGATCAGCTGATCAACCTGGTGGGCGAGCTGGTGATTGCCGGCGCCGGAACGGCCATGAACGCGCAGGCGATCGGGGACGGCGCCTTGATTGAGACGGTCTCTTCGCTCAACCGGCTGGTGGAGGAGGTGAGGGACTCCGCGCTACGCCTCCGCATGGTCCAGATCGGCGCCACCTTCAATCGCTTTCAGCGGGTGGTGCGGGATGTATCGAAGGAGCGGGGCAAGGAGATCGACCTGCTCATCACCGGAGCGGAGACCGAGCTCGACAAAACGGTGGTGGAGAAGATCGGTGACCCCCTCATGCACCTGGTGCGAAATGCGATCGATCACGGCATCGAGTCAGCCGAGGTGCGAGAGGCCAACGGCAAGCCGAAGAGAGGCACCCTGCGGTTAAACGCGTTTCATGACTCGGGCAGCATCGTCATCGAAGTGTCGGACGACGGCGCGGGCCTCGATCGTGAACGCATTCTGCGTAAGGCGATAGACAAGGGTCTGGTCCAGGAAGAGCAGCAGCTCAATGATCATGAGATATACAACCTGGTCTTCGAGCCCGGATTCTCCACCGCGGAAGCGGTGACAAATCTTTCCGGCCGCGGTGTGGGCATGGATGTGGTGCGGAGAAACATCACCGCCTTGCGGGGAACGGTGGAGTTGGAGAGCACGCCCGGGCTCGGTTCCACCGTCCGGGTCCGTATGCCGCTGACTCTCGCAATCATCGACGGGTTTCGGGTCGGCGTCGATGCTGCATCCTTTGTCGTTCCGCTCGACATGGTTCTGGAGTGCGTCGAGCTCAGTGCCGAGAACAGGGATGGGTCGAACGACCGCGACTATCTCAACCTGCGTGGCGAGGTGCTTCCATTTATCCGCCTCCGCGACCTTTTCGCCGTGGGTGGCAAGGGGCCACGGCGTGAGAACGTGGTGGTGGTGCAGCACGCGGGAAACAAGGCCGGCTTGGTCGTGGATCAGCTCATGGGTGAGTTCCAGACGGTGATCAAGCCACTGGGCCAGCTGTTCGGCCGCCTTCAGGGAGTTAGCGGTTCCACGATTCTGGGCGATGGAGAGGTGGCCTTGATTCTGGATGTTCCGGGCCTTGTGCAACGTGTCTCCTCAGCGGGGCCAAAAGCGGCGTATGCAACGGTATGAGCACTGCGATCCAGTTGCAGGACAGCGAGTTCGCGCTGTTCCAGAAGATGATCTTCCAGACAGCCGGTATTCACATGTCGGAAGCCAAGAAGCCGTTAGTCAGCGGCCGGCTGGCGCGACGATTGAGCCACTTGGGATTGAAGAGCTACGGGGACTATTTCCAGCTGCTGCAAGGGGAGGGCGAGGGGGAGTTGCAGCTTGCAATCGACCTTCTTACCACCAACGAGACTTTCTTTTTTCGCGAACAGAAGCATTTCGACTTTCTTTGCGAGCATGTGCTGCCGGATTGGCGTACCGGGCCCCGTCGCGTCTGGAGTGCGGCCAGTTCATCCGGTGAGGAAGCCTACACAGTGGCGATGCTCCTCGCCGAGCATGCGCCGACAGACAATTGGGAGATCGTGGGAACCGACATCAGTACGCGCGTGCTGAGCACCGCACGTGTCGGGAGGTACCCGATACAGCGCGCCGGAAACATACCCGGGCGGTATCTCTCGAAGTACTGTCTGCGGGGAGTCGGCAGCCAGGAGGGCCATTTCATCGTTGCACCGCAACTTCGTAACCGTGTGCAGTTCGTCCACGGAAATTTGATGCATGACCTGGCGAAATACGGGACCTTCGACGTGATCTTGCTGCGCAATGTACTCATCTACTTCAACCCGGAGACCAAGCGACAGGTGGTCTCCCGCGTGATTCGCCAGCTGAAGCCGGGGGGGTACTTGATGGTTGGGCATTCGGAGAGCCTTAACGGCATTGTCTCCGAGGTGCGATCGGTGGTCCCTTCGGTGTATCGCAAGCCCAATGGCTGAGCGCTCGGAAGTCCCGGTCGTGACCGATGTACTCCTCGCGCCGGGTGAATTCTACTTCGGGCGAGGTTCTACCCGTCTTCACACGCTGCTTGGCTCCTGTGTCGCCATAACGCTGTGGCATCCCGTGAAGCGGGTCGGCGGGATGTGCCACTACCTTCTGCCGACAAGGGGCGGCAATCGCCACCTGTCGCCGGGTCACTATGGGGACGATGCGATTCAACTCTTTGCACGGGAGATCAGCAGGCGAGGCACCTTGCCACACGAGTACGATGTCAAGGTGTTCGGAGGTGGAAACATGTTTGAGTCCGGTCCGGTGAATACGGTGAATGTATCGGTCAGCAACATTGAATACGGACTGACGTTGTTGAACGAATACGGCTTTCGAATCAGTGCTTCCGATGTCGGGGGAAACTGCCATCGTAAGATCCGGCTTGATCTGTGGAGCGGCGATGTCTGGATTCAACGTGGTTCATCCGCAAGGGCGTGTGCTTGAGCTATGGCGAAAACGATCAAGGTTCTTTTGGTGGACGATTCGGCGGTGGTCCGCCAGGTGCTCCAGCGGGAACTGGGTTCCGATCCGGAGATCGAGGTGACGGGCGCTGCTGCCGATCCCCTCTTTGCCCTTCAGCGCATGGAGCGGGAGTGGCCGGACGTGATCGTGCTCGATGTGGAGATGCCCCGCATGGACGGTATCACCTTTCTGAAGCGGATCATGGCGGAGCGTCCCACCCCCGTCGTGATTTGCTCCACCCTCACCGAAAAGGGGGCGGATACCACCATGCAGGCACTCGCGGCGGGGGCCGTCAGCATCGTGACGAAACCCCGGGTCGGACTGAAAAGCTTCCTGGAGGACTCGGCGGGAGACATCGTTCAGGCGGTCAAGGCGGCCGCCCGGGCCAACGTAGCCAATCTGAGGCCCGCCAAAGTGATCGAGGTGCAGCCGAGGCTGAGTGCCGACGCGGTGCTGCCGAGGCCGGGTACGGTACTCACCAGGACGACCGAGCACATTGTCGCCATCGGCACATCCACCGGGGGAACCCAGGCCCTGGAGGCGATCCTGACCGTCCTCCCCACCACCGCACCCGGTATTGTCATTGTGCAGCACATGCCGGAGAAGTTCACCGGGCTCTTTGCCCGCAGACTCGATTCACTCTGCGCTATCCGGGTAAAGGAGGCGGAGGATGACGACCGGGTTCTGCCTGGACTGGCGCTGCTTGCCCCGGGCGGCAAGCACATGCTGGTCAGAAGGAGCGGTGCCCGATACCGCGTCGACGTGATCGACGGGCCCCTGGTCAATCGCCACCGCCCCTCCGTGGACATCCTGTTCCGGTCGGTGGCTAGGGCCGCCGGCAAGAACGCCGCCGGGTTCCTCCTCACCGGCATGGGCGATGATGGCGCGCGCGGATTGCTGGAGATGCATGAGGCGGGCGCGCCCACCATTGCACAGGATGAGCACTCGTGCGTGGTTTTCGGGATGCCAAAAGAGGCGATCGCCATGGGCGCGGCGGACAAGGTGCTGCCACTCGAACAGGTTCCCCTGGAGATTATGCGGTATGCCCATCTTGGGCAGCGGTGAAACTGATTCCGGAGCGAGTGCCGTCGGCTTGGAGGTATCCGTTCCCTAGCAGGCGCCCCGGCACGGGGCTCAACGTGAGTAGAGGAAAAGTGGTGATGTTCAAGAACACGAGAGAGAGGCATATAGCCGCTTGTCGCACGATGCGTGTACCGGGTCAGGCCGCACTTGACCAACCTGAGTCCCGCCTCGAATGAGACGGCACTTCTTCAGCTGGAGGGGATACATATGTTCAAGAAGATGACGATTAAAGCGAAACTCATCGGACTGCTCGCGACGGCAATCATTGCGTCACTACTCATCGGCGTCTCCGGCTGGATGGGATTGCGTGATGCCGGTCATTCCATAAAGGAAATTGGTGATGTACGGCTGCCTTCCGTGCAGGGGTTGTTGACGCTGAACGAAGGGCACACGGCTGTGCAGTCGGCGAATCGCTGGGCCCTTACTTGGGAGAATGACTATAACGCACAATCCCGGTTCGAAGAGGTACTGGCAGTAAAGAGTAGCGCCTGGGACAACATAAAGCAGGGGTGGGCGATCTATGAGCCGCTTCCACAGACGGTGGAGGAAGCCCGATTGTGGGAACAGTTTCTTAAGCAGTGGGATCTCTGGAGTGCGTCTGACCGTCAGATTACCGCTACCATTGAAGCCTTGAGCAAAAACCGGTCAGAAGATGAGCAGCGGACACTGTTTGCACAGCTGTTTCGCCAGCTTGACGAAAACGCGCCGCTTTTCGGCTCGGCAGAGGCCGCATTGGCCACGATAGTCGAGCTCAACATAAAGGTCGCCGGCGACGCCGTTGCCGCGGGGCACGCAGCGGAGGAGCAGGCGACCGCCGTGATGATGACGGTAGGCATAGCTGCCACTCTCACGCTGGTTCTGCTGGGAACCCTTATCATTCGCGGGATTCTCAAACAGCTCGGTGGGGATCCGATCTATGTGTCCGAGGTGGTCAGCAAGGTCGCCGAAGGCGACCTGTCGGTTCAAGTGAATCTGAGGCCGGGTGATACGAGCAGCATGCTGGCGGCTGTGAGGGGCATGGTGGAGAAGCTGTCGCAGATCATCGGCGAGGTCCGCGGCGCAGCGGCCTCGCTCTCCTCGGCGTCGGAGGAGGTGTCGGCGACGGCACAGTCGATGAGCCAAGGGTCGAGCGAGCAGGCGGCGAGTGTGGAGGAGACCTCGGCATCGGTCGAACAGATGTCCGCCTCCATCAACCAGAACACCGAGAACGCCAAAGTGACCGACGGTATCGCGGCAAAGGCTGCAAAAGAGGCGGATGAGGGCGGTGCGGCGGTGCGCGATACCGTCGAGGCGATGAAGTCGATCGCGGAGAAGATCGGCATCATCGACGACATCGCCTACCAGACTAACCTGCTGGCGCTGAATGCGGCCATTGAGGCGGCACGGGCGGGCGAGCACGGCAAGGGTTTCGCCGTGGTGGCAGCCGAGGTGCGCAAGCTGGCCGAGCGTTCGCAGGTGGCGGCTCAGGAGATCGGCGAGGTGGCCAAGGGGAGCGTGGGCCTTGCTGAGACCGCCGGCCGGCTGCTGGACGAGATCGTGCCCTCCATCAAGAAGACCTCCGACCTCGTGCAGGAGATTGCGGCGGGCTCCTCGGAGCAGTCCTCGGGTGCGGCCCAGATCACCAACGCCATGGAGCAGCTGAACAAAATCACCCAGCAGAGCGCCTCCTCGTCGGAGGAGCTGGCTGCGACGGCGGAGGAGATGAGCAGCCAGGCCGAGCAGCTTCAGCAGCTGATGTCCTTCTTCAAAATGGATAGCGACACGGCAGGGGTTGGCAGGAAGCCGGTGGAGATCAAGAGGGATAAAGAGCCGGGGCAGCGTTTGGCGGTTCACCCGGTTGCACACCCGGAACCCGAGTTTGTCAAGTTCTAGGGGGTGGCCATGAACCTGCCAGTGACAGCAAGACAGCAGCAGGGGCCGGCCGCGGCGGCCGACGACGGCAGCGCAGTGGAGCAGGACCAGTATCTGACCTTCACGCTGGGCCGGGAGATGTTTGCGATAGGCATTCTGCACGTGCGCGAGATACTGGAGTACGGTCACCTGACGGCGGTGCCGATGATGCCTGAGTTCATCCGGGGCGTGATCAACCTGCGGGGTTCGGTGGTGCCGGTGGTGGACCTGACCGCACGCTTCGGGGGCCGGCCCAGCGGGGTGACGAAGCGGACCTGCATCGTAATCATCGAAGTGTCGGCCGGTAATGAGCGGCAGACTATCGGAGTGGTTGTGGATGCGGTCTCGGCGGTGCTGGAGATACCCTTGGGCGAGATTGAACCGGCGCCGTCATTCGGGGCGAAGATCCGGGCCGACTTCATCCAGGGAATGGGGAAGGTGGACGGGAAATTCGTCATCATTCTGGACGTTGACCGGGTGCTCTCGGTGGAGGACCTGGTACTTGCCAGCGAGGCGGCGGCGATGGTGCCGGCGGAGATGGGGGAGGGCTGAGTCCGGGGCACCAGAACCGGGGCGCCCGGCACGCGGGCGCCCCTCGCTCATGCGCAGCCGGTTGACTCCTCTGCAGGTGGATGGGGAGGCCCACTGCCGAACATTGGCATGAGTATGCCGGCAAAGCGCCGTGAATCCAGACTACATCATCCACAAGAGCCGTAGAGCTGACCTGTGGCTATGGCGGTACGGCGGCAGATTACGCCTTCTGTTTCATTCGCCCATCCTCCGTGGCCTCAGGCATTCCCTCAGAATATCCACCCCGAAGAAGGGGCTGGCCTCCTAACAAAAGATCGCCTTTCTCTGCCGCTCCGTGCCCGACTGCCACCCCGTGTGCTCATTTTCCCGATGGCGCAGTAGGAGCATCCCAAATCCGACAGGCTGCTAGGAGATTCTTCTAGGAGAAATTAGGAGAAGCCCCGCTTCAGGGTGAGGCGGCACCTCCCTACAGTCCTCCATAAGGGCAAACCAGCGCCCCGTGACAAATAAGAAGCAATCACGACAGGTGCAAGGAGGAAAGCATGGGACGAAGAGACGAGATCACCCACCCCCATTTCGGTGCACTGTCGCTCGACGCCCTGATGCGGGCCGTGGGCGGAGAGGTGCGAGAACTCGAATGGTACGCAGAAGAGGGGCTGCTCCCGATCGCCAAGTCGGGGGAGCAGGGATACGCCTTCCGCGCCAATGCGATCGAGATGGTCCATTTTATCCGCCGCGTTCGCCGCTTCGGTTTCTCGCTCAACGAGATTCGCGCCATGGCAAGTGCTGTCGACGAACTCTTCGGGAGTGGGCGCCCGTACATCTGCACCCTGATGCAGGAGCGAATCTCCACATTGCGCGGACAGATTTCCGACCTGCTGGCGGTGGAACGCGAGCTGCGGGAGTTCGAGGCGCACTGCAGCGAAGATACCACCTACCTTGCGGCGCTCTCGGGGAGTCCCCTCGGTTGTGCCGCAGTGCGAAATTAGGGGGGAGGTTACGGTGGAAGAGATGATCGCTTTGGTAGCAACCGGTGACGAATCGGTCCGCAACACCATTACGCAGGAGCTCGAGTCGCTGATGTATCCGCCGCTGTTCGTGCGGCACACCAGCCGTGCGGCTCCGACGCTTCAGTTACTGTCCCACTTCGGCCCCGACATCGCCTTTATCGATGACGAACTGGATGTGCCGGCGGCCGAACTCATAGCAACGGCGCGCCTGGAGAGTCCGTTGACCATTACCGTGCTTGTGACCGCCCTGCCCGAGGAGCTGGCGGCAGTAACGGCCGATGCAATGGGCGCCATGCACTACCTGTGCAAAAGGGCGATCAGCCGGCGACCGGTGGAGAGGGCGGTTTCCTCGGTTTTCGTGCGTCATCTGCCGCTGCGCGCCCCGAGTCATACGGGTGTTCGGCTGAGCTGGTGATGGTGTGAAGTCAGTACCTTCGCATTTGTCCCACCAGTACGCCCTGGATGCGAACCCGATCAGGCGCATAGCGCATTGGTGACAGGGCAGCGTTGGCGGGATGCAGGGTGATGGTGCCGGCCCGATGTTCGAGCCGCTTGAGCGTCGCCTCCGATTCGTCGATCAGCGCGACCACGATCTCCCCGTTGCGGGCGTGGTCGCGCTGTTCGATCACCACCCAGTCCCCGTCGAGTATCCCCTCGTCGATCATGGAGTCTCCGCGTACCCGCAGCACATAGCAGGGGCCTGTGCTGCGCAGCGCCGCCGGCACCTCGACCCGTTCCGCAACCGCGACCGCCTCGATAGGGCGTCCGGCGGCGATGGTGCCGAGCAGCGGGAGCGTTCCTCCGTCGTGCCCGGACTCGGTCAGCCGCACCCCCCGTTGTCTGCCGTCCATCGGTTCCACCACGCCCGCCGCAATCAGCGCCTGGATGTGCTTGTGCAGGGAGCCGCGTGAGCGCACCCCGAGCGCCGCGCACAGCTCGTCCAGCGTCGGTGCATGCTCGAAGCCATCGGCGTGGTGGCGCAGGTAGTCATAAATCTGCTGCTGACGGCGGGTCAGGGCGGGATGGTCGTTGGTCACTGGCTTTATCCGGTAACGGTTCCGCTTGTCTGTTCTCTATCGGTTCTCTTATAGTAGCGCACCGAGAACGGATGGAGAACACGTGTGGCCACCCCCGTCGAACAGATCGACTTCGAAGCCGGCGACCCGGTTCGCCGGCTGGCGGACGGGTTGACGCGGCGCTATCGCAAGCGGATCACCGGTGAACTGGTCATTCCGGCCCGGGACGGACGTTTCGCCCCGCTCCCGGAGGAACTGGAACCGCGGCTCGCGGCAGCGCTCCGGGCGCGGGGCGCGGCACGGCTCTACAGTCATCAGGCCGAGGCGTGGGAATCGATTCGGATGCGCCGGCACACGGTGGTGGTCACCCCCACCGCCTCGGGCAAGACCCTCTGCTACAACCTGCCGGTGCTGCACGCGGCACTGACGGATAAGGCGAAGGCGCTCTATCTCTTCCCCACCAAGGCGCTGGCGCAGGATCAGGTGGCGGAGCTGCTGGAACTGAACCGGGCCGGTGAACTGGGCGTACGCGCCTACACCTTCGACGGCGACACCCCCGGCGATGCGCGCAAGGCGGTGCGTACCCGCGGCGATATCGTCGTCTCCAACCCGGACATGCTGCACCAGGGGATTCTGCCGCACCACACCAAGTGGGCGCAGTTTTTCGAGAATCTGCGCTACGTGGTGATCGACGAGACCCACACCTACCGGGGCGTATTCGGCTCCCACGTGGCGAACGTGATTCGTCGCCTGCGCCGCATCTGCCGTTTCTACGGCTCGGAGCCGGTATTCATCCTCTGTTCGGCCACCATCGCCAACCCGGACGAACTGGCCGCGGAGCTGGTGGGGGAAGAGGTTTACGCGATTACCGAGAGTGGCGCACCGCAGGGCGCGCGCCATCTGCTGTTGTGGAACCCGCCGGTGGTCAACCCGGACCTGGGTATCCGCGCCTCCGCCCGTTCCCAGGTGACCCGCATCGCCCGCATGGCGGTGAAGTCGCGGCTGAAGACCATCGTCTTCGCCCAGACGCGCCTGATGGTCGAGGTGTTGACCAAGTACCTCAAGGATGTGTTCGACGGCGACCCGCGCAAACCGCCGCGGGTGACCGCCTATCGCGGCGGATACCTGCCCACCGAGCGGCGGGCCGCGGAGAAGAAACTGCGTGCGGGCGATATCGACTGCGTGATCGCCACCTCGGCACTGGAACTCGGCGTCGATATCGGCGCGCTCGACGTCTGTGTACTGAACGGTTACCCGGGGACGGTGGCGGCCACCTGGCAGCGTCTGGGGCGGGCGGGCCGGCGGCAGCGTCCGGCGCTCGGTGTGCTGGTTGCCACCAGCCAGCCGCTGGATCAGTACATTGTGCGCAATCCCGAGTTCTTCCTCGGCGCGAGTCCCGAACATGCCCGCGTCGATCCCGACCAACTGCTCATCCTCCTCGACCATGTGCGTTGCGCCGCCTTCGAACTGCCGTTCCGCGAGGGCGAGCGGTTTGGCGGAGAGGAACTGTCGCAACTGCTCGATTACCTGCAGGAGGAGGGCGTGTTGCACCGTGAGGGGGCGCAGTGGCACTGGAGCGCCGACTCCTACCCCGCCAACAGCGTATCGCTGCGCTCGGTGGCGGAGGGCAATTTCGTCGTCATCGACATTACCGATGGTGGTCAGCTCATCGTTGCGGAGGTTGATTTCTCCTCCGCGCCGATGACCCTCTACGAGGGGGCCATCTACATGATCCAGGCGAGTCCCTACCAGGTGGAGCGGCTGGACTGGGAGGGGCGCAAAGCATTCGTGCGCAAGACCCGCGCCGACTATTACACCGACGCCATCGATTACACCCGGCTCAAGATCCTGGAGGCGTTCGAACAGGACCAGGTCCCAGGCAGCGGCGTCGCGCGCGGTGAGGTGCATCTGGTGCGGCGCATCGCGGGGTACAAAAAGATTCGCTACTACACCCACGAGAACATCGGCTACGGCAACATCAACCTGCCGGACCAGGAGATGCACACCACCGCGGTGTGGTGGCAGGTCCACCCGGAGGCGCTGGCCGGCGCCTTCGTGTCGCGCCAGGAGGCACTGGACGGGTTCCTCGGTGCCGCCTACGCCATGCACCATGTGGCCGCGCTACGCACGATGTCCGAGCCGCACGATCTCGGTCGCGCGGTGGGGGACGGCGATGCCACCTGGGTCGCCACGGTGGGCGCGAACGGCCGTGGACAGATTCGTGGCAGCAATGGTGAGCCGATGGACCCCGAGGCATCAAATCGCTTCCGTCCGGCGCTCTTTCTGTACGACAACTATCCCGGCGGGGTCGGCCTCTCCGCACCACTCTACGATCAACGCCGCGGCGTGGTGAATCACGCCGCGGCGCTGGTGAACGCTTGCGGCTGCCGCTTCGGCTGCCCGAGCTGTGTGGGTCCGATCCTGGCATCGGATGAGGTACGTGGCTATTCACCAAAATCGGCCGCGCTACGTGTTCTCGGCCTGTTGACCAACGATGATTCCGTTAGCGTCAGTTCGTAGCGTGGGTGAAGCGCAGCGATACCCACGGAATCCGGTGACGGGTATCGCTGCGCTTCACCCATCCTACAGGGAGCGGGTTAACGACAATGAATCTGAAATCACGCCTTGACGCCTTGCGTCGACAGAGCGGTGCTGCCCCGGTAATTCCGCATGAACCTGACGGCCCGCTGCTCGGTGATCGGGTCCGTCGCATGCAGGGGAACGTGCGAGCCGTAGGGCGGTTGGACGAGCGTGCAGTCGCCGAGCGGGTCGGCGGAGAGCCGATCGCGCCCGGCGTGGTGCTGGTGGAGCAGCGGATCGGGCTCACGGCACGGCACGGGGAACGATCGTTGGCGGATGTGCTGGCGTCCGGCCCCGTACTGCCCGCAGCAGATGGGGTCGAGAGGCACACACTCCTCTTCCTCGACACGGAGACCTCCGGACTGGCCGGCGGCAGCGGCACGGTGGTCTTCATGCTCGGCATGGCCCGTATCGAGGGCGGGTCACTGTGTGTCCGCCAGTATCTTCTCACCGCCTTCTCGGGTGAAGCCGCCCTCTATCAGCATGCCCGGGAGTGGGTAGGCGTTGATGCCACCCTGGTCAGTTTCAACGGCAAGTGCTTCGACGTGCCGCTGCTGTCAGCGCGGAGCCGACTCGCGGGGGAAACCGATCCATTCACCCGCTTACCGCACCTCGACCTGTTGCACCCCACACGGCGCGCCTTCGGCACCCGTTGGCCCGACTGTCGCCTTTCCACGAGCGAGTCCAGACTGCTGGGCTTTACGCGCACCGACGACCTTCCCGGCAGCGAGGCGCCACAGGTGTGGCTCGATCTGATCCGGCGTGGCGACTGCCGCCGTATGCCGGCGGTGCTTCGGCACAATTTATGGGATCTGCTGTCGCTGGTCGTGCTGCTTCCGGCACTCGGTGAAGTGCACGACCGGCCCACCGATTTTGGGGCCGACGTCGGAGCCATTGCCCGTTCCCACCGTCGCTCCGGTAATGAGTCGCGGGCGCTGGCACTCCTGGCATTGTCCCCATCCCTGGGTGCCGCTGAGCGGTGTGAACTGGCAAGGCTCTACGCACGGCAGGGTGACTGGGATCGGGCGTGTGTCATCTGGAATGAACTGGCGGAGGCGGGTTGTTCCGAATCGGTGGAACGGCTTGCCAAGTTCTACGAGCACCGGGCGGGCGATTTCGAACTGGCGCTACAGTTTGCGCGCCGGCTGCCGCACGGTGCGGAGCGGACCCGGCGCGAACAGCGGCTACGTGCGCGCCTCTCCGTAGAACCATGCTGACGACACTCCGGACTGTGTCAATCCTTGAGGTGCTTTAAGAGCCCCCGAAAATGTGTCAGGACAAGAGGTAGTGCGCAGGCGCTGGCCATGCTCGGCGCCAAGTGCTGTTCCAATCCGGAGGAAGCGGAGCGGGTCGGCGCTTCGCAGCACTCGGTAGGTGGTGTCCCTTACGGCTTTGGCCGTGACGCATGCAGCGTTCAACTGCCGCTGGCGTTGGGCCTGTCAATCGACGGGTTCTATGTCGTCTTTGCGACAACTTGCGGGGAAATCCCTGTTTTGGTGCTCGTGGGGACCTCGTAAGTCACTGCTTTTTCGCTGTTCAGTCGGGTGGCATGGGCATTGCTCTGGCACATCCGGGAACCATTCTGGGGCAGCGGCATGAATGCAGGGCGAGCGCATGAGGTGGTGATCGACGACACCACCCTGCGGGATGGCGAGCAGACCGCCGGTGTGGCGTTCAGTCTGGATGAGAAACTGGCGATCGCTGCGGCCCTCGACCGCATCGGCGTACCGGAGCTGGAGATCGGCATTCCGGCCATGGGGGCCGAGGAGCGGGCGGACATCCGCGCGCTTGCCGGGCTCGGCCTTTCGGCGCGGCTCATCGCCTGGGCACGGATGCGCGACGACGACCTGGGGCTGTGCCGCGACCTCGGTGTCGACATGGTCGACCTCTCCATCCCCGTCTCCGATCAGCAGATCCGGCGCAAGCTCGGCCACGATCGCACCTATGTGCTGGATGCGATTGTGCGGCACGTGAAAGGGGCGCGTGATCTTGGATTGGAGGTAGGCGTTGGCTGCGAGGACGCCTCGCGGGCCGACGACGATTTCCTGCTGCGCGTAGCCGAGACGGCGCAAGCCGCCGGCGCCCGGCGACTCCGGTTTGCCGATACGGTCGGCATCATGGAACCGTTCGGCGTGTTCGAGTGCATTCGGCGGTTGCGCACACGGGTGGATATCGAGATCGAGATGCACGCCCATGATGATCTCGGCCTGGCTACGGCCAACACGCTGGCGGCGGTGCGCGCCGGCGCCACCCATGTCAACACCACCGTCAACGGTCTCGGCGAACGTGCAGGCAACGCGGCGCTGGAGGAGGTGGTGCTCGGTCTGCGTTGCCACTACGGCATGGGCAGCGCCATCGACCTCGGGGAGATCACCGCAGTCTCTGCGCTGGTCGCCAATGCGTCGGGGCGGCCATTGCCGTGGCACAAGAGCATCGTCGGCGAGGGGGTATTCACCCATGAGTCCGGCATCCACGTCGACGGATTGCTGAAGGACCCGGCTAACTACCAGGGCATCGACCCGGCGTTGCTCGGGCGCAGCCACCGCCTGGTTATCGGCAAGCACTCGGGCACCCGCTCCGTTATCCAGGGGTACGCGGAACTTGGAATCACCCTGACGCGTGAAGAGGCGGCCCTGCTGTTGCCGGCCATCCGCGCCTTTGCCGTGCGCAACAAGCGTCCGCCGACCCCGGTGGAACTGCAGCGTTTCTACACCGTGCCCGATGCGGCCTGAGTTGGCCCGAGTTGGCAGGAGGAGCCGTATGAACATCGACAATGAGTTGCAGGATCTGGAAACCGCCGAGGAGTTCCTCGACCATTTCGCCATCGACTATGACCCGGCGGTGGTCCACGTCAATCGGCTGCACATCCTGCAGCGCTTTCATGACTACAACAACGCCGGGCTGCCGGAGGGGGAGGTACCCCGACGCGAAGTGCTCGCCGCCAATCTGGGCCGCGCCTACGCCGACTTCGTATCCTCCGACGCGCAGACCGAGAAGGTGTTCAAGGTGTTTCAGGCCACTGCCGGTCACACCGCCTACGTCTCGGTGGACCAACTGCGCCGCACCTGATGGAACCGGCCCGTTTCGACTATGGGCACGCGGTGCGGGTGGTTCGCAACATCCGCAACGACGGCACCTTTCCGGGTGAGCGGACCGGCGCGCTGCTGGTGCGGCGCGGCACTGTCGGCTACGTGCGCAACGTGGGTACCTTTCTTCAGGATCAGGTGATCTACGAAGTGCATTTCCTGGAGGCGGACCGTTTGGTGGGCTGTCGCCAGGAGGAGCTGATCGATGCCGCAGAACGCTGGGTTCCGAGCCGCTTTGAGAGCCGCGAATGGGTCACCAGTCGGCTGAAGCTGGCGGTGAACGGCGTGGTGGTGGCCCAACCGGGTGATCTGGCCCAGATACTGAAGGTGGTCCGGGACGAGCGTGGCGTGTTCTATCAGGTCCGTTTTCCGGGCCGTACGCTACAGGTACCGGAGTCGGCCCTCGAGCCCGCCTCCGATCCCCCACAGGAGGCTTCCGGATGAGCGGCGTACTGGCGTATCACCTGCTGCGAAGTGCGCTGAACCGTTTCGGGCGCAGCCCGGCCGAACTCTCCGCGGATGAACGGCTGTCGGTCAGCAGCCAGGCCGAGCGCGAATATGCCGTCGAGGCGCGAGTGCTCTCTGCGCCGGAGGCGTGCGACGCGGCGATCCCGGATGCAGTCGTCAGTGACGCGCTGAGAGGCATCACCGACCGCTACGGCAATGGGGAGGAGTTGGCCGCTGACCTGAAACGGAACGGCCTCGACCTGGCCCGGCTGCGCAGGGCGGTGGAGCGCCAGCTTCGCGTCGAGGCGGTCATTGAGCGGGTGCTTGCGGGCGTGAGCGTGACCGAGGAAGAGGTGCGATCGTGGTATACGGCACACCCGGAACAGTTCCGCCGTCCGGAGACACGGACCGCCCGCCACATCCTGGTCACGGTCAACCCCGATTTCCCCGAGAACACCGGGCAGGCAGCCCGATCCCGTTGTGAAGCGATTGCCCATCGGTTGGAGAAGGGGGAGCCGTTTGAAACGTTGGCCCGTGCCCACTCTGAGTGTCCCACCGCGATGGAGGGGGGGCTGCTGGGGCGTGTGCCCCGAGGCAGACTCTACCCCGAACTGGAGCAGGTGCTGTTCGAGTTGGCGGAGGGGGAGATCGCCGGCCCGGTGCGGACGGAGATCGGATTTCACCTGTTGCGCTGCGACCGTATCGAACCGCCCCAACACCTGCCGCTGGAGGAGGTCCGGGACAGGCTGGGCGAAAAGCTGCTCGAATCCCGCCGCCAGGCGTACTTGCGTCGGTGGCTGCATCGGCCCCCATCCGCGTAGAAAACTCGCCCTCCGGAGGCTCCTGCAGACGCCAATAACGCACGCCTACGGTTCCCGAAAACAGCGCGCCCCCGCGCTGCTCCCGATGCAGGCGACGCGATTACCGAAGGCGTCCCGGTAGCGATAGTGGTAGCGCGGTTCGTCATCGCCGGGACCGAGGGCCGGGACCGCCGGCTCTATCTCGGCCAGGGCGGCGTAGACCGAATCGAAGCAGCGGCCGTCCACACACCACTGATCCCACGCGCGCTCGTCCGCTGCGCAGGCCGGGTCCGGGATCCGGATCTCGCGGTCAGCTCTCCAGGCGATCAGCCCTTCAGGCTCACACGCCTGGACCAAGCCGGATGCCACCATCCCCGCCACCAACGCGAGTTTCCCTTGCATGTGTTGCCTCCCGGTTCGCTGCGTCAGGCCGGCAGGGTGGCAGGGGCGTGTGGCGTTACCTTTACCGACGATTGAATTTTTCCCGGAAGCTGGCCCCGGTCAGCGGCGCAACAGCACGTAGATGGCACCGGTGCCACCGTCGACCGGGCGCGCGGAGCAGAACGCCAGCACCTCGTCGCGCTGGCGCAGCCAGTGGTTCACACGGATCTTGAGCACGGGCTCCCGGTGCAGGGAGCGGTTCCCCTTGCCATGGATGATGCGGACGCAGCGGATGTTGCGCTCGCGGCAGGCGTGGAGAAATTCGACCAGGGCGGTGCGGGACTCGGTGACGGTGAGGCCGTGCAGGTCCAGTTCGGCACCGATACTGAACTGTCCCCGGCGCAGCTTGCGCAGCACGCTGTGCTGGAGCCCCGCGCGGGCGAAGAGCAGTTCGTCTCCGGTTTCAAGTTCCGCGGTGTCGATCGGCTCGGAGAGCATCTCGTCCACCACCCGGCGTTCGTCGGCAAGCCGTTGCTGCGGTACCGGCCGCGGGCGGCGGTGGTGGGGCGTGGTCCGCTCCTGGACCAAGGGGCGCGCATCCTTGACCGCTTCGCGGAAAAGGTGCGCGTCCTCCCTGCTGATCCCTTTGCTTCTTCGACTCACGAGCGGTGCGTCCCACATCATCTGAAATTGGCTGCTTCCCGATTCGGCCGCACTTCGCCTGGCGGCGTTCCCACCGGTTTCCCGCGTCTGGGCGATCGATAAGCCGGCGTCTGCCGAGGCGGAAAAGTCTATCACGCGGGGTGAGCCCGGGATGCGAATGCGGTATAGTACGCACGCTTGTGCGCGGGGACTGAAACCTGCCGCCTTTCAAGGATATATGAACATTCTCCTGAGTAACGACGACGGTTACCTCGCCCCCGGCATCCGCTGCCTGGCCAGCCACCTTTCCGTTATAGCGGATGTGACGGTGGTCGCCCCCGACCGGGACCGCAGCGGTGCGAGCAACTCGCTGACCCTGGACAATCCGATCCGGGCGGTCCGCACGGAGGAGGGCGCCATCCGCGTGGACGGCACGCCGACCGACTGCGTCCACCTCGCCATCACCGGGCTGCTGGAAACGGAACCGGATATGGTGGTTTCAGGAGTCAATGCCGGCGCCAATCTCGGCGACGACGTCATCTACTCGGGGACGGTCGCCGCGGCTACCGAGGGGCGCTTCCTCGGCCTGCCGGCGATGGCGGTATCGCTGGTCTGCCGCCCTGGTGAGCCGTGCATCAATTTCGACACCGCGGCCAAGGCCGCACTGGTGCTGGTGGAGCAGCTCAAGGCCCACCCGCTGCCGCCCGACACCATCCTCAACGTCAACGTCCCGGACCTCCCGTGGGAGGAGATCACCGGGTTTGAGGCCACCCGGCTCGGCCACCGACACAAGTCGGAACCGGTGATCAGGACCTGTGACCCGCGGGGGCGGGACATCTACTGGATCGGACCGCCCGGTGGTGAACAGGACGCGGGCCCGGGTACCGATTTCTTCGCGGTCCGTGCCGGCCGGGTCTCGGTCACCCCGATTCAGGTCGACCTGACGCGCCACAATGCGGTGGAACCGGTGGCCGACTGGCTCGGTGGCATTCAGCGATGAGCCGCCACCAGGGAATCGGCATGACCTCCCAGCGCACCCGCGAGCGGCTGGCGGCACGTCTGGGTGACGCAGGGATTCGCGATGTGCGTGTCCTGGACGTGATGCGCCGCGTGCCGCGCCACCTGTTTGTGGACGAGGCGCTCGCCACTCGCGCCTATGAGGATACCGCCCTGCCGATCGGCTATGGACAGACCATCTCCCAGCCCTACACCGTCGCCCGCATGACCGAGGTGTTGATGGAGGTGGAGCCGAAGAAGGTGCTGGAGGTGGGCAGCGGCTGCGGCTATCAGAGCGCCGTGCTGGCCCACCTGGTGGCAGAGGTCTATTCGGTCGAGCGCATCCAGGCACTGGTACGCCGGGCGCGGGAGTCACTCAGCGAACTGCGCATCAACAACGTCCGCCTGCGTCACGGCGACGGCTACGCCGGCTGGCCGGTGCATGCACCGTACGACGCGATCCTGGTTGCGGCGGCCCCGACCGAGGTGCCGCCGGCCCTGCTGGAGCAACTGGCCGACGGGGGGCGGTTGGTAATCCCGACCGGCAACGGGCGCGAGCAGCGCCTCATCTGCATCACCCGCGAGGGCAACATCTGCCATGAGCGAGAACTGGAGCCGGTCAGCTTCGTGCCCCTGACCGCCGGGGTGGAGCGATGAAACTCTTTTCCCCACTCTACGCCCTGACCATGCGGCTGGCGGTTCACCCGCACGCCCCCCGCTACCTGGCGGGGCTCAGTTTCGCCGAGTCCTCCTTCTTCCCCATTCCGCCGGATGTCATGCTCGCGCCGATGGCCCTGGCACAGCCGGCCCGGGCCTGGCGGCTGGCACTCCTGACCACGGTCGCTTCGGTGCTCGGAGGCGCGCTCGGCTACCTTATCGGGCTGCTGGCGTTTGACCTGATCGCGCCGCTTCTCCATGAGTTCGGCTACTGGGACAGATACACCGAGGTCTCCGACTGGTTCGGCACCTGGGGCTTCTGGGCCATCTTCATCGCCGGTTTTTCACCCATCCCCTACAAACTGTTCACCATCGCCGCGGGGGTGATCGCGATGTCTTTTCCGCTCTTTTTGCTCGCATCTCTCATCGGACGGGGCGCCCGCTATTTCATGGTGGCGGGCCTGATGGTGTGGGGCGGTGAGCGGATGGAGCAGACGCTCCGGCTCTACATCGACCGCCTTGGCTGGATTACCGTCATCGGTGCAATCATCGCCTATATCGCATTCAATCACAGTGGCTAGCCGACCCACAGCGCTGCTCGGAGGGTTGCTGCTGCTTCTCGCGGGATGCGGCACTACCCCGCATCCGGACCGCTACCGCGTTCATCATACGGTGGTGGCTGGCGAGACGCTCTATGCCATCGCCTGGCGCTACGGCAACGATTTTCAGGAGCTTGCCGATTGGAACGGCATTGCGGCGCCATACGCCATCTATCCGGGCCAGCAGCTCCTGGTTATCGAGCCGACCCGGGAGTTGGCGACTCCTTCCACGACGGTAAAGGTGTTCGACCGTGGCAGGCCGGTCGGCAGCCCGGACAGGGAGACGGCGCCGCAGACACAGCCGGCCGCCACGGCGGCCACCCGCCCCACGCCACGGCCCGCCCCGGTGTCTGCCGCGGCCAAACCGGCACCGAAGCCCGCCAGCACAAAGGCGCCCTCACCGGCACCGGTGCGGGTGACCTGGCGCTGGCCCACCACCGGGAAGGTCATTCAACGCTTCAAGCCGAATGATGGAAAGAAGGGGATCGATATACGGGGGATGCTGGGCCAACCGGTCGAGGCGGCCGCCGCCGGCGAGGTGGTTTACAGCGGCGATGGCTTGAAGGGATACGGGAATCTGATCATCGTAAAGCATAATGACGAGTTCCTGAGCGCCTACGGACACAACCGAAAACTTCTGGCGAAAGAAGGTGATAGGGTGGCTTCTGGACAACAGATCGCGGAAATGGGGCAGACCGGAAAAGACGGGTCTATACTTCATTTCGAGATCCGCCGGAAAGGCCGCCCGGTGGATCCTGTGCTATACCTACCAAGACAATAGTTAGATTGGGGAGCCGTATTTTATGGCGAGAAAGCGTCAGACAGACGACTTTGAGGGAGATTTGCAGGAGCTGGACGGCGAAGCAGATGCCGAGTTGGCGGGGGAAGAGGAAAACGAAGAACCGACCACCTACGCCCCTGGCGAGGTGCCGGACAGCCAGTTGGATGCCACGCGAATCTACCTGAGTGAAATCGGATACTCCCCCCTGCTCAGTGCAGAGGAGGAGGTCTATTACGCTCGCCTGGCGCTGAGGGGCGACGATGCCGCCCGCAAGCGCATGATTGAGAGCAACCTGCGCCTGGTGGTGAAGATCGCCCGGCGCTATCTGAATCGGGGGCTGGCACTGCTCGATCTGATCGAGGAGGGCAACCTGGGCCTGATCCGCGCCGTCGAGAAGTTCGATCCGGAGCGTGGCTTCCGTTTTTCCACCTATGCCACCTGGTGGATTCGGCAGACCATTGAGCGGGCCATCATGAACCAGACCCGGACCATCCGCCTGCCGATTCATGTGGTCAAGGAGATTAACGTCTATCTCCGGGCCGCGCGCCAGCTTTCACAGCGACTGGACCACGAACCGACCCCCGAAGAGGTGGCCGCGATGGTGGATAAGCCGGTCGAGGATGTGAAGCGGATGCTCAGCCTCAACGAGCGGGTCACCTCGGTCGATGTACCGCTTGGGCGGGATGCCGACAAGTCGCTGCTCGACGCCATACCTGACGAGAACAACACCGATCCCTCCGATCTTCTGCAGGATGGCGACATGCGGGAGAAGATCGACTCCTGGCTGTACCAACTCAGTGATAAACAGCGTGAGGTGGTGGAGCGGCGCTTCGGCCTGCACGGACACGACGTCAGCACGCTGGAGGAGGTAGGGAACGAAATCGGCGTCACCCGCGAGCGGGTGCGGCAGATCCAGATTGAGGCGCTCAAGCGTCTGCGCGACATCATGGAGGGGCAGGGCTTCTCCGGCGAAGCGCTTTAGTCCAGAGACAGAGCAGTATCGACAGACCGGCGGCAGGGCCACCCTGCCGCCGGTTTTTTGTTGCTGAAAAAAATTCACCGCGGAGGTCGCAGAGTGCGCAGAGGGGGCAACTGCAACAACTGCACGCGAAACGGCTGACTCCGCGACGGAGTGGAACAAAGGGCGCTTCGGATGAGCCGTCTTCCCGCGAAAGCGGGAACCCAGTCATTTGATTTTCCTGGACTCCCGCTTTCGCGGGAGTGACGAAAGATTGTTGGATGTGCCTAAAAAATCGGTACGGCTGTCGCGACTACCGTCGCATCTACAGCCGTTTCCTGTTCCTGTCGCCTGCTGTTTTTCCTCTGCGACCTCCGCGTCCTCTGCGGTGATGCTTTTTCTTTCAGAGCATCAGCAGGGCGGCAGCCACGCGGCGCCCTTCGGAGGCGAGGATGTTGAAGGTACGGCAGGCGGCGGCGGTGTCCATCACCTCCACCCCGATGCCGGCCGCATGCAGGGGGGCCGTGACGGCCGGATCCGGGAACCGGAAGGCGGCGCCGGTCCCAATCAGGGCCACTTCGGGGTTCAGATCCAGCAACAGGGCCAGGTGTTCCTCGCGCAGCTCTTCGAACCGCTCGGGTGGCCACTCCTCAATCAGCCGGTCAGGCAGCAGCAGGAAGCTCCTGGAGAGGTGTTTGACCGCCCGCTCGTCGGCCGACCTGCCGCCCGCATCGGGCGCGATCCCCGGCGGCGCCACGGTGATTTCGCCCGCCTTGTAGGCGGTCACGCTGTAGGTGGCGGCAACCGTGTCGTGGGATACCTTCATGGCTCTCGTGTCGTGAAGTGTGATGGGTGAAGGGTGACACGGAAAGGTTAGCGTTTCGTCGCTTTACCCTTCACGTTTCACCCTTTCCAGCTCAATCGCCCGGGGCGCATTGACACTGCATTGTGCCCCCATTAATGTTACCAGCTTTCTCTTTCGCCGGTCCTCGGCCAACCCCCACACACGGGAGCACTACCTTGAACGAAGAGTTCCCCAGAATCAAACGGTTACCGCCGTACGTTTTCAACATCGTCAACGAGTTGAAGGCCAAGGCGCGAGCACGTGGGGAGGATATCATCGACTTCGGCATGGGAAATCCGGACCAGCCCACGCCGCAGCACATTGTGGACAAGCTGGTTGAGGCGGCGCTGCGCAACAACACGCACCGCTACTCAATGTCGAAGGGCATTCCGCGTCTGCGGCGAGCGATCGCCTCCTGGTACAAGACCCGGTACGACGTCGACCTGGATCCCGAATCCGAGGCGATCGTCACCATCGGTTCCAAGGAGGGATTGGCCCACCTGGCTCTGGCTACCGTGGGTCCCGGGGATGCGATCCTGGTACCGAACCCCGCCTATCCGATCCACCCCTACGGCTTCGTCATCGCGGGGGCCGACATTCGCCACGTGCCGCTGGTGCCGGGCGTGGACTTCTTCGCCGAACTGGAAAAGGCGATCAAGGACACCTGGCCCAAACCGAAGATGCTGGTGATCAACTTCCCCGGCAATCCCACCGCCCAGTGCGTGGATCTGGAGTTTTTCCAGAAGGTTATCGACATCGCCCGGGAGCATCAGATCTGGGTGATCCACGACCTGGCCTATGCGGAGATCGCTTTCGACGGCTACTTCGCCCCCTCCATCCTCCAGGTACCGGGGGCGAAGGAGATCGCGGTCGAGTTCTATTCCCTGTCGAAGACCTACAACATGCCGGGCTGGCGTGTCGGTTTCATGTGCGGCAACCCGACCCTGGTGGCGGCACTGGCACGGATGAAGTCCTATCTCGACTACGGCATGTTCACGCCGATCCAGATCGCCGCCATTACCGCCCTGGAGGGACCCCAGGACTGTGTGCGCGAGATATCGGATATGTATCAGCAGCGCCGCGATGTACTCTGCGACGGGCTGAATGCCATCGGCTGGGCAGTGGAAAAGCCCAAGGCGACCATGTTCGTCTGGGCGCCCATTCCGGAGCAGTTCCGTCACCTCGGCTCGCTGGAGTTCTCCAAGAAACTGCTGGAGGAGGCGAAGGTGGCGGTCTCGCCGGGTATCGGTTTCGGGGAATACGGCGACGACCACGTTCGTTTCAGCCTGATCGAGAATGCCCACCGCACTCGCCAGGCGCTGCGCGGCATCAAGGAGATGCTGCGCAAGGACAACACTAAAGAGGAGTCTCTCAAGTGCAGCCCGTGAAGGTCGGCCTGTTGGGCCTCGGAACCGTCGGCGGTGGTACCGTCAATGTCATTCGCCGCAATGCCGAGGAGATCGGCCGACGTGCCGGCTGCCCCATCGAGATCATCCAGGCGGCAGCGCGGGACCTGTCCAAGCCGCGCATCTGCGACACCGAGGAGATGACGCTCACCACTGATCCGCTGGAGGTGATCGACAATCCGGAGGTGCAGATTATCGTCGAGCTGATCGGCGGTGACGGGCTGGCGCGCGAACTGGTCATGCGCGCCATCGAACGCGGCAAGCATGTGGTGACCGCGAACAAGGCGCTGATCGCCAAGCACGGCAACGAGATCTTCCGTGCCGCCGAAGAGAAGGGGGTGATGATCGCCTTCGAGGCGGCGGTCGCCGGCGGTATCCCCATCATCAAGGCGATCCGTGAGGGGTTGGCAGCCAACCAGATCGAGTGGCTGGCGGGCATCATCAACGGCACCGGGAACTTTATCCTCACCGAGATGCGCGACAAGGGTCGCGATTTCGCCGATGTGCTCGCCGAAGCGCAGCGGCTCGGCTACGCCGAAGCGGATCCAACCTTCGATGTGGAGGGGATCGACGCGGCCCACAAGCTGACCATACTCGCCTCCATCGCCTTCGGTATCCCGCTCTCCTTTGAGAGCGTCTACACCGAAGGCATCACCCACATCACCCGCGAAGATGTGGATTACGCGGATGAACTCGGGTACCGCATCAAGCATCTGGGCATCGCCCGGCAGGGACCGAAGGGGATCGAACTGCGGGTTCATCCCACCCTGATCCCGGCCCGGCGGTTGATCGCCAACGTGGACGGGGTGATGAATGCGGTGGTGGTGAAGGGCGATGCGGTCGGGCCGACGTTGTACTACGGTGCGGGTGCAGGTGACGAACCGACCGCCTCCGCGGTGGTGGCGGACCTGGTGGATGTGGTGCGTGCGCTCTCCTGCGAACCCAAGGCCTGGGTGCCCCACCTCGGTTTCCATCCCCAGGCACTCTCGGAGCCGAACCTCATGCCGATGGATGAGGTGGAGACCGCGTATTACCTGCGGATGCAGGTGGTGGACAAGCCGGGCGTGCTGGCGGACCTCACCCGCATACTCGCCGAGCTGGAGATCAGCATCGAAGCGGTGGTGCAGAAAGAGCCGCCTGTCGGTGAAAGCCTGGTGCCGATCATCATGCTCACCCGCACCGTGCGCGAACGGCAGATGAACGCAGCCATGGACCAGTTTTCCAGGCTTGGCGCCATCTTCGGCGACGTCACACGCATTCGCGTGGAGTATCTGAATTAGGGGCTAGGGATCAGGGGCTAGGGGCTAGCAGGTATAATGCCCTCAGCCTCCGGCTCCCGAACAGCCCCTAGCCCCTAGCCCCTAGCCCCTGGAAAGAGAAATGCCTTTTCGTACCCGCTACACCGGATTGATCGACCGCTACCGTGACCGCCTGCCGGTCCATGACGACACCCGCATCATCAGCCTCGGCGAGGGCAACACCCCGCTGATTCGGCTGCACAACATCCCCCGCGAACTGGGGAAGGATGTCGACATCTACGTCAAGTTCGAGGGGCTGAACCCCACCGGCTCGTTCAAGGACCGCGGCATGACCATGGCGGTGACCAAGGCGGTGGAGGATGATTCGAAGGCGATCATCTGCGCCTCCACCGGCAACACCTCAGCCGCCGCGGCTGCCTACGCGGCGCGTGCGGGTATCACGGCCTTCGTGCTGATCCCGGACGGCAAGATCGCGCTCGGCAAGCTGGCCCAGGCGATGATGCACGGCTCCGTGGTCATTCAGATCAAGGGCAACTTCGACGACGGCATGCGGCTGGTGAAAGAGGTTGCCTCCGAGGCGCCGGTGACCATCGTCAACTCCATCAATCCCTTCCGTCTCCAGGGCCAGAAGACCGCCGCCTTCGAGATTGTCGAGGAGCTGGGCGGCGCGCCGGACTTCCACTGCATCCCGGTGGGCAATGCCGGCAACATCACCGCCCACTGGATGGGTTACACCGAATACAAGGAGCACGGCATCGTCAACTCCACTCCGCGTATGGTCGGCTACCAGGCCGCCGGCGCGGCGCCGTTCATGCGCGGCAAGATGGTCGACAATCCCGAGACGGTGGCGACCGCCATCCGCATCGGCCACCCGCAGAGTTGGGACAAGGCGTGGCAGGTACAGAAGGCCTGCGACGGCTGGTTCGACGAGTGCACCGACGAGGAGATCCTGTCTGCACAGATGCTGCTCTCGCGCAAGGAGGGGGTGTTTTGCGAACCCGCCTCGGCCACCTCGGTGGCCGGCGCCCTCCGCGACATCAAATCGGGCAAGATCCCCGAGGGCAGCAAGGTGGTCTGCACCCTGACCGGCCACGGCCTCAAGGACCCGGACACCGCCATCCGCCAGAGTGGCGGCGAGGGCTCCCTTATCACCGTCGAGGCGAACCTCGACTCGGTCAAGCGCGCGATCCTCGATAACATGAATTGAAGTCGGTCAGGAGTGAGGGGTGAAAGGTGGGCCCTGCTGCGCACCGGCCCCTCACCCTTCACCTTTCACTCTTCACGGTTTCAGTGTGTCCGAACTGACCCTTGTCGTTCCCGGCCTCTTCGGCCCTTTTCCGTCCGGGAGCGAAACGCTCTTCCGCTTTCCCTTCCTTGAAACACTCCTGGCACGTGCCGACCGGGTCGGCACGGCGGAGTCGCCGGAACAGCTTCTGTTCGATCTCTTTGGCATCCCCGTGCCGCCCGAGCGGGATCTTCCCGTCGCCCCGCTGACCCGCTGGTCGGAAATCGGCGAACGCCCCGACGGATTCTGGCTGCGGGCCGATCCGGTCCACCTGACCGCCGACCAGGATCGGCTCTACCTGGCGGCGGCGGATGATTGGCCGGTCTCGGTGGAGGAGGGGCGGCGCCTCGCTGCCGAACTGAATCCGCTGCTTGCAGATGAGGGCATGCGCCTCGAGATCGGCACCGGCAGCCACTGGTATCTGTCGCTGGACAGGCCCGCCCGACTGCGTACCCGCGCTCCGGCCGATTGCCTAGGGCGGGACATTCATGACTGTCTTCCCCGGGGCGAGGAGGCCGCCCGCTGGCGGGCACGTCAAAGTGAGCTGGAGATGCTGCTGTACGCCAGTCCGGTCAACGCCGAACGGATGGAGCGCGGCGTTCCGGCGATCAATGCGCTCTGGCTCTGGGGCGGGGGCGAGCTGCCCGCGGCTCCGGAGCGGGCGCCCTTCGACCGGGTGTGCGGTGACGCCCCGCTGGTGCAGGGGCTGGCACGGCTTACCGACACACCCTTTACGCCGGACTCCTTTTCGGGCGACCAGCTGGTCGGTGAAGGCAGGCTGCTTGTGGTGTGGTCGGGCTTGAGCCCGGCCGCCAAGAGCAATGATCCGGCACGCTTTGCACACAGCGTGGAGCGGCTGACTGAAGCCGTACTGCACCCGGTGGTTGACCGGTTGCGACATGGCTCCCTCCACACGCTGCGGCTGGCCGGAGCACCGGGTCCGGTGCTTAAGCTGACGGCCGGAAACTACCGCCGCTTCTGGCGTCGCCGCCGCCCCCTGACCGGTTGGCTGGACCTTGGCTGAGTTGCGACCCCGACCCATTCTGCGGCGACAGATCGAGGCGGTCCCCTCCGGGCTCGACTATCTCCATCCGGTGCTGGCCCGCGTGTTTGCGGCACGAGGCATCTACAGTGCCGGCGACCTGGACTATGGCCTGGCCGGACTACATCCGTTCCATGAGCTCGCAGGACTGGAACAGGCGCTTGCGCTACTGGAGCAGGCCATGGCGAAGCGCTGGCGGATTCTCGTCATCGGTGATTTCGATGCCGACGGGGCGACCAGCACCGCCGTGGCGGTGCGCTCCCTGCGGGGATTCGGCGCCGGTTCGGTCGACTTTCTGGTCCCGGATCGTTTCCGTTTCGGTTACGGCCTGTCGCCGGGGATCGTCGAGGTGGCCCGGGAGCGGTCCCCCGATCTGATCCTGACCGTGGACAACGGCATCTCCAGTCACGCCGGCATCGCGGCGGCGCACCAAGCCGGGATTCGGGTGCTGGTGACCGACCACCACCTGCCGGGTGAACGGATGCCGGATGCCGATGCGGTGGTCAACCCCAACCGGCCCGACTGCCGCTTTCCTTGGAAGAGTACCGCCGGCGTCGGTGTGGTCTTCTATCTGATGCTCGCCCTGAGAGCTCGACTGCGGGAGGTGGGGTGGTTCCTGGAGCGGGAGGAGTTCAATCTCGCCCGGCTTCTCGATTTGGTCGCGCTGGGGACGGTTGCCGACCTGGTGCCGCTGGAGCGAAACAACCGGATTCTGGTCGCCCAGGGAGTGGCGCGCATTCGTGCGGGCCACAGTTGCCCCGGAATCGAGGCGCTGTTGCGCGCCGGCGGCCGCGATCCGGCGGAGGCCACCACGGCCGACCTGGCCTTTGCCGCCGCACCGCGGATCAACGCAGCAGGCCGGTTGGAGGACATGCGGCTGGGCATTCGCTGTCTCCTGGCCGATGATCAGGCGGAGGCGGTGCGGCTGGCCGCTGAACTGGACCAGCTAAACCGGGAGCGGCGCACGATCGAGGCCGATATGCAGGGCCAGGCACTGGATGCACTCGATTCCCTGCTCCCGGCCACCGACGACTATCCACCGGCGGTCTGCCTCTACGACCCCGACTGGCACGAGGGGGTTATCGGTTTGCTGGCGTCGCGCATCAAGGAGCGGATTCACCGGCCGGTAGTGGTGTTCACCGATGGAACTCAGGGGGAGGCCAAAGGCTCCGCCCGTTCCATTCCGGGACTGCACGTGCGGGATGCCATCGAGGCGGTTGCCTCGTGCCATCCGGGGCTGATTAGCCGCTTTGGCGGTCACGCGATGGCCGCAGGACTCACCCTCCCGCGCGAGGCGATCGGCCGATTCGAGGCGGCGTTTTGCGCCGAAGCGGCGCGCCGCCTCAACCCGGAGGACCTCGAAGGGGTCCTGTTGAGCGACGGTGAGTTGGAGCCGGCCCAGCTGTCGCTGGAACTGGCGGAAATGATTCGGGATGCCTCTCCCTGGGGGCAGGGTTTTCCGGAGCCGCTGTTCGACGGTGCTTTCGAGGTCGTGGGGCGGCGGACGGTGGGTAACGGCCACCTGAAACTGACGTTGCATCATGGTGGGAGCACCCTGGATGCCATTGCCTTCGGTGCCGGTGACGTAGCGGTGGGGCCGGGTGATCGAATCAGGGTCGCCTATCGCCTGGAGGTCAACCGCTTTCGCGGGCGCGCACTCCAACTTCGAATCGAGCAGATCGAACCGGTTGCGTGTGGAGAAGCCAAAAACCCTGGGTTAGAATGCCCGTCGATTTCTCAAGGAAAAAACCAAGCCGCGTATCGCGGCGGATAAAGAACGGAGTCCAGAGTCCATGTCCAAGCAGACGGTTTTCGCTACCCTCCTGATGCTCTTCCTCAGCGCTCCTCTCGCCGCAGCAGGCGACAGGCCGCATGGCTATGTCACCGCAGCCAACGGTGTCGATATTGCCCGTACCAGCACCGGGGAGTGCTGGCGCACCAAGAGCTTCGATCCGGTCCTAGGGACGCCTGCGTGTGGCGACGGCCCCAAGGATTCCGACGGCGACGGCGTTTTCGACCACCTGGATCAGTGTCCCGGCACCCCGCCCGGCGTACCGGTCAATGAGGTTGGATGTGTGCCGGATACCGATGGCGACGGTGTTGCCGATTATCTTGATCGCTGCCCCAATACGCCTGAAGGGCTGGAAGTCGGTTCCGACGGTTGCCACCAGGTGGCGATGGGAAAGATCTACTTCCGCCCGGGTAGTGATGAGGTGACACGCGGCTACCGGAAGTCGATGGAGGCGGTGATGCCGCAGATCGCGGCCGATGAATCGATCACCCGCGTAATGCTGACCGGATACGTCTCCGAGGGCGAGCGCGGCGGCGATGCGCTGGCCCGCAAGCGTGCTGAAGCGGTCCGTGATTACATCGTTGCCCACGGCGTGGACAGCGGTGTCATCCAGGTGGCTCACGGCGCCGCCGATGAGCAAGGCACCCTCGCACAGCGGGTCGAAATCGTTTACGAAAAGTAGTGCCGGCCGGGGCGGGGCGCCATTTCAGGCTCTGCCCCGGTTGTAGTATCATCCCCGCCTCTTTTTCCTCTCCTTTCTCGCGAAAAATCCATGGAACTCAATCTCATTTCCCGCCGGATCCATGACATGCAAGGGCGTGTGGACGCCCTGAGGGGGTATCTTTGACTTCGATGCCAAGCAGGAACGACTGACCGAAGTTACCCGCGAACTGGAAGACCCGAACATCTGGAACAACCCGGAACGTGCCCAGGCGCTCGGGCGTGAGCGCGCCCAGCTCGAAGAGGTGGTCGACACCCTTGCCACGCTGGCCCACTCCCTGACCGACTCTGCCGAGTTGCTGGAGATGGCCGGTGACGAGGAGGACGAGGAGACGGTCAACGCGGTCGTGTCCGATCTCGACTCTGCCGAACGGCGGCTTGCCCTACTGGAGTTCCGCCGGATGTTCTCCGGCGAGATGGACTCCCATAACGCCTATCTCGACATTCAGGCCGGCTCAGGCGGCACCGAGGCGCAGGATTGGGCCAACATGCTGCTGCGCATGTATCTGCGCTGGGGCGAGCGGCACGGCTTCAAGACCGAGCTGATGGAGGTCTCCGAAGGGGAGGTGGCCGGTATCAAGAGCGCCACGATCCATTTCCAGGGTGAATACGCCTTCGGCTGGCTGCGCACCGAAATCGGTGTACACCGCCTGGTACGCAAGTCGCCGTTCGATTCCGGCAACCGGCGCCACACCTCCTTTGCCTCGGTCTTCGTCTCCCCCGAGGTGGACGACGACATCGAGATCGAGATCAACCCCGCGGACCTGCGTATCGATGTCTATCGGGCGTCGGGCGCCGGCGGCCAGCACGTCAACCGCACCGAGTCCGCCGTGCGTATCACCCATATGCCCAGTGGTATCGTGGTGCAGTGCCAGTCGGAGCGTTCCCAGCATCAGAACAAGGATCGTTCGATGAAGCAGCTCAAGGCCAAGCTCTATGAAATGGAGATGCAGAAGCGCAATGCGGAGGCCCAGGCGCTGGAGGACACCAAGGCCGATATCGGCTGGGGCAGCCAGATCCGCTCCTACGTGCTGGACCAGTCGCGCATCAAGGACCTGCGCACCGGCGTCGAGGTGGGCAACACTCAGGCGGTGCTGGACGGCGATCTGGATGGCTTCATCGAAGCGAGCCTGAAATCCGGGCTCTAACTCAACACACATTCACCGCAGAGGTCGCAGAGTTCGCAAAGAAGGGACGACAAGCAGGGCTGGTGTTCGAATACTCAAGGCGAGGCCGATACCAGTTCCCCTCCCGGTCTCCAGAACAGATTGACTCCCTCTGTGACCTCTGCGTCCTTTGCGTTGGAGCTTTTTTTCGAAGATGACTGAAGAACAGACACAAGACGAGAACAAGCTGATTGCCGAGCGGCGGGCGAAGCTGAAGGCGCTGCGCGAGCAGGGCCTCGCCTTTCCCAACGACTTCCGGCGCAACGTCATGGCCGGCGAACTCCATGCCCGCTACGGTGAGATGGAGGATGCCGAGTTGGAGGCGCTGAACCTGCGGGTCAGCGTCGCCGGACGTATGATGAGCCGCCGCATCATGGGCAAGGCGTCGTTCGCACATGTGAAGGACATGTCCGGCACGATCCAGCTGTTCGTGCAGCGCGATGCCCTGCCGGAAGGGGTCTACAACGAGCGGTTCAAGCGGTGGGACATCGGCGATATCGTCGGGGGAGAGGGTACCCTGTTCCGCACCAAGACCGGCGAGTTGTCGGTCAAGGTGGATTCCCTGCGCCTGCTGTCGAAGTCCCTGCGCCCACTGCCGGAAAAATGGCACGGCCTTTCCGACCAGGAGACCCGCTACCGCCAGCGCTACGTTGATCTCATCATCAATGACGTCACGCGTGAGACCTTCCGCGTGCGGTCACAGGTCATTCACGAGATCCGTGAGTTTCTGGTCCACCGCGGTTTTCTGGAGGTGGAGACGCCGATGATGCAGGCGATCCCCGGCGGGGCCGCCGCTCGGCCGTTCATCACCTTCCACAATGCGCTCGATATGGACCTCTATCTGCGCATCGCACCTGAACTCTACCTCAAACGGCTGGTGGTGGGCGGCTTCGAGAAGGTGTTCGAGATCAACCGCAACTTCCGCAACGAGGGGCTGTCGACGCGCCACAACCCCGAGTTCACCATGCTGGAGTTCTATGAGGCATACGCCGATTACAACGACCTCATGGACCTGACCGAGACCATGCTGCGTGAAGTGGCGCAGAAGGTGCTGGGAACCACCACGCTCGAGTATCAGGGCGAGACCTACCATTTCGGCGAGCCGTTCCGGCGTATGACCGTGAAGGAGTCGATCCTGCACTTCAATCCGGAGCTGAAGCCGGAGCAGCTGGATTCGCTGGAGGCGGCCCGGCAGGTCGCGGAGGGGCTGGGGATTCCGCTCAAGTCCGGTTACGGGCTGGGCAAGGTGCAGATCGAGATCTTCGAAAAGACGGTGGAACACCGGCTGAAGGAGCCCACCTTCATCACCGCCTATCCGACCGAGGTGTCACCACTGGCGCGCCGCAGCGATGACGATCCGTTCGTGACCGACCGCTTTGAGTTCTTCGTCGGCGGGCGGGAGATCGCCAACGGCTTCTCCGAGCTGAACGACCCCGAGGACCAGGCGGAGCGCTTCCGTAAACAGGTGGAGGAGAAGGCGGCCGGCGACGAGGAGGCGATGCACTTCGACGAGGACTACATCGTCGCCCTGGAGCATGGCCTGCCGCCGACGGCGGGGGAGGGGATCGGTATCGACCGGCTGGTGATGCTGTTCACCGATGCGCCGTCGATACGTGACGTCCTGCTGTTCCCGCACATGCGGCCGCAGGGTTAGCCGTTGCTGGTTGCTGGTTTTCCCGGACGTTACCCTGCCTGGCGCCTAGCAACTAGCAATTAGTGTACTGTTGCACTCTTGATGAGACATTGCCCGGCACAACCGCCTCATGTAGCTGACACTCCTCGGTCCCGCACAATGCACCCCACCACCGCGTCCGTTTGCCCCAGTACTTCCATACCTGCTGCCATTCATATGTTCCACGCTGCGTGAAACAGTACACTAGCAACCAGAATTCAGCCGCGCAGCAGCCGTTCGGCTTCCCTGATGTCCTCGGCGGTCTCTTCCATCTCGATCACGGCCACCTCCGGATTGAGGCCCAGCTTGGTGAAGGCCGGGATCTTGCTCCAGTCGGCGTGGGCGTGCGGGTGGTCGGTCCCCACGTAGCTCTGCAGATTGGCGACAATCACCACGTCGACATAGTCGATATCCGGCGAGTTGCGATAGATGTCCTCGTGCTCGGCCGCGACCCGAACCAACTCTTCGGGGAAATTCCAGGCGGTGAGTATCGCCGCACCGACACGGGTGTGGAGCTCGAACAGCACCTTGTTGAACACCGCCTCGTCCTCGAGGACTTCGGGGTGTTCCTCGGCCTTGGTGAGGATGGGCAAGGTACCGATGTCGTGGACCAGCCCGGCCAGCATCGCCTGCTCCGGCTGCAGCTTGGTGAACTGGGCGGCGAGGACGTGGGCGATGGCGGCGACCTGGGTGTGGTGTTCCCAGACCTCGCGCATCTTCCGATCGGTGAGGTCCGAGGTGGCCTGGAACATCTGCTCCATCACCATGCTGGTGGCGAGATCACGCACCAGCTTCATCCCGAGCCGGCTGACCGCAGCGTCCACGCTCTCGATGGCGCGGCTCGCCCGCATCAGCGGGCTGTTGGCGACCTGGATGATACGGGCGCTGAGCGCCGCGTCGGTGGTGATTACCTTGGCCAGATCAACGATCGATGCATCCTCGTTCTCAGCCACCTCCCGGACGCGGAGAGCGACCTCGGGGAGAGTGGGGAGAACCAGACGATTGTGCCCGAGATCGCTGATGACCTCATCCAAAAAAGCCTTGGTGATTTCGCTCACCGTCTTGTCCTTTTGTTGCGTGACCAATTAGGTCTTTGCTTCCTCGACCGGGAAGCCGTAGGGCAACGGTCGGAGTTCGAGTTGTGCGCCGTGTGCATTATGCAGGCTCAACTCCGCGTTTGCATCCGCCAGCGAGCGCTGGATCACCGCCAGCAGATCAGTGCCGCCCTCCGGCGCAGGGGCCGCCCGAACCACCTTGCCCGCCCCCTGGCCGCTCTCCGATTGCGGGCTGAACAGCTCGTCACCGGGGGCGGGTAGCGTCTCTGTCGCCACATGGGCCAGGTACATGCGCCGCTTGAGTGTGCCGAGATACTGCATCCGCGCCACCACCTCCTGACCTGGGTAGCACCCCTTCTTGAAACTCACACCGTCCACCACATGGAGGTTGACCATCTGCGGTACAAACGCCTCGACAGTCCCCTCATAGACCTCCGGCAGTCCGGCGCGGATATCGAGCAGCGCCCAGGCATCGGCGCCGACCGGGCGGGCGATCGCTGCGAGCGTCTTCCAGATCGCCATCGCACGCTCCGGTTCCGCGTAGAGTTCGAAACGGGCGCTGCCGGGGATACGGATCACCGTGACCCCATCGGCCGTACGCACCCCATCCACCTCACCCGGCAGGGCGCCGACCAACCCCTCGAGATGATGCTCGGCCCGCGACCCCGCCACGCCGAGACGGATCAGTTGGTCGTCAGCGCGGGTCAATTCGACCTTGGACATCAGGACGAACTTGCGTAGCCGTTCGAGGGTCGAATCGGCCAGTTCCGCCGGCAGTCGCAGATAGAGGCTGTCATCGCGGCTGAAGAGACGAAACGCGGCAAGAATACGCCCCTTGGGGCTGCAATAGCTGTTGAGCTGGCTCCACTCGGGGCCGACGCGGCGCACGTCGTTGGTGGTTTGGTTCTGCAGAAAATCCGCGGCGTCCGTTCCACCGGCGCGGATGAGGGCGTAGTGGCCCAAATCGGCCAGGATGTCGCCGGACATCGCGTTCAACTCATCCTGCGGGTGACCGAAGTGGTTCACCCGAACACCTCCGATGCTTGCCCCTGCTTGTTGCAGGAACTGCCGCCATTCGCTCATCATATTCCCTTGACCTCACTCAAGTTCGTGCCACCCATCATAGCGGATCAGGCTTTCGCTGATAATCCCTAGGGAATTGCTTAGTCTTTGCCTTCTCCCACATCCATGCCGAACGTCCCACGCCGACCAGTCTTTCTCAACCTGCTGCGGATCCGGCTACCGGTGATGGGGGTGGTGTCGATTCTCCATCGGGTGAGCGGGGCCATGCTGTTCCTCGCGCTTCCCGTGTCGATCTGGCTGCTCGATACCTCGCTGCGGGACGCCGACGGCTTCCGGCAGGTCGCGGATCAACTCGGCGGTTCACTTCGATTCCTGTTGCCCTTCGTTGTCTGGGCGCTGGCGCACCACACCCTGGCCGGCGTTCGGGTGCTGCTCCTGGACATCGACCGCGGCGCTGAACTGGCCGCCGCACGGGGAAGCGCCCTGGCGGTTATCGCAGGCGGTGCCACTGCCGCGCTTGCCGCCGCGGTGGCATTGCTGTGACCAGCTACCTGACGGGGCTTCCGGCCTGGTTTGTGCAGCGGCTGAGCGCGATCTATCTGCTCGCCTACGGCCTGTTCGCCGGGGTGCTGATCGCAACAGCTGCACCGCTCGATTTCGATCGCTGGCACGAGCTGATGAGCCGGCCGACGGTGGCGGTCGCGACCGCACTCGCCTTCATCGCCCTGCTCCTGCACGGCTGGGTCGGTCTGCGGGACGTGGTGCTCGACTACGCTGGGAGGCACCCGGTCCTGCGGTTGGTGCTACTGTCGCTGCTCGGTTTCTGGCTGCTCGGGCTCTCGGTCTGGATGCTGCGCATCATCGTGGGGTTGCTGATATGAGTTTGCGCCGACGCCGATTCGACGCGTTGGTCATCGGCGCCGGCGGTGGCGGCCTGCGGGCCGCATTGCAACTGGCGCGTGCCGAGGCCAATGTGGCGGTCGTCTCCAAGGTGTTCCCGACCCGTTCCCACACGGTGGCGGCGCAGGGCGGGATCAATGCTGCGTTGGCCAATGTGCTGCCCGACAACTGGCACTGGCACATGTACGACACGGTCAAGGGGAGCGACTACCTGGGCGATCAGGACGCCATTGAATACATGTGCCGGGCCGCCGCGCATCTTGTGATCGAGCTGGAGCACGCGGGCGTGCCGTTCTCCCGGCTGGAGAACGGCAGGATCTACCAGCGGCCGTTCGGCGGCCAGAGCCAGGAGTTTGGCGGTGCGCAGGCTGCGCGCACCTGTGCGGCGGCGGACCGCACCGGCCACGCCATGCTGCATGCGCTCTACCAGCAGAACATCCGGGCGCGCACCCACTTTTTCGACGAGTTCTTCGCCATCGATCTCATCCGTGACGATCAGGGGTTCATCCTCGGTGCGCTGGTGCTGGAGATCGAGACCGGCGAACCGCTGCTGCTGGAGGCGAAGACCACCCTGCTGGCCACTGGCGGCGCAGGTCAGCTGTTCCGCACCAATACCAACGCCCGTATCAACACCGGTGACGGCATGGCCATGGCGCTGCGCGCCGGCATTCCGCTGCAGGACATGGAGTTTTTTCAGTTCCACCCCACCGGCATCGCCGGCAAGGGGATGCTGATCAGCGAGGGAACACGGGGGGAGGGCGGTTTCCTGGTGAACAGCGCGGGCGAGCGGTTCATGGAGCGCTACGCCCCCAACGCCCGCGACCTCGCCAGCCGCGACGTGGTGAGCCGCGCCATCGCCGTCGAGGTGCGCGAAGGGCGCGGCTGCGGCCCCAATCGCGACCATGTGCTGTTGAAGCTGGAACATCTCGGCGAGGCGGTGATCGCCAAGCGGCTGCCGGCCATACGCGATCTGGCCCGCACCTTCCTGGGCATCGATCCGGTTCAGGCGCCGATCCCGGTGTTCCCCACCGCCCACTACACTATGGGCGGCATTCCCACCGATCGCCACGGCCGCGTGGTGGCGCCGGTGCGCGAGGGGGAGGAGCCGATTCCGGGGCTTTACGCAGTGGGGGAGTGCGCCTGCGTCTCGGTCCACGGCGCCAATCGGCTGGGCGGCAACTCGCTGCTGGATATCGTCGTCTTCGGCCGCGCGGCCGGGAACCACATCATTGAGTATCTGGCGGAAAACCGAACCCACCGGCCGTTGTCGGAATCGGGGGTGGAGGCCGCGATGGCGCGGCTCGCCCGCTGGGAGCGCCGCTCGGGCAGCGAATCGGTGGAGGAGCTGCGGCAGGAGCTGCAGAGCGCCATGGAGCACTACTGCGGCGTGTTCCGATCCGAGGAGGTGCTGCGGGAGGGGCTGAAGGCGATTGTGGCGATCCGGACACGGCTGGAGGAGGCGGTGCTGCGGGATCACTCCCGCATCTTCAATACCGCCCGGATCCAGGCGCTGGAGCTCGAGAACCTGGTCGAACTGGCGGGGGCGACCGTCAGCTCCGCCCTGGCGCGGCAGGAGAGCCGCGGTGCGCACAGCCGCATCGACTACCCGGAGCGGGATGACCGCCACTGGCTGCGCCACACCCTCTATTTCCGCGACGGACGCCTGGAGTACAAACCGGTGCGGACCCGGCCGTTGACGGTGGAGAGCTTCCCGCCCAAGCCGAGGACCTACTGATGGGCGAGGAGACGGCGGATATGAGCGTTCACTGTTCCTTTTCGATTCAATCAGATAAATGAAATTCCTCATCTATCGCTATAACCCGGAGAGCGACGCCGCGCCCCGCATGCAGGCGTATGAGCTGGAACGTGTCACGCCCGGGATGATGCTGCGCGAGGCGTTACTGGCCATCAAGGCGGAGCAGGATGAGACGCTCACCTTCCGTCACTCCTGCGGTGAGGGGGTGTGCGGTTCGGACGGGATGAACATCAACGGTCGTAACGGACTGGCCTGCATCACCCCGCTCGCGGAGCTGTCCGAGCCGGTGGCGGTGCGGCCGCTGCCGGGCCTGCCGGTCATCCGCGATCTGGTGGTGGACATGGGGCAGTTTTTCCTCCACTACCGCGCCATCCGTCCCTGGCTGACGGTGCACGATCCGGAGCCGGAGGTGGAGTTTCTGCAGTCTCCGGAGGAGCGGGACCGGCTCGACGGGCTCTACGAATGCATCCTCTGCGGCTGCTGCAGCACCGCCTGCCCCTCCTTCTGGTGGAACCCGGACAAGTTCCGCGGACCGGCGGCCCTGCTCCAGGCGTGGCGCTTCCTGGCCGACTCACGCGATCAGGAGAGCGGCACCCGCCTGGCGGAACTGGAAGGTCCCTACCGGCTGTTTCGCTGTCACTCCATCATGAGCTGTGTCGATGCCTGCCCCAAAGGGCTCAACCCCACGCGGGCGATCGGACACATCCGGCAACTCATGTTGCGGCGCGGCACATGACCGGGTGCATACAGATGTTCCGGATGGAGTGGCGCTGCCGCCGGGGTATGCTGGAGCTGGATCTTCTGCTGGACGGTTGGTTGCAAACCGGCTGGTCCGCCAGCGGAGAACGGGAGCGGGCCGCCTTCGAGCGCCTGCTTGACCAGCCGGATCAGGTGCTTTTTGATCTCTTCTTCGGCCACGGTACGGCGGAGGACCCGGAGTTTGGCGCCCTCATCGACAAGATCCGTGCAGCCGCTGCGGCTTGAGCCGGGTCCGCCGCGACTGCCAATGGCGGTTCTGCTGGCGGGCCACGCCGGCGCACTGCTTTTGCTGTCCACGTTGCCGCTGCCCATCCCGGCGCTGCTCGGGCTGGCCCTCCTGATCGGCTGGAGCGGGTGGCGAACCGTTGCGCGACTGGCGGGTCGGGATCGGCTCTCCACGCTGATCTGGCATGCTGACGGCCGGTGGGAGACGGCAGCGGGTGAGTCGCTGAAACTGATTCCGCCCCCCTTTGTGAGCGTTCCGCTCATCATCCTCAACTTTGCCGACACCGGTGGACGGAGAAGGAGCCTGCTGTTGACCGCTGGCACTGTGGGGCGAGCGCCGCTGCGCCGCCTGCGGGTGCGCCTGCGTACCGCGGCAGAGGCGGACGACACAGGGCGATGAAACGATTTCTCGCTGCACTGCTGCTGACCCTTGTCGGGCTGCTCGCTGCCGGCTGGCTGCTGTTGCCTTCGCTGCTGGAACGGCAGGTGATCGGGCAGCTGTCCGCCCGCGGAATTCAGGTGGAGGCGATAACCCTGCGGCTCCCCGGGTGGGGCCGGCTGGAGGTGCCCCGGCTCATCCTTGGCTACCGGCAGGAGGGGGTCGAGTCACGGGCGGAAACCGGCGACATCGTGCTGGAGTACAGCCTCGCCTCGCTGGTGGCGAGGCGGGCCGAGCGGCTCTCCATTCCCCGCCTCAGGCTCGAAAGGGATGGCGCCCCCGCAGCGGGAGACGGCAAGGGTGGTAAGGCGTTCACGCCGCTGCTAATCGGCGAACTGCTTGGGGATCTCCCCACCGATTCGGTCGTCGTCGACCAGTTCGATGCGCGGTGGCGATGGGGCGAAAGCCTGCTCACGGCGGCCGGCAGCCTCACCCTGCACCCACGGCGTGGGGAAGGGGTGCTTGAGGCGCTGGTAGCGGCACCGGATCTCGATGCCCCGGTACAGGTGACTTTGCGCATGGCGCGCGAGGGGGCGTTCCGGCTGCAGGTCGGCGACGGGGCGGTCGATCTGGTCGGCCGATTCGGCGATCGACAGACTCGTGCCGGCACCGGCCGGCTCGACCTCCGAATCGATCGGTTACCGTCGCTGCTGACGGCGATACTGCCTGGGACCATGCTGCCGGGCGGGATCGAGGGAGAGGTGGGAATCGATTGGTCGGAGGAGGAGACAGACCCGGGAGCGGAGGCGTTGGCCGGGCGTTTTCGGCTTGCGGGAAAGGTGCGGGCCGTGGAGGGGACGATTGGGACGGAGGCGGACCTGTCCGGCCGGTTCCTGTTCGATAGCGGGGGCTTGGCTCTTCACCTGTCCGACGACAGCCGACTGGACGCACACCGACGCGTCGCGGAGACGCATGTTGCGGCCCAGCTGGCACCTGCGGGTGTTTCGATCACCTGGCTGTGGGGAGATGGGCCGGGAGAGGTCGTCTCGACCGGCACGCTCATTGCCCACGTGAATGGCGAGTACATGGGCTCCGCTATCGATGGCGAGCTGCGAATGAGCGCATTTCAGGGCAGCCTGGAGGAGAAGGTCTGGCAAACGGCATACGGTGTGCGAGCTGAGGTGGGGGCGCCAGGTGCCATCGGTGCACGGCTGCAGATGGAGGGCACGGTGGTCAGGGGCGGCGGGACTACGCGGGTCATCGCCCGGAGCGGGAGCACCGTTTGGCTGCCGGAGCATCCCGCGAGTGGGCTTCCCAAAGTGGACCTGCAGCTTTCTCGTGAGGCCCTGCTGCGGGTGGAGGAGGACGGTACCTGGGTTCTCGACCAGACCCGAATAGAGGGCAAGCCGCATGGGCCGTTCCAGGGCCACATCTCTCTACGCCGGCTGACCGCGGAGGTGGGCGCCACGGGTGACGGTGGCGAGGCGCGCGTGGAGGTACGCGCCGATCTGCATGACGTGACCGGCCCGGGTGAGTGGCGCATTCCGCTGACGGAAACGGCAGGGCAACTGATGATTTCCGGAGGGGAGATAAACGGTGACGTGACAATGGAGTCAGCCAGCCTGCTCAGCGGCCACGGCCGATTTCGGCACGCGTGGGGTGCGGGTGCCGGGACCGCCGACTTTTCCTTCGAAACCCCCTGGCTTGAAGCGAGCGGCAAGGGGGCGGTGAGTCGCCGACTGAATCTGAAGAGTTCCCCGTTCGATCTGGACACGGGCCGGCTGGAGGTCCAGGGGGAGGTGAACTGGACCGGGGGCGCGGTGAGTCCCAAGATGCTCGTCCGTGCGCGGGGACTTGGTGGAAGCTGGCAGACACTTCGGTTCGAGGGGGGCGAGGCGACGGTGCCGCTGTTCCGGACCAACGGCTGGTATACGGCGGGACACGCATCGGTCCGGATCGGTCGCCTTGACGCCGGGGCGGTTCTCGAGGAGATTAGCCTGGACGCGAAGCTCTCGCTGCCCGACGAGCACGCCCCGCGCCTGGTACTCCGTGGGGTGGAGGCGAAGCTGCTGGGCGGCAGCGCCCGTAGCGAGGTGGTGGATCTGGATTTTGCACGGGAGCGCCATCTGTTCTCGGTGGAGGTGGAGCGGATTGAACTGGCCCGGTTGCTCCGGCTGGAGCAACAGGAGGGCATCGAGGGAACGGGCGTCCTGGAAGGGACGCTGCCGATGGAGATCAACCCCGAGGGGTTGCGCATTACGGGGCAGTTGCGGGCTCGCGACCCCGGAGGGCGGATCCGGTATCACCCTGGCGAGGGTGCATTGCGGGCGGCGGCGTCCAGTGCGAACATTGAACTGGCCCTCAGGGCACTGTCCGACTACCGCTACCATCTGCTGGTGGCAGATGTGGACTACCGGCCCGGCGGCCAGCTATCGTTGCGTCTTACGCTGCAGGGCAGGAACCCGGAACTGAACAGCGGCCAGCCGATCAACCTCAACGTCACCGTTGAGGAGAACGTTCCGGCGCTGTTGCGTAGCCTGCGAATGGCTGATGACCTCTCGGACGCCATCGGACGGCGGGTCCAGGAAAATGCCAAAGGCGTGAACCAGTAACGTTCAAGGGGATACACCGGTGATAGGGTTAATTTCGGAAAAAGCCGTAATTATCAGGGGAAGGAGATGAACACCTCTCTCAAGCTCGTGATGACCGCATTGGCGGCCGCGACCCTGGCCACCGCCTGTACCCCAACCGTCAAGGTGGCGGTTCCCGATGAGCCGATCACCATTAATCTCAACGTGAAGATTGAGCACGAGATCCGTGTCAAGGTCGAGCGGGATCTCGAAGATATGTTCAAGTCCGAAAAAGGGCTGTTCTGAACCGGTTGGAAAGGGCGTTTGATGGCGAGAAAAATGGGGAGAATGCTGGCAGGCCTGCTGCTTGCTGCGGTGGTCGTGTCACCGGCCTGGGCGCTGGACCTGGACGAGGCGAAGTCCCGGGGTCTGGTGGGCGAAATGGCTTCCGGCTATTTGGGCGCGGTGGATACCCGCTCTGTCGAGGTGCGCGCCCTGGTGGAACAGGTCAATCGGCACCGGGAGGCACGCTATCGGGAGATCGCCGCCCGCAACGGCACCAGTGTGGAGGCCGTCGAGCAGCTTGCCGGCAAAAAGGCCATTGAACTGACCCAGTCAGGTCACTACATTCAGCGCCCGTCCGGAGCCTGGGCGCGGAAATAGTCAGCCGGCGAGGTTCGGCGGGACCAGAACAGTGTTGCGGGGCGGGTCCGCCTCGTCCCGTTCCGGGTAGTCCAAGGTGTAGTGCAGACCCCGGCTCTCCCGGCGCTGCATGGCAGAGCGGATGATCAGATCCGCCACCTGTACCAGGTTACGCAACTCCAGCAGGTCGTTGGTCACGCGGAAGTTGCCGTAATACTCGGCAATCTCCCCGCTCAGCAGGTCCACCCGCCGTTTGGCCCGCTCCAGGCGTTTGTCGGTGCGGACGATCCCGACGTAGTCCCACATGAACCTGCGCAGCTCCTGCCAGTTGTGGCTCACCACCACCTCTTCGTCCGAATCGGTCACCCGGCTTTCGTCCCAGGGCGGCAATCCATGCCGCGGTTCGGCGGTGGGCAGGGCTGCACGGATGTGATTGGCGGCGGAGTGGGCGAAGACCAGGCACTCCAGCAGTGAGTTGCTGGCCATGCGGTTGGCGCCGTGGAGGCCGGTGAAGGAGGTTTCGCCCACCGCATAAAGCCCCTCCAGGTCGGTGCGCCCGTCGAGATCCACCATGACCCCGCCGCAGGTGTAGTGGGCGGCGGGAACCACCGGCAGCGGCTCCCGGGTCATATCGAAGCCGTACTCCAGGCAGCGGCTGTAGATGGTCGGAAAGTGGCTGCGGATAAACTCCGCAGGCTTGTGGCTGATATCCAGGTAGAGGCAGGCGGCGCCCAGCCGCTTCATCTCGTGGTCGATGGCCCGCGCCACCACGTCACGGGGCGCCAGCTCCGCCTTCGGGTGGAAGCGGGGCATGAACCGGCTGCCGTCCGGCAGCCGCAACACCCCCCCTTCGCCCCGCACCGCCTCGGTGATCAGGAACGATTTCGCCTTCGGGTGAAACAGGCAGGTGGGGTGGAACTGGTTGAACTCCATGTTGGCCACCCGGCAGCCGGCGCGCCAGCCCATGGCGATGCCGTCGCCGGTGGAGAGGTCCGGATTGCTGGTGTAGAGGTAGACCTTGCTCGCGCCGCCGCTGGCCAGCACGGTAAACGGGGCGGAGAACACCTCCACCCGTCCCAGATGGCGGTTCAGGACATAGGCGCCGAGACAGCGGTTGGCGCTGTCGCCCAGCTTGGCCGAGGTGATCAGGTCGATGGCGATGCGCCGATCGAGGAGGGTGATATTCGGGTGTGCGGCAGCCCGGGAGAGCAGCGTCTCCTCGATGGCACGGCCGGTGGCATCGGCCGCATGGATGATGCGCCGATGGCTGTGCCCCCCCTCCCGTGTCAGGTGGTACTCCTCCTCGGAGCCCTCCCTGAAGGTGAACGGCACCCCAAGTGTGATCAGGCGGTCGATCGCCTCCCGGCTATGCTCAACCGTGAAGCGAACCACCTCCGGGTCGCACAGCCCCGCACCGGCCTCCAGCGTATCCCGCACATGGGAGTCGATGGAGTCCTTCGCATCGAGCACCGCTGCCACCCCGCCCTGGGCGTGGAGGGTGGAACCCTCCGCCTGCGGCCCCTTAGAAAGTACGGTGACCCGTGCCGCATCGGCCAGGTGAAGCGCGAGACTGAGCCCCGCCGCACCGCTGCCGATAACCAGCACATCCGTCTCATGGAAAAGAGGTGACGTCATTCCGTATCGGGCTCTCGGTAGTGCCGGATCGCGACTGGGTGCGGGACGAACTTGCACCACTGAATCGGGTTTCCGGGTATTTTTCCTTTTGGAACAGTAGGTTCCTGTTTTCAGGTGCTGGTCGTCGGCAGACGCCATGTTCTATCATAAGATCGAATCCACGCGAAGGTCCGCCGTCCTCGGAAACTATTTCCCCGCGGAGAAGGTCGAATATCGAATGTGCAGGTGGACGGCATTGATCTTGAGCACTGAAAGGGGCAGGCCCGAATGGGCGTACGCAATGTTGATCGGGAACTCGTCGAACGGGTCCAGAAGGGTGACAAGGCCGCCTTCGATATTCTGGTCAAGAAGTATCAGCACAAAATCATCAAACTTATTTCCCGCTACATCCGTGACCCCAATGAGGTGTTCGATGTCGCTCAGGAGACCTTCATCAAGGCTTACCGGGCACTCGGCCGGTTTCGCGGCGAGAGTGCGTTCTACACCTGGTTGTACCGCATTGCGATCAACACCGCCAAGAACTATCTGGTGGCCCAGGGTCGACGTCCGCCGGACACCGACATCGAGGCGGAGGAGGCGGCCCAGTTCGAGGGTGCGGGTGCACTCAAGGATACCGACTCCCCCGAACATGTGGTGCTCAAGGACGAGATCGAGCAGACCATCTTCAACGCCATCGAGGAGCTGCCCGATGAACTCCGTGCCGCCATCACACTGCGGGAGCTCGAAGGGATGAGCTATGAGGAGATTGCCCAGTCCATGGAGTGCCCGATCGGTACGGTACGCTCGCGCATCTTCAGGGCGCGGGAGGCGATCGACAAGAAACTTAGACCGTTGCTTGAGTGACAAAGGTCGTATGAATCAATTCCAATTGGGGCTCACCGGCTTTGCGCAGTCTGTCGCGGTCACGCAATCCGTCGCGGCAGATAATCCGGGTCCACAGGGATGGAGTGACCAACGCAGACTGTCGCATCAGGGTGCCCGTTGCATGCAAGGTGGGACATCCATGGTTCGACAGGATGCCAACAGGGGTGCGAGGCGATATGGTTGAGAACGAACGACTCTCTGCGCTCGTCGACGAGGAGGTCGACGACTCGGAATTGCGGCGCGCGATAGCGGATCTTTCTGCGGATCCGGAGGCACGGGCGCGCTGGGGCCGATACCACCTGATTGGAAGTGCGATGCGGGGACAGGTGCCGAACCCGCGCATGGATCTGTCAAGGCGGGTGGCACAGGCGCTCGAAACCGAGACGCCGGCCCCCGTGGTGCCGCTCCGGCGACCGGGACTGTCCCGGCCGGCCATCGGCTTGGCAGTCGCCGCTTCCGTGACAGCAGTGGCAATCCTGACCGTACAGACCCTTGGGCCGGGAGACGAGGCACCGGTGGTGGCATCCTCCGTCCCTGCCGCCGCGACCGGGCGCGAAACGGCGGAACCCCGACAGGATCGGGATCGACGGCTCAACCCCTATCTCATCAATCACAACGAGTACGCGGCGGCCTCCGGTATGCAAGGGGTGTTGCCGTACGTCCGTGTCGTCAGCCATGATGAGCGCTAAGTCTATCGGCCTGAACAGGGCGGCCTGCCTGGCAGCGATGCTTCTGGTGCCGGGCTGGGCGGCGGCGGATGAGCAGCTGGAGAACCCCCTCGTCTGGCTGGAGCGCATGGCGCATGCGTCGCGCACCCTGGACTACCAGGGGACCTTCGTTTACGAGCGCGGCGATCAGATTCAGACCCTGCGCGTGGTCCACGACGCCGGTGAATCGGGTGAGCGGGAGCGACTGATTACGTTGGACGGTCCGGCCCGCGAGGTGGTGCGGGACGCACGGCGCGTCACCTGTGTGCTGCCGGGCGACGGATCCGTCGTCATCGAGAAGGGGGCCGCCGCCGGCGGACTCTCACTGGCGATCCCGGCGGAACTGGACGGTATCTCCGACCATTACGGCATTGTCGCCGGTGGCGTCGCCCGCATCGCGGATCGCGAGGCGCGGCACGTAAGCCTGCGCCCGCGGGATGTCTTCCGCTACGGCCACGAATTCTGGGTGGACATGGAACACGGGTTGCTGCTCAAGTCGGAACTGGTGGATGCCAGCGGTGGTGTGCTGGAGAGGGTCATGTTTACCTCGTTGCAGCTCCTCGACGGGGTGCCCGACCAACTGCTCCAGCCGATGGCGCTCGACGATAACGTGACTCGCTACCGTGAAGGGGCGCGGATGACGGCGGTCGAGCCCGCCGACTGGCACATCGACGCCCTGCCCGCCGGATTTCACCTGGCCAGCCGCCGGCGCCACCATATCCCCACGACCGAGCGGGATATGGAGCACCTGCTGTTCACCGATGGTCTCGCGTCCGTGTCGGTGTTCATCGAATCCCATGCCGAGGCAGACGAGACGGGAGAGGGGCCGTTTCTCGGAAGTGGCCGTTCCGGTCCGGTCAGTGCCTTTGCACGGGTGATCAACGGCCACCGGGTCACGGTGGTCGGGGAGGTGCCGCTCGCTACCGTTGAACTGGTCGGCGCCTCGGTGAGCCGTGGGACACAGTGATGATTGAGGAGACCGGCCGGGTCGTCGGCCTTGACGGCGAGTTCGCTCTGGTGCAGTCGGAACGCCGCAGCAGTTGCGGGAGCTGCCAGGTGCGCAAGGGGTGTGGCACCGGGGCGCTCAGCCGCTACTTCGCCAGCCGTGTGCATGAGGTCCGGGTTGCGAACCCGATCGGGGCGAGGGTAGGCGAAGAGGTGATCGTTGGTATCCCGGAGTCGGCCCTGATTCGGGGTTCGCTGGCGGTCTACCTGATCCCGTTGCTGGCGCTCATGGCCGGTGCCCTGTTCGGTGAGCAGATGGCACCGCAACTCGGGTTCGCCAACAGTGAGCCGTTGAGTGTGCTGGGCGGCATCGCCGGGCTCACCCTCGGACTCCTCTGGCTGCGGCGCTTCGGTCGGCGTGCCGGCCGTGGCGGTCGTTACCAGGCGATCATCCTGCGCCGTGTCGAGTCAGTACAGACGGTGAATTTCCTGTCGGAAGGGCTGTAACCAATGAACCAGAAGAAGCAGTTCAGACCATCGAGATTCAGAGGGTGACGGGTGTAGCGGCGAGAACTGGTCTATCTCTGCGATCTCCGTGTTTTGTGGCTAATCGAGGTTTTTAGTATGAGTTTGAGTTGCAAGCAGGGCCGGACTCTGTTCCGGCCGACGTGGGGTATTCTCCTGTTGGTGCTGCTGGTCGGCACCGCCCAGGCACAGAGCCTGCCCGATTTCACTGAACTGGCGGCCACAGCAGGGCCCGCTGTGGTCAACATCAGCACGCGTCAGGCGAGCGAGAGTCCGCTGCGCGGCTTGCCCAAGCAGATCCCGCTGCCGGAGTTTCCGGAGGGAAGCCCGTGGGAGGACCTGTTCCGGCACTTCTTCGGGGAGCGGGGCGACTCCGCACCGGAGGCGTTCGAGTCACGCTCGCTCGGGTCCGGTTTTGTTATCGACGGGGAAGGCCACATCCTCACTAATAACCACGTGGTGGCTGGTGCGGAGGAGATCGTCGTTCGATTCAGTGATCGGCGTGAGCTGAAGGCGGAACTGGTCGGGGCCGACCCGCGATCCGACATCGCGCTGCTCAAGGTCGATGCCGGTGATCTGCCGGTGGTGCCACTCGGTCGTTCGGGCAACCTGAAGGTCGGGGAGTGGGTGATGGCGATCGGCTCGCCGTTCGGTTTCGACCATTCGGTGTCGGTGGGTGTGATCAGCGCCCTGGGCCGCGCCCTGCCGAGCGAGAACTATGTGCCCTTTATCCAGACCGACGTGGCTATCAACCCGGGTAACTCGGGCGGTCCGCTGTTCAACCTGGACGGGCAGGTGGTGGGGATAAATTCCCAGATCTACAGCCGCACCGGCGGCTACATGGGGGTCTCCTTTGCCATTCCCATCGATGTGGCGATGGAGGTGGTGGCCCAGATCAAGAAGCAGGGCTATGTCTCCCGCGGCTGGCTGGGTGTCCTGATTCAGGACGTCAATCGTGATCTGGCCGAGTCGTTCGGCATGGAGAAGCCGATGGGCGCACTGGTCGCCCGGGTGCTGGAGAATGGCCCGGCCGCCGCCGCAGGAATCCAGGTCGGCGACGTGATCGTGGAGTTCGCCGGCAAACCGGTGCACGCCTCCTCGGACCTGCCCCATCTGGTCGGCCGAACCACGGCGGGGAGTGACGCAAAGGTGAAGGTGATCCGTGAGGGGAAAACCCGGACACTGACAGTCCGCATCGGCGAGTTGCCGGCGGAGGAGGAGTTGGCGATCGCGGCTGACGGCGGCGACCGGACCAGTGACAACCGGCTGGGGTTGACCGTTGAGCCTCTCCCCGTCGAGGCCCGCGAAAAGGGGGAGCGAGGGGTGGTTGTGCGGGAGGTGCGTTCCGGTCCGGCGGAAAAGGCCGGTGTCCGGCGCGGTGATGTCATCCTGCGCATCAACGGGGTCGAGGTAACCGGGCTGGATCAGTTCCGGGAGGTGGCTAGGAAGCTGCCCGCGGGCAAGTCGGTACCGGTGCTGGTGCAGCGGCAGGGCAGCCCGATGTTCCTGGCCCTCCGTGTCCCGGAATAGTCGCTAAGGGGAGTTGGCGGATCATCGCTCGGGAACTGACCGTTTACGTCCGGGTGGGGTGCGGCCTCTGCGAGGCTGTACTCGACGAGCTGGAACCTCACCGCGTCCGACTCGATCTGCAGGTGTCGGTAGTGGATGTGGACGGCGATCCGGCGCTGGTCGAGCGGTACGGCACACGGGTACCGGTACTGGTCGGCCCGGAGGGTGAGGTCTGCCACTTCTTTCTGGACACGGAAGCGTTGGAGCGCCATTTCACAACCCCTTGAATTCGAGTAGAATCTGCGGCCGGAGGCGCCCCGTCGGGCGCCTCTCGTTTATGTGACGCGCGAATCCGTGACCGATATCAACCACATCCGCAACTTTTCCATCATCGCCCACATCGACCATGGCAAGTCCACCATCGCCGACCGCTTCATCCAGGTCTGCGGTGGTCTGACCGATCGTGAGATGGCCGAGCAGGTGCTCGACTCCATGGATCTGGAGCGGGAGCGCGGCATTACCATCAAGGCGCAGAGCGTCAGTCTCAAGTACCGGGCGCGCGATGGTGAGGAGTACCTCCTCAACTTCATCGATACCCCCGGACACGTGGATTTCTCTTACGAGGTCTCACGCTCCCTCTCCGCCTGCGAGGGGGCCCTGCTGGTGGTGGATGCCTCCCAGGGGGTCGAGGCGCAGTCGGTGGCGAACTGCTACACGGCCATCGAACAGGGACTCGAGGTGGTCCCGGTGCTGAACAAGATCGACCTGCCGGCGGCCGACCCGGAGCGTGTGGTACGGGAGATCGAGGAGATCATCGGACTGGAGGCGCACGATGCGGTGCTGGTGAGTGCCAAGACCGGCCTGGGCATCGAGGACCTGCTGGAGGACCTGGTCAAACGGGTCCCGCCGCCACAGGGAGAGAGCGATGTACCCCTCAAGGCGCTGATTATCGACTCCTGGTTCGACAACTACCTGGGGGTGGTCTCCCTGGTGCGGGTGGTCGAGGGCACGCTGCGCAAGAAGCAGAAGCTGACGGTGATGTCCACCGGGCGCAGCCATCAGGTGGATCGGGTCGGTGTCTTCACCCCGAAGATGTCGGATACCAACGTGATCGGTACCGGTGAGGTCGGTTTTGTCATCGCCGGCATCAAGGAGATCGACGGCGCTCCGGTCGGCGATACCCTGACCGACACTGACCGCCCCGCACAGGGGCCGTTGCCGGGGTTCAAGCAGGTGCAGCCGCGGGTGTTCGCCGGCCTGTTTCCCACCAGTGCCGATGCCTACGAGGACCTGCGCGACGCCCTCGGAAAACTGCGTCTGAACGACGCGGCACTGTTCTACGAACCGGAGAACTCCCAGGCACTCGGCTTCGGCTTCCGCTGCGGTTTCCTTGGGATGCTGCACATGGAGATCGTGCAGGAGCGGCTCGAGCGGGAGTACGACCTCGACCTCATCACCACCGCACCGACGGTGATTTATGAAGTCGAAACCACCAAGGGCGAGGTGATTCGGGTCGACAACCCCTCCAAGCTGCCGGCCTCCAATCATATTGCCGAGATTCGGGAGCCGATCATCATCGCCTCCATCCTGGTGCCCCAGGATTACGTGGGCAATGTCATCACCCTCTGCATCGAAAAACGGGGGGTGCAGAAGAAGATGCAGTATCTCGGCAACCAGGTCGCACTGGAATACGAGATGCCAATGAACGAGGTGGTGCTCGACTTCTTCGACCGACTCAAATCGGTCAGCCGCGGCTATGCCTCTCTGGACTATCAGTTCGTGCGGTTCCAGCCGGCAGAGCTGGTCAAGCTGGATGTCCTGATCAACGGCGACCGCGTGGATGCGCTCTCGATTATCGTTCATCGGGACCAGTCGCAGACGCGGGGGCGCGAGCTGGTGGAGAAGATGCGGGAACTGATCCCGCGGCAGATGTTTGATGTGGCAATCCAGGCGACCATCGGCTCGCATGTGATCGCCCGGAGCAACGTCAAGGCACTGCGCAAGAACGTGACCGCCAAGTGCTACGGGGGGGACGTATCGCGGAAGCGCAAGCTGCTGGAGAAACAGAAGGCCGGCAAGAAGCGTATGAAGCAGATCGGCTCGGTCGAGATCCCGCAGGAGGCCTTCCTGGCCGTACTGCACGTAGGGAAGGACAAGTAGGTGGATTTTCCGACGATTCTGGTGCTGGCGACCCTGATTACGGGCGTAATCTGGGCCATTGACGCCCTGTTCCTCGCCCCCGGACGGCGGCGGCAGGCCGAGGCGATGAAGGCCGCCAACGCGAGCGAGGCGGCGGTCGTCGAAGCGGTGCGGGAGCCTTGGCTGACCGAGTATGCGCGTTCATTCTTCCCCATCATCCTCGCCGTGCTGGTCATCCGTTCCTTTGTTGCGGAGCCGTTCCGCATCCCCTCCGGTTCCATGATGCCGACACTGCTGGTCGGCGACTTCATTCTGGTCAACAAGTTCGCCTATGGGATTCGGCTGCCGGTACTCGATACCGAGTTGATCGCGACCGGCACCCCGGAGCGTGGTGACATCGCGGTGTTCCGTTACCCGGAGGACCCCAAGGTGGATTACATCAAGCGGGTGGTGGGCATCCCCGGGGATCAGATCGTCTATCGGGACAAGGTTCTTTATATCAACGGCGAGCCTGTGCCGCAGCGCCCGGAGGGGCGTTACGTAGGCCATGGCTCCGGATCGGTGATGACCGGGGCCGCCATACGCAGCGAGCAGTTGGGGGCGGTGAGCCATCGCATTCTGGTGGTGGAGCAGATTGCCGAACCGGTAGACTTTACCTTTACCGTCCCCGAGGACGAATACTTCGTGATGGGGGATAATCGGGACAACAGCCGCGACAGCCGCTTCTGGGGCACGGTGCCCAGGGCGAACCTGGTAGGTGAGGCGTTTCTGATCTGGTGGAACATCGATTGTGGTGGGCAGGGGTTGCTTCCCTGCATGGGCTCGCTGCCTTCCGTCGTCGATTGGAGTCGAATCGGTACCGTTATCGACTGAGGAGGAAGCACGTGAACAAGCCGCTTGCAAGCAGGAAGAAACAACAGGGAGTCACCGGGGCCAGTGTCATCGGTATCGTGGCATTGGTGCTCTTCTTTGCACTGATTCTCATCCGATTGGCACCGGTCTACATCGAGCACTTCAGCGTCAAGGACTCACTGAAGAGCCTGGCCGAGGAGCAGAAGCCCGGAACCCCCGCCCAGATGCGCGACAAGCTGCAAAAGCGCTTCAGCATCAACCAGATTGAACGGGTCAAAAAGGAACATGTCAGCTTCGAACGTAAGGGCCGTAATTACATCGTGACCGTCAAGTACGAGGCGCGCGTGCCATTTATCAGCAACATCGATTTTGTCGCCAGTTTCGAGGACAGCATCGAGGTGCAAGCCAATTGAGGTCCCCTGTTGAGGTGCTGAGTGGGCGCCTCGGCTACCGGTTCCAGGATCCGGGGCTGCTCGAGATTGCACTGACCCACCGGAGCGTCGGCAGCAACAACAACGAGCGGCTCGAATTCCTGGGTGACGCCGTGCTCAGCTTTGTCGTTTCGGATGAATTGCTGCACCGTTTTCCGACCGCGGACGAGGGAACGCTGAGCCGTCTTCGTTCGAGCCTGGTCAAAGGTGAGTGTCTGGCCCGGGTGGCCCGAACTCTCTCCCTCGGCGACTACCTGCACCTGGGTTCGGGTGAGCTGAAGAGCGGGGGCGCGCGGCGCGACTCGATCCTTGCCGACGCCTTGGAGGCGGTGATCGGCGCAGTGTACGAGGACGGCGGCACCGAGGCGGCTCGCGGGCTGGTGCTCGGCCTGCTGGCCGAGGAGTTGGAGTCTGCCTCCCCTCTGGCGGTCCTGAAGGACCCGAAGACCCGCCTGCAGGAGTTTCTTCAGTCGCGTCGTCTTCCGCTTCCCGAGTACGAGGTGCTCTCCGTCACCGGCGACGCCCACGACCAGACCTTCGAAATACTCTGCCGGGTGCCCGGCCTTGAACAGCCGATCCGCGGCACCGGCGGCAGCCGCCGCAAAGCGGAGCAGGATGCGGCGGCGAGCGCCTTGGAGATATTGGAACGTGGCTGAGTATCGCAGCGGTCTTGTCGCAATCGTCGGTCGGCCGAACGTGGGCAAATCCACGCTCATGAACCGCCTGCTCGGGCAGAAGATCAGCATCACCTCACCCAAGCCGCAGACCACCCGCCACCGGATCCTCGGCATCCACACTGCGGAGGACCACCAGGCGGTCTATGTGGATACGCCGGGGCTTCACCTCGGGGTGAAGAAGGCGATGAACCGTTACATGAACCGGGCGGCCACCGGTGCGCTGGAGGATGTGGATCTGGTGCTGTTCGTGATCCAGGCGGGACGCTGGACCGACGAGGACGAGAACGTCCGGCAGCGCCTGGCGAAACTCCAGGTGCCGGTGGTGCTGGTGGTGAACAAGATCGATCGCCTCAAGGACCGCGCGGAACTGTTGCCCTATCTGCAGAAGGCGGCCGACCGCATGACCTTTTCCGAGGTGGTGCCGCTCTCCGCCCTGAAGGGGGAGAACTTCGAACCGCTGGCGCAGATCGTGGCCGAACGCTTGCCGGAAGGGCCGCCGATGTTTCCGGAGGACCAGATCACCGATCGATCGGAGCGCTTCATGGCCGCCGAGATCGTGCGTGAAAAGCTGATGCGGCGGCTGGGGCAGGAGCTGCCTTACGCCCTGACCGTGGAGATCGAGGCGTTTCGCACCGAAGGCGAAATGCGGCACATCGCCGCGGTCATCTGGGTCGAGCGGGCGGGCCAGAAGAAGATCGTCATCGGCGAAAAGGGTGCCGTACTGAAGAGCATCGGCCAGCAGGCCCGTGAAGACATGGAGCGGCTGTTCGATTGCAAGGTGTTCCTCCAGCTCTGGGTCAAAGTGAAGGAGGGGTGGTCCGACGACGAACGCGCCCTGGTCAGCCTCGGATACACGGATTGAAAGGGAGAAACGATCACCGCAGAGGACGCAGAGGTCGCAGAGAACCCCGGTCCAATGAGTGCTCTTCCCTGTAGCCCGAACGGCAGGTATTCAGTCCCGCTCTTCTCTGCGACCTCCGCGACCTCTGCGGTTAATCTGTTTCATGCGGAATATCGAAAATGTCGGATTCCGGGCTGCAGGCAGCCTACGTCCTCCATCGCACGCCCTACCGCGAGACCAGCCTGCTGGTTGAGGCGTTTACCGCCGATTCGGGACGGGTGGGGCTGGTGGCGCGCGGTGCGCGCCGGAAGCGTGGCAGCGGCGCACTGCTCGAACCGTTCCTGCCGCTGCTGCTCGGCTGGGGCGGGCGCGGAGAACTCGGGACGCTGACCGGCGTTGAACCCCGTCCCGCGATTGGCACACTGCCGGGGCGGCGTATCCTGAGTGGTTTCTACCTGAACGAACTGCTGCTTCGCCTGCTTCAGCGGCACGATCCCCACCCGGAACTGTTTGCCGTCTATGAAGAGACGCTTCTCCACCTGTGCGAAGGAGAGGAGGAGCAGTGGACCCTGCGCCGCTTCGAGGTGCAGCTACTCGATGCACTGGGCTACGGGTTGAGTCTCGACAGCACCGTCGAGGGTGAGCAGGTTCAGTCCGGGCGCCGCTATTGTTACCATCTGGAGCAGGGCCCGCTCCCCGCCACGGGTGAGGGCGGCCTCCTGATCCATGGCGAAACGCTGCTCGCGCTGGCATCCGATGCCGAGCCGGGTGAGCGGACCCTGATGGAGGCAAAGCGCCTGCTGCGTGCTGCACTTGGAACCTATCTGGGCGAACGGCCGCTTCGCAGCCGTGAACTTTATCGGCGCGCCGTTTCGCGCCCAACCACAACCGAAGGGAAACCGCAGTGAGTGTTGGCGACATCCTGCTTGGAGTGAACATCGATCACGTCGCGACGTTGCGCCAGGCGCGCGGTACGCGTTATCCCGACCCGGTTCAGGCGGCCATTGAGGCCGAGATGGCCGGGGCCGACGCGATCACCCTGCATCTGCGCGAGGACCGGCGCCACATTCAGGAGCGCGACGTCCACCTGATCGCGGAGGTGATCCAGACCCGCATGAACCTGGAGATGGCGGTCACCGAAGAGATGCTGGCCTTCGCCGAAAAGGTGCGTCCGGCAGACTGCTGCCTGGTCCCTGAGAAGCGGGAGGAGTTGACCACCGAGGGCGGACTCGACGTGGCCGGCCAGCGGGAGCGCATCCGTGTGGCGTGCGAGCGGCTGGCAGCGGCCGGGGTGCGCGTCTCGCTGTTCATCGATGCCGAACCGGCCCAGATCGAGGCGGCCGCGGATGTCGGTGCGCCGGTGGTGGAGATCCACACCGGCCACTATGCGGATGCGCCCGATCGGGAGGCGCGCCACCGGGAGCTGAGCCGTATCGAAGAGGCGGTGAAACTGGCCGACGAGGCGGAGTTGCAGGTCAACGCCGGTCACGGGCTGCATTACCACAATGTCGCCGCGGTCGCCCGTCTGTGGGAGGTGCGTGAACTGAATATCGGTCACGCCATTGTCGCCCGCGCCCTGTTTTCGGGAATGCGGGATGCGGTGCGGGAGATGAAACAGATCATGGTGGAAGCGCGCCGGGCGTGATTTACGGCATCGGTACCGATATCGTCGCCATCGGCCGCATGCGCGACGCCCTGGCGCGGCACGGGCGGCGCTTCGCCGAACGGATACTGGCCAGTTCCGAACTGGAATGCTTCGACAGCGCGCCGGATGGGGCAGCCCTGCTCGCCAAACGGTTCGCTGCAAAGGAGGCGTTTGCCAAGGCGCTTGGCACCGGCTTCCGCGACGGCTTGGCACTGCGCCACATTGTGGTGGTCAACGATCCGCTGGGCCGTCCCGAACTGCAACTGGAGGGACGCGCACAAGAACTGGCCGACGCGGCAAAGGTGGACGGACTTTTCCTGAGCCTTGCCGACGAACGGGAGTACGCCGTTGCCTTCGTTACCCTGACCTGCGAAAGGAATCCTTCGTGAGCAACATCAACATCACCATCATCGGCAGCGGCTTCGCCGCACTCGCCGCGGTGCGCCGCCTGCGCACCCGGATGCCCGCCGCCCGGATCACCGTTATCTCCCCCAAGCCGGAATTCGTGTTCCTGCCGAGCCTCATCTGGATCCCCTCGGGACTGCGCCGACCAGAGGATGTGGTCATTCAACTGGAGCCTTTCCTTCGGCGTATGGGGGTGAACTACCACCAGGGTGAGGCGACCGGACTCGAGGCGGGCGGGCGCACCGTGCTGACTTCCAGCGGAGAGGTGCACAACGATGGACTGGTGATCGCCTGTGGCGGGCGCTTCATCAAGAAGCTGCCGGGCATCGAGCACGCGATTACCCCCTGTGAGGGCGTGCCGGCGGCGCTGGCGATTCGCGACCGTCTGCAGGCGTTGCAGGAGGGGAGCATTGCCGTCGGCTTCGCCGGCAACCCCAACGAGCCGACCGCCATGCGTGGCGGCCCCATGTTCGAATTCCTGTTTGGTATCGACACCCAACTCCGCCGGGAGGGGCGGCGCGACCGCTTCAGGCTGGTGTTCTTCAGCCCGGCACCGAAGCCGGGCAACCGCCTTGGGCCGCGGGCGGTGGAGGGGCTGCTCAAGGCGATGGCCGAGCGGGGGATCGAGACCCACCTCGGCCACAAGCTGAAGGGGTTCAGCGCCGACAAGGTCACCACCGAGGGCGGCGAGTTTCCCGCGGATCTGATCCTGTTCATGCCGGGAATGACCGGAAATGGGTGGTTCGACAACACGGAGTTGCCCCGGTCACCGGGCGGACTGATCGAGGCGGATCGGCGCTGCAAGGTGGCCGGTTTCGAAAAGGTCTACGTGGCGGGCGATGCGGGCAGCTTCCCAGGCCCCGACTGGATGCCCAAGCAGGCCCACATGGCCGACCTGCAGGCCGCTGCCGCTGCCGATAACCTGGTCGCCGAACTGGAGGGGCGCGAGCCCACCGAGGCCTTCAAGGTGGAACTCGCCTGCATCGTGGACAGCTTGAGCAGCGGCATGCTGGTGACCCGCACCGAAAAACGCAGTTTGATGTTGCCGAGTGCACGGTTCTGGCACTGGTCCAAGCGCTTCTTCGAGCAGTGGTATCTCAGGCGCCTTCGCTAACGGGAGCGAAGCAATCTCATGCGCTTTTCAACTTTCTCGCTGCCAAACAGGTCAGAAATAGGGCACCGGCGGCGGCGCGTGGTCGATGAAATGGCCACGGACGGAGGGGGCCGCATGGTGGTCGCCCTGTCGTGACAAGCCTTCGTGCCGCAGATCGCGACTCGCCTTGCGTGCGGTCGCCTCGAACGGCTCCAATTGGGTGAACAAAGGCGGTGCCTGCGGTTCCCGGTTCAGGATGAAAAAGGCGTTGGCGATGAGCAGCATCCCGGCCAGCGTCAGCGCAGCGATGACGCGCCGGACCGGCCAGCGCTGTGCGGCCTCCGCCTGGATCACGACATCGGCGAGGTTTCGCCAATCGCCGTTGGAACGCCTGGAACGTGTAGACCCCATCGATAGTACCTACTGAACATTATTGTTTTCGTTCATAACTGTAGACTGAGATTCCCAACCGGCAAGGTGGAGCTTTAGGGCACCTCTGATAATCCAACACGGTTTCGCTCGCGGCCGTATTGTTCGCTGGCAAGACGCAGTGAGCGTGGTGTGGTCATTCCACATGAGCGAACTGCACGAATTCGTCCGGAACGAATTCGGACCGCCGAAGGCGGGTCCCGCAGGGACGAGCCCCAGGGATGGGGCGAGCAACGCAGTCCAGCGGGCAATACGGCCACGAGCCCGAAGGGTTGGGTCCAAAATCGCCGATTACAGCGTTGTGGCCCCGTCCCTGAGGACCACCCTTCGGGCCAGCCTCCGGCTGTCCCAATCCGCTCCCGGCGGATTGGTGCGCTGCTTGGCAAGGACCCGGCCATTGCCTGCGCAGCGCGCCTTGTACTCGACAATTTTGGACCCAACGAAACCGCGTTGGATTATTAGAGGTGCCCTTTATGCGCTTTGAACCGTTTGCGACCGGTACGCTGCCGCGTATCCACTTCGGCGAGGGCCGGTTGTCGGATCTGCCTTTCCTGCTGCGCTCGCACGGATCGCGGGCACTGCTGGTCCTCGGCCGTAGCTCGTTCCGTCAAAGTGAGCAGTGGCAGCCGTTGGTCGATCGGCTGGAGGCGGCGGACGTCACCTGGTTCGAGACCGCCATCGACGGCGAGCCTTCGCCGGAGGTGATCGATGTGGCTGTCGCCCGGTTTCGGGATGAGCGGATCGAGGTGGTGGTCGGCATCGGCGGCGGGAGCGTACTGGATGCCGCCAAGGCAATCGCCGGGCTGCTCCCCTCCGGCAACTCGGTGCTGGATTATCTGGAGGATGTGGGCAGGGGGCTGCCCTATGAGGGGCCGGCGCTGCCGTTCATCGCCGTGCCCACCACCGCCGGCACCGGCAGCGAGGCGACACGCAATGCGGTGCTGAGCCAGCGGGGCGCGGGGGGATACAAGAAGTCGTTCCGGCACGATGCACTGGTTGCCCGGGTGGCGCTGGTGGATCCGGATCTGCTGCGCGGATGCCCGCCGCATCTCATCGCCGCGCAGGGGATGGATGCGTTCACCCAGCTGCTCGAATCCTACGTGTCGCTGCGCGCCAATCCATTTGCCGATGCACTCGCCTGGAGCGGGCTGCAGGCGGTCAAACAGGGGTTCTTCGCCGCCTGGCAGGGCGGGGAAAGCGACGCGGCCTGCCAGGGTCGGGCGGCGATGGCCTATGCCGCGCTGCTCTCCGGCATCACCCTGGCGCAGGTCGGCCTCGGTTCCGTGCACGGGCTGGCGCAACCGCTCGGATCGCTGTTCCCGGTGCCGCACGGCGTCGCCTGCGGGACCACACTGGCAGAGGCCACGGCGGTCAATATCGCCGCCCTGTCCGAACGGTTACCGGACAGTCCGGCTCTCGACAAGTATGCCGCTGTGGGGCGGCTGCTGGCCGACCGGCCGGCCCTTGCGGCTGCCGAGGCGCTGGAATTTCTCATTTCCGAACTCCACGCCTGGACCGACCGACTGGCGCTGCCGCGGCTTGGTGAATACGGTGTCAGCGAGGCGGATCTGCCGGCTATCGTCGCCGGGTCGCGCAACAACAGCATGCGCAGCAACCCCATCGAATTGACCGATGAAGAGGTGGCCGAAGTCGTCCGCCGCCGGATTTGAACGGGCGGTCCGGCCGCACCACGGGCCTACGGCGTGCGGCCTAACCCCCGACCGGGACGTGATAGAAGTAGTCCCAATCGATTCCGGTCACCGTCAGCAACTGCGAGAGCAGTTCCTCACTCGGCACCGCCTCTCCCTCGAAAATCCCGGGTACCGCCAGGAAATAGCGGGCGCAGCCGGCGCTCCGGCGCCAGTTCAGACGAATCGGTTCGATCTCTTCCCCACAGGCGGAGCAGTTCATATGCGGGGGCTCACCGTTCTCCAGTGCCTCCACCCAGTTGGACCAGGGCTCCACCGATGCCCGGCAGGCAGGACAGCGCGGGGCCCGGCCGCTGCCGATGAACTGCATCGGTCCGGCTGTCTCAGGCACGCGTATGCGGCAGAAGCTGTCGCCGGTCGCGCCGGGTTCACCGAGGGCGACCACAGGTGAACAGCCGAGAAAGGTCAGCAGGTGCAGGAAGCGTTCGCCGGGGCGGAACGTCTCCTCTTCACCGTCGGAGAGGGGCGTGGCGATAAAGCCGATCCGCCTGAGCGCCTCGCGTAGCGCATTTCCATCCGGCGCCGCCGCGGGATCACAGGGATGCAGATAGAGGGTATGCTCGGACATGAGGTTCCGAAGTATACCGGCCTATGAAAAACCTTTCCCACCAACCACCCCTGAATGAACTCGGCCAGCTGGTTGCCGCCGTAACCGATGAGCTGTTTGCGGCAACCGAACCCGTACACGCGCGAACCAAGGCGGACGGCAGCGTGGTCACCGATCTGGATGAAGCGCTGCAGTTGCGCATTTCTCAGGCGTTGGGCGCCCGCTGGCCGGAATACACCCTGTTGGGGGAAGAGATGGGGTCGGAGACCCAGTCCCGGTTGCTCGCGGATCGCGGGACCGGGCTGTGGGTACTGGACCCGCTCGACGGCACCTCCAATTTCACCGCCGGTCTGCCGATCTATGGAGTGTCGCTGGCGTTGATTGATGCCGCCGGCCCCGCCCGTGCGGTGGTGTACGACCCGGTGCGCCGCGAGTGTTTCTCTGCCGGCCGGGGGGAGGGGGCGTTCCTGAATGGCGAGCGGCTGCAGCGAAGCGACCGCAGGATCGCCCTTCCCGAGGCCGTGGCCATTGTCGATTTCAAGCGGTTACCGGCGGAACTGGCGACGCGGCTGGCCACCCGGCCTCCGTACCGCTCCCAGCGGAACTTCGGTTCGGTGGCCCTGGAGTGGTGCTGGCTGGCCGCAGGTCGGGGTGACATTTACCTGCATGGCGGACAGAAGCTGTGGGACTACGCCGCCGGCCACCTGATCTTCTTCGAGACGGGCGGAGCGGCCTGCGGCATGGATGGTAAACCGGTGTTCCGCCCCTCGCTGGCACCGAGGGCGGTGATTGCTGCGCGGGATGCGGATCTGCTCGCCGCCTGGCGGCTGTCGCTCGACCAACCAGTGTGGTAGGTTATTATTCGTTTCCTTTAACATACATCGAACGAACATGAGCTCTCCCCTGACCCGCTGGAGTGTCTTTTCCGCCGCACCCCACCGTATGATGTTCCTCGGCGGCATGGTTCAGATCACGTTGCCCCTGATCTGGTGGGGCACAGAACTGGCAGGGCGGTATCTCGGCCTCCCGGCCCCGGCCATGGGCATCGCACCGTCTTGGGCGCACGCGTGGCTGATGCTGTTCACCCCCTTTCTGTTTTTCTTCTTCGGTTTTCTCATGACCACTTATCCGCGCTGGATGGGCGGTAACGCGATCCCCAGGCGGCGTTACGTGCCGCCGTTCCTCCTGATGGCAGGCGGTGTGGTACTCGGCGATGCGGGGCTATTTCTGGGCAGCGGTGTGCTGGTGCTGGGCATTGCACTGCACCTGGCCGGGTTCTTCGCCGGCTGGCTGGCGCTGTTGGAGGTGTACCGGAAGGCGTACGGTCGGGCAGACCGCTACTACGAAACCCATCTGAACATCGCACTCTTGCTCGGCATGGCGGCGGAGGCTTGCTATCTGGGCTGGCTGATGTGGGGCGATGCGACGCTGCTGATGGCGGCCTTACGGGGCGGATTCTGGCTCTTTCTGCTGCCGATCCTGTTCACCGTGGCTCACCGGATGGTGCCGTTCTTCACCAGCTGCATGTTCGACGATTACAAGGTGGTCCAGCCGCGCTGGAGCCTGCCGCTCATGTGGAGCGGGGCAGGGAGCCATTTCCTGCTGGAACTGGCCGGGCTGCACCAATGGTTGTTCATTCCCGATGCGGCATTGCTGGTGAGTGCCCTCTACCTGACGCTGAACTGGGGCTTCAGACGCAGTTTCAGCCAGTGGCTGCTGGCCTCTCTGCATATTGCGTTCGCCATGCTCTCTGTGGGGCTCGCGCTGCTGGTGATCCAGGGCCTTTGGCTGTTTGTCTCGGGCGAGCCGATTCTGGGGCGTGGACCGCTGCACCTGATCGCCATCGGATTCATGGGCGGCATGGTGATCGCTATGGTTACGCGGGTCAGCCGCGGCCATTCGGGCCGCCCTTTGGTGATGGACCGACTCAGCCTGGCGGCATTTTTTGCCGTTGAGGCGGCGGCGCTGGCCCGTACGTTCGGGGAGGCGGGCTGGGCTGTCCAACTCTCGGCGGTTAATCCCAATCTGCTTGCCGCGGCGCTCTGGCTGGCCGGGTTCTTACCTTGGGCGCTGTGGTACGGCAGCGTCTATCTGCGCCCGCGGGTCGATGGAAAGAGTGGTTAATTAGAAAATTATTATTTGATAAATAACTAACTGAAAGAAAAAGCAAATCCCCCTTGACAGAACACCCGCTGACCATAAGGATTAACTCCACCACGCGAACCGGTTTCGGGGGGGGAATTCGGGCGCACACCCCCCTGTTCCGGGAGCGGAATGGACTTCTCGTCATAAAAGGGGGTATGGAAATGATTCCGTTCAACGAGCTGCACAAGCAGAACCATGAGTTGACCGAACTGGCCCAAGTGCTCTCGCGGCTCATTAACGAGCGCGCCATGTGTGACACCCAGGTGACCTGCGAGCTCTTCCAGCGCTTTGCCGGCCGTTTCAAGGACCATCTGGATTTGGAGGACAAGACCCTCTACTCCAACCTGCTGCTGGCCAAAGACCGCGAATCCAACAGCACCGCGTTACGTTCGCTCAACAGTTCAAAGGAGCTTAAGCGCATCTTCACCGGCTACATGAATCGCTGGTGCAGGCACGGCAGGCTTCACATCAAGGACCACGAGGCGTTTGTCAGCGAGACGCAGGATATCTTCGGCTTCGTGCTGGATCGCATCCAGGATGAGACCGAGACCCTGTTCCCGCTCGCCCGCGACATCGAAGCGAGCCGCGGCGCAGCCACCATGTAACGTCTTTCGCCAGAGCGAAAGCTTGGGGGTAAACCTGCCGGCCTACGGGCCGGCTTCTTTATTGCGCGGCAGAAAAAGGCAGTTTCTCTCGCAGAGCACGCAAAGGGCGCCAAGGAAAAAATACGCAACTTCAACGCCTGAACGGCGTTCGAAAGGCGCCGGGGAGGCGCTCAGAAAACCTGTTTTTTTTTTTCTTGGCGTGCCCTGCGTCTCTGCGAGAGATATGGGTTGCGCTCTACGGATTGAGCCAACGACGGCGCTTTTCGGCGGCGGGGCCCCCTTCGTCGCGGATGGCCAGCCAGGCGGTATCTTCGGGAGGCGCCTTCAGGGTGACGGCAAACTCCATCAACTCGTCGCGGCGGAAGGCGTGGATCTTCACCTCGGCGCCAGGTGCATAACGGCCGAGCAGGCTCTCGAGGTTTTCATGGGTGGCGCGGATGCCGTCCACCGCCACTAACACGTCACCCGCCGCCAGCCCCGCCTCCTGCGCGGCACCGCCTTGGTGCACCACCGTCAGGCGCGCGCCGAAATCGGCCGCGGTATTGATGCCGAGCACCGGACGACGAATCAGTTCTGCATCACCCTTCGATGGTGGTTTGCCCCCTTTGTCCGAGGGTGACTCCGGCCGCCGCAGTCGGAGGTCGATACCCACAAAATCCAGCAGTTCGGCGAGGGGTGGATCCTCGGTCCCCTCGACGTAGCGCCCCAGCAAAGCAGACACATCCACACCGGTGGCCTGCGTGATCAATTCGGCCATGGCGCCTTCCGGTATACCGTGCCCGACCGACCCGAACTCCTCCCACAGCAGCCGCATCACATCATCAAGCGAGCGGGTCCCGCCGCTCTCGCGCCGGATGTGCAGGTCGAGGGTGAGGGCGACCAGCCCACCCTTGGCGTAGTAGCTGACGATGGCGTTGGGCGCGTTCTCGTCCTGCTTGTAGAACTTGGTCCAGGCGTCGAAACTCGATTCGGCGATGGATTGCCGCGTGCGGCCGGCGCCGCGCAACACGCGGGTGACGTTCTGGCCCAACAGTTCCAGATAGCTCTCCGGGGTAATGAGTTCGGTACGGGCCAGCGCCAGGTCGTCGTAGTACGAGGTGAACCCTTCGAACACCCACAGCAGTCTGGTGTGCACCTCCCGATCGAGCCCATCGGGGAAGGTGAACGCTGCCGGGCGTATCCGCTTGACGTGCCAGGTGTGGAAGTACTCGTGGCTGCACAGGCCGAGGAAGGCACGGTAACCGTTATTGACCTCGGTGCGGCCGGGTGACGGCAGGTCGTCCCGTTTGCAGATCAGGCTGCATGAGCTGCCGTGTTCCAGTCCGCCGTAGCCGTCGCCGACCGCGGTGACGAGGAACAGGTAGCGCTCGATGGGCGGCAGGCCGCCGAAGAAGGCGATGTGGTGTTCGCAGATGCGCTTCACGTCCTCCGCCAGCCGGTCGCCGTCGGTCTCGTGGCGGCCGGTAATCACCAGCGCATGCGGCACACCGCCCGCCTCGAAGTCGATCACCGTGAAGCTGCCCATCTCGACCGGATGGTCGATCAGTTCGGCGTAGGAGTCGGCCCGGTAGTGGCCGAACCCGTACGGCTCGGCGCCGGCGGAGGGGAGGGTGGTGGCCACCTGCCACTGCCAGTACTGATCCCCTTCCGGCGGCAGGATCTCCACCGCGCAGGGTTCCTCCTCGAAGCCGTGCACCCGCAGAAAGACGCTGGTGCCGTTGAAATAGGCGTGGGTCGGGTCCAGGTGGGCGCCGCGCACGGAGAGGTCCCAGGCGTAGACCTCGTACTCCACCGTCACCTGCTCCGCCGGTTCGCAGCGCCAGGTCTGCTTGTCCAGCTTCTCCAGTCGAAGCGGTTCGCCTTCCGCGTCACGCGCGGCGATCCCGACGATGTGTCGGGCGAAATCACGAATCATGTAGCTGCCGGGGATCCAGGCCGGCAGCGAGAAAAGCTGCCCGTCCGGGGCCGGGTCGGTGACGGTCAGAACGATGCGGTAGAGATGCGCCTCGGGGCGGGCGGGCCGAATGCGGTACTGCAGGCGCTCCATCGTCATTGACGCTCCACTTTCAGATACACCTGATGCTCCCGGTTGCTCTCCCGGCGGGTCGAATAGACGATACCGCTGCCGCGCCGGCTCGACTCCTCGGAGACGCCGCCGAGCGGAATCCACTGGCCGATGGGGCCGGCCACGGTGGTGGAGATCTCCTCCACGTCGATCATGCCGCCGCCGCGCGGCGACACGCGGGCGCTGAACGGCCGGATCTCCAGGGTGACGCTGGCACCGGAGACCCGCGGACGCACCTCGAAGCCGGTGGTCACGTCGCGGTAGTCGACGCCGGTACGCACCTCGGCGTGGTTGCCCTGTTCCACGATCATCTGGCGGATGAACGGCACCTCCTGCCCGACCCGGATGCGCGCCCAGTGGCCCTCCAGCACGGTGAGCCGCTGCACGCTCGCCCGCTCCGTTTCGCGTTCACTCTGATAGACCCGCACTCGCGCCCGGTCCTCGCCGCTCCCGGCCCGCCCCGACAGGCCGTACCCGCGCCCTTCGTCCCCGGTTCCACCGCCCTGGCGCACCGTGATCATCAGGCGCTCCGGCGCGGTATCGAGTTCGAGGATGGTGTCGGCGATGGCGTTCAGGTTCTCCGGGCTGCTGCGCACGATCAGCGTATAGCCGGTGCCGGTGACCGCAGCGCCCGGATCGGCCAGCGGCCGGATGAGCGGAATCATCTCCTCGGCGCTGCGGTTGTGGAGATCGAAGGTGCGGATATCCATCTGTGCGGCAGCCGTGCCGGCTACCAGCAGCAGCACGGCCGCGACGAGCCGTCGTGCCCATCGGAAGGAATCAAACATGAAGACGCCGGAGTTGCCTGTCGGCATGGCTGCGCTCCCAAACCTCACGGAAGAAAAGGGCCAGTTCACGGGCGGCCAGCCGGTCCTTGAACCGGGCCACCCCCTCGTAGCGGTCCGCCAGCGGCCGGCGGATGTAACCGGTCTCGTCAGCGATGAAGAACGCCTGGTTGTACTCCTGGTACTCGCGAGGTGGTTTGCGAATCTCGACGCGGCTGCTGAGGCGCTGGGCGAGCGACACCAGGCGGTGCCCCTCGCGGCTGGCACGGGCGGAGTCCTGCACCAGGATGCGGACGTAGGAGTGAGGCGAGCGGCGCGCCAGGGTGGAGGCAGCCTCAAGAAACTCCGGCGTATCGTAGACCGCCGGATCGAGGTCGCGGGTGAAAATGAGAATGCCACGTGTGGCCTGCTGCGTCATCGACAGCGCCAGATCACGGTGCTCGCTGGCAATGGTCGCGCTGATGGTAGTCTCATCCTCGCCCAAGCGGTGAAGGATCTCCTCCATTGTCTCTGCCCCGATGCGGATCTCCGTGGATCATACTCCATTCACGGGGTGGGACCGGGGTACGCCGATAAGCATTAGAAACCCTCCTTGGCACTCTCCGCGGGAGATCCGGAATTGCCCCGGCAACGCCGAGCCGCAGCTCGACAACAAACCAGGCCAAGCTGGGGCTTGGCGCTCCCAGGGAAGGGGATGAACAATAAAGGCCTGGCCGGGGATGGGGCGGTACTGGACTGAACCAGTGACCCCTGAGGTGTGAATGCGAAAATGCGTTGCAGTTTCGACAGGGGGCCGGGAAACGTTGCCCCAAAACGGGATCCTTGCCATAACAAAAAAGGCTTAGCAGAAGACGCTAAGCCTTTGACATTATGGGTTGTGGATTTGGTGGGCGGTACTGGGATTGAACCAGTGACCCCTGTGAATGGGAAAAGGGGCGATTTTGCCCCAGTTGGAAGTCCCTGAAAAATAGCCTATTTAATTTCGTTAAACAAATGCTTGCGTTTAACAAAGGTAGTGCGGGCTCCGCCTCGATTTCCCCCGGCATTCCGTCCGTTCTTGCCCCAGAGTCCTGCGCCAACTCCTGCAGCACTGCACCAGCGTGAAGACGGTGCGGTTGTGTCTCCAGCTCGGCAGGGAGCTGTCGCTGCCCTGGGCCGGGAAGCTGGACCCCGATGAGCTTCCCACCGGCAGCGATCAGCCCTGGGTATCGAAGGGCAACGATGGGGTGCTGGTGCTCAAGCCCCACGGCTCCTGATGAGGCGCATGCGGACGGACGAGGATTTGCTTCAACTGTCCGCAAAACCAGTATCTTAACGTCTATTTTGAATTGTAACTGTGAAAATGTTAACGTTCAGAAGCATGTTAACGACGGCCCACGAACGTGCATCAGAACCAGTACACAGAATACCTTGCTGAGGCGACGGGGCTTCCCGTCGTTTGGGGCGAGCATTTGCCTGTGCGGTTACCCCAATATCTGGGCCAGCAATACGCCATCCACACGATTACCATTGCTGGGCGGAACTATTTGGGGCTTTTGCTCAAGGAGCCCGAGCAGTTCCGCCCGGCAACATTCGAAAAGCATCTGGGACGTTTGTTGGCACTGGCCCCAGGCTTTCAAGGGTTCTGCCTGATGGCCGACGAGTTGCCGCGCTACGTGCGCCAGTCCCTCGTCAAAAGACAAATACCCTTCGTCGTTCCGCGCAGTCAGCTCTATTGGCCCGAACTGGGGGCTGTGGTACAGAACCAGAGAACGAAAGCGAAAATGGTCGCCGTTACCACCGTTAGCCCGGCCACACAGGTTCTCTTGATAGCGGGCTTGGTTGGCGCAGTGGAGGACGGGGTTAACGTCTCGTTGCTGGCTAGGAGATTGGGGTACACAGCCATGACCATGAGCCGGGCGGTCAGTGAACTGGAGGCCAGCGCCCTTGTAAACGTTCTGCGGCGAGGTCGTGAACGGACACTTGTGTTCGAGAACGATCGCCATGCGCTATGGCACGCGGCACTACCCCACCTGCGTAATCCGATACGGGAGACCGTACGCGTCAAAGAGCGGGAACTCCCAGCACGATACAAGCTGCTGGCGGGCGAGACCGCCCTTGCGACCATGAGCATGTTGGCCCCCCCCAGGGAGCCTGTATACGCCCTGGGACGCGACGACTGGAAACTCTTGGACGAACAGATGGAGAGGATCCCTGTCGAGGATGATGGTACCTGCTGTGTCCAGATATGGCGTTACGATCCAGGCATGTTCGCGACACAGGGTAGGGTGGATTGTTTTTCGCTCTATCTGAGCCTGATGGACGAGCATGACGATCGCGTCCAACTGGCTTTGGATGAAATGATGGAGGAGGTGGCATGGTCGTAGGGATCGAGCGTTTCGCTGAACATTTTGCCGATTACCAGGATAGGTATCTGTTGATCGGTGGGGCGGCGAGCTGGTTGGTGTTGGATGAAGCCGGTATGGATCCGCGTGCCACCAAGGATCTGGATATCGTTCTCTGCATCGAGGCCCTGGACCGCGAGTTCGCTGCCGTATTCTGGGAATTCATCCGTCAAGGCGGATACGAAATCCAGGAGAGGAGCACTGGAGCCAAGCTCTTTTACCGGTTCCGTAAACCAGCCCAGCCTGGATATCCGGTCATGCTTGAATTGTTTTCACGAAAGCCGGATGCGTTGGTTTTGGGGGGTGATGCCCACTTGACGCCAATCCCTGTAGGCGAGGATGTATCGAGCCTCTCGGCGATCTTGTTGGACGATGAATATTACGGCTTCCTCCACGATCACAAGATTGAGATATCGGGTGTTTCGCTCGTCAGCGAAGCGTGCCTGATTCCGCTGAAGGCGCGCGCATGGCTTGACCTTACCAAGAGGAAGCAAGCAGGCGAAGCGATTGATGGCCGCGATATCAAGAAACACCGAACGGACGTTTTGCGCCTCTATCAGATGATAGCCCCTGGATCGGTCATCGAATTGCCAGAACCTGTCCGCGCCGACTTGGCCGAGTTCCTGGATTCGGTCGAGCAAGAGGTTGATGCACAGCTGTTGAAGAGCCTGTCGATCACTGGAGTCACCCCGGAAGCGGTGATCCAAGCCATCCGGAACGCATATGCGATAGCCGATGTCAGGTGAGCGCCGATGAGAGGCGAATGATCTCTGCCGACCAGTTCCAGACTACCGGTTGGCTGGTTCGGGGCCGGGCAGATTCAGTGGGGGCGTTATGACGGAGCACCAACAACGCACCGTTACCCGCGAAGAACTGTTCGAACAGGTCTGGCAGACCCCCATGACCCAGCTCGCCAAGGAGTATGGGATCTCCGACGTTGGTCTCGCCAAGGTCTGTAAACGGATGGAGGTGCCGAGGCCCCCTCGTGGCTATTGGGCGAAGGTGGAAGCGGGGAGAGCACCACCGAAGCCGAAACTCAAACCCCTGACGAAGCAAGGCATCGACAGCGTGGTGATAACGCCCGTTGGTGACAGTTACCCGGCGAGCCCCCTGAAGGGGGAGGCTCCCGAGGATATCCCGGTCCCCACAGTCGTCGAAGAACCGCACCGGCTAACCGAGAAGACGCTGGTCGCCTTGGAGAAGGGGAAGGCCGACGAGAAAGGGATCATTCAGCCTCGCAACAAGATCTCTTTCGATATCGCAGTAACCCGTGAGCAGGTTGAGCGCGCATGCCGCGTGATGGATGCGCTGGTGAAAGCGTTGGAGGCAAGGGGATATTTGGTTTCCGTTGCCGGGCACCCCATGGCCAAGACCACCGTGAACGTCGATGGCGAGTCGTTCGAGTTCGGTATCGATGAAAAGGTTGGTCGTAGCGACCATCTGCCTACCAAGGAAGAGCGGGCACGGTACGGAACATCCTACTGGAGGATCCCCAAGTACGACTACGAACCTACCGGTTTGTTGTTCCTGCGGATACGGAACGCACCCTACGGTTGTCGCCAGCAGTGGGCCGACGGGAAGAGGCAGAAGATCGAGCACTGCCTCGGCGAGTTCGTGCTCGGGCTCCGGGCAGCGGCTCAGCGTGAGAAGGAGCTGCGAGAGGAGCGCAGGCTCCGAGAGATCGCCTGGGCTGAGGAGCAGAAACAGAGGGAAGAACTCCAGCGGCTGGCCCGTCTGGAGAAGATGCGGGCCGAAAAATTGACCAAGGATGCTGCCGACTGGGAGTTGGCCAACAGGATCCGGGGATACATCCACGAGCTGGAGAGTCGCTTCGGCACCGTTGACGGACTGACCGAGTGGATTGAGTGGGCGAAGGGTTATGCAGACAAGATTGACCCACTGATGCGCCCGGATGAACTGGGCTTTAATCCAAGGTCATCGTATTACTATTGATCGCGAGACTGTTGCCCATCCCGTGACAAACAAGTTCGTTGAAGAGGCAGGTACCGAGTGAACGTCATCGGCATCGATGGTTGTCGACGTGGCTGGGTCTTTGTCCAGTTCATGGGAGGGCAGGAATTCCGGTGGGGTGTCGTGGGTCGCCTTGATGCCTTGCGTGACCGGATCGACACTTCCGATCTCACCTTGATCGACATTCCTATCGGACTCAAATCTTACGGTTCAGGAGAGCGGCAATGTGACCGCGAAGCCAGAAAACTGCTCGGCCTCAGGGCATCCAGCGTCTTTCCCGCGCCCTGTCGGCAGGCACTGAACTGTTGCGATTACGCCGAGGGGAGTGCAGTCAATCAGTCGGTGACCGGACGAAAGCTATCCGTGCAAAGTTGGGCAATCGTCCCGAAGATTTCCGAGGCCGATTGCGTCGTCCGGAGTCTTCTGGACCGCCGGAAACTGCGCGAGATGCATCCGGAAGTCTGCTTCATGGCCCTGAACGGTGGAAAGCCCATGCGCCACAACAAGAAAAAGGCGGCGGGACAGGCGGAGCGACTGGCCGTCCTCAGCCGTTATCGCCCGGATGCGGAATACATCTTTCAGGAAGTGAGGGCCCGCTGGTTGAAGAAGGAATTGGCGAACGACGACATTCTGGATGCCCTTGTCGGAGCTGTGGTCGCGTCCCACCCTGACTGGCTGGTTTCCCTGCCAATGTCCCCTGAGGATGACGAACTTAGTTTGCCGATGGAAATGGTCTACGCAGTGCCCGTGGCATAGCCCGAGGACGAAGAGTTTGGCCTGGGACACAAGGCGCCCCGCCAACTCACCAAACAGCTCCGTCTGCGTCGGATGCGACAAATCACCTCCCCCACCTGCTCCAACGTCATGCAGGCGCTGACCATCGTCACCGCGTCGCCGAACAGCGTACTGGTGTGGCCCGCCAGCAGCCCATGCCGAGAGTCGCCTTGTCGGCCACGATTTGATCATTCCAGACTAAGGCCGAATCAGGCGTTTTACCGAAACCCTTCCGGGGCCGCGGTGCATCGTGCCTGATGGCTTTATCGAATGGCGGAAAGAGAGTGGCAGTAAATAGCCGTACTACGTCCGACCGGTCGAGGGTGAGCCGACGTTCTTTGCCGGCCTGTCAGGCGGAGGGGAGCAGGACCGCCGGTAGGAAATCGTTTAGCCTGTAGAAATTAGGATACAGGGGGAATCCAGCCCCCCAAACGAAAAAGCCCCCGCCTAAAAAATCCGTTGCGGGGGCTTCACTGGTTACACAGCGGTTTTTTGTGACCAAGCGCAACAAAACAACACTAACTAACTTGTTGTTTCTCGGCTTTAATTGGTGGGCGGTACTGGGATTGAACCAGTGACCCCTGCCGTGTGAAGGCAGTGCTCTCCCGCTGAGCTAACCGCCCGGAAGGCCGGCAATAATATAAGCACCCGTGCGGGGCGTCAAACCTCTATTCGCAAGTATCTTGCTCCCGTGCCTTTTTCCCGCGACAGGGCGGCTAGTATAATCGCCGGTTTGCCGCCACACGAAACCCATTCGCCATGACCGTCAAGACCCGTTTCGCCCCCAGTCCCACCGGCTATCTCCACATCGGCGGCGCCCGCACGGCGCTGTTCTCCTGGCTCCATGCCCGCCGGCACGGCGGCCGCTTCGTGCTGCGTATCGAGGACACCGACCTGGAGCGCTCCACTGCCGAGTCGGTGAACGCCATCCTGGAGGGGATGACCTGGCTCGGGCTGGAGTACGACGAGGGGCCGTTCTACCAGACCCAGCGGTTCGACCGCTACAAGGCGGTGATTCAGCAGCTGCTGGACGAGGGCAAGGCGTACCGCTGCTACTGCTCCAAGGAGGAGCTGGAGGCGATGCGCGAGGCGCAGATGGCGCGCAAGGAGAAGCCGCGCTACACGGGTATCTGCCGCTCGCTGACCGCACCGAAGGAGGGCGCCCCCTACGTGGTGCGCTTCCGCAACCCGGTGGAGGGGAGTGTGGTGGTGGATGATCTGGTCCGGGGCCGGGTGGTGTTCAACAACTCCGAACTGGACGACCTCATCATCGCCCGCGCCGACGGCACCCCCACCTACAACCTGACCGTGGTGGTGGATGACCTGGAGATGGGGATCAACATGGTCATCCGCGGCGACGACCACCTCAACAACACCCCACGGCAGATCAACATCCTGCGCGCCCTCGGCGCCGAGCCGCCGAAATACGCCCACGTGCCGATGATCCTCGGCGAGGACGGCACCAAGCTCTCCAAGCGTCACGGCGCGGCCAGCGTGATGGACTACCGGGAGATGGGCTACCTGCCCGAGGCGCTGCTCAACTATCTGGTGCGTTTGGGTTGGTCCCACGGCGATCAGGAAATCTTCTCCATCGACGAGATGGTGGAGCTGTTCGACGTCCACGAGATCAACCACTCCGCCTCGCGGCTCAACAGTTCCAAGCTCAACTGGCTCAATCAGCACTACCAGAAGACGCTGGACCCGGCCCACGTCGCCCACCACCTGAGCTACCACCTGGGCAGGCTCGATATCGACCCGACCACGGGACCCGATCCGGTGGAGGTGGTGCTGGCCTACCGCGAGCGCACCGAGACCCTGTGGGAGATGGCGCAGGCGAGCGTCTTCTTCTACCGCGAATTCGACGCCTACGACGAGAAGGCCGGGCGCAAGAACCTCAAACCGGACGCGGCCGAAGGGCTGAAGGCGGTTCGAGAGAAATTTGCCGGCCTGGCGGAGTGGAGCGACGAGGCGATCCACCAGGTGGTGGTCGATACAGCCGAAGCGCTGGAAGTGAAGTTGGGCAAGCTGGCGCAGCCGCTGCGGGTGGCGGTTACCGGCGGCGCGGTCTCGCCGCCCATCGACATGACCGTGCGGCTGATCGGGCGCGAACGGGTGCTGTCGCGCATCGACCGCGCATTGAATTTCATTGCCGATCAGGGTTGACAGGAAAACGGCGATCGCTAGAATAGCGGGCTCGCTACACGGGGCTATAGCTCAGCTGGGAGAGCGCTTGCATGGCATGCAAGAGGTCGGCGGTTCGATCCCGCCTAGCTCCACCAGATACAGACGGGGCCGCCCAGGCGGCCCTGTTTTTTTGGTGAATCTGTTTTTGGTTAAACCGTTTTACGTCCCCATCGTCTAGAGGCCTAGGACACCGCCCTTTCACGGCGGCGACAGGGGTTCGACTCCCCTTGGGGACGCCACATTGAAAGCCCCGACTCTGAGAAGAGTCGGGGCTTTTGTATTTGGAAGGGCCACCCATAACAAGACTCTGCGACCGAGGGGCGCGCGCTCGTATCAGGTCCGGCATTTAATTGTCTTGCCATGCGCCGGTTCAGTGATGCGTTGGCACCGCTATCAGCAATACCCCTTTCTATAAAGGGGAGTACTCGCCGCCATGAACTTGATCACACAACCTCTCTGCTCAAGATAATCCAGCGCTTGCTGCACCAACTCGATGGAGTTCTCATAGCGTTTGTTCGGTAGCCACCATCGAGCAATGCCCTCAACGGTATCCGCTGATTCGGGTCTCGTCGCCAGGTGGCTGACAATGGCATCTGCAATCGCGAGAACCTCGGGATCGACATCATCATTCCACCCCCCACCAGGCGATTGGGCCACCTCCTCCTCTGGCGGAGCGCCGCAGGCAGGTGCGGACGGTGGCCCCAGATTGTCGGGTATTCGGCAATCTTCTCCACCGACCCAGCCAACGACGCCGTCCACCCACGCCGCCAAACCAGTGCCGTGATCGAGCCCTATGCGGACCGCGTCCAGTTCAAACTCATGCGCCGGTACAGGTTGCCCTGTCAGCAGTTCATGCACGAACGGGTCATAGTCGAAACCCGCGATGCTCGCGAGCTGAGCCCGCGCATCTCCTGAATTGAAGCCGTATTGTTCCATGAGCCGAACCACGACCGTGCTCCACGGTGTGGCAGCACATTCGTTCGCTTCGCACCAAGACTCCAGAACACCCTGATAGGGTATGCCGTAGAGGGTGCCGCCACTGACCACCAGCCGGTACGGAGGCGCTGCAAAGAGCTGGGCCTCGAACCCCCCATCCGGGTCAGTTTCGACCGTGGTCAGATGCTCACCTTGTGCATTCAGGAACTCGATTGTGGCTCCGTCCAGAGGGCCGTTGATCGCATAGCCGCTTACGAAATGTGTACGGTTGTTGTCACCACAAGCGGATAGCAAAAGTGGAAGTAGCAAGAGGAATACTGGCAAGGGCCATCGGTGCCGCAGTTTATCGATCCCCTGTTCGGGAAAAATGGTGGATTCGCTGGAATGTGTTATCACTCTGGCAGTCTCATCGTCTGTACGGATACCGGCTCCGTGGATAATACGGTACCGTTCTTCATCAATCCAAGGGCCCCATTAGTATCAATGCTTGACGGTGATGGGGGCAGCGTTGAATATCGATAGCCGGACATGGAGAGAAGGCCCTGCCTTCACTGGCTGGGCTGGATAATATTTATCTGCGTAGCGGTTTTACCAACGCGACGCACCGTATGGGAAGGGTGTCTCACCCCATGGCCTTGAGGGGCTTCACGTCTGATGGGCGGGACACACCAATAAATAATAAGGGGTAAGCGGCTTGTCTCCACGAAACGACCACCGAACATTAACCGCTCCAGCGACAATCAGAGCATTGCCGGCAACCGCCGCTGCCGTGAAGCGCTTCATGTTGCTGCTGCTGATCCCGCTGGCGCTCAGCGCCTGCAACGACGACAGAGCCGACACCGTCAGCGGCTACGCGGTCAATGGCCCGTTGGACGGAGCCACGGTCGAGGTCCTGGGGCCGGACGGTTTGTTGGGTTCGGTGACCACGGATGCCGATGGCCATTTCTCTGTCGACATCCCGGTCCGACCGCCCTACCGGTTGCGGGTGAGCGGCGGCACCCTTGACGGCATGCCTTACAAGGGCGTGCTGGAGGCGTGGTGCGAGACGACCGACTGCCACGCCACCCCCTGGACGACGGTCGTTGCCCGGCTCATGGACGAGCACGGTTTCAACGCGGGGGATGCCCGGGCCGCGCTCGCGCCGACCGTGGGCTTCGACTACGACCCGTTCACGCGAGAACTACTCACCGGCGAGCCGGTGCCGGCACAGGAGTTCGAGTTGAACGTCGTGCGTGCCTTCCTCGACTACGGCGCCGGTGTGGAGGATTGGGTGGATGATGTCGTCGGCTGCGTCATCGGCGAAGAGTGCCGGGGACCGGACAGCTTGGGAATTCCGTCTGCTCCTGGTGGCGCTGCCCCGTCGGACGGCGCACCGCCGTACGAGGACCCCGCCCAATCTGCACCGCCGTATGAAGAGCCTGCCCAGTCTGCGCCGCCGTACGAAGAGCCAGCCCAATCTGCGCCGCCGGACGACTCCTCCGGCCTGCCCGGGTCGTCGACCGTCTGCTCCGGGACCGGCACTCTCGATGCGGCATGTTTCGAACGGGGCGGACTGGAAGAGACCCTGCGACGGTTGTTCGGCGACGCGCCAATCACCGACAGTGACCGGATTGAACTGCTGCATCCGACGACGGCGACAACACCGGTCGTTGGAGTCACCGTGGCGAGTACCCTCGGCGGCGTTCAAGAGATCTATCTGCTGCTGGAGGACGAGGAGGCGCGACTGGCCTTCGTGTACGCGCTCTCCGACCGCGCCAATGCCGGCCTGTCAATGCAGCTGTGGGTGGAGCGCAGCGCACGGCTGCACGCTATCGTCCGGACGGCTGAGGGTCTTTACCGTACCACCGGATTCGTCGCGATCGCCGAACCGCCCGCGTTGCCTCCGCCGGAGCAAGGCGTGTCCAAGCTTCGAGTACGCGCCCGTGTAGGGGATGGTACCGCCCGCGTCAAAGCGTTGGTCAACACGCTGACCGGTGAGCCATCCCGCGGAGCCGGACCCTTTCAGATCATCATGCAGCATAACGGCCTGCTGACGGGACGGCTCACGGTGGGTCCGGGCACGGCACCGTCACCGAACACCTATTTGGCGTTCAGCTTCGTCGGCGCCAGGCCGGGCGATCTACTCAGTTTGGGGATATTCAGTGGGTCGATGGGGGACTCGGCGCAAGAATTTCTGTGATGCGCTGCGATGGTGCCCGGCGGGAGGCGCAGGGCACGAAGGGGACTGCTTTTGAGTGGGGCAGTTCGGCAGGCAGCGCGGGCGGGCGGCTGCTCGTTATGAGGATTTCGCCCGGCAATGCGAATCTTTTTGCTCATGGGTCATTTCCCCTGGTACGGAAGAATTAGCGGTTCGCCTTTGGGAACAACTGATTACAGTGAACTGAGGGTTGTCGCCCGGAAAACCGGAATAGCGCGGAACGCCTTGGGGAGCCACACATAGCCTGTTGGCTCTCGCAGTACCGAACCCCGCCTCGAGCGGGGTTTTTCTTTTTTGATCACCCTCCTTCTATCTCATTGCTGGCGCTGAATTGATGGCAAGTTGCACTTTGCCCCTTCTCCATGACGGGTGGAGGTAATCCGGCTGGGAGCCATACTTGGGGCAACAGGGAAGGAAGCCTATGAATGAAGGGAAGCCGCCACCATCCGGTGCCGCTGACGAGGCACGGGCGATTGCGAAGGTGCCCACCGGGATTGAGGGGGTGGACCAGATACTGCACGGTGGGTTGCCTGAGGGGCGGCTGACGCTGGTGGTGGGCGGGCCCGGCACGGGGAAGACGGTGTTCGGGCTGGAGTTTCTCTACCGGGGGGCGCTCGCCGGGCAACCGGGGATGTTCATCAGCTTCGAGGAGCGGGGGGAGGCGGTACGCGAGAACGCCGCCACCTTCGGTTGGGACCTGGCCGCCGAGGAGCAGGCGGGGCGATTCTATCTGCTGGAGGCCCACGTCGACCCGGAGACGGTGGTTTCGGGTTCGTTCAGCCTCAAGGCACTGCTGGCCCTGGTCGAGGCCCAGGCCAAAGCGATGGGCGCCCGCCGGGTGGTGTTTGACGCCATCGATGTGCTGTTGCGGCTGTTCGAGGACCCGAAGCGTGAGCGGCGTGAGCTGTACGTGCTGAACGACTGGCTGGCCGAGCGCGGAATGAGCGTGGTGCTCACCGCCAAGACCGGGACCGACGCCGAGGCGCTGCGCTACGCCTTTCTCGACTACATGGCCAACACGGTCATCACGCTGGATCAACGGGTTGATGGGCAACGCTCCACCCGGCGGCTGCGGGTGGTCAAGTACCGTGGCTCCGGTTTCTCCCGCAACGAGCACCCCTACATCATCGGCGAGACGGGGCTGGCACTGCTGCCGGTCTCCGGGGTGGAGTTGGGCTACCAGGCTCTGGGGCCGATGGTCCCCAGCGGTATTGAGGAGCTGGACGCCATGTTGGGGGGTGGTTACCGCCGCGGCTCGGCGGTGCTCATCTCCGGCACCAGCGGCACCGGCAAGACCATTCTGGTGGCCAGCTTTGCGCGGGCGGCCGCCAGCCGGGGGGAAAAGGTGCTCTACATCGACTTCGAGGAGTCGGAGGCGATGCTGGTCGGCTCGGTGGCCAGCGCCGGGGTGGACCTGAGACCGGCACTGGAGGCGGGACTGCTGCGGGTGCAGGCCACCGCTGCGGAGTCGGTCGGGGTGGAGGAGCACCTCATCAACGCCCATCGGCTGTTCGATGCCTTCGCACCCGACCACGTGATCCTGGATGCGGCCTCCTCTTCCGATCGCCTCGGCGGCGCGCAGGCGGCGTACGCCTATCTGGTGCGGCTGATCAATCTGTGCCGCAATTATGGGCGTACCTTGCTCATGCCCAACCAGCTTTCGGGCATGGAGAGTAGCGAGGCGGTCAGCGGGCTCGGGATCTCCTCCCTGGTGGACGGTGTTGTCTTCCTGCGTCAGCACGAGAACAACGGCGAGATCACCCGCACCCTGCTGGTGCTCAAGGCACGCGGCGCCGCCCACTCCAACCAGGCACGGGAGTTCCGTATCACCGGTTCCGGTATCGCTATCCTGCCGCCCTACATCGGCGAGGCGGGCATCGTCACCGGTATCGCCCGCCAGCAGCAGGAGGCGCGTGAGGCGGCTGAGGATCGGCGCCTGGTTCGGCAGATCGCGGCCAAGGAGGCGGAGATCGCCCACCTGGATGCCTCGTTGTCCGCCCAGGCTGCTGTCATGCACGCGTCAATCGAACAGATGCGGGCGGAACTGGAGGCGCTGCGCATCGAGCAGGAGGAGCGGACGCGCGGAAGACAGGTGCGGCTCGGTATACGGCTGACGGAGCGCGCGGGCGGGAAAACGGGTGATGTGTGACACCACGCGAACGAGGAATCGACGATGACCGAGCCGGTAGCAGGTGAGCCGATGCCGCAGCTACAGCTATTCGTGGTGGGCGATGAGCCCAACTCGCGGCGCGCACGGGCCAACCTGGGGAAGATCACCGCTCAGTTCGGTCATCACCTGGACCGTGTGGAGGTGGTCGATGTCCTGAAGGAGTACAAGCGAGCGCTCGATAGCAACATCCTGGTGGCGCCGCTCTTGATTATCTCGACCGCCACCACCCGGGTGACGGTTGCGGGCGATCTCACGGATTTGGAAAAGGTGGTCGGGATACTCAACTCGCTGATGGAGCGGCAATGAGCGGGACGGAACCGAATATCACGCAGTTGCAGCGCCAGCTCGACGAGGCGCACGAGGTGATCCGGGCGCTGCGCAGCGGCGAGGTGGACGCCATCATCAGCGAGCGGGACATCGCGCTGGTGCGTCTGCGGGCCACCGAGGAGGCGCTGCGACGGCTCACGGTGGAACTGGAGGAGCGGGTGCGTGACCGCACCGAACAGCTGGCGGAGGCCAACCGCCGCCTGGAGGAGACCCTGGCTGTGCTGCGCACCACCCACATCCGCCTGCTGGAGTCGGAGCGGACCAGCGCCCTGGCCGCCCTGGGCGCCGCCGTCGCCCACGAGGTGAACAGCCCCCTGATGGGGGTGCTCAACGCGGTGTCCTATGTACGGCGCAACGAGCGGGACCCGGGTCTTTCACAGGCGTTGACCGATGCGGACGACGGGCTGCGGCACATCGTCGACATCACCCGCAACCTCCTGACCTTCGCCCGTCCGCCGGAACGCCTACGTGTCAAGGTCGATGTAGCCGCCGTCCTGCAGCGCGCATTGACCCTGCTGCAGGCCGATCTGCAGGCGCACGGTATCGAGGTGCGCACCGAGATTCCGGAGGGCCTTCCTCGCGTCAACGGCGACGATACCCGGATGCAGCAGGTGTGCACCAATCTGCTGACCAACGCTCGCGACGCCCTGGAGGGCAGCACCGAGAAGGTGATCCACGTGCGTGCCCGTGCCGAGGGGGAGCGGGTGCGGCTGGAGGTGGAGGACAGCGGCCCGGGGGTTCCTCCGGAGCTCCAGGAGCGGGTCTTCGAACCGTTCTATACCACGAAACCGGGTGCCGGGACCGGCCTGGGACTGCCGGTGTCGCGCGCCATGGTGGAGGATTTCGGCGGCACACTGACGTTGGAGAGTCCCCCGGGACGGGGCGCGTGCTTTGTGGTCAGTCTCACGGCGGCCAGGTAGCCGGCCGGGCGGAGGAGGAAGATGGCGGATATCCTGGTGGTGGACGACAACCGCTACGCCCAACTGGCGTTCGTCTACGCGCTGAAGGATACCCCCTACGAGGTCCACACCGCCGACTCGGGCCAGGAGGCGCTGATCAAGGCCGATGCCCACCGGTTCGATCTGATCTTCCTCGATCTCAAGATGCCGGGCATGGACGGGGTGGAGACGCTTCGGGGACTCTCCCGGATCCAGTCCGATGTGCCGGTCTACATCGTGACCGCCTACCGCGAAGAGTTCATGCAGCGCCTGAAGCAGGCGGCCGACGAGGGACTGGTGTTCCAGGTGGCCACGAAGCCGCTCGACGAACAGCAGATCCGGGCGATCGTGCAGGGGATGCTGGAGCGCCCCGGGACCGGCTGAGCCCCGGGGCGGCAGGTCGGATTGCCGAACAGCCACAGGGAGCAACCTGGTCGCAGATGCCGACAGAGGACACACAAGCCCCACGCCGCCGGTTGCTCCTGTTTGTCACCGGCAACCACGCCTCATCGCGCCGGGCGCGCGAGAGTGCGGCGTTGTTGTGCAAGGAAGAGCTGCGCGGGCGGTACGAACTGGAGGTGATCGACATCCTGCGCGACTACGCCACCACCCAGCAGTACACCGTGTTCGCCACACCGACGCTGCTGCTGGTCGGCCCGCCGCAACGCCGGGTGATTGGTGACTTCAGCAACAGGGCGGCGGTGGTGAAGGCGCTGGGGCTGGCGGGGGAGATCTAACTCGCTGTTGCACGGAGTGCCGCCCTTTCGCGGCTGCCGCCGTTCCTGCACGAGACAGCGGCGTCCGCAGGTTTTCGTAGGAGCGGCGGAAGCCGCGATCAGGACACGAGCGGTTCGTTGCGCGTGAGTAGCGCGCCGGCCGCGTCGGCGGGGAGTGGGCGGCTGAACAGAAAACCCTCCGCCTCGTCGCAGTTCTCCGGACGCAGCAGGTTCAACTGCTCATCGGTCTCCACGCCGCTTGCGCCGACCGTCAGGCCAAGCCCGTGGGCCATGGCGATGAGGCCGCGGGTGATGGTGAGGGCGGTCGAATCCACCGCCAGTCCCTTGAGGATTTCGCGATCCATCTTGAGCCGCTCGATGGGCAGCGACTTCAACACAGTGATGGCGGAGTAGTCCCGGCCGTACCTGTCCACCGTCAGCTTGATCCCGAGTCCGGGGAGCGCGCGCAACACGTCGGCATTGCGGGTGGCCGCCGGCAGCAGGTGCTCCGCGATCTCGAGCCCGAGTGCGAGGTCGCCCGGCTCGATTCCCAGCTCCGCGTAGATGGAGCTGAACTGCTCAGCCAGATCCTTGCGCCCCAGTTCGCGGGCCGAGAGATTAATGTCCATGCGCACCGGGTGGCCGCTCCGGCGCCACTGGTCGGCCTGACGACAGGCGTGGCGCATCACCCAGTCGCCGATGCGTTCCATGAGGCGGGTGTTCTCCGCGGCGGCGATGAACAGCCTGGGCAGCAGCAGGCCGCGCCGGGGATGGTGCCACCGCAACAGCGCCTCCATGGCGACGATGCGGCCGCTGGCGAGATCCACCTCGGGCTGATAGTGGAGCTCGAACTCCTCACAGCGCAGGGCGTCCCTCAGTTCGGTTTCGAGGTCGCTCACCACCTCCAGTTCGACATTCAATGCCGGGTTGAAGAACTCATAGCTGCCCCGCCCCTTCGCCTTGGCCCGGAGCATCGCCTCATCGGCCGCGCGCAGCAGGCGAACACCCTGTCGGGCATCCTGCGGCAGCAGGGCGATGCCGATGCTGGTCGAGGTGTGGATCGTGGTCCCCTCGATGCTCATCGGCCGCGAGATCGCATCGATCAGCTTGACCGCCAGACGCCTCGCATCGTCCGCCCGTTCAAGTACCTCGATCAGAATGGCGAACTCGTCACCGCCGACGCGGGCGACCGTGTCTACATCGCGCACGCACTGTTGCAGCCGGCGGCCGAACTCCCGCAGCACGCGGTCGCCGGCACCGTGACCATGCTGGTCGTTGATCGCCTTGAAGTGGTCCACGTCGAGATAGAGCAGGCCCACGGTGATCCCTTCACGCCGGGAGTGGGCGATGGCGTGCTCCATGCGGCTGTCGAGGAGCAGGCGGTTGGGCAGCCCGGTCAGGTGATCATGATGGGCGAGTCGCCGGTAGTGCGCCTCGGAGCGCTTGAGCGCGGCCTGCGCCCCGCGCAGAAGGATGGGGATGCCCACGTCGGGGTGGACCACCGCATCGGCCTGGTCGGCAACCAGGGCATCGAGACTGGACTCCACCCGGGAGAGGTTGTTGACCAGTTCCAACATCCGCCGTTGGGCGGAGAGGGCCGGTTGCCGGCCGGTCGGGTCACCGAACAGTGCGAGCAGGACCGACGCCGTATCGTCCAGGTTCCCGGCGACGCGCCGGGACGGGTCGGCGAGGTTGATCAGGGTGGGCGTTACCAGCACGCGGTCCTCGACAGCGCGCGCGGGCTCGTCAAGGATATCGACGACCTCCAGCTCGCAGCCCGGACCGGTGGCAAAATAGCGGCGCCGTATCGACTCGAAATTGGCGAGCGCCTTTTGCGAGTTCGGCGATTCGTCCGCTATGTAGAGCCGGACGCGAATCACGCCTCCCCCCGACTCACGGGCCGGGCTGTGCCTGTCGCCCATGTCCATCTTCCGGCTGGTTCACATCAGCCCACCGTGTCTCCTGCCGCTGGTGTGGAGTTGACCCACTGCCGATCCTGAAGTTCTCAGCTCCGTCCGTTGTAAAACGGCGCTGCCCCGGTGTACACCGGCCCCGCCTTGCGGTGCGGCAAGGCGGGGCGGGCCCATCAACCCAGCCGGTTATGAATGGTGCGGGCCATCTCCACATGTTTCTGCAGCAGGTCGGCCGTCTCCGCTGCGAGTTTCTTGAGCTCGTCGTTGCCGCCGTGCTCGGCCTCGCTGCGATAGAGCTTGATGTCGCTCTCGTGCTCCTTGATTTGCGTGGTCATGAACTCGCGCTCGAAACGGTCATCGCCTATCTTGGACATCCGGTCGATCAGCATCCTGTGTGACTCGGAGAGACGCTTCGGTACGTCGATGCCGGACCCTTTCACCAGGTTCAGCAACTTGTCGGTGGCTTTCTTGTGATCGCTCTGCAGCTTGTCGGCGTACTCACGCACTTCCGCCGAGGAGGCCTTCTGCTTGGCTACCTTGGCCAACTCAACTTCGGCCAGGCCGCTTTCGGTCGCCTTGGTCACGAAGTCGTGGTCGAGCTTGGAAATCCCCTGTTTTTCCATGTCTGCTCCTCCCTGTGTCTCGATTGCGATCGATGGTCAGTTCAGATGGATCGCCACGTGGTGAAGTCTAGCGGCCCGAGCGTGGCACCGGGCAGTGCCGGCTTTGGCAGGCTCCGCAAGTCGGGATTCGATTAGGCGAGTGCGGGTAAGGATAAGAAATACTTACGCGTCGGAAGGTTGTAAGCATCAATACTTGACCCAAGCGCACAGGTGTCTGCCCGTATTGGGAGGAGTAGCCACGCATGGAGCCGAACATTGAGGTACTCATCCATCGGGACGCCCCCTGGGCACCGACGGTCTCCGGTGTGCAGTTTACGTGGGCCTGGCGGGTGCGCACCGAGTCGACCGAGGTCTCCGGCGCAGTGACCGGCGATCGGCAGGAGGCGGTTAATGCCGCCGCCGAAACGGCGGAGCGGCTGCGATCGGTGCTAAAGCAGACTCGGGTCGACTACCGCGGGTTTACCGTATCGGAGTGGAAGTCGGACGGTGGGCCGCGCGGGCCACGCCCACGCGACAGTTGACTCGGCGGTTGAGCCGTGGCCGCCGCGCGGTTGCGGCCACGGCAAGCATGCTCCTGATTGCCGCCTGGTCCGGCATCCTGTCGATGCCCCTCGGCGGCCATTTCACCGGACACATGGTGACCCACCTGGCGGTGGTGGCGCTCGCCGCACCGCTTCTCGCCCTGGCGCTCGTCGGCAGCCGGTTCGATCCAACCCCTGCATCACCCCTCCTGTTCTCGCCGGTAACAGCGTCGGCGCTCGAACTGCTGATCATCTGGGGCTGGCACCTGCCGGCAGCACACCAGTGGGCGCAGGCCTCGATGGCAGCGTTCATCGCCGAACAGGGAAGCTTTCTTGTCGCCGGTCTGCTGCTCTGGCTGTCGGCGTTCGCGGGCGGTGGGCGCGAACGCGCAGCCTTCGGCGTGGTCGCGCTGCTGTTCACCTCCATGCACATGACCCTCCTCGGTGTGCTGCTCGCGCTTGCGCCGCGCCCGTTGTATTCGGTGCTCCCGGGTGATGCGGTCGTGGATCAGCAGGTCGGGGGGCTGCTGATGCTGGCGATCGGCAGCGGCGTCTATCTTGCCGGCGGACTCGCGCTGTTGCCCCGGGTTCTCCGGTGCCACGCGGCCGGTACCGCGTCGAGTGCAAATCCTGTTGCGCCGAGTGGTCAGGAATAACACCAGTGGCGGACGGGGATTGCGCCCTTGCAGAGAGTACCGTCCCCAGCTTTCGACTTACTGAATTAAGCCAATTTTATGTTTCACGCTGGAAACACCGCTTCTGCTGACTATCTTTGAGTGGCACCTGATAAATCGCCAGCGTGAGGGAGCCATGCGAGCGGGTTTGATCGGACGGCCGGTGTTCGGATGGATTCCGTTACTCCTTTTGGGAGTGGCCGGGAGTGCCCGTGCGGAGTACGGGGTGAACTTCCCCGAGCCGGCGAGTCAGGGCGCCCGGGAGATCTACGACGTCCACATGCTGACGTTCTGGATCGCCACCGTGCTGATGGTGATTGTCACCGGACTGGTGGCCTACTCGGTCTGGAAGCACCGCCGCAGCCGCGGGTTCGAGGCGGATGCACGGTTCCATGAGGGCTGGTTCGGGCGCTGGGGCTGGGTATCGGTGCCGGTGCTCGTGCTCGGCGTCGACCTGACCATCGCCACGTCGGCCAATCCCACGCTGGTACGGCTATGGCACCCGCCGGCTGATGTCGAACTGGACGTCAAGGTAACGGGGCATCAGTGGTGGTGGGAGTACGAGTATCTCGATCACGGCGTCACGGTCGAGAGCCGGGCGGCGCCCCAGGAGATCGCTGGCGATAACTACCTGCGCGAGGTGGACAACCCGCTGGTCCTGCCGGTCGGCACCAAGGTGCGTTTCCTGCACACCTCCGCCGATGTGCTGCATGCCTTCTGGGTGCCGGCACTCGGGTTCAAGAAGGACGCCATCCCCGGCTACATCACCGAAACCTGGACCGAAATCGATCGCGAGGGGGTGTTCCGCGGCCAGTGCGCCGAACTGTGCGGCACCTGGCATGCGCGCATGCCGATCGTGGTCAAGGCGGTGAGCCGCGACGCCTTCGATCTCTGGGTACGGGAGCGCAGGGCGGAGGCGCAGCGCGCGGCGGAAGAGGCCGACCCGACCCGGGAGTGGAGCCGGGACGAACTGATGGCGCGGGGCGAGCAGACCTATGTCGCCCGGTGCGCCGCCTGTCACATGGCGAACGGCGAGGGGATGCCGCCGGCGTTTCCGCCGCTCAAGGGGAGCAAGGCGGTACTCGGCCCGGTCGAGGACCATGTCGGCGTCATCATCAACGGCGTTCCGGGAACGGCGATGCAGTCGTGGGCACGGCTCAACGACCTGGAGATTGCCGCACTGGTCACCTACGAACGCAACGCCTGGGGCGGTGGCACCGGCGAGTTGATTCAGCCCGCGCGTATCGCGGCCGTACGTAGCGAATCCCAATCCGCTGCGCGTTAGGCGCTTGTCGGATGATGTGCCATAGCGCATTAGGCGCATCCATTGTCTGACAGGCTCCTCGACAAGGAGAGTTGAGATGAACACAACCGCCGCCGCCCTTCATGCCGAACAGGAGCACCACGCACCTCCGCGTGGGCCGCGCCGCTGGTTCTACAGCACCAACCACAAGGATATCGGCACGCTCTACCTGATCTTTGCCGGCATCATGCTGTTCATCGGCGGCGCCAGCGCCATGATCATCCGCGCCGAGCTGTTCATGCCCGGACTGCAACTGGTCGATCCGGACCTCTACAACAACCTGATTACAAATCACGGCCTGATCATGATCTTTGGCGCGGTGATGCCGGCGGCGGCCGGCATGGCCAACTGGATGATCCCGATGATGATCGGCAGCCCCGACATGGCGCTCCCGCGCATGAACAACCTCAGCTTCTGGCTGCTGCCGGCAGGCGCGACCATGCTGATGCTCTCCTTTGTCGTTCCGCTGTTGGGCGGCGGCACGCAGATCAACACCGGCTGGACACTTTATCCCCCCCTGTCGATCCAGGTCGGCCCGGCGATGGACTTTCTGATCTTCGGGCTGCACCTGATGGGTATCTCCTCCATCCTGGCCTCCATCAACATCATCGTCACCCTGCTCAACATGCGGGCACCCGGGATGACACTGATGAAGATGCCGGTCTTCTGCTGGACCTGGCTGGTGACCGCCTTCCTGCTCATCCTGGTGATGCCGGTGCTGGCGGGCGCGCTGACCATGCTGATCTTCGATCGACACTTCGGCACCAGCTTTTTCAGCGCCGCGGGTGGCGGTGATCCGGTGCTGTTCCAGCACCTGTTCTGGTTCTTCGGCCATCCGGAGGTGTACATCCTCCTGCTGCCGTCGTTCGGCATCCTCGCGCACGTGATCCCCACCTTCACCCGCAAGCCGCTGTTCGGCTACAAGGTGGTGGTCGGCTCCCTAATCGGGATTGCCTGTCTCGGCATGGTGGTGTGGGCGCACCACCAGTACACCATCGGCATGTCGCTGGCGGCGGTGCAGTACTTCATGGTCGGGACCATCCTGATCTCCATCCCGGTCGGGCTCATCGTCTTCAGCTTCATCGCCACCATGTGGCGCGGCTCGATGACCTTCGAGACGCCGATGCTGTTTGCGGTCGCGATTATCCTCACCTTCACCTTCGGCGGGCTCTCGGGAATCATGCTGGCGGTGGTGCCGGCCGACATGCAGTACCACGACAGCATGTTCGTGGTGGCCCACTTCCACTACGTGCTGCTGCCCGGTGCGGTGTTCGGCCTGCTGGCGGGGGTCTTCTACTGGCTGCCCAAGTGGACAGGGCGGATGTACAACGAGCGGCTGGCGAAGCTGTTCTTCTGGAGCAATATCATCGGCTTCAATCTCACCTTCTTTCCGCAGCACTTCCTCGGCCTGGCGGGCATGCCCCGGCGCATCGCCGACTACAACCTGATCTTCACCGAGTTCAACGTCGTCTCCAGTGTCGGTGCGGCACTGTTCGGGGCGAGCTTCCTGCTGTTCGCCTACGTGGTCATCCAGACGGTGGTCGCGGGCCCGCGCGTGAGCCGTGATCCGGTGTGGGAGGGGGCGCGCGGCCTGGAGTGGGAACTGCCTTCGCCGCCACCCTTCCATAGCTGGCCCAAGGCACCGGTGCTGACGTGAACAGGGGGCGCGATACGGGGCAGTGGAGGTGAATCGCAACGGACGCACAGCCCTGTGGCTCGGCCTGTTCGCTTTTGCGGTCATGGTGGTGTCGATGCTTCTTCTGGCGGGGGCGGGCGGCTGACGTGGAAACGCACAAGGCGACGAGGCATCGCAAGACCGCAGGGCTGCTCTTTCTCCTGGTCGGCGGCTCGTTCGCCTTCGGCTTCGCGCTGGTCCCGCTGTACGGCCTGATCTGTGAGGTGGCCGGGATCCAGACGGTGTCGGCCGGCCGGGTGGCCGCCGGAAAGGCGGTAGCGGACACCGATGTGTCCGATCGCATGGTCACGGTCATGTTCGACACCAACGTGCAGGGCGATCTGCCGTGGGAGTTTCGTCCGGCGGTGCGTTCCATGCAGGTGCGGGTGGGGGAGATGAACCGCGCGGACTTCGTGGTGCACAACCGCTCCGGCGAGACGGTGACCGGGCGCGCGGTGCCGGCGGTGGTGCCCTGGCAGGCCACCGCGCACTTCAGCAAGACCGAATGCTTCTGCTTCCAGAGTCAGGTGCTGGGGCCGGGCGAGGTGCAGGAGATGCCGCTGGCGTTCCGCGTCTCGTCGGCACTGCCGGAGGGGATAACGACCCTGACCCTCTCCTACAGTTTCATGCGGTCGGCACCGGAGGCGGGGGGATAGGGATGGGCGAACAGGAAACGACATCCGCACCGTCGGACCACAGTGCCGGGGAGGGAACCATGACGACTGAACATGCCGCGTATCACATCCCGGAGCCGAGCCCCTGGCCGCTGGTCGCTACCACCTCGGCCTTCGGGATTCTGCTCGGTGTGGTGCTGACGATACACGGCAGCGACGGCGCAGGATTCGTGCTTGCCGGCGGCCTGCTGCTGTTTGCGGTCCTTATCTACGCCTGGTTCGGCGACGTGATTCGGGAGAGCATGAGCGGCTGCCACACCGAACAGGTGGACCGCTCATTCCGTCACGGCATGCTCTGGTTCATCGCCTCGGAGGTGTTCTTCTTCCTCGCCTTCTTCGGCTCCCTGTTCTATCTGCGGGTCATTGCACTGCCGTGGCTCGGTGGTGAGGGTTATCTGGCGGAGAGCCAATTGCTGCATGAGGGGTTTGCAGCCGACTGGCCGACGTCGGGTCCGGCCGAATCGGGCGGCGCGTTCGAGCCGATGGGGGCCTGGGGCATTCCTGCGCTCAATACGGCGATTCTGTTGAGCAGCGGCCTCACCATCACCTGGGCCCACTGGGGGCTGAAGCTGGAGAGGCGGAAGCAGCTTATCCGCGGACTGGTGGCCACGGTAATTCTCGGCCTCACCTTCGTCGCCCTGCAGGCGTGGGAGTATCGGGAAGCCTACACCGAACTCAACCTGACCCTCGCCACCGGCGTGTACGGGTCGACCTTCTACCTGCTCACCGGCTTCCACGGTCTGCACGTGACCATCGGTGCTGTGATGTTGATTGCGATCCTCGGCCGGAGCCTGAAGGGCCATTTCCGCCCCGAGAATCACTTCGCCTTCGAGGCGGTCGCCTGGTACTGGCACTTCGTGGACGTGGTCTGGCTCGGCCTCTTCATCTTCGTCTACATGCTCTGAACTCGGGAACACCGATTGGAGGCTGGTTTGTGTAGGAGCCCGCCCCTGCGGGCGAACGGGCGGAAGGGAGCAATCCGAGGATTTGAAGCGGCTTTGCCGCTGTTCGCCCGGAGGGCCGGGCTCCTACGAAAGCTCTCCCCGGAAGCGGGGGCGGGACAGGCGACAACGACCTCACCCTTCGCCGAACAATGCGAAGGTGACCACCAGAACGAACAACAGGAGCGACAGCCCGATGCGCAGCGAGAGACTCTTCACCACCCGTGTTCTGTCCCGTTGTCCGCTGTCGCGGGCCAGATGAAACATGGCTACCGCCAGCGAAATGCAGATGGCGACGAGCAGGACAACGAAGACGATCTTCATGGCAGACGATCCCCCGGGCATGGATAAAAAGCATAGTGTCGGGCGAACGGCTGCACTCCTCGCCGTGGTGGCGTTGATCCCGCTTTGTGCCGCGGCCGGCCTCTGGCAGATCGACCGTGCCGCTCAGAAGGCGCAACACGCCGCGCAGATGCAGGTGCAGGCGGAGTTGCCCCCCGTGATCATCACGGGAGGGACCGCCTGGTCGCCTGCGTTGATCCATCGGACCGCCACGGTCCGGGGCGAATTCGAACCGGAGCGTGCGGTACGGGTACGGCGGACCGGTTCCGCCGGCGCTTCCGGATTCGATCGTTTCGAACCGCTACGGCTGGAGGGGAGCGACGTGCGCCTGCTGGTCAACCGGGGTTGGTTTGCCGAACGCGAGGGGCCTCGTCCGATCGCATCCGATCCTCCCGCGCTCCAGGAGGTGTACGGATTGATCGCAGAACCTGCTCTGCCGCCGTTGCGGCTCGGCGGAGTCGCCGACTTTGGCGGCACTGGCCACTGGCCGTGGATCGACCCGGCCGATTTCGCCCGTCTGCACGGCGTTCCGGTGCTGCCGTTCATTCTCATCACCGAGCCGCAACGTATTGCACAACTCCGCGAGGCGGGGCAGGGGGGGCGCGCCATGCACATCGGCTATGCGATCCAGTGGTTCGCCTTCGCCATTCTGGCAACGGCGCTCGCAGCGCTGATGATCACGCGGCGGCGGGGAGCCGGACGATGACCCGCTCCCCGACGCGCATGAGTCGCTGGAACCTGTGGCTGCTGGTCGTGGTGAGTGCCGCGCCGGTGGTGTTCGCCTGGTTCTACATCCTCAATCCGGATCGCCTGCCGGACACGCGTGCCAACCGAGGGGAGCTGATCGAGCCGGTTATCCCCGTTGGCGCCATGCGCCTGGACGGTCCGCAAGGTGCGTTCGCACTGTCCGAGTTCCGGGGCCGCTGGGTGCTGTTGTTGCATGCGGAGGTGTGCGGGGAGGAGTGCCTGTCTGCCCTCTGGGCCATGCGCCAGGTTCGCCTTGCGCTCGGCAGCGACCGGGGGCGGGTGACACGTCTGCTGCTCCTCGAAGAGCGCGGGGCGCAACTTCCCGATCGGCTGATGCGGGGTGTTGTACTCGCCTCACCGACGATGGAGGGGGATGAGATCGCCCACCTGTCGACCGGGAGCGTCCACGTGGTCGATCCGTACGGCAGTCTGGTGATGCGCTACACACCGCCGGTGCGTGCCGACGAGCTGCTCAATGACATGGAGCGACTGCTTCGCGTCTCCGAACACTGGGGGAACGATGGCTGAACGAACCCACATGACGTACCACGCCGCGGCAGCGGATGCGCCCTGGCGGCGCTATCTGGAACTGACCAAACCGCGCATTGTCGCGTTGATGCTGTTCACGGCGGTGGTGGGCATGGTGCTTTCGACGCCCTATCCGGTGCCGTGGGAGCGGGCGCTGTTCGCCCTGCTGGGGATCGGCCTGGCTGCCGCGGCGGGTGCGGTGATGAACCATGTGGCGGACAGCCATATCGACGGCATGATGCGCCGCACCCAGGGACGTCCGCTGCCCACCGGCGATGTGGAAAGGGCAGGGGCGATCGCCTTTGCACTGCTGCTGGCGGCAACCGGGATGGCGGTGATGGTGGCCTGGGTCAACACGCTGTCCGCCCTGCTCACCTTTTTTGCCATGATCGGCTACGCGCTGTTCTATACGCTCCTGCTCAAACGCACCACCCCGCAGAACGTGGTCTGGGGCGGGGCGGCCGGTGCCGCGCCGCCGGTACTCGGCGCCGCAGCGGTTGCGGGCGAGGTGACCGTGCAGTCTCTGCTGCTGTTCGTGATCATCTTCATCTGGACGCCGCCCCACTTCTGGCCTCTGGCCCTGCACCGGGCCGAGGAGTACCGCCAGGCCGATCTGCCGATGCTGCCGGTGACCCACGGCTTCGAGTTCACCAAGAGCCAGATCGTCAGCTACACGGTCCTGCTGTTTGCCGTGACGCTCCTGCCGTTCGCGCTGCGCGAGGCGGGCTGGATCTATCTGGCGGGCGCCCTGGTACTCGGCCTTGGATTCATCCGCCACGCGATTCGCCTCCAGCAGGGCGCCGGAGCTGAACATGCGATGGCCACTTTCCGCTACTCGATTCAATACCTGTTTGCGCTGTTCGCGCTGCTGATCCTCGACCACTTCTCGAACGCGGTTTGAGGCGGGACCGCGGGAATGATGCGGTGTTTGAGACGCTCTTCCCGCAACCGCCGCTCGCGGCGGCCGAAGCGCAGGTTGCAACCCACGGTGGCCAGCAGCAGGAGGGCGGCACCGGCATTGTGGGCAGCCGCCAGCGGTAACGGCTGATAGAAAAGTATGGTCAGCACACCGATGGTGAACTGGGCCGCGACTGCGATCCCCAGCAGCCGTCCCCAACGCCGGGCCGGACCGCCCGCCCGAGCCAGGAACAGGGCCAGCAGGCCCACCGCCACCAGTGTGACCACCGCCCCGATACGGTGGGTGACATGGATGGCGGTGCGGGCGCGGCTATCGAGGACGCCCCCCTCGTAGTCGTCGGCGGAGGGTGGTGAGAGCGCCGCCGGGAAATCCATCTCCGGCCACCATACACCCTGGCAGGTGGGAAAATCGGGGCAGGCGACGGCGGCATAGTTCGCGCTGGTCCAGCCACCGAGGAGGATCTGTGCGGCGACCAGCACCAGCGCCAGCCTGGCCGCCAGTCGCAGCGGCAGGGCAAGGGGCAACGGCTCGGTCCGACGCACGATCAGCAGGCCGAACAGCAGGGAGATGATGACCATGCCGCCGGCCAGGTGCGCCAGCACTACCACCGGTTGCAGCATCAGGGTGACCGTCCACATGCCGAGCAGGGCCTGAAAGAGGGTCAGAACCAGCAGTGAACCGGTGAAGCGGCGGGTTGTCTGCCCCTCCCGGTACGCCGCCAGGTGGAGCAGCAGGACCAGCATGCCGAGGGTCCCTGCAGCGTAGCGGTGGGCCATCTCCTTCCACGCCTTGGCGGTATCAAGCGGCCGATCCGGGTAGAGGTCGGTGCTCTGCGGCACGATGGCCTTTCCATAGCAGCCGGGCCAGTCCGGACAACCGAGCCCCGCGTCGGAGAGGCGCACGTAGGCGCCGAGAACCACCACTGAAAGCGCCAGCAGCAGCGTGGCGAGGGCGAGTGCGTCGAAGAGGGCGCGGCGATTGATCGTTCTTTTCATCGGGGTGAACCGCTGTGGTGGGCAACCCGAAAAAGATAGTCCGATATTCCGCCATCAACTCCCGCGATCTGGCATCGGCGCCCCGGATTTCCCCCTACACCCGTTCGATGGGTATCGCCGCGCACAACCATCCCATGCGGGGATTACGCTGCCCCTGCAGCCTGCTCCGATGTCTTGCCGACCGCGCACTGGCGCAGGAGGATATGCAACTGTCCCGCGAGGCGATTGAGCTCCGCGCTCGCCTCGCCGTTGCGATAGGAACCGTCGGCGTTCTCCTCGGCGATGCGCGAGACATTGGCCAGGCGGGAGTCGACCTCCGCGACCATCTCGCGCTGCCGAACGGCGGCAGTCGCCACCTCCTGTGCCTTGCTGCCGATCCCGATAATCTCCCCGGCGATCATGCCGAGTGACTCCGCCGCCCGTTCCACCTGATCGGCCCCCGCCTGGGCCCGCTTCCGGGCGTTCTCCATTGCATCCACCGCTTCACGGGTACTGCGCTGCACCTCGGCGAGCATGTCGTGGATCTCGCCGGTCGACTGCTTGGAGCGGGAGGCGAGAGTACGGACTTCGTCGGCGACCACCGCAAAGCCCCGTCCCTGTTCCCCGGCGCGTGCCGCCTCGATGGCGGCGTTCAGGGCCAGCAGGTTGGTCTGTTCGGCGATGTCACCGATCACCTGCAGGACATGATCGATCCGTTCGCCGGAGGCGCTGAGCCGTTCGATAACGCTTGCCGCCTCTTCCACGTTGCGCAACAGCACCTCGATACTACCGAGCGCTTCGGTGGCGGTCAGGGCGCCGTCACTGACCCCGGTGTGCACCCGTTGCGACGCCTGCGAAGTCTCCTCGGAATGGCCCGCAATATCGGCGGCTGCGGTGACCACCTGCTCCATTGCATCGGCCACCGCAGTCAGGTCCTGGGTCTGGCGCTGAATACCCGAGCTCGTCTCGCGCGCACTGGCGGCGGTGGTGTCTGCGGCGGCGGTGAGCTGGCGTGCGTAGTGGTCGATGCGCCCGCGCATGGTACGCAGCCGCGCCTCCAGCAGAACGCGTGCAGTGACCACCGCACCCAGTTCATCGCGGCGACCGGCATAGACCAGGGACATCAGCGGGTTGTCCACCACCCGACGCGCCCGTGTGGCCTCCGTACGCAGGCCACGGGTGGCCAGGTGGGCGAGGAGCAGGGCGGCACCCGTGGCAATGGACCCGGCAACGGCCAGTGGCAGCGGCCCGAGACCGGCCAGTGCCGCTACCGCGAGGGCAGCCATGGCAGGGAGGAGCGCGAGGGCCGACTGGCGGGCGTAGATCCCCGGCACGACGCGCGGGGCCTTTCCCGCGCACAGGTGGGCGTAGATCCGCTCGGCACGTGTCACCCGGTCCCGCGCCGGACAGGTGCGCACCGACTGATAGCCGAGCAGCGTGTCCCCCTCGTAGATGGGCGCCACATAGGCATCCACCCAGTAGTAATCGCCGTTCTTGCAGCGGTTCTTGACGATTCCCATCCAGGCATCGCCCCGCTTCAGAGTCGCCCACAGGTCGGCGAACGCCTCAGGCGGCATGTCGGGGTGGCGGACGATATTGTGGTTGCTCCCGAGCAGCTCCGCCTCGGAAAAACCGCTGATGTCGACAAAGGCCTGATTGACCGCGGTGATCCGTCCCTTGGTGTCGGTGGTGGAGATAACGACGGCACCGGGATCGAGCAGATGCTCGATCCCGGTGACCGGCAGGTTGTTCTTCATTGTGTACTCCGTTGGCTGGAAACGTGCACCACGCGGCGAGCGGCGCCGTGAAGGACGGCGGCAGGCCGGTGGCTCCTCGCACCAAGGGGGGTAATAAACCCCTAATTTATAATGTTTTTTATCTTTTTGTGCGGTGAGGCCCAAGTGTATCCTGATGGCATTCGAATACACAAAAGAAAAAGCCCCGCCGGGAACCGGCGAGGCTTGAAGGGTTGCGGTTTGGGTTTGCCGGTTGGAGGCGCCGGCACCGCAGTGCAAAGGAGCTTTACCGCAAACGAACCGACCAATGAACGGTTCATCTCTTCAGACCGTGGCCACCCCCCAGGGTTCCCTGCCGTGCCTGCAACGAGGTAGAGGGGCTACAATCCTGCGATACGCGTGACCAACAAGAACGACGACTGCAATGTATCTCCACCACTTCGGGCTGAAGGCAGAGCCGTTCGCCATCACCCCCGATCCCCACTACCTCTATCTCAGCCCCCGCCACCGGGAGGCGCTGGCTCATCTGCTCTACGGGGTGGAATCGGGTGGTTTCGTGCAGCTGACTGGCGAGGTTGGTACCGGAAAAACAACGGTTTGCCGCGCCTTCCTCGAACAACTTCCGAGCCACGTCGATACCGCGCTCATTCTCAATCCGCCGGTAACCGCACCGGAGCTGCTGGATGCCATCTGCCGGGAGCTGGGCGTGGGATCAGCCGCAGAGGGTGAATCGGCTGCGCGGGTGGTCGACCGGCTGAACGGCAAACTGCTGGCCGCCCACGGCCGCGGGCGGCGTACGCTGCTGATCATCGACGAGGCACAGAACCTGTCGGCGGAGGTACTGGAGCAGGTGCGGCTGCTGACCAACCTGGAGACCGACACCCACAAGCTGCTGCAGATCTTCCTTATCGGTCAGCCCGAGCTACGCGACCTGCTCGGCCGCCCGGAACTGCGTCAGCTCGCCCAGCGCATCACTGCCCGCTACCACCTCCAGCCGCTCGACGCACGGGAGACGGCCCACTACATCGCCCACCGCCTGACGGTGGCCGGCGGTGCATCGATGCTGTTTACGTCGGGGGCGATTCGCCGGATCCATCGTGCCGCCGGGGGCATTCCGCGGCTGATCAACATCTACTGCGACCGGGCGCTGCTCGGAGCCTATGCGGTTGGCGCCAGCCGGGTCGGCGGTGCCGTCGCCCGGGCGGCGGCCCGCGAAGTGGCGGGGGAGGGGCTCCCGGGGCAGGCTCGCCGGGCGGCGCCGCTCGTTGCAATGCTGGCGGCCGTCGTCGCAGCTATTGTCCTCGTGGGGGAGAGGCTCCCCGACCTGCAGGGCCTCCTTATGCCGGAGCCGGCACCCGCGCTCCGGGTGAGGGGCGGGAGTGCGGAGCTGCCGTTTCTTTCCCAGCTCGAACGCCACCCGGCGACGCGGGAGCAGGCGGAGAGCCGACTCCTCGGACTTTGGGACGTGCCGCAGGAGATCGCCGGCGACCTGTGCGACCAGGCCGCGGAATCGGGTCTGCGCTGCGCCACCGGGCGGGGTACCTGGAACAACCTGCGTCGCATTGGCCATCCGGCCATCGTGCGGCTGAGTGACGGGCGCGCCGACCACCATCTGCTGCTGACCGGATTCGCCGATGGCGAGGCGGAATTCCAGCTGGGCGAGCGGACGGTGCGTACCGCCCTGCTTGAGGTGGATCGGCTGTGGCTTGGCGAGTACCTGTTGCTGTGGAAACCCCCATTCCGGGTAGGGTTGATCTCGCCGGGGGACGAGGGTGCCGCGGTGGAGTGGGTGCGCGCTGCGCTGCGCCGTGCGGGGGAGACCCAAATCTCCGGTTCCGGGCCGTTCGACGCAGCACTGGCCGACGCGGTGCGCCGCTTCCAGCGCAGGCACGGTCTTGAAGCGGACGGTCTGGTGGGAGAGCGGACCCTGTTGCATCTGGCGGCCTCCGGCGGGCAGCCCCCCTCCGGGCCCCGCCTGCGGCAGGAGGGGGAGGCGTACTGATGTCCTACATCCTGGAGGCACTGCGCAAGAGTCAGCAGGAGCGCCACCTGGGCCAGGTGCCCACCCTTGGGAGTCAGCTGCCGCCGGTGGTCCGAAGCGGTCGGTTGTGGCCGGCCGCGGCGGGTGTCCTGGGCACCCTGCTTCTCCTTGCCGGCGGGTTCGGGCTGGCCCTGCTCACCGGCGCCGTCGGTGGCCCGGAGGGCGCCGCGCCGGCCCGGCCGGTCGAGCCGGCCACACCTGCCGTCAGCGGTGCGCCGGTAGAGATGCCGGCACCCGAGCCGTCGGAGGTGAAAAACCCGGCTGCGAGCCCGGTGGTAGCCACTGCACCGCAACCGACTGCTCCGCCCGTTCCGCCGCCCCCGCAACCGGCGGTTCTGCATGCGCCTCTGCTGGTGGAGCTGGGGCCGGATGTGCGCGCGGCACTGCCCGGCATCGAACTGAACGTGCATATCTACAGCCCCGATCCGCCCGGCCGCTTCGTGTTCCTGAACAACAGCCGCTACCGGGAGGGTGAACGGACCCGCGAGGGCGTCCGGGTGGAGGCGATTACAGAGGCGGGGGTGGTGCTCGATTACCATGGGACCCGCTTCCGCCTGGGGCTGTAGCGATACAAACGACTGGACTTCGCCATCCGGTGGCATAGCCTTTCATCCAGGGTGCGCTCCTGCGGACCGACACCACATGGAGGTGGGTATGGATGGGAATTGCCGGGCGCCCGTGCGTCGCCTGCTTCTGGTCGGGCTGCTGCTGTTCGCAGGTGCGGGTGCCGCCTCCGCCCAGATCCCCGATTTCACCGCCTTGGTGGAGAAGTATGGCGAGACCGTGGTGAGCGTCCGCGCTCAGCCGGGTCCGGGCGCCCAGCAGGATCTGCTGGACCAGATCCCGGTCCCCGAGGATAGCCCGCTCTACGACCATTTCCGCCGTTTCTTCGAGGAGATGCCCGAGGCGATCCCGCAACCGGAGTCACTGGGCTCCGGATTCATCGTCTCTCCCGACGGCTATGTGCTCTCCAACTCCCACGTCATTCGCGGTGCCGAACAGGTGACTGTGGTGCTGCAGGACGGCCGCGAGCTACCGGCGCAGGTGGTCGGTGTGGACCGGCGCACCGATATCGTCCTGCTTAAGGTGGAGGCAACCGGGCTGCCGGTGGCGACCATCGGCAGTTCCCATGATCTGCGGGTGGGCCAGTGGGTCCTTGCCATCGGCTCCCCGTTCGGCCTCGATTACACCGCGACCCAGGGGATCATCTCGGCGCTCGGTCGTAGTCTTCCGGACGAGGCGTATGTCCCCTATATACAGACCGATGCCGCCATCAACCCGGGGAATTCCGGTGGGCCGCTGTTCAATCTCGAAGGTGAAGTGGTCGGCATCAACGCCATGATCTTCAGCCAGACCGGCGGCTTTATGGGGGTCTCCTTCGCTATCCCTATTGATGTGGCCATGCAGGTGGCGGAACAGCTGCGCACCGCGGGACGGGTCACGCGCGGCTGGCTGGGGGTGGTGGTCCAGGATCTCACCCATGACCTTGCCCGGTCGTTCGGACTGGAGCGCCCCGGGGGGGCACTGGTCGGGGAACTGGTCGAGGGCGGTCCGGCCGACGCGGGGGGGCTGGAGGTGGGCGACGTGATCGTCCGCTTCGAGGGAGAACCCATCGAGAGTTCCGGAGATCTGCCGCCGCGTGTTGCGCGGGAGGAGCCGGGCGCCCGGGTTGCCATGACGGTGATTCGCGACCACAACCCGGTTGAACTGCGAGTCCAGTTGGGTGAACTGCCGGAGGAACCCGAAACTGCGCAGCCACCGCAGCAACCGCCGCCGCAGCCGCAGCCGGAGGAGCACGCGGGACTCGATATCGATGTCGTCCCGCTGCCGATGGAGGAGGGGGTCGGCGTGATGGTCAACGAGGTCGGGCACGGTCCGGCCGCGCAGGCGGGCCTTCGCCCCGGCGATGTGATTCTGCGGCTCAACAACCAGCCAGTGACGGGGGTACAGGAGTTCCGGCGGAGAATAGACGCCTTGCCGGTGGATCGCCCGGTATCGCTCTACATTCGGCGGGACGACCGTAACCTCTTCATCGCCTTCAAGCTTCAGGTGCAAGGTCCGATGTACATGGACCATGAGGCTGTCAGGTAGGGTGCACCGTGCGCGGGGCGACGGGTGACTGAATCTCAGAGGGTGGGCCTGAGCCAGGCCCGGCCGGCGCCGATGAGGCGGTCCGCGCAGGCGGGCCCCCAACTCCCTGCCGGGTAGGCTTCCGGCCGCGCCGGCGAGGTTGCCCACGCCTCCAGCACCGGCGTCACCAGTTCCCACGCCCGCCGCACCTGATCGGCACGCATGAAGTGGGTGCAATCCCCCGCCAGCAGATCGCGGATCAGGGTCTCGTAGGGTGCCGGCGTCTCCCGCCCGAATGCATGCCGGTAGCTGAAGCGCATCTCCACCGGCGCAAGCCGCAGGGGCGCACCCGGCTCCTTGGCGGCGAACTTCAGGGCGATTCCCTCCTCCGGTTTCAGGCGGATCACCAGCCGTCCCGGCTGGGCATTCAACCCGGGAGCGCAGGGGAAAGTGCAGTGCGGCACCGGGCGAAAGCGGACCGATATCTCGGAGATGGTCTCGGCCAGCCGTTTGCCGGTGCGCAGGAAAAACGGCACCCCCTGCCAGCGCCAGTTGTCGATGTACAGCTTGAGGGCGGCGAAGGTCTCGGTACGCGAGTCCTGCGGCACGTCCGCTTCCTCGCGGTACGCCGCAGCCGGCGCGCCGCCGATCACCCCGGCTTCGTACTGGCCCCGGGCGGCGAACTCATCCACCCGATCGCGAGGGATGTCGCGGATGGCACGCAGGGTGTCACTCTTGTTGCGGCGCAGGTCCTCCGCGCCGTAGACCAGGGGCGGCTCCATCGCGACCATCGTGACCAGTTGCAACAGGTGGTTCTGAACCATGTCGCGCAGCGCCCCCACCCGGTCGTAGTACCCGCCGCGCGACTCCACGCCCACCTGCTCGGTGACGGATACCGCCACGTGATCGATGTAGCGCCGATCCCAGATGGGCTCGAACATGGGGTTGGCGAAGCGGAAGGCAAGGATGTTCTGCACCGTCTCGTTGCCCAGAAAGTGATCGATGCGAAACACCGCCGGTTCGGGAAAGTGGCTGCAGATGGTGCCATTGATGCGGTCGAACGAGGCGAGGTCCTCGCCAATCGGTTTTTCCACCACCAGGCGGGTCAATTCCGGCCCGGCGGCGAGTCCCGCCCCCGCCAGGCCGGTGGCGATAGGGGCGAACAGCGAAGGCGGCGTAGCGAGGTAATAGATCCGCTCGGCCTGTCCGCCCAGCTGCCGCTCGCAGGCGCTGATGGCGTCGCCGATCGCGTGGAACGCCGCGGTATCGGCGGCATCGGCGCGCAGGTAGTCGAGTTGCACCGCAAAGGCGCGCCATTGCGCATCGCCGACAGGGTGGCGTGCGTGCCGCTGAACCCCGTCGAGAAGGTGGGTGCGCAGCGCCTCGGCGCCCTGGTCCCGGCGCCCGATGCCGAGCAGACGGAACCGGGCAGGCAGCAACCCGTCGAGGTAGAGATCGAACAGCGCAGGGACGATCTTGCGCCAGGCGAGATCACCGGTCGCGCCGAACAGCACGAATACCAGCCGCTTCGCCTCTGTCGCCTCATTCATGGCTCAAGCTTAGAGGCGTTTGGGGGTGAAGGGTCAGGTGAGACACAGGCCGGAGGGCGCGGCCCCCTTGTGCCGACCACCAATCAGTCAACACTGCTAGCCTTCCCCGAAGGTGTGCCTGTTCGAGGTCGGCCATGGATGGACGCTTCGTCGTAGCCCTGTCGGAACTCTCCAACCGGGATGTACCGCGGGTGGGGGGGAAGAACGCCTCCCTGGGCGAGATGATCGCGCGGCTTGCTGAAAGCGGAATCCGTGTCCCGGAGGGGTTTGCGACCACCGTCGATACCTACTGGTCCTTCATCGAACACAACGCCATCGGCGAGCGGATGGGCGAGGCGATCGGACGTTTTCGCGATGGAGACGCGGCGCTCGGTGAGACCGGCGAGGCGGTGCGCGGCCTGTTTCTCGGGGGCGAATTTCCGCCGGCCGCCGCCGAGGCGATCCGCGAGGCCTATCGGGAACTTGCCCTTCAGCTCGGCCGTGACACGCCGGAGGTGGCCGTGCGCAGCAGCGCGACGGCGGAGGACCTGCCGGAGGCGAGCTTCGCCGGGCAGCAGGAGACCTTCCTGAACGTGCGCGGCGAGCAGGCGCTGATGGCGGCGTGTCGGCGCTGTTTCGCCTCCCTCTTCACCAATCGCGCCATCGCCTACCGGGAGAACCAGGGCATCGATCACCTGCGGGTTGCACTCTCGGTCGGTGTGCAGCGGATGGTGCGCGCGGACCTGGCCGGTGCGGGCGTGATGTTCTCCATCGATACCGAAACCGGCTTTCCCGAGACGGTCCTCATAAACGCCAACTGGGGATTGGGAGAGACGGTGGTCCAGGGGACCATTGATCCGGATGAATACGCGATCTACAAGCGGCTGCTGGTGCGCGATTGCGTTCCGATCATCAACCGCAAGCGGGGCGGGAAACAGCACAAGATGATCTACGCCGATGCGCCCGATGCGCCGACGCAGGTGGTTGATTGCACGCCGGAGGAGATGCGGCGGCCGGTGCTGGAGGAGGAGGAGATACTCCAACTCGCCCGCTGGGCAGTGGCGATCGAACGGCACTACGGCAAGCCGATGGACATGGAGTGGGCCAAGGACGGCCGAACCGGTGAGCTGTTCATCGTCCAGGCCCGACCGGAGACCGTGCAGGCCCGGCGGAGGCCCGGCACGCTGATGACCTTCCGACTGCGGCATCGCGGTGAAAAGCTGCTGGAGGGGGCCGCGGTCGGCAGTGCCATCGCCGTGGGGCGGGTGCGCCGGATGGAGGACCCGAAACAGGGTGACGACTTCCACGAAGGCGACATTCTCGTCACCGAGATGACCGACCCGGACTGGGTTCCCGTGATGAAACGGGCTGCTGCCATCATCACCGATCACGGCGGGCGGACATCGCATGCGGCCATCGTCAGCCGGGAACTGGCGCTTCCGGCCGTCGTCGGCACCGGACACGCCACCCGGATGCTGGAGGACGGGCGGACGGTGACGGTGAGCTGTGCCGAGGGGGATGTGGGCTTCGTCTATGACGGTGCGGCGGAGTTCGAGGCGGAGGAGATGGAGGTGACGCTGCCCGGCACCCGCACCGCGGTGATGCTCAATCTGGCCAACCCGGCCGCCGCGTCACGCTGGTGGCGTCTGCCGGCGGACGGGGTCGGGCTGGCGCGCATGGAGTTCATCATCGGCAATCAGCTCAAGGTGCATCCGATGGCGCTGGCGCACTTCGACCGGGTGGCGGATGCGGAGGCGCGCCGCGCCATCGAGGCGCTGACGGCCGGCTGGGAGGACAAGGCGGAGTTTTTCGTCGAGAACCTGGCCTACGGAATCGCCCGGATTGCCGCGGTGTTTTATCCCGACCCGGTGATCGTGCGGCTCTCGGACTTCAAGACCAACGAGTACGCGCGTCTGATCGGCGGCGCCGCGTTCGAGCCGGCGGAGGAGAATCCGATGCTGGGGTGGCGCGGTGCCAGCCGCTACTACAGCGCGGGTTACCGGGACGGCTTCGCCCTCGAGTGCCGGGCGCTCAAGCGGGTGCGTGAGCGGATCGGGTTGGACAACGTGGTGATCATGGTGCCGTTCTGCCGCACCCCGGAGGAGGCAGACCGGGTGCTTGAGGAGATGGCGCGACATGGGTTGCAGCGGGGCAAGAACGGCCTGGCCGTTTACGTCATGAGCGAACTACCCTCCAACATCCTGCTTGCCGACCGCTTCGCCGAACGGTTCGACGGATTCTCCATCGGCAGCAACGACCTCACCCAGCTTACCCTCGGCGTCGATCGTGATTCGGAGCGACTGACGCACCTGTTCGACGAACGCAACGAGGCGGTACTGAATCTGATCGCCGAGGCGATCGCGCGGGGACGCGCCAACGGGCGCACGGTGGGGCTGTGCGGACAGGCGCCGAGCGATCACCCTGAGGTGGCCGATTTTCTGGTGCGGCACGGCATCGACTCCATTTCGGTCGACCCGGGCAGTTTTGTTCGCGTCAAACAGCGCGTGCATGCGGTGGAGAACGGCGGCTAATCGCGAAGGCGGCGCCGCACACGAAGGAGGAGCCGGTGTTCAGGGATCGGGCCGAGGCGGCAGAACGGATTGCCGAGCGACTGATTCAGTACCGCAACCGGAACCCGCTGGTGCTGGCGGTTCCGCGTGGGGGTGTGCCGATGGGACGCATCGTTGCCGATGCGCTCGCCGGAGAGCTGGATGTCATCCTCGTGCACAAGCTCGGCGCGCCCGGAAATCCCGAGTTCGCGATCGGTTCGGTGGATGAGAGCGGCCACATCGAATTGACCCCCGCGGCGGGGCAGTATGCGATCCCGGAGCAGTACATCCGGGCCGAGGCGGACGCTCAACTCGCCCACATGCGTGAACGCCGCGCCCGCTACCGGCGCCCATCGGCGGAGCCGGCGGGACGAATCACCGTTGTGGTCGATGACGGGGTGGCGACCGGCGCCACACTGGTCGCTGCGCTGCGTGCGATCCGTGAGCGGGGCCCCGAAAGGCTGATCGCCGCCGTCGGGGTCGCGCCGCCGGGGGCGGTGGAGCGGCTGGGACAGGAGGCGGATGAGCTGATCTGCCTCGAGGCGCCGCAGAGCTTCTTCGCCGTGGGACAGTTCTTTGCGGATTTCAGTCAGGTCACCGACGACGAGGTGATCGATCTGCTGGGAGGCCACGATGACGCCATCGGATGAGGCGGTTCACCAGGAGGTGTCCATCACCCTGCCGGAGGGTTCGCTCGACGGCAGTGTGCTGCTGCCGGACGGCGCGGTGGGGTTGGTGCTGTTCGCCCATGGCAGCGGCAGCGGCCGGTTCAGTCCTCGCAACCGATTCGTGGCGGAACAGCTGGCTGGGGTCGGCATCGGCGTGCTGCTGTTTGATCTCCTGACCCGGGAGGAGCAGTCGGAGGACAACCGCACCGCCGCGCTGCGTTTCGATATCGACCTGCTGACGGCACGACTGATTGGCGGCATCGACTGGGCCAGTGCGCAGGACGATCTGCATCCGCTGCCGATGGGGCTGTTCGGGGCGAGTACGGGCGCGGCGGCGGCACTGGTGGCAGCGGCAGCGCGCCCTGGGGAGGTGCGTGCACTGGTCTCCCGCGGCGGTCGTCCGGACCTGGCGGGCGATGCGCTCGGTCGGGTGATGGCGCCGACGCTGCTGATTGTGGGTGGTTTGGATGAACCGGTGATTTCGCTCAACCGGGAGGCGGCCGCCTGGCTCAAGTGTGAATACCTGCTCGAGATTGTGCCCGGTGCGGGTCACCTGTTCGAGCAGCCGGGGACGCTGGAGCAGGTGGCAAGACTCGCCCGCGACTGGTTTTTGCGCTACCTGCGATGAGCGACCCGCTACTGTTCGCCCTCTCCGCCGCCGCTGAACTGGGGGCACGGGTCGCCGCCGAACGGGGAATATGGCTGGCGGAACACGAGGAGCGGGAGTTCCCGGACGGAGAGCACAAGGCGCGTCCACTGGAGGAGGTGCGCGGCAGGGACGTCTACGTGCTGCAATCGCTCTACGGCGGGGGGGAGCGGCGTACAGACGAGAAACTGATCCGTGTGCTGTTCTTCATTGGTGCGCTCCGGGACGCGGAGGCCGCACGGGTGACTGTGGTGACGCCCTATCTCTGCTACGCCCGCAAGGAGCGACGGACCAAGCCCTATGATCCGGTGACCACGCGCTATGTGGCGCAGCTGTTCGAGGCGGTCGGCACGGACCGGCTGGTGGTGCTGGACGTGCATGACCTGGCGGCGCTGCAGAACGCCTTTCGACGACCCACCGTGCATCTGGAGGCGCGCCACATACTGGCGCCGCGCCTGGCGTCGTTACTCGCGGGTGAACCGGTGACGGTACTGTCGCCGGACGCTGGCGGCTATAAGCGCGCGGAGCGCTTCCGGCGTCTTCTGGAGGGGCGGATCGGAAGCCCCGTCGGCATGGGGTTCATGGAGAAGCACCGGAGCGGCGACCAGGTACGCAGCGGACTGCTGGTCGGTGAATTTGCGCGTCGCACCGTACTCATTGTCGACGACCTGGTGGCCGGTGGCGGCACCCTGGCCAGTGCCGCACACGCCTGCCGCGCCGCAGGTGCAGAACGGGTCTATGCCGCCGTCACCCATGGCCTGTTTGCACCCGGTGCGGTGGAGACACTGGGCTCTGCCCCCATCGACCGGCTGCTGGTTACCGACAGCGTTCCGCTCGGAGAGGCCGCTTCGGGTTGGCCGGCACTGGAGGTGGTTCCGATTGCACCGCTTGTTGCCGAGGCGATTCGCCGCCTCCACACAGGCCGATCGCTCATCGAACTCGGGGAGACATATGACGCCTGAACGTGGGCCGACGGTGTCCGTTGCGATCCACACCGCTGCCGGCCGGCTGGATTGGGTGCTGAACTGTCATTGAAAAGCGGGTTTCGGCTGTGGTCAAAAGCCCTCGGCATGGATGGCGGCCAGCCTCAGATATTCCTGGGCGCGGGCGATCCAGTGTCCCGGATCGATCGCCTCGCCGTTGCGGTTGTGCCAAACCGCAATCTTTGCCCGCACTGCCGCCCGATAGCTTTGATAGAAGTGGAGAAGCGATGCAGGATAGCGATCGGCTGTTGCCGCGGCGTATTCGTCAAGGAACGGTGCCGCCGCATCAGGTGCTCCCAGCCGCTCGCACTCCAGCGCGAGAAACCCGAGCTCGTCGACCGGGTCGAGCAACCGGAGCTCCCGGCTGAACTCCAGACAGTCGATGATCGCCGGAGGGTCGATCAGAAACAGATGTTCCGGGCGGAGATCGCCGTGCCCTTCAATTACCCGCCCAACCCGCGCGTCGAGCAGTGCGGTCTGGTGCTCCAGAAAGACCTGTTGGCGAGTGCAAAGTGGAATTACCTCAAGTGCCGGCAGTCCGAACGCCACGAGTTCCCGCCGATTGTCCTCGATTTCGGCCGAGAATCGCGCACGGTACTCGTTGGCTGCGATCTCCACCGGCGCACCACCGGCGAAGAACTGCGACAGGAGCCGGGCTATCGGGAGGACGCTGGCGGTATCGGCTTTTTTCGTAAGGATGAGCGTGTCAAAAGTGCGCGCCGACGGCAGGCGTCTCATCCTGACCAGCCAGTCGACGGCGTGTTCGCCCCCGCCGACGACCAAGCCCTGCGGCCCGGACCCCAGGGGCACCACATCGAGGTAGACCTGAGGCGCGAGACGCCGGTTTAGCACCAGTTCGGTGAGGCAGTTCCGGTGGCGCGCATCGATGGTGGTGAAGTCCAGGTAGGGGAGCCGAACCGGCTTCTTCATCTTGTAGGCAAAATCGCGGAGAAGGAAGACCCATGACAGGTGGGTCTCCACCATCTCCACCGAAGCAGCGCCTTCAGGCCATGCCTCCGGGCGGCCGAGGAACGCCACCTTATCCGTCGGCCTCACGGTGCGTGATTGCTTTATGTAGGCATCTGTCCCTGAGAACCGCCGAACAGGCGCTTGTAATCGGGGGGCAACTGGTTCAACACATCCTGAATCTCGCCGGGCGCAACCGCCTCCTGAAGCACCTCGAGAACCACGCGCGTGTGATAGACCGAGACCGGCAGATCGGTGTGAGAGCGTTGGCTGACCCGGTGCAGGAACTCATCCGAGTCGAAGCGCTGAGGCTCCCCCTTGGGTTCGAGCAGACGACCCAGTTCCTCCGGAAGCTGAGCCCCGAGTTGCTTAGGTTCATTGCCACCGATGCGTTCTGCCAGCGTCTCGAACGTTGCGCGTGTCGCTCGTAGAGCTTCGTCCATGTCGGACAGGCGGGCCCGATGCTGTACCTGTCCCAGAAATTCATGAAGCTGCATGGTGCACCTCCTCGTTGCCTGGCGATGGTCGCTGTCGCTGAGGTGAGGTTGCCGAATCGCATGGCTCTCAAATCGTGCATAAGAGTTATGAAACCCGGCGTGCATGCCCCCGACATGACGGCGACACTCCCTGCGAAAAAGGGTAGTCCGTCGCGCATTTGTTTACCGCTGCGGCAGATTGTCGTCGCACGAGGCGTGACGATGCGCTGCCGGGCGGATAATCACCCGGTGTTCGCGGCCGGGCGACTATTACTTTGTGATAGGCCTCGGTCCAAAGGGAGAGCGAGCGATGCCGGTGGGAGAATTCTGTACCCGTGAAGTGGTAATTACCGAGCCGGATGCAACGGTGGTGGAGGCGGCTCGACTAATGCGCGAGCATCATGTGGGGGATGTGATTGTGGTGGAGCGGCGTGGCGACGGAGCCGTGCCGGTCGGAATCGTGACCGACCGTGATCTCACCCTTGAGGTGCTGGCGGAGGAGGTGGAGGCGGACCGTGTTCGCGTCGGTGATGTGATGACCACGGAGCTTATCACCGCCCCGGAAAGCGAGGATCTGTTCAGTGCAGTCCGACGGATGAGCGGGGCCGGGGTGCGGCGGATGCCGATCGTCGGCGCGCAAGGGGCGCTGGTCGGCATTCTGGCCATCGACGACGTCATCGAGCTCCTCTCTGAGATGATGAGTGACCTGACGCGCGATTTGGCTCGTGAGAGGGCGCGGGAGCAGAGGTTGCGTGAACGGCCCTGACCCCGGGCGAGCATCATGAAACAGTGAACCAGACAGGAGGTGTGATATGGCCAAGGAACACGGCAAGCAAGAGTTGACGCGGACGTCGGAGCGGGCGCCGATCCGCACCTGGAGCCCGTTTGATGAGATGGAACGGATGATGGAAGGCTTCTTTCCTCGCGGCTGGATGCGACCGTTCTCCCGTTGGGAACGGCCGCTGATGGCGGAGGCGCCGGAGGCGAAGATACCTGCAATGGATGTCATCGATCGTGAGGCCGAGATCCTGGTGCGTGCCGAGCTGCCCGGTGTCAAGAAGGATGACCTTGAGGTATCGACCACCGACAACACGGTAACCATCAAGGGAAGCACCTCCTACGAGACGGAGGAGGAGCACGGGCAGTACTATCGCTGCGAGATCTCCCGCGGGGCGTTTGCCCGCACCATCGCGCTGCCCTCAGAGGTGGACAGCGGGAAGGGCACGGCACAGTTCAAGGACGGAGTGCTTGAGTTGAAGCTGCCAAAGATTGAGCAGGCTAAGCGGCGCACGATCCAGATCCAGTAACCAGGGCGGTACAACAGGATGCGGGCGGCCCCCGGTCGATCGACCGGGACCGCCCGCTTTTTTGTGGTCAGAGATCGACATGCCTGGAGAAATGGCGAATGGAAACGGGAGCACCGGGGGACGCGGAAGCGCGGCTGCGCAAATCGCAGGAGCGCGCGCGGATAATGATGGTGCAAACAGCGCTCGACGGCCGATTCACACAAGTCCCGGAGCGCTTCTGCGACCTGCTCGGCTACCCGGAGTCGGAACTGCTGCGCATGCGGTCGCAGGATATCACCCATCCCGAGGATGGGGCGGTGGATGCCGATTGGGCGAGACGTCTCATTGTGCGGGAATCAGACTCGCTTGAGGTCGAGAAGCGCTACGTCCGCAAAGACGGGAGACCGATTTGGGTCTACATCAATGCCTCGCTGGTTGTGGATGAGCGGGACCGCCCGCTCTCGTTTCTCATCTACATCCGGGATATCACCAAACACAAACGTGTGGACGAGAGACTGCGGCTGGCGGCGCGGGTGATGGAGAGTGCAACGGACGCAATCGTGGTTGCCGACAAGAGTGGACGGATCATGGTTACAAACCATGCGTTCGAATCCATCTCCGGGTTCACGGAAGAGGAGGTGATTGGTCGTCCGATGAATTTCATGAGTGAAGGGCTGCACCCGTCGGAGTTCCTCGCCGGAATCGCCCGGAGTATCCGGGATAAGGGATCCTGGCATGGCGAGATGTTGCGGCGGCGAAAGGACGGGACCATCTACCCCGAGTTGGTCGATTTCAGTGCCGTCCATGAGGAGCGGGGAGAGGTGAGCCACTGGATCGCGATTGGGCGTGACTTCTCTGAGATTAAGGCGGCACAGCTCCGGCTGGAGCAGCAGGCGAGTACCGATGCCCTCACCGGGTTGCCGAACCGAAGCCTGTTCTATGACCGGCTGCATCACGGGCTCGCAAAGGCACGGCGAAATCACCACCTGGTGGCGATCATGTTCATCGATCTCGATGACTTCAAGGTGATCAACGACAGCTTTGGTCACGAGGCAGGTGACCAGATGTTGCGGGAGATGGCGTCACGGCTACAGGCGATTGTACGTAATGAGGATACGGTGGCCCGACTGGGGGGAGACGAGTTTACCGTGATTCTGGAGGAGGTGGCGTCACCCGTGGTGGTGTCGGAGACTGCCGAGCGAATCAATCACACGCTGTTCGCACCCATGCAGTTGGCCGGGCACCCTGTGCAGGTAAGCGGGAGCGTCGGCATCAGTCTTTATCCGGAAGACGGCAAGAGTGTCCACGATCTGTTACGGCACGCCGATGCCGCCATGTACGCGGCCAAGGTGGCGGGAAGGAATTCCTACTGTTTCTATGGCGAGCAGGTTGCGGGCGAACGCGCGAATCTGATCGGCAGAGAGCGTCGCCTGCGGCGTGCTGTGGAGCGCGATGAGTTCGAAGTGCACTACCAACCCCAAGTCGAGCTGGCCAGCGGTCGTGTTTGCGGCATACAGGCGCTCCTCCGCTGGCAGGATGCCGAGCGGGGCTTGCTGCCGGCAAGCTTGTTCATTCCGCTCGCGGAGTCGAGTGGCCTAATCGAACGGTTGACGGACAGGTTGCTTGATGCAGCGATCGCACAGGTTCGGGCGTGGCAGGACGAAGGGATGGAGGTTCCACGTCTTGCGCTCCACCTGTCACGGCGCCAATTGCAACAGGCCGATCTGGCGCAGAACCTCGATCGACACCTCCGCAACAGCGGAGTTGATGCCGCGCATGTCGATCTGGAGCTGCCGATGGGCGCCATTGGGGAGAGGGGGGCAGACGTCCCCGAACGGGTCGTACAGTTGCGTAATCGCGGATATGGGCTGACTGTGGACGATTTCGGAATGGGAAGTTCGTCACTGCAGCTGCTTCGGCGTTGTCCGATTCAACGAATCAAGATTGATCGAAAGTTCTTTGGCGACTCCATCTATCTCGACGATGAAGGGTTTGCGCACGCAATCATCAATCTGGGCCATGCCCTTGGCGCCGGGGTGGTTGTCAAGCGGGTGGAGACGGAAGCGCAGGCCGCACTGTTACAGCGCCACGGGTGCGATGTGGCCCAGGGGTTCTTCTTCAGCCGGCCGATGCCTGCCGATGCGGTCAGGTCCTACCTGAACCGGGCACCCGGCGCCGGGGCCTGAGCGGGAGGGAAAGGGACAAGCGGTCGCGGAGATACTTGTACCTTTCGCTCTCTGTACTATAAATACGGCTCGTCAGGAGGGGATAATGCGAACCGACGCGCCGATTCTGCATGTGGATGTGACCCAGTATGGCGCCGACCCCGAACTTCTCTCCCTGCTGCAGGCGCAGCACCGGGTACATACGGTCGGGCCCGAGGCGCTGGTACTCTCCGATGCGGTGCGCCAGAAGCAACCGTTCTTCGCCTGCGTCGAATTCGACTACCCGGATATCCCGCGACTCGCGGCGCTTACCCGTCTGCGACGGGAGTTTCCCTCCCTGCCCATTGCGATGGTCACCGTCGAGCATTCGGAGGCGTTGGCGGTCTGGGCGTTGCGGGCAAGGGTATGGGACTATCTGGTAAAGCCGGTGCGGGTCGACAGTATGCGGCTGTGCCTGGACAGGCTCGGTCGGCACGGCCCGGATTTGGATGACCCACCGATGCCTCCCGATGCCCGGTTCAAGATGAACGGCGTCGACGAGGCGTTGGAGCGTGCGGCGGAATTTGTCGCAGCCAACCTTCAGGTAAAGATTTCACAGGCAGAGACGGCCGCCCGCTTCGGGATGACCACGTATCAGTTGAGCCGCAGTTTCAAACGCCGTTTCGGTGTCACCTTTCAGGAGTTCGTGGCCCGCCACCGTATCCAGAAGGCGACCCAGCTGCTGAAGAACCGCAGTGCGACCGTGACGGATGTCTGCTGGTCGGTCGGATTCCGTGATCTGTCCTATTTCACCCGGGTGTTCCGGCGCTACACGGGGGCGACCCCTTCGGGATTTCGTGAGTGCTGGTTGTCAACCCGCGGGGTCACACAGGACGGATTGGGCGATAACGTGCAAGTGAGTGCAATCAGGCCACAAATGATTGACAACGATCAATGAATCACCGGCTAGCCTTATTCACGTAGACTCCTGGTCGATCGCAAGGATGCGGTCACGGAAGCGGCGGAGCCCCACCAGGGTCTACATCTCACAGGGAGAAGAAAGACAGGGAGTTTGACACGGAGCCCCGCAAACAACGGAGCACCCGTGACGGAACGGAACTCCAGGCGGACCCGACGATTCAGGATGAAACTGAGGGTCCGCACCCAATCAAGATGGCCCGGCTAAGGCGTCGGGCCATTTTCATTTATGTCCTCCACATTCCCCTCCGGTGACCACCTATGCTTAGGGCAAACTTTTCGCATCGGAGGTGGTCGTGTTCGGCAGAGGAGTGAGGCTGTTCTCCCTGTTCGGTTTCGACGTGAAGGTCGATGCCAGCTGGCTGATCCTGGCCCTGCTGATTACCTGGTCACTGGCTGAGGGGTTTTTTCCCTACTACTTTCCGGGGCATGCCGCCCGGGTGTACTGGATGGTCGGTCTGGCCGGGGCGGTAGGGGTGTTCTTTTCCATCGTGTTTCACGAGTTCTCCCACTCGCTGGTCGCCCGGCGGCGCGGCATGCCGATTCGGGGGATCACGCTGTTCATCTTCGGCGGCGTGGCGGAGATGACCGACGAGCCGCCAAGTGCCATGACCGAGTTTCTGATGGCGGCCGCTGGCCCGCTGTCGAGCTTTGTGCTGGCCGGCCTGTCCTATGTCGTGTATCTGTTCGGAGCGGCGTCGGGTTGGCCCGAACTGGCCAGCGGCATCTTCTTCTACTTCGGCCTGCTCAATCTCATTCTCGCCATCTTCAATCTGGTACCTGCATTTCCGCTCGACGGCGGACGCATGTTGCGTGCCGCCCTGTGGGGCTGGCGCCAGGACATACACTGGGCGACCCGCATTTCGTCGCGGATCGGTGCGGGTTTCGGCATGGTGCTGATCTTTCTCGGGGTGCTGGCGGTTATTCAGGGTAACTTCATCGGGGGGCTGTGGTGGTTTCTGATCGGTCTGTTTCTGCGCGCTGCGGCCAACGCCGGTTATCAGCAGTTACGGTCCAGGGAGGTGTTGCGAGGGGAACAGGTCAGTCGCTTCATGAACCGGTCGCCGGTGGTGGTTTCTCCGGGATTGTCAGTGGAGGAACTGGTGGAGGATTATGTCTACAAATACCACTACAAGATGTTTCCGGTGGTGGAGGGGGACCACCTGGTCGGTTGCGTCGGCACCCGCGAGGTGAAGGAACTTCCCCGTGGCCGCTGGGACCGCACCCGGATCGACGCAGTTATGGATACCTGTTCCGCGGAGAACACCATTACACCGGATACCGACGCGATGGATGCACTCATGGCCATGAACCGCACGGGCAGCAGCCGCATGATGGTGGTGCAGCAGGGGCGGCTGGTGGGGATGCTGGCGATGCGGGACCTGATGCGTTTTCTGTCGCTGAAGCTCGATCTTGATCGCTGAACGACCGATTCGCGATCACCGGTTCGGTCAGCGCTTCGATGCGATCAGTTCGAGCAGGGCATCATACGGTTCGGCGAACTTGACGATCCCTTCGTCTTCGAGGACGGCGGCTACCTCATCGAGGTCAATGCCCGCATCGCGGAGCTTCGACACACTCTCCCGAGCCTCGTCAATTCCCTGTCCAAGCGTGTCATCCACACGTCCGTGCTCGGCAAAGGCGGTGATGGTTGCGTCGGGGAGGGTGTTCACCGTATCGGGTCCGATCAGCGGCTCCACATACAGAGTGTCGGGATAGTCAGGATTCTTGGTGCTGGTGCTCGCCCAGAGGAGCCGCTGCGGACGAGCCCCATGCTCGATCAGGTGCATCCAGCGGCTCTCTCCGACGATGCTCAGAAACCGTTGATAGGCGAGCTTTGCATTGGCGACCGCGGCCCGCCCCTTCAGCGCCGCCAATTCACGTCGTACTGCAGCTTTTTGGTCGAGGAGTTGGTCCACCTTTGCGTCGATGCGGCTCAGAAAGAAGCTGGCGACCGAGGCCACCGTCAGCGGCAGGCCCATCTGCATCCGCCGTTCGAGCGCCGCGATGTAGCGCTCCGCCACCTCCGCGTAGCGTTCGATGGAGAAGAGCAGGGTGATGTTGATGTTGATCCCCTCGAACAGGCACTGTTCGATTGCGGTCAGCCCCTCGACGGTGCCGGGGATCTTGATCATGAGATTGGGCTTGCCCACCAGCCCGGCGAGCTTGCGCGCCTCCTCGATGGACCCCTCGGCATCGTGTGCGAGATGCGGCGAGACCTCCAGGCTGACGAATCCGTCACGCCCGCCGCTGGCTTCCCAGACCGGATGGAGCAGCTCGCAGGCATCGCGTACGTCGGTGGTGACCAACTCCTCATAGATTGCCTGCACCGAGAGACCGGCGGCAAAGCCGGCGGCGATCTGTTCGTCGTAGTCGCTGCCCGCGGAGATCGCCTTGTGGAAGATGACCGGATTCGACGTGACGCCGCGAAGCGCCTCCTCCCGCACCCGACGGGCCAGTTCGCCGTTGCGGATCTTGTGGCGGGTGAGGTTGTCGAGCCAGTAGCTCTGACCGTGCTCCTGCAGTTGATGAAGTGGATTCACCGGTTACTCCATCGCCTCACTGTACTGCCCCTGTTGTGCGGCCCCGTTAAGCCGTGCGCGCTTGAGAAACGCCTCGCGTGCCGCACCGATGTTCTCCGGTACTCCGCGCCAGGTAGCCATCACCGGTTCCTGCAGGGCACGGGCATAGGAGAAGCTGAGGTTCCACGGACGCAGTGTCTCCAGCCGGTTCATCGCGTTCAGGTTGGCAGAGGCCTCCTCGGGCGTCTGGCCGCCGGAGAGGAAGTTGATGGTCGGCAGTGCCGCAGGCACGGTGCGCTTCAGCACCTCCACCGTCCGCCGGGCCACCTCGTCGGGTGTGGCCTTGCGGCCGTGCTGCTTGCCCGGCAACACCATATTCGGCTTCAGGATGGTGTATTCCAGCTGGACACGGTGACGGTGGAGGGCGTGAAACAGGGCGTGGAACGCCTGTTCCGAGGCCTCGGCACACTGATCAATGGTGTGGTCGCCGTCGATCAATACCTCGGGCTCGACAATGGGGACGATGCCGGCGTTCTGGCATAGCGCCGCGTAGCGCGCCAGGGTCTCCGCGTTCACCTCGATGCCGAGCGGTGTGGGGGTGTCGGGGCCGATGGCATAGACGTTGCGCCACTTGGCGAAGCGGGCACCGAGGGCAGCGTATTCATGCAGGCGGTCGGCCAGCCCGTCCAGCCCCTGGGTCACCTTGTCGCCGCAGGCGTTGGGCATCTCGACCGGCCCCTTGTCCACCTTGATTCCCGGCACCACGCCGTTCCGTTTCGCCAACTCCGGCAGCGGCGTGCCGTCATCCGCGCTCTGCCTGAGCGTCTCCTCGAACAGGATGATGCCGCTGATGTACTCCCCCACGCCAGGAGTGCCGATCAGCAGCTCCCGGTAGCGGCGTCGATTCTCCTCGGTCGAATCAATGCCGACGGCTGTGAAACGCTTGGTAATGGTCGGGATGCTCTCGTCGGCGGCGAGAATGCCGTGTCCCGGGCGGACGATGTCGGCAATCGTCGATTGCATCGCTGCGATGGTGTCCATGGCATCTCCTCGGGCAGGTGGATGTGGAGAGAGGGATTCTGGAGAAGGATAGCTGAGGGGTGTTGCGTGTCCGTGTCAGGGTTTCTGACAACCCGGGCAGAAGTAGGCGGAGCGGCCATGGAGTGAGATGCGCTCCACCCGACCGCGGCAGCGCGGGCATGGCTCACCGTAGCGTCGATGGGTCAGCAGCCAGTCGGCGGGTAACCGCTGCGCCTCTGCTTCGCACTCGATGGCAGTGGAGAGCACCTCTTTCATGGTGCGGTAGAGCCGCTTCAGGTCGGTATCCGGAAGGGTGTCCATCCGGCGCCTGGGGTGAATGCCCGCCTGATAGAGGATCTCGTCGGAGTAGACGTTGCCGATGCCGGCCATGATGGACTGGTCCATCAGCCACCCCTTGGCGCCGCCATGGCGGGTCCGGGCAAGCTCCAGGAAGGCCGCCTCGGTTATGGTCAGGGCATCGGGCCCCAGCGCGTGTTCGGCGACAAACTGTTCCGGATCCGGTGTCAGTCCCACGCGTCCGAGGCGCCGCCTGGAGCCGTAGGCGAGCCGGTCACCGCTGCGGAAGTCGAGCAGAATGCCGGCGTAGGGCGGCAGCGGCTCGCCAGGGTCCAGGTGCCGTAGATAGCCGGTCATGCCGAAGTGGAACACCATCCACTCACCGTTGGTACGGGCAAACAGGTACTTGCCGTGCCGGCGGGTGCGGGCCAGTTCGTGATCCCGAAGGTGGTGACTGAAGGTACCCGGTGCGATGTGGTCGAGCAGCCGTTCGTCGGCGACCGTGATCTCCGCAATGGCCCGGTGCAGCGAGGTGGCATCCAGGTGGTGTCTGAAGGCTTCGACATCGGGGAGTTCCGGCATGGTCACCTCTTACGTTGAACATCCCGGGGTCCGGGTCGGGGACACCCTCATGGCGCGTGCCCGGGATTGCGCCGCAGCAGCCGCATGAGTTCCGCAAGCGGTCGGGTGTTGATGATGTCGTCCGGTTCCAGCCAGCCACGCCTTGCCTGGTCGATGCCGTGGCGCAGGAATCGCAGGTTCGATTCACTGTGGGTGTCGCTGGAGATCGCCACCTTGACGCCGTACTCCTTCGCCAGCCGGCAGTGCCGATCATCCAGGTCGAGCCGCTTCGGCTGGGAATTCAGCTCCAGGAAGCAGCCGGTGTCGCGGGCGGCACGGATGATCCGCTCCAGATCGATCTCGCAGGGGGGCCGTTCCCCGATCAACCGGCCGGTGGGGTGGGCGAGGATGTTGAACCAGGGGCGCTCCATGGCCCGCAGCACCCGCGCGGTCTGCTGCTCCCGCGGGAGATCCAGCCGATAGTGGATGGAACAGACCCGCACATCGAGGCGGGCCAGCAACTCCTCGGGAAGATCGGGACTGCCCTCTTCGAGGATGTCCATCTCGATCCCCTTCAGCACGGTGAACCCGTCGAACTGCGCGTTCAGCCGATCGATGGCCGCCATCTGTGCCTCGAGCCGCTTCGGATCGAGTCCGTGGACGAGTGCCGCGTGACGGGAGTGATCGGTGATGGCGATGTATTCGTGGCCGAGGGCGCGTGCCGCCGTGACCACCGCTTCGAGACTGAGGCGCCCGTCGCTGGCGCGGGTGTGGATGTGCAGGTCGCCGCGCAGGTCCTTCAGCTCCACCAGGTGCGGCAGACGGCCCGCTTCGGCAGCGGTGATTTCACCGCTGTCCTCACGCAGTTCGGGCGGGATAAACGGTAGGCCCACCGCAGCGAATACCTCCCGCTCCTCGCCGCCGCCGATGCGGTGGGCACCCTGAAAGATACCGTACTCGTTGATCTTGAGTTTGCGCTGGATGCCCCGCCGGCGTATCGCGATATTGTGCGGCTTCGAGCCGGTGAAGTAGTGCAGGGCGGCACCGAAGCTCGCCTCCGGCACCACCCGCAGATCCACCTGCATCCCGTCCCGCAGCTGAACCGTGGCCCGGGTGCGTCCGCGTGAGAGGACATGCGCGACTTCCGGGTAGTCGACGAAGCGCTGCATCACCGGGGGACTGTCGTCGGTACAGACGAGCAGATCGATATCGCCGACCGTCTCGCGTCGGCGCCGGAAGCTTCCGGCAATCTCCGCCAGGTGCACGCCCGGGCTTGCGCGCAGGTAGTCGAGCAGCGGCAGTGCAACCCGTTCGGCGTCGGCAAGCCGGTAGCGTCGGCCACTACTCTGAAGCCGGCGGACGCCGTCGGCGATCATCTGCTCGGTCTTTTCTCCGAAACCGGGCAGTTCACGAATATGGTGCGCGTCCGCTGCCCGCAGTAGGTCGTCGGTGGTTTCGATCTGCAGGCGTTGGTACAGCGACCGGATCCGCTTCGGCCCCAGTCCTGCGACACGCATCAACTCGACCAGCACCGGCGGCATTCGTGCTTCCGCCTCCTCCAGCACCGGCAGGTGTCCGGTCTCGACCAGGGTACGCACCTTGCCGGAGAGATCCTTGCCGAGGCCGCGCAGTCGCGACAGGTCCTCTCCGCGTGCGATCATGTCACCGGCATTTTCCGGCAACCCCTCCACCACCCGTGCGGCCTCGCGGTAGGCTCGCACCCGGAACGGGTTGGCGTCGTCGATCTCGAGAAGATCAGCCAGCCGGTAGAACCGCCGGGCAATCTCGGTGTTCTGGATCACGGGTGGATGGTGTGCTCCTGTGTATCACGGTGTTTCCCGGAGACCTTGGGTGGGAGAACGATAGTGATGATCGGCCCTGGACTCATCACGTGGACCCGCGCGCCCTGGGCGGTCAACGGTGCCACCAGTTCCGACAGGGGTTCGAGTCCGCGCACCTGCGCTATTCGGTCGAGCAGCTCCGGCGACCCCTCCATGTCGAGCTGCTCTACCCGCGCCGGGCGCTCGGTGATGGTCCGGTAGAGGGCGTGGTGGTAGTCCGGCGCCAACTGGATCTCCGCGCGGCCCGATTCGGCCAGACGGTCTAGCACCTCCCTGATCGACCTCCGGCCGTGCCAGAGAAGCCGCAGCACTGACGGATTTGTCATCTTCGCCTCCCCGGCGTCGGCGTCTCCCTACCTGAAAATCTAGCCGTCATTTCCCGGCGGAGCGTCACGAAGGGAACTAAATCCAGACTAAAACGGTAAGGTACCGACGGCACGCTAAGCTGGATATAACGGCGGGTGGACAAGGAGACGTCCGATGGCCGAAGAGAAGAGTGATGCCGGATGGCGCTATTTCATCTGGCTGCTCGTACTGCTTCTGATCGGGGCGTACTGGCTCAGTCTGCAGGATGGGGCAACGGCGCAGGAGGTGATCCCCTATACCGCGTTCAAGGAGGCGGTGCGGCAGGACCGCGTGGCAGAGGTGACGATCCGGGGACAGGAGGTCACCGGCACACTGGTGGCGGAGCGTAATGATGAACCGGCACAGGTGTTCTCCACCACGATTCCTCCGATCGAGGACTCCGCTCTGATGGAGCTGCTCGAAAGCCGCAATGTCATCGTGCAGGTGGAGCCGGAGGGTACACCCTGGTGGCAGCAGATGCTCATCGCACTGCTCCCGTGGTTGCTGATCTTTTTCCTCATCTTCTGGGTCATTCGGCGCATGCAGGATCGGATGGCCGCTGGCTCGCGCGGCGACGGCATGTTCGGGTTCGGCAAGTCGAAGGCGAAGCGGTTTCGCAAAGAGATGACCAACATCACCTTCGACGACATTGCCGGGCTGGAGAATGCGAAAAAGGATCTGCACGAGATTGTCGACTACCTGAAGGAGCCGGACCGCTACCGCTCGCTCGGGGCCAAGATACCCAAGGGCATTCTGCTGATGGGGCCGCCCGGCACCGGCAAGACGTTGTTGGCAAAGGGGGTGGCGGGCGAGGCTGACGTACCGTTTTTCAGCATCAGCGGTTCCGAATTCATCGAGATGTTCGTGGGTGTCGGTGCCGCCCGGGTACGCGATCTGTTCGAGAGCGCGAAAAAGGAATCCCCCTCAATCATCTTCATCGATGAGCTGGATTCGGTGGGCAGGGCGCGCGGCACCGGACTCGGGGGCGGTCACGATGAACGGGAGCAGACGCTGAACCAGATCCTGTCGGAAATGGACGGCTTTGAGCCCCACCAGGCGGTGGTGGTGCTCGCCGCCACCAACCGACCGGATGTGCTGGACAAGGCGCTGATGCGTCCGGGTCGCTTCGACCGGAAGGTCACCCTCGAACTGCCCCGGCGTCCGGCGCGCCGCAAGATCTTCGAGGTTCATACCCGGCGTGTGCCGCTGGCCAACGATGTGGATCTGGATGTGCTGGCGGCACGAACGGTGGGTTTTTCCGGAGCCGACATCGAGAACCTGGTGAACGAGGCGGCGCTGCTGGCGGGACGGGACCGGCGGCACGACGTGGACATGCAGACCTTCAGCAACGCCCGCGACAAGATCGTGCTCGGCGTGGAGCGTGACACCTTCAGCAGCGAGGAGGAGCGGCGGGTGGTGGCCTACCACGAATCGGGACATGCGCTGATGGCGCGCCTGCTTCCGCATGCGGATCCACTGGACAAGGTCACCATCATTCCGCGCGGCCAGGCGCTCGGTGTGACCGAACAGACCCCGGAGGAGGATCGGCTGAATTTGCGGCGCAGTTACCTGCTGGACCGCATCGGCGTGATGCTCGGTGGCCGGGTATCGGAGCAGGTGGTGTTCGGGGAGGAGAGTACGGGGGCGGAGAGTGACCTCAAGCAGGCCACCTACGTGGCGCGGCGCATGGTCTCCAACTGGGGGATGAGCGCTCGCATTGGGCCGATCGCCTTCCGCCGTGGCGAGGAGCATGTGTTTCTCGGCCGGGAGATGGCCCAGGAGCGCGACTACAGCGAACACACGGCAGAGCTTATCGACGAGGAGGTGCGCCGGATCATCGTCGAATCCGAAGAGCGGGTCCGCGGATTGATGGAGGATCATCGGTCCGACCTGGACAAGCTGGCCCAGGCGTTGGTCGAGAAGGAGATCCTCGACTCTGCAGACATCGACCGGTTGCTGGGTCATCCGCCCGTGCCGCCGCCGGACCGCACCTACGGCCCCAACCCGATCGGAGCCTGAAGGGGGCGCACCGGGCTATGATGGACCGGGTCTCAAGACAACCTCTTGACCTTTGTGGGAATTGGGTCCAGGCTTTCTTTTCAAACAAAATTCATAAAATATGAATCAGGGGGCGCGGTGAAGTACCGTATCCATGAAGAGACGGACGGCATCGATGTCGAACTGGAGGCGTTGGAAGGGGAGCAGGATCGGCTGCTGAAACTCTTTCAAAACTGCAGTCGCGGCTGCCGCCTGTGTGCAATGGACGGGGAACTGAATCCGGACGGCCTTCGTATCGAGACCGATGGCGATCGGGTCCGGCTTCACCTGCGACCCTCGGCGGAAGGCATGGACAGCGAACAAGTCGTCGACTGCCTGCGCCATACGATGGATCGGGTGGCCCGGCGACGGGGCTGATCGGCTTTGCCACCGGCGTTCCTGTAGGGTTGATAACCGGCGCGTGTGCCCACCCCTTGGGCCGTGATTTCGTTTCCCACCCCATTTCCCCCTGCACGCTCCGCCGCCGCCGACAGGCATGAGGCCGAAATCAACCGCGATTCAGGGGGCCAGTTGGCGGCTGAGATCCTGCACGGTGCGGTGCTCCATTAACACCCGGAATTCGGGGCTTTCGAGCAGGGCGCTCATGTTCCCGGACTGGATCGCCTGCAACAGTTGTGGGTCCGAAAGTACCGCCTGAAACTGCGGATCGTTCTGTAGGGAACGTATGGCGGCCAGCATCTGCGGATCGTTCATGATCATCGCCTGAACCGCTTGCAACTGATTCGCCAGCGCGCCGGCATCCAATCCGGCCAGCCCCGCGTTCGGGTTTCCGGACTGGACGGGTCCGCTGTTCGGCTGCAGGTGAATGGTAGCGATCTGTCCGGGCGAGAGGGTGACGGTGCCGAGCGCCTCGGTGCGGACCGTGTAGCGGTCCCCCTCCATGGAGAGGATCTCGCCGCGGATGCGGGAGCCGTCCAGAAGTTCGAACAGAGCCGGCGTGCCCGCCCCCGCGTGGCCGCCGATCAGCAGGAGTGTCATTCCTATCCAGTTGCGCATGCCGCTCTCCCTGTGAAGTCGTTCAGTGGTGCGGGGCTTTCTCCGCAAAGAAAAGACCCCGCAGCGTGGGCGGGGTCAAGGAATCGGTGCGTCTAAAGCAGGGAACAGTCAGTCGGTGTCATTCAAATGCCGCGCTTCCCACGTCGGTTGTCTGTCCGGCATCGCGCCGGTCAACTCATCACCCGGTTCATCCTCATCGTAGATTGCTTCGCGATATTCAGTGTAGGCATCGAACATCTCATCACCATTCAAACGCATAAATTATCCCCCTCTTATCGGTGGTTGCATAAGAGCGAACGGGAGCGCCGCCGTTTCATCCAGGCGCGTCCGCCCGAGAACAGGTTAGGCCAGCGATACCACCCTCTGTCAATGACCGTACGTCAGCTTGGAACACGTCCAAGCTAATGTTCGCATTAAGTTTTTTTCCCAGTCACCTGAAAACATGATGATTATTGGGTGAGCCAGAAGTAGAAGGGGTCAGGCGCCGATGGTCCCCGGGGTGATGTCGTCAAGCAGGCGTCGTGCCTCGGCAACGACCGCGCCGCGTCCGAACAGCAGTTGCAGCCGGTTGCCGCCGCTCTGATAGTAGAGGACCGCGGATCGGATGCCCGCCAGCAACAGGGCGCGCACGCGGTTGGCATTGGTCGGATTGGCAAGGTGTCCGTGTTCGCCCGCCACCAGGATGCGGGGACCGAGTGTGCTGATGGTATTGAGGTAGAGGTCGGCGAGGGCGGCCATCATGTTGGCGTGAACCGAGCCGTAGTGCAGCCGCTGGCGCTCCGCATGCAGCAATCCCTCCCGGATCGCCTCCATCCGTTGCCGGTTATTTTTCAGCTTGCGCCCGAGATGGAGTACGCCCACGGCGTAGCGGGTTACCTCCAGATCCCTCTGCTGCGATCCGCGCTCAAGCTGCTCACACAGGGCAAGCAGCCCGTCGCGCAGCCGTGCCGCGCCGCCGTAGACCGCTTCGGTCGATTCCGCAGAGAAGACAAACAGGCTGTCCAGGCAGGCGGCGGTGGCCGCCTCATCGGCGCTACCGTGGCGTGCCACCTGCTGTACCAGTTGCACTGCCTGCAGCACGCCCGCCAGGGCGAGGGTCCGGTCGTGGAGGGTCTTGCTCATCGGCCGATTCTTATGGTGGGGCCGTTAGGTTACTGCCGGGGACGGGGATGAACAAGCGAGCGGCGGTGCCGGTTCTCCTAACTGCCCGCCTCGATCACGCCGCCGCCGAGACAGACATCACGGTCGTAGAACACCACCGACTGGCCGGGGGTGACGGCACGCTGCGGCTGGTCGAAAACTACCCGGCAGCGCTCCTCATCCAGGGGCTCGACCCGGCAGGACTGTTCGGTCTGCCGGTAGCGGACCTTGGCGGCGCAGCACAGGGGGAGTTCGGGCGGGTGCCCGGCAATCCAGTGCATTTGCGAAGCGGTGAGAGCATCGGAAAGCAGCAACGGATGATCGTGCCCCTGTGCGACAACCAGGACGTTGCGGTCGAGATCCTTGCGTGCCACGTACCAGGGCGCATCACCGGCCCCGCGCAGTCCGCCGATACCGAGCCCCTGCCGCTGGCCCAGAGTGTGGTACATGAGCCCGTCGTGACGGCCGATCACCTCGCCGTCGGGGGTCTCGATAGCGCCCGGCTGCGCCGGTAGGTAGCGAGCGAGGAACTCCTTGAAGCGGCGCTCACCGATGAAGCAGATGCCGGTGCTGTCCTTCTTTTCACTGGTGGCGAGCCCCGCCTCCGCCGCCAGTTCGCGCACTTCGCTCTTGTAGAGTTCGCCCAGCGGGAAAAGGCTGCGGGAAAGCGCCTCCTGGCCGACGGCGTGCAGGAAGTAGCTCTGGTCCTTGTTGGGGTCGCGCCCCTTGAGCAGTTCGACGCCCTCCACACCTCTGCCGATGCGGGCGTAATGGCCGGTGGCGATGGCATCGGCACCCAGCGTCAGGGCGTGATCGAGGAAGGCGCGGAACTTGATCTCGCGGTTGCAGAGGATGTCCGGGTTGGGGGTGCGTCCGGCGCGGTATTCGGCCAGGAAGTGGGCGAATACCCGATCCCAGTATTCGGTGGCAAAGTTGACCGTGTGCAGGCGGATGCCGAGTTGGTCGCAGACCCGCTCGGCGTCGGCGAGGTCCGCGGCGGCGGCACAGTAGTCGCCGGTGTCGTCCTCCTCCCAGTTCTTCATGAACAGCGCTTCGACGCGGTAGCCCTCGCGCTGCAGGAGCAGGGCGGTCACCGAGGAGTCCACCCCGCCGGAGAGTCCGACAATGACGTGCCTGGTGTTCATTTCAATTCCATCAGTAACGAAAAAGATCGCCGCAGAGGCGCAGAGATCGCGGAGAAAATCAGGGCTGTTCAATAATCCTAAAAAAGCTCACCGCAGAAGATGCAGAGTGACAACATTTTCAGTACGTTGCCACATGTCTGGACTTCACCCGACGGGTGGAGCGGACCTCAAGATTCGCGCCGCTCCTCTGCGACTTCCGCGCCCTCTGCGGTGCGTACGAATTCAGATTTCGCGCAGGAGGTCCAGGGGGTAGCGGGCGCCGGCAAGGTAGTCGTCCACGGCCGTGGTGACCAGGGGGCTGCGGATGGCGACGCGGTCCATCTCGTCCCGGGTCAGCCACACGGCACGCAGGATACCGGTATCGAGGGCGCGGCCGGGCTCCGGGTCCGAGACCGCGCCGGTAAAACAGAAACGGACGAAGGTCTCACCGTTTTCCGGGTTGCACCAGCGGTAAACGCCGACCAGCGCCTCCGGTTCGAAGCGGCGGGCGGTCTCCTCCAGGGCCTCACGGGCAACCGCCTCCAGCAGCGACTCGCCCGGGTCCAGGTGGCCGGCCGGCTGGTTGTAGACGACCCCGCCGTCAACCTCTTCTTCGACCAGGAGAAAGCGGTTTTGGTGCGCCACGACCGCCGCGACGGTGACGTGGGGTTTCCACACTTCGGTCATTTGGGGTGCGCTTCTGCTGTCGGCGTGACTGGGAGCCGGTCACTATAGCGTTCGCCGTCTCCGGATCAACATCGCGCCATTCGCCCGGTGCGAGTCCCTCAATGGTCACCGGGCCGATGGCATGGCGGATCAGGCGCAAGGTGGGGTGGCCGACCGCGGCCGTCATGCGGCGCACTTGGCGGTTGCGACCCTCGGCGATGGTGAGCTCGATCCAGGTGGTGGGAATGGCGGCCCGGTAGCGAATCGGCGGGTCGCGGGGCCAGATCTCCGGCTCCTCCATACGCCGGGCGGCTGCCGGGGCGGTGAGCCCATCCCGCAGTTCGACTCCCGCGGCGAGTCGTTTCAGCGCTTCGTCACTCACCGCACCCTCCACCTGAACCCGGTAAGTCTTTGGCAGTTTGTGGCGCGGGTGGCTGATGGCGTGCTGGAGCGCGCCGGTGTCGGTCAGCAGCAGCAAACCCTCGCTGTCCCGGTCAAGCCGCCCGGCCGGGTAGATGCCGGGGAGAGGAATGTAGTCACCAAGCGTCGGGCGCCCCTCCGCATCACGGAACTGGGTCAGGACACCATAGGGCTTGTTGAATCGGATCAGACGCACGGGGGCATTTTCACACACACGGAGCCGCTGTAGGACAGGTGGGTTGTCAGAGCCACTCCAGACCGCCCCTCGTGGTAGAATCCGCGCCTTCCCGTTTTCAATGCTCCCGGAGCAGTCTTCAATGGCCTACGACAAGATCGTCGTCCCGGTGGACGGCAGCCCCATCGGCATCAACCCCGACAACTCCCTGAATGTGCCCGCGCGTCCGATCATCCCTTTCATCGAGGGCGACGGCACCGGTGTCGACATCACCCCGGCGATGAAGCGGGTGGTGGACGCGGCAGTGGAGAAGGCATACGGCGGCGAGCGCTCCATTGCCTGGATGGAGATCTATGCGGGCGAGAAGGCCAATGCCGTCTACGGCACCGACCTGTGGCTGCCGGACGAGACCATGGAGGCGATTCGCGAGTTCTCCGTCGCCATCAAGGGTCCGCTGACCACCCCGGTGGGCGGCGGCATCCGCTCCCTGAACGTGACCCTGCGCCAGGAGTTGGACCTCTACGTCTGTCTGCGCCCGGTCCGTTACTACGAGGGTACCCCGAGCCCGCTGCGCGAGCCGGAAAAGACCGATATGGTCATCTTCCGCGAGAACTCCGAGGACATCTACGCCGGCATCGAGTGGGCCGCCGGCACGCCGGAGGTGAAGCGGGTGATCGACTTCCTCCGGAACGAGATGGATGTGACCAAGATTCGCTTCCCCGAGAGCTCCGGGATCGGCATCAAGCCGGTCTCCGCCGAGGGGACCAAGCGTCTGGTACGCAAGGCGATCCGCTACGCCATCGACAACGATCGCGCATCGGTGACCCTGGTCCACAAGGGCAACATCATGAAATTCACCGAGGGCGCCTTCAAGAGCTGGGGCTATGAACTGGCGGCCGAGGAGTTCGGTGCAGAGCTGATCGACGGCGGCCCGTGGATGCGCTTCAAGAGCCCGAAGAGCGGGCGCGAGATCGTCATCAAGGATGTGATCGCCGACGCCTTCCTGCAGCAGATCCTGCTGCGGCCGGAGGAGTACGACGTCATCGCCACCCTCAATCTGAACGGCGATTACGTTTCCGATGCGCTGGCGGCGCAGGTGGGCGGCATCGGCATCGCCCCCGGGGCCAATCTGTCCGACACGGTGGCGCTGTTCGAGGCGACCCACGGCACCGCCCCCAAGTACGCCGGTCAGGACAAGGTGAACCCCGGATCGCTGATCCTCTCCGCCGAAATGATGCTGCGCCACCTGGGCTGGTTTGAAGCGGCCGACCTGATCGTCAACGGGCTGGCCGGGGCGATCGTCGCGAAGACCGTCACCTACGACTTCGAGCGGCTGATGCAGGGGGCGACCCTGCTCAGCTGTTCGGGCTTCGGCGAGGCGATCGTGGATCGGATGTAGCGGGCGGCGCGACCGGCTCAGCCGCCGGGATTCCTCCGTGGCGATTGCGGATCATAGGTGGTCGGACGGGGCGGCCGGCGCAGCCAGCGGCCGCCGCGGCTGCGCGGCCGCTCATCCACCGGCCGGATGGCTGCGGCCGCCAACCCCTTGTCGCCCTCGATCAGCTCGAAGGTGACCCGCTGCCCGGCGTGCAGGGTGCGGAAACCATCGCTTTCGATGGCGCTGTAGTGGGCAAAGACCTCCGTGCCACCGTCGTCCGGGAGGATGAAACCGTATCCCTTGGAGGCGTTGAACCACTTGACGTTACCTGTCAGCATCGCGGTACTCCCTTACCAGTGCGACTTTAAGGGGAAATGCGTCTCATGCGGCCCACGGATGGGCTTCTGCTTCTTACGCAACGACTGACTCGTGGGGCCCTGAATTTTCCCACGCGGGCGGGTTCTAACCGCCCGTCCTACGGCAGCTGTCTTCCGGTAACGCTGCCGATTCGGTCCATTCGGCCCTCCCTTTCTCCCGTTGCGCCGAAGCGAAAAACGGGAGTGCTAACCTTATCCAAAAGCACCCGGGTATGCCCGACTGAAAAACTTAGGTATAAAGGGTTGGAAAGGCCAAGCCGGGTCTTTATGTTATAGCAGCAAGAGCCCTGAATGCGGGCTCGAATGACGGAGGCAGTTCTCTTCGGGCATGGGTAAGAGCAATCAACAGCACGATGGCGAGTCGGGGCTTGCCGTCGACGAGAGCCGACCGAAACTCAAGCGGCCACCCATGTACAAGGTGGTGGTATTGAACGACGACTTCACCCCGATGGATTTCGTCGTCCATGTGCTGGAGAGCTTCTTCGACATGGACCGTACGAAGGCCACGCGCATCATGCTGACCGTCCACACTCAGGGGCGGGCGGTTGCGGGGATCTACGCCCGCGATATCGCCGAAACCCGGGTAATGCAGGTAAACGAGTACGCGCGCCGACACCAGCACCCGCTCCTCTGCACGATGGAGCCCAACGAGTAGTCGCGAGGTTGACCATGCTGAGCAAAGAACTGGAGTTCACCCTCAATCTCGCCTTCAAGGAGGCGCGGGGCAAGAGCCACGAGTTCATGACCGTGGAGCACCTGCTGCTGGCCTTGCTGGATAACCCCACGGCGGCACCGATTCTCCGATCGTGCGGCGCGAACATGGAGCAGTTACGCCAGGATCTTGTCCAATTCCTCGACGACACGGTGCCGCTTCTGCCGGCCGAGTCCGATCGCGAGACGCAGCCCACCCTCGGTTTCCAGCGGGTGCTGCAGCGGGCGGTGTTCCAGGTGCAGTCCTCTGAGAAGAAAGAAGCGACCGGCGCCAACGTGCTGGTGGCCATCTTCAGTGAGCAGGAGTCGCAAGCGGTCTATTTTTTGAATCAGCAGAACGTTACACGTCTAGATGTCGTCAATTACCTATCACACGGTATTTCGAAGATGGCGGACGAAGAGGAAGAGGGCGTCCAGAGCAGCGAGGAGGAGCAGGGTGCAGAGAGCTCCCGCAGCCCCCTGGAGGCCTATGCGAGCAACCTGAACCAGCTGGCGAAGAAGGGCAAAATCGATCCGCTGATCGGTCGCCAGGGTGAGATCGAGCGCACGATTCAGGTGCTCTGCCGCCGCCGCAAGAACAATCCGCTGTTCGTCGGCGAGGCGGGCGTGGGCAAGACCGCGCTGGCCGAGGGGCTGGCGAAGAAGATTGTCGACGGCGAGGTGCCGGACATCCTCTCCACCAGCACCATCTACGCCCTCGATCTCGGCGCACTGCTCGCCGGCACCAAATACCGCGGCGACTTCGAAAAGCGGTTGAAGGCCGTACTCGCCCAGCTCAAGAAGGAGCATGGGGCGATCCTGTTCATCGACGAGATTCACACCATCATCGGCGCCGGCGCCGCCTCGGGCGGGGCGATGGACGCCTCCAACCTGATCAAGCCGGTGCTCGCCTCCGGCGACCTCAAGTGTATCGGCTCCACCACCTACCACGAGTACCGCGGCATCTTCGAAAAGGACCGCGCACTGGCGCGGCGCTTCCAGAAGATCGACGTGCCCGAGCCGACGGTGGAGGAGACGGTGCGCATTCTCGAAGGGCTGAAGAGCCGCTTCGAGCGTCACCACGGGGTCAAGTACACCAAACAGGCGCTGCGCCAGGCGGCGGAGCTTTCCGCCCGCTATATCAACGAGCGCCACCTGCCGGACAAGGCGATCGACGTCATCGACGAGGCGGGGGCCAATCAGCAGCTCCAGCCCCCGTCGAAGCGAAAGAAGACCATCGGCGCCCGTGAGGTGGAGTCGATTGTCGCCAATATGGCGCGCATCCCGCCGAAGACCGTCTCCACCTCCGACAAGGAGAGCCTGCGTACGCTGGATCGGGACCTGAAGCTGATGATCTACGGCCAGGACGAGGCGATCGACACCCTCTCATCCGCCATCAAGATGTCCCGCTCCGGCCTCGGCATCGAGCAGAAGCCGATCGGCTCGTTCCTGTTCGCCGGCCCCACCGGCGTCGGCAAGACCGAGGTGACCCGGCAGCTGGCGAGGATCCTCGGCATCGAGTTGATCCGCTTCGACATGTCCGAGTACATGGAGCGGCACACCGTCTCACGCCTCATCGGCGCACCGCCGGGCTATGTGGGTTACGACCAGGGCGGCCTGCTGACCGAGGCGATCACCAAGCACCCGCACGCGGTGCTGCTGCTGGACGAGATCGAGAAGGCCCATCCGGATGTGTTCAATCTGCTGTTGCAGGTGATGGACCACGGCACCCTGACCGACAACAACGGCCGCAAGGCGGACTTCCGCAACGTCATTATCGTCATGACCACCAATGCGGGGGCGGAGCAGCAGGCGCGGCGCACCATGGGCTTCGTGGAGCAGAACCACGCCCCGGACGCGATGGAATCGGTCAAACGGCTGTTCACCCCCGAGTTCCGTAACCGGCTGGACGCCATCGTCCAGTTCAACCAGCTTGATGCGGCGACGGTCACCCACGTGGTGGACAAGTTCATCATGGAGCTGGAGACACAGCTGGAGGAGAAGGGGGTCACCCTCACCGTCGATTCCGCTGCCCGCGCCTGGCTGGCCGAGCACGGCTTTGACCCGCAGATGGGCGCCCGACCCATGACCCGGGTGATCAAGGACCACATCAAGAAGCCCCTGGCCGAGGAGCTGCTGTTCGGTCGCCTCGAAGGGGGCGGGCACGTGGAGGTGACCGCCGAGGAGGACGCACTCAAGTTCGAGTTCGACACCGAGGCGGAGCCGGCCTGACCACTTTACCTGCGGTAGCCACCACCTGCCGCCGCCCTCGGGCGGCGGTTTTCGTCAGACGCGATGCTGTTGCGCCGTCAGGCGTATCGAAATCGGCCGGCGCGCAGTGAGATTGCGCTTTATGGAGTTCGAGCGACGGACGAACGGCAACAGCCGCGTTTCACGGCAGGGGATGGAGCAGCACAGGATCAGCGGGCGCGGTAGGTAATACGACCTTTGCTCAGGTCGTACGGCGTGACCTGGACGGTCACCTTGTCGCCGGTGAGGATGCGGATGTAGTGCTTGCGCATCTTGCCCGAGATGTGGGCGGTCACAATGTGACCGTTCTCGAGCTGTACGCGGAACATGGTGTTGGGCAGGGTCTCGATGACCGTGCCTTCCATTTCAATGGCATCTTCTTTCGCCATGGACTCTCTTGCTTTTTAGCGTAAGGGCTGTTTATCAGGCGGCGTATATTGCCCTATCCGGGGTGATTGATCAAAGCCCTATCTCACGGCTCCGTCAAAGTTCACCCGCAGGGGGGCTATTTGGGCCGGAATCACCGACGTCAACCGGTTTATCGGCTCCCCGGCGCGACTCATCTTAGACCATTCGCGCGCTCTCCGTGGCCGGTATCCACCGACCGCCCCGCATAATCTCAAGCGGTCGGAAGCGCCCCTTGTAGGCCATCTTGGGCGACTCCTTGATCCAGTAGCCGAGATAGAGCCAGTGCAGGCCGTGCCGCCGTGCTGCCTCTATCTGCCACAGCACGGCATAGGTACCGAGCCCCCGGCGCGCCTCTGCCGGGTCGAAGAAGGTGTAGACGGCCGAGAGACCCTCGGGGAGCAGATCGGTCACGGCCACCGCCACCAACCGATTGCCCGCCCGAAACTCCACAAACTCCGTCCGGCACCAGCTCGAACCCAGAAACTCCATGAACCGTTCCGGTTCGTCCACATCCATGCCGCCGTCCCGGTGTCGGGTTGAAAGGTAGCGGCGGTAGAGTTCGTAGTACTCGTCGTGAAACGCCGGCTCGACCGCTCGCACCGAGAGGTCGGCGTTGGCCCGCCAGGCGCGCCTCTGTGCACGGTCGGGACTAAATCGCTCGACCGGCACGCGGGCCGGTCGGCACGCATCGCAGGTGCGGCAGCGTGGCCGGTAGACATACTCGCCGCTGCGGCGGAACCCGACGTTGATCAGCGCGCCGTACAGCTCCGTGTGCATGGGTGCGTGGGGGTCGGCAAACAGCGTCACCGCCTGCCGCTCTTCGAGGTAGCTGCATTCGTGCGGCGGGCTTGCGTAGAACACCAGATTGTGTGGTATCGGCGAGGTCATGAAAAACAGTTAACACAGAGTGCACACGACTGCATGGGCAGATAAAGTGCTCCTGCATTAGCTGCATTAAATACCTCCCTGCGGGTCATGCAGGAGGTGGTGCAGCGCAGGGAGCGGTTGCCGAGAGATCGCCGAGTTTACTGCCATTGGGAGGCTCCGTCGCTTTCGCCGACCGCGCGTTTTCCATTCCCCTGTGCGAGCCAGGCCCGGGCACCGCGCAGGGGAGGACGCTCCTGCAGCTATTTCCTCTGGTCCTCTGTGGCAAATTGCCTTCAGCCGTGGACCTGGCCTATCTCCAGCGTCCAGGGGGAGCGCGGGGCGGGGAGGTCGCAGAAGCGGTCGAGCAGGCCCAGAAACCGCTGCCGCGGGATCTCCTCGGCGCCCAGGGTGAACAGATGGCTGGAGGCGACCTGACAGTCGATCAGGGCATATCCCCACGCCTCCAGTTGGCGGACCAGATGCACGAAAGCGACCTTCGAGGCGTTGCTGACGCGGCAGAACATCGACTCGCCGAAGAACACACGCCCGATCGCCACCCCGTAGATCCCGCCCACCAACCGACCGTCGAGCCGTGCCTCGGCGGAGTGGGCCAACCCCATTTCGAACAGGGCGCCGTAGGCATCCCGCATCTCCGGGAGCAGCCAGGTGCCGGGTTGATCCGGACGGGGAGCCGCGCAGCCTGCCATGACCCCTCGGAACGACCGGTCCAGGGTGACCTCGAACCGCTCCTGGCGCAGCGCCTTGCGCAGGCTGCGGGAGATGTGCAGACGTTCCGGAAAGAGGACCGCGCGCGGGTCCGGCGTCCACCACAAGATCGGCTGTCCTTCGCTGTACCAGGGGAAGATGCCCTGTCGATAGGCGCCGATCAGCGTCGCGGGTTGCAGATCCCCCCCGACCGCCAGCAGGCCGTTGGGTTCGGAGAGGGCGTACTCGGGGGAGGGGAAACGGATCGGACCGCTCCGCCGATCCAGCCAGAAAGGTCCGCGACCCGGCCGCATGCTCATCGCTCTCCGACCACGGCCTGCGGCGGCGGTTCGTCCGCAGGCTGTCTGAACGGCAGGTGTTCGCGCATGGCTGCCACGTGGGCGGCGACCGCACGGCGCTCGCGGGTGACGAAGTCGTCCACCGCCGGCCGAAATCCCGCCTCTTCCAGATGGTGCGCCGAGCGGGTAATCACCGGCTCGAATCCCCGGCTCACCTTGTGCTCCCCCTGGGCGCCGGGTTCGAAACGGGTCAGGCCGTGGCGGATGCAGTACTCGATGCCGGTGTAGTAGCACGCCTCGAAGTGGAGACTGTGGCGCTCCGCGACACAGCCCCAGTGCCGGCCGAAGAGCGCATCGTCCGAACGGAAGCTGAGTGCGCCCGCCACGTAGCGGCCCTGCTCGCGGGCGAGCACCAGTACCACCGAGTCGCCGAGCGCTTTCCCTGTCGATTCGAAAAAGGGCAGTGTCAGTGTGGGATAGCCGCCGCGGCGATCGAAGGTGTCGGTATAGAACTCATGGAAGAGCCGCCACTGCTCCGGGCTGATCTCCTTCCCGTGCAGCACCTCCATCTCGATACCGGCCTCGGTTACCCGTCGCCGTTCCCGCCGCACCTTCTTGCGTTTCTCCGCGGTAAATGTGTCGAGGAGGTCGTCGAAGTCCCGGTAGCCGCGGTTGAACCAGTGATACTGGCAGTCGTGCCGGATCATCAGCCCGCTGTCGCCGAGGGCGCGGCTCTCCTCCTCGGTGGTGAACAGCCAGTGCAGCGAAGAGAGCCCCTCGGCGCGGGCCATCTCGCTCACCGCCTCCAGCAGTGTGCGACGCACTACCGCCGCGTCCGCCTCCGGGTGAACCAGGAGGCGCGGACCGGTCACCGGCGTATAGGGGATACCCGTCACCCCCTTGGGGTAGTAACGTAAACCGGCGCGCCGATACGCCTCGGCCCAGGACCAGTCGAACACCAGTTCGCCGTAGGAGTTGTACTTGAGATAGAACGGTAGCGCACCGATGAGCCGGTCCCCGGACCATGCCGTGACATGGCGCGGCAGCCAGCCCCAGTGGTCGCCGACACAGCCGTGGCGTTCAAGGGCGGCGAGGAACTCGTGACGCAGAAACGGCGTGCCCTGCTCGTCGAGCAGGGCATTCCAGGCCGCAGGTTCCAAGGTGTCGAGGCTGTCGATCGTCCGGGTGCGCATCGGCGTCGCATTCACGGGCGGCAATTCCGCTTCGGGAAGTGTAGCGGGGGGGAGATAACGTGAGACGTGAAGCGCGTGAAGTGTGAAGCGAGAGAAAGCGAATTGGGGCCGCTTTACGTTTCACGCTCCACGCTCCACGCTTCACGGTTTTGTCACGGCGCCAGTTCGTGCCCTTCCAGGAACCGCTCGGCATCGAGCGCCGCCATGCAGCCGGATCCGGCAGAGGTGATCGCCTGGCGATAGTTGTGGTCGGCTACGTCGCCCGCGGCAAAGACCCCGGGCACGCTGGTGGCGGTGGCAAACCCCTCGCGTCCGGAACGTACCTTGATGTAGCCATGGTCCATCTCCATCTGCCCTTCGAACAGAGCGGTATTGGGCTTGTGGCCGATGGCGATGAAAACCCCCATCACATCCAGGTCCTTGGTCGAACCGTCAGCCGTGCTCTTGATGCGCAGTCCGGTCACACCGCTCTGGTCACCGAGCACCTCGTCCACCTGGTGATTCCACTCGATGGTCACGTTGCCGGTGCGCGCCTTCTCGATCAACTGGTCCGCCAGGATGCGCTCGGAGCGGAACTGATCACGTCGGTGGACAACGGTGACGTGAGAGGCAATGTTTGAGAGGTAGAGCGCCTCTTCCACGGCGGAGTTGCCGCCGCCGATCACCGCCACCTTCTGGTTCTTGTAGAAAAAGCCGTCGCAGGTGGCGCAACCGGAGACACCGCGCCCCTTGAACTCCTCCTCGGAGGGCAGGCCCAGGTACATGGCGGAGGCGCCGGTGGCGACAATCAGGGCATCGCAGGTGTACTCGCCGCTGTCGCCCACCAGACGGAAGGGGCGCTTGGAGAGGTCGGCGGTGTGAATGTGATCGAAGAGCATCTCGGTCCCGAAGCGCTCGGCATGGCGGCGCATGCGGTCCATCAGCGCCGGTCCCTGCACACCGTCCACGTCTCCCGGCCAGTTGTCCACTTCGGTGGTGGTCATCAGCTGTCCGCCCTGCTGCAGCCCGGTGATCAGCACCGGCTCGAGGTTGGCACGGGCGGCGTAGACGGCGGCGGTGTAGCCGGCCGGACCGGAGCCGAGGATAAGGACGCGGCAGTGCTTGGTTTCACTCATGGTGATAGACTCCAGAACGATTTTTTTGTCGGCAGGATGCGAAGGCCGGTAATGGTACGCAACCGTTCCTGCACGGTAAAGGAACCCGCCGGTGAGGGCGCCTGCAGGAGCCCACCCCCACCGACGAACAGGTGCCGGAGAGATTCGCCCGGAGAGCCGGGGTCCACTCGCAGCCAACAACCATCACAACACCCATGCGTATAGGCATTCCCCGCGAAGTAAAAACCCTGGAGGGCCGCGTTGCCCTGATTCCCGCAGCCGCCGCCGAGCTGGTGCGCGCCGGGCACGAGCTGTTGGTGGAGCACGATGCCGGACGCCTGAGCGGCTACCCGGACGATCTTTTCGAGGCGATCGGTGCCCGCGTGGTTCCCGATGCCGACAGCCTGTTCGAGCAGGCCGAACTGGTGGTCAAGGTGAAGGAGCCGCAGCCTGCCGAACTGGAACGCCTGCGTGCAGACCATCGCCTGTTCTGTTATCTCCATCTCGCCGCCGCGCCGGAGCTGATGCGCCGCCTGCAGGCCATCGGGTTGACCGCAGTCGGCTTCGAAACGGTGGAGGAGAACGGACTGCCGCTGTTGGCGCCGATGAGTGACATTGCAGGCCGGGTTGCCGTGCAGGTGGGTACGCAGCTGCTGCATCAGCCCCACGGCGGGCGTGGTCTTCTGCTGGGCGGCGTGCCGGCCGCCGAACGCGGGCATGTGGTAGTGATTGGCGCCGGGGTGGCCGGCAGCGGTGCCGCCATGGCGGCGGCCGCACTTGGCGCGCGGGTCACTGTATTCGATCCTGGACGCGACAAGCTGGAGCGCATGCGGGCGCTCGGCGCGAACGTGACCGGGCTGCACCCCTATGCCGAGGCGGTGGAACAGGCGGTACTCGATGCGGACCTGTTGGTGGGGGCGGTGCTGGTGACCGGCGCCCGGGCGCCGCACGTGGTATCGGCCGATGCGGTGGCACGCATGCGCGACGGCTCGGTTATCGTCGATATCTCGGTCGACCAGGGGGGCTGCATCGAGACCACCCGGCCGACCACCTGGGCCGACCCGACCTTCCGCCACGAAGGGGTAATCCATTTCGGCGTGACCAACATGCCCGGCGCCGTTCCGCGCACCGCCTCCCAGGCACTCTCCGCCGCGCTGCTGCCCTATGTCCAGCGAATGGCCCGGCCGGAGTGGGAGAGTGATCCGGCCTTGGCGAAAGGGGTCAACGTCCGCGCCGGCGAGGTGGTCCACCCGGCGCTCCAGGCAAATTGATCTCGCCAGGACGCGGAGAGCGCCAAGATACGAAATCATTCTGGTTGTTTGTTCTCGGCGTACTTCGCGTCTTTGCGAGAGAAGAGTAGCTGTTAAGTGTTAGAATCCAGCTCCTTACACACATAACTTGCGGAAGCGGTTCAACTTTGGCACAGGCCACCAGCAAGAAGACGGAGCGGGCCATCGACCTCAGCGGCCTCGGACGCGGGCTGCGCGAGGCGGCGCTGTATCTGTTCGGTGCGCTGGCGGTCTATCTGGCCATCGCTCTTTTCACCTACCACCCGGCCGATCCCGGTTGGTCCCACAGCGGGCCGGTGGAGCAGATCAGCAATGGCGGAGGCCGGGTCGGCGCCTGGTTCGCCGATGTCTTCCTCTACCTGTTCGGGCACATGGCCTTTCTCTTCCCGCTCATGGTCGCCTATAGCGGCTGGATCCGGTTCCGGGGTCGTAACGGGGAGTTCCCAGCCAAGCATATCCTGGCCCTGCGCGGCCTCGGTTTCCTGCTCACCATGGCCTCCGGGGCGGCATTGGCATCGCTCCATTTCGCCAATGGCATGCCGCTGCCGCTCGATGCAGGGGGCGTGTTGGGTGATCTGGTCGGCGGCGGGTTGGCGGCGGCATTCAACTTCCTTGGCGCCACGCTGTTTCTGCTGGCCCTGTTCCTGACCGGCGTCACCCTGTTTACCGGTCTCTCCTGGCTCGGCCTGATGGACCGGGTGGGGGCGATTACGCTGAAACTGTTCGCCCGCGTGCAGGGGGTGTTCTTCCGGATCGCCGACCGCATCGCTGCCCGCCGCGCCCGTACCGAGCGGGAGAAGACGGTCAAGGAGGCGAAGAAGAAGACCGAAAACCGGCCGCCGCCGCGTATTGAACCGGTCATCTCCAAGCCGCCCGAGCCGAGCGAGCGCGAGCGGAAGGAGAAGCAGGCACAGCTGTTCGAGATGCCGGCCGATTCGGCGCTGCCGCCGCTCTCCCTGCTCGATACCTCGACCGGAGGCGGCAAGGGGGTGTCGAGAGAGGCACTGGAGGCGGTCGCCCGCCTGGTGGAGATGAAACTCCAGGACTTCGGTGTCGAGGCGCAGGTGGTGGAGGTCAATCCCGGCCCGGTGATCACCCGCTTCGAGCTTCAGCCGGCGCCGGGGGTGAAGGTCAACCAGTTCACCAACCTCTCCAAGGACCTGGCCCGCTCCCTGTCAGCGGTCAGCGTACGGGTGGTGGAGGTGATCCCGGGCAAGACCACCATCGGGCTGGAGGTGCCCAACGAGAGCCGCGAGATGGTGCGCCTGGCCGAATGCATCAAGTCGAAGGCCTATGAAAGCGCCGGTTCGCCGCTCACCCTCGCCCTCGGCAAGGACATCGGCGGCACGCCGATGGTGGTGGACCTGGCGAAGATGCCGCACCTGCTGGTGGCCGGCACCACCGGCTCAGGCAAGTCGGTGGCGATCAATGCCATGATCCTGAGCCTGCTCTATAACGCCACTCCGCGCGACGTGCGGATGATCATGGTGGACCCGAAGATGCTGGAGCTCTCGGTCTACGACGGCATCCCGCACCTGCTGGCACCGGTGGTCACCGACATGAAGGACGCCGCCAACGCCCTGCGCTGGTGTGTGGCGGAGATGGAGCGGCGCTACAAGCTGATGGCCAACGTCGGGGTGCGCAACCTGAGCGGTTTCAATCGCAAGATCAGGGACGCCAACGCCGCCAAACAGCCGATCCTGGACCCGCTGGTGCCGCCCGGCACGCCGGACCGCAAGACACTGGAGCCGCTGCCCTACATCGTGGTGGTGGTGGACGAGCTTGCCGACATGATGATGGTGGTCGGCAAGAAGGTGGAGGAGCTGATCGCCCGCCTGGCACAGAAGGCGCGCGCCGCCGGCATCCACCTGATCCTGGCCACCCAGCGCCCGTCGGTGGATGTGCTGACCGGGCTCATCAAGGCCAACATCCCGACCCGCATCGCCTTCCAGGTCTCCTCGCGCATCGACTCCCGTACCATCCTTGACCAGATGGGCGCCGAGACCCTGCTCGGCCATGGCGATATGCTCTACCTGCCGCCGGGGCAGGGGGTGCCGATGCGGGTGCACGGCGCCTTCGTTGCCGACGCCGAGGTGCACCGGGTGGTGGAGGACCTCAAGCGGCGCGGGGAACCGGAGTACCTGGACGAGATTCTAAACGGGGTTGCCGATAATGCGGACGCGCTGCTCCCCGGGGAGAGCGGCGGCGACGATGGTGAGGGGGACCCGCTCTACGACGAGGCGGTACGCATCGTGGCCGAGACCCGCCGCGCCTCCGTCTCCGGTATCCAGCGGCGGCTCAAGATCGGCTACAACCGCGCCGCACGCATGGTGGAGACGATGGAACAGGCGGGCATCGTCGGCCCGCTACAATCGAATGGCAGTCGGGAGGTTTTGGTACCTCCGCCGCCTGAATGAGTTAACAGGCTGTTGAAAAAGGTTTTTCATCCCTTCTCCCTGGGGGAAAGGGCGTTTTTCAACAGCTTGTTATGAGTGAAATAGTGAAGAGTGGAGAAGAGGACTCACTGCTAACTTCTCACTCTTGACTACCCACGAGGTTTTATCCATGCAACCAATCTTCCGCATTCTCGCCGCCGCCCTGGGCCTGACACTCGCCCTCCCGGCCCTGGCCGGCGAGGGCCAGGCGCGCGTGGAGCGCTTCTTCGGTGACCTGAAGAGCATGCGCGCCGAGTTCATCCAGACGCTGGTGGACCCGCGCGGCGATGTGCTGGAGGAGAGCCGCGGCGTGCTGCTGCTGGAGCGGCCGGGCCGCTTCCGGCTGGAGTACCGCAGCCCCTACGAACAGCTCTATGTGGCCGATGGCGAACGGCTGTGGATGTTCGACCCTGATCTGGAACAGGTGACGGTGCGCCCGCAGGGCGACGCCCTCGGCAGCACCCCGGCGCTGCTCCTCTCAGGCACCGAACCGCTGGAGGAGAACTTCAACGTGGAGGAGCTGGGATTCCATGAAGGGTTCCAGTGGCTGGAACTGACCCCGCGGGAGCGGGATGCCACCTTCGAACGTATCCGCCTCGCGCTGGAGGAAGACATGGTCCGCGCCATGGAGATGGTGGACAGCTTCGGGCAGATGACCCGGCTCTTCTTCGAGACCGTCGAGCGCAATCCGCAGATTGCCGATCGCAACTTCACCTTCACCCCGCCCCCCGGCGTCGATGTCATCGGCGAACAGGAATAGCAACGGAGAACACGGAGGGTGAATCCAGCAGGGCGCTTCTATTCCTCCTGTGGGAGCGGCGGTCGCTCCCGTCATCCTCGGCTCTGGCTTCCTGCTTCGCCCTACCTCCTGCATCCATGCAGTCGTGCCTCACGCGACACTTGTACGTCCCTGTACATCGTCCTCGCCGCGATAACGGCCTTGAAAGAATCGCGGCGGGGACGCCGCTCCTACAGGAGTCTATTTCGAAGCAGGATTGATGTTGGGTTTTCCTCTGTGTCCTCTGCGACCTCTGCGGTTAATAGCCTGTGAACCTGCCGTTCCCCGAAGAGATCACCGGCCGCCCCCTGGCCGATCGCATGCGGCCGGGTGCGCCGGAGGAGATCGCCGGCCAGTCCCACCTGCTCGGGCCGGGCAAGCCGCTCAGACTCGCCATCGATTCGGGGAATCTCCACTCCATGGTGTTCTGGGGGCCGCCCGGGACCGGCAAGACCACCCTGGCGCGGATGATTGCCCGCCATGCCGACGCCCAGTTCCTCAGCATCTCCGCGGTCCTCTCCGGCGTTAAGGAGATCCGGGCGGCCGTGGAGCAGGCACGCACGGAGCGGCAGGCGGCGGGGCGCGGCACCGTCCTGTTCGTGGACGAGGTGCACCGCTTCAACAAGTCGCAGCAGGACGCCTTTCTCCCCTACGTGGAGGACGGCACCGTCACCTTCGTCGGCGCCACCACCGAAAACCCCTCGTTCGAATTGAATAACGCGCTGCTCTCCCGCGCCCGCGTCTATGTACTGAAATCGCTGACGCCGCCGGATATCCGTGCGGTGCTCGACCGGGCGCTGGCGGATGCGGAGCGTGGCCTCGGCAGCCGTCCGCTCGACATCACTCCCGATCTGCTCGATCGCATCGCCGAGTCGGCGGACGGCGACGCCCGCCGCGCCCTCAATCTGCTGGAGATCGCCGCCGATCTGGCCGAGCGGGAGGGGGATCGGGAGGTGGTGTCGGAGACGGTGCTGGCCGAGGTGCTGGCGGGCGGGGTGCGCCGCTTCGACAAGGGGGGTGAGGCGTTCTACGACCAGATCTCCGCCCTGCACAAGTCGGTGCGCGGCTCCGACCCGGACGCGACCCTCTACTGGTTGGCGCGCATGCTCGACGGCGGCTGCGATCCGCTCTACATCGCCCGCCGGGTGGTGCGGATGGCGAGCGAGGACATCGGCAATGCCGACCCCCGCGGCCTGCGGATCGCCCTCGATGCCTGGGACGTACAGGAGCGGCTCGGCAGCCCGGAAGGGGAGTTGGCCATCGCCCAGGCGCTTGTGTACCTTGCCTGTGCGCCGAAGAGTAACGCGGTCTACACCGCCTACAACACGGCCCGGGCCGAAGTGGCGAAGTCGCCCAGCCACGAGGTGCCGATCCACCTGCGCAACGCCCCGACAAAACTGATGAAGGAGTTGGGCTACGGCCACGCCTACCGCTACGCCCACGATGAACCGGAGGCCTACGCCGCCGGGGAGCACTACTTCCCGGAGGAGATGGAGGCGCGCCGCTACTACCGCCCGGCGCCGCGCGGACTCGAACTGAAGATTGGCGAAAAACTGAACCACCTGCGGGAACTGGACGCACGGGCGCGGGAGAAGAATAAAAAATGATGCAGTCACTGGCTATTGCCAGCGGCGGGGCGCTGGGGGCCCTGCTGCGCTACTGGGTCTCCACCGGGATATACGGCGCCATCGGCCGCGTCTTTCCCTGGGGGACACTGTTCGTCAACGTTTCCGGCTCGCTGGTGATGGGGGTGCTCTACATCCTCCTGGTGGAGCGCTCCACCCTGGGCGGCGAGTGGCGCGGCTTCCTCATCATCGGCCTGCTCGGCGCCTTCACCACCTACTCCACCTTCTCCATGGAGACGGTCGTCCTCATCGAGAGCGGCGAGCCGCTCAAGGCCGTCGCCAATGCCCTTGCCAGCGTCCTGCTCTGCGTCGGCGCCGCCTGGGCGGGCGTGCTTATTGGAAGGCATTTGTAAGCAGCAGCGAAGTTGGGGCCGGTAACTGCCTTATTGATATGCGTACGAAATAACGTACCATTAGGGTATGTCTGATTTGGAGGCGGTTTATGACCACCATCACGGCCAGCGAGGCACGCGCCAATCTCTACCGGCTCATCGATGAAGCGGCCTCCTCTCACCAGCCGCTGCTGATCTCTGGAAAGCGCAACAAGGCGGTGCTGGTTTCCGAAGAGGATTGGCAGGCCATTCAGGAGACACTCTTTCTCCTCTCCGTACCCGGCATGCGCGAGTCGATCCGGGAGGGGATGGAGACCCCGCTCGATGAGTGTGACGAGGAACTGGATTGGTGACCTGGCGTCTGGTCTACACGAAGCAGGCCCAGAAGGATGCGAAGAAGCTGGCCGCGAGCGGTTTGAAGGCGAAGGCCCGGGAGCTGCTTGATCTGCTGGCGGAAGACCCGTTTCAAAACCCGCCTCCACTGGAGAAGCTGATCGGCGATCTGGCCGGGGCCTATTCGCGAAGGATCAATATCCAGCACCGGCTCGTCTATCAGGTGCTTGAGGAGGAGCGGACCGTCAAGGTCCTTCGGCTATGGAGTCACTACGAATAAGACGAAAAAAGCTATGATCCGCAACCCCTCACAGGTTTGCCAACGATTTTGACTAAAGGACCCCCATGCTAGACCCCCGCCTGTTCCGTACCGACATCGAAGAGACCGCACGTCAGCTCGCCCGCCGTGGCTTTGAACTGGACGTGGCCGCCATCAACCGCCTGGAGGAGGAGCGCAAGGGTCTCCAGGTGGAGACGCAGAATCTGCAGAACGAGCGCAACACCAGCTCCAAGGCGATCGGCAAGGCCAAGGCGCAGGGGCAGGATGTAGCACCGCTGCTGGCGGCAGTGGCCGACCTCGGCGACAAGCTGAAGGCCAACGAGGCGCGGCTGAACGAGGTGCAGGAGGCGCTGAACGCGATCCTCATGGGGGTGCCCAACATCCCGGACGCCTCGGTGCCGGAGGGCAGGGACGAAGAGGCCAACGTGGAGGTGCGCCGCTGGGGTTCCCCCGCGGAATTCCCCTTCGAGCCGAAGGACCACGTGGACCTGGGCGAGAAGCTGGGGCTCGATTTCGAGACCGCGGCCAAGATCGCCGGCTCCCGCTTCGCCCTCATGCGCGGGCCGCTGGCGCGGATGCACCGGGCGCTGATCCAGTTCATGCTCGACCTGCACACCGGCGAGCACGGCTACACCGAAACCTACGTCCCCTATCTGGTGAACCCGGACAGCCTGCGCGGCACCGGCCAGCTGCCCAAGTTCGAGGAGGACCTGTTCGCCCTGCGCGGGGAGCAGAACCTCTATCTCATCCCCACCGCCGAGGTGCCGGTCACCAACATCGTGCGGGACGAGATTATCGAGTCGATGCCGCTCAAGTTCGCCTGCCACACCCCCTGTTTCCGCAGTGAGGCGGGCTCCTACGGCAAGGACACCCGCGGCATGATCCGCCAGCACCAGTTCGAGAAGGTGGAGCTGGTGCAGGTGGTCCGCCCCGAGGCCTCGTTCGATGCCCTGGAGGAGCTGACCGGCCATGCGGAGGAGGTGCTCAAAAGGCTCGAACTGCCGTACCGGACCATGAACCTCTGCACCGGCGACATCGGCTTCTCCTCGGCCAAGACCTACGACCTGGAGGTGTGGCTGCCGGGGCAGGGCAAGTACCGGGAGATCTCCTCCTGCTCCAACTTTCGCGACTTCCAGGCCCGGCGCATGCGCGCCCGATGGCGCAATCCGGAGACCGGCAAGCCGGAACTGGCCCACACCCTCAACGGCTCCGGCCTGGCGATAGGGCGCGCCCTGGTGGCGGTGCTGGAGAACTACCAGGATGAAGGCGGGCGCATCGCCATCCCGCCGGTGTTGCAGCCCTATATGGGCGGCGTCACCCATCTGGAACCCGGAGCGTAATCAGACCGGGGTGGTGATTCCGAAAGAACCCATAGGATGGGTTGAGCCCGCAGGGCGATACCCATGCGGTTCCGCGACCGATGGGTATCGCTGCGCTCATCCCATCCTACATCGGGTTCGCTTCACGGTTTACGGATCACCAGGGAACCTGTCCGGGCAAAATCGACCATAGAGGGAATATCAGACGCCTACGTATCCCTCCCGGAGGTCCCGCCACTCCCATAGAGATATGACTTACCCGGACTTCGAGCGCTAAAATCCCCGACTGATTCAGGGCGCAACGTGCGCCGCTGCCATCGGATACCTTCATGCAACTTTTCCCCGCGTTTCTCAATATCCAGAACCGTCCCTGCCTCGTGGTGGGCGGCGGCGAAGTCGCCTCCCGCAAGGCCGATCTGCTGCTGGAGGCCGGTGCCAGGGTCACCGTGGTTGCCCCCAAACTGGGTCATACCCTGGCCGATTGGCTCGAACAGGGGCGCATCACCCACCGTGAAGGCACGTTCGAGCCGGGTGATCTGGACGGGGCGACGCTGATCATCGCCGCGACCGACGACGAGGCGGTAAACCGGCAGGTCTCCGAACTGGCCCACGCGCGCAATATCCCGGTCAACGTGGTGGACAACCCGGAACTGTGCAGCTTCGTGGTACCGGCCATCATCGACCGCTCCCCGGTGCAGGTGGCGGTCTCAACCGGCGGCAGTTCGCCGGTCCTCGCGCGGTTGCTGCGGGCACGGCTGGAGTCGGCGCTGCCCACCGCCTACGGGCGGCTCGGACAACTGGCGGAGGCGTTTCGCCACACAGTAAAGGCGCGCCTGCCGGACGTCGGCTCCCGGCGCCGTTTCTGGGAGAAGGTGCTTCAGGGCCACATCGCCGAACTGGTCTTCGCCGGCAAGGATGAAGAGGCCCGCCGGGAGATGGAGCAGGCGGTCGAGTCGGGAGTCAGTGGACCGGAGGGCGAGGTCTACCTGGTCGGCGGCGGCCCCGGCGACCCGGACCTGCTCACCTTCCGCGCCCAGCGCCTGATGCAGCAGGCGGACGTCATCGTCCATGACCGGCTCATCTCCAAGGAGGTGCTGGACCTCTGCCGCCGCGACGCCGAGCGCATCTACGTGGGCAAGGAGCGGGACCACCACGCGGTGCCCCAGGACCAGATCAACGCACTGCTGGTACGGCTGGCGAAGGAGGGCAAGCGGGTGTGCCGGCTCAAGGGCGGCGACCCGTTCATCTTCGGCCGCGGCGGTGAGGAGATCGAGACCCTGGCGGCGGAGGGGGTCACCTTCCAGGTGGTACCCGGCATCACCGCCGCCCTCGGCACCTCCGCCTATGCGGGCATTCCGCTGACCCACCGGGATTACTCCCAGGCGGTCACCTTCGTCACCGGCCACCTCAAGGACGGCTCCATGAACCTCAACTGGGGGGCGCTGGCGCAGCCGGCCCAGACGGTGGTGTTCTACATGGGGCTTAAGGGGCTGCCGATCATCTGCGAGAAGCTGATCGAATACGGCCGAGCACCGGAGACGCCGGTCGCCCTGGTGCAGCAGGCCACCACGCCGCGCCAGCGCGCCTTCACCGGCACCCTCGCCACCATGGCCGAGATCATCGGGGAACAGGAGATCCGTCCGCCGACGCTGATCATCGTCGGCGAGGTGGTCGAGCTGCACGACAAGCTGGCGTGGTTCGTGTCGGCGGCGGAGAAGAACCGCAGCCTGTAGGATGCGGTGACGCAGGAACCGCATCGGTCGAGGTGGCTGGCATGGTCGCGACTGATGCGGTTCGCAGGCTCACCACATCCTACATTGGGACGGTCAGCGTCCTGGGTTATTGCTGGTGCGGCAGAGCCGTAGAATACGGTGACGCAGGAACCGCATCGGTCGAGGTGGCCGGCAAGGTCGCGACTGATGCGGTTCGCAGGCTCACCACATCCTACAGTGGATGCGTCAGGCGTCCTTCGGTTTTTGCTGGTGCGGCAGGACCCGCGACACCAGCACCTCGTCGCCGTACTCCACGTCCACCGGTGAACCGTTGCCGTCCACCAGGGGCTGTTCGTAGTCGTTCCAGCCGCGCACCCCGGTCTTGAGCGAGACGACGTTGTTGTACCCCATCTGCTGCATCACATGGGTCGCCAGGACACTGCGGTTGCCGGAACGGCAAGCCACCACCACCTCGCGGTCGCGGGCGTTCACCAGCTCCGGGATGGTCTCCTCGTAATCCCATTCGCAGGCAGTCTCCAGGATGCCGCGCGGCACGTTCAATGAGCCGCGGATGTGTACCGCATCAAACTCGTACGGTTCGCGGATATCCAGCAGCAGCAGGTCGGGATTGGCTTCCATGCGGTCGACCAGATCCCAGGGAAAGATCTCGCGGATATCGGCAAGTGATTCGGCTATCAGGTCGTTGAAGCTTTTCATGGCGGGAGCAGGGATCATGGGGGGAATCGAGACAGGGAATTTTACTTTATCCGAGCTATGCGCTCAAAATATGAACACACGCTGACGCAGGATCTCCCCCAATGGCCGTCGAGAAATTTGTCCCCGACTTCACCCTGGAGCCCCCCACCGAAGAGGTGCGCCTACCCGGAGAGGCAGGTGGTTGCGCCTCCAAGGAACCGTATGCCCTGATGGTGCTGGGCGACAGCATGGAGCCGGAGTTTATGGATGGCGAGATCATCGTCATTGAGCCGGGGCGCACCCCGCAGGAGGGCTCCTTTGTGATCGCGTGGCATGAGGGCGAGCACATCTTCCGCCAACTGGTGCGTCATGGCGAAGGCTGGTACCTGAAGCCCCTCAACGATGCCTATCCGACTGCGCTGATCGACGGTCTGGACGCGGTACGCGGCGTCATCATCCAGAAGCAGGGCCGCGGCGGACGCCGCGATCGCAAGTTCTACAGCTGATCTCCCTTGCGTGGCCGCTCCCGTTTAACTCTTTTCCTGGCGGCGTTGCTCTCTGCCGCACCGCTGTTCAGTGCCGGCGTCTTTCGCTGGGAGGAGGGCGGCGGGGGTGTCAGTTTCGGTGATCGCCCCCCGCCCGACGCCCGGGAGCTTCCCCATTTCTCGCCGGAACGCCGTCTGCACCGGGTTGCCGAGGTGCTGGATGGTGACACACTGCGCATCGCCAATGGCCCGGTGGTCCGGCTGATCGGGGTCGATGCCCCCGAACTGCCGCGCCGAGATCGGCCGGGCGATCCGGGGGCAGAACGTGCGCGCGATTTCCTGCGGGAGCAGGTGGATGGCACCCGCGTTCGACTGGAACGCGAGATGGAATACGAGGATCGGTACGGGCGGGCGCTGGCACACGTGGTGACCGAAGAGGGGCGGAACCTCAACGCCGCACTGCTGCGCGAAGGCCTGGCCCATGCGACCGTCCACCCGCCGAATGTGGAGCGGGCGGGCGAATACTTCGCCATCGAGGCGGAGGCGCGAGCAGCGGAAAAGGGTATCTGGAAGGAGACCCATTTCGGTGTTTTCCCGGCCCGGGAGGCGTCCGACTTCCGCAACACCTTCCGCCGCCTGCACGGCCGCGTGGAGTCGGTGGTGTCAAAACGACGCTATACCTACCTGCATCTCTCCGGCGGACTCCTGTTACAGGCGGAGAATGCCGACCTTACGCTGTTTGCCGACGCGGGACGGGACCTGAACCGACTGCGGGGTCGCCGGGTGACCGTGCGTGGCTGGGTCGGGCAGCGGGACGGGGCACCGTTTCTGCATGTGCGCCACCCCCTGCAGATCGAATCGGTGGACTGAGCGCGCGTAGTCCGGCACGGCGGCTGTTCGCTTCGGAGGAGGCATGCTGCGCCTACTTTCCGCTTCCGGGGAGTACCCCCGCTGGCAGGTACTCCTGATCAGTCTGGCGTCCGTGGCACTGGTCGGCGTTCTCGACCATCTGACCGGGCCGGGGGTATCGGTCGCCATCCTGTATCTTTTCCCCATCGGGCTGGCCGCCTGGAGTGGCGGGATGGGACTGGGCGCACTGATGGCTCTTTTCGCCAGTGCCGCGTGGCTGAATGCCGATCAGAGCGGCGGCGGTGTTTTCGGCCACGGCCTGGTGCCCTACTGGAACGCGCTGGTGCGCCTGGGTCTGTTCCTGATCGTCGCCTACCTGCTCACACGCCTGCGTACTCTGCTGAAGGAGGAGGCGGAACGCGGACGCACCGATTCGCTCACCGGCCTGTTGAATCGCCGCGCCTTCGCGCAGGCCCTCGACCGTGAGATAGAGCGCGCCCGGCGCTACCGGCGGCCCTTTACCGCCGCCTATATCGACCTGGACGACTTCAAACGGATTAACGATGTGTACGGCCACGCCGTCGGTGACGCTGTGCTGAAGCTGGCGGGGGACGCGATACGGCAGCATGTGCGGGCAACCGACCTGGCGGGGCGTCTCGGTGGGGACGAGTTCGCCGCCGTCTTCATCGAAACGGAGGCGGAACCGGGGCTGCGAGCGGCAACCGACCTCGCGCGGGCGCTCGAAGGAGGTCTGTTCGGCCTGCGCGAGCCGGTGACCTTCAGTGTCGGGGCGGTCACCTTCAACGAACCGCCAGCGGACGCGGAAGCGGCGCTTGGTGCGGCTGATGCCGTCATGTATACCGTCAAGCGCCACGGCAAGCATGCGGTGGCCCACCAGACCTGGCCGCCAGCCCAGGGTCCGTGATGGGCTGGAAACTCCCGCCCCCGGCTGCTTTAGTTAGCGGATAGAGCGGCTGCACTCATGCCGCGGGAGAAAAATGCATGAATGACCGTTTGCCGGAGCAGTACGAATCGCTGCGCACGCGCTACCGCCAGACGATGGAATCGGTGGAGCAACTCGGGAGGGCGATACGTGACGAGGGCCCCCTCGATGAAAAAACCGCCCACCTGATTCAACTCGCCGCCGCCGCTGCCGTCCGTTCGGAAGGTTCCGTGCACAGCCATGTGCGCCGGGCGCTCGGAGCAGGGGCATCGCCCGACGAGGTGCGGCATGCACTGCTTCTGTTGACCAGCACCATCGGCTTTCCCACAGTGAGTGCCGCCATGAGTTGGGCGGACGATCTGCTCAAGGAGTAGCAGCATCAGGTATTGCCACGGAGGGCAACCCATGCAGACCTACATCATCCTCAGTCAGCTCTCACCCGACGCCATCAGCGACCCCAAGGAGTTCAGGCAGCTGGCGCAGGCGGTCAAGGAGAAGCTCCATTCGGAGTGTCCGGACGTGCAGTGGCGGGACAGCTACGCCACGGCAGGGCGCTTCAATGTGGTCGACGTGATCGAATCGGACAATCCGACGCAGGTAAAGAAGGCGGCGATGATCATCGGCGCCGAGGGCCACTCCGCCACCGAGACGATGCTGGCGACGCCGTGGAAGGAGTTCATGGCCAGCCTGTAGGTGGTCGGTAGTCGGTAGTCGGTGGCCACCATCCTGGAGTGTTCCGGTAGAATCGGCGGTCGGTCGAGCCCTGCGAACTCCCGGGAACCGTGAACGCCCCATCATCCTTCTGCGATCCCCTGCCGTACCGCGCTGATGCCGCCGCCTTTTTCGAACGGGTTGCGGACCGGCCGTGGGCTGTCTTTCTCGACAGCGGCGGGAGCGGCGGCACGCGGTACGACATCATCGCCGCCGAACCGGCCGTCACGCTGACCACCCGCGGAGAGCGGACCGAGATCCGGGACACCTCCGGCCGTACACGCAGCTCCGGGGCGGACCCGTTTGCCTTGGTGCGGGAGGCGCTCGGGGCCGCAGTGCCTACGCCGAACGGACTCCCCTTTGCAGGCGGCGCGCTGGGTTACTTCGGTTATGACCTTGCACGGCGCATCGAACAGCTGCCCAGCCTGGCCATCGACGGGGAAGGGTTGCCCGAGATGGCAATCGGCATCTACGACTGGGCGGTGGTGCTCGATCATGTGCGTCGGGAGGCGTGGCTGGCGGGAGGTGTGCGCGGCCATGTGACGCAAGAACACCGGGCTGCGCTTCTCGGACTTTTCTCGGAACCGGTTGTCCCGCGTCAGGCCGCCCCGTTTGTCGCCCGTTCTCCCGTACACTCCAACTTTAGCGCCGGGCAGTATGCCGCCGCCTTCGCCCGGGTGATGACCTACCTCCGTGACGGTGACTGCTATCAGGTGAACCTGGCGCAGCGTTTCGAAGCGCAGGTGAACGGCGATCCCTGGCGTGCCTATCTCGCACTTCGCCAGCAGAGTCCGGCGCCGTTCGGGGCCTTTCTCAACCTTCCCGAAGCGCAGCTTCTGTGCAACTCGCCCGAGCGCTTTCTCCAGGTGCGCGCTGGTGCGGTGGAGACCCGTCCCATCAAGGGTACGCGCCGCCGTGATGCGGACCCGGCGCGTGATGCGGCACTGCGGCGGGAACTGGCGGAGAGCCGGAAAGACCGTGCCGAAAATCTGATGATCGTGGATCTGTTGCGCAACGACCTCGGCCGGAACTGCGCCGTCGGTAGCGTCTCGGTGCCGGAGCTGTTCGGGATCGAGAGTTTCGCCACCGTCCATCACCTGGTCAGCACCGTTACCGGCACGCTGGCGCGGAACCGGCACGCCCTCGATCTGCTGCGGGGCTGCTTCCCCGGCGGTTCGATCACCGGCGCGCCCAAACTGCGCGCCATGGCCATCATCGAGGAGCTGGAGCCCCATCGGCGCGGTGTCTACTGCGGCGCCATCGGCTATATCGGCTTCGACGGCGCCATGGACACCAACATCGCCATCCGCACCCTGGTGGTGGGGGACGGCACCGCACGCTGGTGGGCCGGTGGCGGTATCGTCGCCGACTCCGACCGGGAAGCCGAATACCGCGAAACCTTCGACAAGGCCGCCGCGCTGGCCGCCATCATCAAGGATTCGTAGGAGCCCGCCCCCGCGGGCGAAAGGCCGTCGAAAAATTCGCCCGGAGGGCCGGGGACTCCTCCCGCTTATCTGGAAACCCGCCAATTTGCTGCCATGCTTGTTTCCGAACACAAGCGACAAGTTGGCAATGGCACCGCAGCAGTCAGACACCGGGACGGCGGCCCAGGGGCTGTTGAATTGGTTCGGCGCCGTACGTGCCCGTACCGAGGCGATCTGCCGTCCGCTCGAAACCGAGGATCACCTTCTCCAGTGCGCACCTCAGGTGAGCCCGCCCAAGTGGCATCTGGCGCACACCACCTGGTTCTTCGAGCAGTTCATCCTGCAACCGCTCGCCGGCGATTACCGCCCCTTTCATCCCCGATTCGGTCACCTGTTCAACTCCTACTATGAAACGGTGGGCGAGCCGTTTCCGCGGTCCCGGCGCGGGTTGCTCTCCCGCCCGACGCTGGCCGAGGTAGAAACCTACCGGCGTTACGTCGATGACTACATGCGCCGTGCAATCGAAACCTTGTCGGCCACTCACTGCCTGGAGCTGGAACGGCGGCTTTCGCTTGGCCTCCACCACGAGCAGCAGCATCAGGAGCTGCTGCTCATGGACATTCAGTACAACTTCTCGCAAAACCCGTTGCGGCCCGCGTATCACACACCGGACCCGGCGCCTAAGCGAAAGGCGCCGCCCACGGCATGGCATGCGGTTACGGAAGGGGAGTCCACCATCGGTCATGAGCCGGGTGGTTTCTGTTTTGACAACGAGCAGCCGGCCCACCGCGTCCACCTGCGCCCGTTCCGAATCGCCTCGCGCCCGGTCACCAACGGCGAATACCTGACGTTCATGGAGGAGGGCGGCTATGCGCGTCCCGAACTGTGGCTCGCCGACGGCTGGGCAACCGTGCAGCAGGAGCAGTGGCGCGCACCGCTCTACTGGTTTGAGGGGGAAGGGAACTGGCAGCGGTTCGGGCTCGCCGGCGCGCAGCCGTTGAACCCGGATGCCCCGGTGTGCCACGTCAGCTACTACGAGGCGGATGCCTATGCCCGCTGGGCCGGCGCACGGCTGGCGGACGAGGCGGAGTGGGAGACCGTGGCACGCCGCCAGCCGGTAGAGGGCAACTTCTGCGAGACGGGCCATCTGGAGCCGATCCCCGTCGAGGCAGAAGCCGATGCCGGAGATACCCCCCAACAGCTCTTCGGTGATGTGTGGGAGTGGACCCGCAGCCCCTACCTGCCCTATCCGGGCTACCGCCGCGCCGACAACGCCTTCGGCGAGTACAACGGCAAGTTCATGTGCAACCAGATGGTGCTGCGCGGCGGCTCCTGCGCGACCCCGGCGGAGCACATGCGGGCGAGCTACCGCAACTTCTTCTACCCCCACGAGCGCTGGCAGTTCGCCGGCATCCGTCTGGCGGAGGACGCATGACCTTTTCAGCCCGACCACTCGCCACAGACACCACGTCCAACGCGCTGCTGTCGGAGGTGCTGGCCGGGCTCACCGCGCACCCGAAGAGCCTCCCGCCCAAGCTGCTGTACGACCGGACCGGCTCGCGTCTGTTCGAGGCGATCTGCGACACGCCCGAGTACTATCTCACCCGCACCGAACACGCCCTGCTCAAGGGGCACGGCGAGGCGATTGCGGCACGGGTCGGTACCGGCACGGTGCTCATCGAACCCGGCAGCGGGAACTGCGGCAAGGTACGGCTGGTACTGGATACGCTGCGACCATGCGCCTACCTGCCGGTGGATATCTGCGGCAACACGCTTGAAGACGCCGTGGAGTCTCTGACCGCCGATTTCCCCTGGTTGCCGATACTCCCGGCGCGTGGCGACTTTACCCATTTCGCCGATCTCCCCGCAGAGGTTCCGGACGGCCCACGGCTCATCTTCTTCCCGGGCTCCACCATCGGCAATCTGGATCCGGTCGAGGCGGTTGCCTTCCTGCGTCGGGCCGCCGCCGTGGCGGGCGCAGACGGCGCACTCCTGATCGGCGTCGACACCCGCAAGGCTCCCGAACTGCTGAACGCCGCCTACAACGACAGCGCGGGGCTCACTGCCGCCTTCAACCTCAACCTGCTGACGCGCCTCAACCGTGAACTCGGCGCCGATTTCCGACCGGAGCAGTTCGAGCACCGCGCCTTCTATCACTCGGAGTGGGGGCGGGTGGAGATGCACCTGGTCAGCCGGGTGCGCCAAGAGGTACACATTGCCGGCCACCGCATCCGCTTCGAGCCCGGCGAGACCATCCACACCGAAAGCTCCTACAAATACCGTCCCGAGGCGTTCCAGTTCCTGGCCCGCGAGGCGGGGCTCGTGCCACGCGCCCTGTGGAGCGACGAGAACCAGATGTTCAGCCTCCACCTGCTCGGCAGCAACGCGCCCTCCTGATAGATCCAGGAGCCCGCCCCCGCGGGTGACAGGCGACTGTCATTGCAAGCCGCCAGGCGAAGCGATCTTGCGATTCGGGAGCGCCTCGTCGCTTCCGACTAACCCTTGTCCCCCCGCCAATCCCCAGCCGCAACAATCCGCCTTGTCTCCCGAATCACCGCCTCCAGCAGCTCACAAATTCCGTCCCGCTGCCCCTGTCGGAGCCGCCCCTCAAAATCGGCAACCACCGCCCGCAAGGCCGGCACCCCGCAATAGGCTGTCGATCCCTTTAACTTGTGCGCCTGCACACGCATTCGCTCGAAATCACCAGCGGCCAGACACTCACGAAAAACACGCTCGTGCACAGGCAGTTCCTCCAACAGCATCCCAAACAGATCGCCGGCCAGTTCCTCGTTACCCCCGGCCTGCTCCAATGCCACTGCCGGGTCCACCACGGGCAGCCCGATCATCGAATCGATTGTTGTCATGGCGCCTGAGTGTATCGGAACCGAAGCCAACTCCAAATCTCACGAGTTGACCAAAACGCCCAATCCCACGTTTAATCGGCGGAGAAAACAGATGCCTGCGAACCATGACAGACGCGTGCGACCGCGGGCCTGCACTGGAGAGATGCTGATTTAATCCATCCCGGATTAATTCAGATTGAATCCGCTACGCCCGACCCGGCACCTGTCCGCGCCGGGGGGTGGCCGCTACCGTTTCCGATCAGGGAGTTTGGAGAGCCGATGCGCGTGGTGTCTGGTCAGATCGTTCGTGGCGTGCTGAGTGCGGCAGGGATTGCCTTCCTGCTGGGGCTCGCCGCCTGGATGGCGGCCCTGGGTTTCGGCAAGCTGGGCGAAATGCGCCAGCTCGAACGTGTGCCGCGCACCTCGGTAGCGGCGGTGACCGGCGGTGAGGTCAATCTCGCCGGTGTCGCCCAGCCTAAGGAGCGCACCCTCCACGCCCCGGATACGAAGACCGAGACTCTCTACTACCGCTATCACGTCGAGCGGCGTGAGCGGGATTCGGATGGCAACGACCGCTGGCGTACAGTCACTGACCGGGTGGAAAAGGTCCCGTTCCGGCTGGTCGATGAAACCGGCCACATCACCGTAGTGCCGGGCGGGTCGGTGTCCATCGAAGCCACGCTCGATCATCGCCGTGAGGAGGGGGATCGGCGTTATAGCGAATACCGCATCGATCCCGGAGATGGGGTATTCCTGTTCGGTGTCGCCGCAGGTGGCTCCGGTTCCTACGAGGTGCGGTTCGATCGGCCGGGGCACTTCACCCCCATCATCTCAGAACACGGCGAGACCCGAGCGCGCTCGGGTATGGCATTGGGCAGCCTGGCCGCGACCTGGGGGGCGCTGGCGTTCGCCACCGGGGCGATTCTTCTGCTCTGTCTCCTGTTACGCATCCACCAGACGGCGCTCTTTCTGGCACTTGTGAGCACCACCGCCTTTGTTGGTCTGATCTACTGGGGTTGGAGCGCCGCCCACATGGAACTGCGCGCCGCCACCGAGCGCCACGAGGGCGCTGCCCAACGTGCACAGAGTGAGATGGCAGCCAGCTTCAAGCGGCATGACATCGTATGGGACGGCGACTGGGAGACGCTGGGCAGCCTCAATGACCCGCAGTACGCCGGTCTACCTGTGGGGGAGCGGGAACGCCTCTCGCGCATTCGCCTCGATCTGGCGCGCGGGGCGGAACGCACCCGCACCACCTGGACCCGGGTACCCGAGCGTATTGTCGCCTGGCGCACCGCATCCAAGCCGCCCGCTTCGATCCCTGTGCCAGAGCGCGATCGGCCAGCGCTGGCAGCGCTCGACGCCGACTTTGAGGCGACCGCGCTGCCCCGAACCGAAGCATTCCTGGCACAGGCCGGCGGTCTGCTGGTTGCCGGCCTCTTTTCGTGGTTCGGTTTTCGGCGGATTCGGGTCAAGCGGCTGATTGAGAATATCCCCACCAGTCTGAGCGGCGGGGTCGCCTATGGCCTTACCGAACTGAAAGGGGAGGTGATCTCCGCCCCTGCTACCGAACCTCTGATCTCGCCGCTGGCAGAGTCAGAGTGTGCCTTCTTCCACTATATCGTCGAGGAGAAGCGCGGGTCGGGAAAGAACAGACGTTGGGTCACCATTGAAGAGAAGAAACAGGGGCAGCGCTTTCTTGTTCGTGACCGCGAGGGGGATTTCCCCATCCAGCCAGAAGGGGCCGAGGTGATCTCCACGGCACGGATGACAAAGCGCCACTCACACCGCCGCTACAGTGAGTACCGCATCGATATCGGTGCCCGGCTTTACGCACTGGGGCGGGCGGTGGTTGATCCGGAGACCGGCTCGTCACTTTACCTGGCCGGTGGCGAGGAGCCGTTCATCCTCAGCAATTTGGGCGAGCGGGAACTTATGTTACGCAAGGCCTTTGGCGGTTTCACCCAACTCTCTGCCGCTTTCCTCGCGCTATTGGCCGTGGCGCTTGCAGCCATCGGCGCCGCCGGTTCCTTCAGCGGTCTCGCCTACCTGCTGGCAGCAATGACGGGACCCGCATTTCTGGTGTCCGCACTCGGCGTGCTCATGTACAACGACCTGGTCTTCCTGCGCCACCGGGTCGCGGCCACCTGGTCCAACATTGGCGTGTCGCTGCAAAAGCGCGCCGATCTGCTGCCCAATCTACAGGAACTGCTCAGCGGCTATCTGGACCACGAGCGGGATCTTCAGCGTGAGTTGGCCGAACTCCGCGCTGCAGCGGAAGGCGCCAGAGGGATGTCGCGGCAGCAGGCCGCCGGTTTCATCGAACGCGAGCACTCGCTGGTGGAGCGAGTGGGCCTGCTGGTGGAGCGCCATCCGGAGCTCAAGGGCAGCGAACTGATGCAGCAGTTCCACAGCACCCTGGTCTGGCTGGAGAACGAGATTGCGCTGATGCGTGACGGTTTCAACAACGCGGTGGAGCGATACAACACCCGGTGCGGGCAGTTTCCCGAACTGCTGCTCGCGCGCCTGTTCCGCTTCTATCCCGCCGATCTCTTTCGTGCCCGCGCCGAGGTTCATGCGGTACCGCAGATCCGCCCGACGCAACCTGACATCCAGCGGGACGCCGTTGGTCCGTAATCGGGATGCTTCCTGCAGCAGGGCGTGTTTGACTCTGACGAGTTCTCCGGGGTGGCAGGCTCGATTCAACTCCTCTCAGTCATCAGCCCTGAGGTGCCGTAGCAGCTGCTCCCGCAAGATCTTCGGTAATCCATGGATGCTGAGGGTGTCCCGCTCGGGGTCGTACTGGACGCGCTGTTTGAGCTGGTGGGAGGAGAAACTCACCGCCAGGTCCTTCTCCCGCCCTGCGAACTTCACGTAACGCCGCAGGCTGCGGCGGTCCAGCATTACCTCGTCCTGGCTCTCCGGTGCGTGTTCGGTCATCACCTTCACGAACCGGGCGGTATCGACCCCCTCCAGGGTGCCGGCCAGCGCGTGCAGGCTGATGGGTGCGTCCTGCTCTTCCTGGCTGGCGCAGTAGTCCACCACCTGATTGCGGAACTGGTCGGCGGTTTCGTCGGGGAGCTGCTTCGAGAAGGTGTCCACGCCCGCCAGGAAGGCGAGTGTGGCTTCGGCCTTGTCAAGTCCGTTGCCGAAGCCGGTCAGCCGGCGGAATACGTCCGCGAGCGCCGGATTGCCCCGGGGCGGGAGCAGGGAGAGGTAGGCGTAGTTGCCTCGCTCTTTCCACTCGATCAGGTCGACCTTGATCCCGAACAGGGAGTGACCGGTGTCGATGGCGTAGGAGGGGGTCACGTCGAGCTCTTCGCTGATGGACAGGGATGTCTGCTGCCGGGCGACGAACAGGTAGAAGAGGTGACGGTCCGCCCCGGTCTCGGCGAAGAAGAGGCAGTGGGCGTCTATCTCGATCTTGCTTTCGTCTACGGCGCGCTTCAGCCACTCCATCAGGGTGGCGGTGAGTTGGGAGAACGTGGTCCCGTCGGCGAGGAACGATTCGAGGAGCTGTTCCAGCGGCGAGCGCTCCTTGTCCTCGGCGGTGAAACTGCCATGCTCGCGACTGATGCGCCCGAGAAAGGCGCTCTTGAGCTTGGCCAACAACTCTTCGCTGCGGCCTTCGGGGGCAAGTTCGTCGGCGCGCAGGGAGAGCCGGGCGGATGAATCGGCCTGGCGGAGCAGGTGGTGGGTGGTGACGTGTGAGATGGGCATTATCCGTTTTGGAAGGTGGCGCTGCGCGGGGCTGCTGATTTTACCCACGTGACGGGGTGTCCGGAACCGTAGAGGCGCTTTCGTTTGCGGTTGGATTGGTAAGCAGGATTTCCAGCGAGGCGCTAACCCGGTCCTTTGTGGTGTGATTCATTCGGGCTCGTCGCGGCGGGGGTGGCCCCTACGGGTTGGATTTTCGTTAGCTGTTGAGGGGTTCGTTATCGGTTCGGGGGATAGTACCGCAGGATTTCCCTTTTTCGGCGGCACGCCGTATCTTTCGGGCCTTCCATACACATTGTCAGGCAGGTCCATGAAGGATTCCGATAAGCCGCTCGGCTTCGCCACTCGCGCCATCCACCACGGCTACGATCCGCTGGACTACCACGGCGCGCTGGTGCCGCCGATCTTCACCAGTTCCACTTATGCCTTTGCCGACACCGCGCAGGGCCAGCGCCGTTTCACCGGCGAAGAGCCCGGTTTCATCTATTCGCGTGTCGGCAACCCGACCGTGGCGCTGCTCGAAGCGCGCCTGGCGGAGCTGGAAGGTGGCGAGGCGGCACTGGCGACCGCTTCCGGCATGGGCGCCATCAGCAGTGCACTGTGGACCCTGCTCAAGGGCGGCGATGCGGTGATCGCGGACAAAACGCTCTACGGCTGCACCTATGCCCTGTTGCACCACGGCCTGACGCGGCTCGGCATCGAGGTGCATTTCGTCGACCTCTCAAAGCCCGCCGAGCTGGAGCGGGTGATCGGTCCGAATACCCGTGTGGTGCTGTTCGAGACACCGGCCAATCCCAACATGCACCTGGTCGACATCGCGGCCGTGAGTGCAATTGCCAGGCGCCACGGGGCGTTGGTGATGGTCGATAACACCTACTGCACCCCCTACCTGCAGCGCCCGCTCGAACTGGGTGCCGATCTGGTGGTTCACTCCGCCACCAAGTATCTGGGCGGCCACGGCGATCTCCTCGCGGGGGCGGTGATTGGCCCGGCGGAGCTTATCCACGAATTCCGGTTTTTCGGTGTGAAGGAGATGACCGGTGCCAGTCTGTCGTCGATGGATGCGGCGCAGGTACTGCGCGGCCTGAAGACCCTCGAACTCCGCATGGAGCGCCACTGCCAGAGCGCCCTGGCGATGGCCGAGGTGCTGGAGGGTCACCCGGCGGTGGCACAGGTGTTCTACCCGGGACTCGCCGGTTTCCCGCAGCACGAACTGGCGCAGCGGCAGATGGCGCTTCCGGGCGGAATGATCGCGCTCGAACTGCGCGGCGGCTACGAGGCGGGTGTGCGCTTCATGGACAGCCTGAAGCTGTTCACGCGCGCGGTGAGCCTCGGGGATTGCGAGTCCCTGGCGCAACATCCTGCCTCCATGACCCACGTCACCTACGAGCCGGAGGTGCGCGCCGCGCACGGGATCAGCGAAGGGCTGGTGCGGCTGTCGATCGGGCTGGAGTCGCCGGGCGATCTGCGGCGCGATCTGTTGCAGGCGCTGGAGGGGGTGGCGTAAGCGGCGTTTGTGCGGTTGGGGACGCCGTGGAAAAGGAAAGCCCCGGGCGGATTAGGCGGCCTGCATCGTCCCGCCGCCTGTTTAGGAATGTCCCGGTATGTTCCGCTCCAGCGGTGCTCCGGCTACACGTTCGATGCGCATCATGGATTCAGCCCCGCTGAGTTCGAGGCGTGATCACACCCGGCAGAGGTGCTTCTGAAAGCCTCTGTGGGAGACCCGGCAGGCGATTCCCTGCATCGAATCGGGGATAATGCCGCCCTCGAATCCACCTGCGGACACCCGCGCATGCTGCGACTCACCGAACTGAAACTCCCCCTCGACCACAGCGAGCACGAACTGCGCTGTGCCCTCGTCCTCCGACTGGGGATCGACGAGCGGGAGTTGCTCGGTTACACGGTCATTCGCCGCGGCTATGACGCCCGCAAGCGCAGTGCCGTGGTGCTGGTCTACACGCTGGACGTGGAGGTGCGGGACGAGGCGGCGCTGCTGGCGCGCCACGCGGATGACCACCGCGTGGGTCCGACCCCCGACACCCGCTACCGGATGGTGGCGCGTGCGCCCGAGGGGCTCGCCTCGCGGCCCCTGGTGGTGGGCACCGGGCCGTGTGGACTGTTTGCCGGGCTGCTGCTGGCCCAGATGGGCTTTCGTCCCGTCATCGTGGAGCGTGGCAAGGCGGTGCGTGAGCGCACCAAGGACACCTTCGGCCTGTGGCGCAACCGGGTGCTCGACCCGGAGTCCAACGTGCAGTTTGGCGAGGGGGGCGCCGGTACCTTCTCCGATGGCAAGCTCCACACCCAGATCAAGGACCCGGGTTTCCGCGGCCGCAAGGTGCTTACGGAGTTGGTGGCGGCGGGGGCTCCGGAGGAGATCCTCACCATCAGCAAGCCGCACGTCGGCACCTTCCGCCTGGTGACCGTGGTGGAACGGATGCGTGCCGCCATCGAGGCGCTGGGGGGCGAGATCCGCTTCCAGAGCCGGGTGGTGGACCTTGAACTGGAGGGGCGGCAGGTGCGCGGGGTGGTGCTGGCCAGTGGCGAGCGCATCGCCGCCGACCACGTGATCCTGGCCCTGGGCCACAGCGCCCGCGATACCTTCGAGATGCTCCACGCCCGCGGCGTGGCGATGGAGGCCAAGCCGTTTTCCATCGGGGTGCGCATCGAGCACCCGCAATCGCTCATCGACCGCGCCCGTTTCGGCGACTTCGCCGGTCACCCGCTGCTCGGCGCCGCTGACTACAAGCTGGTCCACCACTGCCGCAACGGCCGCTCCGCCTACAGCTTCTGCATGTGCCCCGGCGGTACGGTGGTGGCCGCCACCTCCGAAACGGGGCGGGTGGTGACCAACGGCATGAGCCAGTACTCGCGCAACGAACGCAACGCCAACAGCGGCATCGTGGTGGGGGTGACGCCCGAGGAGGACTACCCCGGCTCGCCGCTGGCGGGGATCGCGTTCCAGCGCCGCTGGGAGACGGCCGCCTTCGAGGCGGGCGGCGGGGACTACTCCGCGCCCGCCCAGCGCGTGGGCGACTTCCTCGCCGGGCGGCCCTCGACGGAACTCGGGACAGTCCATCCCTCCTACACCCCCGGCGTGCGGATGACCGACCTCAGCCGCTGCCTGCCCGACTTCGTGGTAGAGGCGTTACGCGAGGCGCTGCCCGCCTTCAATCGGCAGATTAAGGGCTTTGCCATGGAAGATGCGCTCCTCACCGGGGTGGAGACGCGCACCTCTTCGCCCGTGCGCCTGCTGCGCGACCGCGAACGCTTCGTGAGCAGCAATACCCCCGGTCTCTATCCGGGCGGAGAGGGGGCAGGTTACGCCGGGGGGATCCTCTCCGCAGCCGTGGACGGCATCAAACTGGCGGAGGCGGTGGCCCTGAGCCTGGCCGGGGGGCAGGGGTGAGCGAAGCGCCGCGCATCGCCATCATCGGCGGCGGCCCTGCCGGACTGATGGCCGCCGAGGTGCTGAGCGGCGCCGGGCTGCTGGTCGACCTCTACGATGCCATGCCCTCCGTCGGGCGCAAGTTCCTGCTCGCCGGCAAGGGCGGGCTCAACCTCACCCACTCGGAGGCACGCGAACCCTTCCTCGCCCGCTTCGGAGTACGCCGTGCGGCGATCGCACCGCTGCTCGACGGCTTTGGCCCCGAGGCGCTGCGGGCGTGGGTCCACGGTCTCGGGGTGGAGACCTTCGTCGGCAGTTCCGGGCGGGTCTTTCCCGCCGGGATGAAGGCCGCGCCCCTGCTGCGCCGCTGGCTCCACCGGCTGCGTGAGTCGGGGGTCCGTTTCCATGCGCGCCACCGCTGGTTGGGCTGGGATGCGGCGGGCGCGTTACGCTTCGCCACCCCACAGGGGGAGGTGCAGGTGGCACCGGCAGCGACCCTCCTCGCCCTCGGCGGCGGCAGCTGGCGGCGGCTCGGTTCCGACGGGGCATGGGTGCCGCTGCTGCGTGCCTGCGGGATCCCGGTTTCCGACCTGCGCCCTGCCAACTGCGGCTTCGATGCGCCCTGGAGCGATCACTTTCGCGGCCGTTTCGCGGGCCGGCCGGTGAAGCCGGTGGTGGCGTGGTTCGAGGCGGCGACGGGGGAGGCGTGGCGCCGCCAGGGGGAGTTCATGGTCTCAGACACGGGGATCGAAGGGAGTCTGGTCTACGCCCTGTCCGGTCCGCTGCGCGACACCCTGGAGGCGCGCGGTGAGGTGACGCTCCATCTCGATCTCGTCCCCGGCAAGACCCTGGCACGCCTGACCGAGGAGTTGTCGCGACCGCGCGGATCGCACTCCATGGCCAAGCACCTGACCCGGGCGGGGATCGCCGGAGTGAAGGCGGGACTGCTGCGCGAGCTGGCCCCGGCGGACGCCTTCGATGATCCCGAGCGGCTGGCCGCGGCGCTCAAGGCGCTGCCCCTGCCGCTCGTGGCGCCGCGCCCCATCGACGAGGCGATCAGCAGCGCCGGCGGGGTTCCCTTCGAGGCGCTCGACGAGCGGCTGATGGTGCGCTCACGGCCGGGGCTCTTCTGTGCCGGCGAGATGCTCGACTGGGAGGCCCCCACCGGCGGCTATCTGCTCACCGCCTGCTTCGCCTCCGGACGCCGTGCCGGGACAGGGGTACTGGAGTGGCTCGGCTCTTGTTGCGGCGGTCCATCCCTGGACCGCACGGGAAACACGGATTAAATCAGCGTTTCTGATCCGGCCATCTCTTCCTAATCAATCAGCGGCTTTATCGAGAGCTCGTAGTGCTGCTTTTGCTTCGGGGAGAGGCTCGCCAAGTTGCCGTCGTTGGCGACAAGCAGCCGGGCCACGCCCAGGGAGACTACCGGATCGAGCCCGTGTTCTCCGGCCAGCGCTGTGATGGAAGCGGACGAGGCCGTGTAGATGTGGTGGAGGTTCTTCAGATTCATGGCGGATGCACGCGGCCGGACGGAGCGACACGATAGCAGAGTCGCAGGGCGGGGTTCGATTTCAGGCGCTTTGCATCCGTGCCCGTTTCTCACCATCCTTGTCGGGGATGCCGGAGGGGAGGGCGCGATGAACGGGATCACCTTTGAAAACCGTTTCGACACGGTGGAGTTTCTCAATCCCCTCAAGGGATTTGCCTCGGAGCGGCAGCGGCTGGAACTGCGCCGGGACCCGCTGTTGGGCCACAGCAGCCTCTACAACCCGGCGATCGAGGAGGGGCTCAAGATCTTCATCGGCGACGCCGACCGGGCGCTGCTCGATCGGCTGGTGGAGGAGAGTGCCGGGCGCTGTTTCTTCTGCCCGGAGCGCATCGAGTCGACCGCCCGCTTCCCGGAGAGCTTCATCGCCGGGGGGCGGCTGACGGCGGGGGAGGCGACGCTCTTTCCCAACCTGTTCCCCCTTGCCCCGTACCACGCGGTGATCGCCGTCTCCCATGCCCACTGGCTGGCGCCCGGCGGTTTCACCCCCCGGCTGATCAGGGACGCCCTGGAGACAGCCTGGAAATATGTCGAGACGGTTTTCAATGCCGATGCCGAGGCGGCCTACGCAACGGTCAACGCCAACTACCTGTTTCCCGCCGGTGCGAGCCTGGTCCATCCCCATTTTCAGGTGCTCGTCAGCCCTGCCCCCTACACCCACCAGGGGCGGCTGCTTGAGGCGTGCCGGGTCTATCGGGAGCGGAGCGGGAGCGATTTCCATGCGGACCTGATCGCCGCCGAGCGGCGCAGCGGGGAGCGCTACATCGCCGCGACCGGCGACTGGCACTGGCTCGCCAGCTGGTCGCCGCTCGCCGCGAACGAGATCATCGGCGTTCACACCGGCAACGGCGACTTCACCGCCCTGACCCCGGAGGATCTGGACGGCCTGGCGGACGGGCTCGCGGGCGTGCTCCGTTACTACGGGCATCTGGGCTACTACACCTTCAATTTCTCTCTCTACGCACGCCGGGTACCGGAGCAGCCCGACGGCTTCAACTGCCTCATCCGCTGCATGACCCGCCAGAACCCCTCTGCCACCTACCGCGCCGACGACTTCTTCCTGCAGAAGGGGCTGGAGAGCGAGCTGATACTCACGCGGCCGGAACGGCTTGCGGAGGGGGCGCGAGGGTTCGTGGGGAGGTGAGCGCGTGGTGGTTTTTGCAGGAGCGGCGGAGAATGGACCACCGCCCCATCGCGGCTGCAGCCGCTCCTGCACGAAACACGGGCGTCGCGCACGATACGGGGCCGCGGCCCGTTTCTGTTCGGCCGCTTCACCATCGCCGATGCCATGTACGCGCCGGTGGTGCTGCGCTTCAGGACCTATGAGGGGGGCGGTCCGCGCCTATGCCGACGCGAAGCTCGCACTACCCGCGATGCAGGAGTGGATAGCCCCCTCTGAGGTGGAGCGCGAGCGGATAGAGAAGTACGAAGACGATTGAGCGGCTGGTCGGACGAAGAAAAGGGGGCAGGGGCAACGCCTGCGCCCCTCTTCCGTCTCAGCCCCTTTTTTCAGTCTCAGCTGCACCCTTTCGGACGCGGTAGCCCGGCGATCTTGTTCGCGGACTTGATGAGCCCGTAAGGGAACAGGGCGTAGATATACTGGCTGCTGCTGCGCTCTGCACCGAACTTCGCCTGCATGATCTTGGAGAACTTACGCGGTTCGGCAACGGTGCCGTTCTCCTGAAAGTAGGCGCGGGCCTCGTTGATGACGTCCCAGTGCTCGGGCGTCAGTTCCACCTTCTCATTGACGGCGATGGCCGCGGCCACCTGCTCGTTCCACTCATCGAGGTTTTCGAGCCAGCCGGCTTCGCTGAGCTGGATTACCTTACCGTCGATCTCAACCTGCATTCTGAATCTCCTCTGTTCGGGTCACCCGCAAGCGGCGGGTGTGAAGGTGTGCAAGGCTACCATAAGACAGAGGGAATCGGTCAAGAATATGGAGGGAGTTCAGCTACTGTGGTGCGCCTGCGTTTCAGCACCGGTGCAGGTTGAGCTCAGTCGAGTGTGGTCCAGCGGGCGATCTCGGGGCCGAACAGGGTGATAAGGACCAGGGCGATGGGGGCCAGGGCGATGAAGGTCTGGACCACCCGCCGGATGAACGGATGCGCCCGGTTCGCCTCGAGAAAATGGTCGGCGACGATGGCGCACTTGGCCCAGATGACAGCGGCCATCAGCAGCGGAAGCCAGGGGGCCGCGGCGGTCCATTCGCCGAGGGCAAGGCTGGCGAGGGTCAGGGCGACCAGTGCGAGCCAGGCCACGGTCAGGGGGGAGAGGCTGTCGGTTCGGGTGTCCATCTCAGGCCAGCAGGTAGAACAGGGGGAACATGACCAGCCAGATCATGTCGGTGGCGTGCCAGTAGCTGCCGAGGGCCTCCAGGCCGGCGTGGTTGTCGGCGGTGTAGCCGCCGGACGCGAGACGCCCCAGGACGAACAGGATGCCGAGGATGCCCCAAGAGGCGTGCACGAGGTGGTTGAGGGTCAGGTAGTAGTAGACCGTTACAAAGATCCCGGCCTCGCTGTCGATGCCATGGGCGAGATTCCAGCCGATCTCCAGGTACTTGACCGCCGGGTAGCCGAGCGCCACCAGCAGTGCGACGGTAAGCCAGATCACGGCGCTCCGGCGGCGGTCGCGGCGCATGGCGTGGACCGAGCCCGCGATGCAGTAGCTGCTGGTGACCATCAGCAGGGTGATGGCGGTGCCGGCGGTGGTCGAGAGTTGCCCCGGGCCGGCGTGAAACGCCTCGGGGAAGTGGGCGCGGGCGATAAAGTAAACCGCAAACAGCAGGGCGAATTCGACGAATTCGCACGTGATCCCGACCCAGATCCCCCAGTTTCCGGGAATTCGCCCCGCTGGCAGTGCGGCGCCCGCGGGCGCAAGCGTCCCATTGATCATGGCTGTGCATCCGTTGACCCGCCGCGGAGCCTACCGGCGGCGGTCGCTTCGGACCTTGAGCCGGGTCAATTCGGTGCGAAACCGTGAAAGAAGTCCCCATCGTCCGGGGCGATGCCACATGCGCCGGTTACAATGACCGATGCCAACCAGGATCTCGCACCATGACCGAAAGTGTCCGCCTCGCCAAACGCCTCGCACACCTGCTCCCGTGTTCCCGCCGCGAGGCCGAACTCTATATCCAGGGTGGTTGGGTCCGGGTCGATGGGGTGGCGGTGGAAGAGCCGCAGTTCCGGGTCACCGACCAGAACATCGAGCTGGACCCGCAGGCGAAGGCCGAACCCCTGGAGCCCGCGACCATTCTGCTGCACCAGCTGCCTGAGGCTGATCCGGGGATGGCGGCGCAGCTGATTTCGCCCGCCTCGCACGCGCCGGACGATCGGAGTCGGCGGATACTCAAGGCCCACTTCGTGCGCCTCTCTCCGACCTTGCCGCTGCAGCCGGGCGCCGGGGGGCTGGCGGTGTTCACCCAGGACCGGCGCGTGCTGCGCAAGCTCACCGAAGAGGCCGATCGCATCGAGCAGGAGTACATCGTCGAGGTGGCGGGTACGCTCGCGCCCGGTGGCCTCGAACTGCTTCAGCACGGTCTCAGCTTCGACGGCCGGGCGCTGCCGCCGAACAAGGTCAGTTGGCAGAACGAAGACCGGCTGCGCTTCGCCCTCAAGGACCCGCGGCCCGGGCAGATCCGCGACGTGTGCGAGCAGGTGGGGCTGCGGGTGTTGTCGATGAAGCGGATCCGCATCGGCCGGCTGCCGATGGCGAAGCTACAGCCGGGGCAGTGGCGCTACCTGGACCGTCGGGAGCGGTTCTAGGGAAATGCGGATTGAAGCTGCGTTCCCTGGAACCGGGGTCACAGGGATGTGCCCTGCCGTGCCGCTCCGCTCACCCTCGGGCTGCCGCCATACTGCGGCGGAAACGCAGCAGTGCCAGCAAAAATAGGACAACCCCTATCCCCGCCATCAGCAGCAGATTGATCGAGACCTCGATCAGCGTCGCCGCACGGAAGACGACCGCCTGGACAACGCCGACGAAATGGGTTGAGGGTGAGAGCTGCATGATCAGCTGCAACACCTGCGGTTGCGACGCGAGCGGGGTGTTGTTGCCGGACAGCATGTTCATGGGGACGACCACCATGATGGCGAGCAGACCCAGCTGGGGCATCGAGCGGGCAAGCGTGGCGAGAAAGATGCCGATTGAGGTGGCGGAAAACAGGTAGATGACCACCCCGGTAATCAACAGGGGAAGCGAGCCCGCGACGGTCAGGTGCAGCACCCCCTTGAGGACGACGAACAGGGAAGTCAGGATCACCGACGTCATCACCACCACTGTGGCCCAGATCTTTCCCAGCATGAGTTCGAAGGAGGTCACCGGCATGGCGAGTGCGTGCTCGATGGTGCCGTGTTCGCGCTCACGCACCACCGCCGCGCCGGTCAGGATGACCGTGAGCAGGGTGGTGTTGTTGATGAGGACGACCAGCCCCTGAAATCCTGACGGGATGAGATTGGGATTGAATTTCGCCCTGACCACCAGATCCACCGGCGGTGGCGGCTCCCGGCGGGTGGCGTGAAGAAACTCGGTGACCTGTCCGCTGACGATGCTGTTGATGTAACTGGCCCCGAGGCCGGCCTGTTTCATGCGTGTGGCATCGACGAGGAGCTGTACCGTCGGCGAACGGCCGGCGACCAGATCGCGCTCGAACTGCTCCGGTATGACCAGGACGAAGGTGACAGCGCCTGCGTCCATCAACGCATCAATTGCGGCGAAGGAGATTTGCTGCGGCGGGAGAAAATAGGGGGCATAGAAGGAGGCGGCGATACGGTTCGAAAGCGATGAGTGGTCTTCGTCGACGATACCAATCAGGGCATTGTGGAGCGATGCATCCCCGGCGCCTTTGCCGGGCGTGATGATTCCGACCGTAAAGCCCCACACGATCAGAAACAGAAGCACGGGGTCCCGCAGGATGCTGTACAGCTCCTTGACGCCCAAATCGAAGATGTTCCTGAGCCGGCGCAGCATCACGTCTCCTGCTTTCGAAGAAACAGAAGACCGAGCAGTGTGTACAGCGGCGCCATGACCGCGAGTACGGCGATGAAGGGGAGCAGTGCCTCGAAGCCAAGGCCCTTGGTGAAGGCGCCGACACTGGCGTCGATGAAGTGGGAGGTCGGGTAGTTGTTGCCAATCACCCGCGCGGCACCCCTCAGCGAGGAGACCGGGTCGATGAGGCCGGAGAAATTTGTCGCGGGGAGCACGGTCAGGATACCGGCGCCGAACAGTGCGGCAATCTGGGATTTGGTAAAGGAGGAGACCAGTATCCCGATACCGGTGGCGGCGGTCACATAGAGTACGGCGGCCACGGTCAGACCGACGAAGCTCCCTTTGAGGGGAACGCCGAAAACGATGATGGCCATCGTTACCAGGCCGAGATAAATGACCATGCCGAGCAGGATGTAGGGGAGCTGCTTGCCCAGCAGGAACTCCAGGCGTGTGACCGGCGTGACGTAGAGATTGACGATGGACCCCAGCTCCTTTTCACGCACCACGCCGAGCGCGGTGAGCATGGCCGGAATAAGAATGAGCAGGAACGCGATCACGCCCGGCACCATGGCGACGACACTCTCGAAATCCTGGTTGTAGATAAATCGGGTCTCGATATCCACCGGTAGAGGCCGGGTAACTCCCCGTTCTGTGGCGAACCGCTCCAGATAGGTCCGATGCAGGCCCTGCATGTAGACCATGACCGTCTCGGCATGGAATGGGTTGGAACCATCGACCCAGGCGGCCGTTTGCGGTCTGCCACCACGGCGCAGATCCCTGCCGAAACCGGCCGGGATTTCCATGGCCAAGGCGAGTTCACCGGTGCGCATGCGTCTGTCGAGATCTTCGGAGTCCCGGATCGGTGCATGCTCACGGAAGTAAAGGGAGCTCGACACGTTGTGGATGTAGTCGCGACTCTCGGGCGTCCGGTCGCGGTCCAGTACGGCGAACGGCAGATCCTCCACATCGAGGCTGATCCCGTAACCGAATGCCACCATAAGCAGCATGGTGCCGAACAGGGCGAACAGCTGCCGCACCGGATCCCGTGCCAGTTCGAGTGCCTCCCGCCGCCCGTAGGCGTAGATGCGCCGGAGGTCGATGGCTCTCGCGAGCGCCGCCTGGCGCACCCTGGGCGTGATCGCGGCGACGGTGGTGGCAGCGTGCGTTTCGACATCCCGGGTCGGCTTCGTCTCGGCCGCGGCCTCTTTGAGATGCCCGATGAACGCCTCCTCCAGAGTGGCGGCGCCGCGTTCGCGGATCAGTTGTTCCGGTGTGCCGATGGCAAGCACGCGGCCCGCATGCATCAGGGAGATGCGGTCGCAGTGGATCGCCTCGTTCATGAAATGGGTGGAGACGAAGATGGTCACCCCCTCGTGGCGAGAGAGGTGGATCAGCAGCCCCCAGAAGCCATCCCGCGCCACCGGATCGACCCCCGATGTCGGCTCGTCCAGGATCAGGATCTCCGGCTGGTGAATTACGGCGACCGCGAGGGAAAGACGCTGACGTATACCCATCGGTAGCGAATCGGCCTGTTTATCCAGATGGGCGGAGAGGTCGAAGTGCCGGACCAGCCGATCGATGCGTGGTGCAACCTGTTCGGCTGGCAGATGAAACAGGCGGGCGTGCAGTGCCAGGTTCTGCCGCACCGTCAGTTCACGGTAGAGGGAAAAATCCTGGGACATGAAACCGATGTGCCGGCGTGTCGCGATCTCGTTGGCATCGACCGGCGTCCCAAACAGCCAGGCCTCACCTTCGGTCGGCGGCAGGAGACCGGTGAGCATCTTCATCGTTGTGGTCTTCCCGCAGCCGTTCGAACCGAGGAAGCCGAAGATCTCCCCCCGCTCGATGTTGAAGGAGACATGATCCACCGCGGTGAAGTCGCCAAAACGGCGCGTGAGCCCTTTGGCCGCAATCGCCAGCGGCGCCTCATCGCGGCGAATGCGCGGGGGGACCGACAGCGCCTTGTGCCCCTGGCGGCGCTCTTCGGGCAGCAGGCGAACGAATGCGGCCTCCAGGTCTTCGGTCGAGGTGTGGGCCATGAACTCGGCCGGGCTGCCGTGGGCGAGTACGGTGCCACCGTCCATGGCGACCACGTGGTCGAAGCTCTGCGCCTCCTCCATATAGGCGGTCGCCACCAGCACGCTCATGCCTTCACGGCGCAATCGGATGCGACCGATGAGGTCCCAGAACTGACGGCGTGAGAGGGGATCGATACCGGTGGTGGGTTCGTCCAGGATGAGCAGGTCGGGATCGTGGATCAGTGCGCAACAGAGCCCGAGCTTCTGCTTCATGCCGCCGGAAAGCTTGCCGGCGGGCCGGTCGTGGAATGGTGCAAGGCCGGTGCCGTGGAGCAGTTCGTCGATGCGCCACTGCCGCTCGGTACGGGACTGTCCGAACAGACGGCCGAAGAAGTCGATGTTCTCGGCGACCGACAGGGTGAGGTACAGATTGCGTCCAAGCCCCTGTGGCATATAGGCGATGCGTGGACAGATGACGCTGCGATGGGCGTGGTCCCGCATGTCACCGTCGAGGACACGTAGCGTGCCCTCCTGGAGTTTGCGCGCGCCGGCGGCGAGCGAAAGGAAGGTGGACTTGCCCGCACCGTCCGGCCCCACCAGGCCGATCAGCCGCCCTGCCGGGATCGCCAAATTGACCGTCGACAACGCCACGGTGCCGCGGTAGCGATGGGTCAGCCCGCTGGCGACAACGGCGCTGTCCATGTCTCAGGAATCTGTCCGGGTCGTGGATGGCCCCTGTAGCTCATCAGGCCACACGGTGTCAGGATCTAACCGCACATAGACCACACCGGGGAGACCGGTCTGGACGGTGTCGAAATGCTTCATCAGCAACTCCGGATCGACGCGCGCCTTGACCCGGAACATCAGTTTCGCACGCTCGCTCTCCGTTTCCACCTGCTTGGGGGTGAACTGGGCCTCCGGTGAGACGAACGAAATCCGGGCGGTAAGCGGTACGTCCGGCCTGGTGTCCAGCACGATCCGTGCGTCGGAACCCACGCGCACCCTGCCGGCCTGTTCAGTGGGGAGAAAGATGGTCATGTAGACATCGGTGAGATCAACGAGGGTGAGGACCTTCCCCCCCACCGGGAGGACTTCACCGGGTTCGGCGAGGCGATACAGGACGCGGCCCACGATGGGCGACTTGAGGATGCTGTCGTCCAGCTCGGTCTGAACGAAATCGATCTTCGCCTGCGCGGCCTTGACCGCCGCTTCCGACTGGTGGACCGCCGCGCGGGCTGCATTCACACCGGCCATCTCGCTATCGAGCCTGGAACGAGCCAGGTCGACCTCCTGCTGCGGAACCAGCTTCTGTTTCGCCAGATTGTCCCTACGCTGGAACTCCGCGGCGGCGAACTCCACCGCGCTCTCCTGCTGCACGAGTCTCGCCTCGGCGGCACTCCTGGCCTGCACCGACTCCTCCAGCTCTGCCTGTGCCAGGCGTAGCTCCGCCTCCAGTGCATCGACATCCATGCGGGCGACGCTCTGCTCCCGGTGAACGATGTCGCCCTCGCGCACGGCGACTTCGCTCAGTCGTCCGGCCCGTTTGGTCGCGACGTCGACCCGGGTCGCCTCGAGACGGCCGTTTGCCGCCGCGAATCCCTCGGGCAGGGGCGGGTCATCGAGCCATACGAAGGAGAGGGTGAGAACCGTCGCGATAATCGCCACAGCGGCGAGGATCAGCCTCCTTCTCCCGGCACGGGTCATCGCGGCGTGGCCTCGTCAGGTCGCGCGGAAGGCGCTCAACAAGCGGACGCAGTGCACCGCCCACCCCGTTGGGGGACGACGAGACTGAGTATAGCCAGCCTGTCGAACCGTCATCCGTGCCGGCGACAGCAGGGGGAGCGCCGCCGCCGGCTGTTATCATGGTGCCCCCGGGGCAGCTTTGGCTCGGCCCTGTTTGCCGCCCCCGACATGAGGGACACGAGTGAGTGACGGCCCGCTGCTGACAGAACAGGTGCATAACGCCATGCAGGCCGCCCGGCGCGTAGGTGCGGCGACCCTGGCGTGTTCGGTGGACCTGGGCCGTTCCACGGCCACGGTGGAGCTGTGCGGGGACGGGTGGTCCTGGCAGGGGCGGCAATTTCCCTATCTCGGACGGTGCAAGGAGCGCACCATCTATTACTGGTCCGGCTCCGGCTTTGAGCCGGTGTCCCGGTTCACCACGTCGTTGATCAAGCTTGTTCCGACCGCGTGGGGGCCTCCGACCTTCGAGATCGACGGCATCAAGATGCTGCCGACTGCGCAGGTGTCGCCCTATGCGGATGCGGAGCGGAAGGTCGGTATGATTCAACCGCGCGGCAAGGTGATTCTGGACACATGCGGTGGTTTGGGCTATTTCGCCGCCTGGTGTGTGCAGGGGCAGGCGCGGCAGGTGCTTTCGTTCGAAAAGAACCCGGACGTGATCTGGTTGCGCGGCATCAATCCCTGGTCGCCGAAGGTGGGCGGAGCGCTCTCCCTGCGGCATGGGGATGTCGCCGAGGAGATTGGCCGGCTGTCTGATGAGTCGGTGGACGCCATCCTGCACGACCCGCCGCGGTTCGGGATTGCCGGTGAACTCTACTCCCAGGCTTTTTACAACGCCCTGGCGCGCGTCTTGAGACGCAAGGGCAAGCTGTTTCATTACACCGGGACACCCAACAAGCTCACCAGCGGTCGCGATGTACCGAACGAGGTGGCAAAGCGGTTGCGTCGGGCGGGGTTTGTCACCGAGTTGATAGGGGATGGGGTGTTGGCGGTCAAGCGGTAGGGCCGCGCGGCCATTTTTTCGGCGGCGCAATGACAGAAATGGAGCGCAGGGCGTCGAATCAGCTGGGTCCCGGGAGATAAGACAGGCGGATGCGATGAACAGACCGACGATACAACTGCCCAAGGTATTGGCGGCATGGGGCACGCCCGCGTTCACCACCGTGCTCAAGGCGGAGCTGGAGCGACTGGAACCGGCGGCACTGCCATTGCAGCAGGGGTTGTCCCGCGGCAGCTACGTCAGCGGTGATCGTTTCCAGGTGATGGTGATTTCCGTGTCCGACGCCGATGATGCCATTCGTATAAAGGCGGGCATCCACTATCAGAGCATCATCGCCGGTTGCAGTTGCGCCGACGATCCAACCCCCATCGACGCGTTGAGCGAATACTGCCAGGTGGCAATCGTGCTTGACAGGACATCGGCCACGGTGCAGGTGTCACTGGTGGACGATTGACCCAAATGCGGCCACGGGCGCTGTTCGAACGGAATCGGAGCGAGGCAAAAAAAATCCGGTGATCACGAGGGTCACCGGATTCTTGTATCCGGGTCAGCCAAACACGTTCCTGTCTGGCTGACCGGCATTACGCCGAAGCGGGGTTTCTCCGCCTCTTGCGCAGATTACAGCGCGACGACGTTGCTCGCCTGCGGGCCCTTGGGACCGCTTGTCACGTCGAAGCTGACCTTCTGGCCTTCATTCAGAGACTTGAAACCGGCGCTCTGAATTGCACTGAAATGCACGAACACGTCAGCTTCGCCACTGTCCTGGGTGATAAAGCCGAAGCCCTTGGACTCATTGAACCACTTCACATTGCCTGTAGCCATGAAACATTTACCTTTGAAAACTGAATGAGATGTGTGTCGCTTACAGGTCATGCGATGGGTGGTTCAGGCGGTAACACAGAGGGGAACGACCAAAACTGCCGATAACAGAATCTGTAGCTGGCGCCACTATAGGCCTGTTCCTCACGTATTGCCATCTCTTTTACTCCGCGACGGGAGAGTTTCGGCAGGAGCCCGGCAAGGCGCCAGCCTCAGAAGCTGCTGTTTGTCAGATTCCTGTGTGGATTCCAGCCGGTTACGGGCCAATTTATTCCGACAACTGGCGAACTCGAAAACCCTGACCATACTTGTAAATCCCTCGCATCATTTGGGGAACACAAGAAAAATCAATGGAGCGGCGGTTGTTGACGGAATTCAGGGAGATGCACGGCCCCAACTACAAGGGGTTGTCTTTGCGGCGTTGGTCGTGGGCACTGGCGATCGGCTGGACCGGTGCCGTATTGCTGTTTTTGGGGTGGAATCTGCTTCAGGTGCAGAACACGCTCCGCGAACATGCGAGCCGCGAGATTCAGGTGACCCTCGACAAGGGGCAAGAGTTGCTGCGGTGGGCGGCAGCCCACGGCGGGGTCTATGTCCCGGTAGGCGGCGAGACCCGAGCCGATCCACTCCTTTCCGCAGTTCCTGAGCGTGATGTCACCACGCCCACCGGACGCACCCTGACGCTGGTCAATCCCGCCACACTCGGCACACGCTACTACGGCGCGCGCAGCAACGAGAACGAGGTGCATGGACGTCTGGTCAGCCTGAATCCCATCAATACCGCAAACCGGCCGGATGCGTGGGAAGCCAAAGGTTTGCGCCTCATGACAAAGACAGCGAAGCGCCTGAAAGAGGTCGTCAACCATGATGGCGTGCCCACCCTGCGGGTGCTCGAACCACGGCATTTCAAGGCCCCGTGTCTGAAGTGTCACAAGGGTGAATACATTACCGGCGACCTGGCGGGGGCGGTGAGCCTCAAGGTGCCCCTCGACGCGGCCTATGCCGCACGGGAGCACACCATGCTCGGGTTGGGCTACGGCACCCTCTGGCTGCTGGGGCTGGTGGGGATCGGCGTCGGTAGACGGCAGCTGACCCGGCAGATTCACCAGCGCACAGATGCCCTTCGTGCACTGACACGGCATGAGCAGCGTACCAGCGCCATCGTGCGCGGTTCCCTCGACGCCATTATCACCATCGACATCAACGATCATATTCAAGGGTGGAACCGACAGGCGGAGACCCTGTTCGGCTGGTCGGAGCACGAGGTGCTCGGGCGGCCCTTCCGCGCTACCTGCCTGGCGCCAATGGACGGTGAGGACCCTGAGGTGGGCCATCGCTGGCCCTCCGCAACCGGCCACACGCGTACCGAATGCACAGCAGTGGACCGGGAAGGGCGGCAATTCCACGCCGAACTGTCGCTGGTTGCACTTGATGCAAAGGATGAGGATGCTTCCTACACAGCGTTCATCCGCGACATTACCGATCGCAGACGTGCTGAGGAGAAGATCCGCCGCGATTTTTTTTCGCAGCAGGTCATCGCCCGCATTCTCGAACTCTCTATCGAGCCCGTGAGCTTCCATACGCGCCTGGAGCGCAGCCTGGAAACCATCCTCTCAACCCCGTGGCTATCGATTCAGGCGAAGGGCGCAATCTTCCTGGTGGCCGATGATCAGCGCCTGACGATGGTGGTGCAGCGCGGTCTTTCCGAGGCTGTCTCGATGGGGTGCGCCTCGGTGCCGTTCGGCAAATGCCTCTGCGGCCGCGCGGCCCAGACCAGAAGGACCGTGTTCGCCGACTGCATCGACGAACGCCACGAGCATATGTTTCCGGGCATGCAGCCCCATGGGCACTACTGCCTGCCGATCCTGTCCGGCGAGAGAATCCTCGGCGTGCTTACGCTCTATCTGGATCATGGCCATCAGCGGAACGACGAGGAACAGCAATTCCTGTCCGCCATCACGCACAGCCTCGGCGGAATGATCGAGCGCTACCACGCTGAGGAACAGCTGCAATACGCGGCCCTTTATGACACCCTCACCGGCCTCCCCAATCGCGCACTGTTTACGGATCGCCTCGCCCATGCCCTGCAGCACTTGAGAGGCGGGCGTGGCTATGGGTTCTCGGTGCTGTTTCTCGATCTGGACCGGTTCAAGAACGTCAACGACAGCCTGGGGCATACGGCCGGTGACGAGGTATTGGTGGAGGTGGCGCGCCGTCTCTCCCTGTCGGTACGCCCGGGCGATACGGTGGCGCGGCTGGGTGGCGACGAATTCACCGTGTTGGTCGACAGCTCCGCGGAGGTGGAGGCTGCATTGCGCATAGCGGAACGCATCCATCACGCGCTGCAGGAACCCCTGTCCGTGTGTGGACACGAGGTCTTTGCCAGTACCAGCATCGGCATCGTTTCAGCCAACCCTTCGCATTCCAGTGTCTCCGACCTCCTGCGCGAGGCCGACACGGCCATGTATCAGGCGAAGGGCCTGGGGGTGGGGCAAACGGCGGTGTTCGATCAGCAGATGCACCAGAACGCGAAGGCGCTGCTCACACTCGAGACCGAACTGAGGCACGCGGTCGATCGCGACGAAATCGAGGTGCACTACCAGCCCATTGTGAACACGGCGACCGGTATGCTCGCGGGATTCGAGGCGCTCGCGCGCTGGACACACGCAGAGCACGGCCCGGTTTCACCCGCCGAGTTCATCCCCGTGGCCGAGGAAAACGGGCTCATCAACGAGATTGGACGCAGTGTGCTGCGCAAGGCGTGCCGACAGTTGCAAATCTGGAAACGGCAGTTTCCGGCGGGTCTCGAGTGCTATGTCAGCGTGAATCTCTCTGCCAGGCAGCTCCTGCAACAGGATCTGATCAAACAGATTGACGAGGCGCTTGCCGACTGCGAAGTCGACGCCAATTGCCTCTGCCTGGAGGTGACGGAGACCGCACTGGTCTCCGACCCGGAGCTGGCAGGGACTATCTTGCGGGCGCTGCGGGCGCGCGGTCTCCGACTGTACATCGACGACTTCGGAACCGGGTACTCCTCGCTGAGTTACCTGCACGCCTTCCCTTTCCAAACCCTGAAGATCGACGGAAGCTTCATTGCCAATTTGGGAAAAGACCAGGAATCCGAGGGTATCGTTCAGGCCATCGTGGCCATTGCCCGCCACCTGGAGATGAGCGTTATCGCAGAAGGAGTGGAAAACGCCGAGCAGGTTGCTGCACTACAGCGCCTCGGCTGTGACACGGTGCAGGGATTCCACTTCTCGAGGCCCTTGCCCCCTCATGAGGCGGAGCAGTGGCTGACCGGCAATCCCTCTCGTGCCGCGACGATTTGAATCATGGCGCCCGGCCAGCGGCACGGGGAGACCGCTCGATCAGGCACCCCAGAGTGCGCTCAGTGTAATGCCGCCCTGGGCATTGTCGCTGAAAGCGGCGCTTCCGCCTGAAAGCGCGATGCGCTCCCGAACCGCGATGCGAAAGCTCTCCAAATCGCCCTGTTCGTAATTTTCCACGGCGCAGTCGTTACTCACCTGAAGGTGTACACCATCTGTAGCCCGGGTCAGGGTCAGTGCAATCCGCGTGGTGCACTCATGGCGGGCAAAGCACTGAAGAGTCTGCTGGATGAGCCGATAGAGAATGACCTTCAGGGGCGGGGTGATATCGCTCTCGCGGATCCCGATTGCCAGTTCCAGCGACACTTCCGGATAAACGGTCCGAAACTCCCGGCAGTACCACTCCAGTGTTGCGATCACACCCATGTCATCCAGGCTTGAGGGCCGCAGTTCCATGGCCAGGGAACGGACCTCCCGGATGGTGGTTTGCAGCAGGGGGACCACGGCATGCAGTGACGGAGCCTCAGTCGGTGCCCCCGCCCGCCGGTGTGCGTGTTCGATCTGGTACTTGATCCCGCTCAGGGTCTGTACGATCCCCTCGTGTAGCTCTTGAGCTACCCGTTTCTTCTCCTGCTCCTGGGCCGTGAGCAGTTGGGAGGAAAGCACCTCCAGGGCACGGCTGCGCTCGCGGATGCTCTGCTGCTGCCCTTTGATGATGCGTTCGGCATGACGAACGATGGCGAGAAGCGACAAATAGAGCAGCGTCAGAACGCCCAGTCCTCCGCCCAGAACCGATAGCTGGCCCCGCTCGATCTCGGCGACCATCGGGTTGGCATCGGTGTAGACCTCGAACACGCCGAGGGCCGGCGCACCGGGATGCTCACGAATGGGTACGTAACTCTGGATGAGGTTGTCCGATTCGGTCTCTCGGTCAAACGGATTGAAGCCGTCCCGGTAGATCAGCTTGCTCATCACCGAACCGCTCATGGCGGAGCGATATCCGGCGTTATCGATGACGTAGCGCCCGATCTGATCCTCCCGTGTGGAGTACACCACGATCGCTTCGTCATCGTAGATCTTGATCCGGACCACCGCGGTGTCTTCCATCAGCCTGCGGATCGCTTGGGCGAGATCGACGGGCAGGGCGCCGCCATGGTGGGCCTCTTCGTGCAGCAGATACTCTACTAGCGGGGCGTGGAGCGCGTTGAGGAATCCCTGCGCCACGACCAGATTGCTGCGTTCGCCGAAGCTGACGATGTCGTGGATGGCCACCTGTCGATAGAGTGTGGTGAGCAGGGTGGCCGCCGCGACGATGGTGATCAGGCTGGCCACGGAGAAGAAACGCACCATCCGGAACAGCCCCCTGCTTGCGGATGGTCCGGCCTGATGGTGCGCGCCGACTCGCGGCGCGCCGTGGCTGCCGGGAGTCGCAGGTTCCGCGCGCGTATCGAGTTTACGCAACAGCCTGATGCTACATGCGCCTGGCATAAGATTTACTCACCTTGGGGTGCGATCAAGGGTAGGACAGGATCGCTGCTCAGGCAGGGCGCGGATAAATGGGGGAGGGAGGGCATTCAGGTGAACGCCCGGGGCAAGGCGGTCTACTTGAGCATATCGATAGAGCCTTGTGGCGGGCCGGCGCGGCTACAGATCCAGATTGGGGAGTTCCACTTCAGCGCGCAGTCTGTGGCCCAGATCCTCCACCTGCTCGGCCGCATGGTGAAGTTCGTCGGCGATGGCCTGCCGCACCAGGATCTCCAGTTCCTTGTACTGGGCGGCGGTGATTGCCTCCCGTGCCGGCGCATCCAGCAGTTCCGAAAATGACGCCACCACGTGCTGGGCACGCTCCTGATGTCGATTGACCACGCGATGACCTCCGCGCAAGGTTACCCGGAACACTTCCGGTCTGGACCTCTCCCGATCATAGCCCACGCACCTACAGTGCTCCCGCCCGCCAGCCTGCTTGACAGGTCCCAATAACGGCCTAGCTTGCGGAGTAAGAGGGTTGGTACAGGGAGGCGCCGATATGGCAACTGCACCCGGCTCGCAACAGATCGAACACTGGCCCGAGCCATCGCGGGAGGCGGCACGGCTTGTGATCGACAAGTACGGCGAGCCCGACGAGGCGACCGAGTCCCAACTGATTTGGCACCGGCCGGGGCCGTGGAAGCGCATCGTCGCTTCGAAGCGGTTCCACCGCCACAACTTCCCGGTACCGCATATCGACGCGGTCGAGTCGGTTATCGATTACCGCGTGCCGGTGGACAAATTCACCGCCCTGGCCGAGTTCGACGGCAGTGTCATCGTGGAGCGTACCGCGGGAGAGGTGTCCGCCCGCTGTCATGACGAGGAGGCGAACTTTCTCGCTCTCAATCTGATGCATGACGTCGTTACGGGTGCCAGGAGCGCGCAGGAGGCGCGGGCGCATTACGCGAAGGAGTTTGTCGATTTCCGTCGGAGGAAACCGACGCCTTACATGGAAGGGCTACGCTTCACCCCGGGTGACAACGGTGCCGCGGACCCGGACACCCGCGTGTTGACCAACGAGGAGATTGCCGCGGCGGTGAAGGAGGGCAGGCAGCGGCATTAACGGGGCACAAGCTGGAACTGCAGGAGCGCCGCCCCGGTGCGACTCCTTCGGTACCGGCATCGCAGCGGGGACGCCGCTCCTACGGTAACGGTCAGTACTCCGCGTCGTGATAGACGTTCTGCACGTCATCCGCTTCGTTCAGCATGTCAATCAGCTTCTCCATCATGGCGACGTCGTCGCCGCTGATGGGCGTTGAGCCTTTGGGCACGAACTGGATCTCGTCCACCTCGAAGTCGATCTCGCCGAATGCGTTGATGAGGGCCTGCTTGGCCTTGTTGTATTCGGTATTGGGGACGAACACGGTGATCTTGCCCTCTTCGTTCTCGATATCGGTGACGTCCACATCTTCGGTCAGCAGCGCTTCCAGAACGGCATCCTCATCACCCTTGAAGCCTAGGATGGCGGCGTGGTCGAACATGTGGCTGACGGTCCCCTGCGTGCCGAGCTTGCTCTTGGTCTTGTTGAAGCAGGTGCGGACATCACCAATGGTGCGGTTGGGGTTGTCGGTGAGACAGTCGACGATCACCATGCAGCCGCCGGGACCGAAACCCTCATAGCGGGCAGGGGCATAGTCCTCGCCGGCACCCCCCTTGGCCTTCTCCAGCGCCTTCTCAATGACGTGGCTGGGCACCTGATCCTTCTTGGCCCGCTCAATCAGCCCCCGCAAGGTCAAGTTGCCACCGGGGTCGGTGCCGCCCGACTTGGCGCAGACGTAAATCTCGCGACCGTATTTGCTGTAGACCTTGGTCTTGGCGGCGGCCGTCTTGGCCATGGATACTTTGCGGTTTTGATAGGCGCGGCCCATTGTGCTGCTGCTCCGTGAAAAAGAATGTCAGTTGCTGGTTCGGGGTTGTTGAATGTTCCAAATGCAGGTGACTCTCTCTCAGCCCGCCACGAAGTGGCAGACGTAGTCCATCAGTTCGGTCACCTCGATGTCGAAACGGCTGTTGCCGGGCACCTCGAAGGATTCGCCGGCCCGATAGCTCTTCCACTCCTGCTCGCCGTCCAGTTTTACCCGGCATGCCCCCTGTGTCATCTCCATCACCTCCGGTGCCCCGGTGCTGAAGGTGTAGGTGCCGGGCAGCATGAGGCCGAGGGTCTTGCTCTCTCCCTCGGCGGTGGTGATGGCGCGGCTGGTGACGCGGCCGTCGAAGTAGACGTTGGCCTTTTTCCTGATTTCTGCGTTGCGGAAACTCATCGGTAGACTCCGTGGCGGCCGGGTGGTCCCCGACCGATGTTAAAAGTCGCTCATACACGTTTTTGGGTGCGGATGATAACGTTAATACGGACGCACGGGCACCCTTTCAGTAGGGTCTTTGTCCGACGACGTTCCCCGGCGGCGAGTAGCGGCAGACCCATATCTGGGCCAGGGTATTTTCGCAGAGCCGCTTGGCACAGCCGACCTCTTCGGTTTCGACCCAGACGATCTGGGTGTAGTGGCCGCACTGCTCACCCTGGCAGGTGTTGGTGGGGTAGTCGTAGTCGGCCTGTTCGGAGGCCCAGCTCTGCACCACCGCTTCCGGAGCGATCTGTTGCACGTCGGTCTGTCCGGTGGAGGAGACGCGGGGGCTGGCCCAGAAAAGGTTTTCCCCCTGACCGAACCCGCCGTGTATCAGCTTGCAGGACTCCGCTTCGGCCAGGTGGTCCGCCCAGTTGGCTGCATCCCTGGCGAGCCTCTCCGACCAACTCAGAGACGGGACGTTGTGCTGACTACGCACCTGGTTGTGGGCAGAGAGCATCGGTTCGGGCGGGAGCACCTCCGCCGCGATCGCGTTTGTCGCCCAGGCGGCGGTCACTATCCAGAGAGTGAGGGCGGATGGCTTGAGGTTCACCCGTGGTTCTCCACAATCGGGGCGCTCTGACCGGAGACGGGGTAGTGGGGCGGCGGTCAAGCGGTGATCCGCGCATCCGTGCTTCTGTTGCCTGAAATCATAGTCCAGACAATCTGAAGGCGATCCCGGCTGGCTGTGCTGCACCGAACAGAACCGGCCAGCCGTAGGAGCCCGCCCCCGTGGGCGAATGGGCCTACGGGAGCAAATGAGGGCTGAAGCGGCTTTGCCGCTATTCGCCCGGAGGGCCGGGCCGCTCCTGCGCCTCCATGCGCGCGCGGCATTCGCCCTTCCGTGGACATCGCTCCTACGGAGCAAAACGATTAAGCAACGCTCGGTTTAGCTGTTCGGTGCCCTAGAACTCCTCTAGGTCCGGTTGCTGCCGGAGCAGCATCGCCTCCCTGCGTGCGTCTTCGATGCCGCGCAGCACGTCGTGCACGTCGGCGGGGCGCTCGCTCCGCTGGAAGCGCCCGGTCAATTCGATGCCAGGCTTCAGCGTGGCGCTCTCGTAGAGCGCCCAGATCTCATGGGCGTAGTCGGTGGCCAGCAGTTCGGGGGCGAATTGGCCGAACCAGGTGGTGAGCTTGTCCACATCACGGACCAGCATCCGGCAGGCGTTGTTGTTGCCGGCGGCATCGACCGCCTGCGGCAGGTCGATAATGACCGGCCCGTGTTCGTCGACCAGCACGTTGTATTCGGAAAGGTCACCGTGGATCAACCCGGCGCTGAGCATGAGGACCACCTGATCGATGAGGAAACGGTGATAGGCGTGTGCCTGCGCCTCGCTCGGGGTGATGTCATCCAGCCTGGGCGCGGCGCTTCCGTCTGCATCGGTGACCAGTTCCATGAGCAGCACGCCGTCGATGAACAGGTGCGGCTTCGGCACGCGCACCCCGACCGCCGCAAGGCGGTAGAGCGCATCCACCTCGGCGTTCTGCCACAGGGCCTCCTGCTCACCGCGACCGAACCGGCTGCCCTTTTCCATGGCACGGGCGCGCCGGCTGTTACGTACCTTGCGCCCCTCCTGGTACTGGACGTGGCTGCGAAAACCGCGCTTGTTGGCCTCCTTGTAGACCTTGGCGCAGCGGATCTCGTCGCCGCAACGGATCACGAAGACCGAGGCCTCCTTGCCGCTTTTGAGTTGATACAGGACCTCGTCGACGAGGCCGTCCTCGATTAGGGGTTCGATCCGCTTGGGGGTCTTCATGAAGCTCTGGGGGCCGGTTTCGGGAGAAGTAGCCGCGAACCGTGTCGCGGCACTGGAGGGAGAGGCGCTACTCGTTGTTCTCCTCGGGTTGCGGCTGTTCACCGTCTTCTGCCTCGGGGAGGCCTTTTTTCTCTGCCTTGCGCTGCTGTTTCTGCTCTTTCTTTCTCTTCTTCTCCATTTCGCGCTGGCGTTTTTCGAACTGGAAATTGGGCTTTGCCATGCTTACCTCACTGGCGGTGGATTGTCCGGGTTGAAGGAGGGCCTTTCGGCCGAACTCTGCACACCGAAGCTTAGTTGGCTGGATGGCGTAGATGCCCCAAAGGGGGCGTAATGCTATCGCGCGGAGGCGCATCGTAGCATATGGGGCATCCGGCCCTTGTGTTAATTGACTTTTCCGGGGTTCCGTCGGGTCAGGTGGTCACGATCACCCGCTGGGCATCCAGGCGCAGCCCCGCCGACGCGATCGCCTTCTCAATCGCCTCGCGCTGCCGCTCCAGGTAGCGAATCTCCTCTTCTCGCACGTTCGGATTGACCACCTGCAGTGCCCGCATCCGGTCGATCTCCCGACCCAGGGTGTGCCGGGTACGCTGCCGGGCCTGCTCCAGGCGGTCAGTCATCTGGCCTTGCGCCGCCATCTCACCGGTACGAAGCAGATCCCGAAGCGGTTTTTCGTAGGCGCGCACGATCTTTTTGGCCGTTTCGTTCTCCACCGGGGTGCTGTTCAGCGCCATGAACTCGGTGGTGAGGACGGCGGCGTGGTCGTGCCCGGTATCGTCGACCACCACACGGATGCCGGAGGCCGGGAGATAACGGCTCGACTGCACCACCCGGCTCGATGCGCTCTCCAGCACGAAGTGACACTCGAGCAGCAGCGTGCCCGGCTTGGCCCGGGGATAGTTCATTGCCGCGATGGCGGTGTTGCCGCGCTCTCCGCTCAACACCATCTCCATGCCCCGCAGTACCAGCGGGTGTTCCCAGGTGAAGAACTCGATGTCTTCATTGGCCAGCGCGGTGTCCCGGTGGCAGGTAAAGGTGAGGCCGTCGTCCGGCAGGCCGGGAAACGGCTCCTGCATGTGGGTGCCGGGACGGATGATGAAGCTGTGTTCGCTGTGCTCCTCCAGGTCGACACCGAAGGCATCGAACAGTGCTTCGAGGTAGTCCAGCAGTTCGCCTTCGCCTTCGGCGGACTCGACGCCCGCCCGCTGGCAGAGCGCCTCGGCGCGGCGCGGCCGACAGGAGCTGTACTCCAGCAGACGATCGCGGCCACGATGCAGCGCCTCCGTCAATTGGTGATTCAACTGCCGGGCGGCGGCCACCAGGGCCGGGAGATCGGCAGCGGTACCGTCGGGGTCCTGCAATGCGTCCTGTAGCGCCGGTTCGATCTGAACGAACACGCTGTGGCCGGTGGGGCAGGTGTGTTCGAATGCCCCGAGCCCCTCGTGATACCAGTGGAACAGCACCGATTGGGGGCTGTTTTCCAGGTACGGGACATGGATGTGGACGGTTTCGCTCTGGCCGATGCGGTCAAGTCGGCCGATGCGCTGCTCCAGCAGGTCGGGATTGAGCGGCAGGTCGAACAGCACCAGGTGGTGGGCAAACTGGAGATTGCGTCCCTCAGAGCCGATCTCGGAGCAGATCAGGACCGGGCTGCCGTACTCCCGGTCGGCAAAGAAGGCCGCGGAGCGGTCCCGCTCCAGGAGGCTCATTCCCTCATGAAACAGGGCCGCCTGGATGCCGGTGGTGACCCGCAGTGCCTCGGCCAGATCGGCGGCACTCTCCATGCTGGCGGTAATCACGACCACCTTTTCCGGCCGCAGCTGCTTGAGCTTGGCGACCAACCAGCCGACCCGCGGATCGATGCGGCTCCAGGGCGGCTGTGCCGCCGTACGCCCGGACTCGTACAGCCGCTCCGGGCAGAGCAGCGGCAGCGGTGTGCCGGAAGTGGTGGAGCGGGCGGTGGCAAGCGCCTCGGCGTAGGCCGCGGGCAGCGGCAACGGACAGGCGCTCAACCGACGCTCGGGGAACCCTTTGACTGCGGCACGGGTGTTGCGGAACAGGACCCGGCCGGTGCCGTGACGGTCCAGCAGGTGCTCGACCAGTGCCTCCCTTGCCGCATCGGACGCCTGCACATCGTCCGAGTTCAGGGCATCCAGCAGACGCTGATTGTCCCCTTCATCCACGGTGCTTCGCAGCGTGGTCGAGGCGGCATCGTCGAGCGGGGCGCCGGTCAACAACGCCTCCACCGCCCGCGCGATCGGTTCGTAGGCACGCTCCTCGGCAACGAAGGCGTCGTAATCGGGAAAGCGGTTGGGGTCGAGCAGGCGCAGGCGGGCGAAGTGACTCTCCTTGCCCAACTGCTCGGGGGTGGCGGTCAGCAGCAGGGCGCCCGCCGTACGGTCGGCGAGTTGCTCGATGCAGCGGTATTCGCGGCTGGCGGACTGGGGCGACCACTGCAGGTGGTGGGCCTCGTCGACCACCAGGAGGTCCCAGCCGGCCTCCAGCGCCTGTTCGAACCGTTCCGTCCGTTCGACCAGGAAGGGCAGACTGCACAGGATCAGCTGTTCGGTCTGGAACGGGTTGGCGCCCTCGTTGCTCTCCTGCGCCGCCCGGCAGCGCGCTTCATCAAACAGGCTGAAGTGTAGATTGAAGCGGCGCAGCATCTCCACCAGCCACTGGTGTTGGAGGTTCTCCGGCACCACGATCAACACGCGCCGGGCCCGCTCCGTGAGCAGCTGGTAGTGGAGGATGAGCCCCGCCTCGATGGTTTTGCCCAGCCCCACCTCGTCCGCCAGCAGCACCCGCGGTGCGTAGCGGTTGGCCACCTCGCGGGCGATGTAGATCTGGTGCGGGATCAGGCTGGTGCGCGCGCCGGTCAGCCCGCGCAGATCGGAGGCGGCGAGTTGTGCTGCCTTTTCGCGGGTGCGGTGGCGCAGGGAGAACCACTTGTCCGGATCGATCTGGCCGGTGAAGAGCCGGTCCGCCGGGCGGTTCAGCCGCATGAAATTGTCCAGTTGCCCCTCGGGCAGCGCGACCTCGACGCCATCCTCCCGCCGTCCGTGGTAGGTGAGAAGACTGTCGCTTTCGGTCACCGACTGCACCGACAGCGACCACCCTTCGTGACTGCGCACCCGGTCACCGGGTGCAAAGGCCACCCGGCTCAGCGGTGCGGTCTGCCGGGCGTAGGTCCGAACCTCTTCGGTGGCGAGAAACAGGACAGTGACAGTGCGCGCCTCGACCGCAAGCACGGTACCGAGCCCCATCTGCAGTTCGGTATCGCTGATCCAGCGCTGACCGGGAGTGAAATCGTGCACCGCAGAGCGCTCCGGTAGAAAAACGGGCGGGTATGGTAGAGGAAATCGGAGGCGTGGTCGCGTAGCGGAATGGCACTCCTGCCCACCCTTGTCTTGGCGCTGCTCCGATGTGATACTTCCCCCCGTAGCGCAAATTTCACAAGTTAAATCGCCAATAATAACAATCGGTTGAATGGCGGCACAGCGAAGGGAAATGGACGTTCGCAGGCCCGTTCGCACTACGTCCCCAAATTCACTTTCCGCCCGAACTTCTTTAATCGCGGGCCGAGAACGGTAGGTGCCGCTCCGTACGGCGCCCCGGCGTGCGTTCTTGTCGTTCCGGCCTGGCGCGGCTGCACGACCCAGGAGATGTTTATGACCAGAGTACTGCTTGTCGAGGACAATGAGATGAACCGCGACATGTTGTCGCGGCGACTGGTGCGTCGTGGATTCGAGGTGCTGATCGCGGTGGACGGTGAGGAGGGGGTGGCCAAGGCCGCGACCGAGTCGCCCGATTTGATCCTGATGGACATGAGTCTGCCGGTGCTGGACGGCTGGGAAGCGGCACGCCGCATCCGTGGCGACGCGGCCACGGCGACGATACCGATGATCGCCTTGACCGCCCATGCCATGGCGGGCGATCGGGAGAAGGCCCTCGAGGCGGGATGCGACGACTTCGACACCAAGCCGGTTGATCTGGAGCGGCTGTTGGGCAAGATGGCCGCCCTGATGAAAAGCGGCGATTGAGGCCAGCTCAATAACAACAACGATTATGGGGGTGAAAGTGGCCAGGCTATCCGTCAAGAGAGGGGTTTCGTTCGCGGGCGATGAGGAGCTGGCGGTCAGCGAGTTTGCCGCCGCCGTCGACCAGCCGGATCAAACAGCAGTTGTCTTTTTCTGTTCGCCCCGGTACGACCTGGAGCGACTTGGCGCCACCATGAAGGCCCGTTTCCGATGCCCTGTCATCGGCTGCACCACCGCCGGTGAGATCAGTTCACCGGGCGGCTACGGCGAGGGTGGCATTGTCGGCGTCGGCATTTCGTCGCCGGAACTGAACATCCATACGCAGCTGATCCACCCGCTCGACGGCTTCAAGGTCCAGGAGTCGATGGACCTTGCGGGTGAACTGCGGGGCGAACTCAAGCTGGCGGAGAACTTTGACAAGGAGAAGATGTTTGGCCTGCTGCTTGTCGACGGTTTGTCGATGCTGGAGGAGCAGGTGATCGCCTCCCTGTTCGGCCACCTGGAAGGGGTGCCGATCATCGGCGGCTCAGCCGGTGACAACCTCGACTTCGGGGAGACGTTCGTCTATGCGGAGGGGCGGTTCCTCAGCAACGCCGCAATCTTTGCCCTGTTCGAAACCACGCTGCCGTTCCGTACCTTCCGTATTCAGCACTTTGAGCCCACCGATACCCGGCTGGTGATCACCGAGGCGGACGGCCCCACACGTACGGTCTACGAGATCAACGGCGGTCCGGCGGCCGAGGAGTACGCGAAGGCGGTGGGCCTCGAGGTTTCTGAGCTCTCGCCCCAGGTGTTCGCGGCCTATCCGGTGATGCTTCGGATTGGGGGTGAGTATTTCGTACGCTCCATCCAGAAGGTCAACGACGACGGCAGCCTGACCTTTTTCTGTGCCATCGATACCGGCCTGGTGCTGACCGTCGCCAAGGGAACGGACCTGCTGGAGAATCTGGAGAAGAACCTCGGCCGATTGCAGGAGGAGCTTCCCGATATGCAGCTACTGCTCGGCTGCGACTGCATTTTGCGGCGCCTCGAACTGATTCAAAAGGGGGAGTTGGAAAGGGCCCTCCCGATCCTCGAAGCCGTCAATTTCGTCGGGTTTTCCACCTATGGCGAACAGTACAACGGCATCCACGTCAACCAGACGCTGACCGGCCTCGCCATCGGAGGATAGAACATGGCGGAGGCAACCGAACTGCAGGACAGGCTCGCCCAACTCGAGAAGCAGCTTGCGGCGCAGCAGAAGATCAACCGGGTGTTGATGGACCGCGTCGAACGTTCCGTCGATGGCAGCGGGGCGGCCTATTCGCTGTTCGAGCGCAACATCGTGCTGCAACAGAGTGTGGAGCAGCGCACACGCGAACTGGAGCGCAAGAATCAGGAACTGAAGCACCTGTTCGACACCGCGAACGAGGCGCAGCGCGCACTCAAGGAGTCCGAAGAGCGATTCCGCGGCCTGTTCGAGTATTCCCGTGACGCCATCATGCTGTTGGATGAAAACGGATTCATCGACTGCAACACGGCGACCCTCCGGATGTTCGGTTGCACCGAAAAGGGGGATTTCATCAGCCGCCATCCCGGCCAGTTGTCACCTCCCAGGCAGCCGGACGGCAGTGATTCCATCGAACTCTCCTCATACCAGATGCGAGAGGCGCTCGAAAAAGGGTCCGCCTTCTTTGCCTGGGAACATACGCGAGTCGACAATGGCAGCACGTTTCCTGCCGAAGTATTGCTCAGCCGGATAGAGACCAGCGATGGCGCCCTGTTGCAGGCGGTGGTCCGCGACGTCACCGACCGCATGCAGACCATGGAGGCCATCACCCGGGCGCGCGAGGAGGCGGAGGAGGCGAACCGGGCGAAGAGCACCTTCCTCGCCAACATGAGCCACGAGTTGCGCACTCCGCTCAACGCCATCATCGGCTACAGCGAGATCCTCCAGGAGGAGTGCGAGGATGCCGGCAACGATGATCTGCTGCCGGATATCGACAAGATCCGCTCGGCCGGCAAGCACCTGCTGAGTCTGATCAACGACATCCTCGACCTGTCCAAGATCGAAGCGGGCAAGATGGACCTCTACGTGGAGGAGTTCGATCTTCGAGCCGAAATCGCCTCGGTGGTGGCCACTGTCACACCGTTGGTGGAGAAGCGCGGAAACCGGCTGGAGGTGCAGGTCGGTGAAGGGGTGGCACTCATGCGGGCGGATGTGACCAAGGTGCGTCAGGCCCTGTTCAATCTGCTGAGTAATGCGGCCAAGTTTACCGAACAGGGCACCATCGGGCTGAGCGTTGCCCTTGAAGGGGAGCGTTACCGATTCACTATCCGCGATACCGGTATCGGCCTGAGCGCCGAGCAGATGGAGCGGCTCTTCCAGTCGTTCAGCCAGGCTGATCCCTCCACCACCCGCAAGTACGGCGGCACCGGTCTCGGCCTCTCCATCACCCAGCATTTCTGCCGGATGATGGGCGGACATGTCGAGGTGGCGAGCACGGCCGGAGAGGGCTCCACTTTCACCATCTATCTGCCGGTCAGCATCATCCAGGCTATGCCACAGGAGCAGGCGGTGCCGGCCCCTGCCGATTGCCGCGCCACGGTACTGGCGATCGATGACGACGAGGTGGTGCTCGACCTATTGGTACGCCAGCTCTCCCGCGAGGGGTATCGGGTGATTACGGCCGCCAATGCAGTGGATGGGTTGCAGCGGGCACGGGATGAACGCCCCGACGCGATCACTCTCGACGTCATGATGCCCGGCTCGGATGGCTGGAGCGTACTCTCGGCCCTGAAGGCGGACGAGGAGCTCAGGACGATACCCGTGATCATGCTGAGCATGGTGGGGGACCGCTCCATGGGCTACGCCCTCGGCGCCTCCCATTTTCTCGACAAGCCGATCAACCGCAACGAGCTACTGGAGGTCCTTCAGCGTTTTCTGCCACCGGAACGCTGCTGCGTCCTGGTGGTCGAGGATGATGCGCCGACGCGGGAGATGGTCCGGCGGACGCTGGAGAGGGAGGGGTGTCGCGTTATGGAGGCGGAAAATGGCCGCGTGGCACTGAATCTTGTGGCGGAGCATGGCGCCCCGGACATCATGCTGCTGGACCTGATGATGCCGGAAATGGACGGTTTCGAACTGATCGAGGAGTTGCGTCGGCATCATGACTGGGCACACATCCCCACCGTGGTGATGACGGCGAAGGACATGAGCGAAGCGGAGCGGGCATCCCTAAGCGGCAGCGTGGAGCGCATTTTGCAAAAAGGTGGCTCGACCCGCGAAGAGATGTTGGCACTGGTGCGGAAGTTCGTTGCCCATGGGGCACGCGCGCTGCGCGAGGACGCACGATAGGGACGGAGGAACAATGAGCGCACACGGTTCAGGAAACATACGACACGAACTGCGGACCCCGCTGAATCACATTCTCGGATACAGCGAGATGTTGCTCGAGGAGCTGGATGGATCGACCTCTCCGCAGGCTGATGGGTTGGCGAGGATCAACACCATCGGCAAGGCCCTGCTTGACTACGTCAACGGTTTCTCCGCCGACGAGGTAAAGCGCGCAAACTCCGGATTGCTGCCGGAGGCGGAGTGGCGAAGTGCGACCGACGATATTGCAGCCATTTGCGCCGGTCTGTCCGCCGGCCTCTCTGATGAGGGGGTGGCCACATGGCGCGGGGATCTCGAAAAGATCGCGTCTGCAAACGGCACACTGGTGCAGCTGTTTCGGGAGGGACTGGAGCGGCGGATTACCACTGTCGGTTCCGCTGCGACCGGTGCCGAGGGTGGCGAGCCGGTTGCGCCCAGCGCGAGGGCCGAGGTTTCGGGCGGTGAACTGTTGGTCGTGGACGACAACCCGGAGAACCGCGAGCTGCTGGCGCGCCGGCTGAGCCGCGAAGGATACACGGTGGAGACCGCCGAGAGCGGCAGGGCCGCGCTGGAACTGATCGGGCTGAAGCGTTTCGAGCTGATCCTCCTCGACCTGATGATGCCGGAGATGAACGGGATCGAGGTGCTCGGCGCGGTCCGCCAGCGCTTCTCCCACACCGAACTGCCGGTCATCATGGTCACCGCCAAATCGGCCAGTGAGGATGTCGTGCAGGCGCTCGAGTGCGGCGCCAATGACTACGTCACCAAACCCATCGATTTCCCTGTGGTGCGGGCGCGTATCTCCACCCAACTCTCCTTGCGGCGGCTGACCCGGGAGCTCGAGGTCGCCAATGAGAAGCTCCATCGATTCTCCTACATGGATGGACTGACCGAGATTCCCAACCGACGCCATTTTGACGAGTACCTGGAGCGCGAGTGGGTGCGGGCGGCGCGCACGCGCCAGCCGCTCTCCCTGGTCATCATCGATGTAGACCACTTCAAGCCCTTTAACGACAACTACGGTCATGAAGCCGGTGACCGGGTACTCAAGCAGGTTGCCGGAGCGCTCACAGGCGGTCTGATGAGGGGGGGCGATCTGGTGGCGCGCTACGGCGGCGAGGAGTTTGTCGCGGTGTTGCCACAGACGACCGCCCAGGGGGCGGTTGAACTAGCCGAATTGCTGCGGGCGCGTGTGGCGGGGCTGAAGATCCCCCACGCCCACTCGTCGAGCGCGCCTTACGTGACGGCGAGCTTCGGTGTCTGTTCGCTGGTCCCCGGTTCCGGTGATGACAAAGAGAGACTGCTGAAGGGGGCCGACAACGCGCTCTACCATGCCAAGGGGCTGACGCGGAACTGCGTCTGTTGCCTGGGTGATACGACCAAACCCGGCGAGTGCACCATCGGTTGCGGCACCCGACCGGTCGGCTGTCTCGCCCCCGCCGCCTGACGACGCGGACACCCTCACGCGGCGTTCACCCACGCGGCTGGTGGGGTTTTGTCGGTACGTTTACCACGACCGCCGACCCGCTGGCGTGACCTGATAAAATGCCCCGCTACCGCTCTTTTTGAGGAGGCGCCGTGTCACTGGGCCCGGTCATGCTGGATTTGGAGGGCACCGCCCTGGATGCGGAGGAGCGCGAGTTGCTCCGGCATCCGCTGGTCGGTGGCCTGATTCTGTTCAGCCGCAATTTCGAATCACCGGAGCAACTCGCGGACCTGCTCGCTCAGGTCCATGCGGTGCGCAGCCCCCGGCTGCTGGTGGCGGTGGATCACGAGGGGGGGCGGGTACAGCGCTTCCGCAACGGGTTCACCCGGCTGCCGCCGGTGCGGGTGTTGGGCGACATTTACGAGCGGGATCGGGGCCGTGCGCGGCGCCTTGCCGAGGCGTGCGGCTGGATCATGGCCAGCGAACTTCGGGCGGTGGGGGTCGATTTCAGTTTTGCGCCGGTACTGGACATGGATCGCGGCATCAGCCAGGTGATCGGTGATCGTGCCTTTCACCGCGACCCGGAGATTGTCGCCGACCTCGCCCACGCCTATATGGTCGGCATGCGGCGGGCGGGCATGGCGGCCACCGGCAAGCACTTCCCCGGCCACGGCGCGGTGGAGGCGGACTCCCACCATGCGCTGCCGATCGACGAACGGCGGTTCGCGGACATTCAGGACGATCTGGTCCCGTTCGAGCGGATGATCCATCAGGGAATGGCCGCGGTGATGCCCGCCCATGTTCTGTTCCCGAATGTGGATAAGCACCCGGCCGGTTTCTCGCCGTTTTGGCTGAGGGAGGTGCTGCGCAAGCGGCTCGGCTTCCAGGGCATCATCTTCAGCGACGACCTGAGCATGGAGGGGGCGGGTATCGCCGGCGATCACGTGGCGCGGGCCGAGGCGGCGCTCAAGGCCGGTTGCGATATGGTGCTGGTGTGCAACGACCGGCCGAGTGCGGTGGCGGTGCTGGATGGGTTGCGATGGGAGAGCGACCCCGTCCTCCACGCCCGGCTCGCCCGTATGCACGGCCGCCACCCGGTGACCTGGAGCGAGCTGCACCGTGACGCGACCTGGCGACAGGCGGTGCATGCGGTCGCCAGCCTGGCCGAAGACCCCACACTGGAACTGGATTTTTGATGGAATAGGATTAGCGCAGCGTAATCCGCCATGGCCGGGATTTTCTGGACACCCCGGGCGCCGCTTCGCGTTCAGGTAAGTACTTCCGGAGAATGGCGACCATCCATGAACTCCGGTCCTGTGTGGCGGATCTTTATTCTTTGTACAAGCGAATCCAAGAACGATGAACGTGACCGACTTTGCTGAGTGGTTGCAGTTGCGCGAAGGCACGGGGATGTTGATTTCCCAGGTGTTCCTGGTGGTGTTCCTCGCGCTGCTGGTCGATTTCGTACAGAAGCGGGTCCTCGCCCGTCTGGAACGACGGCTCTCCAGGACGCGCCCCCTGTGGGACGAGGCGGCCATCGAGGCACTGCGGCGTCCGCTTACGATGTTGATCTGGCTGATCGGCATCACCTTCGCTGCCGAGATCGTGGGTGAGAGCACCGACGCGGTGCTGTTCGAAGCGGTCACGCCGATACGGGATGTGGGCGTGGTGGCGCTGCTCGGCTGGTTCCTGATCCGGCTCATCCGGAACATGGAGACCAGCATCGTCGAACAGCGCAAGCAGAACGGCCAGTCCATCGATCTCACCACCGTCGATGCGGTGGGCAAGCTGTTGCGCGCCTCAGTGATCATCACCGCCGTGCTGATCGCAATGCAGACGCTCGGCTACAGCGTCTCGGGTATTCTCGCCTTTGGCGGTATCGGCGGCATCGCGGTGGGTTTCGCCGCCAAGGACCTGCTGGCCAACTTCTTCGGCGGACTGATGATCTACCTGGATCGCCCGTTCGCGGTGGGCGACTGGATCCGGTCGCCGGATCGCAACATCGAGGGTACGGTGGAGAAGATCGGCTGGCGTCTCACCTGTATCCGCACCTTCGACAAGCGTCCCCTCTACGTGCCCAATTCGGTATTCACCAGCGTCGCCGTGGAGAACCCGTCGCGCATGACCAACCGGCGCATCTACGAGACCATCGGCATCCGTTATGACGACGTGGATCGGATGGGCGTCATCGTGGAGGAGGTGAAGTCGATGCTCCGCGCGCACCCGGAGATCGATCAGCAGCAGACGATGATCGTCAACTTCAACACCTTCGGTCCCTCGTCGCTGGATTTCTTCGTCTACACCTTCACCCGCACCACCGCCTGGGTGCACTACCACGAGGTGAAGCAGGACGTACTGCTGCGTATTCACGACATCATCGCCGCCCACGGTGCCGAGATCGCCTTCCCCACCTCCACGGTTCACCTCGCCGGCGTCCCGCCCATGGCCGTCGATGAGCCCCGTCAGGAGAGCGTCGCCTGAACGACAACAGCGGCGCTTACCGGCTGACCATCCGACTCTCCGGGCCCGCCTGGCTTGAGGCGGGCAGGTTGGGAAGATACCGCCTGCCGCCCGGTGTGTATGTCTACGTGGGCAGCGCCCGGCGCAATCTGGCACAGCGCGTGGCGCGTCACCGGCGCCTCGCCACCGAAAAGCAGGGTAACCGCCATTGGCACCTGGACGGCTTGCTGCTGCACCGGCGCGCCCGCCTCATCGAGGCGGAACTGCTCCCGGGCGCGGACGAGTGCACCGTCTCGCAACAGCTTGCCGGCCGCAAAGGGGTTACAATCCCCGTTCCCCGTTTCGGCGCCACCGACTGCCGCAACGGCTGTGGCGCGCATCTGTATCGGCTGGAGTAACCGCATGGCAATCACGGCAGAAGAGGCCCGCAAGGCCTATCGGGAGGCGGAGTGCCTGTTCACCCGCGCGGAGGTGGAGGCGGCCATCCAGACGATGGCGACCGGCATCGAGGCACGGCTGGCCGACAGCAACCCGCTGGTCCTGTGCGTGATGACGGGGGCACTGATCCCTGCCGGGCACCTGCTGACCCATTTGGATTTCCCGCTGGAGCTGGATTACGTCCACGCCACCCGCTACGGAGACCGTACCCGGGGCGGTGAGCTGGAGTGGATGGTCCACCCCTCCTATCCGCTGGAGGGAAGGACCGTGCTGGTGGTGGATGACATCCTCGACGAGGGACTGACGCTGGCCGCCATCCTGGAGACCTGCCGCGAGTCCGGGGCGCGCGAGGTGCTGAGCGCGGTGTTGGTGGAGAAGCTGCACGACCGCAAGAACGGGCTCGAGGCGGATTTCGTGGGTCTGCAGGTGCCGGACCGCTACGTCTTCGGCTACGGCATGGACTATAAGGGTTACCTGAGGAACGCACCCGGAATCTACGCAATCCAGGGGAGCTGACTCACGAGTCGCACCCATCCCGGAACAATACCAAGGAGCATGCATGGCACGCGTCGCAATCATCGGCGGCACCGGACTCACTTCCCTGAAGAACCTGGAAATCACCGGCCGCGAGGTGCTTCACACCCCCTACGGTGAGCCCTCCGGCCCGGTGACCTACGGCGTGATGGGCGGCACCGCCGAGGTGATGTTCCTGGCCCGTCACGGCTACGGCCACACCATCCCCCCGCACAAGATCAACTACCGGGCGAATATCTGGGCGTTGAAGGAGAGCGGGGCGGACAAGGTGATCGCGGTCAACGCAGTCGGTGGCATCCGCCCGGATATGGAAGCGGCCCGGCTGGTCTTCCCCGACCAGATCATCGATTACACCTGGGGACGGGTGAATACCTACTTTGAGGAGGGTCTCACCCATGTCACCCACATCGACTTTACCGAGCCCTATGACGAGCCGCTGCGCCAGGCGCTGATCGCGACGGCGCGGGAGTTGGGGCTGAATGCGGTGGAGCAGGGCACCTACGGCACCACCCAGGGGCCGCGCCTGGAGACCACCGCCGAGATCGACCGGCTGGAACGGGACGGCTGCCATCTGGTGGGGATGACCGGCATGCCGGAGGCGGCACTGGCGCGCGAGGTGGGGATGGCCTACGCCTGTTGCGCGGTGGTGGCGAATCTGGCCGCGGGGCGCGGTGAGGGCCACATCACCATGGAAGAGATAGAACGCCACCTCACCAACGGCATGGATCGGGTGCGGACGCTGCTGGAGACGGTGGTACCGACGCTATAGGAGCCCGGCCTCTTGGCGAATCTTGCCGCCGGAGGCCGATCGACTTAACAGGATGGGCCTTACGATTTAATCGGCACTGCCTGCCGGCGCCGGTTCATCGGCTTGGATTTCCTGCGGTGTCTCCTCGGCAGCGGGCGGCGTTTCCACCGGCTCTGCGACGGGCGCGGGCGGTTCGTATGGCCAGACAGTGGCGATCACTCCAAAGACCGGGTTGTCCAGATAGTGCAGCTCGCGGCTACGCATCCGCCGCTCCTCATTCAACGGGTATACGGTCACGACCGACTCCCACGGGAAGGTCGTGTTGGTGCCGTCACCGAAGTTGGTGCCCCATCCCTCCGGTGCGTAGGCAAGCCTCGCCTCCAGATGGAGAAAACGGGACAGGGTGAGTCGCAGGGTGCCGGCCAGTGTGTCGGTTTCGACGGCGACGGGGAGGGCACGCTCCCTGGCGAGTCCCGGCTGGCGCCACGCCGTGTGGGCGATGACCGGATAGCCATTTCGTTCCAGCCGTTGCCGGACATCGGTCAGTCGTTCGGCGGCCAGGGGAATGAACCGCCCCGCCACGGTCTGTACCGTCCCCGCATCGAGCCGAACGGCATCTCCCGAATCGGGGCGCCCGCTCTTGTCGGGCCACCCCTCGGACTGAATATCCCCCCGGCCGGGCTGGGCGAAGATGATCACCTCGACGTCGTACCAGACGGTCTCTTCGGCAACGAGGAGGGGAGGGGCGGCGAGTGCAGCGATAAGTAACAGAAGGCGCATTATCCGGGAGTTACGTTTCTTGGGTTGAGCCGTTGCGGCAGAGGTTGTTCTCGACGGCCATCACCGCCGCCTCCACCCGTGAATGCACATCGAGCTTGCGGAGTACCGCCTTGACGTGGAGTTTCACCGTCCCGTCAGAGATCCCCAGATTGCGCGCGATGACCTTGTTACTCTGACCCTCCGCCAGCAGGCAGAGGATCTCCAGTTCACGGGGGGTGAGTTCGCTGAAGCGGGACTCCGCACCGGGGGCCTGTCCGCCATTGGCCGGTTCGCCCTGGACCACGCGGGCGAGCACACCGGCCAGTTCAGGGGCCACCAGGGTCTTGCCCTGCTGGATCTCACGTAGCGCGTCCACCAGCTCGCCCGGCTCCATGTCCTTGAGCAGGTAGCCCTGGGCACCGCTACGCAGACACTCGACCAGGTCATGCTCCTCGTTGCTGGTGGTGAGCATCACCACCGGCATCTTGAATCCCCGCTCGCGCATCGCACGGAGCACTTCAAGACCGTTCATCTCCGGCATGCGCATGTCCAGCAGCACGATATCCGGGTTCAGCTCGCTGGCCAGTTCCAGGCCCTCGCGGCCATCACCGACGGCGGCGGCCACCTCGATACCCTGGCGCTCCATCAGGGTCTCCAGGCCGCTTCGGAACAGGGTATGGTCGTCGATTAACAGTACTCGCATGGACACATCCAGCCGGAAGGGAATCCCGTCGTCCCGTGTGCGCTCTGCACCGTGAGTGCCGGTGGGCGCATTCGGGGCGGCGGGAAACGCCTATTGTAATCTACCGGGCCCGGATCAGGGGAAAGGTGTTCGGATCCGAGGGGTGGGGCTTCCCAGGCTGCGGGTAGCGGAAGGTGAGCGAGATGCGGGTCCCCTCACCCGGTTCGCTCTCGATCCGCAGGTCGCCATTCAGCGGCCGGGCACGCTCACGCATGATGGAGAGCCCGATATGCTCCCCCGGATGGCCGCTGAAGGCGGGCTGGCTCATGCCGATGCCGTCATCTTCGATGAGCACCCGGTAGTTCCCCTCCGCGTTACAGCGCAGCATCACCCGCACCGTCTGCGCCTTGGCGTGTTTGCGGATGTTGGCCAGCGCCTCCTGGACAATACGCATCACCTGCATCTCCATGTTGGCCGGCAACCGCGAGTCCCACTCCTTCTGGAAGAAGGTGTGGATGCCGGTCTGCTCACGGAAGCGGTTGATCATGTCCTCGATGGCGGGGAGCAGGCCGCGCGCGTCGATGGGGGCACGGAAGTGGGCCAGCAGTTCGCGCAACTCGGTGTAGGCCTCGTCCAGCCCGCCCTTGATCTGCTCCAGCTCGCTGTGCAGGCCGGCCTGCTTGTTCCGCAGCGAGGCCTCGTCCAGCATGCTGACCTGGAAGCGCAGGCTGGCCAGGGTCTGGGCCAGGGAGTCGTGCAGTTCGTGGGCGAGGGTGGTGCGCTCCTGCATGATGTAGAGGCGACGCGCCTCGTTGTCGAGCCGCGCCTTCTCGATGGCCATTCCGAGGTGGCGGCCGATACTGGTGAAGAGTGCCTTGACCTCATCCCGTGCCTCCAGGCTCGACTGCTCCACAAACAGGTTGTAGACCCCCAGGTTCTTGCCCCGGTACTGGAGCGGTACGGCGATCATCTCCAGCGTGTCGTCATCCACCATCGGGCGGCCGACGTACTTGTCACACTGGTGGATGTCATCCTGGTAGAGCACCTCACTGCCGGTGATGGCGCGTCCGCACAGGCAACGATCAATGGCGACCCGACGCTCCTTCTCCTGCACCTCTTCGGACAAGCCGATGCTGGCAACCAGCTCCATCTCGTTTCCGTCCGGGGTGATGATGCGGACGGTGCCGGCACGCGCGTCGACGATATCGCGCATGGTGTGCAGAAAACGGGTGAGCAGGTCGTTCAGGTCGCGGGAGACGTTGATGCTCGCCGCCACGTCATAGAGCACCTGCAGCGAGTGGGTCTTCTGCGCGATGCGCTCGGTCTGGCGCTCCACCTCGGCATCCAGATTGCGGGAAAGCTTTTCGAGCGCCTCGCCGATGGCGTTGACATCGCCCGCCAGTTCGCGAAACTCCCCGGCTTCAGGGACGGGAATGCGCGCGGCCAGGTTGCCGCCGCGGAGACGGCCGGCCCAGTTGCGCAGATGAGCCAGCGGTTCGATCAGATTACGGCCGATGGTGGCCACCAGCATCAGCAGGAACCCCCCCCCGGCGAGCGCCAGCAGCAGTTCGACGACCGGATAGGCGAAGATGCCCGGACGCAGCCACTGGAGCACCGATACCACCACCGAAAGGATGAGGACCAGGGCGAGCCCGGCGATGGGGAGAAAGAGGCGCCGGCGAAAGTTGTCGGTCTTGCGTCGCCAGCCGGCGGCTGGCGGGATCATCCAGGTGGCGAGCCCGCGACGGTCGGGATTGATGGGACGAGCCTGCTGCATTAATTGCGATGCCTCGAGGCCGTACACGTGATTTCGGCCGTTGGTGGGAAAAATGGTAACCCGGAGCGGGCTCAGGGGCCAGCCGGAGCCCCCGTCCCTCGCCGGGTGTGGGTGTCGCACCTGCTACTTGCAGGAGGGGGTGAAGGCGAAGATCCCCGGCTGGAAGAGCTCCTTGTCGGAACGGGCGAGGGCGGAGGTGTAGGGGTCGATGGCGTTCTCCAGCTCCTCACACCAGGAGGGGTGGCTGTAATTCATGTCGGTGAAGAACCACAAGCCCCGTTCGGAGTGACAGGCGGCGGAGAGCATGTGGATCTGCTCACCCGCCTCGGGACCGACAATGCAGCCGCCGAGGAGCTGCCCGGTGTCATCATCGTGTACCACCTCGACGAAGCCCTCCGTATCCAGTCGTCCGCGCGCCTTGGCCGAGGCGCCGAAGCTGGCCCGCGCCACCTCCGGTTCGAACCCGGCCTCCTCGGCCAGCTCCTCGGTCAGCCCCACGGCCGCGATTTCGAGTGCAGAGTCGATGACGATCGGCACCCGGTAGTAGTTGCGCTTCATGGTGTTGCCCCGGACTGCGTTGATGGCTGCGATCTTGGCGTCGTGCAGGGCCGCGTTGGCGGTCATCGGGCCGGACTTCACGTCGCCCACCGCGTAGATACCGGGAACGGTGGTTTCCAGGTACTCGCCGGTGGCGATGAATCCCCGTTCGTCCAAGGCGATGCCGACCTCCTCAAGTCCCAACCCTGCAGTCCGGGGGGTGCGCCCAATCGCCACCAGCACCCGGTGGTACTCGCCGTCGCTGCCGTCGTCGAAGCGGACACGCACCCGGTCGTCCACCACCTCGGTACCGGTAACCCCCATTCCCTTGCGGACATCCAGTCCGATCCGCCGCAGCTTGCGCTCCAGCGCTTCGCTCGCGCGCTCGGGGATACAGGGCTTGTTGAGCAGCCGATCGGAGGCCTCCACCAGGGTGACACGGGCACCGAACTGATTAAGGAGGTAACCCAGTTCGGTGCCGACCGCTCCGCCGCCGATGCAGAGTACCGTCGGGGGCAATTCGCGCAGGTTGAACATGAAATCCGGCGAGGCGAGCCGGTGGGTGCCGTCGGTGGGACAGGCGGGGTGTTCGATGGGGGCGGCGCCTGTGGCGATGATGATCTTGTCGGTGGCGAGGGTCTCGATGCCGCCGCCGTTCAGTTCGATCTCTACCTGGTCCCGCCCCGCAAGCCGCGCACGGCCCTCGATGACGCGCACACCCAACCGCCGCAGCCACACCGGGAAGTTCGCCCGGATACCCTCGATCACACGGTCCTTGTGGACCATGGCGGCAGTGAAGTCCCCTTTGACTTCGCCGAGAATGCCGCAACCGTTGAGCGCGTTGACGTCCTCGATCAGGGAGGCGAGATAGAGGAGGGTCTTTTTCGGTACACAGCCCTGATTGAGACAGGTGCCGCCGGGCAGCGCCTTCTCGATTAGCGCCACCCGTGCCCCGAGGTGGGCGGCGGTAATCGCCGCCTTGTATCCCCCCGGGCCACTCCCGATGACGGTCAGGTCGAAGCGCTGCGGCTTTTCACGCACAGCCGCCGCCGCAACTCCCGCCACCGCAACCGCCGGTTTTCGGTGCATTCTCGTCGGCCGGCGGCGTGTAGTTGGGATCATTCGGGTTCATGAAGATGAAGTGAAACTGACCCGGTTCGATCTCCACATAGTCGATGACCGTTCCTTTGAGGATGGGGCCGTACTGCGGTGCGAAGACCAGCTCGACACCCTCGGACTCAAAGGACATATCTTCGTCCTTCACCTCGTCAAACCCCATCCCGTATTCAAAGCTGCCGTCATCGGTCTGCCTGGCCGCGAGACGCAGCGCCATTCCCGCCACATCGCCGTTCTCGGCCGCCAGCCGCACCTGTTCGGCCGCCTTTGCGGTGAGCGTAATCATAGGGAACTCCTTCGGTTGGTGAATGGAAGCCGCCCGCTGCCCGCGCGCACCCGGCGCACAAACTCCACGAAGTCGACTGCCCAGTGATACCCCTCCACGCTGCGGAGGTGGGTGTAATTGGCCAATAGATTGCGGTAGGCGATGCCGTCGTGACGCCCATCCACGCCACTACCGCGGACGATATCGTAGGCGAAGGTGACTTCGCTGAGGTTCTCCAGTGACGAGTAGTGGAACTCGTGGGCATTGAATTCCAGCCCGCTTTTCCCGTCAGCGTCGAGGCGCCAGGGATGCGCGCCGGTAGCGCGCAGGCGCACATAACCGCGACCGACCGGCCGCTTGTGCATCACCGTGTCGGCCGGGATCACCCCCACCATCTCCGCCATCCGATCACCCCAGCGGATGGAACGGGTCAGGTACATGAGCCCGCCGCATTCGGCGTAGACCGGCAGCCCCGCGTCGATCGCCTCGCGGATGGCATTTCGTAGCGAACCATTGGCCGCCAGCGCGTCCATCTGGGTCTCCGGGAAGCCGCCGCCGATAAACAACCCGTCCACTGCCGGCAACTCCTGGTCGTGCAGCGCATCGAAAGGCACCAGCTCCGCCCCGGTCGCTTCCAGCTTTTCCAGATCATCCGGATAGTAGAAGCCGAACGCGGCGTCACGTGCGATGCCGATTCGCACCCGTCCTTTCGCGATGGAGGCCAGTTCTGGCGCGGGGGCGGTGACCGGTTCGGCGCTGGCGCCCACCGCGAGGATACCGTCGAGATCGAGTTGATCGCCGAGGATCCCGACGATGCGATCGATCGCCCAGTCCGCCTGATCCGCCTCGTTGCTCGGCACCAGGCCCAGGTGGCGTTCGTCAATGGTGAGTTCGGGATTGCGGTGGATCAGACCGAGCACCGGCAGGTCGGTGTAGCGCTCGACCGCGCTACGCAGCTTGGTTTCGTGACGGCGGCCGGCCACGTTGTTGAGAATGACGCCGGCCACCCGAACGGTCGGGTCGAAATGCTGAAAGCCAAGGATGAGCGGTGCGATGCTGCGGTTCATGCCCTGGGTGTTGACCACCAGCACCACCGGAGCACCGAGCAGGACGGCGAGGGCGGCGTTACTGCTGGCCCCATCCGGATCCACGCTGTCGAACATCCCCATATTGCCTTCGATCAACGCCAGATCGGTATCCGAGCTGGCACGGGCAAAGGTGGCACGGATCTCCGCGTCCGACTGGGTGTGGAAGTCGAGGTTGTAGCAGGGGCGTCCACTGGCGCGGGCCAGCCACATGGGATCGATGTAGTCCGGCCCCTTCTTGAACGCCTGCACCCGGTAGTTTCGGTGAGCGAGTGCGGCACACAGCCCAAGGGTGATCGTCGTCTTGCCGGACGATTTGTGCGGGGCGGCGATCAGGATGTGGGCCATGCCGTGGACCTGCTTGCAGGGCTGCCTCAGGCCGCCGCCGCAATCCGATCCGTGTTGCGTGCCCTCCACAGCGCCCAGGCCTGTACTTCGGCCTCTTCACGGTTCTTGGCGCGCTGCATCATGTAGAGGGTGACGGCAACCGTTCCCACCACCGACGCCACGCCATACTCGTCGTCCCGGCTGCCGCGCCACACCTCGACCAGGTGTGATACATCCAGTTCGTCCTGGCGTACGTGGCGCTTTTCGAACATGGGCGCCCACTCCTCTTCATTGAGCACACCGGCGTGAAGGGTGCGCACCAGGCAGGGGAGATCCGGATTGCGTTCGATCTCGCCCCCCTCACCCTTGATGACCGCCATGTGCGGCTGACCCAGGATCTGGTCCGCCTCCAGGTGGATGTCGCGATATCCCGGATGGAAGATGCCCTGCATCGCATAGGGCGCGCCGAACGGGTTGAGTACCCGGGCGATGGTGTGTACCGGTGAGCGCAGGCCGAGCAGCGGTCGCATTTCGATGATTTCGTGCAGGCGCGGGCTGAGGTACTCCAGGTCGAGATAGGCGAAGTTGCTGTCGGCCATTTGGCGGGCGGCCTCAGCCAGGCTGGTGGCCACCGGGATGCCGATTTGGGGCAGCACCTCCTTGGTGTAGATACGCCCGGCCGTGTGGCCGCTGGCCCCGTGCATAAAGATGCGCACCCCGTTTTCAGCCAGCAACTGGGTGGCGAGCAGGTACCAGGGGAGCTGTCGCTTCTTGCCTGCGTAGGAGGACCAGTCGAGGTCCACTGCCGGTGCGTCGGCAGGCATATGGAGGGACTCACGGATGGCGCGCACCGCAGATGCGACTTCGCCGCCGCTCTCCTCCTTGACCCGCATCAACATCAGGAAGGCTCCGAGCTGAATCGGCTCGACCTCGTTGCGCATGATCATCCGGAAGGCGTCGTAGGCCTCTTCCTCGGACAGTGCACGCGAGCCCTGCCGTCCCTTGCCGAGAATGCGGATGTACTGAGCAAACGGGTGTTCCTGGGCCATGCGGATCACCTCTCCAAGATGACGACACCGGTATCCCTTATCGGAACACCGGTGCCGGTATGTTGAAACAAATTGTAGAACCTAGCTCCGGCGTTCGAGTGCCTCGTCAGCCAGGGTTGCAGGCATGAACCGCAGCACGCGGACAGCCACGGCGACCATGGCCAGGGCAATGGCGATACCAGCCAGGCCAAGCAGCATCTCGGGCAGGCTGGGGGCATAGCTGCCCACCTGTCCGTCGGCAAAGCTGCTGCTCACCTCGAAACCGGGGAAGAGGTTCAGCGGATAGGCCTGGCCGCCAATCAGGAGCACATAGAGCTGGGCGAAGCCACCCAGGATCACCAGTGCCGCGCCGACACCGATCCAGGTACGGGACTTGCCGGTCGGCCCGTAGAAGAGTGCCAGCGGCAACAGGCTACCGAGGCCAATCTGGACCGCCCAGAACAGGAAGGTGTAGATCCCGCCGTCGCGCAGGATGAATGCCTCGACGCCGTGATGCTGGGTGGCGTACAGGTTGGTCAGGTGATAGACCAGTACGAAGTAGAGAACGCCTGCAACGAAGATCCCGAGCAGATTCTTCAACCGCTGCACCATCGCATCGCCCAGCGGGCGATTGCTCATCCCATAGGCGCCCATCAGCACCAGCATGAAGAACGCCAGGCCGAAGGAGAAGGACATTACCACGAACATCGGGGCGAGGAGGGCGGCATCGTAGGCCTCACGCGCCACCAGGAAGCCGAAGATGGAACCGGTACCGGTGGTCAGGATGAGACGCCAGACAAAGGCCACGAAACCAACCGGCTTGGAGAAGCGGTTCATGCGCCGCTCCATCATCATCCACAGGTAGACCGCAACAACGCCCATGAACCCGGTGTAGAGGAAGATATTCCAGGTGAAGATGGACTTGAAGTTGTAGTAGGTCATCGCCACGATGAGCCGGTCGGGCCGGCCCAGGTCGAGTACCAGCACGGCCAGGCCGCCGGCGAGCAGCGCAATGGCCAGCAGGCCGGAGAGCGGAGCCAGCGGCTTGTAGGCCTTCTTGTCGAACACGGAACTGATGGAGGCGACATTGAGCGCACCGGACGCCGCCACAATCAAAAAGATAGCGAAGACGTGCGGCATGCCCCACACAATCTGGTTATCCATGCCGGTGACCCAGTGGCCGTTGTGCTCCATGTGATAGACCGCAAGGAGGCCGACCGCGATGATCGCACCCAGCAGGGCGAGCAGTCCGTAAAACCCCCGGCCACCCTCGACTTCCAGATACTGAATCTTCTTCATCTCTCTTTACGTCCGGTTAGATGCCCGTGTAGCGAACGCCGGGGTTGAGACCCAGATCGGCGCGCACCTGCGTGCTGGCATAGGTCTTCACCCGCTGTGCAATTTCGCTGCTGGGGTCGTTCAGATCACCGAAAACGATGGCATGTTTGCCCTCAGCTGCGCACGCCTCCACACAGGCAGGGGTACCGCCCGCGTCGACGCGGTGGACACACATGTTGCATGACTCGACGCACCCCTTGCCGCGGGGGTTGTCCGGCCGCTGTTCCGTTAGCGTCTCGTGTACGAAGGAGCGGGCCTTGTATGGGCAGGCCATCATGCAGTAGCGGCAACCGATGCAGATGTGGCGGTCCACCAGCACAATACCGTCCGCACGCTTGAATGACGCCCCGGTGGGACAGACGTCGGCGCAGGGCGGGTTTTCACAGTGCTGGCACATCATCGGCAGCGAGTGGATCGCTCCGGTCGCCTTGTTGCGGAGTTCCACCTTGCGCATGTACTGGGTCCGCTGCCCGGCGCGGCCGTGGGTCTCATCTCCAAGGCCCTGCTCGGCCTCGCAGGCGCGGATGCAGGCATCGCAACCGTTCGCGCAGCGGGTGGTGTCGATCAGCATGCCCCAGCGCACTGCGCTGGTGACCGGTTCATCGGCCGTTCTGGCCTGGGCAACACCGTAGAGCATGACGCCGGGGGCAAGGGCAAGGCCGGCTGTGGCAGCGCCCTTTTTCAGAAACTCACGGCGAGCCGAGTCCGGATGTTTCCGTTCGCTCATTCGCTGGCACCTGTTTCGTTTGTTTCGGGCCGGGCGAGGTGGCTGAGGAGCCGAGTGGCGCCCTCACCCAACTCACCTTGAACGCGACCCGCCTGGTCCCGCTCCGGCTGGGTCGCGTGGCACTCGAAGCAGTCGATTTTCACCGCGGCGTATTCATGGCAGTTCTTACAGAAGTGTCCCTCCTGCGAATCACCATGGTAGGCCTGCTCCGGGGTGACGTGGCACGTCAGGCACGCCTTAAGGCTGTGCTGTTCGGTGCGAATCCCCCGGTGCATGGTCTCGTCGCGCTGATGCTTGAGGAAATCCATGTGACGGCGGCGCATCACGTCGGTGTCCTCGACGCACTGGTCACCCTTGACCGCCGGTGATACCACCGGCCCGGGCACACGCCCGTCGCCGGATGCCGGTGCCGCAAGGAGCAGCACCAACAGCGCCGGGACGAGCCGCGAGAGTATCGAAAGTTGCTTCATGACCTCACCTTATTCGCCCATACCCATGTCGATGTAGCCGGTGGGGCAGACATCGGCACAGATGTGGCACCCGATGCAACGGTCGTAGTCGGTGTAGACGTAACGCCCGGTGGTACGCTGGGCGGCAGGTACCCGCTTGACCGCATCCTGCGGGCAGTACACCACGCAGTTGTCACATTCGAAGCACATGCCGCAGCTCATGCAACGATTCGCTTCGGCGACGGCCTGCTCCTCGGAGAGCGCCACCAGACGCTCTTCGAAATGGCCGAGCACCTCGTCCGCGTTCACCTCAGTGTGCGCACGTTTGTTGCGCGGGGTGAACTTGAAGTGGCCGAGGAACAGCTCGTCTGCCGGGATGATCTCGTTCTTGGAACGGTCCTCGTAGTTGTGCACGGCAAACTTGGATTCGGACGTGCCGCGCAGACCGAGGTCGATCTCCTTGGCAAAGCCCTCCGCCTTGATGATATTTTCCCGACCCTCGGCCTTGAAGCTCTCCGGCTGCAGGCCGGTCTCCATCAGCTTGCTCATGAGGTTGAAGTGGTGCACGTCCACCTTCGGGCGCTTCACCACCTCTTCATGGCGGAGGTAGTGATCGATGCTCTCGACGGCAATCGAGGCCTGACCGATTGCGGTAGTCAGCAGGTGTGGACGCACGATGTCGCCACAGACGAAGTAGCCGGGCTTGTTCGGCACCTGGAAGTGCTTGTCGGCGTCGATCAGCCCCTTGTCGTTGCCAACCGACTCCATCCCTTCGAGATTACCGGTCTGACCGATGGCGGCGACGATAAGCTCGGCTTCGATCTCTTCGAACTCGCCCTCGATCGGGGTCTTGCCGTCCTCGGCAAGCTTCTGCACCTTGAGTGCCTTCGCGCGACCGTCAGCACCCTTGATTACCTCAATGGGGGTGAGCTGGCCACGGATACCGACGCCCTCGCGGAGCGCGTCTTCAATCTCGTGCTTCGCCGCGTTCATCTTGTCGATGGGGGAGCGGGAGATGAGCAGCACGTCGGCACCCTGGCGGTTGGCCACCATCGCCGCATCGTGGGCGGTCTGGTTGATGATGATGTGTTCCGGCCGGTCCTTTTCGTTCTCGACCGTGATATGGCCGATACGTCGGGCGACAGAAGCAACGTCAATGGAGGTGTCGCCACCACCAACCACGATGACCCGACCGGAGACCGCCTTCAGCCGACCCTCGTTGAAGGCCGCCAGGAAAGCCACACCGCTGATGCAGTTGACCGCATCCGAACCGGGAACAGGCAGGCTGCGGCCGGACTGGGCGCCGAGTGCGAACAGAATGGCGTCGTAATCCTTCTCGAGCTGCTCCAGGGTGACGTCTTTGCCGACCCAGGTCTTGGTGCGCACCTCGACACCCATCTCGACGATACGGTTGATCTCGCCATCGAGTACATCGCGCGGGGTACGGTAGCCGGGGATGCCGTAGCGCATCATGCCGCCAAGCTGTTCGTAGGCCTCAAAGATGGTCACGCCGTGACCCTTGCGACGCAGCTGATAGGCAGCGGCAAGACCGGCCGGACCGCCACCGATAACGGCAATCTTCTTGCCGGTGTCGGCGCCGGCGGTGAACTTGTAACCCTCGCGCAGGGCGGAGTCGCCGATGTACTGCTCCACGGAGTTGATGCCGACGCGGTCTTCCACCTGATTGCGGTTGCAGCCGTCCTCACAGGGCGCGGGGCAGACACGGCCCATGATGGAGGGGAAGGGGTTCGCATCGGTGTTCCGGCGGAAGGCATACTCCTGCATCGTCATGCCATCAGCGGGCTTTTCGATGCCGCGAACGATATCGAGCCAGCCGCGGATATCGTGGCCGGAGGGGCAGCTTCCCTGGCACGGCGGGGTGCGATGGACATAGGTGGGACACTTGTGGGTCCAACTCGCCTGCCAAATCTCCTTGTTCCAGGGGAGATGCCTGTCGTCGCCATCCTCGTAGCGGCGGAAGGTGAAATCTTTCTTCATGTCTTCGCTAGAAGTCGCCATGTCTTGAGTCTCCTATGCCGGATACCTGTGCTCGTTCCGCCCGCAAGTACACGCGGGCGGTGCGCTGTTATTGCTCCGCCGCGGCTTCCTCCCGCGGCTCGGATTCTGTCTCTTCTTCTTCCTGCCCCGTCAGGATCAGCGCATCGCTGACCAGCTGATGGACACTGACGACCATATCCATCGGCATGTCGTAGTAGGGCAGTACCTTGGTGAACTGGCTCTTACAGATGGCGCAGATGGCCGCCATGTTGGTAACGCCGTGGTCCTCGACCACCTCCTTGAGCGCCTCCATGCGGGGCAGGGCGCCCTTGACGCGGATCTCCATCAGGTCGTCGGTGAGCAGACCACCGCCGCCACCGCAGCAGAAGGTCTTCTCACGAACGGTATCGGGTGCCATATCCACATAGTGGTTACACACAGACTTGATGACCGCGCGCGGGATGTCGAACTGCCCGCCCGGGTTGTCACCCATGCGGCTGGCACGCGCCACGTTGCAGGAGTCGTGGAAGGTCATCACGCGGTGGTCATTCCGCGACTTGTCGATCTTCAGCTTGCCCTCCTGAATCAGGTCCCAGGTGAACTCACAGATGTGCTGCGGCACCGGGTAGCGCATATCGAGCTGCTTCTGCAGCTGCTGCGCGTAGGCATCGTTCTCGTCGGCACCAAGGCCGACACCGGCGACCGTGTTCCAGAAGCTGTAAGCGACGCGCCAGGCGTGGCCGCATTCGCCGACCACGATGCGCTTGACGCCGAGATCGATGGCCGCCTTGCGAATGCGTTCTGCCGCCTTCTTCAGGTTCGAGTAGCTGCCAATGAACATGGAGAAGTTGGCGCCTTCGGAGGCGTAGGAGCTCAGGGTCCAGCTCACACCTGCCTCGTGGAACACCTTGGCATAGCCGATGAGGCCATCGATGTGCGGCTCGGCAAAGAAGTCGGCGGACGGGGTGATCAACAGGATGTCCGCGCCCTCCTGATCGACCGGCAGCTTCACCGGCACGCCGGTGTCATCCATGATGTCCTCTTCCAGGCCTTCGAGGGTATCCTCAAGCGCCGGGCCGGGGAGGCCGAGGTTGTTACCGATCTTGTGGACCTTGCCCAGGATCTCGTTGCAGTACTTCTGACCCTTGCCGACCCGGTCCATGATCTCGCGCGCCGCCATGGAGATCTCGGCCGTGTCGATGCCGTAGGGGCAGAACACCGAGCAGCGCCGGCACTGGGAGCACTGGTGGAAGTAGCTGTACCACTCCTCCATGACCTCTTCCGTCAGGTCGCGCGCGCCCACCAGCTTGGGGAAGAACTTCCCGGCAAAGGTGAAGTAGCGGCGATAGACACTGCGCAGCAGATCCTGCCGGGCAACCGGCATGTTCTTGGGATCAGCGGTGCCGTGGAAGTAGTGGCACTTGTCGGTGCAGGCGCCGCACTTCACGCACGAGTCAAGGAACACCCGCAGGGAGCGATACTTGCCGAGCAGGTCGCCCATCGCCTCGATGGCCTTTTCCTGCCAGTTGTCCACCAGCTCACCGGGGAAGCCAAGCGCCTCCTGGTGTGCCGGCGCGGCCACGTAAGGCTTCAGATGCGCCGTTGCATCGGGCTGCAAAGCGGGAATGGTGGGGTATTCCCGGATTTGCGGTGTTTCGAAATCGGCCACGCGATTCTCCTCGTATCTATACCAACTGGCTACTGCCGATCGAGTTCGGCCGCCCAGGGTGCCAGGTGACGTTTCTCGCGGGAGTTGTCGACCTGATTACGCGTCGGGCTGAAGAACACACCGGGGGCGTGCAGCAGCTTGCTGTAGGGAAAGATGATCATCAGCGCAGCCACCAGCCCAAGATGGATCAGCAGAATCGGATCAGTGGGCAGCGGCTGGATACTGAAGCGCATCAGCCCCAGGAAGAACGCCTTGACCGCGACAATATCGGTATGCGCGACAAACTTCATCATCAGGCCGCTGGCGCCGATACCGACCAGCAGGGCGAGGATGAGATGATCCGAGGGGTTGGTGATATAACGGATCCGCTCGACGAAGATGCGGCGCGCCCACAGGCCAAGCAGGCCCGCGACCATGGCAAATCCGGCATACATCCCGAACGGCTGAATGGCGGAGACCCACCACCAGACCGGCTCCTGGAAATAGCGGAAATGGCGCAGCAGCACCAACGCCAGGGCGACGTGGAACATCCAGCCGAACAGCCAGATCCAGCGGTTGCCCTTGAACAGGCTCTCGAACAACACGACTTCGCGAAGCATGCGAAGCCTGACCCCGCCCACGGTGGTGGGGGCGGGCATCGTGGGAATCTTCAGCGGTGCGGGGGTCTTGGCGTACTCGTAAATGCGGTAGGCAAGCCCGCCAACGAACACCAGCGTTGCGAAGTAGAATAGCGTGGCGTAAAGCCCACTCATCAAACGACCCTCCGGACTCGGACTGTGTTATATGGGGGGACTCAGCGCACTGAGTCCCCCAAACAGCGGTGTAACTTAGATGCAGCCGGTCGGCTTCGGCAGGCCGGCGATCTTGCACGCCTGCTTTGCCGGGCCGTACGGGAACAGCTCATACAGGTACTTGCTGTTGCCCTTCTCTGGCCCAAGCTTCTTGCCGATGGCCTTGGTCAGAACGCGGACCGCCGGAGCGATCTGGTATTCGTTGTAATAGTCACGCAGGAAGTGAACGACTTCCCAGTGGCTTTCGGTCATCTCCACACCTTCGCTCTTGGCCAGTTCCTTCGCAGCATCCTCGTCCCAGTCGGACAGGTTGAGCAGGTAGCCTTCCTCGTCGGTCTCCAGGGTCTTGCCGTTAATTTCGATAGCCATGACATCATCTCCTCGTCGGGATTGCGAACAACCAAATTTACAGCCAGGCCTGAACCTTGTCGTTCTCGCAGGCGAGGTCGACAAAGCCGCTGTAATCCACCAGCTTGATACCATCCATGACCTTGTCGGCAACGCCGCGGGCCTTCAGATCGGACTCAAGTGCGTAAACGGTGAAATCTTTCATGGCCTGCTGCACCTTATCGGACACGACCGTGCCCTTGAGTGCGGCATAGACGCCGTCTTCAATCAGCAGAATGGCACTGCCACTGGCCGCATGAGCCAGGCAGCTTTCGAGGCTGTTGCGCTCGAACGGCGATTTGTTCACGGTATGCAGCATTTCAAAACTCTCCGGTCAGAAGCTCAGGACCACGTCCTGGCTTTCCATGAGCTCACGAATCTCCGCGGCAGACATCACTTCGACGTCCACGATCAGGTCATCGGTCGTCAGCCCACGGGCCTCCATCGATTCCTTCGAGACGTAGAGCTTCTCCACGTCGTACATCTCCAGCGCCCGGTAGGTGGGGGAGAAGTTCTTCATGTCGGAACCGGAGGTGTCCTGGCCCTTGGTGATCTGGTACACGCCGTCATCCAGGAACACCATGCTCACGTCCTGTTCGAAAGCGGCACCGATCAACACCACTTCCAGTGACTCCAGCGCGTAGATGGTGCCGTAGGGCGCCTTGCGGTTCACGTAGAGGAACTTTTTGACCTCTCCGCCTTCCATCATCTCTTCGCTCATTCTCGATAGCCTCCCGTCAGTCGCCGAATACAACGAGGCGATCCGCCTGGATTCCGGCCTCGATCAGCTGTCCAAGGCCCGAAATGCGGAACCCTGGCGCGATGTTGTCGGCATCCTTGCCGTTGCGCTTGGCCTCGTCGGCATCGGCGATGCCGCGGCGCTGAGCCGCGGCAACGCAGATGACCAGGTCGAGGTTGTGCTTCGCTGCCAGTTCGGACCAGCGGTTGACGATGTGGCGATCGTCCTGCGGGGGCGTGGTCAGGCGCGTACCGTTGTTCACCCCGTCGTGGTAGAAGAAGACTCGATACACCTCGTGTCCCTTCTCCAGCGCAGCCTTGGTGAACTGATAGGCGGTATCGGACCCCTGATGGGTATACGGCCCCTCGTTTACCTGGATTGCAAACTTCATTACGAGTTGACTCCTTTCCGCCCTTAGAACCGGATGTGGGCAGAAGCGTTGAGGTTGACGCGGCCACCGCGCCAGTTGTCAATGTGGTACTTGGTGAACGGCAGGCCGGTCAGCTCGAAGAAGCGCGGCCAACCGATACGGTCCACCCACTCGCCGATGCGCTCCCAGTCCTTCGCGTTTTCCTTGTAGGTCTTCAGGATGTTCTTGACGACCTCGGCGGCTTCCGGCCAACGCGGCGGGTTGTTCGGGATGCCGGCGGCGACCAGCTTGTGGAAGGTCGGCTTGGAACGGGCGTTGGAGTTCTTGCCGCCGATCCAGATGGCGAGCTTGGAGTGCTCCGGATCGTTGATCTGCATCGGGGGGCAGGGCGGGAAGCAGGCACCACAGCAGATGCACTTCTTCTCGTCCACTTCCAGCGACGGCTTGCCGTTGACCATGGCCGGGCGGATGGCCGCAACCGGGCAGCGGGCAACAACGGACGGGCGCTCACAGACGTTGGCCACCAGGTCATGGTTGATCTTCGGCGGCTTGGTGTGCTGGATGTTGATGGCGATGTCACCCTGGCCGCCGCAGTTGATCTGGCAGCAGGAGGTGGTCATGCGCACACGGTTCGGCATCTCTTCGTGGGTGAACTCGTGATACAGCTCGTCCATCAGCGCCTTCACCACGCCGGAGGCGTCGGTGCCGGGGATGTCGCAGTGCAGCCAGCCCTGGGTGTGGGAGATCATGGAGACCGAGTTACCAGTACCACCGATGGGGAAGCCCTCGGCGTTCAGCTTGTCAATCAGCGGCTGAACCTTGGCCTCGTCGGTGACCATGAACTCGATGTTGGACCGGATGGTGAAGCGGACGTAGCCCTCGGCGAACTCGTCAGCGATATCCATCAGCTTGCGGATGGTGTAGACATCCATCTGGCGCTGGGTACCGGCGCGCACGGTCCAGACATTGTCGCCGCTCTTGGCAACGTGGTGCAGAACACCCGGGCGCGGACGCTCGTGCCAGGACCACTGGCCATAGTTGCTCTTCATAACCGGATGCATGTACGGCATCGGATCCGGCACACCGCTCTCGATGGGCATACGAGGTGCAGACATGTTTACCTCCAGTATTCGAAACGTTCGTTGGAAGGGGCGGCGAACCGCCCCCATCCGTTTAACTGTTCAGTCGGCTCAGCCGGCCTTGCGCTCGAACCACTTCTTGGCTTCCTCGTCCCAGTCGTCGGTGCGGACGTAGGGATTCATGCGCGGGCGCTCGATCATGTTGGGATCAATCTCAACACCGATGCCCTCGAGGAAGTTGACCAGGCCGATGCGCTCGATCATCTCGCCGGTACGCTCGTGCTCCAGCGCGTTCTCGGCGAAGAAGTCGATGACGTTGCCGGCCAGCTCTTCCAGCTTCTCGAAGTCCTCGTCGTCCTCCAGCTTCATGAAGGGGACGATGACGGTGCCCATCAGGTCACCGATCTTCAGCGTGCGCTTGCCGCCGATGAGGACCGAGACGCCCTTGTCGTCGCCGGGGGCAAGTGCCTTGGTCATGACGTTGATGCAGTGCATGCAGTGGACGCAGTTCTTGTTGTCCACGTCCAGGGTGTCATCGTCATTCAGGGAGAGCGCCTGGGTCGGGCAACGGGTGATGACGTTGTCGACCACATACTTGCGGCCCTTCGCCTCGACGAACTTCTTCACTTCGGTCTGGTCGACCTTCATGTCGTCACGCCAGGTGCCGATGGTGGCGAAGTCGGCGCGCTGGATGGCGTTCATGCAGTCGTTGGCGCAGCCGGAGACCTTGAACTTCATCTTGTACGGCAGCGCCGGACGGTGCATGTCGTCGAGGAAAGCATTGACCAGCATGCGCATGGTGCGCGCCTCGTCGAAGCAGGAGTGCTCGCAGCGGGCTGCGCCGACACAGGACATGCCGGTGCGGACAGCCGGGCCGGCGCCGCCGAGGTCGAAGCCCATCTCATTGAATTCATCGAAGGCCGGCTGGACGTTATCGGTGGTGCAGCCCTGGAACATGATGTCGCCGGACTGGCCGTGGAAAGCGATGAGGCCGGAACCGTACTTCTCCCAGATGTCGCACATCTTGCGGATGGTAGCGGTGTCGTAGTGCATGCCGGCGGGGGGCATGATGCGGAGGGTGTGGAACTCGGCGGCTTCGGGGAACAGCGGCTTTTTGTCTTCGCCGAGCAGCTCGGTGAAGCGGGGGATGATGCCGCCGCCGTAACCGATGACGCCCACAGTGCCGCCCTTCCAGTACCCCTTACGGGTGTTGTAAGAGGTCTCGAGCTGACCCAGCAGGTCCTTCATCATGTCGGCGTAGGGCTTGTCCTCGGAGGTCGCAAGCCGCTTCAGGCCGGTCACGAAGCTCGGCCACGGGCCGCTTTCCAGCTGGTCCAGCATCGGAGTGTCGTGCATCTTCTTCGCCATTAGTTCTTCTCCTCAGAGATCACGTGATGGAGTTTCGGGCCGGCCAGGCACCGGCGAAGTGCCTGGGCCGTATGCTCGTGGACGTCGCTGCGCCGCTCAAAAGCGATTCGCAAGGCCTTCGACTTGACGCGGAAGTTTAGGAGTTTCTAATGAGACCCCATATCCTTCCGATGGGAAGGTGGGGGAGGATATCAGCTATCCTGAATGGGATATATAAAAAACTGTTTTGGCTCTGACGCTTGCTTATTAAGTCCCAATTATCCTTTAGCGCTCCGTGGCTTACGAAATCCTCCAGACGCCATTTGAGTATTCGCAAAAAGGCACAGAGGGGATACTTTGTCCCTGCGGATATCCAATCGGGGGGTTGCGCGGACACTCCCGCGGGGCAAGAATTACGGGCAAAATAGCCAACCGCAAAACTTGGGTATTTGACTTGTATTCCCGCTTGGCCGCCACCAAATCGTTGCGGGTGGGTCTTATATATTAAATGAACGGAGGGTGCCGAGCGAGCGCGTCCAACATGCTATATCTGAGCGAAATACTCATACAACATCCGGAACTGGAGTCCTTTGAGCAACTGCTTCCTCTTGTGGAGGAGCGCGCCAAGGGCGAGATGTTCTTTCGTATCGATGTGAAGCCAAGCTTTCCGGATACCCCGGACAACTGGGAGGATAGACTTGAGGCCGCCTTCACCTGAAGGGTGAAATTACCTCAACAACATCGCGCAACTTGTTGAACAAATTAAATGCGGGGCTAAACGGTGAAGTACCTCAAGACCGATAACGTGCTGGGCGCTGAAGATGCCGCGGACGCGGTAAAACCAAGTGCCCAGCTTGAAGCGCATCTGGCCGAAAATACCAACCGGCTGGATTCCCTGGGTGAGGGTGCAGCGGCGGAACGTGCCGCCCTGCTGGTGGACAACGGCTATGTACTGGTTGATCTGGATCGCCGGGAAGAGGCGTGGAAGGCCGGCCGCGACGCCCTCGACCTCGCGTTGCCTGTCGACGCATGGGAAGTGGCGGTTCAGGCGTGCGACGTCATCTACCAGAGTGAACAGAAGGACGCTATCGAGGCGCTTGCCCACGGCGTCTGGCTCGCGGTCACCTACCCGGTGGATCCGGAACTGAGCGTCGCCATGCTCCAGCACCTGATAGACGAGACCCCGCCCAAGGCGGACGGGGCAGCGGTCGCGGCGGCAGTCTCGCGCTATATCGTCGATCTGCGCGCAGAAGGGAAACAGCGGGAGGACCTGCTGTTCTTCACCGCCCAGAGCCTCGGCGACGTTGCCCGTGGCCACAGTCAGGTGGACGAGCAGGAGGTGTTCGATTTCTGGGTCGAGCGTCTGGAACTGAACGACCCGTCCAAATTCCTGCCGCGTCTCGCGCAGGTGCTGGACGTCCTGGTAACCGGAGAATGGTGGTTCGACCGCGACGAACTCCGGTCGCGATTGCCCGACTGAAAATGCGTTTATTGGTGTCGGCAGGAAGAGCAACTGAGGGCGCAACCTTATTGCGCCGCGGCGGGAAGGGGCGGCGCATGGCGCAATGGGATTGCGCCCGATGGAGGTTTTCAGTTGCAGGCCTCTGTCTCCCCCGTGCCTCTGTGGCCACAAGAGCATTCAGGTAAATACACATGTACTGGCAGGAAGAGCAGGACGAAGAGAGCTACGTCGTTCCCGATGACGTGGTGGATCTGGTCTTTGAGATGCGCTGTCAGGCACTGCCGGTGGATCACGCCCGCGAATTGCACGAGGCGGTCTGCAGGGTGCTGCCCTGGTTTGCCGACGAGCCGGCAGCCGGGCTGCACCTGATCCACGGCGCTGAATCCGGCAACGGCTGGGAGCGCCCGGAGGCCTCGGATGCGTTGATCTATCTCTCCCGCAGGACCCGCTTTACCCTGCGACTGCCGAAGGATCGGGTGGCCTCGGCACAGGCGCTGAGCGGCTGCGAGCTGGAGGTGTCCGGTTATCGTATTGCGGTGGGCGAGGGCAGGGAGCGCACCCTCTCCACCCACTCGGCCCAGTACGCGCGCCACGTGGTTTGCGGGGACCCCTCCGAAGAGGAGCGCTTCATCGAGTGCGCCGTCCGTGAACTTCGTTCGCTCGGGGTGGGATTCAAGAAGGTACTCTGCGGTAAACTTCACACTCTTGAGCTGCCCGACGGCTCCGTACCCACCCGCAGCCTGTTCGTGGCGGAGTTGGGCGTGGACGATGCCGTGCGTCTGCAGCAGCAAGGAATCGGGCCGTACCGCCATCACGGTTGCGGCCTGTTTATCCCGCATAAGACCGTACAAAAGGTCAATCTAGACAAGTAATTATTAATCCAAAACGAGAAACTGCATCAGGAGCTGACGATGTCTTATGAAGTGAACGGCAACACCATTGAATCCGATGCCAATGGCTACTTGGTGAACCTGGAAGATTGGAACGAAGAGGTGGCGAAGGCGATCGCCGCCGCCGAGCAGGTCACGCTGACCGACCGCTCCTGGGACCTCATCCACTTTCTGCGCGACGAGTACGTGAACAACGGCCAGAACCAGCCCAACGACCGCAACATCGTCAAGGCGATGGCAGAGAAGTGGGGCGGTTCCGTGCAGTCCAAGGACCTCTACGAACTCTTCCCCAAGCAGCCCTCCAAGCAGGCGGCCAAGATCGCCGGCCTGCCGGAGTCCCGCCGCAAGGGCGGCTACTAGGGAGAGCATCACCGCAGAGAAAGCAGCTTCCCGTATTCGCGCCGTATGTTCCTCTGCGTCCTCTGCGGTAAGTCGCTTTTGAATTACAGGTAAAGATCAGGAAGATGCTGTTCGAGGCGGGGCCCCAGGCGGGCCCCGTGTTCGTTGTGGAGAGCGAGTAGATGGTCGGCGGCGGCGCGCCAGTGGCGTTCGCCGGCCGACACCGTCTCTGCCAGGCGGTCCCAGTCGCCATCCTTCAGCCAGCGATCGTAGGCGTTGAGCAGGGCCGGATGGATCTCGCGGCGGACCCCGGTGAAGTTGGCGAAATAGAAATGGAGGGAGGCGGCATTCTCCCGTTCGATCAGGGCCGGGAGCAGGAGCAGGGTGTCGGCGAGATGATCCCGCACGGCGCGGATGAAGTACTCCTGCCGCCCGTGGGCGATCTCCAGCAGCAGCCGCTCCCAACCGGACCCGAGCAGTTCGCCCGCACGGAGCTCACCCAGTTCATGGAGAATCACGCTTTCGGTCTCCGCCTCGGTCATGCGCGTCAGCGCACCCTCCAGATCGGTCTCGAACGGGTAGTGGGCAGCCGCGCGTCCCATGGGGGTATCCAGCGACCGCCACTGCCACTCCTCCAGCTTTTCCCAGATCATCCGGCGGAGCGATTCATGGCGAACGAAGATGGTCTTCCCCTGGGCCATCGCCGGCGGGGCGGTGATCTCGCGGGCAAGTTCCGCGCCGGCGACAATCACCCGCAGCCCGCCGCGCATCTCCACCCGGTCGAGCCGGGCCAGAAAGAACTGCGGCCTGACCGCCCAGCCCAGCCCGGCGCTGTAGACCAGATCGTGCTGTTGCAGGCGGCGGTTGATACCGGAGGAATCGAACGGTTCAAAGCACTCGTTGTCCACCATAACCGGCTCGAACTCCGCCTGTTCCAGATCGTGCCAGTGCTGTTCCCGCTCTGTGACCCAGTGGCCGAGTTCATCACGCGGCAGAGAGGCGCCGAACGGGATACCCCGCTCCCAGCGGAAGTACTCGCGCATCTTCAGCAGGTAGATGCACATCGTGTACTCTCGTGCGAACCGCGCATCGGCGATATCGCAGTTGCGCTGCACGGCAGTGGCCAACACGTGCGGGTCCGGCGAGGCGGGATTCGGCACGGACTTGTTCATACCGCCAATTCCTCACTAAAATGGTAAGCAATTCGCGTAAACCCTAGCACGGAGGCCGTTGGCTGCCAACGGCCTCTCGACAATGAGGTGGAATCAGTGCGTATCAAGAGCCGTTGGCACAACAAGCAGCGCCCCAAATCCATCGAGGAACTGGCCGGCGCCCTGGGTTTCAACGCCTGGCGCATCGCCTCAACCCGGGTAAACAAGCTCTACAGCGAAGGCTTCAATTTCACCTCGAACGCACAGATCTTGGATGTCATCGGCGAGTACCTGGCCTTCACCATCCAGGTGGTCGATCGCATGCTGCAGAGCCGAATGGAGGATGAGGAGCGCAATCGCTTCATTCAGACCCTGGCCCGCAAGCTGGTGGACACCATGGAGGACAACCGGATTGAGGAGCTCGGTCCGGGGGAGTATCGGAACGCCTTCGTTGCCGTCCTGAATGAGCGACTCTCCGCGTATGCCGAGTTTGGCTTTGCCGGGGAGGAGCCCGCCTATCCGATGCTGCGTTACTTCGGTAGCGCAGTGGATGAGGTGATGGGGGGAGAAAACAAGTGGATTCCGGAGCAGATGGTCGAGGTCGAGGCGCCGGAGGTGGTGAAGACCCTGCGCAAGGCCCTGGGCGACCTGCTCGCACAGGGCTGGGAAGGCCAGCAGGCCACCGCCTGAAACGTGTTAGCATCGCGCCTTTGAAACAGCTTAATCACCGCAGAGGTCGCAGAGGACGCAGAGGAAAACCGCTTTAGGCGCATTCACGAGCTTCTGTTGTCTACGGTAGCCGATCGAGCCCGGAGGGGAAGCGACGATCTCGCGAAACCACATGGCGGTACGCGCATTGCTCCAATCGATATCCCTCGGGGCGAACACCCGGATTTCATAAGCGCATTTCCTCTGCGACCTCTGCTTCCTCTGCGGTGATCCTTACAGGGATTCGGGAATCAGGCATGCGCGGGCGATTCATTACCCTCGAAGGCGGCGAGGGCGGGGGCAAGAGCACCAATCTGGAGTACATCCGCCAGCGCCTTGAGGCGGCAGGTGTCGAACTGGAGGTGACCCGCGAGCCGGGGGGCACCCCGCTCGGCGAGACGATTCGCGGGCTGCTGCTGGATGCGAAGCAGGATCGCATGGCCCCGGACACCGAACTGCTGCTGATGTTCGCGGCCCGCGCCCAGCATCTGGCCGAACGCATCCGGCCGGCCCTGGAGGCGGGGCGCTGGGTGCTGTGTGACAGGTTCACCGACGCCACCTACGCCTATCAGGGGTGGGGGCGGGGCATCGACCCTGACCGCATCGCCGTCCTTGAGCAGTGGGTTCAGGGCGCTCTGCGGCCGGACCTGACCATCCTGCTGGATCTGCCGGTCGCCGAAGGATTGGCGCGTGCCGGCCTGCGCGGCGAGCCGGATCGCTTCGAGCGGGAGCAGGCGGCCTTCTTCGAAAAGGTGCGCGCGGGCTACCTGGAACTCGCCCGCCGTGAATCGACGCGCTACCGGATCGTCGATGCCGCCCACCCGCTGGCGGAGGTCCAGGCGCAGATCGACCGCATTCTCGATGCCTATCTGAACTCGTGACCGCCCCGACCCCTTTTCCGTGGCAGATGCGCCAGTGGCGTGAGCTGATCGCCCGCCACCGGGCCGGACGCATGCCTCACGCCCTGTTGCTCACCGGGCCGGCCGGCGTAGGAAAACGTGGCTTCGCCGAGGCGCTGATTGCCGCACTGCTCTGCCAGTCGCCGGACAGCGAAGGCCGGGCCTGCGGCGTGTGCCGAAGCTGTGTGCTGCTTGCCGCCGGGACCCATCCCGACCAGCTGGTTGTCCAACCGGCCGAGGAGGGCAAACGGATCACGGTGGATCAGGTGCGCGCCCTGTCCAACTATCAGGCACTCAAGCCGGAATACGGCCGGCACAAACTGATCCTGATCGACCCGGCGGAGCAGATAAACCTCAACGGGGCCAACGCCCTGCTCAAGACCCTGGAGGAGCCAACGGAGGGAACTCTCCTGCTGCTGGTCTCCGCACACCCGGCCCGCCTCCTGCCGACCGTGCGCAGCCGCTGCCAGCGGCTGGTGTTTCCGCTGCCGGCGTCTGCCGAATGCCTGCCGTGGCTGGAGCAGGCGTTGGGCACCACCGGCGGTGCCGATGTGCTGCTGGCGGCGGCGGGTGGATCACCACTTGCGGCCGTCGACCTGGCGGCCACGGACGGCATGGAGCGGCGCGAGGAGCGGTTTGCCGAGTTCGAAGCGCTCCTACTCGGCCACAGCGATCCGCTGACCGTGGCCGCCGGTTGGGTGGAGAGGCCCGCGCAACACCTCACCTGGCTCTACGGCTGGACCGCCGATATGATCCGGCTGAAGTGCGGTCCCGATCACGCGCTGCTGACCAATCCCGCCCTCCGGGTGCGTTTGCAAGGGCTCGCCGAACCGTTAGACTTGACAACGCTTCACGACCGGCTGGATCGGACCCAGTCGGCAATTCGTGCCCTGTCGGGGCAAGTCAACGCACAACTCCTCATCGAGGACCTGCTGATCGCCTGGGCCTGAAGATGGAACAAGAAAAGCCGAACGCCGCCCGCCAGGGGATCCTCTCCCTGACCATCCGCGACAAGAGCGCGCTCTATGCCGCTTACATGCCGTTCGTGAAGAACGGCGGGCTTTTCATTCCCACCAACAAGGACTACCAGTTGGGGGATGAGGTGTTCATGCTGCTCACCCTGATGGAGGAGAAGGAGAAGCTACCGGTCGCCGGCAAGATCGTCTGGATTACGCCGAAGGGGGCCCAAGGCAACCGTGCCGCCGGTATCGGCGTGCAGTTCAGCAATCAGGACAACGGGGCGGCCCGCAACAAAATCGAAACCTATCTGGCCGGTGCGCTGAGTTCGGACCGCCAGACCCACACCATGTAACCGGCGCCACTGCCGCAGTCATGCTCGTCGACTCCCACTGCCATCTCGACCGACTCGATCTCTCGCACTACGGCGGAGACCTGGAGGCGGTCCTCACCGCAGCCGCCGGCAACGGCGTCACCCATATGCTCTGCGTCTGCATCGATCGCGGCAATTTTGAAGCGGTGCGGCAGATCGCCGCCGACCACGACAATGTCTATGCCTCCGCCGGGGTCCATCCCAATGAACAGGAGGCGGATGAGATCACCCAGGACGAGCTGCGGGCGATGGCGCTGCACCCCGAGGTGGTGGCGATCGGTGAGACCGGGCTGGATTACTTCCGATCCACCGGGGATCTGGAGTGGCAGCGCGCTCGCTTCCGCCGCCACATCGCCGTTGCCCGTGAAGTGGAAAAACCACTCATCATTCACTCACGTGAGGCCGGTGCCGATACCTTGCGAATCCTGGCGGAGGAGGGGGCGGACAGGGTCGGGGGGGTGATGCACTGCTTCGTCGATGACTGGCAGACGGCACAGCAGGCCCTGGATCTGGGGTTTTACATCTCCTTTTCCGGCATCGTGACCTTCCGCAGTGCGGAGGCGTTGCGCCAGGTGGCGGCCAAGGTTCCTGAGGACCGGCTGCTGGTGGAGACCGATTCGCCCTATCTGGCCCCCGTGCCTCACCGCGGAAAGAGCAACTATCCCGCCTACACCCGCCTTGTGGCGGAAACCCTGGCCGATATTCGCGGCAGCTCCCTGGAGGCGATCGCACAGGTGACCACTGATAACTTCTTCCGCCTGTTCGGGCGCTGAGGCCTGGCAGTGGTAGGCCGCCGGTTTTACGCCAGCCTCTTCGGGTTGCTGTTCGTCGGGTTGGCCCTGTGGGCCCAAACTACCGAGTTCGCCCCGGTCCACGATACCTTGCAGCGCTTCCACTCCGTCGTCTATGACCTGCGCCTGCGGGCCACGCTTGCTGACAGACCGCCCGATCCCCGCGTGGTTATCGTCGACATCGACGAAAAAAGCCTTATGGCCGAAGGGCACTGGCCTTGGGCCAGGGATCGTATTGCAGAACTGGTGAGTGAGCTTTTCGCCGCCGGTGCCGTGGTGGTTGCCTTCGATGTGGTATTTCCCGAGGAGGAGCGCAATAGCGGCACCACGGTTCTGGAGCGGATGGCTCTGGAATCCCCCGAGGATGAACGGCTGCGCGAACGGCTCGAGGGGCAGATCGCGCGTTTCGACAACAACATCATCTTCGCCGAGAGCCTTGCCCAGGGGGATGTGGTGCTTGGGTACGTGTTCGACAGCGGAGATCACGGCGCCTCCACCGGCGAACTGCCGCCGGCCTTGCGCGTGGTGCCCCCTGAACCGGCAGCGGCGGCTACCATCAAGACCGCCCCCCGTTACACCGCCAACATTCCCCAACTTCAGCAGGCGGCACGCCATGGGGGCTTCTTTTCCATGCAGCCCGATTCGGACGGACTGGTGCGCAGGGCACCCCTCCTGTTGCGCCATGCGGAGGCTATTTACGGTTCATTATCGCTGGAAACCTTGCGCGTTTTCCTGTTGATCGATGAGGTGGAGGTGGAAACCGCACAGCTGCACGGCGAGACGACCATCGAAGCGATCCGAATCGGGCAGGTGTTGATCCCCACCGATGGCGTTGGCAACGTCATCGTGCCCTATCGGGGACCCCAGGGGAGCTTCCCCTATATCTCGGCAACCGATGTTCTGAACGGCGAAATGGCATCGGAAAAACTGGAGAATGCGATTGTCCTTATCGGTACCACAGCCCAGGGGCTCAAGGACCTGCGCGCCACACCGGTTTCGGGTGTTTTCCCGGGGGTCGAGGTGCACGCCAACATTCTCCTGGCCATGCTGGACGGGATTGAGGCGGTCCAGGCAACCGATTCGGCGAGCAGCATGGTGGTCGCGCCTTTTCCGAGTGAACCGTCGTGGGCGCCGGGGGCGAACTTTGCCCTGACTCTGGCTCTCGGGCTGTTTCTGGCTCTGGCGCTGCCCTTCCTTTCGTCGATATGGCTCATCATCGTCGCGATTGGAGCAGGGGCCGCAGCCACATCGCTGAACATCTGGTTCTGGTCCGAGAAGGGGCTGATCCTGAGCCTGGCGCCCCAGATCTTCCTGGTCATCCTGCTGGCGACCTTCAATGCCACCTTTGGCTTCCTGTTTGAGTCGCGCAACCGCCGGCAGCTCAAGGAGATGTTCGGCCAGTATGTGCCGCCGGAACTGGTGGAACGGATGAACCAGGATCCGGGCAACTACGACGGAAAAGGGGAGGACCGGGAGCTGACCATCCTGTTCGCAGATATACGCAGCTTCACCACCATCTCCGAAACCCTGGGGGCCGGCCGTCTCAAGGAGATGCTGAACCGTTTCTTCACCCCGATGACCGAAATCATCTTCAACTGGCGGGGCACCATCGACAAGTACGTCGGCGACATGGTGATGGCGTTCTGGGGGGCGCCCATCGAGGATGTGGCGCATGCGCGTCACGCCATCTCCGCCGCCCTGGCGATGCTGGAGGAGGTCGAAAGACTGAAGCCGGAGTTTTCCCGGGACGGTTTTCCCGAGATCAACATCGGTATTGGCCTGAACACCGGGGTGGTCAGTGTCGGCGACATGGGGTCACGGTTTCGCCGCGCCTACACCGTCCTCGGCGATGCCGTTAACCTTGCCTCACGGCTGGAAGGGACGACCAAATACTACGGGGTAGGGCTGGTGGTCGGTGAAACCACATTTGAGCAGGCGCGGGACCATTTCGTGTTTCGCGAACTGGATCGGGTCCGCGTCAAGGGCAAGGCACAGGCGATTACGGTCTATCAGCCCATCTGTGCGAAAGAGAAGGGAACCCCGGAACTGGAGGCCGAACTGGCCGCCTACCGGGAGGCACTCCTGCAGTATCGGAATCGGCAGTGGAAAGAGGCGGAAGCCACCTTCAATTCACTGCGTGAACAGTATCCCCAGACCCATATCTACGCACTTTATCTGGAGCGTATCGAGGATTTAAGGGGAGCGGGGCTTGGCGAGGCGTGGGACGGCGTCTACGAGCGCCGGGTGAAATAGCGTCAGTGCTGGGCCGACCGCTTGAGCGCCATCAATCCGCCTTCGAGTACGACCGCGTCGATGCCACGCTCGCGGAGAAGAAAGGCTGCCGAGGCGCTGCGCCGACCGGTATCGCAATAGACCACGTAGCGACGGTCCCGATTGAGTCCCGGCGCCTTTAGCCGCAACAGGAACAAGGGAATGTTGATGCTGCCGGGAATGGCGGCATTCTTGTGTTCACTCTCGAGACGGACATCAAGCCACACCGCGCCCTGCTGCACCAACTCGCGCGCCATCGGATAGGCGATCGTCTCCACCACCGGCTCCTTGAGCAGCGCCTTGAAATCGTTCTTGCCGAGCCGCATCAGCAGGCCTTCGGTCAACATGGTGACATTGGCGTTGCGGCGGGCGTCGGAAATCAGCGCCTCCTCACCAAAGCCGGTGCCTGCCTCCAACTCGGCAAGCTTGATGGTCTTTCCCGACTTGGTCTCACGGGTGACGACGACCCGTCCCTCGCGCAGGTAGTAGTAGTAATCGCCCTCGTCACCCTGGCGAATAACGTGCTCGCCCTGGTGAACCGGTACCGGTTCCATCTTCATGAACACCGCCTGGATGTTCGCCGGCGGCACCCGCTCGAAGATCTTCGACTGCAGCATTCGGGTCATCCAGTCACCATCATCGTTCCCCTGGTCCACCACCTCGATCTCGGCCACCATGTAGCCCGCGCTCTGGCTGTAGGTCAGGAGCGTGTCCAGACGGTCGTTTTCGATACTGATGAACTGGATGCGGGTGCGGGCGATGGCGGTCGCCTGGCGCGGCCGGTGGTGGTCGAGCGGAAAACGCGCCTCGGGGCTCCCGCCCACGATTACCTTCTCCTCGCCTTCCCCATAATCGAGCGCCACCTCGCCCGAAAGAAGATAACAGGTGTGGTTGTCCTCACTGCCGCGGGAGAAAAGGATCTGACCGCTCATCAGCTCACGTACCAGCGTGGTGCGTGACAATTCCACCACATAGTCCGGGGTCAGGTCCGAGATAGGGACCAGTCGCCGGAGCAGCTGGGAATCGACGGCTTCTTCGGACATGCGTCACATTTTTGCGAGGGGTGGGAAGCGTTACCTTGAGGGGCCGGTAGTATAGTGCATAATAGTCGCGCGGCTGAAAAGGGACTGGGTGTACGACGGGATGTCGGTGGGGTGCGCCGCATTCACCACAAGATGAGTCGTCCAGATGAAACCTTCAGGCCTGTTTTTTGCCATCACCTGCCTGTTTTCCGCCCCTTCATTCGCCGTATCCGAACTCGACCACCTTTCGGAACTGGTCAGGACAGGTAATGTACAACAGGCATACGCGTTCGCGCAGCCGTTGCTTGCGGAGTTCGAGGGTGATCCCCTGTTCGACCTGAATTTCGGTACTGCCGCGATCGACAGCGGCCAGGTCGCCGAAGGGGTATTTGCCCTGGAGCGGGTGGTCATGACCCAACCGAGGAATTGGCGGGCCCGCCTGGAACTGGCACGCGGCTACTTCCTCCTCGGCGAGGATGCCCGCGCCCGGCGCGAATTCAACCTGGTCCTCGACAACGCCGATCCGCCACCGCCGGTCGCCGCCAATATCCAGCGCTTTCTCGACGCCATTCGACTCCGCGAGAGCCGTTACACGACCACCGCAACCGCTTACGTGGAACTGGGGCTCGGCTACACCGACAACGTCAATAGCGCGCCAACCAGCGCCGAGATTTTTACCCCGCTGCTCGGTACGCTGACCCTGGCTCCGGAAAACACCAGCCAGGACGATGTGGTGACCAGTCTCGCCTTCGGTGGGCAGGTGAACCATCCGATTGCCCCGGGGATTGCGCTGTTTGGCTTGCTGGATGTCAGTGCCAATCACCATCCGGATCACGATGAGTTCAATACCGCCGCATTCAGTGGGCAGGCCGGTGTCTCCTGGCGCCGTGAGGTGGATCGCTATCGCCTCAGTCTCCTGGCACAGCACTTCATGGTGGATGGCGATGCCTACCGCAATATGCTCGGACTGAATGGTGAGTGGACCCGCATAATCTCCCCGCAGACCGAACTGACCACGTTCGGTACCTATGCCGAATTCGACTATCCGGACCAGCCGATCCGCGACTCCTCCCAGTACACGGTCGGTCTCACCCTCCAGCACCGGATGACCGGACGTTACCAGCCGCTGTTCTACGGCACTCTGTTTGGCGGCCAGGAGCGGGCGGACGAGCGGAGCAATACCGCCAAGGCGCTGGCCGAGCGCGATATGTATGGGGTTCGCATCGGTGGACAGTGGATTCTGGCCTCCGATCTGGTGGCAAACGTCTCGCTCGCCACCCAACGGAGCGACTACAAGGGTGAACAAATCCTATTCCTGGCCTCTCGCGAAGACAGCAACACCAGCATTGACGTGGGGACAACCTGGCTCATCGATCGCAACTGGCGGGTCAAAGGTAACCTGACCTACACCAGGAACGAGTCCAATATCGACCTTTACGAGTACGAGAGGACGCAGGGCATGATCAGCGTCCGTTACGAATATTGAACCCGACCATTCATCCGGGCAGTACCCATCGGGAGAGGGATGGAAAAATGAACAGACTCCGCGTCTGGATACCGTCGTTCCTGCTTTCGTTGTTCCTGATCGGCAGCCCCGCACAGGCGGCGGGTGATGCGGTCGGTCGTGTCATCGTGGCGGTAGGGACCGTAATGGCGGTGGATGTTGCTGGAGTGGAGCGGCCGTTGAGCCGCCGAGCCGAGGTATTCGAAGGCGAAACCCTCGTCACCCGCGGTGCGGATGCACGGATGCAGGTCCGGTTTACGGACGGTTCACTGGTCGCGCTGCGTCCCGATACCGAATTCCGGGTTGATCAGTACCGTTTCGCCGGTGACGCCCCCCAGGCGGAGGATAGCGCCGTCTACAACCTGCTCAAGGGCGGCATGCGCACCATTACCGGAGCGATCGGCCGGGAAAAGGACCGGGATGAGTACGCGGTCAATACCCCGATGGGCACTATCGGCATTCGCGGCACCCACTATGCCCTGCAGGTATGCGGCCCGGATTGTGCCGGGCGCGAGGGGCGTGAGCAGGGACTCTACGGCGGCGTGCTTGGCGGCCGGATTGCCGTAACCAACAACAGCGGTGAGACCACCCACGGCGATGACCAGTACTTCCACGTGGCCAGTTACGATTCCATCCCGAGACGCCTGCTGGCGCCACCCACATTCCTCATCAACGACATCCGTGCGCCGGAGGAGGAGGGCGAAGCCGGACAGGCGACAAACGGGGGGGCACCGGAGGAGGGTACGACCGAAACGGCCGAATCAGGTGAGGACGGCTCACTGGATGATACGTTGACCACCGAGAGCGCCACGGCCACCACCACCACGACCACGGTCACCGGCAGCAGCACCACTTCCGAATCCACCGCAACCGCTACCGATACCACCTATCTGACTACCGAGACCACGGATGCCAGCGGGGACACGCTCCTGTCGACCCGACGATCCGCGCCGATCGGAGCCGCCGTGGGTATCGGCTTTGTCGAGAATGGGGTGTTCGGGAAAATGGGCACCGGGGGCAACTTCTACGCCGGTACCGACATGAAGCTGACCCTCGATACCGTCGATGGAATCGGCAACATTCCTGTTTATGCAGAGGTCCATTTCGATGCCGACCCGGACGATCCGCACGACACCGGTTGCAATCCCTGTACCTTCTCCCGGGGAACGGCGACACTGACCGATACCGGCGGCTTCAGCGGTGATGCCGGCGTCAACTGGGGTCGCTGGGCGGGCGGCTACGTGGTGACCCAGAACGGTACCGTCATGCCGACGCTGGGCAGTTTCTCGTATGTCTACAGCGAGGCTGCCACTCCAATGAATCTGATCCTCACGCCCTCGGAGATCGTCGGCCGTGTTGGTGCGAGTACCGCATCGTACAACTGGGCCGGGGGACCCCGGTTTGTGGATGAGACCGGTGCCTTGTCCACCAGTGTCGCAGGTACGATTTATGTGGATTTCGCCAATCAGATGTTTATTGACGGAGCAAATGACTACCTATCCGTCGCCATGAGCAACGGCCGCCAGTTCAATCTGGATATCGATATGGCATCGGATGCGAATCGCAGTTTTGCCGGCGTGCTGGGAAATGACCAAAGTCTCGAAATTATCGGGAGCTGTAGCGGTTGCGCGGTTCTTGGGAGCGATGGAACCACTCCGAACAATGTGGATGGCAATCTGTTCATGACCTTCCTCGGCCCCAATGCCGAGCGGATCATGGGCTCCTTTGAGATCCAGGAGGACTGCCTGAATACCGGTTGCGGCGGGGGTGGCAGCCGGGTGGGTCTCTCCGGCACCGCCGTTTTCAACAGGTAGGGCATTCCGCCCGTGCCGGCGGCGGAGGCGATCGGTCCCGTCACTGTGGCGAATCGAGAAGCCCTATTACCGCTCGAAGCGCATCAAAAGGGGTGTAGAAGTGTGGCGACAACCGGATACCGCCGCCGCGTTTCGCACAGACCACCCCCTTGTCCCATAGCCTCTGGAAGAGCGCATCCGGGTGCTCGTCCGGGTGTCGGAAGGTAACGATCCCGGCACGCCGTGCGCCATCTGTCGGGCTTCGGAGTTCCATCCCAAGTTCATGTAACTGCCGCGACAGGTGGTCGGTACGTGCCAGTACTGCCCGTTCCACGTTTTCCATCCCGACCTCGAGCAGCAGCCCGAGGCTTGCACTCAGCGCCATGGCGCCGAGCATGTTGGGGCTGCCGCACTCAAACCGCCGGGCATCGGATGCCGGACACCAGTCGCTACGGTCATAGTCGCCGGCGTGCTCGACCATGTGCCAGCCGAATTCGTGCAGCGCCAGCCGCTCGCGCAGTTCGGCGCGGCAGTAGAAGACCCCCAGACCCTCTGGCCCAAGCATCCACTTGTGACCGTCGGCGGCGACGAAATCCGCCTCAATCGCCTGCACATCCATCTGCAGCGCACCCAGGCTCTGAATGGCATCAACGCAGAATAGAACGGCATTCTCCCGACAGAAACGCCCGAGCCGCGCCAAGTCCATCCGCAGGCCGGTTCCGTACTGGACCGAGCTGGTCGCCAGCAGCCGGGTACGTTCATCGATACGCGCCAGCAGGGCCTGTTCCGGTGTATCGGCCGCGTTCAGATCCGCTTGGCGGAGCTCCACGCCCTGTGATCGCAGAGACTCCCAGACAATGCGGTTGGAAGGGAACTCCTGATCGCTGATGACCACGTTGTCGCCGGATCGCCAGTCGAGCCCCCAGGCGACGAACGACAGCGCCTCAGAGGTGTTCTTGACCAGGGCGATATCGTTCGTGGATGGCGCGTTCAGCAGGTACGACAACTGCCGACGCAGGTTCTGCTCGGTCTCCAGCCAGGCCGGATAGTCGAGCGAACCTTGCCGCATGTTTTCCCCGGCAAAGCGCTGGACCGCCTCCACGGCACGCCGCGGCCAGGGTGCGACGGCGGCGTGGTTTAGATAGATGATCTCTTCGCGGAGGGGAAACTCGCTGTTCCAGTTCAGGTCTGCCATGGGCCGCTCCAACCGCCGAATCGGGTATTGGCCGATTTCACCACGGCACTGTCTGCTTGGCGAGTCATTGCAGTGGAGCTTTAATGCAATTGCGCATAATCCCTATCATGGGTGACAACAGAAGAAACGCCCTGCTCTGCGTGGGCTTCTTGCGGAACCCCTGAAATTACCAGCAGAAACGCCCCTGCAGCGGCCCCTGTGTAGCGTTCCCATCTTTCCCGCATTGCCGGACTTTTTGTCCGCGCAACGTTCGCGGCGGCAATTACCTGTATCGGGTCGGTGCCGATGGCTTCCGCGATTTGTAGGCATTCATCGTCACCCAGCCCGCCTCGCTTTCTCGCTTGGCTTACGGCTTGTCGAGTGATTCCCAAGTGCTGGGCGGTCTTGTAGTCGCTCCCGGTGATCTCTCTCATCCGGTCGAGGTAGTCGTTTAGGTCGGCCATGGGTGGTCCTCCTGTTTGCCTGCGTCAATTTTAGGTGAACGTCAAGTGCAACGCGACGGTTAACGCGAAGTTGACATGCCGTAAACGTCGCGTTCACACTGTGCGCCCATAACCCATAACAAAAAACGGGGACATGGGATGAAACGGGTATTTCTCGGAAGGTTCACCCCTTCAGGCTGCATTTCTCTCGCTATCCGCAACACCTCCCCGACCTGTCCGGTCTCCCCAGTCCGCCCCGTTACCTGTACCTCCTGCGGTTCTCCCTACCGCCTCGGCTCTCCCGGTTCTAGTGTCCTTCGTTGCTCCGAGTGCTTCCGCAAGGGGGCGAATACCTCATGGCGGGCCTACATGACGCTTGGCCCGGTGCCCCTCAAGCGGGTGCTCCCTCGATGATTGGCGACACCAGTCAGCTCCTGGATTGCCCAACCTGTCACCAACCGTCCCTAGAGGTTCTGCCTGACAGCCCGCCTTACGTCTGTCGTTACTGCGGTGTTCCCAGCTGGGTAGAGCCGTGCGACCAGTCGCCGCCCCCCTCTTACTGCCATGAATCTGACCACGGCGAACGGCCGTACACCTTCGCCTATGACGCTGGTTCGTTCGCTCAACAGCATGGCTTGGCTATCTCGGCCAATCCCTTCCGTCCTCTGACCGACGAGCGGGCCGACTGGTCATCCGGGTGGCGGGACTCCGCAAGGTCCGCCGTAGCGGCTCGGGGGGAGGTCTGATGGCCGCTCTGGAGCGTATCCAGCAGGCCCACCGGGCGGGCGGGACACTGAATCTTGGTATCAGTGCTAATACTGCGGCCACTTCGGATTCCATCGGCGGGGGGCAGAAAGCAAAAACCGCGTCCGGGTCTGTTCGCTGGCGGCTGCAGCGTCGCGCTCAGCACCTGTTGCACTTCGAGCGGGTGGCCCATTGCCAGCGCAGTTTGTCGGGCGAAGTCGTGAGCGTCCGCCGTACGGCAGACCGTGCCCACTTCGCGGGCCTCGTCACGTGCGGGTCGGTCTGGCATTGCCCCATCTGCGCGGCCAAGGTCACCGAACAGCGCCGCGCCGAGCTGCAGGCGGCGATTAACTCGGCCGCGCTGCAGGGCCTCGAGGTCTATCTCGTCACGTACACCCATCGCCACCATGCAGGCATGGCCGTTGCGGACCAAGTTCGCGATCTCTCGACGGCGCTCTCCCGGCTCAAGGCGCGGCGGGCGTACAAAAACGCGATGACCTCGGCCGGTGCGCTCGGTGCGGTCCGCTCCCTCGAAGTCACCTTCGGGGATGAAAACGGGTGGCATCCTCACGTTCACGAGCTGGTTTTTGCGGCCAAGGGCCAGCTAGACACCCTCGGCGAGATTCGCGCGGAATGGGCGAAGGTCCATAAGGCCGTTTTCGGGACCACGGTCACCGAAGCGGGCTTCGATGTGCAAAACGGCGACTATGCGGCCGAGTACGTCGCGAAGTTCGGGCACGAACCGGAACAGAAGGGCTGGGGTGCGGCCGAAGAGCTCACCAAGGGCCATACCAAGGCAACGCGACGCCTTGCCGGTCGGACTCCCTTCGGCCTCCTGGCTGATTTCGATAAGGGCGACAAGCGCGCCGGCCGCCTGTTCCAGGAATACGCGCAAGCCTTCAAGGGCCGTCGCCAGCTGTTCTGGTCGCGGACTCTCCGTGACTCGCTTGGCCTCGGCGAAGAGGTGGACGACGAAACGCTGGCCGCTGCCGAAGCTCCCGAAGTCGAGGACGTGATTACCATCGTGCCCGATGACTGGCACGCGGTCGTGCGCAACGATGCCCGTTACCAGGTGCTGCGGGCAGCGGAGCGCGGCGGCCGCGCGGCGGTCGAGGAACTGTTAGCCCGGCTCAGGCGACACAAGGGCGGGCATCGAGGCGTGTTCTCCGTTCCGAACCACTTCGGGCGCGGGTCGTGGTCTTACGATGGTTTCCCGCAAGGCCAGCTGTCATGACACGCGCGGCCTTGGCTCTTCCTCGGCAGGGTCGACGTGGTGTGACAGGCCGGTGCGTGTCGACTGCTGCCTCCCCTCACTCCACTGGACAACCATTCTCGGCCAAAACCGACCGTGATCCGTTCGGACGAATGCGCAAGCACCGAGCCGGAGATAGCCAGCGGTTTTTGCTGGCTAGCTCATGGTCGGGCGTTGGCGCGGGCCTCTTCTTTTCCGCGCCTACGATTCGGCACTCGTTGACGCTTCCTGTCCCTACCCTCGCTGTGGCGCTTCTCGGCGCGTCATGGTTTCGCCCGCTTCCGGTGTTGGTGACAGCCGGACTCGACCAGGCGTTAACAAATGTCGCCAATAATCGGAGCTCACACAATGGCAGATAAACCCGTAGCGGATGGCCAGGCGGTACTCGCTGGCCGCATTGACGCGATCACCCCGGTGGAAACGGGCGGCTACTTCACCCGCCTGATTCTTCCTGCCCCTGACCAGTTCACCAGTCCGGCATACGTTGAAGTCCAGTCGAAACAGCGGCTCGGACAAGTCGGAGAAGACACCCGCGTAACCGTTCAGGTTCGCGGCGCCCGCAACGATTTTCAGCGGAAGAACGGTTCCGAAGCCAAGTCGGCCCGTAACTACCTGCACGTTATCGAGTAGGAATTAGCGATGGATGCCGAACAAGCCGACCTGTTGATCGAGATGCTCATGTGGGCAGGTCTGGCGGTGTCCTTCGCGCTCGGAGTCATTGCAGGTCAGCAACGGTGACCGACATCGGGTCGGCCTACTGGGGCGGTCTTGCGATGGTGTGGCTCGCTGGTTACGGGTTCGGAATCATCCTCCGTCACTGGCGGCAATTTGTTGATAAAGCCCTAGGAGGCTAACCATGAAGTTCATGTATAAGGCGAAGAAGTACGGTTTCGGTGCAGTTCTGTTGGCTGTTGGCAATTCGGCTGTTGCGGCTCCGGTTCTGGACGCCCTGGACATTACCGCTGCCGTTACCGATTTGACAACCGATGTGACCACCATGTTCGACTCGGTGTTCCCTCTCGCCGTGATTTCGACGGCGTTCATCATCGGCATCGGCCTGTTCAAGAAGTACACCAAGAAGGCCGCCAGCTAATCTGGCTGGTGTTGTTCAATCGGGCCGGTACTCGCAAGGGTCCCGGCCTTTTTTTTTGCGGGGTTGCGTATGCGTTCCATCGTTTTCGGCGTGTTACTGCTTGCTTCTGGCTCTGTTGTGTCGGCGGTTTCGGATTGCGTTTATGTTGGTGTGAACTACGGGACAGAGGTCTACTCGTGCGCGGATCGGGCGGATGCGTTCGGTGTATTAACTCAGCAGGGGTGGGAGTTTAAGGATGAAGCGACTTACAACCCGATGTACTGGACTCCCCGCAGTTGGTGGCTGGTTGAGTCTGTGTATGCGGCGGGCGAGTTGTACGGGGGGGCCGAGTGGCACGTCGTCGGGTATGGCGATTGTCGGCTGTTAGGGATGACCGTTTCGGATTGGGATTCCGCATCACAAAGCTGCGTCCAGTCCTGCCCCGCTTACGGCACGATCGTAAGGCGAGAAGCGGCGGAAAGTAATTTTTTCGCCGGCGTCAGGGAGATGAACGACGCTTATGTGACCGCCACTATCGACGGCTGTTATTACGAGCTGAAGTACTCGCCGCAAAACGGCGACGGCCTGACAAAATGGGATATGGTGAAGTACGAGGCCGAACCGGAGGTTTGGTATGTGCAGCTTGCGTATAGCTCGCTAGAGCTGCACGTCGGAGGAGATGACACCGCGAATTTAGGCCCGGTTCGAGCGGGCGGTGAGTCGGGCGCACTTGCCAGTTTTGAGAATTCGGAAATTCTCAGTGAGTCGTCGGAAACGCTGGGCGACGGAACAACGATCGAAAACACTACGGCGGTCGAGACGTCTGTAGCCAATCAAGGCGCAACGGTTCTAGCGTCGGAGAATTACCCCCTGCTGGTGCGTACCGATGGTCGGGTGCAAACGATCCGGACGGATACCAGGCTTGAAACTGCGCCGGATTTGACCTCAGAAGAAGCCGTTACAACAACGACAACGGACACCCAGCACCCGATAACCTCGGCGGTCTACGACGTGCTCGCAAAACAATGGAGTGTCAGCACAACGGTAAGTAGCTTTTCGTCGGATTCGGAAACGACGACGACGGGCAGGGATAGCGAGGGGAACACGATTTACATTGATACTGTGAAGCACTACAGCATCACGAACACCGGAACGGGTGACGGAACGGGCAGCGATGGCATCGATGAACAAGGGTTGATCGATGGCATTGTGTCCGGCATCCGTAATATCTGGGAAGAGTTCGTAGGTAAGGGCGAAGACCAGACGGCGGCGATCGACGCGGCCGGTGCCCCGGTTATCGATGGCTTGAGTGACACCCTCGCGAAGGTCGAGGGCATAGCGGATGGCACCTATGACGGCGGGCTTAATGAGTCGGTTATCCCGAATGAGTTCGAACAAATGCTGGTGGACCTGTTCCCGGTGGGGGGTGAGTGTCCCGAGTTGCTGGTTCATGAATCTGATTTGTTGGGCACCTTCTGCGAGAAGTGGGACGAGCCGAACGGCGGTCGGGAAATTGTTGGATGGGTGGCCTATGCCCTGACTTTGATAGGCATCTTCTACCTGTTCTTTGCACGTGCGGAGGCTCGATAAATGCCCTTAATCTACTGGCTCGGCGGTCTGTTCACTGCACTGGTCGCGTGGTTTGCGAAGTTCTTCGGCAAGCGGCTCGCTATCGTCCTTGCGATGGTTACCGGGTATGTCGGTCTCACGATTGCTTTTGCGTTGGCGCTGAAACTTATCATCGTGTCGATACTGGTAGTCACTCCCGGTGGTCAATGGTTCCTCGCGGGCCTCGGCCTCCTGCCGGGGAATATCACCCTGTGCGTCGGTGCCTTCTTCGCCGCCAAGGTGGCCGCGCTGGTGTACTCGTGGAAAAAGGAAGTGATGAAGCTCGAAGCTCAAATAGCGGCGTGGATGTAGAGCGATGGCTGTCTACTTTGTCGAAGGTAAATTAGGTTCCGGCAAGTCGCTCGCGTGTGTCGGCAAGATTAGGGATTATCTGAACGAGGGGAGGAGGGTAGCTACAAACCTTGATCTCTACTTGGATAACATGCTCCGGCCGTCTGCTCGGAATGTCGAGGTGCTGCGGCTGCCGGACAAACCGACTGCCCAGGACCTGGACAACATCGGCCGGGGATCCGATGTGGTGGACGAATCGACCTATGGGGGCTTGTTCCTGGACGAGCTCGGCACCTGGTTCAATTCCCGCACCTGGCAGGACAAGGACCGTAAAGAGGTAATCGACTGGTGCCTACATGCTCGCAAAATGGGCTGGGATGTCTACTTCATCGTTCAGGATGTGTCGCTCGTTGATAAACAGCTGCGGGAGGGTCTCTGTGAGCATCGCGTAACCTGTCGTCGTCTTGACCGCCTGCCGATCCCTTTTCTAGGGCCGTTGCTGCGGGTGCTAACCGGTATCCGCCTTCACCTTCCAAAGATGCACGTTGCGGCGGTTCGCTACGGCGACACTGATACCGCGTTGGTGGTGGACCGCTGGTGGTATCAGGCTAAAGACCTTTACGGTGCCTATGACACGCGTCAGGTCTTCACGGTCGAGAATAACGGGCTCTCCTGCCTGCTCACGCCGTGGCATTTGGTAGGACGCTACCGGCCGGGTCGGAAAGAGCGGTTCGCTGTGATGCTCTCCCGTTTTGCGGTGCCTGTGAGCTCTTTTCTGTCAGTTGCGGCCGTTGGTGTATCCGTGGCCGCGATGGTCTCCGCTCCTTCGGTGGTTCCTGTGCAACCGGTCAATATGACGCACGATCTCCTTTCTAGAATGATCCAAGCTCCGTTGGTGACAAGTTCAGCGGTCCAGGAGCTGCCGACTGTCACCAGTCCCGAGCCGGAACCGTGGGACGGGTGGTCCTTTCGGGTGGGTGGCTGGATGCGGTTGAATGGGGAGGATTCCTACACGCTCCATGGCGAGCGTGAGGACGGCGAGACTGTGACGATTCGGACGGACGCCATGACAGCCATGGGATACACCGTCACGGCTGTTGACCGGTGCGCGGTTCGCCTGGGTTGGGCTGACTCTTCCCGCTGGGTCATGTGCTCTGAAGCCATGTCTCCGGGGGAGGGTTCTTCGCCCGGCCTGCCGTCCGCGCAGCGGGCGGCTCGGCGGGCGGGTGGTCCTCCCGTGTCGGACTCGTCGACGCTTGCTCGGCCTGCACCGGAAAGCGGCACCCCGGCCGAGGTGGACGGGGCTCCGGTTGGTGACGCTACCGGTTGACCTGGTTGCGCAATCTGTCACCAGTTATCGTCGTTTTCTTAACTTCTACCCGGCACCTCGATACAAGTAGTTAATTCCCTCTCTCGCCGCCTGTGGCTCGTTCTCAGGCGGTTTCTTTGTTTAGGGTTATCAGTGCCTTGGTTATGTGTAGAACGTCGATTCTAGGAAAGTGGATCGATTACAACAACTTACACAACCCCGCGTCTGCGCCATTCACACATATTAAACTCTGTCAACTCTCGCGGAATTGGTGACAGAAACACGCCGCCGGCGGGCGCGCAATGTCACCAATTTAACCAATGCTAATCGGATAACCATTGAAACTATTCATGGTGACACGCTACCAATTCGGTTATTATTACTGTCACCAGTTAAACGAAAGAGGGCGGTTCGATGCATGAACAAACTCGGTTGGAAGAGGTTGAGTCGCAATTGCTCGCGATTTTAGTGAACTCACAACCTGGCGGGGATTGGTTACCGTCTGAAATGGGTAATGTGGATTGGATAGATTTAGCGGATTACTTGAATGCGGTTCGTTGCGGTATCTGGGCGGCAACCTCTATTGTTCGGGTTTGTGGGGGTAGCGCTACGTTGTCGGAGCTTTCAAACACCCTCGGGTTTCTGTCGGATTTCGCGTGGTATCGGGCAGACCTTGAGGAGGTGGGAGAGTGAGTGGTCTACTCGATGACATTGAAGCGGGCCTACACAACATGTCGTTAGAGGTGGTGGCCCTCCGGCGTGAGCTCGGGACTATCGAATCAGCCATAGCCCGAGCCGAGAGTCAGGACCCGACGACCGCGCGGCCGTGGTGGCGGCCGGGTGGCTATCTCTACTTGATACACCCGCAAGTGAACAAACAGCCTCGGCTGCGTGAGTATGTTGGCCGGGACCCGGACGCCATCCGGGCGGCATTGATTCGGGTTCATGTCGGCCGGGTGCTCGATGGTCTGGTGGCGCGTCGTGAATCTGTCGAGGCGCGGGCGCGACGGCTGCACGATTCGGTGAAGTACACCTCTCGGGGGATTTGGTGACAGTGGTCGGTTCCTGGCGTTCTTCACCTGTCACCAATTTGGCCGAGTCCTCGGGTCAGTTGCCGTTCTCGTTCCGCATGAACGCCAGGACCTTCCCCGGTGTGCGCCATGGTGTTGGCTCGCGTTCAATCCGAGCCCGTAGCGCCGCGTTCTCGGCCTCCAGTGCTAGTGCCCGTCGTTCGAGCTCGTCGTTGCGTAGTTGTATTTTCTGTTCCCACCAGAAAGAGGCTATCAGTTTGTCCGGGTCGTACCAGTGGCCGACGGGTGACACGATTTCGCCGACACCGGGGCGGATGGTCCAGCCTGACCACTCGGGCCACAGTCGCCCCAGGTCACCGGCCCGGAGCTCCAGCAGCAGCCGGACCGGGACCGGTAGCGGCGCGGCTCCTGAGAGGAACCGGCGCCACTGGCGGGCTGTGTAGGAGGTGAGCGTCGCGGCCTGCTCGGGCGTGAGCCGCGCATTTCTTAGGAGGGTTGCCGTATCCACGGGATTATCCTTTTCCCATGTTATCGGCAGGCTTTAGGCGGGGCTGAACTGGTGACAGGATGTGCCGACCAGGCGCGACAATCTGGCACCAATGGCCCGGAGGACTCGCCGGAGCAATTGCGCATAATCCCTATCATGGGTGACAACAGAAGAAACGCCCTGCTCTGCGTGGGCTTCTTGCGGAACCCCTGAAATTACCAGCAGAAACGCCCCTGCAGCGGCCCCTGTGTAGCGTTCCCATCTTTCCCGCATTGCCGGACTTTTTGTCCGCGCAACGTTCGCGGCGGCAATTACCTGTATCGGGTCGGTGCCGATGGCTTCCGCGATTTGTAGGCATTCATCGTCACCCAGCCCGCCTCGCTTTCTCGCTTGGCTTACGGCTTGTCGAGTGATTCCCAAGTGCTGGGCGGTCTTGTAGTCGCTCCCGGTGATCTCTCTCATCCGGTCGAGGTAGTCGTTTAGGTCGGCCATGGGTGGTCCTCCTGTTTGCCTGCGTCAATTTTAGGTGAACGTCAAGTGCAACGCGACGGTTAACGCGAAGTTGACATGCCGTAAACGTCGCGTTCACACTGTGCGCCCATAACCCATAACAAAAAACGGGGACATGGGATGAAACGGGTATTTCTCGGAAGGTTCACCCCTTCAGGCTGCATTTCTCTCGCTATCCGCAACACCTCCCCGACCTGTCCGGTCTCCCCAGTCCGCCCCGTTACCTGTACCTCCTGCGGTTCTCCCTACCGCCTCGGCTCTCCCGGTTCTAGTGTCCTTCGTTGCTCCGAGTGCTTCCGCAAGGGGGCGAATACCTCATGGCGGGCCTACATGACGCTTGGCCCGGTGCCCCTCAAGCGGGTGCTCCCTCGATGATTGGCGACACCAGTCAGCTCCTGGATTGCCCAACCTGTCACCAACCGTCCCTAGAGGTTCTGCCTGACAGCCCGCCTTACGTCTGTCGTTACTGCGGTGTTCCCAGCTGGGTAGAGCCGTGCGACCAGTCGCCGCCCCCCTCTTACTGCCATGAATCTGACCACGGCGAACGGCCGTACACCTTCGCCTATGACGCTGGTTCGTTCGCTCAACAGCATGGCTTGGCTATCTCGGCCAATCCCTTCCGTCCTCTGACCGACGAGCGGGCCGACTGGTCATCCGGGTGGCGGGACTCCGCAAGGTCCGCCGTAGCGGCTCGGGGGGAGGTCTGATGGCCGCTCTGGAGCGTATCCAGCAGGCCCACCGGGCGGGCGGGACACTGAATCTTGGTATCAGTGCTAATACTGCGGCCACTTCGGATTCCATCGGCGGGGGGCAGAAAGCAAAAACCGCGTCCGGGTCTGTTCGCTGGCGGCTGCAGCGTCGCGCTCAGCACCTGTTGCACTTCGAGCGGGTGGCCCATTGCCAGCGCAGTTTGTCGGGCGAAGTCGTGAGCGTCCGCCGTACGGCAGACCGTGCCCACTTCGCGGGCCTCGTCACGTGCGGGTCGGTCTGGCATTGCCCCATCTGCGCGGCCAAGGTCACCGAACAGCGCCGCGCCGAGCTGCAGGCGGCGATTAACTCGGCCGCGCTGCAGGGCCTCGAGGTCTATCTCGTCACGTACACCCATCGCCACCATGCAGGCATGGCCGTTGCGGACCAAGTTCGCGATCTCTCGACGGCGCTCTCCCGGCTCAAGGCGCGGCGGGCGTACAAAAACGCGATGACCTCGGCCGGTGCGCTCGGTGCGGTCCGCTCCCTCGAAGTCACCTTCGGGGATGAAAACGGGTGGCATCCTCACGTTCACGAGCTGGTTTTTGCGGCCAAGGGCCAGCTAGACACCCTCGGCGAGATTCGCGCGGAATGGGCGAAGGTCCATAAGGCCGTTTTCGGGACCACGGTCACCGAAGCGGGCTTCGATGTGCAAAACGGCGACTATGCGGCCGAGTACGTCGCGAAGTTCGGGCACGAACCGGAACAGAAGGGCTGGGGTGCGGCCGAAGAGCTCACCAAGGGCCATACCAAGGCAACGCGACGCCTTGCCGGTCGGACTCCCTTCGGCCTCCTGGCTGATTTCGATAAGGGCGACAAGCGCGCCGGCCGCCTGTTCCAGGAATACGCGCAAGCCTTCAAGGGCCGTCGCCAGCTGTTCTGGTCGCGGACTCTCCGTGACTCGCTTGGCCTCGGCGAAGAGGTGGACGACGAAACGCTGGCCGCTGCCGAAGCTCCCGAAGTCGAGGACGTGATTACCATCGTGCCCGATGACTGGCACGCGGTCGTGCGCAACGATGCCCGTTACCAGGTGCTGCGGGCAGCGGAGCGCGGCGGCCGCGCGGCGGTCGAGGAACTGTTAGCCCGGCTCAGGCGACACAAGGGCGGGCATCGAGGCGTGTTCTCCGTTCCGAACCACTTCGGGCGCGGGTCGTGGTCTTACGATGGTTTCCCGCAAGGCCAGCTGTCATGACACGCGCGGCCTTGGCTCTTCCTCGGCAGGGTCGACGTGGTGTGACAGGCCGGTGCGTGTCGACTGCTGCCTCCCCTCACTCCACTGGACAACCATTCTCGGCCAAAACCGACCGTGATCCGTTCGGACGAATGCGCAAGCACCGAGCCGGAGATAGCCAGCGGTTTTTGCTGGCTAGCTCATGGTCGGGCGTTGGCGCGGGCCTCTTCTTTTCCGCGCCTACGATTCGGCACTCGTTGACGCTTCCTGTCCCTACCCTCGCTGTGGCGCTTCTCGGCGCGTCATGGTTTCGCCCGCTTCCGGTGTTGGTGACAGCCGGACTCGACCAGGCGTTAACAAATGTCGCCAATAATCGGAGCTCACACAATGGCAGATAAACCCGTAGCGGATGGCCAGGCGGTACTCGCTGGCCGCATTGACGCGATCACCCCGGTGGAAACGGGCGGCTACTTCACCCGCCTGATTCTTCCTGCCCCTGACCAGTTCACCAGTCCGGCATACGTTGAAGTCCAGTCGAAACAGCGGCTCGGACAAGTCGGAGAAGACACCCGCGTAACCGTTCAGGTTCGCGGCGCCCGCAACGATTTTCAGCGGAAGAACGGTTCCGAAGCCAAGTCGGCCCGTAACTACCTGCACGTTATCGAGTAGGAATTAGCGATGGATGCCGAACAAGCCGACCTGTTGATCGAGATGCTCATGTGGGCAGGTCTGGCGGTGTCCTTCGCGCTCGGAGTCATTGCAGGTCAGCAACGGTGACCGACATCGGGTCGGCCTACTGGGGCGGTCTTGCGATGGTGTGGCTCGCTGGTTACGGGTTCGGAATCATCCTCCGTCACTGGCGGCAATTTGTTGATAAAGCCCTAGGAGGCTAACCATGAAGTTCATGTATAAGGCGAAGAAGTACGGTTTCGGTGCAGTTCTGTTGGCTGTTGGCAATTCGGCTGTTGCGGCTCCGGTTCTGGACGCCCTGGACATTACCGCTGCCGTTACCGATTTGACAACCGATGTGACCACCATGTTCGACTCGGTGTTCCCTCTCGCCGTGATTTCGACGGCGTTCATCATCGGCATCGGCCTGTTCAAGAAGTACACCAAGAAGGCCGCCAGCTAATCTGGCTGGTGTTGTTCAATCGGGCCGGTACTCGCAAGGGTCCCGGCCTTTTTTTTTGCGGGGTTGCGTATGCGTTCCATCGTTTTCGGCGTGTTACTGCTTGCTTCTGGCTCTGTTGTGTCGGCGGTTTCGGATTGCGTTTATGTTGGTGTGAACTACGGGACAGAGGTCTACTCGTGCGCGGATCGGGCGGATGCGTTCGGTGTATTAACTCAGCAGGGGTGGGAGTTTAAGGATGAAGCGACTTACAACCCGATGTACTGGACTCCCCGCAGTTGGTGGCTGGTTGAGTCTGTGTATGCGGCGGGCGAGTTGTACGGGGGGGCCGAGTGGCACGTCGTCGGGTATGGCGATTGTCGGCTGTTAGGGATGACCGTTTCGGATTGGGATTCCGCATCACAAAGCTGCGTCCAGTCCTGCCCCGCTTACGGCACGATCGTAAGGCGAGAAGCGGCGGAAAGTAATTTTTTCGCCGGCGTCAGGGAGATGAACGACGCTTATGTGACCGCCACTATCGACGGCTGTTATTACGAGCTGAAGTACTCGCCGCAAAACGGCGACGGCCTGACAAAATGGGATATGGTGAAGTACGAGGCCGAACCGGAGGTTTGGTATGTGCAGCTTGCGTATAGCTCGCTAGAGCTGCACGTCGGAGGAGATGACACCGCGAATTTAGGCCCGGTTCGAGCGGGCGGTGAGTCGGGCGCACTTGCCAGTTTTGAGAATTCGGAAATTCTCAGTGAGTCGTCGGAAACGCTGGGCGACGGAACAACGATCGAAAACACTACGGCGGTCGAGACGTCTGTAGCCAATCAAGGCGCAACGGTTCTAGCGTCGGAGAATTACCCCCTGCTGGTGCGTACCGATGGTCGGGTGCAAACGATCCGGACGGATACCAGGCTTGAAACTGCGCCGGATTTGACCTCAGAAGAAGCCGTTACAACAACGACAACGGACACCCAGCACCCGATAACCTCGGCGGTCTACGACGTGCTCGCAAAACAATGGAGTGTCAGCACAACGGTAAGTAGCTTTTCGTCGGATTCGGAAACGACGACGACGGGCAGGGATAGCGAGGGGAACACGATTTACATTGATACTGTGAAGCACTACAGCATCACGAACACCGGAACGGGTGACGGAACGGGCAGCGATGGCATCGATGAACAAGGGTTGATCGATGGCATTGTGTCCGGCATCCGTAATATCTGGGAAGAGTTCGTAGGTAAGGGCGAAGACCAGACGGCGGCGATCGACGCGGCCGGTGCCCCGGTTATCGATGGCTTGAGTGACACCCTCGCGAAGGTCGAGGGCATAGCGGATGGCACCTATGACGGCGGGCTTAATGAGTCGGTTATCCCGAATGAGTTCGAACAAATGCTGGTGGACCTGTTCCCGGTGGGGGGTGAGTGTCCCGAGTTGCTGGTTCATGAATCTGATTTGTTGGGCACCTTCTGCGAGAAGTGGGACGAGCCGAACGGCGGTCGGGAAATTGTTGGATGGGTGGCCTATGCCCTGACTTTGATAGGCATCTTCTACCTGTTCTTTGCACGTGCGGAGGCTCGATAAATGCCCTTAATCTACTGGCTCGGCGGTCTGTTCACTGCACTGGTCGCGTGGTTTGCGAAGTTCTTCGGCAAGCGGCTCGCTATCGTCCTTGCGATGGTTACCGGGTATGTCGGTCTCACGATTGCTTTTGCGTTGGCGCTGAAACTTATCATCGTGTCGATACTGGTAGTCACTCCCGGTGGTCAATGGTTCCTCGCGGGCCTCGGCCTCCTGCCGGGGAATATCACCCTGTGCGTCGGTGCCTTCTTCGCCGCCAAGGTGGCCGCGCTGGTGTACTCGTGGAAAAAGGAAGTGATGAAGCTCGAAGCTCAAATAGCGGCGTGGATGTAGAGCGATGGCTGTCTACTTTGTCGAAGGTAAATTAGGTTCCGGCAAGTCGCTCGCGTGTGTCGGCAAGATTAGGGATTATCTGAACGAGGGGAGGAGGGTAGCTACAAACCTTGATCTCTACTTGGATAACATGCTCCGGCCGTCTGCTCGGAATGTCGAGGTGCTGCGGCTGCCGGACAAACCGACTGCCCAGGACCTGGACAACATCGGCCGGGGATCCGATGTGGTGGACGAATCGACCTATGGGGGCTTGTTCCTGGACGAGCTCGGCACCTGGTTCAATTCCCGCACCTGGCAGGACAAGGACCGTAAAGAGGTAATCGACTGGTGCCTACATGCTCGCAAAATGGGCTGGGATGTCTACTTCATCGTTCAGGATGTGTCGCTCGTTGATAAACAGCTGCGGGAGGGTCTCTGTGAGCATCGCGTAACCTGTCGTCGTCTTGACCGCCTGCCGATCCCTTTTCTAGGGCCGTTGCTGCGGGTGCTAACCGGTATCCGCCTTCACCTTCCAAAGATGCACGTTGCGGCGGTTCGCTACGGCGACACTGATACCGCGTTGGTGGTGGACCGCTGGTGGTATCAGGCTAAAGACCTTTACGGTGCCTATGACACGCGTCAGGTCTTCACGGTCGAGAATAACGGGCTCTCCTGCCTGCTCACGCCGTGGCATTTGGTAGGACGCTACCGGCCGGGTCGGAAAGAGCGGTTCGCTGTGATGCTCTCCCGTTTTGCGGTGCCTGTGAGCTCTTTTCTGTCAGTTGCGGCCGTTGGTGTATCCGTGGCCGCGATGGTCTCCGCTCCTTCGGTGGTTCCTGTGCAACCGGTCAATATGACGCACGATCTCCTTTCTAGAATGATCCAAGCTCCGTTGGTGACAAGTTCAGCGGTCCAGGAGCTGCCGACTGTCACCAGTCCCGAGCCGGAACCGTGGGACGGGTGGTCCTTTCGGGTGGGTGGCTGGATGCGGTTGAATGGGGAGGATTCCTACACGCTCCATGGCGAGCGTGAGGACGGCGAGACTGTGACGATTCGGACGGACGCCATGACAGCCATGGGATACACCGTCACGGCTGTTGACCGGTGCGCGGTTCGCCTGGGTTGGGCTGACTCTTCCCGCTGGGTCATGTGCTCTGAAGCCATGTCTCCGGGGGAGGGTTCTTCGCCCGGCCTGCCGTCCGCGCAGCGGGCGGCTCGGCGGGCGGGTGGTCCTCCCGTGTCGGACTCGTCGACGCTTGCTCGGCCTGCACCGGAAAGCGGCACCCCGGCCGAGGTGGACGGGGCTCCGGTTGGTGACGCTACCGGTTGACCTGGTTGCGCAATCTGTCACCAGTTATCGTCGTTTTCTTAACTTCTACCCGGCACCTCGATACAAGTAGTTAATTCCCTCTCTCGCCGCCTGTGGCTCGTTCTCAGGCGGTTTCTTTGTTTAGGGTTATCAGTGCCTTGGTTATGTGTAGAACGTCGATTCTAGGAAAGTGGATCGATTACAACAACTTACACAACCCCGCGTCTGCGCCATTCACACATATTAAACTCTGTCAACTCTCGCGGAATTGGTGACAGAAACACGCCGCCGGCGGGCGCGCAATGTCACCAATTTAACCAATGCTAATCGGATAACCATTGAAACTATTCATGGTGACACGCTACCAATTCGGTTATTATTACTGTCACCAGTTAAACGAAAGAGGGCGGTTCGATGCATGAACAAACTCGGTTGGAAGAGGTTGAGTCGCAATTGCTCGCGATTTTAGTGAACTCACAACCTGGCGGGGATTGGTTACCGTCTGAAATGGGTAATGTGGATTGGATAGATTTAGCGGATTACTTGAATGCGGTTCGTTGCGGTATCTGGGCGGCAACCTCTATTGTTCGGGTTTGTGGGGGTAGCGCTACGTTGTCGGAGCTTTCAAACACCCTCGGGTTTCTGTCGGATTTCGCGTGGTATCGGGCAGACCTTGAGGAGGTGGGAGAGTGAGTGGTCTACTCGATGACATTGAAGCGGGCCTACACAACATGTCGTTAGAGGTGGTGGCCCTCCGGCGTGAGCTCGGGACTATCGAATCAGCCATAGCCCGAGCCGAGAGTCAGGACCCGACGACCGCGCGGCCGTGGTGGCGGCCGGGTGGCTATCTCTACTTGATACACCCGCAAGTGAACAAACAGCCTCGGCTGCGTGAGTATGTTGGCCGGGACCCGGACGCCATCCGGGCGGCATTGATTCGGGTTCATGTCGGCCGGGTGCTCGATGGTCTGGTGGCGCGTCGTGAATCTGTCGAGGCGCGGGCGCGACGGCTGCACGATTCGGTGAAGTACACCTCTCGGGGGATTTGGTGACAGTGGTCGGTTCCTGGCGTTCTTCACCTGTCACCAATTTGGCCGAGTCCTCGGGTCAGTTGCCGTTCTCGTTCCGCATGAACGCCAGGACCTTCCCCGGTGTGCGCCATGGTGTTGGCTCGCGTTCAATCCGAGCCCGTAGCGCCGCGTTCTCGGCCTCCAGTGCTAGTGCCCGTCGTTCGAGCTCGTCGTTGCGTAGTTGTATTTTCTGTTCCCACCAGAAAGAGGCTATCAGTTTGTCCGGGTCGTACCAGTGGCCGACGGGTGACACGATTTCGCCGACACCGGGGCGGATGGTCCAGCCTGACCACTCGGGCCACAGTCGCCCCAGGTCACCGGCCCGGAGCTCCAGCAGCAGCCGGACCGGGACCGGTAGCGGCGCGGCTCCTGAGAGGAACCGGCGCCACTGGCGGGCTGTGTAGGAGGTGAGCGTCGCGGCCTGCTCGGGCGTGAGCCGCGCATTTCTTAGGAGGGTTGCCGTATCCACGGGATTATCCTTTTCCCATGTTATCGGCAGGCTTTAGGCGGGGCTGAACTGGTGACAGGATGTGCCGACCAGGCGCGACAATCTGGCACCAATGGCCCGGAGGACTCGCCGGAGCAATTGCGCATAATCCCTATTATGTTAAATACCGCCTCTCGGGACCGGCCCACATCATTTTCGACGAGGACCAGGATGATGATCATCTCGACTTCTTCGTGCGCCCGGATGATGCGCACGCTCTCGCCAAGCTCGCGCTGCTTGGCTTCGGACAGGCGGGAAAGGTCGGTCTGCATTTTTCCGCGGTCGTTGAGGCTCTCATCCTTTCGGTACATCGGTGCCCTTCCCTGCTGCCTGTCGCCTGTGCCTCGGTCGGCCTGTCGAACTTCCCGCGGCGTTTTGCTGTGCGGGAACGTAGTGGATATCGGGCTTGATGGTTAAGGGTCGCACAGACGACGGCAAGTCAGGACAGCTGTGAATGGCTTGGCGCATCGACAGCGGGGCCCTGATCGGGCCGGGCGTCTCGCGGGATTAACCGCTCACCCGGCAATTTGGCCTCGATGATCGTCAGGTTGGCGCCTTCGTTGACCATGCGTGTGCCGTCTTGCAGTGGGTGTCCACGTAGTGGCGTCCTGAGATTGGTCCGACGCCGGAACCAGCCACATCCCCCCGCGCCAGGGAACAGAGATCCTGCCGAAGCCGCAACGACAGATCCCCTACCAGCTCGCTCATGGCCGATGCGAACAGGGGCGCTTCCCTCTCAGGAACGGGAGGGCTCCCCAACCGATAGATCCGGTGAAAGAGGATCTCGGACTCCCCGGTGTTCATCAGTGTCATTCCCACCGTCAGCACAGCCTGCTCCGCCCCACCCTTCTGCTCCAGGGCGAAGGTATAGATTCGCCCGGTCAACTCCAGCGGCGAGGGGTCCGGCTCCAAGGATGCCGCGGGAAAGAGGCCCCCCGCGCTCAAGTCCCGTTCCAGGGATTCCGCCACCATCGTTCCGGGAGGAGCGACCCACTGATAGGTCCCGGAAAAGCTCACTTCGCCACCCGGCCTCTGAACGCTCATCTCCAGCCGGTCGTAGGGGCTGGCGGTCGAGAATTCCCGGATCCGGAGTCTCTCCTCGAAGGGGCGGGGGCAATCGAAGGGCCGGGTCTCATACTCGAGCTGGTAGAAAACAGGCGCGGGGCCGGCCTCGGGCAGGATTCCGCCGCAACCTCCGACCGAGAGGGTCACGACAGAGAGAGGAAGGCCAAGAAGAGCGGATCGGCGCATCGGATCACCTCGCGAACGGATCATGCTCCTCGCGGCGTTCGAGAATCTGCCCGGGCTCCCGGCGCAGGGAACGGGTCAGCCGTTCGAGTTGGGTCATCAGATGCCCGGCCTGTTGAAGCGTGCGCTCCAGTTGCGACATGGATTGGTCGACCTGGGCATCCCAGGAACGCACCGCCTCTTCGCCTGCCGCCGTCATTCCCTCCAGACGCCCGGAGATCTCCGCAAGGGCGCCTGGCGGCACCTCGTCCAGCCGAGCCGCAAGGGTCTCGCTGGTGCGGCGCAACGCCGTGGCTGTGGCGGAAAGGTCCCAGCGTATCTTTTGCCAGTCGCCGGGAGCCTCCTCGTCGCCGAGGGCCTGGAGGATCGCCTTCAGATCGGCGGAGGCTTCGCGCACGTTTTCGAGAGTCTGCTGCAGATCGGGATCGGCGAGAAGGTCGTCAAGCCGGTTCCCGGCCTGGCTCCACCCGTGCGCCGCCTCCCCGATGGCGTCAAAGTCGGCATCTCCCACCTCCTCCGCCACGCGCCGTGCGGTCGCGAGGATTTGATCCAAATCGCTGGGCCGATTGGCGAGAACCGGATACTCCGGCTCGAAGGGAAGCTCCGGACGTGCACCTGCTGCGGCATCGTCCCCCCTCCGCAACGTCAGATTGGTCAATCCGGCGACCAGTTGTTGCGAGACCTGCAGGTACATGGCGTCATCCATGGTGAAATCCTTCCGGATGTTCACCAGGACCCTCACCATGCGGTCGCCGGGAGCCAGGTCGATGGCCCCCACTTTTCCGACCTGAATCCCCAGATACCGGACCGGCGCCCCTCTTTCCAGCCCCTCGACGGGGCTGTCGAAGAAGCTGACGTACGTCTGTCTTGCTTCGAAGGGTCCGATGAGCCCCACGAAGATCAGGACGATGACCCCCAGCCCCAGACCGAGCAGGACGAAAAGACCGAGTTTGAAGGGGGAAATCCGGCCTCGTGTCATCGTTTCACTTGTGCTTTCCGGGAAATGAATCGCCTTGCGTCACGCCGCACCTCTCTGGCTAATGGATGTGATAAATGAAGGCGAAAAGGGCATCGATCAGGACGATATGCATCAGGGAGACGGCGAAGGAAGCGCTCGCCCCTTCACCGGGTGCGGCAGATTCCCCCATGCGCAGCCCCTGAAAGCAGCTGATCAGCCCGACCAAACCGGAGAAGATGACAATCTTCGCCAGCCCGACGAAGAGCCCCAACCCGCTCATGGCGTCCGCGGCCCCAACGAGGTACGCCCGGAAGGAGAGATTCGGAATCCATAGCGTGATGATCATTCCTCCCAGGATTGAGAAGGCGGTGGTGATCATGACGAGGAGGGGACCGGCCGCCATAAGGGCGAGAACCCGCGGCAGGACGAGGTCGCCCACCTGATCGATTCCACTTGCCCGCAGTCCATCTATCTCCCCTCCGATCTTCATGGCTCCGATCTGGAGCGCAAAGGCGCTCCCCGATCGGCCCGCCAGCAGGATGGCGGTGAGTAGCGGTCCGATCTCCAACATGGTGATGTCGGTCACGACTCGGGCGATCCTCGCCTCGGCTCCGAAGGGAGACATGGTCGCCATCGCCTGAATTCCGACGACGAAGCCCATCAGAAAAGCGAGGCCAGCCAGGAGGACCATGGCATCGGCCCCCGCGCTCTGAAAATGAAAAAGCATCTCTTTCAGCCGCAGGCGGCGCGGCCGGCGTACCCCCGCGCCCGCTGCCAGGAGGACGCTGCCGGTGAACATCGCCATGGCACGGGCGCCCTCGAAAATCGTTAAAGTGCGCAGGCCGACGCGTGTCACCGGGTCGCTGTTCTGCTCTTTCACCCCTTCGTTCTCCGCCGGCATTTCGGGTCCGGAGCCTCTGGTTTAATTACGGTTTAACACAGAACCGGGGGGGCGCAATGAAAAGGGGCTCTCCTGCCATTGCCGTGGGTCGGACCACAGGCCAAGCTCTGCCCATAACACCTTTTTCTCGCCAAGACGCCAAGAGCGCCAAGGCGTTGTGCAGGTTTGAACACTTGCCGAATTGATCAATCGACGTACCTCCTTTGCGAGAGAAACACCCGCCGGCAGGCAAGCGGTGACTTACGTCCGGGTTACACGCGCAGTCCAGCCGCATTCCGCTCAGAAGTAATAGCGCGCCCGCCCGCAGTTCCAGGCGCCGTTCATTTTGCTTCTCGCCAAAATTGCTCAGGCGGTTACCGGAGAGGGAGAATGCGCGCAGGCGCAGCTCGAGATTGGTGATTCCGGTGTAGGACAGCTCGGGTGAGAGCGAGCGGCTGCCGTCGTCGAGGTTCTGGATGAGCGTGATCGATGGCGTGAAGTAAAGCAGGTCGAGCGGCTCCTTCCGGCTTACCCGCAAGGAGAGATAGTTGCGCATGGGGTTGGCGCGGGCATAGCTGTCCGCCAGGGCATGAGACTGTGGTGGAACCGAGAGCGCATCACAGGACCGGACCCAGGTCGCCGGCCAGCGAAGGCAGGTATTCCGCGTAGGTGGGATGAGCATGCTGAAAAGTCGCCAGCTGTGCGGCTGTGGCCCCCATCTCCATCAGATCGAGCAGCACATGTACCAGCTCCGCCGCCTCATAACCCACCAGCGTGGCGCCGATGATGCGGTCACTTTCGGCCTCCACCGTCAGCTGGAAAAAGCCGAGGTCGTGACCCCATTCAATGGCGCGGTTGGTGTTGCCGATATCCATGTACCCCTCACGCACGGCAATCCCCTGCGCGGCGGCCTGCTCCGGGCTCAGGCCGGCCCGACCCACCTGCGGTTCGGTAAATACCGCATAGGCGAGCACTCGGTCATCGCGCCGTCGAGGCTCACCCTTCAGGATTGCCAACAGCCTGCGGTGGTCCTCCCACGAGACGTGGGTAAAGGCGGGCTGACCCGCGGCCTCTCCCAGCGCGTAAACACCGGGACGCGTTGTCTCCAGCTTTTCGTTGACCTTGACGTAGCCGCGCCGGTCGAGTTCGATCCCCGCCCGGTCGGCATGTAGCGCCTCCGTGTTGGGTCGCCGTCCCGTGGCCAACAGGAGCGCATCGCCTTCGAGCGTCTCCCCGTTGTTCAACGCCAGGGCGACCCGATCACCGGCAAGCGGTAAGGCTCGTTCCACTTCGGTGTGCCGGTGGAGTACGACGCCGTCCCGCTGCAGCGCCTCTTCGAGCACAGCACTCACCCGCGGACTCTCATTGGCCAGCACCCGGTCGCCGCGCAGGAGAAGGTGCACTTCGCTCCCCAGTCGGGCCAACCCCTGGCCGATCTCCAGTGCAATGAAGCCGCCCCCGATGACGAGGGTCCGTTCCGGGCAGCGGCCCAGCTCCCAGATGTTGTGGTCGGTGAAACAGGGCGTCTCCTGCAATCCCGGGACGGGGGGGAGTGCTGCCGAGCTGCCGGTATCGATGAGGATCACCGGGGCGGAAAAGCGCCGGCCCCCGCACTCGACGTGGCCCTGCCCGGTAAACGAAGCCTCAGCCTCCACCAACTCGACGCCTGCCGCGGCGAGCCGGTTTCGGGTCGAACGGGCAAAGCGATCGCGAATCGCGCGTACGCGCGCCATCACCTTCGGGAAATCGACACTCACCTGGCAGTTTACCCCGAGTGCCTCCGCGGCCGAGGCCCTGCCGGCGGCGTGGGCTGCGGCGAGAAACGCCTTGCTGGGAGTACAACCCCAATTGACGCAGCTGCCCCCATAACGCTCCCGCTCGAACAGCACCACGCGCCTGCCCTGCCCCGCTAACGTGGTAGCGAACGGAACCCCTCCTTGGCCGCTGCCGATGACAATCGCATCCACCGCTTCCATAGCCAACTCGCTCCATTTGCATGCCTTGGGATATCCAAGACAAACGTTGACGCCCGGACTATTCCTCTTGCGGGGAACGCCGGCTGCCGTTACCCCGGCTGAATCGGGATATTCATGCGTTTGCCCTGCCGCAGAAACTGCTCCGCCCTGGTCGCCGGCACTGGCCGACTGAACAGAAAGCCCTGAAGCTGATCGCACCCGTGATCGCTCAGAAACGCCGCCTGCTCAGCGCTTTCGCAACCCTCGGCGATCACCTTCATTTTCATGGTGTGCGCCATGGCGATGATACTTGCCGCAACATTTTCGGCCTGGGGGTTTGTCGCGATCCCGTTTACAAAGGAGCGATCGATCTTCAACTTGTCGAACGGGAATTGTGTGAGATAGCTGAGACTCGAGTAACCGGTCCCGAAATCATCGATGGCCAGCAGGAGACCCACCTCTTTCAGGGCTTTCAGCCGATGCCCCATCGCCTGCGGGTCCCGTCCTACCGAATTTTCCGTTAGCTCCAGTTCCAGGAAGCGGGACTCGAGACCACACTCCTTCAGAATTCGTTCCACCATCGGAACCAGTGCCGGATCACTCAGTTGCCGGGGGGACAGATTCACCGCTGTGGTGACCTGTGGCAGCCCCGCATTCTGCCACGCCTTTGTCTGGGCACAGGCCACTTGTAGCACCCATTCGCCCAGGCTGTTGATCAATCCGCTCTCTTCGGCCAGGGAGATGAACCGCGTCGGATAGATCAGGCGGTTTCCTGACCTTAACCGCACCAGGGCCTCGAATCCGATAATGGTTCCCGAGCGCATATCGATCTGCGGCTGAAAATGAAGTTCCAGTTCGGTTTGATCGATGGCCCGGCGTAGACGGTTGCGCATGTGCAACCGCTCCTTCAGGCGGAGATTCAGCTCAGCGGTGTAGAACTGAAACCGGTCACGCCCAAGCTCCTTCGCCCGATACATGGCGGTATCGGCATTGCGCAGCAGGGTCGCCGGTTCCGTGCCGTCTCTCGGATAGATCGCGGCCCCCATGCTGGCGGTCACCTGCAGTGTCTGCCGGGGGACAGAGATGGGTTTCACCAATGCGGAGAGGAAGCGATCGCTGATGTGGGACGCCTCAAGCGCTTCAGCTATCTCCGGCAGGATGATCACGAATTCGTCGCCACCGTAGCGGGCGACCGTCTCGCCGTCCCGGGCACACTCATTCAGACGGTATGCGGTTTCCTGCAGGACGCGATCCCCTGTCGCATGCCCGAGGCTGTCATTGATGTCCTTCAGGTGGTCGAGATCCAGGAACAGGACAGCCAGTTTTCTGTCGCGACGCGCGGCCAGCGCGATGGCCTGGCTCAGCCGGTCCTGCATCAGAACGCGGTTCGGAAGCCCGGTCAGCGCATCGTGTTGCGCCTGGAACTCCAGCTGTTCTTCATAGCGCTTGTGCTCCGTCAGATCATTGATGATGCCGACAAAATGGGTCACCACTCCGGCCGTGTCCCGGACCGGTGCAATATGCAGCTCGTTCCAGAACAGGGAACCGTCCTTGCGGTAGTTGCGCAGGAGCGCCGTGGTCTCTCTGTGATGTGAAAATGCCCCCTCAATCTTGGCCATATCCGGTTGTTCGACGTCCTCTCCATAGAGCAGGTCCACCGACCGCCCGATCACCTCTTCCGGTGAATAGCCGGTGATCCGGCCGAACGCGGGATTGACGTAAAGCACCGGGGGACCTGGCCGGTTCGCCTCGAAGATGATGACGCCGTTCAGACTCGCTTCGATTGCCCGATTGCGTATCTTAAGGGTGGATTCCGCTTCAGCCCGGGCAGACCGGTCACGCAGAGAGTGCAGGCCGAATGACAAATCCGACGCCAGTGCTTCGAGCAGACGGACCTCTTCATCATCGAACACCTCGGGCGTGTCGGTGTAGATGCAGAGCACACCGATCGCTTGTTGTTCAAGGCGTACGGGAAGGGCAATCAGACCGCAAAAACCTCGCGCAACCGCCTCGCTCCGCCAGAGCAGGTGACGCCGGTCCTGCTTTATGTCGTAAATGATGATCGGCAGGTCGGTGCGAATCGCCTCTCCGCCGGGATCCATTCCCCAACGGTTCTTTCCCCAGGTAAATTGCACGCGCTCCAGATAGTCACTCCCTTGTCCGGCCGAGGCCACCGGCTCAATTGAATTCAACTCATCCTGCCGTGCGCGGCCAATCCAGGCGAAGCGATAGCCTCCCGTGTTGACAAGGTGATCGCAGAATCCCTGAAACAGCGCCAGTTCGTCCTGCGCAGTGACCAGGATCTGGTTGCATGCGCTCCGGACCGCATAGGTGCGATTGATTCGATGCAGTCGCTCTTCACTGAGCTTCCTTCTCGTAATGTCGTGCAGGACGATCAGAAAGGCGGTCTGCCCGCCCCATTCAAGCGCGGATGTTCGCATTTCGGCGATTGCCGCTGGCTGGGCCGGTCGCAACAGCTCCAGCTCGGTGATCCCCTCCCCCGTTATCGGCAGCCCGATGTGGCTACCGACGAGCTCATCCTGACGCCGCCCAAGCAGGGTGGCAGTGGCTGGATTCGCGTACAGGACGGTACCGTCCAGGGAGAGTGCAAGAATGCCGTCCGACGCAGTTTCGACGATAGTCCGTATCCGCCGTTCGGCCGCGTCGAGATCCTGCGCGACCCTCCAGCGCTCCGTAATATCCTCAAAGATGTGGATTCCACCCGTGGGCGCGGCGCCCGGTTCCACCAGGGGGTAGCTGCGGGAGACGAACACCTCTCCCGAGGGCAGTACGAACTCCTCGCTGCTTGACTCGAGGCCCCGCTCAAGAGCGGCACGGCAGCCTGGAAGGGGGCCCTGCTGACGTGGGAAGGCCTGCCAATAGGGTTTTCCGATCAACTCTTCGCGCTGCCGACCCGCCCTCTGCAGGTAGGCCCGGTTCATGCGCACAAGCCGATACTCCCGGTCGTGCTGCATCATCGGCTGGCCGACGGTGTCGAACAGCTCCTGCCAGTCGCGATCGAGCTGTGTCAGCCGCTCCAGTTCGGCCTGTAACTGCCCAAGGGATTTGTCATCTGACCGTTTGTTTTTCATGACGGTTGGGAACTGCCCGGCGCCCCTGCTATCGCGCCCCAATACGCCGGACCACCAGAGGCAGGTCAAGGTGCGGCATTACGGCTTCTTTGTCTCGCGGGTCAGTATCCCGAGGATGGCAAGCACCTCGTCCGGTTTGGACAAATTGCCGATGATTCGCTGCACCGGTTCCGGATGTGCCTTTACCAGGGTCGGGGTAACGAACACGCGATCTTCCGTCGCCTGGTCCGGGTCGGACAGTACGTCGATGAGCTCGACGTGGTAGCCGCCGGGAAAATGTTTCTCCAGCACCGCCTGGAAATCATTCACGAGCACCTGCATCTTGGCGTGTTTGTCCGATGAATAGAGCCGAAACACATACTCCGTTTGGTCGTCGGCCATGGACGCCTCCCTGTCAGTCGAACGTCTTCGGGGGCCCGAATACGGTATGGGTTATGGCTCTGATCTGCTCATCGTCGAGCGGCTTATCCGTGACCTCGAACGTGAGCCCGTCCCTCGCCGCCTGCTCCAGGGCCGACACATACTCCTTTCGAAACCCCGTGACGATGTAGACCGGCACCTCGGCACAGCACACCTGAAGACGGCGCAACGTCTCGACGCCGTCGATGCCGGGCATGCGCAGGTCGAGAAAGATGAGATCCGGCCTCTGTGCCTGTGCCTTGATCAACCCCTCCTCGCCCGAGGCCGCGGTCTCGATGGCGTACGGTTCGTCGTCCAGTGCGTAGACGAAGGCCTCGCGTGCGGCCTGCTCATCGTCGATCACCAGCACCCGTTTCGACATAATGGCGCGCGCCTTTCGCTGTCCAGTCACGATCAGGCCTCAACCGAAGCCTTCGGCACCCACACCGTAAAGGTAGTCCCTACACCGGTTCGGCTCGCGAAGGTGATGGTCCCGCCCAGTTCACTGACAGCGCTCTGAACGACCGACAGGCCCAAACCCGTCCCCTTTCCGGGGGGCTTGGTGGTGAAGAACGGGTCGAAGATCCGCCCCTGAATGGCCTCGGGTATGCCGACCCCCGTATCCTGCACGTCGACTGCCACCGCCGAATCGGTGATACGGGCGCGAAGCGTCACCCGTTTCTCGGCGCTCGCCTCCACCGCATCGCGGGCGTTCAGCAGCAGGTTGAGAAAGATCTGCTGCAGTCTCCCCTCTCTGCCGAGGACGTGGGGCAGCGCCTCCGGGATCTCCTGGGCAAGCCCTATCTGACGGGCGCGGAAATCCGGTGCAACGAGCGCAACGGTGCGGGCGAGAACCGTTGCGAGGTCAACCGAGGTGACGGCGCCCGTCGAGGGGCGGGCGAAGGTGAGCATGTTCCTCAGCAGTTCACGGATGCGCTTCAGCTCCTGATCGGCTCGTTCCAGCGGATAGGCCACTTCCGGGTCCTTCATCCGTTTGCGGGCGAATGCTACATAGTTCATGACCCCCATCAACGGGTTGTTCAGTTCGTGCGCCACACCCGCGGCCAAGGTGCCCAGTGCGGCCAGCTTTTCGGACTGGATGACCTGCTGCTGGGTCCGGTTCAATTCGGTCAGCGTGGCCTGAAGCGCCGCATTGGAGCGGCGCAGCTCCTCCGCAGTAACCTCAACCCGCTGTTTCGCAAGTACCTTGTCGGTGACGTTCAACAGGCTCAACACCACGCCCTCCACCCTACCGGACAGATCCTTGACCGGTTGTACGGTCCAGTCCCAATAGGTGACGCCCCTCTCCGGGTGCTCCGCGTAGACGAAGGGCTTTTCAAAGAAGTAGGCGGGCTCGCCGGTCTCCACCACCTGCCGGAAAAGCGACTCATTCTCCGGGTTTGGGTAGAGTTCGAAGTGATTTCTGCCGACAAAGAACTCCGGGGCGTGCTGGTCTGCCTCGGCGTAGGCCTGATTCACCTTGAGGAAATTGAAGTCGCGATCCATGTAGGCGAGCAGTACGTTGATACTGCCGAACACCTTCTCCAGTATGTCACTGGTTCGGTGAAGCGCCTGCTCCGTCAGCCGGCGCTCGGTCACATCCCGCGTGATTGCCAGTACCGTCTCGAGCTTGCCGCCCGGCGCAAACTCCGGCACCAGTCGCGACTCGATCTGGCGCTCGCCCTTCGGAGTGGAGAGCCGGATATCCAGGACTTCCGAACGGCCGGCCGCAAATACCCGCTCCAGTCCCGCCTCCCAGATCGCTACCGCCTGGTCAGGGAACCCGAGCTCGGCAATGCGCTTGCCGGCGAATGCCTCCCGCGAAATGCCGGTGAGCTGCTCGACTGCGGGGTTGATGTAGAGGTGGCGGTGCGCCCTGTCGAGCCGGGCCACGATGTCGGGGTAGTTCTCCGCCAGGGTGCGGAGTTCCGATTCGGGAATCCCCCGGTCCGGACGTTCCGTGTCATTTCCGCTCTCGTGCATTCGCCCACTCCCTGGACGATCGTTCATCCCCCCAGGGTACGATCCTGGCGCCGATACCAGTCGAGCGCCTGGTGCAGGTGGGCGGGCTGAAAATCGGGCCAGAGCTCATCGATTACATAGAAGTCGGCATAGACCGACTGGACCGGCAGGAAGCCACTCAGCCGTCGACCTCCGCCCCAGCGGACAATGAGATCGAGCCGTGATATCTCGGCCGATCGCAACTCCCCCTCCTCCCTGATCCCCTGCAGGTCCCAGTCCCACCCGTAGTTGACCAGCAGGTTGAAGTGAACCCCGTCCCCCTGACGACGACGGAAGCGCCGCAACCGATCCGGAAATTGCGGGGTATGATCGTCACCGACCACCAACAGTGCTGCGCCCCGTTCGGCGACCGCCTCTGCAAACGCCACACAGGCCTCGCGGAAGGCCTCCTTCTGCGACGTCGGCCGGCGAGTATTGTCCTGGGTGAATCCGTAGACGGAGATCTCCTCGATGCCCAGTGTCCGACAGATGTCAAACAGTTCCAGACCCGGATCGACGCCACGCGCGTAACCGCTCTCCTTGCCTTGTCCCCGCATCTGAGCCCATCGGCGATTACCGTCAGGAATGAATCCGATGTGCCTGGGAAACCGATTTTTCATGTGCACGCCTGTGGAGGGGATCACCGCATCCAAGGCTAGGCGAAGGCCACCCCCCTCGCCAGAAACCGGTCCCGCCGCGCTACCCTTCGGCAATTGCGGTTTTGGTCAACCGCACCGGGACAATCTCCCCGCGCCCGCGATCCGCCACCCGTACACGGATGTAGTTGGGCGTCAGACCGCTGCCGCTCCCCTCCACCAGCACAGGCAGCACGCGACCGATCTGACCTTCGATATAGCGTGTCCTTGCCCGCCGTCCGGCCTGGCGCAGCACCGCCGCGCGCCGCCGCCGTTGGTCGCCGGGGACCGGATCGATGAAATCGGCCGCCGGGGTGCCGGCCCGTGGAGAAAAGGGAAAGACGTGCAGCTTTGCGAAGCCGATCTGCTTGATGAAACGAAGTGTCTCTTCTGCATGGCGCTCGGTTTCGCCGGGAAAGCCGGCGATCAGATCGGCGGCGAGCGCCACGTGGGGGCGGACGGCGCGTGCCCGATCGGCGATCAGCGCCACCTCCTCCGTGCCGTGTCCGCGTGCCATGCGGCGCAGGAGATCGGGTGAGCCGCTCTGCACGGAGAGGTGCAGGTAATCGCAGATCCGTTCATCAGCGAACAGATCGAAGAAGGCAGGATGCAGGTGTTGGGGATTGATCGACGAGAGCCGGAACCGGGGCAGTTCGGTCTCTCTCAGCAACCGTTCAATCAGTACATGCAGGCGGCTCTCACCGGCGCGCCGACTGTCGGAGGCACCCCAGGCGGCGAGATTGATGCCGGTGAGGATCACCTCGCGCACGCCGAGTTCCTCCGCCTCCCGCACCCGGCGGATGATCAGCTCGGCCGGGACGGTACGGTGCACTCCCCGGGCCACCCGGGTGATGCAGAAGGCGCATTCGTCGTCACAGCCGGTCTGGATGGCGACCGGCAGCCGCGTGCGATCCGGGGCTGGTCCCGCTTCAAAACCCGGTTCGATTCCGAAATGCGCCAGCAGCTCCGATTCGTCGCGGAAGATGAGCGTACCGGGCAGGCGTACCTCCCAGCCCGTACGGTCCACCCGGGGACCGCAACCCAACACCGCCACCTGCCGTTGTTCACCGGTCAAGGCGCTGGCAGCCTGTCTCGATTTGCGATCCGCCTCATCGGTGACAGTGCAGGAGTTAACGAAGATGTAATCCGCTTCCGTCTCGGACTCCACCCGCCGATGGCCCGCGCCTTCGAGGTGCGCGGCCGTCTGCAGTGAGTCGAGCCAGTTCATCTTGCAACCGAGTGTGCGGATATAGAATTTCATGTGGTCTCTTATGTAACAACTGCAACCGACTGCTAAATATGGAATTATTTTAAGCTACCCGTCACATTGTAAGGCGTTCACACGCATGGGTGAGGAACACGGATGCGGAATCGGGGTCAACTGCGGGGAACGGGTCCGAGGTGGTCCCCTCTTCCAGTCGCCCTACAATAGACAATCAGTTAACCTGTGCACCACCCATGAGATTGCCGATGACTACGCTTCGCCTGCCTCCACTCCCGATCCTGATCCGCGGCACCACCCTGGTGATGACGCTGGCGGCGGCGTTCACACTGGCCCAGCTCACCTGGTACCTGGTTCCGGAGAGCGATACGGTGGGTGCCGTTACACCCCCACCGGTGATCTCCGTACCGGCCGCCGCTGAGCGCGGCGCGGCGCTGCTCGAGGTGGCCGAAATGCACCTGTTCGGTCGCCCACAGGCCGGTATCACCACCGCTGCCGCACCTATCGAGGCACCCGAAACCCGCCTCAACCTGACCCTCCGGGGCGTGATCGCGTCGAGAGAACTCCGGGCGATGGCCATCGTGGCAGACCCGCGCGGCGACGAACGGCCCTATCCGGTTGGGGCTGAGCTTCCCGGGGGGGCAGTACTGGTCGAGATCCACCCGGACCGTGTCATTCTACGCCGCGGCGGTCGCTACGAGGCGCTGCGCCTTCCCCGTGAGAGTGGGGTAACGGCTGCCAGGCCGGCCGCAGCAGCCAGACCGACCGCCGCCTCCGCCGGCACAGTGGCGGTGAACCTTGCGGAGTTCCGGCAGCAGCTCCTGAACAATCCGGCCGACTTGGGTCGCCTCGCCAATGTGCAGCCGGTGATGGAAGCCGGTACACTCAAAGGCTATCGCATCGAACCGCGTCAGAACGCGGCGCTGCTGACGCAAGCAGGATTGCGACCCGGCGATGTGGTTGTCGGTGTTAACGGCATTCCGCTGAACGATGCAGCCCGCATGGGCGATGTGCTCAAGCAGCTCTCCAGTGCCGGGCGCCTCGATGTGGAGGTTGAACGCGCCGGAAGAACTGAACGGATTGCCATCGACCTGGGCACTTGACCTGAACACCGGCCGGCGGCATCCGGCCTGACACCCACAAGAAGAAAGGAATTGTCTTGACCGGACTCACCCGGAATCGGCTCCTTGTACATGTGCTGGGGTTTGCACTCTGGCTCGCCTTGCTGTTGCCCCTCCCTCCCGCTTCGGCCCAGCCGGTCACGCTCAATTTCAAGGAGGCAGATCTGCAGGCGGTGATCGCCACCGTGTCTGAGATCACCGGCACCAACTTCGTGATCGACCCGCGGGTCAAGGGCAAGGTGACCGTCATCTCGTCCGAGCCGATGGAGGCCGCGGCGATCTACGAGGTCTTCCTTTCCATTCTCAGCGTGCACGGTTTTGCCGCCGTACCCGGGGCCGACGGGGTGGTCAAGATCGTTCCAGAGGTGAACGCCCGCCAGTCGGCCATTCCCACCGTCAACGGCGTGCGGGAACCGGTCGGTGATCAGTACGTGACCCGGGTGATCAAGGTGGAGAACGTCGATGCGGCACAACTGGTCCCGCTGTTGCGCCCGCTGCTGCCGCAACAGGGCCACCTGGCGGCCTACCCTCCCGCCAATATGCTGATCGCGTCGGCCGAGGCGGCCAATATCCGGCGGCTTGCGGACATCATCACGCGCATTGACCGTGGCGGGCTCGACGAGTTCGAGGTGATTCGACTGGAGAACGCCTCGGCGACGGAGGTGGTCCGCATCCTCCAGACTATCCAGGGCGCCCGTCAGCAGACGGCCGCCGCCGCTCCCACGCTGGTCGCGGACGAGCGGACCAACAGCATCATCGTCACTGCACCGGCCGCGAGCCGCTTGCGCCTGCGCACACTTATCGCCCATCTTGATACCCCGCTGGACGCCGGCGGCAACACCGAGGTGATCTACCTGCGATACGCTAATGCGGTCCAGATCGCGGGGGTGCTCGGCGAGGTGAGCCGTTCGATGGCGGCCGACCTGGCGCAGACCGGTGATCCGCAACGCCCGATCGGCCAGGTGACCATCCAGGCGGAGGAGAGCACCAATGCCCTCGTCATCACCGCCCCGCCGGCGGTGATGGAGTCGCTGAAGGTGGTCATTCGGCAACTGGACATTCGCCGGGCCCAGGTGCTGGTGGAGGCGGTGATTGCCGAGGTTTCCAGCGATACAGCCCGGGAACTTGGTGTGCAGTGGGCCTATGATGGCCAACGCGACGGACGACCTGTCGGCGTCGTCAATTTCGGTCGCTCCGGTTCAGGCCTGACCGGCTTGCTAACCGATCCACCCAGTATCAGCGATGGCCTCAATCTAATCGTTGGCGATACCGATCAGACGGGGAGCCGCCGTTTCGGCGCGTTCATCCGTGCCCTGGCCGGTGATGCCGATACCAATATCCTCTCCACCCCAACTTTGGTAACCCTGGACAACCAGGAGGCGGAGATTGTGGTGGGCCAGAACGTCCCCTTCGTGACCGGTTCCTACGCCGCGACGGGCCAGGGGACCACACCGACCAACCCGTTCCAGACCATTGAGCGGCGTGACGTGGGTATCACTTTGCGCATCCGCCCGCAGATAAATGAGGGCGACGCGGTCAAACTCGACGTGGTCCAGGAGGTCTCAAGTGTACAGCCGGCGGTCTCCGGCGCCGCCGACCTCATCACCAACAAGCGTTCCATCCGTACCACCGTACTGGTGGACGACGGCGATGTGCTGGTGCTCGGGGGGCTGATTGACGACCAGTTGCAGGAGGGTGTGCAGAAGGTACCCGGGCTTGGCGACATACCGTTGCTCGGCCGGCTCTTCCGGTATGAAAACACCACAAAAACCAAGCGCAACCTCATGGTTTTTCTGCATCCGGTAATTCTGCGCAACTCGGAACAGAACGCAATGGTGACTGGTAGCAAGTACACCCAGATTCGGACGGAGCAGTTGCGGTTGCGCGAAAACGGTATCAGCCTGATGCGGGACGACGTCTCCCCGCTGATGCCGCCCTGGGATGAGGCACTCACTCTGCCACCGCCGTTGCCCGTGGACCCGGAGCCGTTACGCACCTCCCCATGATGATCGATTCCGCCGAAGCGCCGCCGACCGGTAGGCGCCTGCCGTTCGTCTTCGCCAAGCGCCACGGTGTGCTGATCACCCAGCCGGAAGAGCTCCGTCCCACGGTGTTCTACCGACCGGGGATCTCGCTCGACGCCCTCTCCGAGGTGCGGCGCTTCCTCGGTCGCCCGTTTCGGGCCGAGGCGGTAGCGGTCGAGCGCTTCGATGCCCTGTTGCAGCAGACCTACGAGCGCACCTCCAACGATGCAATCGAGTTGATGGGCGACATCGGTGACGAACTCGACCTGGCCCACGCCGCCCAGGCGATCTCCGAACCGGAAGACCTGCTGGAGAGTGAGGATGACGCACCCATCATCCGTCTCATCAACGCACTGCTCACCGAGGCAGTGAAAGAGAACGCCTCCGACATCCATGTCGAGCCGTTCGAGCACGACCTGGTGGTCCGTTTCCGGGTGGACGGGGTGCTGCGCGAGGTGTTGCGGCCCAAGCGGGTTCTCGCCCCGCTGCTGGTGTCACGCATCAAGGTGATGGCGCGCCTCGACATCGCCGAGAAGCGACTGCCGCAGGATGGCCGCATCTCGCTGCGGGTGGCCGGCCGGCCGGTGGATGTACGTGTCTCAACCCTCCCGTCCGGGCACGGCGAACGGGTGGTGCTCCGCTTGCTGGACAAACAGGCCGGACGCCTGGATCTCCAACACCTCGGCATGGCCGCTGCTACCCGCGATGCGATCGACCGGCTGATCCACGAGCCGCACGGCATCATCCTGGTCACCGGCCCCACCGGGTCGGGCAAGACCACCACCCTCTACGCCGCCCTGACCCGGCTCAACGACCGCAGCCGCAACATCATGACGGTCGAGGATCCCATCGAGTACTTTCTCGACGGGGTCGGCCAGACCCAGGTAAGCAGCAAGATCGACATGAGCTTCGCCCGCGGTCTGCGCGCCATCCTGCGCCAGGACCCGGACGTGGTGATGGTGGGCGAGATCCGCGACCTGGAGACGGTACAGATCGCCGTGCAGGCCTCCCTCACCGGTCACCTGGTACTCTCGACCCTGCACACCAACACGGCGGTTGGGGCGGTGACCCGCCTGCGCGACATGGGGGTGGAACCGTTCCTGCTCTCCTCGACGCTACGCGGGGTCCTGGCGCAGCGGCTGGTGCGGCTGCTCTGCCCCGAGTGTCGGCGGCCCTACACACCGGATGCGACCGAGTGCCGCGTGCTCGGCGTCGATCCGGATGCGGCGCCGACCGTCTTTGAAGCCGAAGGCTGCCCCCACTGCAACCATCTCGGCTATCGGGGACGCACCGGCATCTACGAACTGCTGCTGGTGGATGATCACCTGCGTACCCGCATCCACGACGGCGCCGGCGAACATGCCCTGGAGGCCTACGCGCGCAAACACACCCCGAGCATCCGCGAGGACGGGATGCGGCGGGTCCTGAGCGGTGAGACCTCCCTCGAGGAGGTGCTCCGGGTCACGCATGCGGATTAGATAGCCAATGGCTGCCTTCGAATACACCGTCCTCGATCCGAGCGGCCGTGAGCGCAAGGGGGTCCTCGAAGGGGACACACCGCGCCAGGTCCGCCAGCAACTGCGCGAACAGGGGCTGATCCCACTGGCCGTCGAGGCGGTGGTCAAACGGGACAGCAAGGGACAACGCACCCGGCGTGGGGGACGTGGCGTCGGGGCCACCGACCTCGCCCTCTTCACCCGGCAGTTGGCGACACTGGTACGCTCCGGCACCCCGCTGGAGGAGTCGCTCCACACGGTGGCGCAGCAGACCGAGAAACCGCGCATCAAGAGCATGCTGCTCGCGGTACGCTCGCGGGTGCTGGAGGGGCACAGCCTGGCGGAGGGATTGAGGGATTTCCCCCACGCCTTTCCGGATCTCTATCGCGCGACGGTGGCCGCCGGCGAACAGTCCGGTCACCTGGAGGTGGTGCTCGAACGGCTGGCCGACTACACCGAGTCGCGGCAGCAGCTTCGGCAGAAGATCCAGCTCGCGCTCTTCTATCCGACCCTGCTGACCGGCATCGCCCTTCTTGTCACCGCCTTCCTCCTCACCTACGTGGTGCCGCAGGTGGTGCAGGTGTTCGAGAACATGGGCCAGGCGCTGCCCTGGATTACCCGGGCCTTGATCGCCACCAGCGAGTTCCTGCGTGATTATGGAATCGGGTTGCTGCTTCTGCTGGCCGCAGCGGCGGGTGCTGCGGCGTGGCTGTTCCGCCGTCCGGCCATGCGGCACCGGCTTCACGGCTTCATTCACCGCCTACCCCTTGCCGGCCGTCTCATGCAGGGGCTCAATACGGCGCGCTTCGCCCGCACCTTCAGCATTCTCACCGCCAGCGGCGTTCCGGTGCTAGAGGGGCTGCGTATCTCTGCCGAGGTGCTCTCCAGTCTGCCCATGCGGCAGGCGGTGAACGAGGCGACCGAACGGGTACGCGAAGGCACCAGTCTGCAGGCGGCACTCTCGCGCAGCGGGCATTTTCCTCCCATGACCCTGCACCTTATCGGCAGCGGGGAGGCAAGCGGAAAACTGGAGGCGATGCTGGAGCGGGCCGCGACCAACCAGGAGCGGGAGCTGGAGACCTCCATTGCCGCTCTCATGGGGGTGTTCGAGCCGCTACTCATTCTCGTCATGGGCGCCATCGTGCTCGTGATCGTCCTCGCCATTCTGCTGCCCATCTTTGATCTCAATCAGCTCGTTGCCTGAAGCCGTGACCGGCTCGTCAGACCGCTCCAGCCCCCCCGCCTAGAATCCGCTCCGGTCCATTCTCCGGAGGCACGGCGTGCCGCCCCGCATCCTTCTGTTGGCCCTGGCCGCCGGTGCCCTGGCGATTGCACGCCGAGGTGTACCCCCCGCGACCGGGAACTTCGGCGCCCGTGTTGCGGTGCGTCTTACCGATGGAGACGCCGACCCGGCCGCCGTGGTGGAGGTGTTCGAGGCGGCCACCGGCATCCGGTTCACCTATCTGCAGCCGACGGAGGGTGGCTGGCACCTCTATGCCGCTTCCGGGCTGACGGGGCCGCAGGCGCTCGACGGCCTGATTAATCGCCTGGGCGGAACGCCCGGGGTGGCGGCGGCCAAAGCCGATGATGCTTTACACCGGTCAGCCGCCAACCCGTGAACCGCTGCCTGACACTCCTGCTCATCGCATTTTCGGTCGCCTCCGGTGCCACCGAGGCGGGCTGGAGCGATCGCCTGATCGTGAAGCTGCGCCCGGGCGTGGTCGACCCGTCAGGCGAACGTTTGAGCCCGCAGGCGATCACCGCCCTCTCCACCCGCGCAGGATTCAATCTGGAGGTGGTCGCGCGGGCCTCCGAGCGGGTTTACGTGCTGCGCCTGCCGAAGCGGATGGAGTTGCCGTTGATGGCCGCCATTGCCCGCGGCGTCGCCGCCGCCGACGAGGTGGAGTACGCGGAACCCGACGCACGGCTAAGTCCGATGCGAACACCCGGCGACCCGCTGTACGGTCAGCAGTGGAACTATCATGCCGCGGTCTCGGTTCCGGGCGGCGCCAACCTGCCGGGGGCCTGGGAGGTGACCACCGGTGACCCGACGCTGGTGGTCGCGGTGGTCGATACCGGATGGCTGCCGCACACTGATTTGGCCGGACGCGGGATTCCGGTCGCCGGCCAGCCCTACCCCTACGGCTATGACTTCATCAGTGACACATGGACCGCCAACGACGGCGGGGGACGGGATGCGGACCCCCGGGATCCTGGCGACTGGGTGACCACCGCCGAGTCGAACAGCTACCCGGAGTGTGCTCGGAGCGACAGCTCGTGGCACGGCACCCACGTCACGGGGACCTTCGCCGCTGGTTCTGACAACGGCATCGGTGTGGCCGGAGTGGACTGGCAGGCCCGCATCCTGCCGGTGCGTGCCCTCGGCAAGTGCGGTGGCTTCACCTCCGATATCGCTGCGGCAATCCGCTGGGCCGCCGGCGGTGCGGTTCCGGGCGCCCCGGCAAATGCCCATCCGGCCCGGGTGATCAATCTCAGTCTTGGCGGCTCGAGCAGTTGCCCGCAGACGCTGCAGGATGCGATCGATTTCGCCACATCCGCCGGGGCGGTGGTGGTGGCTGCGGCCGGCAACGGCCCGGGGGATGTGGCCGATTTCACACCGGCCAACTGCACAGGGGCCATTGCCGTGGCAGCCGCCGATCGCGCCGGCTATCGCACCGGCTACACCAACACCGGTACGGCGGTTGCGCTGACGGCACCCGGCGGCCGCTCACCGGCGAATCCGGAGGGGGTTCTCTCCCTGCTCGACGGCGGCACCCGATCACCCCTTCACGACAACGCCTACGGCTATCACCTCGGTACCAGCATGGCCACACCGCACGTCAGCGGGACTGTCTCGCTCATGTTGGCAGCCCACGCGGCAGCCGGGGGTACAACGCTGACCGCTGCGCAGGTCAGGGAGAAGCTGCGTGCCAGTGCACGGCCGTTTCCCGCCGGCTCCGGCTGTACCGCGAGCAGCTGCGGCGCCGGCCTGCTGGATGCCGCGGCGGCAGTACGGAGCGTCTCCACACCGCCGGTCGCCGATGCAGGCACAGACCAGCGGCTCAATCCGGGCGAGTGGTTGTTCCTGAACGGCGGCGCGAGTACCGACGACGGCTCAATCGTGGCATATCAGTGGCGGCAGACCGACCTCTCGGGCGTGGAGGTGGCGCTTGCCGGCGCGGATACCCGGCAGGCCAAGGCGCTCATTCCCTCGGGCGCGCCCCTCGGCAGCCGACTGACCTTCAAACTGACGGTCACCGACGATGTCGGCCTTGCTGCCAGCGACAGCACCGAGATCCGGATCGCCCAACCGCTCCTCGCGCCGATCGGCGACCGGGTGGTCGCGGTCGGCGAACGGCTCACATTCCGAATCACCGCCGTGCAGGGAAGTGTCTCGGCGCCGCTACTCAGTGTCATGGGACTCCCGGCCGGCGCGCGCTTCGACGACCAAGGAGATGGTACCGGATGGTTCGACTGGAAGCCCGCCAGCGCCGGAATCCACGAACTCACCTTTCTCATCTCCGACGGGGGTGACTCCGACAGCGAGCGGATCACCATCTCGGTGCTGAATCCACCCACCCCCAAGGCGACCGAACCGACCGAGCCCACCCAGGCCTCCGGCGGGGGCGGCGCCCTCTCCCCGCTGCTTTTCCTCTCACTTCTCGCATGCGGGCTGCGCCGGACCGCTCGATCCCATAAAATGTGATGGCGTTTCCACAATCCGCGGGAGCGCGGCTTTGCACCACCGGTCTAACGGAACACGCCGCCATTCGTCCACGGGAGGAGTATCTTGAAAAGTACATTGCGCCAGGAGCGGGGTTTCACGCTGGTCGAAATCATGGTGGTGGTGGTAATCCTCGGCATCCTGGCGGCCATCGTGCTGCCGAAGGTGACGGACCGCCCCGATACCGCCCGCATCACCAAGGCCAAGCAGGATATCCGCACCCTGGAGAGCGCCCTGGGTCTCTACAAGCTCGACAACTTTACCTATCCCACCACCGACCAGGGCCTGGAGGCGCTGGTGCGGCTGCCTGCCGGACAGCCGCAACCGCGCAACTGGAAGAGCAGCGGTTATGTGGATCGGCTGCCGAAGGACCCCTGGGGCAACGATTACCGTTACCTCAATCCCGGTGTCCACGGTGAGATCGACATCTTTACCTACGGTGCCGACGGGCGCGCCGGCGGCGACGGGTTGAACGCGGATATCGGCAACTGGAACCTCGACTGAACCTGGAAGAGGTTGAATTGTGCGCACCTCCTCCGGTTTCACACTGATCGAGTTGTTGGTGGCGCTGCTGATCATCGGGATCGTTGTCACGGCCGCCACCCTCTCCATCGGCAACAACGATGCGGAGCTGGAGGAGTCGGCACGGCGCCTGCAGGCGGTACTCGACCTCGCCGCGGACGAGGCGGTATTGCAGTCGCGGGACCTGGGGTTCTCTGTCACCGCCGAGGGTTACCGCTTTCTGGTGCGCGGGGACGAGGGCTGGCGCACTGTCAATGGCGATCCGCTGCTCCGCGAACGGTTTCTGCCCGAGGAGTTGCGCCTCGAACTCACCGTGGAGGGGTTGCCGGTAGCCCCGTCGGTGGACGAAGAGGAGCAACCCACCCCCCAGGTGCTGCTCTTCTCCAGCGGCGAACGCACCCCCTTCGAGGCAACCCTTCGCCCCGCCCGCACCCCCTCCCCCGCCTGGCGTGTGACGGGCGAGCCGGTCGGCCGCATTTCGCTGGAGCCGGTGCGATGAGACGGTCGGGCGGGTTCACACTGCTGGAGGTGGTGATTGCACTGGCGGTGATCGCCATTGCGATGGGTGCACTCATCAAGAGCGGCACCCAGCACGCGCAGACCGCATCCTACCTGCGTGACCGCACCCTGGCGCACTGGGTGGCGATGAACCGGGTGGCGGAACTCCAGCTTGCCGAATCCTGGCCCGGAGTGGGCGAGAGCAACGGGCGAATCGAGATGGCCGGCCGGGAGTGGTGGTGGAGGGCGCGGGTCGAGGCGACCTTCGACGAGGACGTGCGCCGCCTTGAAGTGGAGGTGGCCCGGGGTGATGACGCAAAGGATGTGCTTACCCGATCGGTCGCCTTTCTTCCCCGCACAGGGGCGCCTGGCGGATGAACCGCCCGCACGGTTTCACCCTGCTCGAGTTGCTGGTGGCGGTCGCTGTCTTCGCCGTCCTGTCCGTGCTCACCTACAGTGGTTTGATGAGTGTGCTGCAGGCCCGTGCCGACACCCGCCAGGCCGCCGAACGCCTGACCGCCGTTCAGCAGGCGGTATCACTGCTGGTCCGGGACCTGCGCCAGATCGCCCAGCGCCCGGTACGGGACGAATACGGCGACACCCGCCCCCCCTTGCTCGGTGCCGCCGATGGCGATCCATTACTGGAACTCAGTCGTGGCGGCTGGTCCAATCCAACGGAGCTGCCGCGTAGCGCGCTGCAGCGGATCACCTATCGACTCAATGAGGACCAGCTGGAGCGCAGCAGTTGGCATGTACTGGATCGAACACCCGGCGCGACCGCGTACCAGGCCACCGTGCTGGACGGAGTGACCGATCTGCGGCTGCGTTTCCTGGATGAACAGCACCAGTGGGTCGAGCGCTGGCCCGCCCCCTCCCTCGAAGGCGCAGCGATGAACCCGCTACCCCTGGCCATCGAGGTCACCCTGGAACTGGCCGACTGGGGAGAGATCACCCGTATCGTCCGGCTTGCCGGGGGGGATGCATGATGCGTGGCAGGTCCGGTCAATATGGTGTTGCCCTGATCACCGCACTGCTGGTGGTCGCGCTCGCCACTGCCGCAGCCGTGTCGATGGCCTCCCACGGGCAACTCGACCTGCGCCGCAGCGGGAACCTGCTGCAGGCGGATCAGATCTGGCTCTACGCGCTCGGTGTGGAGGACTGGGCAGCCCAGGTGCTGCGCCGGGACCGGGAGGATGGGGAGGTGGACCACCGGGACGAGGATTGGGCCACCCAGTTGCCGCCCATCCCGGTGGAGGGAGGGGCCGTGAGCGGATTCATCGAGGAGCTCGACGGCCGTTTCAATCTGAACAATGTGGTCGGAGGCGACGGAAAGGTGAGCACGAATGATCTGGCACAGCTCGGGCGGCTCCTCGATGCCCTCGGGCTGGAACCCCGGCTGGCCAACGCCGTTGCCGACTGGATCGATGCCGATATCGATCCCATGCTGCCGGACGGCGCGGAAGACGATGCCTACCTGCGCCTCAACCCTGCTTATCGCACTGCCAACCGCCCCATGACCCACGTCAGTGAGCTGCGCCTGGTGGCCGGCTTCACCCCGGAGGTCTACGCCACCCTGCGGCCCCATGTCACAGCGCTTCCTGGGTGGACTGCGGTGAACGTCAACACCGCCACCCCGGCAGTGCTGCGGTCCCTGGTGGAGGGGATCACCGAACAAGAGGCGGAGCAGCTTGTCGCCGATCGCGGTGATGAGGGGTACAGCGACACGCAGGCCTTTCTTGCACACGACGTGCTGGCCGCCCGGGAGATTGATGCGCGCCGGCTGTCCGTCGGGAGCCGGCACTTTGTGGTAACGTCTCAAATTCGTTTCGACCGGCTGAAAACCGTGCAACAGAGTCTCCTGCGCCGCGCCGACAACGGCAGTTCTGAAACCCTCTGGCGTATGCAGGGAGTGCATTGATGGCGGGAACGCTCCATCTCCGACTGCTCAGCGGTAACCGGCCCGCGGAGGCTGCCTGGTGCGTGCGTGCCCCGGATGCCCCCCTTCAGGTTGTTAAAGGCACGCTGAGCGAGGCAGCAGCTGCCTCCGTCGGGCACCGCGTGGTGGTGCTCGTCCCGGCCGCCGACGTGCTCCTGACCCAGGTCACCCTACCGACGCGCCAGCGTCAGCGCCTGTTGAAAGCGGTACCGTACGCACTGGAGGAACAGTTGGCCGAGGAGGTGGAGTCACTCCACTTCGCCCTCGGCCGGCGAGATGCCGCTGGCCGGATTGCAGTCGCCGTGGTCACCCGTAGCCGCATGGACGCGTGGCTCGAGCGGCTGTGGGGGGCGGGGCTGCAGCCGTCCGTGCTGATCCCCGACAGCCTCGGCGTGCCGGTCGAGCCCGGACAGTGGTCCCTGCTGGTTGAGGAGGAGACCGCCATCCTTCGATGTACACCGGATGAGGCCCACCTCCTCCCTCTGCCCCTCCCCGCTCCGTTGCTGGCCGAACGGCTCGCAGCGGGGGAAGCGCCCGCACATGTGAATGTCTATACCGCCACGGGGGCCGAGCCACCTGAAGAACTGGTGCGCTTCTGTTCGGAGCATCATCTCGAACTGAAATCGATTGCCTGCAACAACCCCCTTGAGATGCTCACGCCCGGACTCGAGCACGGGCCGGCGCTCAACCTGCTGCAGGGTGAATACGCCCGTACCGAGAAGAAGGAGCAGGCATCCTGGCGCCCGTGGTTGCCGGCTGCGGCACTGTTCGCTGCGGTGGCGCTCCTGCAGACCGGTATGCTGGCCGCAGACCACCACCGCCTGAGTCGCGAGGCGGGACAACTGGCCGAGGCGATCGACGACACCTACCGCCGGGCATTTCCCGAGGCCACACGGGTGGTTGCAGCGCAAATACAGATGGAGCGCCAGTTGACACTCCTGCGGAGCGGCGGTGCACAGGATCGGTTCACGACCCTGCTGGCTGATACGGCCCCGGTGCTTCACCGTACCCCCGGTCTCGAACTGCGCGGCATGCGCTACGGTGAAGGAACCCTGGAGATCGATCTACGGCTCGCCGACTTGCGTGCCCTGGACACGCTCAAGCAGGAGTTGGCTTCCACCGGTTTGACGATTGAAATCCAGGGGGCAAATGCACGCAACGGAGGGGTGGAGAGCCGCCTCATCATCCGGAGGGGGTCCGCATGAACCGGTACTGGAGCACCCTGCAGCCCAGGGAGCGGCGGATCGTCCTCATCGGCGCAACGCTGCTGCTCGTGCTGGGCGTCTACGCCCTCATCTGGGCACCGCTCACCGAGCGCACCGCCACGCTGCGGGAGAACGTCCGCGCAGAACGCGAGACGCTCGACTGGATGCGGCAGGCCGCTTCCGAGGTCACCCGTCTGCGCGGGCGGGCAGCGCCTGCGGGCGCTGCAGGGGGACCCTTGCTCACCCGCGTTGACACCGCGGCACGTAGCCACGGTCTGGCCGACGCGCTCAAGCGGGTGCAGCCGGAGGGCAGTGACAACATCCGCGTCTGGCTCGAGGGGGCGTCGTTTGACGCCGTACTGCGCTGGCTCCACGAGATTGCCGGCGGGGGCGTGCAGATCAGCGCCCTGGTGGTTGATCGCGCAGAGACACCGGGCAGTATTAACGCCCGCGTCACTCTGTCGGGGAGTGGCGGATGAAACAGATGCCCTGGCGACTGCTGGCCGTGGGCGCGATCACCTACCTGGTGGTCCTGATTGCCCTGTTTCCCGCCGGCCACGCGGTGGGCCTGATCGCACCCCGCCTGGCGCCGGCCGGGCTATCACTGGCCGCACACGGAATCACCGGAACGGTGTGGTCCGGCAGCGCGGAGACGGTCTCCGTGAACGGCACCTACGCGGGCCAGGTGGAGTGGCGGCTGCGCCTGCTTTCTTTGATTACCGGACGAGTCGGCATCGATTGGCAGGCACGCCTCGGGGATGAGGGACACGCGGCCGGGCGAAGCCGCATCGCCCCGGACGGCACGATGACCATTCAGGGGCTGGAGGCGACGGTGACCGCCGAGGCAGCCTACGCCCGTTTCCCTTATCTCCCGGTCGTCCCCACCGGCGAACTGACCCTCTCCTTGTCCGAACTGCGCATCGAGCAGGGGCGGCCAACCGGCGCCACCGGTCAGGTCGCCTGGAGTGAGGCGGGATTGTCCGCTCCGCAACCGCTTCGGTTCGGCGAGCTGCGCCTCGCGCTCGAAACCTCACCCCAAGGTGAAATCATCGGGCGGTTTGCCGATGGTGGCGGACCGCTGCAGACCGAAGGCACCGTGACGTTGTCACCGGAGGGCCAGTATCGTCTCGACCTCTTGCTAACCCCCGCTCCGGATGCCGAAAACTCGCTTAAACAAGGACTGATGCTGGTGGGGCGTCCCGATGCCCGCGGCCGCGCCCGATTGCAGTTGAACGGGCAGATTTGATGTGGAGGCGGTGGTCGCTACCGTTGACCCTTGCCCTCCTCTCCCTTGCCGCGGCACTGCTCTTCGGCCAACCCGACGAACTGCTCCGGTATGAACGGGCGGCGGTGGCCGGCGGTGCCGTGTGGCGCCTGCTGACGGCCCACCTCACCCACTTGGGCTGGTATCACCTGGCGCTCAACCTCGCCGGACTTGCCGTGATCTGGCCGCTGGTAGGACGGTATCTGCAGGGGGGCCGGGGGTGGCTTGCGGCCCTTGGCGGCAGCGTGGGGACCACACTCGGATTGTATCTGCTGCGCCCCGAGATCCTGTGGTATGTGGGCCTGTCGGGACTGCTCCATGGGCTGCTCGCCGCCGGCGCCGTCGCCGCACTGCGGCGTGAGCGGCTCGAACCGAGCCTGTTGCTGGCGTTTCTTGCGGCAAAACTGGCGTGGGAACAGTGGGCCGGCCCACTGCCCGGCTCCACGCTTGCCGGGCCCGTGGTGGTCGATTCCCACCTGTTCGGTACGCTGGGCGGACTCCTGATCGGTACCTTGTTCCTTGCCGCCCAGTCCCCTCGCCTCTCCCTAACAACTCACCACAGAGACACAGAGGAGACGGAGAGGAATCGATCCTGAGCGGGAGTGAACCTCACCGGTAGTGGGGTGTACTTCTGAAAATCACCACAAGAGGCACAGTGAACAAATGTTCGCCCTCTGTGCCTCTGTGGTGAAATAGGCGTTAAACCGCCAGGCCGGGATTCGACTCATTGAGCTTGATCCGCGGCGCATCCACCTTCTCCAGTCGGACCACCTTGCGCTGGCGCAGGTAGTCGGCGACTGCATCCCAAACCGGGGTGCCGTCGAGCGGCTGTGCCACGCTGGCCCACCCGGCCACCACGTAGTGCTTCTTCGCGTCGATGGCCTTGCCGTTCAACTCCATGGCGGAGATGCGCTGGCCCATCGGCGCCTCCGGGTTGATGGCGTACTGCAGGCCGCCGACCCGCACCATGTCGCCGCCCTGCTGATAGTAAGGATCGGCGTTGAACAGGTTGTCGGCCACATCCTCCAGGATGGTCTTGATCATCTCGCCGCTCATCTCGTTGCGGGTCACTGTCGGATAGGTGATGGCGGTCTGCGTCATCACATGCTCGAAGGTGATCGGCTCGCCGGGCAGCACGGAAACGCCCCAGCGGAACCCCGGCGAGAGCGCAATCTGGGCATCCTGCGTGGCGATGAGGGCATCGACGATCAACTGGTCGAAGGTGCCGTTGAAATTGCCGCGCCGATAGAGCAGTTCGTCGCTGACCGCGAGTTCCTCGTTCAGCTTGTCCAGATAGGGTGCCCGCACGGTTTCAATGTGGGTAGCCATCTCCGCATCCGGTTCCAGCAGGTTGGCGAACACCGGCAACTGTTTGAAGCGGAAGTCACGCACCTTGCCGCCACGCACGTCGAAATCGAGCACGCTGAGGAACTTGGTATTGGAGCCGGAGTTGATCACCAGCGTCTTGCCGCCGGCGTTGCTCACCGCCACCGGGCGCGGGACTGCGTCATGCGTATGACCGCCCATGATGGCATCGATGCCGGTCACCCGACCGGCCATCTTCAGGTCCACGTCCATACCGTTGTGTGACAGCACGACCACCACCTGGGCACCTTTCGCCCGTGCGTCGTTCACCGTCTCCTGCATCTCCTGCTCCCGGACGCCGAAACTCCAGTCCGGAATCATGTAGCGCGGATTGGCGATGGGCGTGTAGGGGAAGCCCTGGCCGATGATGGCCACCGGCACACCGTTCATCTCGCGCATCACGTAGGGCTTGAACACCCGTTCGCCCCACTCGTTGTCGAACACGTTCTGGGCGACGAAATCGATGTGGCCGGCGAAATCATTCTCGATGATTTCAACCACCCGCTCCGCGCCGAAGGTCATCTCCCAGTGCGGGGTCATGACATCCACCCCAAGCAGCTTCTGTGCATCGACCATGTCCTGGGCGTTGGTCCACAGCGAGGTCGCGGACCCCTGCCAGGTGTCGCCGCCGTCCAGCAGCAGCGCACCGGGACGGTCGGCCCGCAGCCGCTTCACCAGTGTGGAGAGGTGCGCAAATCCGCCCACTTTGCCGTACTTGCGTGCTGCCTCGGCAAAATCGAGATAGGTAAAAGCGTGCGCCTCGGGCGTATTTGGCGCGATGCCGAAATGGGAGAGGAAGTTCCCCCCCACCAAGTGAGGCGCCTTGCCGCGCATGGATGCAATGCCGAGATTGATGTTCGGCTCACGGAACCAGACCGGCAGCAGCTGGGCATGGCAGTCGGTGTAGTGCAGCAGTGATACGTTTCCAAAGGCCGGCAAATCGTAAGGGTCCCCCGCGGCAGCCCCGGCTACCCGGGGACCGAGCCCGAAACCGGCCACGCCTGCGGCGGCGAGGACCTGGAGAAATTCGCGTCGCGAGAGGTTCATGCAGCTCTCCTGATGACTGAAATCGCTGGAAATGGGCAATAAAAAGGGGCCGCGGCGGCGCCGCGGCCCCTGTTCTTTACAACCACCTGCCCGCCGGGGCCGAAGCTTCAGGCAGCGGGTCGGTAGTGAGACCTGACCTTGAACAGACCTGGGAGGTCTGGTTACCGGATCTGGGTCTCGGTGGCGTCGCTTTCGCCTTTGTTGTCCGTCCAACTCAAGCGGACAGTATCGCCCGCCTTCGCGCCGGAAAACTCGAACGCAACGTACGGGTTCTTGGAGATAGCCGAACCCCAGTGGGCGGTCATCACCTCGTTCTCGTTGTGCTCGCACTTCACCTCCTGGATGAAGTGAGCGGGAATGGCCTTGCCGGTCTTCTTGTCCTTACGCAGACCGGTTTCCATCTCGTGTTTGATAAGCGCCTTCACCTCGGTGACATCACCTTTGAGCGCGGCGCGGACCTTGATGCTATCTGCCATGTCTGAATCCTCCGGAAATCGATTAGCCGCCGCAGCCGCCGATGGTGACCTTCACTTCCTTACGGGCGCTGTACATCTTGCCCCCGGCCTTGACCACCGCGATGACGTTGGAGGTCTGACTCATCTTGATCCGGGTGGAGACGTCCGGCCTGGCATTGGAGGTCAGGTTGAAGGTGGCCGCCAGCGGCGTGCCGTTCTTCTCCACCACCAGAGAGATGGCCTCAACCCCGGCCATACCGGCCGAGATGCTGACCGGCACCACCGCGCCGTTCTCGGCGATATCGGGGGCCTTGATCTGGATGTCGGAGCTCGGCTCGGTCAGATCGCCGCCGAACAGCCCGTTCAGGGCATCACCCACGCTCTTGGCCTCGAAGGCCCCTTGCGGCCAGGCGGCAAGAACCTGGCGCGGTGCCAGCAGGCCGGCCCCCACGGCTACCGCCAGCGTGCCGCCGGCTACGGTGCCTTTCAAAAAGAGTCTGCGTTTCATCAGTCGTTGTCTCCTTATCGGATCGTCACTTGCGGGCGCCCGGCCCATTCAGCGGAATGCCATTGCTCATGTGAGTGACGAAGTACTCCAGGTTGCGGTACTCCTCACTCTGAGGCTTGAACGGCTTGGCACGCACCTGGCTATTGCAACCGGTGAAGCGCCGATGCAGCGTCCCGATCTCACCCCACTTGGCACGGTAGACCGGCCAGTGAGTGGTCTGCCCGAGCGCCATACTCAGCTTTTCGGAGCGGACCATCTGCCCGGCGTTGTCGAAATGGCAAGTGCTGCAGGCGAAGTTGAGCTGCCCGCGGCGGGCGAAATAGAACTGCTTGCCTTTTTCATATGCCTCGATGGCGCCCGGATCATTCGGGACCACCACGTTGGTGATCTTACCGCGAGAGGTGTAGGCCATGTAAGCCAGTACCTGGGCAATTTGGCCTTTCATGTAGCCGAACGGCTTTTCGCCATTCGCCTCACGGCACTGGTTGATGGCCAGAGCCAACGTCATCACCTTGCCCTGTTTGGCGTCCCAGTGCGGGTACTGGTCGGCAATGCCGATACCGCCATTGGGGAAGCAGTCCGCCAGGCTCTTGCCGTTGGCAAACGGCGTCTCGAACAGCGCCTGGCCTTTGTCGATGTCGGGCTCGTAGGGCGGGAAGTCCTCGATCGCTTCCCAGTTCTGGCGGGCCGATTCATCGATCGAGTAGACGCCGTCTTTGAAGGCGGTCAGTTCGATGCCGGGGAACTTCTTCTTGAAGTAATCCTGATAGGATTGCAGGTCCTCCTTCGGACCCGCCTGCGCGGCGAGCGGGAGCGCCAGCGCCGCGGCAATGAGCAAAGACTTTGTTTTCATGCGCATATCTCCGGAAAATTGGGGCGTTACAGGGACCAGACGTACTCGACCACCTTGTCGAGTTCCTCGGACGAGAGGATCTCGTGCTTGCCGAACGGCGGCATTGAGGTGTTCGGGTTGGCTACCTGGGGGTCCCAGAGCTGGGCGCGTAATTTCGCCTTGTCCGGAAAACGCTGCTTCATCATCATCAAGGGTGGGCCAAAGGTCCCCGGGCTTTCGACGTTATCCATCATGTGGCAGGCCGCGCAGTTGCCTTTTCTGCGGTCGAGGGCGATTTTCTTGCCCTCCGCGACCATGTTGCCATCGGCCTGCGCTTGCTGTGCCGCGACCGGGCCGGAAACGACCACTGCCCCGAGCAGAAGCGCGCCCAAACGTACGCTTTTATGCATTATCACTCCTCCAGTTCTACACAGGTTTGCCGGGCTACCGGCTCACTGCTGGGATACGGCCTGGGCGTAGCCGAGCTCGCCCTGCCTTTTCGCCTGTTCGGCCAGCGCAACAGCCCGATCGAGCTGCCCCTCACTTGCCGCCTTGTCGGCCGACTCAAGCAATTTACGGCTGTCGCGCCATTCGCCGCCCACCGAGGCGGCCTTATCGATTGACGCTTCCGCGGTGGCCCGCAGCTGTTCGTACCCACCGCCCTGTGATGTGTTGCCGGCGCAGGCGGTGCCGGTGGCCAGCGCCACCAGGACTCCTGCCACCATGAAGGGTGATCGTGTCATGTGTGCAGACCCTCTATCCTCGCGCGGCTTGGCCGCTTATGTTTATGGAAGCCGGCGATATCATAGGCAACGCATGACTACCGGTGGCACAAGTATTGGCGACGATTGCGAAGAATCAAATTGGGACATGCACGGAAGCGGGTTAGGGTTTTCCCTAATTCCCGCAAAAACCAGGAGGGTAACTTCAGTTTTTGTGTGGCAGGGGAACCGCTGCCCGGAGTGCAAGGGTCATGCGGACCAGATGGGAAAGAGAATCCGCCGCGAGTTTCTCCATCACCCGGGCCCGGTGGGCCTCGACGGTCTTCTGACTCACCCCGAGTTCCGCGGCGATGAGCTTATTCGGGGTGCCCTCGACAACCAGCTCCAGTACCTCCCGTTCACGCGGGGTGAGCAGGGCAAACCGTCCCCGGAGGGCGGCACCGTATGCCAGATTCCTCCGACGCTCGCCATCCTGAACAATGGCCCGGTTCACGCAATCGAGCAGCAACTGGTCATTGAAGGGTTTCTCGATGAAATCAAATGCGCCGTTCTTAAGGGCGCGCACCGCCATGGGCACATCGCCGTGTCCGGTGATGATAATCACCGGAAGTTCGATTCCGTGCCCGGAAAGCCGCTCCTGGAGGTCCAGTCCGCTCATCCCGGGCATGCGAATGTCGAGTAACAGACAACCGGCCTGATCAGAGCGGCAGTTTTCGAGGAAGGCGTTTGCGGAGTCGTAACTCTCGGCGCGCAGGCCTACCGATTCCATCAGCCAGCGGAGCGAATCGCGCACGGCCTCGTCATCGTCGACGATGAAGACGATGGACTCAAGCGGCATTGTCGGAGCGTCGTTTTGGCTCATGGATCGGGATGCGGAAGCAGAAACGGGCGCCACGGGAACCGGTACCCGCGGTCAGATCACCACCGTGTGACTCTATGATACCGCGGCTGATGGAGAGTCCCAGTCCCATGCCCTGCGTCTTGGTGGTGACGAAGGGCTCGAAAATACGCTCACCGAGGGCCTCACCCACCCCGCAACCGCTATCCTCCACGCAGATCTGGACCTGGTCGCCTACACGGTTCCCTTCAATCACCAGTTGCCGTCGCGAAGGCTCGATATCGGCCATGGCCTCAAGCGCGTTGCGAATCAGGTTGAGGATCACCTGTTCGATCTGAATTTCGTGGGCCAGCACCGCCGGCAACCCCTCTTCCAGGCGTAGGTGCACCGCGGTTCCGGCACGGCGCGCCTCCGGGCCGATGAAGCCGACCAGTTCACGGACCACCCGGTCAAGCTCCGCCGGCCGGCGTTCCGGCTCCTCCTTGCGGATGAACCGCCGGATCTGCCGGATGATCTCCCCGGCGCGCTCCGCCTGCGCCGCGACCCGCTCCATCGCCTCCCCGATACGCTCCAGTGACGGCTCGCCGGAACGGAGCATGCGGATACAGCCGCGGGTATAGTTGGTGATGGCCGAAAGCGGCTGATTGAGTTCGTGCGCAATGCCGGATGCCATCTCACCGAGCGTACTCAAGCGTGACGCCCGGGCCAGTTCGAGTTGACGCTGCCGGGCATCCTCCTCCGCCTCCTTGCGTTCGGTGGTATCCCGGAACACCACCACCGCACCAATCACCTCGCCACGCTCGTTTTGCACCGGGTTGCTCGAATACTCCACCGGGATGGCGGAGCCGTCCTTGCGCCAGAAGACATCGTCGGCAACAAACCGCGGCTGGTTGTGCAGGTAGGTGGCATAGACCGGGCACTCCGAAGGCGGGTGGTAGCTGCCATCGGCCCGTGTATGGTGCAGGATATCGTGCTGGTTGCGGCCGATCACCTCCTCCGCCTTCCAGCCCGTCATCTGCTCCATCGCCCGGTTGACGAAGGTGGAGCGCCCGCTCCGATCGACCCCGTAGATACCGTCGGCGACCGAATCGAGTATCAGTTTGTGCTGCTGTTCCAGGCAGCTCTTCGCACTGCGGATCTGACGATTGAGGCGGATCACCCAGGTGCTGAGAAAGGCCATCAACATCAGCGCAAGGCCGGTGCCGACCAGCCAGTGCCAGTACTGACGGGTCACCTCCCCCAGGGTCACCTGCTTTTCGTAGGGCGGTAGTCTCAGCTCCTGGAATGCTTCATGAACCGGCTGGTAGTCCAGCGGAATGGTCCAACCGGCGTACTGCCCGACCAGGGCGGCCGGATGGTCCTGCGGCATGTTGAGCAGCGCAACGGCAACCCGTTGGGCCAGGGTGTTGGAGGTGTGAAAGAGCTTGCTGAACGGCCACTCCGGGTAGAGACGGGTGCTGTGGGCAAACGGAAATTCCGTATTCACCTGCGGATTGATGACCCGGAACTCGGAAAGATCAATTCTTCCCCGGTCGGCCATTCGTTCCAGGATGTCGGTGCGGACGGTCCCCACATCCACCTCACCCGCGCGTACCGCCATCACCACCGCATCATGCGTGCCGGCAAAGCGGACCAAACCCAAGTCGCCCGGCGTGATCCCCTCAGCCGCCATCTCCCGCCAGGCCATCTGATAGCCGCCCAGCGAGGTCTCGTCGACGGCCAACATGCTCTTGCCGACGAGGTCGTGGAGTGACTGGATATCCTCCCGATCGGCGCGGGCGAAGATGACCCCGCCGAAGAGGTTATAGGGAGTGGCCGGCGTCCCCCGCCGGTTGTTCAGTGTCGCGATGCGCGAGATGCGGTGCTGCACCTCCAGGCTGACGTAGATTCCCGGATTGACCAGGATGAAATCGATCGCCCAGGCATCGACCGCCGGCTCGACCTCATTGAAGTCGAGCGGCACGATCGCGAACCGGTACTCCGGCAGGTGCTCGGAGAGATATTCGGCGGTTTTGCCCCAGAGCTGCAGGGTGGCGACGTAGCCGCGATGACTGAGCACGCCGATGCGAACGGGCTCCGGCTCCGGCTCGGCCTCGCCCACTGCCGGCGCACCCCAGAGCAACAATACGATCAGCCCGAGCACGGCGGTGCCTCGGGAAATCCGGGTCGGGGCAGCGGGATTCACAGGTTCAAAGGACACCCCCGGATGATACTCGATAGCCGCCGGAGCGAGGTACAACCGTTTATTCAGGACCGCCGTCACGTCGCCGGCTATCCCTGAGTGCGGCACGCAACGCGTCAACCTCCTGCCGTAGCCGCTCCGACTCATCCGATGATCCTGCGCGTGTGCGCTCTTCCTCCGCATCCATGTTGATGAAGTAGCTGGCGAGGGTTGCCGTCACGTAACCGAAGAAGGTAAAGCCATAAAGGGCCAGCAGGAACCCCACGATCCGTCCGTAAGGGGTCTGGGGCCAGACGTCCACCCCCACCGACATCATCAGCATCGCCGTCCACCACAGCGCCGTGCCAAAATCGGGGTACTGTTGCTGCTGCTCGAAGGCATAGATGCCGCTCGCGCCCGCAAACAGCACGATGGCGGTAACCAGCAGCACGTAGCCGAACCCGCGACGCTTCAAGGTCCTGCCAAGCACACCGATACCCCGGTTGACAGAGGTCAACAGACGCAACAGCCGGACCGTCTTGGCGGCCCGCGCCGTGCGCATAAGCTGTAGGGCCCGGGCGATGCGGAATATACGCAGTGCCGGAAGGAGCAGGGCAAGTAGGGTCAACCAGTTACGGCGGATGTAAGGCCACTTGTGGGGCGCAAGAGCCAGCCTGACCAGGAAGTCGATCCAGAAGATGATCCAGATGCCGGCTCCGGCAAACACCATCCAGGGCCGTGTGCCGGCAACCAGTTCGACCACCAGCAGTGCGAGCCACACGAACGCGAGCACCACCATCGGCAGTTCGAGCAAATCCTCGACCCGCCGCAGAAGTGCCCACCGCTCCCTGGCGAGCGCCTGCTGTTCGTTGCCCGGCATCCTGTACCCATAGCAGGCGCAGAACCGCCGTGGGACCTGGGCGCACAAACGTTTCGATCCGTGAACACTTGCGACTAGACTTCCACCGGAACCAACCGCAGACGACAGAGGAGCTTGTAATGAAGACACGGATTGTCATCAGTTCTCTTTTTCTGTTCTCACTGCTGGGGCTGTACGGCTGTGAGCAGCAGGCCCCCGAAAGCCCGACCATGGGCGAGCAGCCCGAAGAACGGGCCCAGCCGCCCGCACAGGAGCCGGGGCAACAGCCTGGCCAGGAGCCGCGGCAGCAGCCCGGTCAGCAACCGGGGCAACAGTAGCCGTAAGCCCCCGAAGGCGGGGCGACAAACCGCCCCGCCTTCCTCCTGTTGCTTCCGTTCCGTTACCCTGCCTCTTATGCGGTATCTGATGGCACTGCTGGTCCTGATCGGATCCCCGGCCACCGGAGCGGACACCCTCTCTGCCGTGACCGTCAACGGGACCCGCTTCTCGGTGGAGGTGGCCGCCACGGACGCGGCACGCCGGCAGGGATTGATGCACCGGCCGGCCTTGGCTGACGGACAGGGCATGCTGTTCGTCTACGACACCCCGCAGCCGGTGGTGTTCTGGAACAAGAACGTGCACTTCCCTATCGATATCCTCTATTTCGGCGCCGATCGCCGGCTATTGTGTCTCGATGAGGAGGTGCCGCCTTGCGTGAAGGCGTGTCCGCGCTATCGCTGTGATGCGCCGGTAAAATACGTACTTGAGGTGGGTGCGGGAACCGCTGGTCGACTCGGTCGGCCCGGCTCGCTGGAGCTGCTGTTCGAGAAGACGGGGCAATAAAACGCAAACGGCCCCGTGAAGGGGCCGTCTTGTGTTTGGTTCTTTCGATTGGTCGGAGCGGGGAGATTCGAACTCCCGACCCCCACAACCCCATTGTGGTGCGCTACCAGGCTGCGCTACGCTCCGAGATCTTTCGGCCTGAAGGGGTGGCCGGAAAAGTCGCCTATCATACACGAGAAAAGGCGGATGCCAAACGCGGTTTACCGTCTGAGGATAGCGAGAACGTCCTCGAGTTCACTCCGCATCTGACGGATGATTTGCTGGCTCTGGCTGAGGTCCACCTGGCCCGCCTGTCCTTCGAGACGCTGACGCGCACCCCCGATCGTGAATCCCTCTTCGTAGAGCAGCGAACGGATCTGGCGGATGATGATGACATCATGCCGCTGGTAGTAGCGCCGGTTGCCGCGCCGCTTGACCGGCTGAAGCTGCGGAAACTCCTGCTCCCAGTAACGCAGTACGTGGGGCTTGACGTTGCACAGTTCACTCACCTCACCAATGGTGAAGTAGCGCTTGCCCGGGATCGGCGGCAGTTCGTTATTGTTGCTCGGTTCCAGCATATGCCTCCACCCTCGCCTTCAGCTTCTGACCCGGACGAAAGGTCACTACCCGTCGGGCGCTGATGGGGATCTCCTCGCCAGTCTTCGGGTTGCGTCCGGGCCGCTGGTTCTTGTCGCGCAGGTCGAAGTTGCCGAATCCGGAGAGCTTGACCTGGTGCCCGCTCTCCAACGCAGTACGGATCTCCTCGAAAAACATTTCGACGAGTTCCTTCGCCTCACGTTTGTTAAGACCGAGCTCATCGTACAGCCGCTCGGCCATTGCCGCTTTGGTCAGCGCCATTCTTCTACCCGGTTATTGTCTGAGCAGTGCACCCAACTGGTCGCGCAGTACGGCGACGACCTTATCCATCGCGGCATCCACATCCGCGTCGGTAAGGGTGCGTGAATCGTCCTGAAGCGTCAAGCCCAGGGCGATGCTTTTTCGCCCCGGATCAATCCCTTCGCCCCGATAGAGATCAAATATCTTTAAATCGCGCAGCGTGGCCGGGGCCGCGCTGCGCACGGCTGAGAGCAGATCGGCCGCACTGACACTGTCATCCACCACCACCGCGATGTCGCGGCGCAGGGCCGGAAACCGCGAGGGCTCCCGGAACTTCGGCACCTGCGCATCGAACACCGCCTCGGCGAGCAGTTCGAACAGGAATACGCGCGGGGCGATCCCCAACGCATCGGCGATGCGCGGATGCAGGGCGCCAACCCAGCCGACCGGCTGCCCGTTCAGTTCGATCCGCGCCGACTGCCCCGGATGGAGCGCCGGGTGGGCGGCCGGCACGTAGGACCATGCATCGCTACGGCCGGTGAGTCCGACCAGTGCCTCCACGTCCCCCTTAATATCGAAGAAGTCCACCGGCCGGTTGGGCGCGCCCCACTGCTCCGGGATCGCCGGACCACAAATGGTGCCGCCGATCACCTTCTCCTGCAGGATTTCGCTCCCCTGCCGGCGGAATCTCAGCCCCAGCTCGAACAGACGGACCCGCTCCTGCTGCCGGTTGACGTTGTGCTGAAGGGCCTGGACCAGGGCCGGCCACAGGCTGGTGCGCATCACCGACAGGTCGGCCGAGATGGGGTTGGCCAGCGGAATGGGTTCCTGCGCCGGGTCGAGCAGCCGCTGCAGCTCGGGCTCCACGAAGCTGTAGGTAATCGCCTCCTGGTAACCGCGCGCCACCAGCAACTGGCGCAACCGGCGGTCCGGAAGCCGTCCTTCGGGGGCGGGCCGGATTTCGAGTTCCGCCGCCATGTGGGTGGCAGGAATCCGGTCGTAGCCGAAGATACGTCCGACCTCCTCGATGAGGTCCTCCTCGATCGCCAGGTCGAAACGGAATGCCGGCGGGATGCACTCCCAGCCGTCCTCTGCGGCCGTCACCTGGATGCCAAGACGGGTCAGGATTGTCGCCGCCTCCTCGTGCGGAATGATGGTACCGAGCACCCGCTCAAGCCGCGAGTGACGAAGCCGTACCGGCGTGCGGGCCGGGAGGTGCTCTTCGTGGCTTACCTCGACCACAGGACCGGGCTCGCCGCCGCAGATGGCACGCAGCAGTGCGGTGGCGCGTTCGGTCGACCGCCGCTGCAACTCCGGTGAGACGCCGCGCTCGAAGCGGTGGGACGAGTCGGTATGCAATCCGTAGCGGCGCGCCCGGCCCATGATGGCGGCCGGGCTGAAGAAGGCACTCTCCAGAAAGATGTTGCGGGTGTTGTCGTCGACAGCGGTGGCCTCACCGCCCATGATGCCGGCCAGCGCCTGCGGCCCGCTCTCGTCCGCGATGACCAGCGTGTCCGGGTCGACCTCGACTGTGGCCCCGTTCAGCAGCTCAAGCTGCTCCCCGGAACGGCCCCGGCGCACCCGGATGGCCCCGGAGAGTTTGTCCAGATCGAAGGCGTGCATCGGCTGCCCCAACTCCAGCAGCACGTAGTTGGTCACGTCCACCAACGGGCCCAGGCTGCGCAATCCACTACGGCGCAGCCGCTCCTGCATCCACAGGGGCGTGGGCGCGGCCGGATTCAGCCCGCGGATCACCCGCCCGATGTAGCGGGGACAGTCCGCCGCTGCCTCGACCTCCACCTCAACCGTTGCGTCGGACGCCGCAGCAACCGCCTCGATGACCGGCCCGGACAGATCCAGGCGATTCAGCACCGCTGCCTCGCGGGCGATACCCTCAATGCCGAGACAGTCTCCGCGGTTGGGGGTGAGCCCCAGCTCGATGCTGAAATCTTCCAGCCCGAGGTACTCTCTCAAGTCGGTCCCTACCGGAGCCTCTTTCGGCAGCGGCATCAATCCTTCGGCCGCATCCGAAAGCCCCAGCTCCTTCGCGGAACAGAGCATGCCGGATGAGGCGACCCCGCGCAGCTTTGCCGGCTTGATCTTCAATCCGCCCGGCAGTCTGGCGCCGATCAGTGCGGTGGGCGCCCGCATGCCCTCGTGAACATTCGGGGCACCGCAGACGATCTGCAGCGGTTCCGCCGTCCCCACATCGACCCGGCACACCCGCAACTTGTCCGCATCCGGATGCGGCTCGACTGCCGTCACATGGCCGACCACCACCGACTCGAACGCAGCCGCCACCGGCTCGATGGCATCCACCTCCAGACCGGCCATGGTGAGCTGATGAGCGAGCTCTTCGGTCGAGATGTTCGGGTCGACCCACTCCCGCAGCCATTTTTCACTGAAACGCATGTGGTTACCTTCGTCTCAAAAGAGATTCACCGCAGAGGTCGCGGAGGTCGCAGAGAATGGTGCTTTAGCCTCGATTTTCTCTGTGTCCTTTGCGCTCTCTGCGGTAATAGATGTTTTTGTTTCGGACTTACCTGAACTGCTCCAGGAATCTCAGGTCGTTCTCGAAGAAGATGCGCAGGTCGTTGACCTGATAGCGCAGCATCGCCAGGCGCTCTACCCCGACGCCGAAGGCGAACCCGGTGTAGCGCTCGGCATCGATGCCCACATGCCCCAACACGCGGGGGTGCACCATGCCGCAGCCGAGCACCTCCAGCCACCCGGTATGGCTGCACACGCGGCAGCCGCTGCCGCCGCACTCGACGCACTGCACGTCAACCTCGGCCGACGGCTCGGTGAACGGGAAATAGGAGGGGCGGAAGCGGACCTCCAGGTCCGGCTTTTCGAAAAATGCCTGGAGGAACTCGTGCAGAACCCCCTTGAGATCGGCGAAGCTGATCCGCTCGTCCACCACCAGCCCTTCGATCTGGTGGAACATGGGGGTATGGGTCAGATCCGAATCACAGCGGTAGGCACGACCCGGCGCAATGATCCGCACCGGTGGCGGCTGTTGTTCCATCACCCGGATCTGCACTGGTGAGGTGTGGGTACGCAGTACCGTGTGGGCGTCGAAATAGAAGGTGTCGTGCATCGCCCGCGCCGGGTGGGACTCGGGGATGTTGAGCGCCTCGAAGTTGTGATAGTCATCCTCGATCTCCGGCCCCTCAGCCACCTCGAAACCGAGCTGACTGAAAATCTCCCCGACGCGGTCGAGGACACGGGAGACCGGGTGGAAACCGCCGGTGGACTGACCGCGTCCAGGCAGGGTGACGTCGATCGCCTCGGCAGCGAGCCGGGCGTCCAGCGCCGCGGCGGTCAACGCCTCGCGCCGCGTCTCGAGGGCCGCTTGCACCCGCTCCTTGGCCTCGTTGATGGCCTGCCCGGCCCGCGGGCGTTCCTCAGGGGGGAGCCCGCCCAGCGTCTTCATCTGTGCGGTCAGCTCGCCTTTCTTGCCGAGATACTGTACGCGCACCTGCTCCAGCGCTGCCGGGTCGGTGGCGCTGTCGATGGCGGCGAGCGCCTGTTGGGTCAGTCTGTCGAGGTCCTGTTGCACGTGCCTTGATCCGTTCGCGGGAGCGACAAACGAAAAAGGGGAAGGCCGGTGAGCCTTCCCCTCTTCCGTACTCTGGATTTCCGGATACCGACCGAGTGTCGGTGTTTACGCGGGTAGGCTGGCCTTCGCCTGCTCGGCAATGGCACTAAAGCCCGGCTTGTCGAACACCGCGATATCCGCCAGCACCTTGCGATCGATCGCGATGCCCGCCTTCTTCAGGCCCTCGATCATCCGGCTGTAGGTCAGGCCGCACTCGCGCGCCGCCGCATTGATGCGGGCGATCCACAGGGCGCGGAACTGGCGCTTGCGCTGACGGCGATCGCGATAGGCGTACTGCTGCGCCTTGGTGACCGCCTGCTTGGCGACCCGATAGACATTCTTGCGGCGACCGCTGTAACCCTTCGCCTGCTTGAGAACCTTCTTGTGCCGCGCGCGGGCGATCACACCACGTTTAACTCGTGCCATCTCTCAATCCCCCCTTAGGCGTGCGGCAGCATCTGGTTGAGAAGACCCAGATCCGCTTTGGCGACCATGAGCTTGCTGCCCAGCTGGCGCTTACGCTTGGAGCCCTTCTTGGTGAGGATGTGGCGGTGATGAGACTGTCCGCGCTTGAAGCCGCCGGAGGCGGTCTTCTTGAATCGCTTGGCGGCACCGCGGTTGCTTTTCAATTTAGGCATTACAAATTACTCCGCATTTGCTTTGGCTGTTCTGCGTACCGTTTACGACTGGCAATCTTCCGGAGCCTTTCGCTACCAGAGACTGACAGTAGGTACGCCCCACAGGGCCCCTGCCCGCTGGCAGTGGGACACCTGCTATTTCTTCTTGGGGACAATCACCATGACCATCTGGCGACCTTCCAGCCTGGGAAACTGTTCGACCGTTCCCAGCTCGGTGAGGTCCGCCTCGACCCGCTTGAGCAGCTTGAGCCCAAGCTCCTGGTGCGCCATTTCACGACCGCGAAAACGAAGCGTGACCTTGGCCCTGTCCCCCTCAATCAGGAAACGTGTCAGGTTGCGTAGCTTGACCTGATAGTCCCCTTCGTCCGTCCCGGGACGGAACTTTACCTCCTTGACGTGAACCTGCTTCTGCTTTTTCTTAGCAGCCTGCTTTTTCTTGTTCTCCTCGAAGACATACTTGCCGTAGTCCATGATGCGGCAGACCGGCGGCTCTGCCTGCGCGGCCACCTCGACCAGGTCCTTATCCGCCTCGGCGGCTATGTTCAAGGCCTCTTCGATGGAAACGACCCCGAGCTGTTCACCTTCATCACTGACGAGGCGGACCTGGGGGGCGTCGATCTCTTCGTTCAGACGCACCGACCTTTCGGCCGGACGACTCGGTTTCGGTTTGGCTGCGATGCTCTATTCCTCCAACAAAGAACTGCGGCCGTAGCCCGCGACCTCATCGGCGATTCTCTCGGCAAAGCTTTCGATGCTCATGCTGCCGAGGTCTTCGCCACCGCGCGTGCGTACGGCCACTGTCCGATTCTCGACTTCTCGGTCACCCACTACCAACAGATAGGGGACCCTCTGAAGCGTATGCTCGCGAATTTTAAAACCGATCTTTTCGTTTCTCAAGTCGGCGCGGGCGCGAATTCCCCGATTTCGCAATGTATTGGCCACTTCTTCGGCATATTCGTCCTGCCGATCGGTAATATTGAGCACCACAACCTGCTGCGGTGCCAGCCAGGTAGGGAATTTGCCTTCGTAATGCTCGATGAGAATGCCGAAAAACCGCTCAAGCGAACCAAACAGCGCCCGGTGGATCATGATCGGCCGGTGCGGCTGCCCATCCTCACCGATGTACTCCATCTCGAACCGCTCCGGCAGGTTGAAATCGAGCTGGACGGTGGAGCACTGCCACTTGCGGCCAATGGCATCCTGAATCTTGATGTCGATCTTGGGGCCGTAGAAGGCGCCGCCCCCCTCGTCCACGTCAAACGCCAGCCCCTTGCGCTCCAGGGCGGCGCGCAGCGCGGCGGTGGCCCGCTCCCAGATCGCCTCTGAACCCACCGCCTTCTCCGGCCGGGTGGAGAGGTTCACCTCGAAGTCGTTGAAACCGAAATCACGCAGGATATCGAGGATAAGGTCGAGGATATCGACGATCTCCGCCTCGATCTGGTCCTCGCGGCAGAAGATGTGGGCGTCGTCCTGAGTGAAACCGCGAACCCGCATCAGGCCGTGCAGGGCGCCGGACATCTCATGGCGATAGACCGTTCCCAGTTCGGCCCAGCGGAACGGCAGCTCGCGGTAGGAGCGCAGCCGGTCCTTATATATAAGGATATGGAACGGGCAGTTCATCGGCTTGAGCTGATAGAGCTGCTCGTCCTCCTCCATCGGCTTGTACATCGACTCGCTGTAGAAACCGCTGTGGCCGGAGATGTGCCACAGGTTTTCCAGGGCGATGTGGGGCGTATAGAGCAGTTCGTATCCCCCGGCGATATGCCGGTTGCGCCAGTAGTCCTCGATCACCTTGCGGATGCGGGCGCCCTTGGGGTGCCAGAACACCAGTCCGCCGCCGGCATCCTCCTGGATGCTGAACAGGTCCATCTCCTTGCCGATTCGCCGGTGGTCACGCCGTTCCGCCTCTTCCAGCCGGGTCAGATAGGCCTTCAGCGCCTTCTTGTCCTGCCACGCGGTACCGTAGATGCGCTGGAGCATTTCATTGCGGGCATCACCGCGCCAGTAGGCCCCGGCCAGCTTCATCAGCTTGAACGCCTTCAGCCGCCCGGTCGAAGGCACGTGCGGACCGCGGCAGAGATCGATGAAATCGTCCTGCTTGTAGAGGGAGATGGTCTCGCCCTGGGGGATCTCCTCGATGATCTCCGCCTTGTACTTCTCGCCCAGGTCGCGGAAGAAGGCGATCGCCTCGTCACGCGGCATCTCCGAGCGCTCGACCGGCTGATCCTGAGCGGCCAGTTCGCTCATCCGTGCCTCAATCGCCTCCAGGTCCTCCGGCGTGAAGCCCTTCTCGTAGGCGAAGTCGTAGTAGAAGCCGTCCTCAATCACCGGCCCGATGGTGACCTGGGCACTGGGGAAAAGCTGCTTGACCGCCTGGGCCAGCAGGTGCGCCGTGGAGTGGCGGATGATCTCCAGCCCCTCGGGGTCCTTTTCAGTGACGATGGCGAGATCGCTGTCGGAATCGATACAGAAGGAGGTGTCGACCAACCGGCCGTTCACCTTGCCGCCGAGCGCGGCCTTGGCCAACCCGGGGCCGATGTCACCGGCCACATCCCCGACGGTAACGGGGTGGTCGAACTGGCGCTTGGAGCCGTCAGGGAGGGTAATCGTGGGCATCGTGATCTCCAGTGGCCGATACGAAGGGCCACAAGCAAAGCCCCGCGCACGGCGGGGCTTGTTCAGGCAAGAAATTTGGTAGGCGCGACTAGACTCGAACTAGCGACCCCCACCATGTCAAGGTGGTGCTCTAACCAACTGAGCTACGCGCCTGAAGAAGTCGGCAAAGATACCCGAACTTGTGCCGAGCGGCAAGCGGGAAATAACCTCTCCGTGCTCAGAAACGGCGGGGCGTCCCTGCCCCGCACCGCACATCGGTATAGCTACTACTGATCGCCCACGGTCAGGTTGCTGCGATTTTTTTCCAGCGTGGCTGTCCCTATACCGTCGACGGCGACCAGATCATCCACTTTCTTGAACGGCCCGTTGACCGTACGGTACGTGACAATCGCCTCGGCTCGGGCCTGACCGACTCCAGTCAACGCTTTGGCCAAGGTTGCGGCATCGGCAGTGTTGATATTGACCGGGGCCGCATGGGCGAGCCCGGCAGCCGCAATCAGAATGGCAGCGAACAGTGTCTTGATGGAATTGCGCATGGTCTCCTCTCCTTTTTATTGATTCTTAGAAAACCGCCAGAAACTGAGGCGGAACGGGAACAGTAACCATGCGCAACCGATTGATCAATATGCAAAAAGTTTGCATTTCAGAAAGAATCGTTAACGGATTATTAACACTTCCTTTCGATACTGTTACACGCTCAAATCCACCACCCCGCCCCAGTGGGAATCGGACGCAACTGGATTCGCACCGATGTCACTCAATCCTGTTCGCGCCCAGACCGATTCGCGACCGATAGATAATCCAGGTCAGCAGCACAGCACCCAGCACAAGACCGACCGCAACTGTCAGGCTACTCATCCTGTCGGGCGCGAACAGCAGCACCAGGCCGAGTCCGGTCATCATCAACCCGGAGAGGAGTTTCAGCACCCGTCCCTCGCGCTCCTGAAGCTTGTGGCTGCCGAGCGTGGCGGTGAATGCAATGACGATGACGAGCAGCGGCAGCACATAGATCAGGTTGTATAAGGCGAGATAGAGGTAATATTCGCTGGTGGCCAGTTCGTTCAGCGTAAGGATGCGGGTGTAGATCATCGGCAGGCCGGCGGTGCAAAGCAGCTCGTAGCTGTTGGCCACCACGGCCAAAGTAACCGTACCGATCACCAGCGCCGGCAGGCTCTGTCCCGAGAGCAGACCACGCATGCGCCGGAACAGCCCCGGCTTGGCCGATTCGGAGATGGAGAGACTCGGTCCGACCCCCGGACGGAAGTAGTCCTTCACATTCACCAATCCCAGCACCGCCGCAACCAACCCCGCCGCGGCAGTGATCCACACCAACTGCCCGGCCACCAGAAACAGGTTGAGCCACGCGGCCATGAACAGGAAATAGAGCAGTCCCGAGGCGAGCACGAAGGTACCGCCGATGAAGGCGATGCGTGCCCGGCTGCGGGCATGGACCAACAGACTCAACAGGAACAGCAGGACAAAAAAGGCACAGGGATTAAAGGCGTCGAGTGCCGCAATCACCAGCGTGACCGCCGGCAGTGACAGGGCGGAAGGGTCGATCTGCCCGCCGAACGGCAGATTGATGGTGGTGCTCTCCGCCTGCGGCGGAGCACGCTCCTGGAACAGCGACTCGGGCTCCGGCGAGCCCAGACGCTGGTGAAACTCGGTCAATGCCCGAAAAATCGTCTTGCCGGTGGTCGCCTCCGAATCGAACCCGACCGCCATCTGCCCGGCGTAGAAGAACGCCGGTACCGAACGCGGTTCCTCGCCGAACGCATGGGCCAATTCGGCGTATAAAAGGCGGTTCTTCTCACTGGAGAGTATGTTGTGGGAGTGGAGTTTGATCCACGGATGCGCGGCGGCCCACCCTTCCACCACCGGAAGCGCATCAAGGCAGTGCGGGCAGCGGGAGGACCAGAAGAAATACAGGTCGACCCGCCACTCACCGGCCTCGGTCTGGTGATACCAGGGGGAGCCATTATCTTCCTGCGCGGCGGCGGCTCCGCCGGTCAGCGCCACGATAAGGAGCAGCACGCTCCCGAACAGCCGTTTCATCGGATTTTTGTCACTCAAGCAGCCCAACGCTTTTGATTCGAGCGTAAACGAGGGTTCCGGGTTCCAGTCGAAGTGCCTCGCACGACCGGCGCGTGATGCGCGCCACCACCACCGGGGCTTCCGCGTCCGTTCGCAGGCCGGCATAAACCTGCCCCGGCGCCGCCTCGGCTATGGATTCCACGGTCGCCGGCCAGACATTCAGGATACTGCTGGCCCGATCCGGTTCGAGACTGAGGCTGATGTCGCGCGCGGGCAACCGGACCCGCACCGCCGCGCCGATACCCAGCTCCAGACGCCGGACCCACAATCTTCCGCAACGGGAATCGAGGGCGGTCAGATGGTATTCGGAATCGTGCTCCGCCACCACCGCGTCCAGCACCGAGCCCGCCTCCTCCTCCCAGGCCGCCTCCACGTCGAGCCGGCCCAGCACCTCGTTTAGTGGCCCCTCCGCCAATACCTTGCCCGCTTCCAGCCAGACCATGTGGTCGGCAAGCCGTGTCACCTCTTTCAGAGAGTGGCTGACATAGATCACCGGGATGTCCAACTCCCGGTGCAGGCGTTCCAGATAGGGCAGGATCTCCTGTTTTCGCTTCCGGTCCAGCGCTGCCAGCGGCTCGTCCATCAGCAGCAGGCGCGGGTTCACCGCCAGCGCGCGGGCGATGGCGACGCGCTGGCGCTCGCCGCCGGAGAGCTGGTCCGGCTTGCGCTCCAGCAGGTGGCCGATGCCGAGCAGATCGATGATGTGTTCCAGCTCCGCCGCTTGCAGCGGTGCCGCGGCGCGTTTCATGCCGTAGGCGATGTTGCCGCGCGCGCTAAGGTGCGGAAACAGGCTGGCCTCCTGGAACACGTAGCCGAGTGGACGCCGGTATGTCGGCAGGTATTGATTGTCCTCCTGCCAGCGCTCGCCGTTGACCGTGAGCAGGCCGTGACGCACACGCTCCAGCCCGGCGATGCAACGCAGCAGAGTGGTCTTGCCTGAGCCGGAGTGGCCGAACAGGGCGGTGACACCCCGGCCCGGGAAGGTGAGATCCACGTCCAGGGAGAATTCGGGGTAGCACAAATTGAAGCGCGCCTGGATGTTCTCGGTATTCATGACTTGTTCTCGGCACGTGCTTCGACGCCGGGGCCGGCGGCACCGCGTCCAGCGATCTCGTCGGTCATGGCGACACCTGGGGCTTGCCCCGGTTGAAACTGTAGAGAACGAGGAGGATCAGGAAGGAGAAGATCACCATGGCCCCGGCCAGCCAGTGGGCCTGGGCATAATCCATCGCCTCCACATGGTCATAGATCTGCACCGAGATGACGCTGGTGACCCCCGGGATGTTGCCGCCGATCATCAGCACCACCCCGAACTCCCCCACGGTGTGGGCAAAGCCCAGGATGGCGGCGGTAAAGAAGCCCGGCCGGGTCAGGGGTACCACCACGCTCCAGAAGCAGTCCCATGGCCCGGCCCTCAGGGTGGCCGCCACCTCCATGGGCCTTGGACCCAGGGCCTCGATGGCGTTCTGGATCGGCTGCACCACGAAAGGCAGGGAGTAGAACACCGAGGCCACCACCAACCCCCAGAAGGTGAAGGGCAGGAGACCAATCCCCAGCCATTGGGTGAACTGACCCACCGGCCCGTGTGGCCCCATGGCCAGCAGCAGATAGAAACCCAGTACCGTGGGTGGAAGCACCAGGGGCAAGGCCACCACTGCCCCCACTGGCCCCTTCCAGAAGGAGCGGGTACGGGCCAGCCACCAGGCGATGGGGGTGCCGATGAGCAGCAGCAGCAGGGTGGTGATGCTGGCCAGGCGTAGGGTCAGCCAGATGGCCGCCAGGTCGCCGTCGGAGAAGCCCATATCCGTACCCCCTTTATTCCAGGCCGTAGCCGAAGGACCGGATGATGGCCCGCGCCTTGTCGCTGCGCAGGAACGCCATCAGGGCCTGGGCGGCCGGGTTGTCCTTACCCTTGGTGAGGACGATGGCATCCTGGCGCATGGGCTGGTGCATCTCACCAGGCACCACCCAGGCCGAGCCCTTGGGGATACGTCCCTCCTCCATGACCTGGGAGAGGGCAACGAAACCCAGGTCGGCGTTGCCGGTGGAGACGAACTGATAGGTCTGGGCAATATTCTCCCCCCGCACGAACCTGGGGGTGGCCGCCTCCAGCAGGCCGAGCGCGGTAAGTACCTCCACCGCCCCCACGCCATAGGGGGCGACCCTGGGATTGGCGATAGCCAGCTTGTTGTAGCGCCCCTCCCTCAGGGCCGAGGCCTGCTCGTCCACCAGACCGGCCTTGGCCGACCAGAGTACCAGGGTGCCGAGGGCGTAGGTGAAGCGGGTGTCGGCCAGGGCCCTGCCCTCTTCGGCCAGCTTGGCGGGTACCCTGTTATCGGCGGCCAGGAACACCTCGAAGGGCGCCCCGTTGGCGATTTGGGCGTAGAACTTGCCGGTGGCGCCGTAGGCAACCAGCGCCTTGTGGCCGGTGGCCTGTTCAAACTCGGCGGCAATCTGCTTCATCGGCGCGGTAAAGTTCGCCGCCACCGCCATCTGGACCTCACCGGCCTGTGCCGCCACTGCTGCGAGAAACGCCGCAACCCCCACCACGACCTGCTTCATGTTGTATCGCATCATCGTCACACCGTTCTGATTGGGCGCGTATTGCCATCGTTGTATACACAGCTATATAACGGTGGTCACGGCAATTCCCTTACTCGCTCACTGCCAAAATTACGTGCGGCGCCTTCACCAGGGCGCAGGCCGGCACGCCTTGCTTCAGGTCCAGATCCTTGATGCTGTCGTTGGTCACCACAGCGGCGATGCGGCGCCCACCCGCCAGTTCGATGATCACCTCACCGTTGATCTGACCCTCCCGGCACAGCACCACCGTCCCGCAGAGCCGGTTGCGTGCGCTGGTGCGCATTCCCCCGTCACCGGTGGTGACGATGACCCAGGAGGCCTTGATGAGGGCGAACACCTCCTTGCCCACGGCCAGGCCCAGGTTGGTCACGCTCTCCTCAGTGACAATGGCCACCAACTCCTCACCGCCGGGCAGGGCGATCACCACTTCGGCGTCCACCGGACCGCTCTTCAGGCGCGTGATGCACCCCTGAAACTGATTGCGCGCACTGCTCTTCATCGCCAACCTCCGCATCAACGGGTAGAACTGCGCAAAATCATCCACCCCCTGGCCGAGCCGGCGCAGAAAGCCCTGGTACTCCTGCTCCGCCGCCTTGAACACCTCAATCAGCCGGCGACCATGGTCGGTAAGCTGCGTGCCGCCGCCGTGGCGTCCACCGGCGCTGCGCCGCACCAGCGGCTCATCGGCCAGGTTGTTCATCGCATCCACCGCATCCCATGCCGCCTTGTAGCTCATGCCCATGGCGCGCGCCGCCTGACTGATGGAGCCGGTCGCGGCGATCTGTTCCAGCAGCTCGATGCGGCCATGGCCGAGAAATGGCCGCTCGCCCCGGTTGAGCCAGAACCGTCCGGATACCCCCACCTTTCCACTCTTGCGCCGTGCCATATATCAACCGTTCCAACGCTATATTTTTCCGTATATAACGCCTGCCGGAGCGGAATGGCAAGCCGTCACGTCGACTCCCGTCGGACAATCCCGTTGTGTCGGTGAGTTAACGTCATCACAACGAACGCAGCAGCACCGCGTCACAAAAAAAAAATCAGTCGTCCGCTTCCACCTCGGCCACCACTACCCCCGCGGCATTGGCAAAGTCATTGGTGAGCGCCAGGCATCCGGCGCCGGCACCGACCAGGTAGAGGTTGATACCAACCGCCTGCGCCACCGGATTCGCCGCGGCGCTTACGTCGTCATCGCTGCACCAGGTGAAGCGGACATCCGGGAAATGTTCCAGCAGCGACTGCCGACGGTCGGGATGCCTCCCGTCGAGGAGAGTGGCCACCTCCGCGATCATCACCTCGCTGATCACGCATCTTCCTCCGTCCGCTCGAACAACACCCGCTCCTCGGCCCCCTTGCCCATCACCTTGGCCAGCCACGGCGGCGGCGTGCCGCCGAGCACGGGTTGCAGGGCGGAAACCTCGCTCCGTGCGTCGCCGCCATTGGGGAACTTGATCGGATGGATATCCTGTTTGACGACCTTGGCCGCGGCCGGGCCGCCGATGGAGACCACCATCAGCACATGACAGTCGGCGATCTGCGCAGCCCGTTCGGCGTTCTTGTCATCCGCCCGGACACCGCCCGCGGCCGAGCGGATGTCGACAAGCCGCGTCTGGTCCGGGGAGACCTGATAGACCAGAAACCGGGCACAGGAGCCGAAGTGCCCGTCGAGCCGCTCCGCGCTGTTGGAGGCCACCGCGACCCGAATCGAGCCGGGCATCCCCCAATCCGCATAGGGCTCGGTCGTGGGTAACTGCTCGTCCACCTCAACCTGCGCCTTACCCCACAGGTAATCGAGCGCCTGCTTCATCGCGGGCAACGGCACATCGCCCAGGGCGGCGTCGGCGGCCGACCCGAGTTCCCGCACGGTCAATCGACCTAGCTTCTCTTCGGTGAGCGGCAGGCCCAAAGCCTCCACCAATACCTTCATCAGCAGCGCCGCGTCGGTATCGGGGAGGGCCCGGGCCGCCAGCCCGATTCGAAGCGCCGCATCCGGTGAGAGTTGCTGAGCGCTCATTGTATTCACCTCAGGCTTCGACCGGGAGGATGCAGTTGTCGACCGCGCACTCCATCACGCACTGGGGCTCGTCGAACTCCCCTTCGCACTCGGTGCAGGTCGCCGCGTCGATGACATACAGCCCCCTCTTCTTCTGCACCGCGCCGGTTGGGCAGACCGGCATGCAGTCGCCGCAGGAGGTGCACTCTTCTTCAACGATATACATGGCCATTTCACGTCTCCTCAATGAATGATCACCGCAGAGGTCGCAGAGAACGCAGAGGATTTCCAAATCGCACATCTCTGTGTCCCCTCGGCTGCTTCCTGCACTGCCGTACCTCCCGCATCCATGCAGCAGCCGTGTGACTCTGCGGTGATGAAATGTTCAAAGTCGTTTGGCTCGAACCGTGATCGGCAGCCTCGGTGCCGGTTCCAGCGGCTCCAGGAAAAACCTGGAACCGTCCGCCAGCTCCACCTCACCGCCCCACTTCTCGGGAGTGTCGAACTGCATGGACACAATGTTCTCCTCCAGGTCCTTCTTCGCCACGTACATGGACATGGCGCCCTGGGCATCCTTTCTAATCATCACGCTCGGCATGGTTGACCTCCATTCGCCGCTGCGCCCGGGTGAAGCGCCAGGCAGGCAGTGCATATCGCCGCTTGACGCTTCACCCTTCACGCTTCACGCCTTAGCGCACCAGGTCGTAGTTGTAGTCGGTGGTACCCATGCCCATGGTCTCCTGGTCGAGCTGCTCCAGGACCGCGTTGACCAAGGTGGTGAGGATGTACATCGAACCCTCGTAGCCCATGGTGGTCATGCGGTGAAGGTGGTGGCGATCGAAGATCGGGAAGCCGATGCGGATGAGTGGAACCTCGAACTCCCTGCCCTTGTAGAGCGTGTCGCGCTGGATGAACTTGCCGTAGCTGTTGCCGATCATGAAGTCCGGCTTGTTGGTGAAGACCAGTGAACGGAAGTGCCACAGATCCTTCCCGATGTGCACTTCGCTCTTCTGCCCGTACGGGGAGGCCTCGAGCATCTTCTTCATCGCCTTCATCCAGCGCTTGTTGCCGTTGTTGGCGAGGATATCAGTCGGCTCACAGCCCAACTCCAGCAGAAACTTGGTCATGCCCATGACGTAGTCGGGGTCGCCGTAGAGGGCAAACTTCTTGCCGTGCAACCAGGCGTGGGAGTCGGTCATCATGTCGACCAGGCGGCCGCGCTCCAGCTCCAGACTGGCCGGGATCGCCTTGCCAGTGACCTCGGAGACCTTCATCAGGAACTCATCGGTCCACTCCAGGCCCATCGGGATGTTGAGCTTCGGCACCTCGTGCTTCCAGGTCGCCTCCGCAAACTTCTTGGTCTTGTCGAGCTGCCATGGCTGGAGCAGGAAAGTGGTCTTGGCGTTGGGCGCGTCCTTGATCTCCTCGATGGTGGTGCCGCCGGCATACATGCGGTACTGACCGTCGGCCGGGGTGTCCAGCACCTCGGAGGGGTCGGAGAGCAGGCTGTAGTCGACACCCATCTCGGCCATCATCCGCTTGATGACGCGGTAGTTACCGAGGTAGGTCTCAAAGCCGGGGACGAAGTTGACCTTGCCGTTCTTGCCAACCTCCTTGCCCTCCATGTGGTTGAGGGTAAAGTACCGGGCCATCCCCTCGAACATGTTGTCCCACCCGGTGGTGTGGCTGCCGACGAAGCTCGGTGTGTGGGCGAACGGGGTCGGGAACTCCTCCGGGATCCGGCCATCCTTCTTGGAGTTACCGATGAAGGCGTTCAGGTCGTCACCGATCACCTCGGCCATACAGGTGGTGGAGACCGCGATTATGTCGGGCTTGTAGAGCGCCTTGGCGTTCTCGAGACCGGCGAACATATTCTTCTGGCCACCGAACACCGCGGCATCCTCGGTCATGGAGTCGGAAACACAGGCGACCGGCTCCTTGAAATGGCGATTGAAGTAAGTGCGGAAGTAGGCCACACAGCCCTGGGAGCCGTGTACGTAGGGCAGGGTCTTCTCGAACCCGAGCGCACAGAGCACGGCGCCCAGCGGCTGACATGCCTTGGCCGGGTTGACTGTCAGCGCCTCGCGCTGGAAGTTGAGCTCCTTGTACTCATCGGTGGTGGTCCACTGGAAGATCTCGTCGATCTTCTCCTGTGGATAGGCCTCCTCGTAGTCGGTCTTCTTGCGCGCCAGCACATCCTTGTATTCGTCATCCCGGAACAGCGGATAACAAGGTTTGATCTTCTCGGCAGTCTGGGTCATCTCGTTTCTCCTGCCGCGCCACTCATCCGTGGACAACGGCTCTGAGGATAATCTGTCATTTCCACCGCAGAGGTCGCAGAGATCACAGAGGAAACCGGTTCGAACTCATCTGTCTCTGCGTCCTCCGCGTCCTCTGCGGTGAATGCCTTTTCGGTTTACTCGTTGACCGCCTTTGCAGGCGCCTCGCCGGAGGACTTCTTCCACGGCGCGGTCATACGGTCCCAGGTGGGGCTGTTCAGGGTCATGTCCATGTCACGGGCGAAGATGGCGAAGCCGTCATAGCCGTGGTATGGACCGGAGTAGTCCCAGCTGTGCATCTGGCGGAAGGGGATCCCCATCTTCTGGAAGATGTACTTCTCCTTGATGCCGGAGCCGATGAGGTCGGGTTTCACCCGCTTGACGAACTCCTCGAACTCGTAGCCGGTCACGTCGTCGTAGATCAGGGTGGCGTTGCCCATGTCCTTGATGGTGCGGTCGTAGTCGTCATTGTGGGCGAACTCGTAACCGGTACCGACCACCTCCATGCCGAGGTCCTCGTAGGCGCCGATGACGTGGCGCGGACGCAGGCCGCCGACGTAGAGCATCACCCGCTTGCCTTCGAGGCGCGGCTTGAACTTGGCGATGATGTCGTTCATCAGCGGGGTGTACTTCGCGATGACCTTCTCCGCCCCTTCCTTGATCTTGTCGTCGAAGTGGGCGGCGATGGCGCGCAGGGACTCGGCAATCTTGGTCGGGCCGAAGAAGTTGTACTCCATCCACGGAATCCCGAACTTCTCCTCCATGTGTCGGGAGATGTAGTTCATGGAGCGGTAGCAGTGGAGCAGGTTGAGCTTGACCGCCGGGGTCTTCTCCATCTCGGCGATGGTGCCGTCGCCGGACCACTGGGCGACCACGTTCAGGCCCATCTCCTCCAGCAGGATGCGGGATGCCCAGGCATCGCCGCCGATGTTGTAGTCGCCGAGAATCGCCACATCGTAAGGCCCCGCTTCGGGCAACTTGCCCTCGCGGCGGCCCAGGGCGTGGTCGCGAATGGCATCGTTGGCGATGTGGTGACCCAGCGACTGGGAGACACCGCGAAAGCCCTCGCAACGCACCGGAATGACCGGCTTGCCCGCTTCTGCCGCCGCCTTCTTGGCAACCGCCTCGATGTCGTCGCCGATGAGACCGATGGGACACTCGGACTGCACCGAGATCCCCTTGTTCAACGGGAACAGAGTCTCGATCTCCTCCATGATCCTGGCCAGCTTCTTGTCGCCGCCGAAGACGATATCCTTCTCCTGGAAGTCGGAGGTGAAGTTCATGGTGCCGAAGGTGTTCACACCGGTGGTACCGACGTAGTAGTTGCGGCGCCCTGCCCGGGAGTACTGACCGCAGCCGACCGGGCCATGGGAGATGTGGATCATGTCCTTGATCGGACCCCATACCACACCCTTGGAGCCGGCGTAGGCGCAGCCGCGGATGGTCATCACACCGGGTAGCGACTTCTTGTTGGAGGTGATGCACTTCTTCGACTGTTCGACGCTCTGGTCGTTAACGGTGAGATGCTTGGCGCGACTCTTCTTCGCGTCCTCGGGGTAGACCTCCAGCACCTCCTGAATGAGGGCCTCGGTCTCTTCACGGGTCATCGTTGTCATTCTGCTCTCTCCTTCACGCCGCCCAATCCGGCGGACGATTGGATTACGGTTTGCCACCTGGAGGCGCAGAGTTCACAGAGAAGGACTTCGCCCCTGTTCTCCCCTGCGCCTCCGTGGCGAATCTTCTCAGGCGTTGACGGCCAGCTCCTCAGCGGTCTTGCCGACGATGGACTCGTCCTCCTCCTCGAGGATGCCGAAGCTCATCATCACCTCTTCGAGCTCGTCCATGGTCAGCGGGGTCGGGATGACGAACATCTTGTTGTTGATGACCTTCTGGGCCAGCGCGCGATACTCGTCAGCCTGCTTCGCCTTCGGGTTGTACTCGATGACGGTCATGCGGCGAATCTCGGCGCGCTGCACCTCGTTGTCGCGGGGAACGAAGTGGATCATCTGGGTGCCGAGCTGGCGGGCCAGCTCTTCGATGAGCTCGTCCTCACGCGCCGTGTTGCGGCTGTTGCAGATCAGGCCGGCGAGGCGCACGCCGCCGGAGCTGGCGTACTTCACGATGCCCTTGGCGATGTTATTGGCCGCGTACATGGCCATCATCTCGCCCGAAACGACGATGTAGATCTCCTGGGCCTTGTTCTCGCGGATGGGCATGGCGAAGCCGCCGCACACCACGTCGCCGAGTACGTCGTAGAAGACGAAGTCGAGGTCCTCGTCATAGGCACCTTCCTCTTCGAGGAAGTTGATGGCGGTGATGACGCCGCGTCCGGCGCAGCCGACGCCCGGCTCCGGGCCACCGGACTCGACGCACTTGACGTCACCGTAACCGACGGAAAGAACGTCCTCGAGTTCCAGGTCCTCCACCGTACCCGCCTCGGCGGCCAGATGCATGACGGTGGTCTGTGCCTTGGAGTGCAGGATGAGACGGGTGGAATCGGCCTTGGGATCACAGCCGACGATCATCACCTTCTTGTCGGCCTCGGCCAGTGCGGCCACCAGATTCTGGGTCGTGGTAGACTTGCCGATGCCGCCCTTGCCGTAGATTGCGCATTGCCGTAGTGCCATTTCTTTTCTCCTTGCGTTGAGACGTGGGTCGCGGTCGACTGTCTCAGTGCGAGGAGCGTGCCACCTTTGGCAGGTGCGCCTAACCGGTTGTTCGGACGCACATTTGCCTGGCGGACTTTCCCCTTTTAAACGAGTGGTATCTACGACAAAGCCGCATGTCCTGTCCGGTTAACGACAACGCTTCGCGCACCTCCGCGCCATCCCTGCCGCTCGGTGCGCGGTTGCCGATCAACCGCTGCAACCTGCCGGCTGTGATCCTCGGCAGCCTCACCTTCCAGCGACATCCCGCGCCCATCTATATCGATGGTGTCCTGGAACTGCACCGCAGCCTGTTCGAACAACTGGAGTACATCGACGAGGCATCACGGCGGGCGGAGCGTTTCATGGATCACATGGATGCACACTTCCTGCTGAAGTCGCCCGACGAGGCGGGATTCACCACCGGCGGTGCCCGCAAGCGCCACCGCGCCGACTATCTGCGCATGGTACGCGGCTGGTCATTCGATTCGGACGGGCGAGAGGGCGCCGTGCTGAAGGGGTGGGCGGAGTCCCGCTTCGGCCTCCTGCCGCGCCGGCACCGGGAGTCGATCCTGCATCCCAGCGACCCGGCTTACCTGGTCTATCTGGAGGCGCGTACCAGCGGGCTCTACAACACCAACGCCCTGGAGGCCCAGCTCGATCTGCTGTACACCTACTGCCAGTACGAGCTGCAACGCACCATATCCGGCGCGACCCACCTCACGTTGCATCGGGGGGTGAATCGACCTGACGAGCATGAGGTACTGGAAACGATGAGCCGCAGTCGCCGCGTTGTCGTGCTGAACAATCTCAACTCTTTCACCGATCACCGTGAACGCGCCGACGAGTTCGGCGACGTCATTCTCACCGCCGCCGTTCCGCTGTCGAAGATCTTTTTCTACAACCGTCTGTTGCCGGGCATGTTGAAGGGCGAGGACGAGTTCGTGGTCATCGGCGGTGTCTATGAGGTGGAGCTCTCGACGCTGTAGCGGATTGGCGAAGCGTGACCCGCCGTCCCGCAATTGCACAAACACGCGCTACAAGAACCGGTTGGTTGTCGCATTTGCGACACTCCTGCCGCGACCGATCACCCGGTTTCCCTATGGTTGCGACGGACCTTCCCCCTGGTGCGGTAATTGCACTCCTCCCCAAATCACAATCAACGGGAGGGCCCCATGAGTCCGCTTACCGCAGAGACCATCACCACCGGCATCCGCGACGGCAGCATCGTCCCGGTGCTCGGCCCCGGCGTGCTGACCGGAGTCACCCACCGGGAGGATGGTCGACCGATCCCCGCCGACGGTGACGCCCTGATGGAGCTGCTCGCCCAGGGCCGCCCGCTCAACCCGAAACTGCGTTACGAGTTCCCGCGCGTGGCGATGCATTTTGAACTGAAGAAGGGGCGCAGCTTCGTCAACCGCATGCTGCAACAGACGTATGGCGATAGCGGATGGAGTCGTGCCCCGTTCCACGACTGGCTGGCGACCTTGAAACCGCCCTATGTGATCGATCTGAACCGGGACACCCAGCTTCAGGACAGCTACGCGGATACGCCGCACCTGCTGGTGGTGGGCACGGCGCGCATCGGCGGCACCGACTACCGCTTCCGCCTCTTTCACTGGAGGAACGGCGGCTATACCGAGATCGATCAGGCCGCCGCAGACCCCGCTTTGCCGGTGCTGTTCAAGCCGCTCGGCACGCCGCGGCCGGAGCCGACATTCATCGCCTCCGACGCCGACTTCGTCGACTACATCACCGAGCTCATGGGCGGCTTCGCCATCCCCGGCTTTCTCAAGCAGTCACGCAAGGGACGGAAGTATCTCCTGCTCGGCCTGCGCCTCAGCCGGGATACCGAGCGCATGGTGCTGTCGGACATCATGCACGACGCCGGCGACCCCGCCGGCTGGGCGCTGCTACCCGAACCATTGAAGAACGAACAGCGCTTCTGTGCCAAACACCAACTGGCGATCCTCGAACAGGATTTCACGGATCTGTTGCCGTTGGAACCGGCCGCGGCCACACCGACATGAGTGCCGCGCACTGCCTTCCCCTGCCCCGTTCGGGAAACTGCCTCGACCGGTGCCGGTCCCTGCTCGAAGGCCCCCTCGGCGGCATGCGCGCGGAGTTCGCCTCCCATTCGCTCAGCAGCGCCTTCCAGCCGATCTTCGGACTCTCCCACCGGCGCGCAGTGGGGTTTGAGGCGCTGTTGCGTGCCGAAATGAGTGGCCGTCCCGTGTCGCCACTGCAGGTGTTCGACAAGACCGACGGCAGCGAAACGGTGTTTCTCGACCGACTCAGCCGGGCGATGCATGCCTTCAACTTTCGGGCGCTGAACGCACCGGAGGCCTGGCTCTTTCTCAATATCCGGCCTCAGGTGGTTATCGAGGGACGGGTACACGGTCCCTTCTTTGCCGCTCTGCTGGAGAGAGCTGAAATTCTGCCGCAACAGGTGGTGGTCGAGATCCTGGAAAGCGCCATCCAGGACGAGGCACGACTCGCCGAGTCGGTGGAGTTTTACCGCAATCTGGGCTGTCTGGTGGCGATCGACGACTTCGGCGCCGGTCACTCCAACTTCGAGCGCATCGCCCGCCTGCGTCCCGATATCGTCAAACTCGATCGCTCCCTGGTCTGTCAGGCGACACGCGGGGGATGGGGGAGCAGCCTGCTGCCGAACCTGGTCGAACTGCTCCATGAACTGGGTTGCCTGGTGGTGCTCGAAGGCATCGAGACCGAGGAGCAGGCACTGATCGCCATGGAGGCGGATGCGGACTTCGTACAGGGTTACTACTTCGCCCGCCCGATGGCGCCGGCCCCGCAGACAGGCCAGGGTCAGGCGCAGTTCTCCGCCCTTTCCGACCAGTTCCGCCTGATCACCGAGGCTGACGATCGGCACCGGGAAACCCTGATCGCCGAATACGCGCTCGGCTTTGAGCACGCAGCGGCCTCCTATGCTGCCGGCGCGGATCTCGACGTCGCCTGTTACCGGCTGATCAATCGCCCCCGGGTGGTGCGCTGTTACGTGCTCGATACCCGGGGGATCCAGGTGGGGCGCAACCTGCGAAACCAGATTGAGCACTTCGAGAACGATCCACGCTTTCTGCCGCTCTACGACACCGCCGGCGTGGACTGGAGCCGCAAACATTACTTCCGCCGCGCCGTGGCGACGCCCGGGCGCATACAGAGTTCACGCCCCTATCTCTCCACCACCGGTGCGCACATGTGCGTCACCTTTTCGATGAGTCTTCAGCGTGACGGCGAGACAGAGGTGCTCTGCTGCGACCTGGACTGGAGCGATTAGCTCTGTAAAGCCATGAGGCGACGGGCCTGGTCGATGCATTGCGCCTTGGTCGCTTCGTCCAGGGCCGCCAGCCAGCGCTCCGGGAGTGCCGCCGGGCCGTAGAGCGCGCCGGCCACCATGCCGGCGATGGCGCCGGTGGTGTCCGCATCGCCACCGCGGTTGACCGCCTCGACCAGGCACGCCTCCAGACTTTCCGTATCGAACAGGGACTGGAACACCACCTGCAGGGTATCGACAATGAAGCCGGAGGGGTTTTCACGTCGGCGCGGCCGGAACTTGAATGCGGGAAAGGTGGTGGTGAGGCGGGCAACCGGGCCGTGGAGCAGATCCAGGAGCGATGCCCCCTCGAGCGCCATGCGGATCATCTCCGCGACGCAGCAGCTGCCGGCGTCGGAGAGCGGGCTGTTGTGGGTGACATGGGCCTGGGTGACCACCGCCGCACAGAGCAGGTCGGGATCGCGCCCGTACCCCCAGAGGGCCACCGGGAGAAGCCGCATGCAGGCGCCGTTACCGCCATCGAATTCATCCGGCGGTACCTGCGCCTCGCCGGTGCTGCGGAACCGGACGATGCCGCGTCTTACCGTGTTGCCGATGTCCACCGGCCTGGAACGCATCCAGCGGTCGAACGCACGGGCGACCGTCTCCGACTCCACACCGTCGCGCTCCAGAACGGCCTCGCCCAGCGCCAGGGCCATCCCGGTATCATCGGTGACCCGCCCCCTGGGCAGGTTGAGCCAGCCGCCGCCGATGATCTCTCTGTGCAGGCCGTGGCGAGCCTTGATCTCCCGCGGGGTCATGAACTCCACCGTCGCGCCCAGCGCGTCCCCGACCGCAAGGCCGAGGTAGGCCCCGATCGCGCGTTCCTGCGGGTTCATTCAAAGAGCACAGCGGTGGTTGGCCGCAATCACGCTTCCGGGCCGAAACAGACGGCGTAGTCGGCGCACACCTCGCAGGAGGGGGCGCGGCAGGTGTAGATCCCTTCCTGGTTGCAGAGCTGCTTGTAGAAGAAACGCTTCCACTTCATGTCGGCCACGTTCCTGGCCGCCAGTGCGGGGAAGCATTGGTTGATCAGGCCGGAGAGATCCTTGCGCGACCACAGGCCGAGGTCCTGCCAGAGGTGGTCGTCGCCCAGGCAGCCGGTGGCGAGGATGGTGGCGAACCAGTCGTGCTCCCGCGTCGGGCTCTCCACATGGGCCAGAAACAGCGCGCGCAGCTCCTCCCGCTCGTCCAGACGGTCACGGTCCAGGCTGGCAGTGGCATTGATCATGCTCTCCGGGGCGATGGTCGGGAAAAACCGCCCCATCATCGCGCGCCACGCCTGTGGGTCCAGTCCCAGCCGCTGCGGCATCGCCCCCTGGCCGGCCCTCTGGGAGGCAAGCATGCGGATCAGGGGTTCACCAACCGGCACATTGACGACATGCCCCTGAAGGTACATGTAGACCTCGTGACGGGCGGTCTCGGGTTCAGGCTCACGCGACGCGTTGCCGATTCTCATCAGCTCTCCTCCGAATTGGGGCAGGGTGACGACTTGCGGGGGCAGGTCTCCGGATCGGTCGTGTCTCCGCGGTCGGCGGGCAGTCCGATCCATTTATCGAGCGAAGTGTAGTCGAACCCGACGCGGCGGGTGCCTCCACAGGCGATCAGCGGCCGGCGAATCAGCAGCGGGTCGGCAATCATCGCCGCCAGTGCCTCCTCCTCGGTCAGCCGCCCCGGAAACAGCCCCCCATCCCGGATGCGCGGCGCGGTGCGGTTGAACCACTCCGCCACCGGCAGGTTGCCGAAGAAGGGGCGCAGCGTATCCGCTGTCCAGGCCGTCTCCAGCAGATTCCGGGCGATGACCGTATGGCCGGCCGCCTTGAGGGCACCTCTAATAGTCCAACGCGGTTTCGTTGGGCCCAAAATCGCCGAGTACAAGGCGCGCTGCGCAGGCAATGGCCCGGTCCTTGCCAAGTAGCGCAACGCCGTAATCGGCGATTTTGGACCCAACCCTTCGGGCTCGTGGCCGTATTGCCCGCTGGACTGCGTTGCAGCTCGCTCGTGTGGAATGACCACACCACACTCACTGCGCCTTGCCAGCGAACAATACGGCCGCGAGCGAAACCGTGTTGGACTATTAGAGGTGCCCTTAAGAAGCAGCTTCTGCCGGGTATTGTTCACGCAGCCCGGCTTCTCGTAGAAGAGCACCTCGGCCATGTGACACTCAGCCCGACGGGGCCGCCGCCGTGTCGGCCGCCCGCAGGTCCGGCGGGATGCCGGTCAGCGAGCCGGGTGGATTGAGCGCTGCCCCGCTCCCGTCCATGATGGCCCCTTCGATCGGGCAGATGCTCGCGCACTGCGGGTCGGCGTAGTCGCCGTCGCACTCGGTGCACTTGCGCGCATCGATGAGGAAGTGCGGCTTTGCTTCGCGGATTGCCTCGCTCGGACAGAGCGGCTGGCAGGCCCAGCAGTTCACGCAGGACTCGATGATTTGGAACGCCATCCGTTCATCTCCTCTCAGGCCGTGGCCTGTGCCGATGACGCCGCCAGACCGTTCGCGGCCATCTCCGCATAGACCGCCTCTACCGCCTCCTCGATGGGGGCCAGTGCGTGGTCCACCACCGGGGTGATGCCGGCCTCCTCCAGCGCCTCCCAAGGGGTCATGCCCACCCGAGCACAAAGCACCGCCTCGCACCCCTCCAGGGCACGAATCACCCGCTCCAGCTTGCCCTCCCCCTCGTCGCAGCTCTCCTGCCCGGTACAGTACTGATCGGTACGACGAATACCGACGAAGCGCACCCCCGCCGGGGACGCCTCGTACACCAGGAACTCATTGGCGTGGCCGAAGTGCTGATTGATGACGTTGCCCCCCTGGGTGGCCACCGCCATCAGCACGGGCCGCGTGGCAACCCTCCGCCGCAGCGTGCTCAGGGGCACGGCCACGGTCTGCACCTGCGGCTTGTGTGCCGCTTCCATCTCTTCACGGATCGCCGCCTGGACCGCCGCACGCCGCTCCCGGGCCGCCTCGTAGTCGATCTCCAGCGTCTCGATCTTCTCCAGGGAGAACTCCGCCCCCCGGTCCTCGCCGAGCATGCCGACCGCGTCCGCCCGGCACTGGCGGCAGTGGCGCATCATGTTCATGTCGCCGGCACAGGCGTCCTGCAGCCCCTGCAGCTCTTCGGCGGTCGGGCCGCGCTGGCCCATGATGCCGTAGTAGGTGCCGTGCTCCGCCTCGGCGATGAGCGGCATCACGTTGTGCAGGAAGGCCCCCTTCGCCTTCACCACCCGGCTCACCTCCTTAAGGTGTTCATCGTTGACCCCGGGGATCATCACCGAGTTGACCTTCACCAGCACCCCGCGCTCGACCAGCATCTCCAACCCCTTCTGCTGCTGCTCGATGAGGATGGCGGCGGCCTTCCTGCCGCGGATGCGGCGGTTGTTCCAGAAGATCCAGGGGTAGATCCGGGCGCCGATGGCCGGGTCCACGCAGTTGATGGTGATGGTCACGTGGTCGAGGTTGTGCGCACACAGCTCCTCCACATGCTGCGGCAGGCTCAAGCCGTTGGTGGAGACACAGAGCTTGATGTCCGGCGCCTTTTCGGTCAGTTCGCGAAAGGTGGCGAAGGTACGCTCCGGGTTGGCCAGCGGGTCGCCGGGGCCGGCGATACCGAGTACCGACATCTGCGGAATGGCCGCGGCCACCGCCAGCGTCTTCTTCACCGCCTGGTCGACGGTTAGCAGTTCGGACACCACCCCGGGGCGCGACTCGTTGGCGCAGTCGTACTTGCGGTTGCAGTAGTTGCACTGGATGTTGCAGGCCGGTGCCACCGCCACATGCATGCGGGCGAAGTGGTGGTGGGCCTGCTCCGAGTAGCAGGGGTGATTGAACACCCGCTCGCGGATATGTGCCGGCAGGTGGCCGAGTTGCTCTCCACTGCTTCCGCACGAGGCGGCCTGACAACCCGATGCGCCATCGCCCGACACCGCCTCCGAAACAACCTTCAGCTCCACTGGGACCTCCTCCGCCACGGGCATTTACTGGAGGAGAGTGCAAGGGGCATGCCTGCATTTAACCCTTTGTTTCTGCGATAATGGCACTCGGTATTGTCGCGTTAGCGACGGGCGGGGCCGGTGTGATTGGCATCAACTCGACACGACAGTTCCCGGCCCCTCCATTGAGTGGAAGACAAGCCCTAATATTGAAAGAACAACCGCTTCGCACGCCGGTCAGACGGTTAAACTTTTCAGACAAGGACAGCAACCCCATGCAAGACCACGGAGCACCCCGCCGCCCTGTCGTACTCGTTATCCTCGACGGTTTCGGCGTCAACCCGAGCAAGACCAACAATGCGGTGATCGAGGCGGACACCCCCAGGCTGGACGCCTACTTCGCGCGCTACCCGCACACGGTAATCCAGGCCTCCGGTGCCGCCGTCGGCCTGCCGGACGGGCAGATGGGCAACTCGGAGGTGGGCCACACCACCCTGGGTTGCGGCACCATCGTGCGTCAGGACCTGGTGCTTATCGATGATGCCATCAGTGACGGCAGCTTTTTCAATAACCCCGTGCTGGTCGCAGCCGCCGATGCGGCCGCCGCGGCGGGCCGGCCCCTGCACCTGTTCGGGCTGATCTCCACCGGCGGCGTGCACAGCCACCTCCGTCATGTGCTGGCCCTGATCGAGCTGTGTATGCGGCGCCATGCCCGACCGCTGCTGCACATGTTCACCGACGGGCGCGACACCGCGCCCAAATCCGCCCTCGCCTACCTGGCGGACGTGGAGAAGGCGCTGGAGAAGGCGGGCGGCGCCATCGCCACCGTGTCGGGCCGCTACTGGGCGATGGACCGGGATCAGCGCTGGGACCGGACCGAGCGGGCCTGGCGCGCCATGGTGCTCGGGGAAGGGGAAAGGGCGGCCGCCGCCGCCGAGGCGATCGAGCAGTCCTACGCCGCCGATCAGAACGACGAGTTCATCCCGCCCACGGTGCTCGATGCCTGGGAACCGATCCTGGCCGGCGACCACGCCCTGTCGTTCAACTTCCGCAAGGATCGGCCGCGGCAGATGGTGGCGGCGCTGTTCAGAGAGGAGTTCGAGCAGTTCGAGCGCCCCGGCTACACGCCGATTCAGGTCACCTGCATGATGGAGTATGACAAGTGGTTCGGGCTGCCTTATGCCTACACCCCCGACCGCCCGGTGATCACCCTGGCCCAGTACCTGAGTGAACTGGGCCTGCGCCAGTTCCACTGTGCAGAGACCGAAAAGGCCGCCCACGTCACCTACTTCTTCAACGGCGGGCGTGCCGACCCGCTGCCGGGCGAGGAGCATGTGGTGGTTCCCTCACCGAGGGTGGCGACCTACGATCTTCAGCCGGAGATGAGTGCCGCCGAGGTAGCGGACAAGGTGATCGAGGCGATCCAAGCGGACAAATTCGCCTTCATTGTGGTCAACTTCGCCAACGGCGACATGGTGGGCCACACCGCCATTCGCGAGGCGGTACTGAAGGCGGTGGAGACGCTGGACCGGGAGGCGGGCCGCGTACTCGATGCCGCCGTCGCCGCTGATTACTCGGTGATCCTCACCGCCGATCACGGCAACTGTGACGAACTGGTCGATCCCGGCACCGATGCACCCCACACCCAGCACACCATCTACCCAGTACCGTGCCTCATCGTCGACCGCACCGACTGGCGCATCTCCACGGCGGGCGGACTCGCCAACGTCGCCCCGACGGTGCTCCAGCTCATGGGGCTGCCACGGCCGCAGGGGATGGAGGCGCGGTCACTGCTGCTGCAGCCGCTCAGCTAAAACGACATCGTCGGGCCGCAAGACAGGGCTGGTTCCAGCACCTGCGGTGCGGGTGCGCCGGAATAAGCCGGAAGCGCTACAGCAGTCCCCATCCCATGGCGGTCGCCCCCCCAAGAAACACCAGCCCGCCTGCCGCCGCCCGCTCCACCACCCGCCCCCAGCCGGCCAGGTGAACCCGGATCTGTTCGCCGAAATGGGCGACCAGGGTGCCGAATATCATGGCCGGGATTAACACCGCACCGACACCGAATCCGAAGCCCAGCATCAGCCCCGAGTGAAACTCCCCGGTCACGGCCGCGGCCAACAACACCGTACCCAGCGGAATACAGGGATTGAGCCCCATCGCCGCCCCCATGCCGAACAGACTGAGCGCCAATCCGCCCCCGCTCGGCGATCGGTTCGGCGCATGCCATGTGACGGTCTGTTCCGTCCGTCGCCCGGGCTGCGCGCAGGATGCGCCTTTCCGCCTCGCACGGAAGAGCAGAAACAGACCGGCGGCCGCGGTGGCCGTTCCCAGCAGCACCGCGGCACCCTGTTCCAGCCACCGGGTCGCGACCTGTCCGGCACTTCCCGCCATGGCACCCAATACGGAGTAGCTCGTCATCCGGCCGAGCGAAAACGGAACGAGGGTCCGCCAGCTTGAGCGGATGCCGCCATCCGTGGACAGGAAGACCGGCCCCAGATAGGGCAGGCAGGCGATGTTGCAGGGGCCGGCACCGAACGCCAGCCCCATAATCAACGCCGCCGGAAAGGTGAGGGTCAATGCCTCCATTCAGATCGTTTCTCTGGTTACCGCACCGTCTCAGAAGCGGACCGTCACACCGGCGCTGTAGCTTCGCCCCGGATTGACCACGATGGAGAGATCCTCCGCGTCGTAGACCCCGTCGTAGTTGCCGTCACTTGTCCCGCGTACGGTGTTGTAGAAGGTGGTGTCGAACAGATTGTCGACACGGGCGAACAGGGAGAAATTCTTCGTATCGTAATTGACCAGCAGATTGAACACCTCGTGGCCACCGATCTTCTCCTGATTGATTTCGTCCGCGTAGTACGAGGAACTCGCGTCCATTTCGCCGGTGACCCGCAGCCTGTCGCTCGCCCTGTAGTGCAGGCGCAGGTTGACGCGGTGGTTGGGGACACGCGGGACCTTGTTGCCGGTGTTGTCGTAAGGAATGGCGGCCCAGGCCGTACAACTCCCGCTCGGACTGGTGGCGGTGCAAAGCCTCAGGTTGAAGCTGTCGTATCGCGTATAGACACTGTCGAGATAGGTGTAGGCGAGGTCCATGAACACCTTGCGGGACGGATCGGTCAACAAGGAGAGTTCAAGGCCCCGGCTCCGGAAGTCACCCACATTCTCGTAGACGGCATCGTCAGCGGTGGAGTACTGCCCGCCCGTGGAGCGGATGTGATCATAGCGGTCCAGCTGGAAGAGGGCTGCATCCAGCTCCAACGGCAGCCCGGACCACTGCGTCTTGGCACGAAACCCGATCTCTCGGTTGAGCGTCCGCTCGGGTTCGAGGTCCGGATTGGCGGCGGTTCTGTGGGTCGGGCTGCTCGACCCCACGAATAGCTGCTCAGCCGAGGGCGCCCGGAATCCGGTCGACACATTGGCGTAGAGATCCAGGTTGGAGCGGAGTGCGTAGTTGCCCCCCAACCGCCAGGAGTCGACATTGAAATCCCGCTGGCCGCTCTTGGCGGGATTGAGGAGGTCGGTGTACTCGAGGTCGATCCGGTCGAACCGGCCATTCGCAGTCAGCACCAGCCGATCCGTCGTGCGAACCTTCACCTCTCCGTAGAGCGCCTGAACCTGTTCGTCGGTGTCGTTGAAGCTGTTTGGGTCACCGGCTTCATAGGTTCCCGTCCATGCGGAGCCGCCGCTGATGTTGTAGGTATCCCGATTCCGGTAAAGGTTGTCTCTCAAGTCGACGCCGGCCATCCAGGCGACCGTTTCACCTGCCGCGCGGAACTCCGACTTGATCCCCTGTTGCACCTGGCGATAGTCGTTCGCATAGGTGTACACGGAGGGATCGTCCTTGGTTGGGGACGAAAAGAATTTGGTGTCGTCAGTGAATCGATAGGTGTTCACCATCAGATTGGATGCGGCGCCGATGTCCTGCGAGTAGGTCAGGAAGTACTTGGCCAGCTCCACATCGTAATGGTTGGCGTAGTCGTTGTAGGCAGGGTCCTCGCTCCTTGGGTCAAGGGCCGCCGCCGTGACGCCCCGAACGTTTCCATGGCTCGCCTTCTCGCGCTCGGAACGCTCGAAGCCGAAGGTCAGGTCGCTGGTGTCGCTCAGGTAGTATTGGAGCTTGCCATTCAGATAGTCCGCCTGGGAGGCGGAGTCATCGTGATAGCCGTCGGTCTTGCGGCGGGAGACCTGAATGTGCCCATTGGCCTGTTCACCCTCAAACCCGGCTCGGGCGAGCCCCTTTCGATAGCCAAAGCTCCCGGCCTCCGCGCCCACTGTATAGCCGGCCATTTTGGCCCCGCGCTTGGTGGTGATGATGACCGCGCCGCCCAGGGCATCGTCACCAAACAGGTAGGAGGCGCCCCCTTTCACCACCTTGATCGATTCGATATTGTCCAGATCGATATTCACCCGACCTGTACGTTCGAACACCGGCACGCCGTCTATCACCACGGCAACACCCGGTTTCTCACCCATGTACACCTGGTTTTCCACGCCCCGGATGTGGATCTTGAGGGAATCACCACTCTGAACCTCGGTCGTGATCCCCGGGATCCCCTGGAGGATCTGCTGAATGTTCTGCGCGTGGGCGGCATCCACCGCTTCGCCTGCGATCACCGCGATATTGGACGGCTCTTCCCGTTTGCCGTCGAAGCGATCGTCAATGGTGGTGGACTCGACCCGAATCATGCCGAGATCCTCGGCTGCACTGGCAGCGGCCGGGGGAAGGGCCGCCCCCGGAAGGGCGACGGCGAGGGCAAGGGCAACAGGCCTTTGCCGGAACAGGTGGACTGGCATACGTTTCACTCCCCAATGTGTTTTCTTGACTGGTTCTGGTTAGCGTTGCATCACTGCCCCCCTCCCTGTCCGTTCCCCGGACTGCTTCCCGTTGAGTGCACCGGGTGTGCCAACAACCAACGTTATGATTTGTGTGTTAATTACGTCGGACGGCCAATCGCCCGGTGTGGAATTTCACTTACTGGCAAGGCAAAAGGCGTAGGACGGCGGTCACCCGTTCTCCTCGCTCCACGTCTCCCTGGCCAGGATCGCGGCACCGTACGCGGTCGTGATCTGGGGTATTTCCGGAATGACCAGCTCCGCGTCCAACTCCTGCTCCATCGCCGCCGCCAGACCGCGATTCAGCGCCGGCCCGCCGTCGAAATAGACCCGCCGGTCGATGCCGACCCGCTTCGCCAGCCGGGCGATGCGCCGCGCAATCGAGAAATGGATGCCGGCGCAGATCGCCTCTTTGCTGTAACCGGCGGCCAGCAGCCCAATCACCTCCGACTCGGCGAAGACCGCACAGGTGCTGTTGATCGGCGGCGGTGTTCCGCTCAGGCGGAAGTGGTACTCGCCCAGCTCCTCCAGATCGATCTCCAGATTGCGGGCGGCCACATCCAGAAACCGCCCAGTGCCGGCCGCGCACTTGTCGTTCATCACGAAATTGACGACGTTACCCTCGGCATCGATACGGATCGCCTTGGAGTCCTGGCCGCCGATGTTGATGATGGTTTCGACACCGCCGAAGGCGAGCCCCACCTTGTGGGCGCCGATGGCATTGGCGGTGATTTCACTGATGACGTCATCCGCCTCGCGGAACAGCTTGCGCCCATAGCCCGTAGCGGTGAGAAACCCCAGCTGTGCGCGGTCGATACCCTGCTCCGCCAGCAGTCCGTTCAGCGCCTCGACCGCGTTTTGATGGAAATGGCTCCCGGTGGCCGCGACGCGGGCGCCCAGCAGCCTGTCCTCCTCGTCCACCAGCGCCACCTTGATGGCGGTGGAGCCGATATCGATGCCGCCGAATATCACTGCCTTTTCCTCCGCCGCCGGGAGCGTAGCGATTCGAGGAACGCCTCCACCCGGGTGGTCAACTGCCCCAGGTCGTCGGGGCTGTAATCGGTTTCCACATAGAGCGAGGGCACGCCGGCCTCGGTCAACGCGGCGGTCACCGACTGCTGCTCGATCTCGTACACCTGGCAACCGGCGAACGCCTGATAGACGACGCCATCCACCTCAAAGCTGCGGGCCAACTCCAGCAGCCTCCGCTGGCGGTCGATGTTGCTGGAGAAGATCGGACAGGTGCAGGGCTTCAGGTGGCGATCGGCAACCGCATCGACCATGTCGTACAGAAACCACTCGTCGACACCGACGGCGTCATAGAGCATTCGATTGGACGAACAGGTCTCGTCGGCAACAATGACGCCTCCCGCCTGCTCGATCACCAGAGGCAACTTGAGATTGGGGAACACGGGCGGCGAGCCCGTGAACAGAATGCGCGGTGCCCGCTTGGGCGCGGCATTGATCCCTTTTTGAATACGCTCTTCCAACTCCTGATTGAGCGCCTCCAGCGCTTCGGTCCAGCGGTCGATGTCGTCGAAGAAATAGCCGTTGGTGATGAGAAAGACATCCTTCCCGTAGACCACCGACGGTTTCTCCCGCCGCAACGCGTGCAACCGGCGAAAGGCCTGCTGGGCTCGCGCCACCTTGCCGATGGCGGTGCGGAGACCCCGCCGCGTCAGTTTCCTGTGGGTTGCCTGCTCCAGAAAGCGAGCGGTCTGGGCGACCGAGTGCCGCCAGTAGTCACGCGCCTGCTCGCTGTCCTTGGAGCGCGGCACCTCCAGGTGATGCACCTCATACCCCATCTGCTCGATAATCTGTCCCGCCTTGGTCTTCTGGTCGCAGGTGGTTGCATTGATGACCTGGCGCATCCCCTGGAGGTGCGCCGGGAGTTCCTGATTCAGGAATCCAAGCGTCGCCTTGACCAGGGAGCAGGACTTGGTGGGCATGAATTCCGCGCCCGCCTGGTCGAACGCATAGGTGCCGTTGCACAGGCGAACCGGCACCGCGTCGAGGGCGTAGATCAGCTCCTCGGGGATCTGCACACAGGTGGTCCCGATGACCGGTTTGCCGTGCGGTGCCGACTGCTCGCAGTAGGTCTTCTGAAACAGGTCGTAGAAGTACCGCATCCCGGCCGGGTTGTCGGGAAACTCGGTCTGGATTCGCGCCAGTACCGCGGCCGCCTCCATCGCCTGCTGCGTCTGCCGGTTCCGTGCGCGGATGTCACTGACTTCGGTGCTCACTCCGCCTCCTTTCGCTTCTTGTCCATCCGCTTGAAGAACCCCGCCTCGGTGGATTCGTAAATGGGAATGCCGAGAAAGGTTGCTTTCAGAGCCCCCTCCTCCGGGCACGCCGCCACGCACTTCAGGCACAGCATGCAGTCATCCTTCACAATGACCTTGCTCTCCACATCATCCGCGATCGCCTTGATCTGCATGTCGCACACCCGGTAGCAGTCACCGCACCGGGTACACTTTTCCCCTGTTTTCTTCAGCTTGAGAAAGGCGATATTGGCGAAGAGGGCGTGCAGCGCGCTCATCGGGCAGAAGAAACAGAAAAAGCGCTTGTTAAAGAAGGCACCGACCAGAAAGATGCCGAGGACCAGCATCCCCAGGGAGGTCATGACCATTGCGGTCCCGGTGGAGAAATCCACGGTCCACTGGGAGAAGTCACCGGTGAAGGCGGGCATGACCATGCGTGCCGGACAGATCTTGCAGAAGGGGGTGGCCAGATCGTCCGGCAGGTGCCCTGTGCCGGGGACTGGATTGGCCATTGCGAAGGGGATCACCAGCAGAAGAATCAACAGAAGGTATTTGACATTCTTCAGCTTGTTGAACGTCTCCAGCGAATAGTTCGAATAGCGGATACCGAACAGCTGCCGCAGTTTGGTCATCCAGTCCTGAATCGTGCCGAAGGGGCAGACGTAGCCGCACCACGCCTTGTTCAGCACGAACAGCCAGGCGAGAAAGGTGAGAAACCCGGTCCCCAGCGCGATCCCGCGCCACCCGAGCAGCGCATCCCACGAGATGTGCATCTGGTGCTGCAGCGGCAACAGGTAGCAGATGCCCCCCTTGCCGTCGCCGTTGAAACCGCAGGAGAAGGTCGGCAGGGAGTTCCCCAGATTGATGTAGAAGTAGCCGCCGTAGACCAGGATGAAAAAGGAGGCGAGCTGCACCCAGAAGCGGAACCGGCGGATATCCACGCCGTCGACCCATGACCTAAGCCGATTCATCGAATCGCTCCCGGGACGGTTTCGTGCTCTTCAGTCGGTAGAGAAAAATTCCGCCTGCGGTCAGCGCGAGCGCCGCCAGCATGACGATAAGGCCGTAGAGATAGGATTGATAATCCCGGGGCGGCGGATAGTAGGTGCCGGGATAGGTGGCGCTGTAGCGGACTGCCGAGTAGCGCTTGCCCTCATGCGTTCCCGCCTCGGCGACATCGACGTGCGCAGTCACCAGAAACGACTGGCTCTTTCTCTTGTTAAACAGGTTCCAGTCGGGGTAGTAGTCGCGTATCTGCTGGAAGCTGGCCCGCCCGTCCGTGTCCGCGGTGACGCTCCGCGTCCACCCGGTTCCACTGGTCATCGCCACGGTCGCTCCCGCGGCCGGTTTTCCCTGGTGGAGAACCTGGAAGTTCAGGGTGTCTCCGGAGGCGAGACGGGTGTGAAAGTCCTCGCCCTCCAGCCGCTCGCGCACGATTTCTATCGGGACCTGGTGTGCCACATGGAACGGCATGCGTGACTCGGTGAACTGCCGGTCATGCCCCTCGCCGCAGCTGTGCTTGAGCACCTCCGCCTTGAGGACCCTCGCCTCCAGAATCTCGCCGTCGACCCGGCGTGTCACCAGGTAGGCGTTATAGAACCCCTCTTCGGGCATTTCGAAGGTGATGCCGGTCCCCTCCGCAACCTGGAACGACGTCGGCGTCACCGGCTCACCTGTCGGGTCGACCACCAGCAGGTCGTAGGAGAGCGTCCCGTAATCGGGGCTATAGACGGCACTCTCCGGCGTGGGACCTTCGCGATACCACAGGCGCTTGGTGTAGAGTCCGGCGCGGCTTCTTTCCACCGCGCCGCCATGGGAGGAGCGGACCCGCTTGGCCCATTCGGCACTGGGAGGCGCATCGGAAAACCAGGCGGGCTCGGCAGTGCCGAACTGTGGAATGAACAGTGCGCCGATCGCCCCGAACCACGACAACGCCAACAGGCGAGCGCGGCGACCGGCGACCACCCGCGTGGGGCGCATCGATGTGTTGAGCCTTGAACCTGCGGAAAACGGCACGGGAGTTCGCCCCTCGTGGTTGGAAACATCTCATCACGCGGACTCCCTCCCGACCCGCACATCATTGCAACGGACGGGCCAGGCAATAACCTCATGTTTTCACTGCAAACGCCGGTCGACCGGCTGCCGCAGGGTGCGGGATTTCACGCAGGAATGCGTGCTTTGACGCGGAGCGGGAAAGCGTTCATGCCTCAACCGCAGGAAGCGGGGTCAGCTCAAAACTGCCGCACCCTGATATTGAGGGTCTGAATGCGGTAGGCGATCTGGCGGGGGGTCATGTTGAGCAGGCGCGCGGCCTTGGCCTGCACCCAGCCGGCCTGCTCGAGGGCGGCGATGATACGCTCCCGTTCGTCGAGCCTGGGGTCGTCCAGATTCACCTCCTTGTCCACCGGCTGGCGGCTCGGGGACATCACCTGCTCCTCGATGCCGGTGAGAACGACGGCATCGCGGTCGATGACACCCGCCTCGCTCATGATGGCGGCCCGCTCCAGACAGTTCTCCAGTTCGCGCACATTGCCGGGCCACGGGTGGCGCATGAGCATGCGGATGGCACTCTCGGTGACCTCCAGCGGACGGCTCTGCTGGCGCGCGATCTTGTCGGCGAGGAAGCGGGCCAGTTCGGGGATGTCCTCCGTCCGGTCCCGCAGTGACGGTACCACGATCGGCATGACGTTCAGCCGATAGTAGAGGTCCTCACGAAAGTTGCCCCGCTCCACCTCGCTCTCGAGGTCGCGATTGGTGGCGGCGATGACGCGCACGTTGACGCGGATGGTGCGATTGCTCCCCACCCGCTCGAACTCCCCCTCCTGCAGGACACGCAGCAGTTTGGCCTGGAAGGCGGGGGATATCTCACCGATCTCGTCGAGGAAGATGGTCCCGTTGTCGGCGTATTCGAAACGCCCCTTGCGCTGACTGGCCGCGCCGGTAAAGGCGCCTTTCTCGTGGCCGAACAGCTCCGACTCCAGCAGGTTGTCCGGCAGCGCCGCGCAGTTGAGTTTGACGAACGGTGCATTGGCGCGCGGTGAGTTGTAGTGGATGGCGTTGGCGATCAGCTCCTTGCCGGTACCCGATTCGCCGCGAATGAGGACGGTGGTGTTCCACTTGCCCACCTGTCTCACCTGTTCGAACACCCGGCGCATCGCCGGTGCATGGCCCACCATGCTGTCGAACCCGTAGTTGTTCTTCACCGCCCGCCGCAGCCGGTCCCGTTCATCCTTGAGATCGCGCCGCTCCCGCTCCACTTCCCACGACAACCGTACCGCCTGGGCAATCAGGTTTGCGACCATTTCCATGAACCGGGCGCGCACATCGAGCATGCCGTTACCCGCCGGCTGCGCGGCCAATACGCCGATCGGACCGCCGTCCCCCATCGTGATCGGTACACCGATAAACGGTAGTTCCGGCCTGTAGAGGCCGAGGCGCGACAGAAAGCGAGGTTCGTCGGCGATGCGCGCCACCACCACCCGCTGGCCCGAAGCCAGAATCGCGCCGACGATCCCTTCACCGGCGCGGTAGCGCACCTCGTCCACGCCGGAGAGTTGCTGACCGTAGAGCCCGCGCACCAGCATCTCGCCGCTGCCGGGATCGGAGAGCGCCACCATGCCGCGTTCGATGCCCGCCTTCTCGTGCAGTGCTTCAAGCACCCCCTCCAGGGTCTCCCTGAGATTGAGGGAGCGGCTCAGCACCCGGCTGACCAGATAGAGCGCCTCGAGCTGCTGTTCCAGCAAGCTCGGTTTCAGTTGTTCGGTCCCACTCATCATCGACATCTTTGTTCCCTTTCCGGGATTGACTTCAACTCAGCCGAGGAGGCCGCGACCGCGGAGAAGACAGGCACGCGCCCCATCAGGTACCCGCGTGGACCCCCTCCCTCTCTGCGACCTCTGCAACCTCTGCAGTGATCCGCTTCTGTCCCGTTCAAACCGACCGTGCCGGAATGCGCACCCGCACGCGGCAGCCCCCTCGCGGCGCATCGTCGATCTCCACGCTACCGCCGTGTTCATTCGCCACCTCCTGCACCAGGGGCAGGCCCATGCCGGTGCGTCCGCCGCCGATCGTCTTGGTGGTGAAGAACGGTTCGAATACCCGCAGCCGCAGCTCCGGCGGAATGCCGGGACCGCTGTCATCCACCGTGAGCAGCGTCCAGTCACCGTCCGTCCCGGTGGTGATCTCCAGTTCGCGGCGCGACCGGCCACCCACGGTGCTCGCGTCGATGGCGTTGTCGATAACCTGCTTCAATGCGGCCCGCAGCCTGCGTTCACGGCCGTTCAGAGAGGGGAGCACCGGAGTGGGACGCCACTCCACCGTGACCCCTTCGGCGAGCATCCGCTCGGTGGAGACCATCAGCACGTCGTGAACGAGGGCGTTGAGGTTGACCGGTGCGAGCGGTTCCTCCGGCGCCTCCGGTACGCAGCTGCGCAGGGTATCGACCGCCTGCTGGCCCTCCTCCCGTACCCGACTGAGCACATCCAGCAGCGGCGCATCCGCCCCTTCCGAACGCCGTCCCAGCATGCCGAGCGCCGCGTTCAGCAGATTGAGCGGCCGTTCCAGTTGGTAGAGGGCGCCGGCGATGGTCTCCCGCAGGCCGTGATTGAGCTCCTCCTCGGCGAGCAGCGTGCGCAGCGCCCCCATGCGCAGCGCCTCCTGCTGGCGTTTCTGCCGCGTCACCTCGTGAGCGACCAGCAGCAGGTAGTCCACCCTTCGAGACTCGAAGAAGGCGCCCACCTCCGTATCACTCTCGCGGAACCGGGTGCCGCTGCAGGTGAACCAGCGCGGGCCACTGCCGCCGCCGGCATCGATGCGGACCTCCTGTTCGGTCTCGATCGCCTCCTTCAGGGCAGCACTGAACAGCCCCGCCGGATCGCCGCCCGGCAGCGAGGCGGCCAGCCGCGCATAGGACCGGTTGTGGAGCACCACCCGCCCCGCCGGGTCGAGCACGGCCATCACCACCGGAGCCGTATCCACCACCGATCCGATCAGCGCCTTCTGGTTCTGTACCTGACGCTGGAGGCGGATGGTCTCGGTCACGTCCCGGTGCATGCCGAGGTAGTGGGTGGCAGCACTGTCCGCGCCGATCACGGGCGCGACCGTCAGTTCGGCCACATAGCGCTCACCGTCACGACGCCGGTTGACCAGGAAACCGCTCCACGGCTTCTGTTGCCGGATGCGTCCCCACAGGGTGCGGTAGATGATCGCCGGCGTTCGCTGGTCAGAGAGAATCGATTCGTTGCGCCCAATCACCTCGCCCGGTGCGTGGCCGGTGACCTCGGCGAAGGCGCGGTTGGCGTAGAGGATGTTAGCGTTGAGGTCCGTGATGGAGATGGCCACTGGCGCCTGCTCCACCGCCTCGAAGAAGAGGCGCGGCGCGAGCGGCGGCAGAGGCGGATCTCCGCGCACTCCCGAGAGCAGTTCAAGCACCTCCGGCGGCGTCCCCGCGGGCGGGGTACGAAGGAACTCCGCTACCGCCGCCGTCACTCTCCGCTGCTCCGCCTCGCTGTTCCCCATGGCACCACCCGTTGGCTGTTTAAATGCTGTTCAGCAATTTGCATGCCCGGCACCGATGACGCGGCGGGAGTCCGCTTCGTTTGTAGGGTTTGCGACAAGCTCTCCGTTGCGCGGCGGGAAGAACACAGCGCTGCTGCGCCCCACGACGGTGCGCCCCGTCTGAAATCAGGCGCTTCGACGGGCACCAACGCACCCCGAAAGGGCATCGCGGCCGTGGCACGCTTGATGCACCTGCTCCTGCAAACGCAAGAGGTGCACCGTGACCGAATACCTGCTGCTCCTGATTGGAACCGCCCTGGTGAACAATGTGGTGCTGGTGAAGTTCCTGGGGCTCTGCCCGTTCATGGGCGCATCGAACAAGGTGGATACCGCCCTCGGGATGGGCTTCGCCACCACCTTCGTGCTGACCCTCGCCGCCGTGGCGAGCTGGCTCCTCGAGCGCTTCATCCTGGTACCGCTCGATGTGGGTTTCCTGCGCATCCTCTCGTTCATTCTGGTCATTGCCGCCGTGGTGCAGTTCACAGAGGCGGTGGTGCGCAAGAGCAGTCCGGTGCTCTACCAGACGCTGGGCATCTTCCTGCCGCTCATCACCACCAACTGCGCGGTGCTCGGCGTGGCGCTGCTCAATGCGCAGGAGGACAACGGCTTTCTGGAGAGCGTGATGTACGGCTTCGGCTCGGCGCTCGGCTTCACGCTGGTGATGGTGATCTTCGCCGGCCTGCGAGAACGGCTGGCACTGGCGGGCGTGCCGCAGACCTTTGCCGGCGCCCCGATCGGCTTCATCGTCGCCGGCCTGCTGTCGCTGGCGTTCATGGGTTTCACCGGACTGCAATAGGAGGTCGACCGTGGTTACCGCCGTCGTCGCCCTGACCATCATCGGACTGGTACTCGGCTACCTGTTGGGCCTCGCCGCCCGCCGCTTCCATGTGGAAGAGGATCCGTTGATCGACGAGATCGCCGGGATGCTGCCCGGTACCCAGTGCGGTCAGTGCGGGTTTCCGGGCTGCGGGCAGGCCGCCGCCGCACTGGCGTCCGGACAGGCATCGGTCACCTGCTGCCCGCCGGGCGGCCGGGCACTGGCCGAAGCACTGGCCCGGCGGCTCGGTGTCCCGATCGATCTCCCGGCAGGGGAGGAGGACGGTCCGCGGCTGGCGCTGGTCGACGAGTCGCTCTGCATCGGCTGCGTGAAGTGCTACAAGGCGTGTCCCACCGACGCCATCGTCGGCGCACCCAAACAGATCCACGTGGTGATGCAGCGTGCCTGCACCGGTTGCGGCGCCTGTATCGACGTCTGCCCCACCGAATGTCTGACGCTGGTCGGCACGACCGCCACACTCGGTACCTGGCGCTGGCCCAAACCGCTGCCGGAGGCCGCATGAGACTGTTTCGTTTTCGGGGCGGTGTTCACCCGGAAGGCCACAAGGAGCTCACGGAGGAGCGCCCCATCACGCAACTGCCGCTGCCGGAACGGCTCTATGTTCCCGTGCAGCAGCACATCGGCGCACCGGCGAAACCGGTGGTCACGGCTGGAGATCCGGTCGCCAAGGGGGCATTGATCGCGACCGCGCAGGGCGCCCTTTCAGCGTCGGTCCACGCCCCCACCTCCGGCAGGATCGCGGCGATCGAAGAGCACCCGGCGCCGCACCCGTCGGGATTGCCGGTACCGACCATCGTCATCGAATCGGACGGCGAGGATCGCTGGGCCGACACCCTGGACAGCGTCGATCCGTTCACCCTCACCCCGGAGGCGATCGCCGGGCGCGTGGCGGCGGCCGGCATCGTCGGCATGGGCGGCGCCACCTTCCCCTCCGCGGTCAAGCTCAACCTCGGCCGCACCCAGCCGCTGGCGACGCTCATCATCAACGGCGGCGAGTGCGAGCCCTATCTCACCTGCGACGACCGCCTGATGCGCGAGCAGGCCGGCACGGTGGTGGACGGCATCCGCATCATGCTCCACGCCGCCGCGATCGAGCGCGCCCTGGTCGGTATCGAGGACAACAAACCGGCGGCACTCGCCGCCATGCGCAAGGCGGCACAGGCGTTCCCCGGCATCGACATCGTGGCGGTGCCGAGTCTCTACCCGATGGGCTCGGAGAAGCAGATGATCTACGCGCTCACCGGCCGGGAGGTGCCCGCGGGAAAACGCCCCGGCGATATCGGTGTGCTGGTGCACAACGTGGCCACCGCTCACGCGGTGAGCCGGGCGGTGCGTACCGGAAGGCCGCTGCTCTCCCGTGTGGTCACCGTCAGCGGCGGCGCGGTGCGCGACCGTCACAACCTGGAGGTGCCGATCGGCACTCGGGTTTCCGAACTGCTGCGCCACTGCGGAGTGACCGGGGAACCGGCACGGCTGCTGATGGGTGGCCCCATGATGGGGATGGTCCTGCCCCACGCCGAGGTCCCGGTGGTAAAGGGTTCGAACGGGGTCATCGCGCTCACCACCGCCGAGGTGGCGCCCCACGCCGCCATGCCGTGCATCCGCTGCGGTCGCTGTGTCGGTGCCTGTCCCGTGGGACTGGTTCCGCTCGACCTGATGTCGCGGGTGCGCGGCGGGGATCTGGACGGTGCGGTGGATAGCGGGCTGGTCGACTGCCTCTCCTGCGGCAGTTGCGCCTACGTCTGCCCCGCCCACCTGCCGTTGACCCAGTACTTCAATTTCGCCAAGGGTGAACTGGTCATTCGCGACCAGGAGCGGCGCAAGGCGGAGTTCACCCGGACACTGGCCGCGGAGCGGCAGGAGCGGCTGGAGCGCCAGCGGCGGGAGAAGGCCGCTGCCATGGCCGCCCGCAAGGCGAAGAAAATGGCGGAACAGGGGGCGGACGCATGAATTCACCCGCCCCGATTGCCGGACCGCACACCCACGCGCCGGACAGCATCGCCAAGGTGATGTTCACCGTGGTGCTGGCGCTGCTGCCCGCCACCCTGTTCGGGATCTGGCAGTTCGGCTGGCCCGCCCTGTTCCTGTTCGTCATCACCCTGCTGGCGGCACTGCTCGCCGAGGCGGCCTGTCTGCACATCGCCGGGCGCCCGCAGAAGCCCTTTCTGCTCGACGGTTCGGCGCTGCTCACCGGCTGGCTGCTGGCGATGAGCCTGCCGCCGTGGGCGCCCTGGTGGATCGGCGTGGTGGGTGCCCTGTTTGCCATTGTGGTGGGCAAGCATGTCTTCGGCGGGCTGGGGCAGAACCCGTTCAACCCGGCGATGCTGGCCCGCGTCGCCCTGCTCATCTCCTTCCCGGTCGAGATGACCCTGTGGGTCGACCCGAGCCCGTTCATGACCGGCACCGGTCCAGACCTCATCGAAGGGCTGGCGATCACCCTGTTCGGTGTGAAGAACATCGACGCGGTCAGCGGGGCGACGGTGCTGGGTCACATCAAGACCGAAATGACCCGCGGCCACGACCTCGGCGCGTCGCTGCCCGCCCTTTACGACATGCAGGCGGCGGCGGTGGGCAACTCCAGCGGAAGCCTGGGCGAGACCTCCGCACTGCTGATCCTCGGCGGCGGAGTATTCCTCATCCTCCGCCGCGTCATCACCTGGCACATCCCGCTGGCGATGCTGGGCACGGTGGCGCTGCTGGCGGGGGGATTCCATCTGGCAGACCCGCTGCGCTACGCCGACCCGGCGGTCCATCTGCTGACCGGTGCGCTGATGCTCGGCGCCTTCTTCATCGCCACCGACCTGGTCACCTCCCCGGTCACACGGCTCGGACAGGTGATCTTCGGCGCCGGTTGCGGCGCGCTGGTGTTCGTTATCCGCACCTGGGGCGGATTCCCGGAGGGGGTCGGTTTCGCGGTGCTGCTGATGAACGCCGCCACCCCGCTCATCGAACACTACACCCGGCCGCGCATCTTCGGCCGCAGCCGGAGCGGTGCGCCGAGGGAGTACCCGGAACCCGCCGAACGGAAGGAGCACTGAGGTGGCCAAGGGGCTCAGGAATCCCAGTTACCGCAAACGCATCGGCTACCAGTCGGCACTGCTCGGCGGCATGTCGATGCTGGCTGCCGCCGCACTCAGCGTCGGCTTCGTGGAAACCCAGGCCGATATCGCCCTTCGGACCGCCGAGGACATCCAGGCATCCCTGGCCCAGGTGATTTCGCCCACACTGCACGACAACGATCTGCTCGCCGACGCCCTGACCCTGAAAATTCCGGGACGGAAGAGACCGGCAACCGTCTACCGTGCGATCCACGACTCACGGGTGACCGCCGTCGCCTTCGAGAGCAGCGGACAGGGTTATGGCGGGGAGATCGTGGTGCTGATGGGGGTGGCTGCGGACGGCAACGTGCTCGGCGTGCGGGTCATCAGCCACGCCGAGACCCCCGGCCTCGGCGACCGGATCGAGGCGCAGCGGGACGACTGGATCCTCGGCTTCAACGGCCACTCCCTCACCGGCCTCGGCCCGCAGGGCTGGGCGGTAAAGAAGGACGGCGGCCGGTTCGATCAGTTCACCGGCGCCACCATCACCCCGCGGGCGGTGGTGGGTGCGGTCAAATCGGGGCTGGAGCAGTTCACCGCCAGGCGCGCCGAACTGCTCGCGCTACCGGCGCCGGAAGCCGAAACCGGGGGACAGCCACGCCCGGCCACCCCGGACACCCATTCAGGGGATGTGTCATGAACCACGACTATCGACGTATCACCCGCGACGGCATCTGGGACAACAACGTCGTCTTCGCGCAACTGCTGGCGCTCTGCCCCCTGGTGGCGGTCACCGGCACTGCGACCAACGGACTGGGGATGGGACTGGCGAGTACCGCCGTGATGGCGGCGTCCGGTGTGACCATCTCCATCCTGCGCCACATCATCACCCCGGAGGTGCGCATCCCGGTGTTCGTGCTGCTCATCGCTAGCATCGTCACCCTGGTGGACATGATGATGAACGCCTGGCTGCATGAACTGCACAAGGTGCTGGGCCTGTTCATCCCGCTCATCGTCACCAACTGCGCCATCCTCGGCCGTGCCGAGGCGTTCGCCTCCAAGCAGCCGGTGCTGCCCTCGCTGACCGACGGCCTCATGATGGGAATGGGCTTCACCCTGGCGCTGGTGGCGCTCGGTGCGGTGCGTGAGATTCTCGGCAGCGGCACCCTGTTTGCCGAAGCCGCCCTGCTGCTCGGCGAGCCGTTCCGCTTCATGGAGCTGACGCTCATTCCGGACTATCGCGGCTTTCTGCTGATGATTCTGCCCCCGGGCGGCTTCCTCGCCCTGGGTTTCCTCATCGCCGGCAAACGGGTGCTCGACCGCCGCCTGGCCGGGCGGGGCGCCGCAGATGCGGCCATGCCGGCTGCCGCCGTCCAGTCGTAGGAGGAAGCCAACGTGCGTGTGAGCGTTGCCTTTGCCGAACAGCGCAGTCAGTTCTGGCAGGAGATCGAGGTGGATGACACCTGCACCGTCGAGGAGGCGGTCCGCCGGTCCGGCGTGCTGGAGCGCTTTCCCGACATCGATCTCGAGGTGCTGAAGGTGGGGATCTTCGGCAAACCGGCCAGGATCGACGCAGCGCTGAGCGCCGGCGACCGGGTCGAGATCTATCGCCCGATCATCGCCGATCCCGAGACCGTCCCCCGCCGCGATCTGGACGAGTAACGACATCGTCCCGGCCATTGCCGATGCCTAAGCTTTCGGCATGGCGCTTCTCTCTCCCGAACAGTGGCCATTATGGGGCGTGATCGCCGCCTTCGTTCTCGGTGCGGCGGCGATCGCAGCGCTCGGCAGCCGCCTCTCCCGCGTCTCCGACCGGCTGGCGGATGTCACCGGCATGGGCGAGGCGATTTTCGGTGCCCTGCTTCTGGGCGCCTCCACCTCCATTCCGGAGATCGTCACCTCCATCACCACCGCCACTGCGGGTTATCCCCAACTGGCGGTGAGTAATGCCATCGGCGGGATCTCCGCCCAGACCGCATTTCTCGCCATCGCCGATATCACCTACCGGCGTGCCAACCTCGAACACGCCGCCGCCTCGCTGGAGAATCTGATGCAGGGCGCCCTGCTCGCAACGCTGCTCTCGATCCCGCTGATCGCCATGGTTAGCCCCGAGGTGACCCTGCTCGGGGTGCATCCGGCGTCGATCGGACTGGTCATCTTCCACCTGTTCGGCATGCACCTGGTGGCGGAAACACGATCCGCCCCGTTGTGGACGCCGCGCCGCACGACAGAGACACGTACCGACGTCCCGCAGGAGGCGCGTAAAAAGGGGGGAGACACTGCCTCGCTCTGGTTGCGCTTTGCCGGGCTCGCCGCAGGGGTTGGCCTTGCCGGTTACGTCGTGGCCGCCGCCTCGATGGCGCTCGTCGATCGCACCTTTCTCTCCGAGACCATCGTCGGCGGACTGTTCACGGCGGTCGCGACATCACTGCCGGAGCTGGTCACTGCGCTCGCCGCGGTTCGGCAAGGGGCGCTGACGCTCGCAGTGGGCACCATCATCGGCGGCAACACCTTCGACGTACTGTTTCTCGCCGTGACTGACGTCGCCTACCGCGACGGATCTATCTATCACGCCATTACCGGCCAGCAGCAGTTCATCATCGCGCTTGCAATCCTGCTCACCGGGATTCTGGTGCTGGGCCTTTTGCGCAGGCAGAAATCGGGATTCGGCAATATCGGATTCGAGAGCGTGCTCATCCTGCTTCTGTACACCGGAGGATTCGCACTGCTCGCCCAAGGAGGATGAGTCGATCGGAAATGCGGCGCACGAAATCGATCATGCACGGGAAAATTGGCGATTAGTGAAGTATCACACTTGTTTTATGCAGTTCCAATCAGCAATCACGATGTTATACTCGGGCCGCTTCTGCACCAATTACTAAGGAGTGGACGAATGGCCGTTAAGAAGAAAGTGGTTCGCAAGAAGAAGTCGATCGCGAAAAAAGCAGCTCCGGCGAAAGCCGCTGCGATGAGCATGCAGAACTGGAACTCCATGGACGAGGCGGTGAAGAAGGCCGCCGACACGCTGAAGAAGGCCGAGGCGGCACACGCCAAGACGGCCGCCAACGCGGCGAAGGCCGAGGCCAATGCCGAAGCCCAGAAGGCGAAGGCCGCCAAGGCGAAGACCCCGGCCGCTGCCAAGCGCGCCCGTGAAGTCCTGGCGAACGCACGCATCAAGGCGCGTGATGCCAAGGCTGCCGAGCGTTCCTCCCGCGGCGACGTCAAGGCTGCGAGCGACTGGATGAAAGCGGTTCAGCAGCTCAACACCAAGACCGAGAAGGCCTACCAGAGCGGCCTGGCGAAGATCTCGCGCGATCACGCCCGCAAGACTGCCAAGGCAGCGAAGAAGAAGACGGCCCGCAAGAGTCGTCCGCGCAAGAAGGCGGCTTAAGCAGCGCTGAAGTCCGGAACAGGGGCCGTAATGCGGCCCCTTTTCTTTTGGAACACTCGAAAATCACCATCGAGCCGGTTTTCTCCCCGCGGCCCAGGAACGCCTCTCCCCTTCGCCTTTGTGCAGCGCTTTCGCACACATGGAAAGTGGCTGAGCATCCACGCCTGCCACGCGGTCCTTTGAGCTTTTTCGAAGTGCTCTTTCGATATATACGAAAAAGCTTCTGAACGGCCTGATGCTGACGTTGCGGGTCCCGATGTCTCGGGCACTGTGCACGGCAATCCGGTGCGTTCCGAAGGATTCAACCGCCCAATCGGTTCACCGCCCCGATAACCCTACTCCTTGATCGCTTTTTTTCCACGTCGCTTGTTCTATCTTTCGTTGTTGGTCGAGGGATGCTAACGGGAGGTCGTGAGCGTGAATCTGCGGAACGAAGCTTTCCTGTACGGCAGCGATTCCAGCGAGGCGCGGCTGCGCCGGGAGATCGCCTACTTCAAAGCGCGGATCGCCGACATCCGCAATGCACCACCGAACTCCAAGCACCGGGAGAGTCTCCACTGGGTGGAAGACCGCCTGCTCGAGTGTGAACGGCAACTCGAGGCGGTCCGCTCGCGGCACTGACTCGTCTCCCATCATGGACAAAAGGGCGGCTCCGGCCGCCCTTCTCGTTCTCTTGCCCCGAAACACCAGAGGGCTATAATCCGGTGGTGTACAAACGAACACTAGAGAGCCACCATGGATGACCTGACCCCCAGACAACGCGAAATCCTCGACCTCATTCGTGATCAGGTGGAGAGTACCGGTTACCCGCCCACCCGCGCCGAGATCGCCGGCCTGTTCGGCTTCCGCTCCCCCAATGCAGCGGAGGGCCACCTGCGGGCATTGGCGCGCAAGGGGGTCATCGAACTGGTGCCGGGCTCCTCACGCGGTATCCGGCTGAAGGAGCCCGTGGGCGGCCTGCCGGTGGTCGGCCGGGTGGCCGCCGGCAGCCCCATCCTGGCAGAGGAGCATATCGAGGAGCACTACCAGGTGGACCCGGGCCTGTTCAGCCCGCGCGCCGATTATCTACTGCGGGTACGCGGCATGAGCATGCGGGATGCCGGCATCATCGACGGCGACCTGCTCGCAGTTCACCGCACCGGTGAGGTGCGGAGCGGGCAGATCGTGGTGGCACGCCTCGGAGACGAAGTGACGGTCAAACGCTTTCGTCGCCGGGGCCGGCAAGTGAGACTTATGCCGGAAAATCCGGAATTCGCCCCCATCGAAGTGGACCTTCGGCGGGAACCCCTGGTCATAGAGGGCATCGGCGTCGGCATCATCCGCAACGGCGAACCTCTATGAAAACAGTCCGCATCGCCCCGTCCGGCAACGGACGGACGCATGCCCCGGTCACCCTGGACTCCTTATTGCGCCGTGCCGATCTGTGGCGCGGACGGCAACGTAGTCACAAGCCTGCCGGACAGGATGTCTCCACCGGTTTTCCCGAACTGGACGCCCGCCTGCCCGGCGGAGGCTGGCCACGCGGTGCGCTGACCGAGATCCTCGCCGAGTACGACGGGATTGGCGAGTTGCACCTGGTTCTACCGACCCTGGCGCGGATCACCCAATCCGGACGCTGGATCGCCTGGATCGAACCACCCCACATCCCCTACGCCCCCGCACTCGCCACTGCGGGGCTCGATCTCACCCATTGTCTTTTCGTCGTACCGGAACGCCGCTCACTGCTCTGGACGCTGGAACAGACACTGCGCAACGGCGCCTGCGGTGCAGTGCTGGGCTGGCCCGACAAGGCCACAACGCCGCGCCACCTGCGCCGCCTGCAGCTGGCCGCCGAAGAGGGCAACGCGCTCGCCTTCCTGTTCCGCGACCCCCACACCGCGGCCGAACATTCCCCCGCCGCTCTGCGGCTGCGCCTGACTGGTGGTCCGCATGGCCCGGAGGTGGAGATCATCAAGTGCCGGGGAAGCTGGGAGCGCGGTCCGCTGCACCTGGCGATCGCCTGAAGCACTCACCGCCGCACCACCCTGTTTTCGGATCAAACATGCTCTGGCTCAGCCTCTTTCTGCCCCGCCTGCCGCTGGAGGTGTTCGCGCGCGGACGGGAAGAGAACCTTCCCCTGGCGATCACCGCAAGCCGGGGGCAGCTCCAGTGGGTTCACCTGTGCAACACCGCTGCTGCCGACACAGGGATCGTCCCGGGCATGGGCGTCGGTGCCGCCCAGTCGCTCACCGACGACCTGCACCTCCTGCCGCGCGATCCGGAACAGGAGCGCACGGCGCTGGAGGGGCTCGCCGCTTGGGCGGGCCAGTTCACCCCCACCGTCTCCCTCATCCCCGGGACCGGCCTGCTGCTGGAGGTCGAGGGCAGCCTGCGCCTTTTTCACGGCCCTTTGGCCTTGCGTACCCTGGTGGAAAACGGCGCGGCGGAATTGGGTTACACCGCCCACTGCGCCCTCGCGCCCACCCCGCTCGGCGCCTGGATTCTCGCTTTGGCCGGAAAGCCGCTGCTGATCCGGGATCGCAGTGCACTGGAAAAGGCGCTGGCGCCGCTCCCGCTCGATACCATCGGCCTGGAACCGGGAACGCTCGCCACCCTCAAGGGGATGGGACTGCGCCGATTGGGCGACTGCCTGAATCTCCCGCGCGCCGGATTGGGACGTCGTCTGGGACCGGAGGTGCTGCGCTTTTTCGACCGCGCGGTGGGCCGGCTCCCCGATCCGCGCAAACCATTTCTGCCATCGCCCCGATTCCACAGCCGCCTGCTGCTGCCGGCTGAGGTGGAGTCCGCGGAGGCGTTGCTGTTCGCCGCGCGCCGGCTGCTTCTGGAACTGACCGGAGTGCTTCAGGGTCGGAACGCCGCGGTGCAGCGGATGGTGCTGGAACTGCATCACCGTGATCGGCCATCCACCGAGCTGGTCCTTGGCCTGGTCGCTCCCAGCCGTGATCCGGAGTATCTGGCCGGACTGCTGCGCGCACGGCTGGAACGTTTCGAACTGCCGGCACCCGTGGATGAGATCGTGCTCGCCGCCGATCAACTGCTGCCGCTGTCCGCAGAACACCCGGATCTTTTCAGCAATGGTGATGTGGAAAGCGGCGACTGGCGCCGCCTGGTCGAACAGCTGCGAGCCCGGCTCGGCAGTGAGGCGGTGTTCGGCTGCCGACCACTCCCGGAACACCGCCCCGAGCGGGCCTGGCGTCGCACCACGCCCGGTGAAAAAGGCGAGTCGTTCGACTTCCCGCCCCGCCCCGCCTGGCTGCTGCCGGAGCCGCAAGCCCTCGACGAGATCGACGGCCGCCCCTGCCGCGGCGGATTTTTGCACCTGATCGCTGGACCGGAGCGGATCGAGAGTGGCTGGTGGGACCGGCAACCGGCGGAACGGGACTATTTCGTTGCCGAGGATGCCGCCCACGCCCGCCTCTGGATCTTCCGCGAACTGCGTGGCCGGCGGCGCTGGTTCCTGCACGGCATCTTCGGCTGAGCACGTCCCATCTCTCCGCACCCGGTTGACCTGGAGGTTATCGGTGGGTAGTTAGGGAAACGCTGATTTAAGCAGCGTTTCCCGTGCGGTCCAGGGATGGACCGCCGCACAATCGCATAAGCGATTGTTGGCGGGAGCCCGGCCCGGACAGGTGCCGGGTGGGCGTAGCTGATTTAATCCAGGATGGATTAAATCAGCATCTACTTAGGCACCGATCAGACGCGCGCGCTGTTTTGCGGCGACGCCGTCGTCGCCATCACTCTGCTCGACTTCGAGAGTGGTGGTGATCTTCAGCGGCATCGCCAGCGTCTCCTTGAGCGGCGACTTGCGATCGATCGTCTCCTTCACCTTTTGGATCTTCTCCGGATCGGACCCTTTGGCGCGGATGTCCAGTTTCAGCTCAAGCGCGCCGTTGCGCACCGAGTCGTCGAGCCCGAAGAAACCGGCGACGTCAAACAGCACCTCCACATCGATTTCGAGCTTCTCGAATTCGGTCTCGAACATCGCACCGTTGGTGGCCATCCCCGCGGTGATGCAGCCGCACAGGCCTGCAGCCAGGTACTCGATGGGGTTGGGCCCCTCGTCGGTGCCGCCAAGTTCGACCGGCTCATCCACCAGCAGTTTGAATTCGCGATCCTTGCGCGCAATGTTGACACCGCCCGCAAGCAGCTCACCGACGGTCACCTCGGCCCGCGTTCCCCCCTGCCACGCCGAGCGGGCACGGAAGCGGACCTTGCCGAGATCCCGGTTTTCCTCGATTGCATTCACCAGGCCAACCACATTTTCGATGGCCACTCCATTGTTGGTCATGCGTCCTGTCCTCCGATTCTTGTTGTTGGTAACGCACGAAAGGCGGCTACCTTACCCCAAAAAGCGGAGGCGTAAAGTGCTCGGAGGTGAATGTGTCAGAACTGTGTCATGAACCGACACCCCTCAATCGACGGTGTCGGTACGGATTCCTTCGGCGAGTACGCGTGCGGCGACAAAACGCCCATCTGCCGTCGACTGGACCACACGGGCGGAGAAATGGTTCAGGATGAGCCCCGCGTCGCCGGAAATGCGGCTCTCCCAGACATGATCGAGCACCAGGGTGAAGCGGTGGTGCGGATTCTTCGACGGGATGGGAATTGCCTGCGGGGCCTGGATCCAGGGCAGTGGCGCCGTCTCGTCCTCAGGCAGCGGTTCAACCGCCGGCGGGACCGTAATGATGCGCGGCTCCGGTTCGGAGAGGTCGATCGCCTTGCCGCCATTGAAGAGGATGTACTCCCCTTCGCACTGCATGGCATTGAGGTTGAGCCCGCCTGCGTCCACGGTCAGTGGCTTACCGATGCCGTCACCGCCGACCTTCATGATGCGTACGGCCGGTTTGACAGAGCCCAAAAAGATCCCACGCGTCTCCACCGCCGCATACCCCGGCCCGACGCAGTAGCGGCCATCGGTATCATCGGCAGCCGCCCCACCCGCCAACAGCAGAAGCATCAGCCCGCCGGCACTCCTCGCCCGATCCGACAACATCGCCACCCCCCTTCCGAAAAACACACGAAAATACAGGCCGTGCAGCACACACCGGCCCCGCAACGACTCGACAATGGCGGTGAAGATAACCGATGCCGGCCTGCCTGTCGCCGGGTCAACCGGCTCCCGCAGATTCAACAGTCGCAGGCCGCTGCCAAAACTCGATAATCCGCTGGTCGTTCACTCTTCTGCTTCACCCCGGTAGAAAACCGCCAGCCAAATCGTATTCTCCTCCCGCGCCGTCCAAGCCACCCGGTGCCGCCGATGGGCCGGGATGTCGATCCACTCCCCCGGCCCGAGTTCGACCGATTCCTCCGGATCAGCAAACTGCAGCCGCGCGCGACCGCTGATCACCATCACCCACTCGCGCTCCTCCTGGTCGTACCAGAACCCCTCCGGCGAGCAGTGGCCGCGCGAGACGATACGCTCGATACGGCAGTCGTTGCCATGGGCGAGCCGCTCGAAGAACTCCTCGGCCCCCACTTGGGCAGGTGCCCTGACGCTTCCCCGTTTCATTCCATCCGCATCCAATCAATCCGGAGCTTGTCGGCGCTCCCTGCGTAACCGTTCATGTCGCTTCTTCGCCCGGCCCGGCACGCCGGATTATGCCTATGCGTCGTCCAATCCATGCGACCGGACACCATCGAGCGCCCCATCGGCGCCGTCCTGCCTGACCACGCTAAACGAACCATCAGTCTCCAATACGACTGCCCTCACCTTATCCAGCTCAGCCAACCCTGCCGACCGGACCGCCGCACGCACCTCATCCTCGGTGACCCTTGCCGAGCGCAGGGCGGTCGGCAGGAATGCCCCCTGGTACAACAGCAACGCAGGCTCACCGGTCACCAACCGGCGAACCCAGCGCAAACGAACGCTGGACCAGGTGACCGCAAACTGAACTCCAATCAGCAGGGCAAAAGCCACGACGCCCTGTGCCAGGCTCACCTCCTTGTTGAGAAGGACGGTGGCCAGGGTCGAGCCCAGGGCGACGGTGACCACCAGGTCGAAGGCGTTCATCTTCGACAGTGTCCGCCTGCCGGATACCCGCAGCAGCACAACCAGGCTGGCGTATGCCAACAATCCGACCGCCAGGGTTCGAAACAACGCCGACCAGCCACTGAAGAAGAACTGTTCCAACGCAGCCTCCCCTCGCCCTCTGATCTCCTGTCTCATCAAGCATGATGCTCGACCGATCCACTTTCCACGGGAAGCTCTCCCTCTCTCCCAACCGCTACCGGCTGTCGGCACTCTCTCTTTCGCAAGCTGGATACACCCCGCCCAGACCGGTGGTGTACGCCGCGGAGTCTCCCCCGACCGCCGCATCCTGGCCGGTGAACTCTGCCGGCACCCCTTCCCGTGCCTTCAGGTAAGTCGGGCCTATACGGGATACCTGCCCTTTGGCGCCGTCGATGCGGATCATCGGTTCCTCGGCAAGGCGGGTGACGGCGCCGGGCAGGTTGGCCACGGCGGGGACCCCCAGCTCCCGCGCCACAATGGCGCCATGAGAGAGATAGCCGCCGATCTCGGTGACGATGCCGCCCGCACGGAGGAAAAGCGGTGTCCAACCGGGGTCTGTGGTGGCTGCCACCAGAATGTCGCCCCGTTCCAGGCGGGCACCCTCTTCGGGGCGATGCAGCACGCGGGCGCGCCCCTGGGCTTCGCCAGGGGAGACGCCGATGCCGCGCCAGGAATCGCCCTTCCCGGTCACGCGATCGTCGTCGACCGGAGTGCTCTGCAAACGGGCCTCGTCCCCTTCCACCACCACATCGGGGATCTCCTCTCCGCGCCACACACGACGCAGTTCCTCCCGATCCGCGGCAAGCGCTGCCGCCCCTGTTCCGTTCCAGGTACCGGCGAGCAGCGCCTCGAGGTCGGCCAGCGCCAGCTGGAACACCTGATCCGGCCGCTGCAACACGCTCCGCTCGGACATCCGCCGGCCTACTTCAAGGGCGATGCGGCGCACCGGTTCGAGGGCGGCGACGGAGAGGGACTTGCCGGTCTCACGCCGAGCCATGCCGCGCCGGGCGCGTGCCGCAAGCCAGCGGACCAGCGGGCGTGACCACCACGGGAGCCGGCGCAGCCCCTCTTCACCCTCCTCCCGCCGGGCGCGGGCGGCCTCCTCCATCTCCCCCTCGGCTGCATCGACAAGTCGGGCGATCTCCCGGAGCAGGTAGCGGGGTGCCTCGTGCCAGCGCGGGCTGGCGAGTTCAGTCTCGTTCAGGGCACGGTGGCCGTAAAGTTCCAGATAGCGTTCGAAGGCGCTCCGGAAAGGCGCGGTCGACAGCGAAACTCCCTTGAATGCCGATGCCTCGGAACCCTCCGCCGGGAGTGCTCCGAGCCAGCGGCGGACAGCGGGGTCGGCGGCCGCCAGGTTCGCCAGGGTATGGAGGTGGTGCAACGCCTCCACGCTAGGCATCTCCCCGCCTGCGGCGAGCAGGCTGCCGAGCAACTCTTCGGTCTCCTCGGGATTCAGCCGCGTGAGCAGCTCGCGGGTGAGTTGGAGCCAGACCCCCGCATCGCTGTTCGAGAGCTGGAAGAGATGGCTCACGCCGATGCCGTAATCCACCCACTCCCGCAGCAACGCGCCGAGCGCCTCATCGGGCATGTTGTGAAGCGGACGCTTGCGGAAGGCAACCACTCTGTCCAGCGTCTCCCTGTGGGCATCGCCGAGTCGCTGTCCGATGCCGCGCAGCATCCGCAGCAGGCGCAGCTTGCGGCGCACCCGCTGCCGACCCTCCCTGCCCTTCATCGGGTCACCCTGCGGGACACGGATTGCCGGCTGATTGCCGCCCAGATCCCGGTTGAGTTCATCGGGCGGATAGCCAAAGCCATCATAATAGACCCACTGCAGTGCGCTCAGGTCGAGATAGGCGCGCCCGTGGAAGCGGCGCAGGGTCTGCATCCCGACGGGAATGGTGACACCCGCCTCGCGCAGCGGCGCGAACAGCATCGAGCGGACCACCTCCTGAATCAACGACCATGAGAGGGCAGTGGGCAGGCCGCCCACCACCTCCTTGAGATTGGCGTTCGACCAGATCACGGGCTGGGATGAGAGTCCCTCGAAGCTACGGTGCGGGAGGCGCGTGACCGGGCGGACCTGGAGGAACCAGAACCGCGCGCCGTCGTAGGCCCACTCGATATCCTGCGGGAGATCGCCGTCACCGAACGCCCATTGTGCGCGCATCCCCCACCGCGCGAGATCGATCAGGTCGTCATTGTCCATCGGTAGCGGCGGCGTGTTTGCGGAGCGGGCGCGGGCGGTCACCGCATAGCGCAACAGGTGGGTACTCACGGTGCTCTGCTCCGGCACCTCGGCCCCCGCCACCAGACGGTCCGCCAGCCCCGCCACGCTGTTGACGATCAGGCGGTCCCGCCGTCCGGTGAGCGGGTCGCAGGTAAACAGGACACCGGCTGCCCGCGGCTCCTCTCTGCCGAGCGCGGCCACCATCCGGCAGATCACCACCGCGCAGTCGCAGCGGGTGTCGGAGATGCCTGCGTGGCGCCGGTAGGCGACCGCCCGCGGCGTCCACAGGGAGGCGTAGCAGCGGCGTACGGCGTCGATCAGCGGGCCCAGCCCCTTTACATTCAGTACGCTCTCGTGGATACCGGCGAAGGAGTAGTGCTCACCATCCTCGGCCACGGCACTGGAACGCACCGCCAACGACGCGGACAGGAGCCGCTGTTCATCGAGAAACGTCACCAGTGCCCCCTCAACCCCTTCCGGCAGCGGCGTGTTCAGGATGCGGCGCCGCAGTGATTCCAACTCTCGGGACACGCCACTGTCCATGACCGACTCCGCGTAGAGCGTCCGGAGCCAGGCCGCCTCACCGCCCATCAGACAGCGGTCGAGGAGTTGCCGATAGGCCTCAGCGACCAACACACCGCCTCTCGGCACGGGAAAGCCGTAGCGGGCCAGGCGTGCCAGATTCCACCCCTTTCCCCCGCAAGCCGCGATACCGGCTGCTGCAGCCTGTTCCCAATCGATAAGCCACTGCTGACCGGCCATCTCATTGCCCCCCGATGCCATCGAAAAAGAGATCCACGATCTTCTCCAGCCTCGGTCCCTGCCCCCCGTCGTCAGCCGCGGCAAGCCACATCATCAGGGCCGAAAGGGAGAGGGATTCGAGGTGATTGGTGAGTTCTTCGGGCGACACGTCATTGCGCACCTCGCCCCGTTGTTGTCCTTCAGAAAGAATCCGCGTGAGGATCCCGTCGATGCCGCTGCGAAGTGTCGGATCGCCGCAGAAGCGCTCCCGGGAGGAGATGCGGAACAGGGCGTAGCGCTCGATCAGGGCGCGCCGCTCCTGCGCAATGCGGCCGAACAGCACCAACAGTCTCTTGAGGCGGGCGCGCGTCCCCGCCTGCCCCCGCAGCAGCGCTTCGACGTCGGGCCGCAGTTCGGCGGTAAGACGCTGCATCCACCCCACCAGCAGCGCCTCCTTGACCGGGAAGTAGCTGTAGAGCGTCGCCTTGGCGATATCCGCCTCCTCCGCGATCCGCTCCATGGTCACGGCATCGAAGCCCTGCCGCTGGAACAGAACCATGGCGGCATCAAGAATTCGCTGCCGCGTTTCCTCTTTCTTGCGCTCTCGGCGGCTCATCCGGACTCTCCCTCTCCAACATTTCCATACGATGACTTATTTTATACGACGTATGGTTTTTGGGTGTCAAGGAGAGCATACGCGGGGTTGGAGGAGAGGTGGGCCGCTGCGGCCGGTTCACCCCGGGGGAACGACACCGGTCGTGCATTACCGGTTGACGATCGCCATCCCCCTGTTCGGCGCGAGCACGGAGAGCCAGCGTGCAAGCGCCGCCTTGCCGACGTAGATCTCCGCCCTGTTCCGACGGATGCCCCTCAGGATGTGACCGGCGGCCTCCTGGGCAGTGATGGCAGGAATGTTGTTGGGAAGCTCGCCCCGGTGGAAATCGGTAGCGACCAGGGTCAACAAGACCTCATGGACCGCCACCGTCGAACCACGAAGGGCCCACCGCAGGCTTTGCGTGTAGGAGTGCAGTGCGGCTTTTGCGGTGCAATAGAACGCCTGCTCCGCCTTCGGCAGATGCACGAGTCCTGTTGTGAGGTTGACGATCGCCGCGCAGGGCAATGAGCGAAAGCGCGGCAGCAACGCGGTGACCAGTGACACCGGCGCAGTGAAGTTCAGGGCCATATCACCCCTCATTGCCGCGTCGACCCCTTCGCCGGTGGGCAACACGGTGCGCCGCTTGGCACCGGCATTATTCACCAGGAGATTGAGCTGCGGATGCAGTTTCAGCACCCGTTCCACCAAGGCACGGCGCTGCGACGGGTCCGTAACGTCACACACCTCCGGGTACACACCGGGCAACCCGCTTTTGGCCCGCTCCAGTTTCTCCGCGCTGCGTCCGCAGATGATGACCGTGTTCTCAGGTGCCAGGGCTCGCGCCAGTTCCAGCCCGATCCCTTCGCTCCCCCCGGTAATCAGAACGGTGTTGCCGGTCAGTTTCATCGTCAGGCCTCGCTCGGGTGTGAGGCCTGATTGTCCGTTCACACCTCAGGCGCTGCCTTAACCCGGGTTAATCCCAAACGACGGCGGAGGCGCGAGAGCGCCACCTCGGTGATGCCGACGTAGGAGGCGATGTGATAATTGGGGATGGAGTCCGCAATGTGCGCGTACTCGTGGATGAATTTCGTGTAGCGCTCGCCGGCCGAAAGCAGCAGGAAATCGGCCTCCCGCCGCTCCTTCCTGATCACCAGTTGCTCCAGCATCCGCATCTGCAACCGGTTCCACTCCCGGTACCGGCCGGACAGCATCAGGAAATCTGCGTACTGCATGGAGAGGCAATCGCACGGCAGCAGCGTTTGCACGAAGAACGGCGAGGGCTGCCCTGCGACCAGGGAGGTGACACTGCTGAGCACCTCTCCCCTGCCGGAGAAGGATTTGTTGTACTCCCTGCCGTCGGAGTCCAGGTAGTAGTAGCGCGCCAGACCGCCCGTCAGGAAGTGCAATTCCGAAACCACCTCCCCCGCCTCGATCACATGTACGCCCGCCGGGAAGTGATGATGGGAGAACAGAGGCACCGCCGCGGCCCAGGTCGCGTCCGGCAGTTCCACAACACTGCCGAGTGCAGAGCGCAGTGTTGTCAGGTGATCGGCAGGGGCAGTCAAGGTCATCACTCGTTCGTTGAGAGTCCACTTTCCGGGACTCGCTCGGCACGAAGGCTCCGCACCATGCGGAAATTTCGGAGTCGGATTCCCTTGCGCTCCACCGATTGCTCCTTCACCACATGGAAACCCATAGCCTCGAATAACGGGCGCGCCGCCATACTCACCTCTGATTCAAGTCGGCATACCCCATGGGCTTCCGCCCAGGTAAGTGCGGCTTCCAGGAGCTCCCGACCGAGGCCCCTGCGCTCATGGTTCGGATGGACATAGAGCAGGTCCACAAACCCCGTCTCCTCGACGCGGACAAAGCCGGCCACATCACCCTCCCGTTCGGCGACGAATACACCTCCACCCCCGAGACGACTGGCCCAGGCGGAGAGATCGGGCGCATCCGGTGCCCACACCTCCACCTGCTCAGTGGTGTAGTAACGCTCGCCAATCTCACGAACGGATCGATGGAAGCAGGTGACGACCGCCTGCAGATCGCCTGTCCTGTAAGGCCGAATCACACCGCGTCTCCTGGCTCAAATCACCTGTCGTAGGGCTCGCCGGTCCGCGGCGCGCTCGCCGCCTGCGTGTCCAGCGACTGCCGGTACTGAACGCAGCCCCTGATGAACTCCGGCCATTCAGGCACCACCGGCAGGGGATCCGTCTTCTCCGGCAGCAGACCCCAAAGGGCCGGGTGATGCCAACAAAGCGCATGCCCACTGCTGTCGCGGTGCTGCCGAATACCCTGCCGCAGCTTTCTCACCTCCCGGATCAGATCATCGCGTGTCATCTGGTCGAGGTCTTCGTCCATGCCGCTCTCCCCGTGGTCTCCGCTGCCCGGCGTATGGCTTGCCAAGGCAAGGTCGCGCACACCGAAATGCTCCGCAAAGTGTGGCAGTTTTCCCGGGAAGGTTGGAATTCCGCGCACAAGCTTACCGGACCCGTGGCAGCTTGCCATTTTCTGCATTTAGTGTATTTATATACACTACATGTCCGATTGGCAGCCGTCACACGGAAATGACCCGAGACACCGATGCAGCGATGCGCTGTCCAAACACCCACATGCCCCTTCCCCTATACGCCGAACTGCACTGCCTGACCAACTTCACCTTCCTGCGCGGGGCCTCCCACGCGGAGGAGCTGGTGGAGCGTGCGGCGGAGCTGGGCTACGCGGCGCTGGCGATCACCGACGAATGTTCACTGGCTGGGGTGGTACGGGCACACCTGGCGGCGCGGGAGGCGGGGCTGAAGCTGATCGTGGGCACGGAGTTGCGGCTCGCCGACGGTTTGCGGCTGGTGCTGCTGGCAACCCATCGGGACGGCTACGGAAACCTATCCGAACTGATTACGCGCGGGCGGATGGGGGCCACCAAGGGGCGCTATCGGCTGGGGCGTTCCGATCTTGCGGACGGGGTGCCGGGGTGTCTGGCCATCTGGCTGCCGGGGGACGCCGTTGCGGACGGCCGGTGGGTGGCGGAGACCTTTGCGGGAAGGGCCTGGCTGGGGGTGGAATTGCACCGGGGAAGGGACGACAACGAACGGCTTGCCCGGCTGCGGCGGCTGGGGGTCGAGACCGGACTGCCGCCGGTGGCCTGCGGCGACGTGCACATGCATGTGCGGGCGCGGCGACCGTTGCAGGACCTGCTGACCGCCATCCGGCTCAACACACCGGTGGCCGAGTGCGGCCACGCCCTCTTTCCCAACGGGGAGCGCCATCTGCGCACGCGGCGGCGGCTGGCACACCTCTATCCGCCGGACCTGATGGCCGAGAGTGTGCACATCGCCGAACGCTGCCGCTTCTCGCTGGAGGAGCTGCGCTACGAGTATCCGGACGAACTGGTCCCGGCCGGCACCACGCCTGCCGACCACCTGCGCCGCTTGACGGAGGAAGGGGCGCTAAGGCGCTGGCCGGCGGGGATGCCGGAGAAGGTGCGCGCACTGGTGGAGCACGAGCTTTCGCTTATCGCGGAGCTGCGCTACGAGCCCTACTTCCTCACCGTCCACGACATCGTCGCCTTCGCCCGCGGCCGGGGGATCCTCTGCCAGGGGCGCGGCTCGGCCGCCAACTCCGCGGTCTGCTACTGCCTCGGCATTACCGAGGTGGACCCGGCGCGCATGGAGATGCTGTTCGAGCGGTTCATCTCCAAGGAGCGCAACGAGCCGCCCGATATCGACGTGGACTTCGAGCACGAGCGGCGCGAGGAGGTGATCCAGTACCTCTACGGCAAGTACGGCCGGGAGCGGGCGGCGCTGGCCGCGGCGGTGATCACCTACCGCCCGAAGAGCGCCATCCGCGACGCCGGCAAGGCGCTCGGCTTCTCGCCGGAGCAGGTGGACCGCCTCGCCCGCAACCACGCCTGGTGGGACGGACGGGAGGTGGCGGCCGAACGGCTCACCGAGATCGGCTTCGACCCGGAAAACCCGCGCATCCGCATGCTGACCGGCGCGGTCGACGCACTAATCGGCTTTCCCCGCCACCTCTCCCAGCACGTGGGGGGCTTCGTCATCTCCCGCGGGCCGCTGTCACGGCTGGTGCCGATCGAGAACGCCGCCATGCCGGAGCGCTCCATCATCCAGTGGGACAAGGACGACCTGGACGCCCTCGGCCTGCTCAAGGTGGACGTGCTGGCGCTGGGGATGCTCACCGCCATCCGCAAGGCGCTGGCGCTCATCTCGAAGCACCGTAACCGGCCCATAGCCCTGGCCGACATCCCGCCCGAGGACCCGGCGGTCTACGCCATGATCAGCCGCGCCGATACCATCGGCGTGTTCCAGATCGAGTCACGGGCGCAGATGAGCATGCTGCCGCGCTTAAAGCCCAACACCTTCTACGACCTGGTGATCGAGGTGGCGATCATCCGCCCCGGCCCGATTCAGGGGAACATGGTCCACCCCTTCCTGCGCCGCCGGCAGGGACTGGAGCCGATCGTCTACCCGAGCCCGGAGGTGGAGTCGGTGCTGAAGCGCACCCTGGGGGTACCCATCTTCCAGGAGCAGGTGATCAAGCTGGCGATGGTGGCGGCCGGCTTCTCCGCCGGCGAGGCGGACGGGCTGCGGCGGGCACTCGCCGCCTGGAAGCGCAAGGGGAAGCTGCAGCAGTATCAGGAGAAGCTCATCGCCGGCATGCTCGAGCGCGGCTATCCGCGGGAGTTTGCCGAGCGGGTCTACGCCCAGATCGAGGGGTTCGGCGAGTACGGCTTCCCCGAGTCCCACGCCGCCAGCTTCGCCCTCCTCGCCTACGCCTCCGCCTGGCTCAAGTGCCACGAACCGGCCGCCTTCACCTGTGCCCTCCTGAACAGCTGGCCGATGGGGTTCTACGCCCCGGCGCAGCTGGTGCAGGATGTGCGGCGGCACGGGGTGGAGGTGCGGGCGGTGGATGTGACCGCCAGCGACTGGGACTGCACGCTGGAACCCGTGGAGGATGATTTGGCGATTCGGCTGGGGCTACGGCTGGTGAAGGGGCTGTCGCGGGTCGGGGCGGAACGGATCGTCGCGGCCCGCGGGGAGACGCAGTTCACCAATATCCCGGACCTCACCCACCGCGCCGGACTCGACCGCCGCGACCGGGAGGCATTGGCCGCCGCCGGCGCCTTGGCTACGCTGGCCGGGGACCGCCACCAGGCACGCTGGCAGATCCTCGGCGCGGAGAGCCCGCCGCCCCTGTTCCGGGGCGGGGCCGAATCCGGCTCCCCTGGGCCCGGCCCCCGCAAACCCGCGCCGCTGCCCGCCCCCACCGAGGGGGAGGATCTGCTGGCCGACTACGCCAGCGTCGGTTTCACCCTCGGCCGCCACCCGCTGGCCCTCCTGCGCCCGCAGCTGAACCGCCTGCGCATCGTCACCGCCGCGCACATCGCCGCCCTCCCCCACGGCCGCTTCATCCGCACCGCCGGGCTGGTCACCATCCGCCAGCGGCCGGCCAGTGCCGCCGGGGTGATCTTCGTCACCATCGAGGACGAGACCGGTCTGGTGAACCTGGTCGTGTGGCCGAAGCTCATCGAAAGGCAGCGGCGCGAACTGCTGGGGGCGCGCCTGCTCGGGGTCTCCGGGCAGATCCAGAAACAGGACGGCGTGCTCCATGTGGTGGCCCGCCGCCTCTACGACCACAGCGACCTGCTCGGGGCACTCGATGCCCCCTCGCGCAATTTTCGTTAACTCCCGGGCTTTCCCATTCCATCGCAGCGGACTACCATCGACGCGGTACAGGGAGCGTGTTCCGTACCTTTCAACAAAAGAGTCCGATGCAAAAGACACGAATCCCTGTCTACAACGACTCCACCGGTGTCCCCAACATCTACATCTGGGAGGAGACCCCGGACGGCTACTTCCGCCGTACCGGCGAACAGCCGCTGGGTGCGCTGCGGGGCGGTATCGAGGACATCGGGCCGCAGGTGGGTGAACTCCTCTCCCACCGCTCCGACCGGGAGCGGCGGAGGTGGGACACGCCCACCGTGCGCTACCACCTCGGCCATCCCCAGAGCTGGTATCAGTTCATCCGCGATCGGCTCAAGGAACGCCGGATTGTCGTCGTCACCACCCCGGTGATGCTGGCGCGCGTGCTGAAGTTTGATGTCCACGAGATCAACTTCAAGCGAAGCGCCTCCCTCTCCACCATCCGCATCATGATCAACCGCTACGCCGAGGCGCTGGATATCTGGCTGAAGGAGTGATCTGGACGCGGGACGGCCGCTGCTATCCTTCGCTGCATGAAGGTGCTGACGGTCAATACCGGCAGTTCATCGGTCAAGCTGGGCCTCTACCGCGTCGATAACGGCGAGTGTCATCGGCTGCGTGACCGCTCCCTGGCCCGCGATGCGGGGGAGCCGGATGCGCTGATCGGCGAGTTCCTCGCCGATGAGGTGCCGGACGCGGCGGCGCACCGGGTGGTCCACGGCGGCGGGCTCTTCTCCGACTCGGTACGCCTCACTCCCGAAATCGAGACCCGCATCCGCCACGCGGTCACCCTGGCGCCCCTGCACAACACCATCGCCTACGGCTGGATCGAAGGAACCTACCGCCTGCTTGGCGACGACCTCCCTCAGGTGGTGGTATTCGATACCGCCTTTTTCGCCGACCTGCCGCCGGCGGCTTCCGACTACACCCTGCCCCGCGACCTGACGGAGAAGTACGGCCTGCGCCGCTACGGTTTCCACGGCATCGCCCACCGGGCGCTCGCCGAGCGCTGGCGCGAACTGCATCCGGGCGGCGGGGGGCGCATCGTCACCCTCCAGCTCGGCGGCGGCGCCTCGGTGACGGCCATCCGCGACGGGCAACCGCTCGATACCTCCATGGGTTTCACCCCCAACGAAGGGCTGGTGATGGCGACCCGCTGCGGCGACATCGACCCGGGTCTGGTCACCTTCCTCATGGCGCGCGAGAAGCTCTCGCCGGAGCAGATGGATGACATCCTCAACCGCGCCAGCGGGCTGGTGGCCGTGGCGGGGGGAGACGGCAGCGCGGGTACCCTGATCGGTTCCAGCTCGCCGGAGGCTCGGCTTGCAGTGGATATCTACAGCCACCGCATCCGCAAATACATCGGCGCCTATCTCGCCGTGCTCGGCGGGGCGGACGGGATCGTGTTCGGCGGCGGAATCGGGGAGCATGTGCCGGAGGTGCGGGAGCGGGCGCTGGCGCAGATGGCCTGGTGTGGGGTGGAGATCGATAGGGAGGCCAACCGGCAGGCACGCGGCGGTGAGGCGCGCATCAGCGCGGCGGAGAGCCGTGTGGAGGTGTGGGTCGTCCCGGTGGACGAGGCGCGCATCCTGGCCGTGGAGGCGGCGCGGCTGGCAGGCCCGTAGGGAGCAATCGTATTGCGCCTGATGGCGTTTGCAATGGAGCACGGCGATTCAACCTAAACCGCAGTTACTCTCGCAAAGACGCCGAGTACGCCAAGAAAAACAAACTGTTGTACCAATGAACAGCCCCACCTTCCGGGTGGAACCGAAACGACTGCCTTGTTTCTGTTTTCTCTGCGTCTTTCGGCAAGTTGCTCCTGCATTGCCCTACCTCGTGCTTCCATGCACTCGTTCGTCTTGGCGAGAGTCCAGCTGCCGTTTTTATCGGCGCAATAGGATTGCGCCCTACGACGTGCAGCCCGCCGGATCAGGCTACTCCCGCCAGAAGCTCGGCGTCAGCAGTACCAGAATGGTGAACAGCTCCAGCCGGCCGAGCAGCATGGCAGCGGCCAGCCACCACTTCGCCCCGTCGCTGACGTGCCCGAAGTTGCTGCTGACCTCGCCCAGGGCGGGACCCAGGTTGTTCAGCATGCTGGCGACGGCGCCGAACGCGGTCACCTGGTCCATCCCGTAGGTCATCATCACCACCATCAGGAAGGCGAACACCGCGACATACAGGGCGAAAAAGGCCCACACCGCATCCACCACCCGCGGAGAGACCACCCGGTCCCCCAGTTTGATGGGGCGCACCAGGCGCGGATGCACCAGCCGCTGCACCTCCAGAATCCCCTGCTTCCACAGCAGCACGAACCGGATCACCTTCATGCCGCCCGCAGTGGAGCCGGCGCAGCCGCCGACAAAAGAGGCGAAGATGATAATCACCGGCAGCGCCAGCGGCCAGTAGGCGAAGTCGTCGATGCCGTAGCCGGTGGTGGTCAGCACCGCCACCACCTCGAACGCACCGTAACGCAACGCCTCCAGGGGTTCGCTGCGCGCGCCGCTGGTAAACAGCATCACCGACACCACGGCGACGAGCACCACCAGCAGCACAAAAAAGGCGCGCACCTCGGGGTTGTTCCAGTAGGTCATCGGCGAGCCGCGCCGCATCGCCACAAAGTGCACTGCGAAGTGGATGGAGCCCAGAATCATGAACACCATCGCGATCGCCTCGATGAGCGGGCTGTCGAAGAAGGCGAGGCTGGCGTCGTGGGTGGAGAACCCGGCGGTGGAGACGGTGGTGAGACTGTGGGCGATGGCATCGAACACGCTCATGCCGGCCATCCAGTAGGCCAAGGCGCAGCCGATGGTCAGACCGACATAGATGCGCCACAACATGCGCGCGGTCTGGGTGATGCGCGGGGTGATCTTCTCATCCTTCATCGGCCCGGGCGTCTCGGCACGATAGAGCTGCATACCGCCGACGCCGAGCATCGGCAGCAAGGCAACCGCCAGCACGATGAAGCCCAGGCCGCCGAGCCACTGGATCTCCTGGCGGTACATCAGGATTGAGGGGGGCAGGGTGTCCAGCCCGGTCAGCACCGTGGCGCCGGTGGTGGTATAGCCGGAGACCGACTCGAACACCGCGTCGGCCACGCTCATCTCCAGGCCGAACAGAAACGGCAAACTGCCGAGCGTGCCCATGACGAGCCAGAACATCGCCACCACGATGAACCCGTCGCGGGCGTACATGTGCATCTTCGCCCCGCGGAACGGCAGCCACAGCCCGAGGCCCGCGACAAGGCTCAGGAACAGCGTGATGGAGAAATGGCCCAGCTCGTTGTCCTGATAGATGAGGGAGACAACGATGGGGGGGATCAGACTGACGCTGAACAGCATCAGAAGAATGCCCAGAGTTCGGAGGACGAGAGCAGATTGCATTGTTGGGTTCTTGGGCCTGTCCAGCGCGCGCATTCTAGAGGGTTACCCCCCTGGGTACCACCCCGGCCGATGCGCGCATGCTCCGCACCCGGCGTATAATACCCCCTTATGCGGCGACTGCTCCTCTGCTCCGACCTCGACCGGACCCTCCTGCCCAATGGCCGCCAGCCGGAATCCCCGCAAGCCCGTCCTCTGCTCCGCCGGCTGGCCGCCCGCCCCGAGGTGACCCTGGTCTACGTCAGCGGCCGTGACCGGCGGCTGCTCACCGAAGCGATCGAGCAGTACGATATCCCGCTGCCCGATTACGCCATCGGCGATGTGGGTACCACCCTCTACGAAATCCAGGGCGACCGGTGGCAGCTCTGGCAGCGGTGGAGCGATGAGATCGGGATGGACTGGAACGGGCTCGATCAGCACCGGCTGGCCGGCCTGTTCACCGATCTGGAACCGCTTCGCCTCCAGGAGCCGGAAAAGCAGAACACCTGGAAACTCAGTTACTACGCCCCCCTGGGGGTGGATAGGGACCGGCTGTTAGACGAAATGCGGCAGCGCCTGGAGCGCCACCGGGTGTACGCCAACCTCATCTGGAGCGTGGACGAGGTGAGCGGCACCGGCCTGCTCGACCTGCTGCCAGCGAGCGCAAACAAACTCCACGCCATCCGCTTCCTCATGGAACAGACCGGCGCCACCCCCGGCGATACCCTGTTTGCCGGTGACAGCGGCAACGACCTGGAGGTGCTCACCAGCGGCCTTCCTTCGATACTGGTGCGGAACGCCGCCGATGAGGTCCGCGAGGCCGCCCTGCACGGGAGCGGTTCCGCCAACACGCTCTATCTCGCCCGCGGCGGCTTCCTGGGCATGAACGGCAACTACAGCGCCGGTGTGCTGGAGGGGGTCGCCCACTTCTTTCCCGCTGTGATCGACTGGCTGACCGAGCCCGAAACACCCGTTTCTCCCTGACAAGCACGGTGGCAGCCCGCGATGGGGCGGTGCTCCGTTCCCGGCAGCTATCGCGGCTTCCTCCCCCTTCAATGCCCGGCATGGCCGCCACGGGCGCCTGCTAGAGCACCGAACAGATAAACGAGCGTTGCTTAATCGCCTTGCTCCGTAGGAGCCCGGCCCTCCGGGCGAACAGCGGTGAAGCCGCTTCCCCCGTTTGCTCCCGTAGGCCCATTCGCCCGCGGGGGCGGGCTCCTACACCTGCCCGGCTCTTGGACAATGTTCCAGTTATCTGTTCGGTGCTCTAGGATTCGTCTATGGGCGCCGAGCGCTGGAGCCACTTTCCCCACGCCGCAGATGTCGGCATCCGTGGCGCCGGGCCCGACCCGGCGAGCGCCTTCGAGCAGGCCGCACTGGCCCTGACCGCCGTGATCACCGACCTGGACCGCGTGAGACCGGATCAATCCCTCACTGTCACCTGCGACGCACCCGATCTCGAACTGCTCTTCTACTGCTGGCTCAATCGGGTGATCTGGGCGATGGCCACCGAGCGGATGCTGTTCCGGCGCTTCGATGTCCGCATCGATGGCGAACGATTGATGGCCACGCTGTGGGGCGAACCGGTCGACCGGGCGCGCCACCAGCCCGCGGTGGAGCCCAAGGGGGCGACCTTCACCGAACTGGCGGTGAAACCTGATGATCACGGCCAGTGGACGGCGCAGTGCGTGGTGGACGTTTGAGGGAGGCGTGACATGAGTGCGTACACACCGCACAAGCTCTCCGACTACTGCTGGGAGATCGCGCCGCAGGGGGCGATGCGGGTTCCGGTCCGACTCTACGCCAGCGAGGCGCTCATTCGGCAGATGGACGCCAAGGTGTTCGAACAGGCGGCCAATGTGGCCACCCTCCCCGGCATCGTCGGCGCCGCCTGCACCATGCCGGACGCCCACTGGGGCTACGGATTCCCCATCGGCGGGGTGGCCGCCTTCGACCCCGACGCGGGCGGCGTGGTCTCCGCCGGCGGAGTCGGTTTCGACATCTCCTGCGGCGTGCGCACCCTGCACACCGGCCTCGAACGCGCCCGGATCGAGAGCGTCAAGGAACAACTCGCCGATGAGCTGTTTCGCACCATTCCCGCCGGCGTCGGCGCCACCGGGCGTATCCGGCTCTCCGACACAGAGATGGACGCGATGCTGACGGGTGGGGCCGAATGGGCGGTCGGGCACGGCTGGGGCGAACCTTCGGACCTGGAGCGCGTGGAGGAGCGCGGTCGGATGGCCGGGGCGGTCCCGGCCCACGTCAGCGATCGTGCACGCGAACGCCAGCGCCGGGAGATGGGCACCCTGGGATCGGGCAATCACTACCTGGAGGTGCAGCACGTCACAGCCATTGAATCGCCCCCCATCGCCGACGCTTACGGGCTGAAAATGGGCGATGTGCTGGTCAGCATCCACTGCGGTTCGCGCGGACTGGGCCATCAGATCGGCACCGAGTTTCTGCAGGAGATGGCGATCACCGCCGCCCGCGAGGGGATCACCCTGCCTGACCGGGAGCTGGCGTGTGCGCCGCTGCGCTCCGAAGTGGGCCAGCGCTACCTGGGCGCCATGCGTGCCGGGATCAACTGCGCCCTGGCCAACCGCCAGATTCTGACCCACCTCACCCGCGAAACCTTCGCCCGGGTGCTCCCCGAGGCGCAGATCAAACCGCTCTACGACGTCTCCCACAACACCTGCAAGGAGGAGGTCCACGAGGTGGACGGACGCGCGCGCCGCCTGTTCGTCCACCGCAAGGGGGCGACACGCGCCTTCGGTCCCGGTCACCCGGCGCTGCCTGCCGAACTGTGCGATACGGGGCAGCCGGTGATCATCGGCGGCTCCATGGGGACCGCCTCCTACATCCTCGCCGGTACCACCGCCTCCGAGGCGCTCGCGTTCAGTTCGGCCTGCCACGGAGCGGGCCGTGCCATGAGCCGTCACGCCGCCACCCGGCGCTGGAACGGCCGTGCCGTTGTCGCCGACCTGGCCCGACGCGGCATCCTGATCCGCAGCACCAGTCTGCGCGGCGTGGCCGAGGAGGCGCCGGAAGCCTACAAGGAGATCGCCGCCGTGGTGAATGCCACCGACCGCGCCGGACTGGCCCGAACCGTTGCCCGCCTGGAACCACTCATCTGTATCAAGGGGTGACCTGAGAACGGGGCGCGACTGAAATCCGGATATCTCACGACCGCGACATCGCTCTCCTTCAGCGCCACAGCAAATGGCCGGCAACTCACCAGACCGGATTCACCCGCAACTGCCGGCCGCAGGATGGCCGGAGCGAAATGCGGGCTAGGCTTTTCTGTTGGACTACCTGCGTCCTACGGACTTGGCAATGCGCGATGGAACACTGCTCCGGCCCGGCCACAACTGCTGGCGCATCGAACCGGCCGCCCGTGCCGCAATCCTGATAGACGGGGCGGCTTACTTCAGCGCCTTTCGCGCGGCGGTGGAGTCAGCGCGCCACTCGATCTTTATTCTCGGCTGGGATATCAACAGCCGCCTGCGCCTCTGTCCTGACGGGCAATCCGGTCGTTTCCCGGACCGCTTGGGGGACTTCCTGAACACGGTGGTGGCCGAACACCCCACACTGCACGCCTATGTCCTCACCTGGGACTTCGCACTTATCTACCAGATGGAACGTGAGTGGCTCCCCGCCTACAGGTTCGGCTGGAAGACCCATAAGCGGCTCCACTTCCACCTCGACGGGCATCATCCGATGGGCGGGTCACATCACCAGAAGGTGGTCGTCATCGATGACGCCGTTGCCTTCTCCGGCGGCTTTGACCTCTCCAAGTGGCGTTGGGACACGCCGGAGCACCTGCCTTCCGATCCGCGGCGGGTCGATGCGGACGGGTTGAACTATCCGCCGTTTCACGACGTCCAGATGGTGGTGGATGGATCGGTTGCCGCCGCGCTCGGTGAACTGGTCCGCGAACGGTGGCTCCGGGCCACCGGAACCCAGGCGCAGCCACCGGTCAAACCGCCGCGCCTTGACCCCTGGCCCCGGGAGGTTGTCCCGACATTCGTGGATGTACGGGTGGCAATTGCGCGCACGCTGCCTCGCTTTGAGGATCAGCCGGGTGTGCATGAGGTACAGCAGCTGTTTCTCGACATGATTGCCACCGCACGGCGCCACATCTATATCGAGAACCAGTTTCTCACCTCACGCACGCTCGGTGAGGCACTGGCCCGTCGTTTGGGTGACAAGGAGGGGCCGGAGGTGGTGCTGGTGCTGCCACTGAGAACGAGCGGCTGGCTTGAGCAGCATACGATGGATGTACTTCGCCTGCGGCTGCTGCGCCGCTTGCGCCAACAGGACGTGCACAACCGGCTGCGGATCTACTACGCCGGCCATGACGGCATGACCAACCGCTGGATCAACATCCACGGCAAGGTAATGGTGATCGATGATCGGATGTTGCGCATCGGTTCGGCCAATCTCAGCAACCGCTCCATGGGTCTCGACAGCGAGTGCGATCTCGTCATCGAGGCCGATCATCCCACCGTTGTGGCGCGTGTGGCGCATGTTCGTAACACCCTGCTTGCGGAGCACCTTGGTGTGGAGGTGACGCAGGTGGCGGATGCCTTGGAACGGGAGGGCTCGCTCATCGCTGCCATCGAATCGCTGCGCGGTTACGGCCGCACGCTCAATCCTCTCGAACCGGAATCCTCAGGTATCGAGGAGTACCTACCCGACGAACGCCTGATCGATCCCGAACGTCCCATCGATCCGGACGAACTCACGGACGAATTCGTTCCACCCGATCAACGCTCTCCGGTACGCCGCCGCCTCGCCGCCCTTGCCGCCCTGCTGCTGGTACTGGTGGGACTGGCCGCCGCCTGGCAGTTCACCCCACTGAACGAGTGGCTCGATATCGACCGCCTGGTCCAGGCGACCGGCTACCTGCGCGACTCCCCGCTGGCCCCGCTTCTGGTCATGGGCGGGTTTGTGATTGGCGGGCTGCTGGTGGTCCCGGTCTCGGTGCTCATCGTCGTCACCGTCATCGTCTTTGGCCTGTGGGAGGGGGTGATCTACTCCCTTCTCGGCACCGTCGCCAGCGCCCTGACCACCTACGCCATCGGCAGCCGGCTCGGGCGCGCCGGGATGCATCTGGCGGGGGAGCGAATCAACCGAATCAGCCAGCGCCTCGCCCGCCGCGGGCTGCTGACCATCGTGGCCGTGCGCATCATCCCCGTGGCCCCCTTCTCCATCATCAATGTGGTCGCCGGCGCCTCTCACGTCCGGTTCCGCGACTACCTGCTGGGTACGGTGATCGGCATGACACCCGGGCTGATCGCCATCGCCATCATCGTCACCCGGGTACAGAGCGCCATCAGCCGTCCCGAGCCGGAAAACATCGCCCTGATGGTGGTTGCGGCAGCGGCGGTGATCACCACCCTGCTGCTGGTCCGCGGCTGGCTGGCGCGCCGCCGCAACGGGCGGATGGAAGCGTGACGGCGTGGTACTGACGCTCTGCTCCTATAACATTCACGGCTGCGTCGGACTCGATGGCCGCTATGCTCCGGAACGGGTGGCAGAGGTCCTGCGGGAGATGGACGGCGACGTGCTGGCGCTGCAGGAGGTGGACTGGCGCGGCGTTCACCGCTCCGGGCTGCTCGAACGGTTCTCCGAGGCAACCGGACTGCAGGCCATCACCGGTCCCCTGCTGCTAAGCGACGCGGGGCACTACGGCAACGCACTAATGGTGCGGCCGGAGGTGCTCGCCGTGCGCCACATCGATCTGAGCTGTCCGCATCGGGAGCCACGGGGTGCGCTCGATGTGGACCTCAACCACGAGGACGGACGCCTGCGCGTGATCGCCACCCATCTCGGACTCCTGCCGGGCGAACGGCGCATCCAGGTACGGCGGCTGCTCGCTGCGCTGGAGTCGAATTCATCCCCTTTCACCGCGCTGATGGGCGACATCAACGAGTGGTTCCTCTGGGGTCGCCCCCTGCGCTGGCTACATGCCCACTTCGGCCGCGGATTCTTCGCCCTGCCCACCTTCCCCTCCTGGCTGCCGCTGCTCGCACTGGACCGTATTTGGTTGAAACCGCGCGCCGCCCGCGCCCGAATCCGCATCCACCGGACGCCGCTGGCGCGCCGGGCATCGGACCACCTGCCGGTTCGGGTATCGGTGGAGTGGTAAAAAAAAGCCCGCGGGAAACGCTCCGCGGGCTCAGGCTACACCCCTTTTTGTTCCGGGGCCTTTTCGGCCCTCGGATTAGCCGCCTACCGTGGCACTCAGCTCGTTGGAGTGCTCGCTCTCGTTGCCGTCACTGTCCAAAGCCGTGACCGCGAAGTACCAGGTATTCGCTTCCAGGCCGTCCAGCGTGTAGGTAACCAGCCCCTTCTCCACGTCGATTGGCGTACCGTAGCTCCGACTGGACGTGCCGTAGTAGACCCGGTATCCGGCCAGGTCGGTCAGTGCCGTGCCGTCCACATTCCGGGTCGGCGCCTCCCAGCTGAGCGTTACCGTTCCCTCCGACACCGCCGCGGTGACGGTCAGGTTGAAGGGGGCCAGCGCGGCTGCGGCGACGCCATCGCTTACCGAGATAATGATCCCGTCTACCTTCCCGGTCGTGGCGGGCGTTCCGTAGAGCTGCCCGGTGCCGTTGTCGAAGGCCGCCCAGGCCGGCTTGTTGGTGATACTGAAGCTGAGCGGATCACCATCCGGATCACTGGCGGTGGGGGTGAAGCTGTAGGCGGTGTTCTCCTCCAGCGTGGTCGCCGGTGTGCCGCTGATGGTCGGCGGTCTGTTGACTACCGTGAGATCGAACGCCGGCAGCGAACTGGTCACCGACAGGTCGCTCACACGGATGGTGATCCCGGCGGTGGTGCCGTTGTGCTCGGTGCCGGGGGTCCCGAAGAGCCGGCCGGTCGTGGCGTCGAAGCTTGCCCACACCGGTTTGTTCTGGATACTGAAGGTGAGCGGGTCACCGTCGGCATCATGGGCGGTCGGGGTGAAGCTGTAGAACACCCCCTTGTTCACCGTCGTTGCCGGCGTCCCGCTGATGGTCGGTGCACTGTTGACGTGCTGCACGGTCAGCGAGAACGGCGGCAGCGAGGTATTCGCCTTGCCGTCAGACACCGAGATGGTAATGCCGGAGGTGGTTCCCACATGCGCCGCTTCCGGACGACCGGACAGGGTACCTGTCGCGGGATCGAAACTGGCCCAGGTCGGCCGGTTGGCAATGGTGAACTGAAGCGGATCGTCATCGGCGTCGGCCGCTACCGGCGTGAAGGTGTAGTTGCTCCCGGCTGCAACGATGGTCGGCGGCACACCGCCAATGGTCGGCGCTGTGTTCTGCACCGGAGTCGCCTGTACCGCGATAGCGAATACCGGCAGTGTGGCGGAGAACTCACCGTCGCTCACGCTGATGACGATACCGCTGCTGCTCTTCCCGATATCGGCTTCCCCCGCTGTTCCGGAGAGGGTACCGGTCCTGGTATCGAAGGCGGCCCAACCCGGCTTGTTGGTGATGGTGAAGGTGAGCTGATCCCCGTCGGGATCACTGGCGATGGGGGTGAAGCTGTACGGCATCCCGGCAGTCGCTGTGCCCATCGGAGTTCCGGAGATCACCGGCGGGCCATTCACATCGAGCACCTCCAGGTCGAATTTCGCCAGTTTGGCGGATTCAATCCCGTCGCTCACGCTAATGACGATATTCCCCGCGGTACCGACATCCCCATTACCGGGTGTGCCGGTGAGAGCGCCGGTGGTCGGGTCGAAGCTGGCCCACGCCGGCTGGTTGCGGATCTGGAACAGCAGCGTGTCACCGTCCGGGTCAGATGCCGAAGGCACGAAGCTGTAGGGCGACCACTTGTTGACCGTGGTAGCCGGAGTCCCGCTGATTACCGGCGCTTCGTTGACCTTCTTCTCCTGGCCGCGAATGACGCGTGCCGCCAGGTTGACCACGGTGACCAGCGACTGATCACCCGTTCCCGCCTCGCGCACGGCCCGCTCAAGCACCGCCTGGGCCCCCTCATCCAGCAAACGCTGGAAATCATTAGCGGAAAGGTTCGATTCCAGCCTTTCGAGTTCGGATACAAATTCGGACAATGCGTCATCCGGTGCGATGATACCGGCCAGTTGCAGCGCCTCTCGCACCTGCGTCAGTGCCCGTTCGTTGACCGGCACATCCGAAGTAACACGTACTGCTGCCGGTTCCACGGCCCGCACCGCATTATCCATGGCCCTGATCGCATCCGCACCGTTGACCTGGAGCCGGTTTGCCAGCACTTCAAGCATCACCGCCCCGGTTACCACATTCGCCAGCACGGCGACGTGTGGTTCAACCCCGCCAGCACCCACACCATCGATAATGCCGTCGGTCAGATCGGCGCCCAGGGCAGTGATCACCCCGTCTACGCTGAGCGTGCTTCCTCCTTCGCCGAGGACGGCACGCACCCGCCGCAGCATTTCGCCGAAGGCCTCGCTCGCTTTCACCAGATCGGCGATATTCTCCTCGTCCACCCGACCATTCATCGGATCGCCGAGCCGGCCGGAATCGAGGCCGAAGGCAAGGTTGGCGGTGACCCGCTCGCGGGCCTGCTCCAGGTTTTCACCAGACAGGCCGCCCGCCATCGCACCCGCGCTACGCACCGCCAAGGTTGAAAACGGAGTGAGGTGCACCTCGTTTCGTGAGGCCTCCCAGGTGGCCGAGACCAGTGTGAAATCAGGTTTGGCTCCGGTCACCAGGTCCGTCCCCCCACTTGCTTCCAGGATCAGGGGGAAGTCGTCCGACGTTACCTGAACCGTCACCTGATAGCGGGAGGCGTTGTCACTGGCGGTGCTGGTCAGAACCCGGCCGTCCGCCGCGCGTACCGTCACGGTTGCGCCGATCACCGGTCCGTCTCCCACGCTTCCGGTCAGGGTGAGTGCCGTTGCGACCTCACCGTCCGAACCCCCTCCGCAGGCGCTCAACAGGGCACCGATGGCGATCGCCGAGGTGCGACGGCGTAGCTTTACCGGAATACGAATCATCGTCTTCTCTGTCCTCTGCACAAGGCATTGGCGCCGCGTCCCGGCGGCAAGGGCGTGACCGACTTTCGGCACCGTTGCGTGACCCCTTCCGATTCCGAATCAGAACGGACCGAACGAAAAGTGGCGCCATCCTAGGGGTGGGTTGGGGGGTAGGCTGTGAGCCGTATCGCAGCGCGGCGGCGTAGTTCCGGTGCGATCGTGCAAGCGGCAGTCAGGTCACGAACCCGGCGTTAACGACTGCTCGAAGGGGGTGTGACAGGGGTCCGATAAATTGCTTTTCCCCCGGCAGACCGGACTTTGGGCGAGGGATTTGTGTCGGAGTCAGCCCTTGCGGGTCCGGTTCAACCGGAGATATGCACCGGTATCCCGGCGGGGACGCGATCGAAGAGTTCGATGATGTCGCTGTTGCGGACACGCACGCAGCCGCGGGAGCCCGGCCTGCCGAGCGGTGTCTCGTCGGGTGTGCCGTGGAGATAGATATAGCGGCGCATGGTGTCGACCCGGCCGAGGCGGTTACGACCGACTTCGGTGCCGCTCAGCCAGAGGATGCGGGTGAGAATCCAGTCGCGGTCGGGACAGCGGGCGGCCAGCTCCGGGCTGTAGATCTCCCCGGTGGGGCGACGGCCGCGGAAGACGGTATTGACCGGACAGCCAGCGCCGATTCTAGCACGGACGATGTGCCGGCCACGCGGCGTGCAGCCGCTCCCCTCCGCCTCTCCGGCACCGTTCGCGCCGGTGGAAACCGGGATGTCCATCACCACCTGGTCGCCGGTCAGAAGGCGCAGGCGCTGCTCAGGGATATCGATACGGATGAGCAGCTCGCGCAAGACTATTTCCAGTCCTTGTAGGGGTGTTTGACCAGACAGACGTTGTAGTAGCGTTTGTCGCCGGATACCTCCTCCCCCACCCAGTCGGGCAGATGGATTTCCTCGTCATCGGCTGACAGTTCGATCTCCGCCACCACCAGTCCCGCGTTTTCCCCCGCGAACACATCCACCTCCCACAGTTTGCCCGCGTGGTTCACGTGGAAGCGGGTCTTTTCGATCAGCGGCTTCTCGCAGAGGCGATCGAGCATCTCCTCCGCATCGGCGAGCGGGATTGGGTACTCGTACTCCAGACGGGAGACCCCGAGCGTTGCGCTCTTGATGTTGAGGTTGGCGTGCACCCCTTCGATCCGCACCCGCACCGACGCCTGTTCCGCACCGACCAGATAACCCTGACGAAAGCGGGTACCGGCGTCCGCCCCGGCCCGCCAGCCGTCATCCTTCAGCAGGAACTTCCGTTCGATCTCAATCGCCATAGCCTTGATCAGGTAAAGGTGGGTTACGATCGTAACATCCAAACGGCCAACAAGAAGGAGTGAGTGATGAAGGCAATCCTGATGCGGGAGGCGGGCGGACCGGAGGTGCTGACCGAAGGAGAACTCCCACTGCCGGAGATTTCCGCACCGGATCAGGTGCGCGTACGGATTCGGGCGGCAGGCGTCAATCCGGTCGACACCAAGCTTCGCTCGAAGGGCACCTATTTCCCGGACCGCATGCCCGCCGTCCTCGGCTGCGACGGCGCCGGCGTGGTCGACGCGGTCGGCGACGGGGTGACCCGGTTTCAGCCTGGAGACGAGGTCTACTTCTTTCACGGCGGCATCGGCTACCCAGCCGGCAACTATGCCGAATACGCGCTGGTGGACGAAATCGCACTGGCGAAGAAGCCTGCCGCCATCGATTTCGTTCATGCCGCCGCTGCGCCGCTGGTACTGATCACCGCCTGGGAAGCACTGCACGACCGTGCACGCATCCAATCGGGGCAGAGTGTGCTGGTGCATGCCGGTGCCGGCGGTGTCGGCCATGTGGCTATCCAGCTTGCGGTTGAGGCAGGCTGCCGGGTGGCTGCCACTGTCGGCTCGCCGGAGAAGGCGGAGTTCGTCCGCACTCTGGGTGCCGAGCCGATCCCCTACCGGGAGGTGAATTTCGTCGAGGCGGTGCTGGCGTGGACCGGCGGTGACGGCGTGGATGCAGTGCTGGATACGGTGGGCGGCGCCACCTTCGAGCAGAGCTTCGCCGCGGTGCGGCCATATGGGGATATCGTGTCGCTGCTCCAGCCCGCTTCCGAGGTGGACTGGAAGGTGGCGCGTTTGCGTAATCTGCGGGTCAGTCTGGAGCTGATGCTTTCGCCGCCGTACTTCGGCTGGGAACCGGCACGGCGTCACCAGACAGGGATCCTCGAACGCTGCACCAATCTGTTCGACAGCGGCCGGCTCTCGGTACACGTAAGCCACACGCTGCCGCTGTCAAAGGCAGCGGAGGCGCACCGCATCATCGAGGCCGGGGGGGTGACCGGAAAGGTCGTGCTGACCCCCTGACCTCCGCAACCGAAGACAATTCACCGCAGTGGAAGCCAGGAATCGTTTATCGAATCTTTCCCAAGGCTAAGTAGCCCTGCGACCTGCCGGCGTAGGGCGCTCGCCCGCTGCGGGGGCTTTTGTTTTCCCATCGCCTGCTAACCTTTTGAGGGGTGCTCGCACGGACGCGGGCCGGTGTGCCCTGCAAGGAGCCCCGCATGCAGGAGAGTCTTGCCGCCCTTGACGATCATCTCGACCAGATATTCGAGTCCTTCTACCGGAGGCTGATCTCCGATCGCCACTTTGCCGGCTTCTTTCGCGACGACGCACACATCCGCAGCCTCGTTGCACGCCAACGCGAACACCTGCGCCAGGCACTCCTGGAGGATCTGCCCACCGTGCGCAGCCGCTACGTGGAGCTGGGCCGTTTTCACCACCGCATCTACGTGCCGTTTGCCGATTTCGCGGTTGGTATCGATTTCCTTGCCGACGAATTCTTTCGCACCGTACCCGAAGAAGAACAGGGCGCCCGGATCGCTGACGACGTCCACACCTTTTTCCGCGGGGTCAAGGATTACACCGCCAAGGGTTATCTGGAGTGCATGCTCGATGAGGACGCCCGCGACCTGGAACTCTTCATCACCGCTGTCCGCGAGTCGCGCGAGATGGCATCCGGACTGATTGCCGGTTACCTGCTGTGGCTGCGCCAGCTACTGAGCGCGTTGAAGCTGGAGCGGGAGGATATGCTGCCCAACCTTGACATCGAGCGGTCCGAGTTTCACCGCTGGCTCATGTCTGCAGATGCAGCGCAGTACGTCCCGGCGGCGGAAGACCGACAGCACCTGATGGACCTGAACCGGCGGATATTCACCGACGCGGGAAACCTGTTCTTTTTCGTCAAACACCAACGTTATACAGAAGTGCTGATGCTCTACGACAAGATCAGCAAGTACATCCTGACCGCCAACAACATCGTCACCGTCCTTGTCGCCCGCCTCAGGATGAGGGAGCTGATCCGCGATCCGCTCACCCGACTCTACAACCGCAAGATCCTGGATGACACCCTGACCCAGGGGCTGCGCCTCGCACGCCTGGTGCAGCGTCCGTTTTCGGTGGTGATGGTGGACATAGACGATTTCAAACGGGTCAACGACACCCACGGCCACCGCACGGGGGACTGCGTACTCGGCGGCGTGGCCGAGATCATCCGCCGCTTCATCCGTTCCAGCGATTACGCCTTCCGCTACGGCGGTGAGGAGTTTCTGCTCGTATTGAATGACACGCCGCTACGCGGGGGTGCTCGCCTCGCCGACAAGGTACGCAAGAGCATCGCGGAGACGGTTTTCAGCTGTGATGGGATCGACCTCCGCGTCACTGCCAGCTTCGGGGTCGCCGAGATGCACCCCGAGCGCGGCGTGGACCTGGAGGACCTGGTGGATCGGGCCGATCACAAGCTCTATCTGGCCAAAGAACAGGGCAAGAACCGCGTGGTGATGTAGAATCCATCTCATGCCACGCACCCGCTACAGCACCGCCTTGCCCTATGAGACCAAGGACGGATCCGAAATCCGGGAGTTGATGCACCCCACGGTCCACAGCAACCGCAATCAGAGCCTGGCCGAAGCGATCGTTGCGCCGGGGGCTGCAACGCACCTGCACCGGCACCACCTCAGTGAGGAGTTGTACCACATCACCGCCGGAATAGGGCTCATGCGGCTCGGAGAGAAGTCCTTCGAAGTGGCTGCAGGCGACACCGTCTGCATCCTGCCCGGTACGCCCCATGCGGTCACCAACACCGGCAAAACGCCGCTGCACATCCTCTGCTGCTGCGCCCCGCCCTACGCCCACGACGACACCGAACTGCTGGAATAGTCCTCCTCAACAACCGCGGTTGAACTCACGCAAAGGCGCAGAGGGCGCAAAGAAAACCGGGATCGACTACCCGCAGGCATTCACGATGGTGTTCCTGGCACCTTGGCGAGAGAGCTGTCTCACGACAACCCGCCCTTGCGGTATAAGTCGCGCCCCTCTACTTCCCGCGCGTTTTCGTAAACAGCGCAATGGACTCCACATGGGCGGTGTGGGGGAACATGTCCATGATCCCCGCCTGCTCCAGCCGGTAGCCGTGTTCGTTGACCAGGATGCCGGCGTCGCGGGCGAGGGTCGCCGGGTTGCACGAGACGTAGACGATACGGCGGACGCCGAGACGGGCGATGTGCTCCAGGGTCTCCTGGGCGCCGGAACGGGGCGGGTCCAGCAGCACCCGGTCGAAACCGCCCTGCCACCAGGGCGCCTCGCTGAGATCGGATGCCAGATCGGCGGCGTGAAACACCGCGTTGGTGATGCCGTTTCGCGCTGCGTTCTCTCGCGCCCGGGCCACCAGGCCCGCATCCCCCTCCACGCCAACCACCTCGCGGCAGCGGCGGGCGATGGGCAGGGTGAAATTCCCGAGACCGCAGAACAGATCGAGTACACGATCGTCCGTGCCGGCATCGAACAGTTCGAGTGCTCGATCGACCATCGCCCGGTTGATGTCGGTATTGACCTGGGTGAAGTCGGTGGGCTCGAAGGCGAAGGTGACCCCGTGGGCGGGCAGTGCATACGCCAGACATGTCGACTCGGGCCACAGTGGTGCCACCGTGTCCGGCCCACCGGGCTGCAGGAAGAGTCGCAGATCGCTTTCACGGGCGTACTCGATGAGCCGCGCCCGATCTCCGTCGCCGAGCGCATCCAGGTTGCGGAATACCAGTGCGGTCTGCGTGTCATCCACCGCCACCTCGATCTGGGCGATGCGGTTGTAGGCCTCCAGGCTGCCGATCAGCTCCGACAGTTCGGCAATCCGCTCACCCACCGACGGATGCAGGATTTCGCAGCGTTCCATTTCGGCGACAAAGCCGCTACGGCGTTCACGGAACCCGACCAGCACCCGCCCCTTCGCCTTGACCCAGCGTACACCGAGCCGTGCCTTGCGCCGATAGCCCCACACGGCTCCGGTCAGCGGCGGCAGCACTTCACCGGGCTCCACCTTGCCTAGATGGGAGAAATTTTCCAGCAGCAGGTTCTGCTTGAAACGTACCTGTGCCGCATGATCGAGGTGCTGCAATGCGCAGCCGCCGCAGATGGCGTAATGGGGACAGTGCGCTTCGACACGATCCGGCGACGGTTCGAGGATGGTTTCGGCAACCCCTTCATCGAAGTGGCGGTGGATTGCGGTGTAACGGAACGAAACCGTCTCCCCCGGCAGTGCGTTCTCCACGAACACCGCCTTGCCCTCCACACGCGCCACGCCGCGTCCTTCGTGGGAGAGGTTATCGATGCGTGCCTGTACCGGTTCCGCCGGCAGTGGCTTGCGTCTGCTTCGTGCCATCAGTTTTTCCAGGCTTCAAGGAACTCACGCAGGTGCGGCCGCTCGTCACCGGCCAGCATCTCGCGCACCCGTTCGCACTCGGTTTCATAGCCGGCTTCGGTGAGGCGCCCGCGCATCATCTCGAACCGGAGGTAAACCAGATAGGTGTTCAGCACGTCGGTCTCGCAGTAATTTCGGATCCCGTCGATATCGCCGGCCAGGTAGTTGTCCCACACCTTGGCGCCGCTCATCCCCATCTTTCCCGGCAGGCCGAGCAGCGTGGCGATTTGATCGAGCGGGGCGTTTGCGCGCGGCTGGTAGCCGGCGAGCACATCCATGAGATCGGTATGGCGGTGGTGATAGCGGCTGAGATAGTTGTTGTAGCGAAAGCTGGTGTCGTCCTCGCCCGTTTCCCAGTAGCGGGGCGCGCGCACCCCATGGAGCAGCGCGCGGTAGTGGAGCACCGGCAGATCGAAACCGCAGCCGTTCCAGGAGACCAGCGTCGGGCTGTAGCGCTCCAGCCCCTCGAAGAAGCGCTGCACCAGCTCCTTCTCCGGCGAATCAGGATTGCCGAGCGACCACACCTTGAGGGTGTCGGCGCCGCTGCGGAACACCGCGGAGATGGCAACGATGCGATGTAGATGCAGACGCAGAAACTCGCCGCCGGTCTCCTGGCGGCGCATGTGAAACATGACGGTGGCGACCTCCTTGTCGTCCAGCCCCTCCAGCCCGTGCAGGCGACGTCCGCCTTCCACGTCCGGGATGGTCTCGATATCGAAAACCAGTACGTTCATGTATGAAAAACCCTGTTGCCGTGAAGGTACAAAAAACGCCGAGGGCCAGGCAGGAGCAACGGAAGTTATCGCTCCCGCCATTGCATCTGCCGCGTTGAGCTCTCCCTCTGTGTCCTCTGTGTGCTCTGTGGCTGACTTGTGTTGATGTTCAAGCCGGGAAGACGCCCGTGGAAAGATACCGATCACCGCGATCGCAGATGATGGCCACCACCACCCCCTCTTTGATCTCGCGCGCGACCTGGAGTGCCGCCGCTACGGCACCGCCGGAGGAGATGCCAGCGAAGATCCCCTCGCGGGACGCCAGTCCCCGGGTGGTCTCCTCCGCCTCCTGCTGGCCGATGTCGATCACCCGGTCCACCTGCGCCGGGTTGTAGATGCGCGGCAGGTAGGCCTCCGGCCAGCGGCGGATGCCCGGGATGCTCGACCCTTCGGTCGGCTGTACGCCAACAATCTGAATCGCCGGGTTCTGCTCCTTGAGGAACCGCCCGGTGCCCATGATGGTGCCCGTGGTACCCATGGCGCTGACGAAATGGGTGATGGTCCCGCCGGTGTCGCGCCAGATCTCCGGACCGGTCCCCTCGTAGTGTGCGACGGGGTTGTCCGGATTGGCGAACTGGTCGAGCACCCGTCCCCTCCCCTCTGCCGCCATGCGGTCGGCCAGGTCGCGGGCGCCCTCCATCCCTTCCTCCTTCGAGACCAGCACAATCTCGGCCCCGTAGGCGCGCATGGAGGCGCGGCGCTCGACGCTCATGTTCTCCGGCATGATGAGCACCATGCGGTAGCCGCGGATGGCCGCAGCCATCGCCAGCGCAATACCGGTGTTGCCGCTGGTCGCTTCGATCAGGGTGTCGCCCGGCTTGATGTCACCCCGCACCTCGGCATGGCGGATCATGCTGATGGCGGGCCGGTCCTTCACCGAACCGGCGGGATTGTTGCCCTCCAGCTTGACCAGCACCGTCGCGCTGCCCGACTCTGGAAGGCGTTGCAGACGGACCAGCGGCGTGTTGCCGACGAAACTCTCGATGGTGGGGAAGTCCATTGTCGAAATCCGGTTAATGCGCGAAACGCCCAGTATACGGGAGGTACTGCCAATTCGGTTCCCCGGCGCGGAAACCCCTGCCCCGTGGTTTGCCCGTCCTTCGTCCCTTTTGGTGCGTCGTCCCTGCGGGTTGGTATTTCCAGATTTGCCCTTGAAACCAACGACTTCCAAGCCACTTCGGCAGTTGCGCAAAGCAGATGACGAACCGGCAACGCCACCACCGCACCGGCAGCCGAACCGGCGTGCTGTCCCGCCATCTGGTCGAACAGTTGGGCTACACCCAAGTGTTCAATGTTCGTGACGGGATCACCCGCTGGACCGCAGGCAAAAACCCGACAGTCCACCCCTGATACATGCTCCTCACCGTCACTCCTCCCCTTCGATCGCAATCACCAGTTCGACCAGAAGTGCGGTGAGCGGCTCTACCGCATCCGGAGTAATCTTTCCCGCCCCCGGGTTTTTCACCGCCCCCGCGAGCTTGCGATGCAGTTCTGCGTGGGCCGCCTGCAGTGCCGCCAGTTGCGGCATGCCCGCGTAGCGCACGGCCGCTTCCCCTTCCAGCCATTGACCGAAGAGGCAATTTGGCGCCGAAATCCCGACAGGCGGATCGGTCAGCTTCCCTTCCGCAAAGGCACTGACCTGGGCCAGCCAAAGCAGATGACGTCCGAGCAAGGTCGAGAACTCACGGTGCTCGGGCAGGGCGCCGACGGTAAGCAGGTAGGCGTAGAGGCTGCGCCGTGACGCCGGGCTCAGCATGAACTGGATCCCGAACAGCATGCCACGCTCTTCCGGGCGAATGCTGCGAATCTTGCCCTCTATCGGAATGAACCGCTCCTCTCCCGGCAGCTGGAGGTTGACCCGGGCACTCTCACCCGCGGCGAGGCGCAGATTCTCATCTGTAAGGTTCTCGAGCATCATCGCGCAGCCGTCGCGGCTGAGGTTGGTCACCACCCCCTCCAGCAGCTGGCTGCACAGGGCGAGGTCGGCGGGAAGGATGCACTCGATTCGCGGGTGGGAACGCAACTCGTGGTTTGCCACGTGGTGCGGATAGCTCAGGAACAGCAGGCGGGCAGGGCTGACCAGATACCCCGTAACCACTGACTCGAAGCCGTATGCAACCCCCTCGTGAATGTAGCGGACGATGAGCCGCATACCGACCACCCGTGGGTCACAACCGGGCTCGATTTGATCGTAGGGTGGCAGCGCGGCAATCACATATTGACCGGGGTCCACGCCGATCACACGGGTGTTTATCCGGGCATCCATCCCCCGGCACTGAATCTGCAAACGATCGCCCGGGGTCACCGGGAGGTGCAACGCTGTCGTCATCGGCAAACTTCTCATCCGCAGGAGGGCGCCCGGTGCGTCAACCAGGAGCATCCCATCCGTACCACGTCACGGGTTCGCTCGGGTGGGTGCCTCGATTACAGGAGTACTATCCTCTCCCCTCCCTGCGCGAAGTCTATCAGTGTTCCGACCCCGGGCGGACTACCAAAACTCTACAACCCGAGCTCGGCCGGTAACCGCTTCCCGAACCAGTATCCATCCTTCGGGAGCAATCAATTTGCCTGATTGAGACTGGGCTTGGCAGCCCGTTCTTTCGCACCCTTCTCTCTCTGCGAGGACTACAGGGCCCGCGGTATGGTGGGACCAGCGGGAGCCGCGATAACCGGTGCCGCCGTCAGCCACCCGGCAAATCAGCGACTTCCGTCGTTCGCTTAATTGGGGCGCCGAGATGGAGAATCATCCTGGCCGCAACACGAGGAACTTCCTGTCCAACTGATTGGACCGCCAGGGTCTCAAATAAGCCGCGCATCCGGATCGGCCGAGTTCCCCGTGACTATGCTGGATTCAGGGGAGCCCCGCTGGGGATTCTCGCTGTTTGTTTGTGTTACGGGGGGGCATCCCGGTACGCGAACCAAAGGAGATTGCACGCTTTCCGACGGAGGAGAGTCCATGGCGGCGCGGGTGATGGTGATCGAATTCGACCACACGCTCTCCAGGGACCTCGCGAACACCTTGAAAGGCCTCGGCTACGACGTCGTGACCTCACCGGGAAATGGCCAGGGCGCATGGGACCCCGAACCAGACCTCCTCGTCGTTGACGTACCGAACGGCCGTGAACGTGAAATTTCCGACAAGATTCAAGCCTTACAGGCCGCTCACGCAATCCCGGCCATTCTCCTCACCGCTGAAGCGAGCCCCTCCCCAATCGATCTCGCCACTTCGTTCGTGCCTCTCATCAAGCCGCTTGCTGCAGAGTCGCTGCACAACCTACTCGATCTCGTGCTTCATATGCGGAAGTCGGAACAACGATGGAGGCAGAAAGCCGCGCGACTGAGCCATACCATCGCGACACTGAAAGAGGCGCAGACACAGACCCGGACCGGTTGCTGGGAGGAATATCTATTCACCAACGAGCTGCACGTTTCGCCCGAGTGCCTGAACATTCACCAGTTGCCACCATCGCCCCCGCCCCGCACGCTGACTCCGTTGCTCGACACCATCAGCACGGAGGACCGTGCCAGGGTCGAGCAACTCCTGAAAGTGGCGCGCAAGGAGGGGGGCACCTATGAGACCGAATACCGCGTCATGCAGCCCGGCGGGTCAGAGCGTATCGTCAGTCAGCGCGTCCTGGTTCACCGGGACGAGAATGGCCGCCCGTTCCGACTGATATCGACGGTCCGGGATGTCACCGAAGAACGCCGCACCGAAACCGACTTGCGGCAGAGTGAGCTGCGTGCATCCCAGCTGCTCAGGGAAAGGGATTTCCTGCTTGAGAACACGCGCGATGTTCTTTACTACATCGACGAGCAGTGGAATATCTACTACATCTCCCCCGCCGTCGAGCAGATCAGTGGATATACGCTCGAGGAGTGGCGCGGACCCTTTACTGCACATCTCGCCGACACCCCGAACAACCGCCGCGCCATCGCCGAAACGATGGAGATCATGCGTACAGGTCGGCGATACCCTCCTACTGATATCGATGTCCGCCACAAGAACGGCGGCATTCTGACCATCGAGGTGAACGAGCAGCCGATCGTGGCAAACGGCAAGGTGATCGGAATTGTGGGCGTCGCCCGCGATGTGACGGAGAAACGTCAGGCCGAACGCCGGCTCACCCAGGGCACGGCCGTGTTCGACAACATGCTTGAAGCGGTGATGATCACCGATGCGGATCGCTGCATCACCGCGGTCAACCGATCGTTTGCGGCCGTCACCGGCTACGAAGAGGCCGAGGTTCTCGGCCGGACTCCCGATTTTCTCAACGCGGGCCTCGATGAAGAGAGTCAGCGCGAAAAGGTGTGGGCCGAGGTCGCCCAAATCGGCCACTGGGCCGGAGAGATGTGGTACCGACGCAAGTCCGGCGAGCCGTTCCCGGCATGGGCGGCGATCAGCACCATTTCAGACCAGGCCGGCCGCATCACCAACTACGTCATCCTTTCTTCCGATCTAAGCCGAATACGAGAATCGGAAGAGAAGCTAGATCGCCTGGCGCACTATGACCCGCTGACGCGTCTGCCCAACAGGCTCCTGTTCAACGCCCGGCTATCGCACGCCATTCGCTCTGCCGAGCGGCGGGAGCAACCGATTGCCATTCTCTTCATCGATCTCGATCACTTCAAGAGCGTCAACGATACCCTCGGACACCCCGCCGGCGACCGTCTTCTCCAGGAGGTCGCGCATCGACTGACCTCCAGCTTGAGAAGCGAAGATACCGTCGCCCACCTGGGCGGTGACGAGTTCGTCGTCATTCTGGAGGACTTCAAAGACCAGCGCTATCTCGCCAGTGTCGCCCAGAAACTCCTCGACACTCTTCGGCATCCCTACATGCTGAATGGCCATGAGGCGGTCATTACCGCGAGCGTCGGAATCAGTCTCTATCCGCGCGACGGGGAGGACGTCACGCGCCTGGTCCAGACTGCGGACACGGCGATGTACCGCGCCAAGGAGCTGGGGAGAGCGAAATTCCAATTCTACACCGCCGACCTCACCAGAAAGGCGGTCGAACGGATGACCCTGGCCAATGCCATGCGAAGCGCGCCGGAAAAGGGGGAGTTCGTGCTGTACTACCAGCCGCAGCTCTCGCTGACCACCGGTTCTGTCGTTGGCGTCGAGGCACTGATCCGGTGGGACCACCCGGAACGCGGCCTGCTTCCACCAAAGGCGTTTATTTCACTGGGCGAGGAGACCGGACAGATTGTAGCCATCGGAGAATGGGTCTTGCGGACGGCATGCGCTCAGGTAACGCAGTGGGAGTCCGCCGGCGCCGGGCCGGTGAGGATGGCCATCAACCTGTCCGCGTTACAGCTTGCCGATGATGTCGGCCTTGTGGGCCGAGTCGGGCGAATCCTCCTGGAGACCGGGGCCAACCCGAACCAGATAGAGTTCGAGATCACCGAAAGCGCCATCATGCGCAACGCGGAGGCGGCGGCCGTTCTGCTCAATGAACTGAAAGCACTGGGCGTTCATCTGGCCATCGACGACTTCGGGACGGGTTACTCCTCCATGAGTTACCTGAAGACCTTTTCCGTCGATCGCCTCAAAGTGGATGCCTCGTTTGTTCATGACCTGCCGGAGGACATGAACGACAGGGAGATCGTGCGAGCAATGATCGCACTCGGCCACACCCTTCAAATGACCGTGATTGCGGAAGGGGTGGAGACGCAGGAGCAACAGAGCTTCCTTCACGACAGCGGCTGCGATGAGATGCAGGGATTTCTCTTCAGCGCGCCGCTTACCGAACCACAGTGCCGGGAACTGCTGCTTCACAGGCCCCACTAGTCATGGCATTCATCCCGAAGCGGCGTAGAGGCCGGTGGGAACTTCCCATAAATTGGATAGTGCCCGTGCCCATCGTGAGCTGCCCCATCTCCATGCCGTTGTACACCAAGATGATCCGCAACAGTCCGGCTCCGCGGTCCGCACAACGGCTGGCGGGTACATGCCGCCTATACTCCCCATGCGGCGCGGTTGCATGACATCACGCAATCCACTCATCAAGCGGAGGGTTTCCATCAATCTGACCTGATGGCTCCGTGCCGAAACCGAGATCCAGGGAGTGGAAGCACTATTCGGGAGAGGGACCATGTATCGGCCTTCGTCATATCTCACCTGCCTGGCCTTGGTGGCGCTGTCATTCACGCCCAGCGTTCAGGCTGCGGAAATGCGGTGGAACCTCAACGACGTGAGTTACCTGTTTCCGATCCCGCAGGGCCATGAACAGAACGCCGACCATCTTCTCCACCCCGACCGTGCGGGCCGCCAGGGTGTCCTCCTGCCTGAGGCCATCCGTCAGGCGATCCCGACACTGCTGGTGAACGGCAACGGCAACGGGACGCTCTTTGCCGAACGTGACATCCGGGTCGTCAGCGTAAGGGTCGACCCCTGCCCCGCGCTCGCCCAGAAGTCGTGTGTGCCTGAAGTGCGCATGGTGTTGCAGCCCGTACAGTTCGACCGGCTCGACGGGAAATGGACCGCTCGCGATGCCGCCGTTCATACCGTTTACCGGCTCTCGACAACAGAATTCGAACAACTCACCGGACAGCTGTGGCAGTTGAAGATCGCCGCCCATCAGGCAGGCGTCTCCACGCACAAACGCCCGCTGGGAGTCCACCCTGCCCTGGCCAACCCCGGAACGGCCAAGCGGTTCAATGACCAGCTCCAGAAACTCCTTCTCGATTACTGCGGGGAGAACAACCTGATTCGGGTGACGTTCATGTCGTTAATGATCCCCACGCAGTGGTGGCGCTTCGGGGGCTTCGAACGAACCGTCGAGGGGAGATGGAACCGGCTGATCATCCCGCGCCTCGGTGCACCGGATGAAGACATCTTCAATACAGCGCTGGAAGAGCAGCCCTTCGGCAAGGGGACACCCGGAAGAGAAATGGACGCGACATTCAATGTGCTGCCCGATGAGTACCCCGAAAACGACAACATCTTCCCCCTGATCGACAACAGCTACCGGCAGGAAAACGAGGACAACCTGTCCGTCTTCAGAAGCAGGCTGGATGCCGTCGCCCGCTTCAGAAACCCCCACAAGACCAACTTCGACACCCTCGACTGCGCGGCCTGCCACTACGCCGACGCCTCGCGGTTCTACGCGGAAAAGAGCTTCCCGGAGCTGAAAGGCCATCTCTCACCCGACAGCTACCGCAATCCGGACCCGGGCCTGTTCGATCTCGAGAACACGACCGTTGGACGCGCCGCCACGCGTATCCTAAGAGGCTTCGGCTACTTTGATGACCAACCGGCCCTCAACCAGCGAGCCATCCACGAGTCCGCGGAAGCCGCCCACTGGCTGAATACGCACGATTGAAGAAATGCTTCTCTACAGGCTTGATCCACTAAGGGCGGAGAAGTGAAATCCACAAAACCATCGGAAAACTCCATGGGTATCGTCGAGATCCGCCCGGAAAGCCCGACCGACATCGAAGCAATCTTCCGCGTCACGGAGATGGCGTTCAGGTCGCACCCCTGCAGCCAACAGACCGAGCAGTTCGTCGTGGACGAACTGCGCCGCAGCGGCGCGCTCACCGTTTCACTGATCGCAGTGCTGGACGGCCAGGTTGTGGGGCACATCGCGTTCTCACCGGTATCCCTCTCGGACGGCTCGACCGACTGGTATGGGCTGGGACCACTGTCGGTGGCCCCCGAACACCAGCGTCGCGGCATCGGGCAGGCGTTGGTCCGCGAGGGGCTTTCGCAGTTGCGGGTCCTCGGGGCGAAAGGTTGCGTGCTGGTCGGTGACCCGGGCTATTACCGGCGCTTCGGATTTCGCAGCGATCCCTGTTGCACCTTGGATGGCGTGCCTCAGGAGTTTGTGTTGTCGCTTCCCCTCGAAGGCAACCCTCAGGCCTGCGGCAAAATCACCCACCACCCAGCATTCGCCGCTTGTGGTCCGGAAGCATAGGAAAAGTACGGCTGCGGCGGGATGCCCCAAGTCATCCACCTCGCGCCCACATTGTCCCTGAGGTTCAGGCGGAAACGGGTATACTGGGCTGGAATCAGGCGGCAACTCCAGTCACGGACCTCCCGACTCGATCTCCCCCGAGGATTTGAAATGAACAAGCAAGAAGTCGAACTGTTGAGCAAAGAGGTCGAAATGCTGATGGACGAGCGGGCCAGGCTGCTGCGGGTGGTTGGCGCGGCGACGGTGCTGGTGGCGAACACCGATGCCCAGAACCTGCCGCCCGGTGCAGTGAACGCAGCCGAAGTCCTGTCAGAGATGCTGAACGCACTGCCCGAGGAGACGTTGAAAGACGCCCTCGACGCGGTACACGCGGAGCCTGATATGCCGTAGCGCCGCTCCGCGAACCGGTCGGGCCCTGCCGTGCCGGGTCTCTACCGCTCCCGCCATCCTTTCGGAAGTCGATCACCACAACGGTTCCGCTGATCACGGCGGACAACAAAATCCGTTCCTACAAGCACGTCAAGACCATCTGGTAAACCGCTGGGCAGGACTCGGCGTTATTTGACTCTGGCCCTGATTATCATTTTTATGCCGGCCGCCCCACGATGAACCTTGCAAACGTGCGCGCCGGTACGATCCCTGCCAGGGTGAAGCCGCCCTGCCGAAGTAGTTCGCGCCATTCGGCTTCGGTCCGCTCGCGCCCTCGCGTGTTGACGAGCATCTGCATGTCGAATGCGGCCGTGGTCGCATCGGCGCCCATGTCGTGCATCACCATGTCAACGAACACAGCCGTCGGGGAATAGTCGCCGGCAGCCGAATGCAGCCGCTGAAGTACCGTCAGAGCCTCGTCGTCGCCCATCCCATGGAACACGGCAGCGAACAGGTAGAGGTCGCGGCCGGAGCGGGCCGGCGGGATGTACTCCAACATATCGCCACCTTCGAACCTCAACCGGGCCCGGATGCCCGCTTCGATTTGCTGTGATTCGGCGCGCGCGGCCTCGATGATCTGCGGGCGGTCGAACACCAGGGCGCTTAGGTGGGGGTTCCGCCGCAGGATGGCCGTGGCCTTCGATCCCTTCGACCCACCGACATCGACGACACGTTCGAAAGCGGACCAATTGAAGTCATCGAAGAATTCGCTGCCGGTAAGGTGCTCCACCGCATCCATGGCTCGGCCGAACAGCAGGTCGAACTCCGGGTTTTGATCCATGTAGTCGAACAGGTCACCGCCGTGCACCTTCTCGAAGGGCACACCCCCATGGCGGATCGCCGCTTCCAGCGGTTCCAGCCAGGGGGCGGTCATTTCCGGCGAATTGTGCATCAGGATCATCGCACGCACGCTTTGGGGGTGGTCATCGCGAAGAGGCTGTGAGGTCTTGTTGTTGCGGAAGCTGCGCGGGCCGGTCTGTTCGAAGACGTCCAAGGCACTCAGCATCCGAAGCAGGCGAAACAGGTGGTCTTCGCTGACCCCAAGTTCCCCCGCCAATGCCTCGGCCGACTTCTCCTCACCTCCCAGCACGTCGGCCACACCCAGGCGCGCAGCGACATAGAGTGCCCGCGACTGCCAGAACAGGGAACCCATCTGCATGAGGCGAAACGGTGGGGGCGTCGTTTTCACCGGTATGGACTGAATGGCGCCGACCACCCCGATCAAAGCCTGCCAGAGCTTTACCGAAAGCGTGTTGCGGGACAGCTTCGGGTTCATCGCGTCTCCTCCTTGTCGTCGCGCCATGTCGCCAGACCGGCGGCGAGCAGATGACCATTGAGGCTCGCAAGGCGCGCAAGGAAGTCGCTGTCAAGCGTGCGGCCCAACTGCTCCTCGAAAATGCCCTTGAGGAGCATCGGAGTCATCGCCAGACTGATAAACGTCAGCCTGAGCATGTCCGGGTCGATGGAGTCGCTGATCTTGCCCGCCGCCTTCAAGGCCTCGACCTGGTGCGTGCTCCTGCTGCGCCCGCGCTCGAGTAGTTCGAGGATGAAACGGCGGCCCGGCCCCTGGTTGAGCGCGAGGATCTTGAGTTCCAGCTTGGGAAACTCGGGGTATTCCGTCATGATGCGGTAGTAGAGCTGAAACAACTCCTCGAAGCCGCCCGACGACGAGAGCATATCCCCGTCCAGCACATCGAGCAGCGGCGCCAGGGTCGACCGAATCATCTCTTCGAACAACCCCTCCTTGCTACCGAAGTAGTACCGGATCATGGAGACGTTGGCACCGGCAAGCGCGGCAATCTGCCGCGTGGTGACATTCTGGTACTCGTCGGCCAGGAAGCACTCGAGCGCCGCATCGAGCAGCCGTTGCCGTACCGTCTTTTCTTCTTTCATGGATATACCCGTCACCCCCAGTTGAGGCGAGCCTAACACCGGGCCGCCGCAGTCCCCAGGGGTTTCGTCAATCAAAGCCGGCGCTTTGGTTGATCCGAAGTTCTGGGTGGATGAAACCGGGGGGCCGAGTGGCGGTGAAGCTGACACGGGCGACCGAATCGAAGCGCCCCGCGCAATGGCTAACGTTCGGGTTTTCTGAAGCGCAGGAAGTAGTTCGTCTTCAGGAAGTCCCTCTCCTCGATGAACTCGAAACCCACCGACCCGACCTCCTCGATCACGGTCGCTTTCGCCGCCCGCACGTGCCCCTGGACCCAACCACTGCCTCCATCCTTGCGGAAGTCGATAACGACCACGGTCCCGCCCGGTCGTAACGCGCGGTGCAGGGAGGCCATGGTCTCGAAGGGATATTCGAAGTGGTGGTAGGTGTCGGAGATGAAGGCCACATCCACCGAATCAGGCGGCAGCTTCACCGACTTCTGATCGTTGACAATGCCCTCGACGTTTTCGAACCCGGCCTCGGATGCACGGCGCTCGATGTTGCGGACGAAGGTCTCCGAGATGTCCACCGCGTAGACCCGCCCTTTCGGCCCCACCTCCCCGGCGAACATCAGCGTAAACAGCCCCGTCCCCGCGCCGATGTCGGCCACCGCCTGCCCCGCCTGCACACCGGTCGCCTGTACGATCGCCTCCCGCTTGTCATAGACCTCCCGCCTGGGACGCTCGAAGGTCCTGACCCACGACTCGAAATCCGGGTCCTGATACGGGGCATTGATGGACGGGTCGACCATCGGTCCCTGTCCTTCGGCTAGAACGCCTGGAGGACCGGCAATCGCCAGGCCGATAATCAGCCAAGCCGGAAGATGTCGAATCAGATCTTTCATGGGTTTATGCTCCACTGATTGCCGCAGACAATAAAGTCAGCTCCTACATGCACGTCAAGATGATCTGGTCAAGCGCTGGCTCTTACCGCCGGCACCAACACCGCAACTCATCTCCTATTCTCCGATCAGTGACCTTTGATTCTACGGTGTACACAGGAGAGCAGCCATGCGCGTGATGGTTTTGGTCAAGGCCAACAACGCCTCCGAGTCAGGAGCGATGCCCACCACCGCCGAACTTGAGGCGATGAGCAATTTCAATGACGAGTTGGTGAATGCGGGTGTAATGCTGGCCGGCGAAGGGCTACACCCGACTAAAAAAGGTGTGCGGGTGCACTTCTCTGGCGGTGAACCTACAATCACTTATGGCCCATTCCCCGATGCGGAATCGCTCATCGCCGGCTTCTGGATCTGGAACGTGGGCTCCATGGACGAGGCGATCGACTGGATCAGGCGCGCCCCGTTTCGCGATGAAGAGATTGAGCTACGCCCGCTGTTCGAGGCGGAGGATTTCGGTGCCGAGTACACGCCCGAGCTTCGCGCGCAGGAAGAGCGGCAGCGCGCGAAGATAGAGCAGCATTCGCGGAATGCGCCGCACTGAACAAGTGGTCGGCAATAAAGGGCACTTCTATTGATTCGTCGTTCCCGCGAAAGCGTGAATCCGCGGGACCGTTGCTTTATCAACCCGGCCGATCGTCCGCGGGAGCGTCCTGCGGGGCGGAAGGAACGGCGCAAGCACCCGTCGCGCAACTCCGGCCCTTTCGAAGCACCAAGGCCGTTACCGCGCTCCCGGCCAACGCCCCCAAAGCAACCAGGGGCCAGAGCGGCGCCACCATCTCCCACCCCAGCGCCACGACCATCGGTGCCGAATCCGGTCCGGAAATCGCGGCCAGCCCGTACTGCTCCATCACGTAGTCCCCGTAGAAGATCAGCAGCCCGAACAACGCGATATAGATCCCGATACACATCCTTAATTGTTCCTCGTGTCGTGCTTGCCTCCCCGAGCGGGACGCGAGGCGGCCGCTCATGGAGGTAACGGCGACCCATCCGTCGCCACCACCGCAGCTAACGCATTCGACGACCTGGGCGAAAAACACACCCACCGTGGCATAGACATGCCGCGCATCCTCGCTCACGCCATTGACGATGACCCCCAGATCGCTGTCATCGAGCCGGTTACCCGGTTCGACTGCCTGCGCAATCGGCAACACATCGCTACGGAGTTCTTCGAGTTCGGCCTTGAGCGCGGCGGAGAACCCCTCGGTTCCCCAGGCATTCAGGCTGTTGTTCAACATTACCATCGGAGTTTCCCCGTTTGGGGTATTTGCGAAATCAGCCGCTGGCACGGTCGGCTGGGAAAAATCGAGTTCGGCTCCTTCAGCACGATGCCTTCGAAAAGAAAAGGACATCGGGCAGCCCTTCGAAGTGATCGTCCGTGGTCACCAACTCCGAGTCGCACTGCCGGGCCGTCGCGTAGATCAGGGCATCGGCGAAAGAGAGCTTGTGCGCCAACGCAAGATCACCGGCCAACAGAGCGATATTCGTGTGGAGCGGGACGACCCGACACTGCTCGGTGAGGCCCACGATTTCCAGAGCTGTGGCCTCATCCCGCTCCCGCTTGGCCCACTTGTACAGTTCGAACTGAACCGCCGTAGGCACCACCACCTCCCACGGCTCAAGCAAATAGGGAGAGAAACGGTCGGCAAGGCCGCCATCGACCAACCATTCGATCCAGCCACACGTATCGACAAGAACCGGCATCAAACCCGATCCGAGTGTTCCCGATAACCCTTCACATTCGCCCCTTTTAGTCGGCCCCTGGCGGACTCGATGGGTGCGATGGGAACGAGCTCGATAACCGAGCCTTTGGCTATTACGGAAAACCGTTGCCCGGGCTTCAATCCCAAGGCTTCCCGGACCCCTTTCGGGATGGACATCTGGTACTTGCTCGACAACGTCGCCGCATGCATTTTACGATTCCTTCATCGATCGCAGGTACCGTAAGAATATGTCGCCTGCCCTGGAATCGCAACGAGGGGGTCGTAGTCCTCGGGCCGAAGCTCAGTCGTGACTAGTTTCCCTGGTCATGACGGGGAAGCGCCAAACAGCACGACCTCAATCTTGTTGAATTAACGAGATTCCGGAATAAATCGGCCCCTTAAATTCGTATCACCCAGTTCCGTGGCTCAAAGAAGACGCTCAGTGCGCCAAATCCGCACGATTTCAAGCACGTCGGATTTCCTCCCGCTGTCGTATCGGTACACGATGCGAAACGGCGGGTGAATGAGTTCCCGAAGGTGGGCGACGCCGAACTCGGGAACAATGCGCCCCATCTCCGGATGAATGGACAGCGCCTCCAAGCGCTCGAATATCTCCGTTACGAACCGCCTGCCGACGTCCGGAACGCCTTCGTCGGCATACCACGCCAGAATCCCCTCGATATCGCTGACCGCCGATTCAGCAAGAGCAGCCCTCGGCATTTGCCTACTTCACCCCGAGCCGGGCTTTGGCCTCCGAGAGAGATAGACTCCTGCCGGCTTCCAAATCCGCCAGACCAGTAACAATGGCGCGCATAAACGCCCGTTCATCCTCCGCCTTCTCGTAATCCGCCACCGACTGAACGACGGCCACCCCCCTTCCCCGACTGGTCAGAAGCACAGGGCGATGGGTCTCCGTGATCTGCTTTACCACACGACCCGGATTTGCCTTGAGATCACCCAGAGGCACAAGATCCTCGGAAAATTTCATGGATTAGGCTCCAAACAGGGGCTGTTAACAGGGCTGATACTAGCACCCAAAAGAGGGTACGCCCAGAAGCTGTCCCCCATCTCTCCGGTGCATTCCGCGGTTATTGGACTCTGACCCCAAAATATTCCCCCTACCAACGCGGCAATCTTCAGAACGGTTTCTGCGATATTTGACTCTGACCCCAATTATCCTCGGTTGGGCTCCAAACAGGGGCTGTTAACCGGGCTGATACTAGCACCCAAAAGAGGGTACGCCCAGAAGCTGTCCCCCATCTCTCCGGTGCATTCCGCGGTTATTGGACTCTGACCCCAAATATTCCGG
>JAWLGZ010000004.1:388278-525576 GCA_041690635.1 Gammaproteobacteria bacterium
GGGCTGATACTAGCACCCAAAAGAGGGTACGCCCAGAAGCTGTCCCCCATCTCTCCGGTGCATTCCGCGGTTATTGGACTCTGACCCCAAATATTCCGGTTACAACAGCAGCCGGAAACCTCTAGTTTTGAATGGCACTGATCTGGGGAAGGTGACAACGTCACGGCCTACATCGTCGGGTTCTACAACAACGTTCGTCTGCATTCGACGCTGGGGTATCTGCCGCCTACCGGCTACGAGCAACACCGGACGGCTGAACAACCTATCTCGGTGGCCGAAGAAACTTGACCACTACAGTGGTCTGTCCCCGATTGTCCCCGATCGTTCCCCCCTCGCCCCTACCACAATGCTACTCATCGTCTGTCGCCACTCATAGTCATCCCATCAATCATTATCGAATGGACAAAAACCTGAAGAGATTTGGCGCGCGAGTCCGTGAACTACGCGAAAACGCTCACCTTTCTCAAGAGCAACTCGCTGAGCGTGCGGGATTGCACCGAACCTACATCGGCGGGGTCGAACGCGGTGAAAGGAATGTTGGTGTTCTGAACGTCTTCCGACTTGCGCGCGCGCTTGGCGTCACACCCCGTGACCTGTTTCCCGAGTAAGCGCAACGCCTCACAACGTCCCCAGCAAGGATGAAATAGATGATGAGACGAACGCCCCGAACGGAGAAGTTTGCAGCAGCTATCCAAGCAATGGGCCCTTTAGTAGTTGGGCCAGCCAATCCTCGCGATGGATGGCCTGGTCAGCTTTTAATCCGCACCTCCAGCGGTCCAGTAAATGTTGCCTTACACGTCTCAAGCATTTCATCGCACGCCAGAGCCCCGCACGAAAGACGGTTCCAAAACCCCGGTGACACGCGTCCGGTGTCGGATTTTGGTGGCACAGCGTTGCCAGTCTTGCTGGGGACTCGTGATCCAGAAACACCAAACGTGTTTGTGGCTATTGATGGCCACAGCCGCCTCGGGCGAAGGACACGATTTTCCATACTATTCCACAAGATGATCTTGCGCGAAGCTGCTGCAAATGGCTGGGCGATGTATGAGTCGAATACTGGGGAAAAGATCTACGCCTTTGTCCCGGCACTCTTTCCAACATTCCTAGAGCAGATCCGTGCGGGAGAAATGTTACCCCTCGAACAAATCCGAGAAGCGGCAGTTGCATCAGGCATATTCGACACTCCCGCGGATCCTGCTGCAACCGCACTTGCCGCCAATAGGGCGACGAAAGCGGTCAATATTCTCGTTCGAAAAGCTGGAACCGGTCGCAAGATACGAGCCGCATATAATAACCAGTGTGCAATGTGTGGTATTGGCGCTAATTTGCTTGCAGGAGCACATATCTACCCGGTGGAAGCCCCAAACTCAAACGATGAGGTCTGGAATGGCTTAAGTCTTTGTCACAATCACCACGGTGCCTTCGACCTACATCTAATCTGGGTTGATCCGTTGACGAAGGCAATACATTTACACCCTTCACTCCACAACGAGGCCTTGCAGAATGCAGCGATGAGGCACTTCATTGACTCCACACAGCCTACACTAATCATGCCCGCGGTTGAAGCGAATCGACCGCGAAGAGAAATGTTCGAACAACGGTACGCACATTATGAGGGTAAGTACAACTGGGCTTAGGTCGTTCATGAGCGATGAAGCTATGGTTTGGTGATTCGCCTCCCGTTTCTTCTGTCAAAATACACGTGTGGAACCCATGGCGTTTCCAGACGTACCAGAAAACGTTCGCACGCGTATGCGTCAAACAAAGAGGGCAAATACGAGACCGGAACTCAGAGTGAGTAAGGTCGCCCATGCCACGGAGTTCCGGTTTCGAATCCATCAAAGATGGCTGAATGCCAGCTAAGCGCAAACAAAAAACAACGGAAAAAATATTGGCTTCCGAAACTGGCCAGGAACAAGGAAAGGGACCGAGAAGCCATTCAGCTTGGAGACGAGCGGATGGACGGTTTTGACAATTTGGGGAATGTGAAATCTACAACCATCTGGAATTGGCACGAAACCTTCGAAAGCTTCTGCAGGAGTCCGCTTAATCAAAAGCGGAACTCCGACAGGCCCTAGTTCCTCCTTACAACATGATTCACACAACAAGATCCCGACTGCTATGCATAAGTCGCGTCCTTCTTACGACCCAGTGATACCCGGCTTTCTACCAGCGCTCTAGGTGAAAGCAAAGGGAATGGATAAGTACAAAGAACGCGATATTTTCCAATGATCGGATGTGTTTCGCCGGTTCTAAAGTCAAACCGCAGTGCCCGCAGCTCACTCACAACGGAACTGAACTCACATCGTGTGGTTTCGAGATTTGCGATCACTTCCCCTTCTTTGTGGAAATCCCCACAATTTGCCGTCTGTGAGAAGTACTCCAAAAATCTTTCGAGTGGCCCTTCCGTAGGGAACTTATATGTCGTCGATATATTGACCACATCCCCTCTATTAGCGTAGTGACCATAAATATCGATAAGGGTGAAGAACTTTGAGCGCCCCACAAGAACCTCCTCGATTTCTTGCCATGCGTGGAAAATGTCTTCGTGATTCCTCAACGTGCCGGCAAAGTGGAGCGAATCATATCCAGGCAAGTACTTCCTAAGCCCAGACATCTCTACTGACATGCGTATGCCGCCAGCTATTTCGTCTGCAAAATCATAATCAACTCGCAACCGTCCGCCGAAATCAGTGACTTGCACTGTCGCATGCTGCTTGTTGGCTTTCGTTGATCGCACAAGCTTTTTGCGTTCAAACAATCCAGAGTAAGAAACTTTGTAACTAGTCGTTTTCGGTTTAATTGACGTCTTGATCTCCGCTACGGGAGCATTCCCATATTTTCTGGCAATTTCCCTTGCGGCAATCGCTTTGAACCGCTCTGAGCGATCCCGCTGCCGCTGCCTAAACGTCGATGAAAATCCTTCTGGCCGCAATTTGAAGGTCTGCCGTTTTCTTGGTTCGAGCAGTTGCTCACGAACTGATGTGGCAATCACAAACGCTAAGCGCGGGGGAACAGAATTACCTATCTGCTCTAGCACCTTTCCAGATGAACCGACAAGTTCATAATCGTCAGGGAAGGACTGTAACCTTCTGAGTTCCGCGACTGTGAAGTGCCTATTCTTCCAGTGGAAGGGCCCAGTGAACTTACCAGGCTGTGCTTTTATCGTTCGACAAGGTTCGTCCCGATTAACCTTGTATAGCAGGTCATGAAACTTTGAACGCCAAGCGAAAACGGGTTCGGGGTGTCCCATTTCGGCGGTAAAGAACGCGTAATTCAGCCCTTCGGGAACTTCGGGCAACAAATGGCCATATAGTCCTCCGAGGTCATTGTGAAACGGTTCATTATTTGCCTGCAAATCAAGGATTGCCTCTTTAACAGACACAAGCGGGTGGGGGCCGTTGGAGTCGGGACCGTGCGTCGGCATTGGGAACACAAAATCGCCTTTTCGGAAACCCACCATAATTAACCGCTCGCGGTGCTGGGGCACCCCGTAATCGGCAGCATCCACTACTTCCGCGCGAAGCGTGTAGCCGTGAGAACGAAACGCGCTAATAATTTCTTGCCAAGGCCCTCCGCCGTTCGCACCTGGTAAGCCGTAGACGTTCTCAAAAACGAAAACTTCTGGCTTAAGCGCATCCAGTATTCTGCAGTAGGCGTTGTATAACTGCCCGCGGTCGTCCTCGGTACCTATAACGCCACCTGACCGCCTTCCTGCAGCAGAAAATGTCTGACACGGAGGCCCGCCAATGATGCATCTAATCCCCGAAGACCTGAAAGGTTTTGGATCGAACTCTCGGATGTCGATGTTGAATAGTTGAGTTTGCTTCGAAAAATGCGCGCCGCTCGCGATGTTTTTCTCGAGCGTTTGGCAGTACGTCTTTTCAATTTCAACGCACGCTAGAATTTCAAACCCTGCTTGCTCAAAGCCTAAATCTAAGCCGCCGGCCCCAGAGAACAGGCTTAGGGTGGGTATCTTTTTGCGTTGCATTTCAGTCTACCGTTAATTAAGCCATTTTCATCATCAAATCGCAGACAGCATTTTGTGCCTGCGAAAAGAAATTTTCACACCAGGGAGAGGCACCTCGTCATAGCGCCCCTAATCTGAATGCTGTGTTTTTATACACCATTTCGGCATAAGCAATCAATTCCGATACTTTTCCATCAAATGAAAACTCAAATACCGGTAGATATTCTCCCCTTAGCATTAACCGCCCGCGCCTTCTCCATATACTTCTCCACCGTCGGTGGCCTCCCCAACCTTGCCGCCAACTCCGCCGAAGATAAATACACACTTGCCCCCTTCCCCAACCGATTCGGGAAGTTGCGCGTTGACGTGGAAATCACGGTGGTCCCATCCCCCATCCGCGCTTGGTCCCCCATGCATAGCGAGTACCCCGGCATCTCCATGCGCGCGCCGGCCTTGCCGAAGATGCTGTAGCGCGCCCACGGCGACGGAGTCAGGTCTATCTATGTAACATCCCGCCGAAGTTCATACACCTTTGGCGTACCCGGCCAGAACGGGCAGCGCGAACACCTCTTTAGGGAACGGTTCGGGGGTTGCCATGCCGTGCCTGCGTGTTGCGGCGAGTATACGAATGCTCCCTGTGGGGCGGCTACCTGTTTTGAAGAATGCGGGAACGATAAGGGGCCAGGCTCAAATTTTTCCTTCTTATCTCTTGGTGAATCGTGCCCTGCTACCCCACCCAATAGTCCGGCTTGCGGTGCTGATGCGCAACCGCGATCACCAGGATGTGGTCCTCTTCAACCGATTAGAGAACCTTGTACGGGAAGCGCTGCAGCAGGCAGCGCCTCACTTCCCCGCGTTCGAAACTCCAGGCATGCGGATGCCGGACTATTCGTTCCACGGCCCCTTTAAGCTCTTCCGTGAACCGCGATCCAAGCCCGCTAAACTCCAATTCGTACATCGCCTGCGCATCGCGCGTTTCCCTGGCGGCGAGTTTCGTGAATATCACCTTCACGTTCAGTCCCGAAAAACCTCTTCCATTGGGACCCCGGAGAGACGACCAGCCCGATATGCATAGAGACGCTTTTCCGCCTCTTCCGCCCATATCGCGTCGACTGAAGCATCCGGCTGATCGAGGCTGCGCAGAAGGCCGTCCACCATCGTGAAGCGGTCCTGAGGCTTTAGCTTCAGCGCTTCCTTTAGGAGTTCCTCAACGCTCATTGGCTCCTCCTCATCTGGGCTTGATCAGCGACCGCACTACTTGCAGTGCGGCCGCAGATCCAAGCAATCACTACCAGTTTCCTAAAGTGTGTGCCTGCATTGACCTCAAGTGTATCAGCGAGTTACGGCAGTCCACAGCCGTGGCTAAACCACCGCGATCGGAACCACCTTCGCCGCCACCTTCTGGTACTCCTCGATTTCATGGAAGTTGAGGTAGCGGTACACATCCCCCGCCATGGTGTTGAGCATCCCCACCTTCTCCCGGTATTCGTCCGGGGTCGGGATCTTGCCGAGGATGGCTGCCACGGCCGCCAGTTCGGCGGAGCCGAGGTAGACGTTGGCGCCCTTGCCCAGGCGGTTGGGGAAGTTGCGGGTTGAGGTGGAGAAGACGGTGGCGTTGTCGGCCACTCGCGCCTGGTTGCCCATGCACAGCGAGCAGCCGGGCATTTCGGTGCGGGCGCCGGCCTTGCCGTAGATGCTGTAGTACCCCTCCTCCACCAGCTGGTGTTCGTCCATTTTGGTGGGCGGGGCGATCCAGAGGCGAGTCGGGACGCTGGCGCCGGAGGCCTCCAGCACTTTGCCTGCGGCGCGGTAGTGGCCGATGTTGGTCATGCAGGAGCCGATGAAGACTTCGTCGATGTTGGTGCCGGCCACTTCGCTGAGCAGCTTCACGTCATCCGGGTCGTTGGGGCAGGCGACGATCGGCTCCTTGATTGTGTTGAGGTCGATGTCGATGACGGCGGCGTAGTCGGCGTTGTTGTCCGCCTCCATCAGCTCCGGTTTTTCCAGCCACTTCTCCATCGCCTCGATGCGGCGGCTCAGGGTGCGCTTGTCTTCGTAGCCGTTGGCGATCATCCACTTGAGCAGGGTCACGTTGCTCTTGAGGTATTCGATGATCGGCTCTTTGTCGAGCTTCACGGTGCAGGCGGCGGCGGAGCGCTCGGCGGAGGCGTCGGAGAGTTCGAACGCCTGCTCCACCTTGAGCTGTTCCAGCCCTTCGATTTCGAGGATGCGGCCGGAGAAGATGTTCTTCTTGTTGGCCTTCTCCACGGTCAGCAGCCCCTGCTGGATGGCGGCATGGGGGATGGCGTTGACCAGGTCACGCAGGGTGACGCCCGGCTGCATCTCGCCCTTGAAGCGGACCAGCACCGATTCCGGCATGTCGAGCGGCATGACGCCGAGCGCGGCGGCGAAGGCGACCAGGCCGGAGCCGGCCGGGAAGCTGATGCCGATGGGGAAACGGGTGTGGGAGTCGCCGCCGGTGCCGACGGTGTCGGGCAGCAGCATGCGGTTCAGCCAGGAGTGGATGACGCCGTCGCCGGGGCGCAGGGAGACACCGCCGCGGGTGGTGATGAAGCCCGGCAGTTCATGCTGGAGCTTCACGTCCACCGGCTTCGGGTAGGCGGCGGTGTGGCAGAAGGACTGCATCACCAGGTCGGCGTTGAAGCCGAGGCAGGCCAGCTCCTTCAGTTCGTCGCGGGTCATGGCGCCGGTGGTGTCCTGGGAGCCGACGGTGGTCATGCGCGGCTCGCAGTAGGTGCCGGGGCGGATGCCGTCGACGCCGCAGGCGTGGCCGACCATCTTCTGCGCCAGGGTGAAACCCACCCTCACCCCCGACCCCTCTCCCTGAGGGAGAGGGGAGGATGCGGGGCGCTGGAAGACTTCGGAGGGCTTCAGGCCCAGGTCGGCGCGGGTCTTGTCGGTCAGCGAGCGGCCGATGATGAGCGGGATGCGGCCGCCGGCACGCACCTCGTCGGCGATGGTCGAGGGCTTGAGTTCAAACTCGGCGACCACCTCGCCCGCTTCGTTTTCGATCTTCCCTTCGTAGGGCTTGATGGTGATGACGTCGCCCGTGTTCAGCCGGGAGACGTCGCACTCGATGGGCAGCGCGCCCGCGTCCTCGGCGGTGTTGAAGAAGATAGGGGCGATCTTGCCGCCCAGGACCACGCCGCCCGCCCGCTTGTTGGGGACGTAGGGGATGTCGTCGCCCATGTGCCAGAGCACGGAGTTGATGGCGGACTTGCGCGAGGAGCCGGTGCCTACCACATCACCGACGAAGGCGAGCGGCAGCCCCTTTTCGATCTTCAGCTTTTTGATGGTGTCGATGCCGTCCGGCATCTTCGCCACCAGCATCGCCATGGCGTGCAGCGGGATGTCGGGGCGGCTCCACGCCTCGGAGGCGGGCGACAGGTCGTCGGTGTTGGTCTCGCCCGGCACCTTGAACACGGTGACCTTGATGGTCTCCGGCATCGGCGCCCGGTCGGTGAACCAGGTGGCCTCGGCCCAGGCGTCGACCACGCGTTTGGCGTGCGGGTTGGATTTGGCCTTCTCGGCCACCTCGTTATAGGCATCGAAAACGAGCAGGGTCTTGGCGAGGGCGTCGGCGGCGATGGGCGCCAGCTTGGCGTCGTCCAGCAGATCCACCAGCGGCTGGATGGAGTAGCCGCCCTTCATTGTGCCAAGCAGTTCGGTGGCGCGGGCCGGGTCGATGAGCGGCGACTTCGCGCTGCCCTTCGCCAGGTCGGCGAGGAAGGCGGCCTTGACGTAGGCGGCCTCGTCCACGCCGGGCGGAATGCGGTGGGTCAGCAGATCGAGCAGCGTCTCCTCTTCACCGGTGGGCGGGCTCTTGAGGAGTTCGACCAGGGCGGCGGTCTGGGTGGCGTCGAGGGGCAGCGGCGGCAGGTCCTGGGCGCTGCGCTCGGCAACGTGCTTGCGATACTCTTGCAGCATTTCAATACCTTGGGAGATTAAGTTAAGAAAATGGATTCATAAGTTTCGAGCGAAATTGGCTAAGGATACCCGATTGGGCCGATCCCGACATAAGGCGCCGCTGGTATTGGTTCGCTTGCGGCTCGCAATGACAGTCCCTCCGTGATGCGGGTCAGCGCAGTCGCTGTAGGATGCGGTGACGAAGGAACCGCATCAATCGCGGGCCACCTCGAACGGTGCGGTTCGCGGCGCTCACCGGCACCCTACCGATGGACCTTGATTCAGTGGGTTACGCCTAACTTCTTAAAGAGCAATCTCCCACCTACGGGCAAAAGGTTACTTATCGTTCGGCACGATTCCAAAATTGTGCGCCAGGTCCTGAAACGGCGTGACCGCCATAACAGCTATTCCCTGTGGGATTTTTCACACTAACCCTCAAGAAAAAGTGATTTCCAAGGGGAGAGCGCCATGGACACCATATTCGCCATCTTCTTCACCATGGGTGTCATCAGTGCCAACGGCGGCGCCGACGAACCCGTGACCGTTTCCGCGCCGGTTGCCGCTGCCGAACAGGCCGCACCGGCCCGCGAGAGCTTCGAAGCCCGCAAGCAACGCATTGATCTCACCAACGCCTGGCTGCGTGACATGCGCCGGGCGGGGCTGACCGAGCAGCGGTATCAGGGGCTGACCACCTACGCCTCGAATCAGGGCCCGAGATCCTGATTCCGGCGAAGCTGTAAGACCAACCCGCAGGGACGCCGGTTGGCATATCCGATGCAGGAGGTAATCCACATCGTGTGGGAGCCCGGCCCTCCGGGCGAACAGTGGAGGCACAGCGTAAATGGTATGAAGCGGCTTCGCCGCTGTTCGCCCGCAGGGGCGGGCTCCCACAGAACCGAACTGCCCCACCCTTGGTGTATGATCGCCCGCTCCCCGAAAGAGCCTCGGAGCCGGCATGGATCTCACCTCACTTACCGCAATCTCCCCCATCGACGGACGTTACGGCAGCAAGGTCGCCGATCTGCGCCCGGTGTTCAGTGAATTCGGTCTCATCCGCCACCGTGTGCTGGTGGAGGTGCGCTGGCTGCAGAAGCTGGCCGCGACCGACGCCATCGCCGAGGTGCCGCCGCTCTCCGAACACGCCCGCAATCTGCTCGACGCCATCGTCGACAAGTTCGACGTGGAGGACGCGCAGCGGGTGAAGAACATCGAGCGCACCACCAACCACGACGTCAAGGCGGTGGAGTACTTCCTCAAGGAGAAGATCGCGGGCAACGCGGAGCTGGAGGCGGTCTCCGAGTTCATCCACTTCGCCTGCACCTCCGAGGACATCAACAATCTCGCCTACGCGCTGATGCTGCGCGAGGCGCGTACCCAGTTCGTGCTGCCGGGGATGGACGAGGTGATCGGCGCGGTGACCGATCTGGCCCACCGTTTCGCCGATCTGCCGATGCTCTCCCGCACCCACGGCCAGCCCGCCTCCCCCACCACCCTGGGCAAGGAGATGGCGAACGTGGCCGCGCGGCTGCGCCGTCAGCGCGAGCAGCTCGTCGCGGTGCCCATCCTGGGCAAGATCAACGGAGCGGTGGGCAACTACAACGCCCACATCGCCGCCTACCCCGAGATCGACTGGCCGGCGCTGGCGGGCGATTTCGTCACCGGCCTGGGGCTGGAGTGGAACCCCTACACCACCCAGATCGAGCCGCACGACTACGTGGCGGAGCTGTTCGATGCGGTGGCCCGCTTCAATACCATCCTGCTCGACTTCGACCGCGACGTGTGGAGCTACATCTCCATCGGCTACTTCAAGCAGCGGACGGTGGCCGGCGAGGTGGGCTCCTCCACCATGCCGCACAAGGTGAACCCGATCGATTTCGAGAACTCCGAGGGCAACCTTGGCATTGCCAATGCGGTGTTCGATCACCTGGCTGCCAAGCTGCCGGTCTCCCGCTGGCAGCGCGACCTGACCGACTCCACCGTGTTGCGCAATCTCGGCGTCGGTGTCGCCCACTCGCTGATCGGCTATCAATCGACCCTCAAGGGGATCGGCAAGCTGGATGCGGCCCCGGAACGGCTCGCCGCCGACCTCGACGCCAACTGGGAGGTGCTGGGCGAGGCGATCCAGACCGTCATGCGCCGCTACGGCATCGAGCAGCCCTACGAGAAATTGAAGGAGCTGACCCGCGGCAAGCGGGTCGATGGTGAGGGGATGATCGCCTTCGTCGACGGACTCGACCTGCCGGAAGAGGCGAAGGCAAGGCTCAAGGCGATGACCCCCGGCAGCTACATCGGCAACGCCGCCGAGCAGGCGAAGAACGTATAGATTCGGTTTGTTTCTGTAGGATGGGTTGAGCGGAGCGATACCCATCAGTCGCGGTTCCCGCTTGGATACTGCACTTGACCACTTTCGCGATCGATGGGTATCGCCCTTCGGGCTCAACCCATCCTACCCGAGCTGCGTTGGGCGCAATGCGCCGACGCGGTGGCTCCGCGTACAGATTCGGCGCAATACGATTGCGCCCTACGGACTGATATGAACCACACCCTCCTCGGCGGACTCACCCCCGCGCAGTTCCTCGCTGAGTACTGGCAGAAAAAGCCGCTGCTGGTGCGCGGCGCGCTGCCCGGTTTCACCTCTCCGGTGTCGCCGGAGGAGCTGGCGGGGCTCGCCTGCGAGGAGGAGGTGGAGTCGCGGCTGGTGCTGGAGCGCGGCGGCGAGAAACCGTGGCAGGTGGAGCACGGTCCGTTCGACGAGTCGCGTTTCCCCAAACTCGGTACCAGCCACTGGACGCTGCTGGTGCAGGAGATCAACAAGCACGTCCCGGAGCTGGCCCTGTTGCAGGAGCGATTCAACTTTCTCCCCAACTGGCGGCTCGACGATGTTATGGCGAGCTTCGCCCCGGTGCACGGTACCGTCGGCCCGCACGCGGACAATTATGATGTGTTCCTGATCCAGGGGCTCGGCACCCGGCGTTGGGGCATCAGCACCCGCACCCCGACCGATGCCGACCTCCTCCCCGATCTCGACCTGCGCATCATGGCGGCGTTCGAGCCGGAAGAGGAATGGGTGCTGGAACCGGGCGACATGCTCTATCTGCCGCCCGGTGTCGCCCACCACGGGGTGGCACTGGAGAACTGCATCACCTTGTCGGTCGGTTTCCGCGCACCGGGCCTGAACGACCTGGTCGCCAATTTCTTTGCCGACGTGCTGGCCGAGCGCGACCCGGAGGCGTTCTTCTCCGATGCGGGGCGGGCGACAGCGGAAAACCCGGGGGAGATCGATCCCGGTTCACGGGAGCAGATTCGGGCGCTCATCCGCAATCTGCCCCTGGACGACCGGCGCATCGACGACTGGTTCGGCGGGTTCATCACCGGTGTGCGACCCGGCCACTGGATTCCGGAGCCCGATGCGCCCCTGGATGCTGAAACGCTCATGGAGCGGCTCGCCGCCGAGGGGGCCATCTGGCGTTCCGAGTACGCGCGCTTCGCCTTCATCCCGCAGGAGGGCGGTATTCGGCTCTTCGTGGCCGGCGATATCCACCCCCTCACCGGTGCAGCGGCGGAGTTCGGGCGGCTGGTTTGCGCGCAGCGTGTGCTGGATACAGAGGCGCTGCGCCCCCTGCTCACAGAACCGGATGCGCGTGAACTCCTTGCAACCCTGTACAACGCCGGCTCTCTCTATTTCCCGAAAGCCGAGGATGACGACTGAATTCCACCTCTCCACCGTCGACTGGAACGCCGACGGCATGGCGATTCGCGCGGTGCGCGAGGCGGTCTTCATTCGTGAGCAGCGGGTGCCTCCGGAGATGGAGTGGGATGAGGAGGATCTGACCTCGACCCACCTTCTCGCCCGCGCCGCCACGGGGGAACCCATCGGCACGGCCAGACTGCTGCCGGATGGCCACATCGGCCGCATGGCGGTGCTTCGAGAGTGGCGCGGCCGCGGTGTCGGTGCGGCGATGTTGCGCGAGATGCTGACAATCGCCCGCGAGCGTGGCTGGCAGGAGATACGCCTCAGCGCCCAGGTGCATGCCATCCCCTTCTATCGCCGCTTCGGTTTCGTCGAGACCGGCCCGGAGTTCATGGAGGTGGAGATCCCGCACCGCGCCATGTTCCTGCGGCTGTAGCACCCTGGGACCAGCAAGCCCCAGCTTGGCTCAGTTGTTGCCGAGCTGGGGCTCGGTGTTCCCGGGAGAGCTGGCGCTCGCCGGTGCAATTCACGGACCCGGCTGATCACGACCACTCCCGAGCAGATGGCATCCAGTCCCCGGTTGGCCGGCTTTTCCCCCGGGAGCGCCAAGCCCCAGCTTGGCTCAGTTGTTGCCGAGCTGGGGCTCGGCGTTCCCGGGAGAGCTGGCGCTCGCCGGTGCAATTCACGGCCGCGGATCACGACCACTCCCGAGCAGATGGCATCCAGTCCCCGGTTTGGCCGGCTTTTCCCCGGAGCGCCAAGCCCCAGCTTGGCTCAGCTGTTGCCGAGCTGGGGCTCGGTGTTCCCGGGAGAGCTGGCGCTCGCCGGTGCAATTCACGGACCCGGCTGATCACGACCACTCCCGAGCAGATGGCATCCAGTCCCCGGTGGCCGGCTTTTCCCCCGGGAGCGCCAAGCCCCAGCTTGGCTAAGCTGTTGCCGAGCCGGGGCTCGGCGTTCCCGGGAGAGCTGGCGCTTGCCGGTGCAATTCACGGCCGCTGATCACGACCACTCCCGAGCAGATGGCATGTCCCCGGTTGGCCTTTTCCCCGGGAGCGCCAAGCCCCAGCTTGGCTCAGTTGTTGCCGAGCCGGGGGCCGGCCTCCCCCGACTTGAAAGCTGCGCTGGACCAGAGCCAGTCCGCCGGTGTGCGGCAAAGCCCCGCCTTCACCGGATTGTGGTGGATGTAACGCACCGCGCCGTGGAAATGGGTTTCATCGCGGATGAAGCGATCCCAGTAGTCGCGCATCCACAAGCGCTTCCCGCGGAGCCCGAGCCCCAGCTCGGTATTGCGCCGCAGGGCCCAGCGCCCGGTAAACGATTTCCACGACTGCACGATCTTCGCCAACGGGGCTTTGGGCTCGACCAGGGTATGGACGTGGTTGGGCATTACACACCAGGCCAGCAGCCGGTAGCGCTGCCCGTCAAATTTCAGCAGGGTCTGCTGCATGACGGCGGCCAGGTGCGGATGCCGCAACGCACAACACCCCAGGCCGGCATCCAGCCGTGCGTCGATGGCGCGGCGCCGCTCCACATTGCGGGTTGTCTCCGGCAGGCCCGCAAGTTCATCTTCCAGACGGCGCAATGTTTCCTGGGGGAGTGAGTCAGCGAGGCGGAAGGTGATGGTCTGGAGGACGTTGGGTGCGTCCAGGTGGGGTAGATAGCCTCGGCTGTACCAGCCTTTGCTATCTTCGGGGGGGCCAAGTTCCATTTAAGGCTTGTTTGGAAGATTGCCGAGCCGGGGCTCGGCCTTCCCGGGGGTGGGATTGGGGTTCATCGGGTCCCATTCACCGGCAGTTTGCCAGCGCCGCGAAGCGGCTTGTGTCCTCCAGCATTTCGAGCAGTTCGTCGGGTGTCACGGGCCGGCTGAAGAGGTAGCCCTGGATCTGGTCGCACCCCTGCTCCGCCAGGAACTGGAGCTGTTCGCGGGTCTCCACCCCTTCGGCCACCACCCGCAGCCCCAGTTTGTGGCCCATGGCAATCACGGTCGCGGCAATCTCCGCGTCGCTCCGGTTGAGGGTGATGTCGTTGACGAAGGATTTGTCGATCTTGAGCTTGTCGATGTCGAAGCGCTTGAGGTAGGCGAGTGAGGAGTATCCGGTACCGAAATCGTCCACCGCGAGGGAGACCCCCTGCGCATGCAGTTCGCCAAGCAGGGCGACGGTCCGCTCGGCATTTTCCATCAACACGCTCTCGGTCAACTCCAGCTCGACGCACTCGGGCGGAACGGCGTGCTGTTCGAGCGCCCCTTTCAACTCGGCAACCAGGGTGCCGCCGGCGAGCTGATGACCGGAGACATTCACCGCGATGGAGAGACCGGTGAAGCCGGCCCGCTGCCAGCGGCTCGCCTCGGCCAGTGACGCATCGAGTACCCAGCGCCCCAAGTCGCCGATGAGGCCGGTCTCCTCGGCGAGGGCGATGAAGATATCCGGCCGCACCGACCCGAGCCGCTCGTTGTGCCAGCGGGCAAGGGCTTCGGCGCCGCAGATCGTGCCGGTCGCCAGATCGATTTGCGGCTGCAGTGCCAGCGACAATTCGCCTCGCTCGATAGCCCGGCGCAACTCGCCTTCCATCACCAGCCGTTCGGCCGAGTGCACCCCCATCTCCTCGGTGTAGAACTGATAGCCGTTGCGGCCGAGTGACTTGGCGCGGTACATGGCGGCATCGGCATTGCGGATCAGCAGTTCCGGATCTTCACCGTCATCGGGACAGAGGCTGATACCGATGCTGGCGCTGGCGAACAGCTCATGCCCCTCAACGATGATCGGCGCGTGCAGGACATTCAGCACTGAGGCCGCGGCATTTGCGGCGTCATCGGCGTCACGGATATCGGCGAGCACGATGGCAAACTCGTCGCCGCCGATGCGGGCGATGGTGTCCGACTCCCGAAACCGCCCGGTCAGCCGTTCGGCGACCGCCTTGAGCAGGGCGTCGCCGGCAGAGTGTCCGAGGGAATCGTTGACGTTCTTGAAGCGGTCCAGGTCCAGGAAGACGAGCCCCACCGTGCTGCCGTTGCGGCGGGCGCGGGCGGCGGCGTTGGTCAGGCGGTCACGGAACAGGTCGCGGTTGGGAAGTCCGGTCAGCACATCGTAGTAGGCGAGCCGGTGCAACTGTTCACGCACCTGTTCCTGGCTGGAGAGGTCGGAGAACACCGCGGCATAGTGGGTCACCTCACCCGCGCGGTTGCGGATGGCGGCGATGTTCAGCCATTCCGGATAGATGTCGCCGTTCTTGCGGCGGTTCCAGATCTCACCCTGCCACTCCCCCCGGTCCCGCAAGGCGTGCCACATGTTCTGGTAGAAGTCGCGGCCGTGCCGCCCCGAAGAGAGCATGGAGGGGGGATTGCCGAGCGCCTCCTCGGCGGAGTAGCCGGTGGTCCTCGTGAACGCCGGGTTGACCGTGAGGATGCGCAGCTCGGTATCGGTGACCAGCACCCCCTCGGGGGTGTATTCAAGCACCTGGGCGGCCAGTTCCAGCGCCGCCTCCCGCTCCTTGCGGGCGGTGATCTCCCCGGCCACGCCGAGCATCCGGAGCGGCCTGCCGGCCCCGTCCCGTTCCAGGCCGCCCTGAAGCCGGATCCAGGCTATCGATCCATCCTGGCGGGGGACGCGGTACTCGATCTCGCAGGGCACGTCCCGCTCGACACAGCGGTTGAGCGCCTCGGTGACCTCGAACCGATCGTCGGGGTAAACCGTTCCGAGGAACCGCTCGAAGGTGATCTCACCCTCAACACCCACCTGCACAAACCAGGGAGTCGGACGCCAGCGGAACTCACCGCTTTCGAGGTCCCACTCCCAGGTGGTGAGCCCGGCGAGCGCCAAGGTTCTTGAGAGGCTGTGGGTGTCCTGAGAAGAGATAGGCTTCTCCCGTTGTATTAACAAAGGAATTCCGTCCAGAATTTGCTTTGTAACATACAATCGGGGGACATCGATAGGGGGCAGGGGCAGCATCTCAACGGCGCCTGAATTGGTCGACCAGTTGCTGAAGCCCTGCCGCCATCCGGGACATGGTCACACTGGATGATTCTGTCTGCTGAGTCGTCTCGGCACTCGATTCGGCGAGTTGGCGGATGGTGGTGATGTTGCGGTTGATCTCCTCCGCCACCTGGCTCTGCTGTTCGACGGCCGCCGCGATCTGCAGGCTCATGTCGCTGATGTGGTTGACCGAACGGGTGATCGCCGCCAGCGATCCCGCCGCCTCGATGGCCTGTTCGACCGTGCCCGTCGCCTTCTGCCGACTCTCGCCCATCGCCGCCACCGCCCCCTTGGCGGCGCCCTGCAACTCCTCGATCATCCCTTCAATCTCGTGGGTCGAATCCTGGGTGCGCTGCGCCAGTGTGCGGACCTCATCCGCCACCACCGCAAAGCCGCGCCCCGCCTCCCCGGCCCGCGCCGCCTCGATGGCCGCGTTCAGGGCGAGCAGATTGGTCTGCGCCGCAATTCCCTTGATGACATCGAGTACCGCGGTGATGGTGTCCGCCCTCTCTTCCAGCTGATGGACGATGCCGGCCGCCCTTTCGATCTCGCCGGCCAGCGCCTTGATGGTCCCTTCGGTGGCACTGACCAGACGGTGCCCGGTCTTGGCGGCATCGTCCGCCTCGCGGGCGGCATCGGCCGTCTTCTGGGCATGGCCGGCCACCTCCTGGATGGTCGCCGACATCTCATTGACCGCCGCCGCCACCTGATCGGTCTCTTCGCGCTGCCTGCGGCTCCCGCTGCTGCTGAGCTCGACCGCCTCGGCCAAACTCTCGGCGTTCGCCGCCAGCGTATGTGACGAATCGGACATCCGGCCGACCACCGCGCCGAGTTGGGCGCGTACCATTTTGAGGGCCAGCAGGATCTGCCCGGTCTCCCCCACCTCCCCGGTATAGATGTACTGAGCGAGCGGATTGTCCATCAGTTCACGGGCGAGCGCGGTCGCCCTGCCGAGCGGCCGCAACAGCAGCGTCGTCCCCAGGAAGGCAACCGCCACACCAGCCAGGAGAGCAATCAGGGCCGGGAGCGGCGGCACGCCCGACTGGAGCGCCAGGCCGAACACGGGAAGCGTTGAGAGGAGCGCAAGCGTGGTCAGCTTGCCTCTCAGCGACCAGCGGGGCAGGCGCAATGCCAACGGCAGACCGCCACGGTTGATCTCCTCGTAGACCCGCTCCGCACGCGCCACATCGTCCGGGTCGGGACGGGTACGCACCGACTGGTATTCAACCGTCTCGCCCCCCTGAGTGACCGGGGTGGCAAACGCGTCCACCCAGTAGTGGTCGCCGTTCTTGCAGCGGTTCTTGACGATCCCCATCCAGGAGCGGCCCGACTGGATGGTCTTCCAGAGATCGGCAAACGCGGCAGGGGGCATGTCCGGGTGGCGGACCACATTGTGACTGCGGCCGAGCAGCTCCTCTTTTTCGAAGCCGCTGATGTCGACGAAGTCCTGATTGATGTAGGTGATGGCACCCTTCAGGTCGGTGGTGGAGAGGATATTGGCCAGTTCCGGAAATGATCGCTCAATCCCGGTGACGGGTAAGTTTCGTTTCATCCTTGGAGTCCTCACAGCAATCGTGGTCATCAAATCTCGCCACGAATTGTCATTATTTTGTAATGGTTATTACGGATACATTCGTTGCATCCTGAAAGCATAGTATGCAATTTCCGATTGTCCAGCTAGGACATTAACCCCAGTTATCACGTGGCCAATCGATGGCCGTTTCACCAATCATCAAATATCAGTCACAAAACTGCCGGCCGGGGACCGTAAACTAGCAGGCGAAAAACGCCCTCTTCCTCAGGGAGACGCCTACACGGATGTAGGTGGTACGACCCCATGATGACCTTCTCCGCTGAGGGAGAAGGGACGAAAACCTTTTCAACAGCCTGCTAGAGCACCGAACAGATAACTGGAACATTGTCTAAGAGCCGGGCAGGTGTAGGAGCCCGCCCCCGCGGGCGAATGGGCCTACGGGAGCAATCCGGGGGAAGCGGCTTCACCGCTATTCGCCCGGAGGGCCGGGCTCCTACGGAGCAAGGCGATTAAGCAACGCGCGTTATCTGTTCGGTGCGCTAGGCGCCCGGACATGGAACACCCATGAGCCTGTTGGGTCCTGCTCGCATTCGGCGCTACCTCCGGTATCTCGCCTTTGGCTGGACGGTATTTGTCGCCCTCCTTTTCCTGTGGAACCTGTGGGACATCCGCCAGGACTCCATCCGCCTGGCAGAAACGAATGCCCGCGCCAACTTCGACAAGGACCAGGCGTTCCGTCACTGGGCGACCCGCCACGGCGGCGCCTACGTCCCCGTCACCGATCACACCCCGCCCAACCCCCACCTGGCACATATTCCCGAACGCGACCTCGAGACCCCGTCGGGACGCCGGCTCACGTTGATGAATCCGGCCTACATGGTGCGCCAGCTCAACGAGGACTTCGCCGGCTGGTTCGGCGCCCGCGGACACATCACCAGCCTGAAACTGCTGCGGCCGGAAAACGTGCCGGACCCGTGGGAGGTCAAGGCGCTTCAGGCGTTCGAACACGGGGTGGCAGAGGTGACTGAACTCACCGAGATTGAAGGCGAACCGCACGTGCGCCTGATGCGTCCGATGCTCATGGAAGAGGGATGCATGAAGTGCCACGCCCACCAGGGCTATGAGGTGGGCGATATCCGGGGCGGAGTCAGCGTCACAGTACCGATGGCGGACTACTTCACCTCCGAGCGTCACCGGATGCTGATCGACGCCCTCTCGCTCGGCCTGCTGTGGCTGGTGGGACTGGCGGGCCTGGGCGTAGGCGGCTGGCGGCTGGTCCGCTACGAGGACGAGTTGCGCGGTTCCGAGCAGAAGTTCCACAGCATCTTTAACGATGCGCTCGACATGATCCACATCTGCACGGCGGACGGCCGTATCCTGGACGCCAACCGCACCGAGCTGGTCACCCTCGGCTACTCACTGGATGAGTACAAGGGGAAGCGGCCGCTCGACCTGGTGCACCCGGATCACCGGGAGCAGGTACGCGAGGCGTTTGCTGCGGTTGCCGCGGGGGAGCGGGTGAATGGCCTGGTCGTGACCCTCCTGACCCGTGCCGGCGAAAAGCGCTACATCGAGATGAACATCGTCCCCGAGATCATCGCCGGCAAGGTGGTCCGCATCCGGGCGATCTCCCGCGACATCACCGCCCGGACCGAGGCGGAAGAGGCGCTGCTCCGACTGAACCGCTATCTCACCACCCTCTCGAACGGAAACGTCGCACTGGTCCGTGCCCGGAACGAGCAGGAGCTGCTGGACGCCATCTGCAGTGTCATGATCGAGGATGGCGGCTACCGGCTGGTCTGGGTCGGAGCCACCGACGAGAATTCCGGGTCGGGCCTGGTGGTGAGGAGTGCGGCCGGCGACCGTTCGTACCTCGAAGAGGACCCGCAGACCTGGCGGGAAATGGATACCGGGCAGAGCCCCGTCGCGCGTGCGCTCAGGGAGCATGAGGCGGTGGTTCTCCACGACCTGGCCGCCGAATCCACCCCCTGGCGGGAGCAGGCGCTTCGCCACGGGTTCCACTCCGTTGCCGCCCTCCCGCTGCAGGAGGGGGGCGAGCTGTTCGGCGCGATAACCCTCTATTCCACGGACCCGAACGCCTTCGACGAGGCGGAACTCGGCCTGCTGAAGGAGCTCGCCGGAGACCTGGCCTACGGCATCCAGGTGATACGCACCCGGCAGCAGCGGGATCAGGCGCAGGGGGCACTCGGTACGGTGCTCGTGGAAACGGTGGACGCCATCTCCCGTACGGTCGAGACGCGCGACCCCTACACCGCCGGGCATGAGCACCGGGTGGCGGAACTGGCGGTGGCCATCGCGCGAAAGATGCACATCGACGAGTTCCGTATCGAGGGGCTGCGCCTCGGCGGACTGCTTCACGACCTGGGCAAGATTGCCGTCCCGGCGGAGATCCTGAACCGCCCCGGGCAGTTGACCGATATCGAGTTCAACCTGATAAAGCAGCACCCGCAATCCGGCTACAACATCATCAAGGATGTGTCGTTTCCGTGGCCGGTGAAGGAGATGGTGTTACAGCACCATGAACGACTGGACGGCTCCGGCTACCCGAGCGGACTCCAGGGTAACCAGATCATCCTGGAGGCACGAATCCTCGCCGTGGCGGATGTGGTGGAGGCGATCACCTCCCACCGCCCCTACCGCCCTGGACTCGGCATCGATCTCGCCCTGAAGGAGATCCGGAGTGGCCGCGGGACCATCTTCTGTGAAGAGGTGGTCGACGCCTGCCTGGCGATTTTCGAAGAGGGCTTCCCCGGTTGGTGAGGCGGTATCAGTCGATCACCGCGTCGAGCAGCGCGGCGGAGATCTCCTGCACCGGCAGCAGATAGTCGACGGCACGGAGGGCGCGGGCCCGGTCGGCCATGCCGAAGACAATACTGGTCTCCTCGTCCTGCGCCAGGGTGATTCCGCCCGCCCGGCGGATCGCCAGCATCCCTTCCGCACCGTCCCCCCCCATCCCCGACAGCAGCAGTCCGAGCGCATGGCGCCCGTACTCCCGCGCGGCGGCGGCGAAGGTGGTGTCGATGGAAGGACAGTAGTTTTCGGTTCCGCACGGCGGACAGAGCAGCCGCCCGGCGCCATCCAGGCTCAACTGGTGCCGTTCCGGAGCCAGGTAGACACTCCCCGGCTCCGGGTAGGCACCCTCCTCCGCCACCCGGACCTGAATCCGGCAACGGCCGTCCAGCCAGTTCACCAGCCCGCTCAGAAACCCCTCGCCGATGTGCTGAACACAGAGGATCGGTACGGGGAAATCCTCCGGCAGACGCGGCAGGATCTGCATCAAGGCCTGTGGGCCGCCGGTCGAGGCGCCGATAACGATGATACGGATGCCGGCAGCCACCCGCGCACCTGCCGCCCCGGAGGGCTGCGCCTCCTTCGGGCGCAACCGCGGGCGTCTGAAGACGGTGACTCCCGCCAACCGCCGGATGCGCTCGGTCAGGTCGCGTGCAAGCGCCTCGTTCTTGGGGTCGAGCCCGCCGCGCGGTTTGTGCACAACATCCAGCGCCCCCGCTTCCAGCAGGTCGAAGGCGCTGTGGGGCTCGTCCTGCCTCACCGCGACACTCACCACCAGGATGGGCCTGGGGAAGCGATCCATGATCTCGCGGGTCAGTTCGAGCCCGTCCATCACCGGCATGTAGAGGTCGGTGCTGACCACGTCGGGGTCCAGCGCCGGGATCATCTCCAGCGCCTCCAGTCCGTTGCGGGCCTGCCCGACCACCTCGATGGTGGGGTCGGTGCCGATGATCATCCGCAGGGCGCGCAGCGCGATCGGTGAATCGTCCACCAGCAGCAGACGAACCTTTCCGCCCTTGTGCATCTGTCCGTTCTCCATGGTACCCGTCGTTTTGGACAACGTTCAGGTCAGCCGGTGCAGGGTCCCGAGCAACACTCCGGGATCGAACAGGGACTTGGTCAGATAGGCGTTGGCCCCCGCCTCCAGCCCGCGGCGGCGGTCGGCGTCGGAGGCCAGCGTGGTCACCAGCACCACCGGCAGTTCCGCCGTGCGCGGGTTCCTCCGAATCCGCCGGGTCAGGGCAATGCCGTCCAGTCGCGGCATCAATACATCGGCGACCACCGCATCCACCTCGGTCTGCGCCAGTGCGGTCAGCGCCTCCTCCCCATCCACCGCGACCGTCACCTCGAATCCCCCCTGCTCCAGGATCCGCCGCTCCTGGGTGCGGGTAACCAGCGAGTCCTCCACCAGCAGCACCCGGCGGCGCCGGACCGGCGCCCGGGGCGGCTCCACCGGTGCACCGCCCCGCTCGAAGCCCTCTATCAGTTCGTAGGGATTGAGCACGATGCACACCTCGCCGCTGCCGAGGATGGCGCTTCCCGATACGCCGCGGACCCGCCGCAGGAGCGCACCGGTCGGTTTGACGATCACCTCCACCTCCGCCAGCAGTTCGTCCACCAGCAAGCCGAGCCGGTTCTGCCCGGACTCGATCACCACGCAGGCGTGCGCCTCGTCGGGCGCACGGGTGTGATAGCCCGCGGCGGGGGCACCCAGAGCGAGCAGGCGATCGAGGCGGACCACCGGAACCGGCTGTCCGTCGAACCGGATCGCCGGACGCCCCTCCACCAGCGGCAGGTCCGCCGGGATCACCGCCCGTGAGAGCAGCACACTCTCCGCCGGCAGGGCGTAGTGATGGCCGAGACAGCTCGCCAGCAGCACCTCGGTGGAGACCAGAGTGAGCGGCACCCGCATGCGCACGGTCAGCCCCAGTCCCGGGCGCGACGCCAGCGCAAGGGAACCGCGCAGCGACTCCACCCGCTCGCGGACCACATCGAGTCCGAGCCCGCGACCGGAGATGTTGGTGACGTAGCGCTCGGTGGAAAGGCCCGGTTGCAGGGCGAGGGCGTGGACCTGCTCCGCCGTCAGGTACGGGAGGTCCGTCTCGCTGACCACACCCAGGGCGACCGCCTCCCGTTTCAGCGCCGTCTCGTCCAACCCGCGGCCATCGTCGCCGACGGTCACCCGCAGACTCCCCTCCAGCGGCTCCGCCACCAGGCGGATCTCGCCGGTTTCCTGTTTGCCCGCCGCCTGGCGCTCGGCGGGCGGTTCGATGCCGTGGTGGAGTGCATTGCGCAGCAGGTGGAGCAGCGCATCCTTCAGCCGCTCCACCACCTGCTTGTCGACCGGGATCTCGCCGCCCGCGGTGACCACCCGCACCGACTTCCCCTCCTCCTGCGCGAGATCGCGGAGATGGCGCGGAAAGAGGTCGAACAGGGTGGCGAGCGGGACCATCCGCATCGTGCGCACCCCGTCGGTGATCCGGTTGGTCACCAGCGAGAGGCGATCCACATCCTCGGCCAGCACATCCCGCAGCCCCTCGGTACCGGTGCGCAGTTCGGTCGCAAACCGATCACCCGCCCGCCGCCGGTGGGCGATCATCCAGTCATCCCACACCTCCACCAGTCCGTTCAACTCCCGTACCCGCTCCTGCAGCCGGCTGCGCGTCACAGCCAGCTCGCCCACCTCGGCAAACAGCCGATCCAGCACCTCGGTGGGGACCCGCACCGTATCGACGCGGTAGGGCTCCTCAAGCGGGGGCGGCGGGACCGTTCCCGGTGCCCCGGGCGGCGCGGCCGCTTCACCCTGCAACCGCGCCATCACCGTCTCCGGCTCCACGCCCGCCGGTTCTCCGCTCACCGCCTCCCGCACCAGCGCGCGCAGCGCGTCGAGCCAGGGATAGAAGCGCGCCGCCTCCACCGCCCCGCCGCCCCGCTGAAGTGGGCGCAGGAGATCCTCGCCCCGGTGGATCAGCGACTCCAGCGCCTCCAACCCGAGCATGCGTGCATCCCCCTTGAGGGTGTGCATCTCGCGCAGCAGCGCCTCCAGCAGTTCGCCGGAACCGGGCTCCCCTTCCAGCGCCAGCAGCGCACGCTCCATGCGCTGGAGATGCTCGTCGCTCTCGGCCTTGAACTGCCGACACAACTCCTCGTCATCGATCACACCAGCTCCCGCAGCCGTTCAGCGACCCGGTTCAGCGTCTCCACACCCATGCGGGTCTGGCGGGCGCCGGCGCTGACATCGCGGATGCTGGCATTGATGCTGCCTACCGCCTCGTTCGCCATGCGGATCGCATCCGCCTCCTGGCGCGCGCTGAGCGCCACCTCGCGGGTGTTGTCGGCGACGGCGGCCACCGCCTCGGCCAGCGCCTGGAATGCCTCGCCGACCCGGCCCACCACCTCGGTACCGCGACCGGCGGTCTTGGTCCCCTCCTCGGTCGCCATGATGGTGCGGTTGGTGACGTTCTCGATCTCCCGCAGCAGTCCGGTGATGCGCGCGGCGGAGCGTTTGCTCTGGTCGGCCAGGTTGCGGATCTCCTGCGCCACCACGCCGAATCCCTTGCCGTGCTCGCCGGCACGCACCGCCTCCACCGCCGCGTTGAGGGAGAGCAGATTGATCTGGCTCGACAGGTCGGTCACCGCCTGGGTGATCTCGCGGATCTGCGTCGTCTGCTCGCCCAGTTGCAGCATCTGCCGGCCGATGTCCTCGGTGCGCTGCTGGATCTCATCCATCGACGCGAGCATCTCCCTGACCAGCCCGCCCCCCTCCTCGGCGCGCGCCGCCCCCTCCTCGCTCACCGCGGCCGCCGACTCCGTCTTTCCCACCGAACTGCGCGCCGCGGCGGCGAGCTGGTTCATGGTGGTGGCGGTCTCGTTGGTGGCCGCCGACTGCTGGGCCGCGGTCCGCTCATGCTCCTCAGCCGTCACCGACATGTCGCGGCCGGTCTCCGCGATTTCGGAGACCGCCTTGTCCAGGGGGCGGGTCAGGCTGCGCATGAGCAGCCATCCGCCCGCCAGCACCAGCACACCCACCACCAGGGCGGCCACCGCCAGCAGCCAGCGCAGCCGCTGGGCGGGCGCGAACAGGTCGGCGGCATCGATCTTGGCCACAAAGGCCCAGCGCACCCCGAACAGGTCGATCGGCGCGTACGCCGCCAGCACCCGCACCCCGCGGTAGTCGGGTCCGAGGTCCAGCCCCGACTCGCCGGCAAGTGTGCGGCGCACGAATCCGGTTTCGATACGACCCTGGTCCGGATTGCGGAAGGAGGCGGTAACGGTCCTGCGCTGCGGGTCGAGGATCGCATCGGAGCGCATCAGCAAGTCCGGCCCGATCAGGATGGTCTCACCCCGTTCGCCGAGTCCCGCCCGTTGCGTCATCACCCGGTTCACCACCTGGGGGCCGATACCGACCACCGCCACGCCGGTGCGCTGCCCGCCCGGCGCGGTCAGAGGGACGCCGAAGAAGGCGAGCGGCTGGTCCGCCGGGGGATACCAGGTGAAGTCGGAAAAGGTGATGGCGTCCCGGGTGTTGCGGAATGCGGCGGCGAGCCCGGTATCGCGGAACTCCCCCCGCAAGAGGTTGGTCCCCACCGCCGGTCCGCGCAGCGCGCTGAAGACCACGTCGCCCGCCCCGTCCACCAGCCAGATGTCATTGAAGTCGTAGAGCGACCGCTCCGACTCCACGGTGCCGCCGTAGTGGGCAAGCGCCCTTCGGTACTCCTCGCTGTCCGGCCCCTTGCCCAGGGCGCCGCCGAACACGCCCACCGCTTCACCGTACAGAGGGTTTTCACGGATCCCCCGCATGTGGGCGTGCAGGTGGTCGAAGAAAAACGCCAACTCGCCCAGTTTGATATCGCGCACCGACACCAGATGGTTGCGGGCCTGCTCGGCGATCGACTGGTAGGCCACCCAGTAGCCGTAGACGCCGATGGCGGTGAACGGCAGCAGTCCGGCGATCAGAAACGCGACGATGAACCGGTAGCGGAGTCTCATCCCTGTTCTCCCGTCATGTGCGGCGACTGATCCACGGTCAGCCTGCCGGATGCCAACAGCAGCGGTACCGACAGCAGTGTCGCCGGCCGCCCCTCCACCTCCACGGCCCCCTTTACGAATCCCGCCTGTCGCCCGGCCAGTGGCTGAAGCCCGCCCGCACTCAGCGGCACCACCTGCCACACCTCGTCGACCGGAAATCCGGCCAGCAGCCCGTCGTCGCTTACCAGGACCACCTTGCCCCCGGCCTCGAGACCGCCAACCGGCAGCCCCAGCGCGGCGCGGAAATCGATCAGTGTCACGATGCGCCCGCGCAGATTCATGTTGCCCAGCACGAACTCGGGACAACCGGGGACAGGTACCGGCACCGAGAACTCGGCAAACCCCGCCACCTCGGCCAGATCGAAGGCGAACAGCTCACGGCCGAGGCGTACCACGGCGAGGCTGCGTTCGACCGCGGCGATGACCTGCCGTGGTGCCCGCAGGCGCGCGGCCCGCTGCCGAAGTACGGCATGTTGCTCCGGCCCGGCTCCCGGCCAGAATTCCCCGGCGGACTCACGGCCCTCCACAGAGAGTTGTAGTCGCCACAGGCGATCCGGGTCGAGCAGCAGTGCAATCGCGTCGCCCACGCGCAGGTGTCCGAGCACGGCGGGTTGTGCCTCCGCCGTTCCCTGCAGGGGCGGCAGGAGGTGGCCCTGGACAATACTCTCCACCTCGGTCGCCAGCAGGCCCAGCGGGCCGCTCGCCGTGCCGGCCACCACCACGGAGTCACTCAGCCGGTAATCGCCGCGCCCTTCGGCACGCAGATCGCGCACCGGGACCAGCCCACCCCGCCATTCAAACACCCCCGCAGCCCCAGACACCTCCACGGCGGGTTCCAGTTCCGGTAGCGGCAGGATCGCCTCGACGCGATCGGCAGCGACGCCGAAGGTGAATGCCCCCGCATGGAAGATGAGCCAGTGTGGCGCCGGAGCGCTCATTCGGCGGACCCCTGCGCACGCGCCATCTCTCCGAGGTAGGCCGCCAGTTGCGCGGCCGTTACCCCCTCATACGGCGCAATGGCGGTCTCGCCGGGCAACCGGCGCAACCGTTCGATGACCGCCTCACGTGTCCGCATCGCGGTGCGGTGCCTGCCCTGCCGTTCGAACAGACCGGCAAGCTCCACGTAGGCGGCCAGGTGTCCCGGCTCCAGATAGAGCACCCGCTCCAGCAGCCGCGCCGCCTCATCGAGATTACCCCGCTGCTGCTCCAGATAGCCGAGCAGGAAGCCGGCCTCCACATCGGTGGGCGCCTCCCGCAGGCGCCCCTGCAGGAGGGTGACCGCCTCCTCCGTCCGGCCGACATCGGCCAGCGCCCAGGCGCGGGTGAAGGCGGATGGATGCGGCAGTTCCGGCTCGGGCGACGCGGGCCGGGTCGGCGGCGGTCTCGGAGCCGCGGGTGGTCGGGGTGCGGGTGGCCGAAGCGGCCGGCGGCGGGGCGGCGCCACCGCCCTTTCCACCCGCGGCGACGGTGTGCGGCGGTAGATCACCGTCTCCGGCAGGACCATCGGACGCAGTTCGCCCAATTCGAGCCCCTGCAGCTCGTTGTGGGCGGTCAGCAGATAGCCCCCGGGGGCGAGGGCGCTGGTGAGGATATCCAGCAGCCGCTGCGCAGCCTGGCGGGTGAGATAGATGATCAGGTTACGGCAGAGGATGAGGTCGAAGGAGCCGGCCGATGCACCTGTGCTTCCCAGCAGGTTTTCAGTGCGGAACTGCACCCGCCGTCGAATTCGCCCGTCCAGCTCCCACCACTCCCCCTGCCGGGTGAAATAGTGCCGCCGGGTGGGGTCAAGCACGCGCAGCGACCAGTTGCGGTAACGGCCGATACGGGCCCGCTCAATCGCTCGGGGGTTCGCGTCCGTACCGAGGATGGCCACCTGCTCCGCCGCGCGGTGCAGCCGCTCGTCCAGCAGCATGGCGATGGAGTAGGGCTCCTGTCCGTCGGCACAGCCGGCACTCCAGACGTGAACCTTTCCCTGGCGTTCCAGCCTCGGCAGCAACCAGTCCCCTATGACGGCGAACTGCCCGCTGTCGCGGAAGAAATAACTCTCTCCGACCGTCAACATCTCGAGCAGGTCGCCCCACGCGCCCTCCCCGTCCGGCGTCCGGCGCAGCTGTTCGACCAGCGCCGCACCCGCCTCCTGTCCGGGTGCGCGCGCGGCGAGCAGTTGGCGGATAACGCCCTGCTCCCGCTCGCCGATCGCCAGGCCGTACCGCCGGCTGACCAGCGCACCGAGTTCCCTCTCGATGCTCGCCGCTCTTTCGCTCACGTCCGTTCGGGCCCCAACGCCTCCTGCCACTCGAATCCCTGGTCACGGAACAGCGTCAGGCAGGTATCCACCACTTGCTCGTCGAACCCCTTGCCGCGCTGCATCTCCACCTCCCCCAGGACCGTCTCAATCGGCTTGGCCGGCCGGTAGGGTCGATGGGTCACCCCCGCGTCCACCGCGTCCGCCACCGCCAGGATCCGTGACTCGATACGGATCGCCCCATCCTTGAGCCCCTTCGGGTAGCCCGACCCGTCCATCCGCTCGTGGTGCTCAAGCACCATCTCCGCCACCGGCCAGGGGAAATGGATGCCGGAGAGGATGTCGTGGCCGATTTGGGGGTGCGGCCGGATCAGCGCCATCTCGGTGGGCGAGAGCAGTCCGGGGCGGTTCAGTATTTCGGACGGGATCGCGATCTTGCCGATGTCGTGCACCAGGGCGCCGAGCCGTACCCCCAGCACCTGCTGCGGCGAGAGACCCATCTTCTCGGCGATCGCCACCGCCAGTTGCGAGACGCGGGTCTCGTGGCCGGCGGTGTAGGGGTCGCGCTGCTCGACCGCCAGCGTCATCGCCTTGACCATCTCCACCAGGGTCTCCTGGATCTGCCTGGCCTGTTCGATCCGCAGGTCGTCCAGCCGCAGGCGTTCGGCAGTGCTGCGCAGCGACCGCACGCCGTACGAGATATCCTGCGCCAGTTCGAGCAGGAGCTTGATCTCCACCGGCTCGAATGCCTGCGGGTCGTCGGAGAGGATCGACAGCGCCCCGAACACCTCGTCCCCGTCGATCAGCGGCACCGCGAGCAGTGACCGGAAGCCGCGCTTCACCGCCGCGGCGATCCAGGGCGCCTCGCCCATCCGCTGGCCGAGATTGCGCTCCAGGTTGGCCTCGCCGGTCAGGATCGCCTGGCAGGTCGGGCAGTTCCGTTCGTGCGCCGCACCCCAGCTCAGATCCAGTTCATCCAGCAGGGAAACCCCTTCCCCGTGAAGCGCCACCGGCCTGATCACCTTCTCCTGGGTACGCTCCGCGTAACCGACCCACGCCATGCGGTAGCCGCCGGTCTCGACAATATGGCGGCACACCTCGTTCAGCAGCATCCCTTCCTCGGTCGCATGGACCAGCGAGGAGTTGCAGCGCGAGAGGGTGCGGAGTATGCGGGAGGTCACCTCCAGTTCATGGGCCTGCTCCAGCGTGCCGGTAACATCGCGCCCGGTGGACTGGATCTCCGAGAGCCCGCCGGTTGCATCAAACAGGCCGCGGTGTTTCCAGGCGAGCAGGTGCTCCTTGCCCTGGGCGTCGAACAGCCGCTCCTCGATGGCGAGCATCGATTGACTGGCGCTCAGCATCTCGAGCCGGGACTGCATCCGCCCGCGCCTCCCCCCCGGTACCAACTCGAAAAAGCTGCGGCCGACCAGTGCATTGCGCGGCTGGCCGAAGAAGGCGCCGAAGGCGTCATTGACGTACAGGAGCGTCCCGTCCGGCCGCCAACGGCAGACCAGATCAGGCAGGTCGTTGAGAACGGCGCCGAGGATCGGCGCCTCACCGGCAGGCGGGCGGGGAGCGGAGACGGGCGAGCGCCTCCGCCTCCATAGCGCCACACTCCCGAGGAGCGCCAGGAGCAGCAGCGAAAAAACCAGTGCCGCCCAGTTTCCGTCCATAAAGTAATTACCTGTCGCCCCACTCTCCTGAAAAAAAGTTTATGTCGAATGCCCGCTTCCGTCGCGAACGGAGGTCCCGGTCGAGCCGCTGGTATTGCCTGCCACTGCCACCCGATTTCTGCCTGCTGTCTTGGCGGCGTAGAGCGCGCGATCGGCCCTGGCGAGCAGCTCTTCAAAGCTGCTGTCCCGTGCATTGACCGAAGCCACCCCGATGCTGATAGTGACCACCGAAGCTACGGAGGACCGCTGATGGGGGATGCCCAGCTCGGCCACCACAGCGCGCAACCCCTCCGCCATCTCCACCGCCTCCGCCTCCCCCTGCTCCATCAACACGGCGGCAAACTCCTCGCCGCCGTAACGCACCAAAATGTCTGTCGGGCGCTTGAGGCGGCGTGAGAGGGCGGCAGCCACCCGCTTCAGGCACTCGTCACCGAGCGGGTGCCCATAGTGGTCGTTGTAGTCCTTAAAGAAATCGATGTCTGCCATCAACAGGGAAACCGCATGGCCATGGCGGTGCTCGCGGCGCCACTCACGGACGATAAAACGCTTGAGGAAGCGGCGGTTGGCCACGCCGGTCAGGGGGTCCTGCAGGGTGAGCCGCTGCAGCTTGGCATTCGCGTGTGCGAGCCGCTCGTTGGCGTACTGGACCCGCGACTTCTCGGTCGCAAACCGCTCCAGCGCCGCCTCCAGATCCGCCTGCGCCTCTTTCAGGCCGGTGATGTCGCGCAACGTACCGGCCAGCCTGGGGACACCGCCGTTCGGGTTCTTGATCCGGTGCGCGCGGTCCTCGATCCAGCGTACCGCCCCATCCGGCCGCACGATACGGTACTGAAGCCGCCAGCCGTGCATCCGGTCTGCCGTAAGTGCGTTACGCACCATCGGCAGGTCATCCGGATGCACCAGCTCCAGAAAACACATCCCGTCCTCCCGAAGGAGTTCGCGTCCCCGCCCGAACAGGCGCTCGAAGGCGGAACTCATGTAGGTGAAACTCTGCCGTCCGGGCGTGCCTATCCAGAAGAACTCGTCCGCCACGTCGGTGACGAGACGGAGCCGTTCCTCGCTCTCAATCAGTGCCCTTCCGGTCCGCTCCAGTTCGGCATTCAGCCGGCGTAACCGGGCGCGCAACCGCCTGATCTCGTCGTTTCCCAATCCACACCGCCTGGCGTCGGGTGTCGCGCTGTGGGGAGGCGCCTTGCCCGTCACGTCCTATGACCAGACGCAGTCCCCCGAGTTGCCGCGACAAGATTTGTCAGAACCCCTTCCCTTGAAGGCTAAACTGGGGTGAGGTCGGGTGCTCCGTGGAGTTGCTCCCGTTCAGGGTGTGAACGGGAGGCGTGAAGCGGATCGCCCGAAACTGGCACCCGATGGATACGGAGGAACTTCCATGGAATGGAAAACGATTGCAGTATCGGTTGCGGCCGGGGTCCTCGCTTCGGCGACCGCTGTCGCCGCGCAGAACCCCGGTGCCGGCGCCACCGCCGGCGATCCCGCCCGGCAGACCCAGGCCGAAGCACCAATCAGTGCTGACCGGCTGGCCGAAACCGATGTGCGCCAGCTTCAGCAAAGCCTGAACCGGGAGGGTTTCAATGCCGGTCCGGTCGACGGCATCCTCGGGCCCATGACCCAAAGGGCACTCCGCGATTTCCAGGAGGATCGGGGACTTGAACCGAGCGGTGATCTGAACCGGGACACCATCGTGGCACTCGGCTTCGAGCCGGCGGAATTTGCGGCCGCCGAGTTCGACCCGTCGTCACTCAGTGAAGAGGATGTGCGCCAGGTGCAGCAGGCGCTGAATCAGGAGGGGTTCAACGCGGGACCGGTGGATGGAATCATGGGTCCGCAGACCCGCGGCGCACTGCGTGACTTCCAGCAGGACAACGGACTCGAACCGACCGGTGAACTGGACCGCGAGAGTGTGCTGGCGTTGGGACTGCCGATCGCCGAATTCGCCGCCGGTGAGTTTGCCGATTCTCCGGATGACGCCGGGAGGGACGCTGACTGAGTAGTTCCAGAGCGAGCGCCGGCACCTTTCCCGGTGCCGGTGCCGTTTTTACACAGCACGACCTTCCGCCGCACCACTCAGACAGCGTTTCACCACACCCTCCATCTCGTCAACGATCATCCGGGCCGCCGGATGGCCATTCTCCCTTGCCCTGTTGAACCAATGGATCGCCTGCGCGAGGCTGCGTCCCGAGGCATCGCTCAGAAACAGTTGCACCCCCAGCCGGAACTGAGCTTCCGGATCATCCAGAACGGCCTGTTTCAGCAACTGCTCACAACTTTCTTTTAATTCAGCCATGATGCGACACCCTCCCGGAGCACTGAACAAGTCAGCAGACTCCTAAATGGTTCGGTTAATCCTACTCCTTCATTACCTATTAACGAAAACTTCCTGTACACCTCTTCCCGCCTTCCAGACACAATTTGCGTTATCGCATCCAACACAAAAAAATGGCCGGTTGGGGAACCGGCCAAAAAGGGGGTAATCGGAATGTGACTCCTGCTGGAGCGCAGGTCTTCAGTGTCTCTCAAGAGCTCATCGCTGCTGCTGTTCGGTAGCCTCCTCCGAAATCGCGCCACCGGCGCCTTCGACATCCTCTCCGACACCACGCATGGTGTTGCAGCCGACGACGGCGATACCAAAGGGAACGAGCAGAAGAATGCTCAGCCAGCGCTTCAATGACATGGTTTCACCTCCTTGTAAAACTCCTTTCATCCGCACGGAGCTACGGGTTGGCATCGCCACCGCTCTGTCTCGTGTCGCCGGCCGACCTGTCCCGATCGAGCTCCTCGAAGGGGGCGATCTCCAGCGAACCGTCGGCCCTCCCCGCGTCAACGAGTTCAGCCAGCGTGCGGTTACCCTCCGCCGCGCGGAACGAGCCCTCGTCATAGGGATATCGGCGGCTGATCTCCGCCGCACTTCCAGAGATGGAGGCGACAAGTTGATCGGGCTGATCCAGCCTGAGCTCTTCCACCGGAACGGCCGCCTCGCGGGCACCGAACCCCAGGATGCCGCCCATGGAGATGACCGCGTAGGGGCGGTTATCCCTCTCATCGATCACAATGTGACTGACCTGACCGATGCGTCCACCTTCCGCTGAATTGACAAGCTGCCCCTCCAGATCACTCACGCGCTGCTCCAGCAGCGAGTCAAGCGCGACATCCGCCGACCCTTCCTGATCGGACGGCAGCTCCGTCCACTCAGGCGAGCCGGCCACCTGATCGGCAAACAGTGCCTGTGCCAATTGGTACTCGATCGGGTCGAGCCGTCCGTCCTGATTGACGTCCACCTCGGCGAACTGCTCTTTAGTCAGCGTGATGTCCGCATCATTCAGGTCCTGGTGATGGACGAAGCCGTCGCTGTTTCGATCCAGCGCTTCAAAGGGGGGCCATCCCGGGATGACAGGTGATGCCCCTTCATCCATCGGCATCTCTTCGCTCTGAACCGGCACGATCCTCTCGCCGGCGGCGGTCACCCATGCGGGGGCAGCCAGAACGGTACCGAGTACGACACCCGCGAACCGCCTCCTCCATCCCATGTTTCCTCTCCCTCCCTGGATCAATTCCCGGCGGACCCGGAAGGCGTCCATGCCTCGCCCTGCTCAGAGTAGTCGCTATCCCCGCCTTCGCCAGTGAACTGACGAAAAGCAACAATAGGGAGTAGGGGTGCTCACCATTGAAATATTTGGCTCCTTGTCGGCGGGACCGCCACTGCTACCATTCCTTAATTCTCCGCCAAGAGGAGGTTCGCCATGTCGGGGATCCGCCGGACGCAGCAGGTAACCTGTCCCCACTGTGGGATTGATGGTGTTCTCGAACTGGGAATGGCACTCCTGAACCACCGGACCCAACATCGGGAGTTCGACTGCATCAACTGCGGCGAGTCGCTACCGATGGAAGCGCCGCGCGAGATCATCAATCTGAGGTGGCTGCCGGGCGGCGCGGCCGCGGCAAAGCCGCAGCAGCCGTCGGTCTGAAGTGCATGACCAGCATGCCTGTCGGACTTAGGTGCCCGTAGCAAGCAAGGCGGGAAAATGGGAGCAGCCTAAGTCCGACAGGCTGTACCGAACAGATGAACCGGGTCTTCATAATCGCCTTGCGTGTAGCCCTGCCTCCGGGCGAATAGCGGCAAAGCCGCTTCTATGTCCGGATTGCTCCCATAGGCCCATTCGCCCGCAGTGGCTCCTACGGTCTGGCCGGATTCCAAAGACAACCGCAACCTTCTCGTGAGTAGCTGGCGCTCCTCGGTGACCCATCCCCATCCTGTCCTTCCCCTTGAAGGGGAAGGGACCTGCTAATACCGCCGCTGTACTGCTGTGGGTATGTGTTCTGCCCACGGCGGAAAAACCAACTGGCGGCCATTCAACGAAACGTGGCTGGCACGATCCTTCCCCTTGAAGGGGAAGGGACCTGCTGATTCGGCCGCTGTACTGCTGTGGTATGTGCTCCGCCCACGGCGGAAAAACCAACTGGCGGCCATTCAACGAAACGTGGCTGGCACGATCCTTCCCCTTGAAGGGGAAGGGACCTGCTAATACCGCCGCTGTACTGCTGTGGGTATGTGTTCTGCCCACGGCGGAAAAACCAACTGGCGGCCATTCAACGAAGCGTGGTTGGCACGTTCCTTCCCCTTCCAGGGGGAGGGACCTGCTGATTCAGCCTCTGTACTGCTGTGGGTATGTGCTCCGCTCACGGCGGAAAAACCATACTGGCGGCCATTCAACGAAGCGTGGTTGGCACGTTCCTTCCCCTTCCAGGGGGAGGGACCTGCTGATTCAGCCTCTGTACTGGTTGTGGGTATGTGTTCTGCCCATGGTGGAAAACCCCATACTGGCTACCATTCAGTCCTACCGGTGGCTGGAGTGCAACGAAGCGCGGTTGGCACGTTCCTTCCCCTTCAAGGGGAAGGACAGGATGGGGATGGGTTCACAAAGATATTCCACTGTAGTCATGCCCCAACTGTTCCATGTCTCTCGTGTCTTGCCTCACAACATCGGCTTGCCTGCCCTACCCGCCGCCCGCAGGCGTCTACACTCGGAGTCGGAGGTGAGGAATGGCACAGGCATTCTTACCAAGAAGCGAGTTCGACACACTGCTCCGGGCATTGAGGGATGGCGGCCACCGCGTCTTCGGCCCGACCGCGCGGGCGGGTGCTGTGGTGTTCGACGAGATCGACTCCAGCGATGAGATGCCGCGAGGGTTGCGCAGCATCCAGGAGCCGGGGCGCTATCGCCTGGAACCGAACGGGACCGATCGGCTGTTCGATTACGTCAACGGACACGAGTCGCTGAAGCGCTTCACCTTCGCCGCCGAGGAGCCTCTATGGAGCTTCTCTGCCGACGGCAGTTTCACGCCGGCAGTTCCAAAGCCGGTCTCCACCGCCGTCGTCGGCGTGCGCGCCTGTGACATCGCCGGCATGCGGGTGCAGGACCGCACCTTCCTGGCCGGCGAATGGACCCCCTACTCCGATCCCTACTTCAAGACCCGGCGCGACAACCTGTTCGTGGTGGCGGTCAACTGCACCCGCTGCGCCGACACCTGCTTCTGCGCCTCGCAGAATGCCGGGCCGCGGGCCAAGGAGTCGTTCGACCTGGCGCTGACCGAGATGGACGAGGGGTTCCTGATCGAATCGGGCAGCGAATCGGGCGAGCGCATCCTGAACGGACTCCAGCTCCAGGGGGCCGACGACGGGCTGCGCGCCAGAGCCGATGCGGAGATCGAGGCGTGCGCCAACGCCCAGACCCGTTACATCGACAACAACGGCATTTTCGAACTGCTGTTCGAAAACCTGAACCACCCGCGCTGGGACGACGTGGCGGCGCGCTGCCTCTCCTGTGCCAACTGCGTGATGGTCTGCCCCACCTGCTTCTGCCACCGGGAGGAGGAGGTGGCGGCGATGGATGGCGAGAGCAGTCAGCACGTGCGGCAGTGGGATGCCTGCTTCACCACCGAACACGGCTCCACCCACGGCAGCGTCCTGCGCGCCCGGGTGCGGGAGCGTTATCGCCAGTGGCTGACCCACAAGTTGGGTTCCTGGTGGCAGCAGTTCGACGTCTCCGGCTGCGTGGGCTGCGGCCGCTGCATCACCTGGTGCCCCACCGGCATCGACCTGACCGAAGAGATCGCCGCCATTCGCGTGCAACCGGGACTGACCGCAACATGACCGCACAACTGCAAACCAATCCCTATCTGCCGATGACGTCGGAGGTGCTCGACAACATCCCGGAGGCGCCCGGCATCACCACGCTGCGCCTGCAGCTGAGCGAACCCCACCAGCGCGAGAGCTACCGCTTCGCGCCCGGCCAGTTCAACATGCTCTACCTACCCAACGTGGGTGAGGTGGCCATCTCCATCTCCTCCGACCCCGACGAGACCGGTTTCATCGACCACACCATCCGTGCCGTCGGCCGGGTGACGGAAGGGCTGATCAGGCTCCAGCCGGGGCAGAAGCTGGGGCTACGCGGGCCGTTCGGCACCGGCTGGCCGATGGAGCAGGCGAAGGGTCGCAACATCCTGGTGGTTACCGGCGGCATCGGCTGCGCACCGACCGCCTCGGTGGTCGGCTACGCCCACGAGCGACGCAGTGAGTACGGCAAGATCAGCGTCTGCCACGGCGTGCGCACGCCCGACGACTTCATCTACGGCCAGCGGTTCGACAACTGGTGCAAGGCGCCCGACACCACCTGCATGTTCGCCTCCCAGGAGCCGGGTCCCGGCTGGCGCGGGCGGACCGGGCTGGTGACGCAGCTGCTCGACGAGCTCGCCCCAGACGCCATCGAGGGGATGACCATGATGTGCGGCCCGGAGCCGATGATGCGCGCGGTGGCCGAGGAGCTGCTCAAGCGAGGGCGGCCCATCGAGGACATCTTCGTCTCCATGGAGCGGCGCATGTACTGCGGCATGGGCCACTGCGGCCACTGCCAGTACGGCCCCGATTTCATCTGCAAGGACGGGCCGGTGTTCAACTACGCCCGGGTGCGCCACCTGATGAAGGTGAAGGGGTTCTGAACGACATGGCCAAACCCAAGATATCGGTCAACAAGTTCTCCTCCTGCGACGGCTGTCAGGTGCAGATCCTCGCCCTGGAGGAGGAGCTGCTCACTCTGGGCGACCGGGTGGAGATCGCCTTCTTCGCCGAGGCGACCAGCCATATCGACGAGGGACCGTACGACGTCTCCTTCGTCGAAGGGTCGGTCTCCACCCCTCACGAGGTGGAGCGCATCAAGCAGATCCGGGAGCGCAGCGGCGTGGTGGTCTCCATCGGCGCCTGCGGCATGTCGGGCGGGATTCAGGCACTGCGCAACTGGGGCGACCTGGAGTACTACAAGCACGATTTCTACACCATGCCGGAGCACATCGAGTCGCTCCCCCGCTCCACCCCCTTTCACGACCACATCCAGGTGGACTGGGAGGTGCCGGGCTGCCCGCCCGATCAGGGGCAGCTCAAGTACGTCATCACCAGCCTGCTGGCCGGCGCCAGGCCGCGACTGCCGACGGAGGCGGTCTGCCTCAAGTGCAAGCGGGACGGCAACGTCTGCGTGCTGGTCGCCCAGGACCAGCCCTGCATGGGTCCCATCACCCGCACCGGCTGCGGCGCCCTCTGCCCCCATCAGGAACGGGACTGCTACGGCTGCTTCGGACCGCAGGCGGGCGGCAACTTCCACGCCATGGGGCGGCGCTTCAAGGGAGCGGGGCTGAGCTCCGGCGACTACGTGCGTCGTCTGCGCCTCATCTACAGCTGGGAGCCGAAGATCCGCGAGTCCTCCTCCATCTGGGAAAAGGAGGGAGACCAATTCCAGGCGCTTCCGCCGCAGCCGCACCGCCACGGAGGGATGAAGGGATGAGCGAGCGCCAGATCAATGTCCCCATCCTCACCCGCGTCGAGGGGGAGGGCGCGCTCCATCTCAAGCTGCGCGACGGCAACATCGAGGACCTGCGCCTGCGCATCTACGAACCGCCCCGCTTCTTCGAGACCTTCCTCCAGGGCCGCACCTGGAAGGAGGTGCCCGACATCACCGCGCGCATCTGCGGCATCTGTCCGGTGGCCTACCAGATGAGCGCCTCCATGGCCATCGAGCATGTTTTCGGCGCCGAGGTGCCGGAGGAGATCCACGCGCTCAAGCGCCTCTTCTACTGTGGCGAATGGCTGGAGAGCCACGCACTCCATATCCACCTGCTCGCCGCCCCCGACTTCTTTGGCTATCCCGATGCCCTGTCGATGGCCAAGGAGTTTCCCGACGAGGTGCGCCGCGGCATGCACCTTCAGGGGCTGGGCAACTACATCCTCAAGGTGTTTGGCGGGCGTGGCGTCAACCCGGTGGGGGCGATCCCCGGCGGGTTCTACCGCGCGCCGTCGCGGAGCGAGGCGCGTGAGATGGTGGAGAAACTGCGCGAGGCGCTGCCGGCGGCGGAGGCGGTCGTGCGCTGGACCGCAGGCATCGATCTGCCCAACGTGAAGCGGGATGCGCCGTGGGTCTCGCTGCGCCACCCCGAGGAGTACCCGATGGCGCGGGGGCGCATCCTCAGCAGCAGCGGCCTCGACATCGACGTCTCGGAGTTCGACCGGCACTACACCGAGTACCAGGTCCCCCACTCCACCGCGCTGCACGCCCACCTGGAGGGGAAACCCTACTGGACCGGGCCGCTGCCCCGGCTCAACAACAACCTGGACCGCCTGCCGGAGGAGAGTCGAAAACTGCTCGACGAGACCGGCATCGAATGGCCCAGCAGCAATCCGTACCACAGCATCGTCGCCCGGGCCATCGAGATACACGTGGCGATTGTCGACGCGCTGAAGATCCTCGACAACTACCGCGTCCCGGCGAAGCCCCATGTCGAGCTCACCCCGCGCGCCGGCACCGGCGCCGGTGCCACCGAAGCGCCGCGCGGCCTGCTCTGGCACAAGTACAGCCTGGATGACCTCGGACAGGTGACCCATGCGGTCATCACCCCGCCCACCAGCCAGAACCAGCCACAGATCGAGCAGGACCTGCGCGAGAGCGTGATGGAGTCTCTCGATATGAGTGACGAGGAGCTGAAGCTGCGCCTGGAGTCAGCCATCCGCAACTACGACCCCTGCATCTCCTGCTCCACCCACTTCCTCACGCTGACGATCGAGCGGGAGTGAAATACTGGTCGGTGGTCGGTGGTCGGTGGTCGGTGGTCGGTGGTCACAAGGCTGCAACTCCCGTTGCATGCTCTTTGCTGAAAGTAGGGAAATCACGTTCCGAAAACGCTCGCCACCCACTGCCCGAGCAGGTGGGTCAGCACCACCACGACGAGCGCGATGGTCAGGTGCTCCGCGATCACCAGCAGCGAGTTCTCGCCCTGCGATCGCGCGATCTGATAACTGAGCAGTCCGACCACCAGCATCCCCCACACCACGCTGACCCCGACCGCGGTCGCGAGCGGCAGCAAAAGCACGGGGATCAGGAAGGAGAGCGCCATGCCGAACTTCGCGGCGAAAGTCACCACCGTCGCCGCCCACAGCTGTCCGGTCGAGAGCGTGTTTTCCGCCTCCTTGCTGATGTGGATGCCGAGCGCATCCGACAACCCGTCGGCGACCGCGATGGTGACGATGCCGCCCACCACCGCCAGCAATGAGTGGGTCCCGGCATTCAGGCCGACGATGAGGCCGAGGGTGGTTATCACCCCGGAGGTCAGTCCGAAGTTCAACCCGGTGGAGACACCGGCTGCCATTGTTCGCTCTCCGTAGCGTGCTTGCTATTCAGCCTATCACCTCCCCCTGAAAACACCTGAACCACAAGGGGCGCAGAGAAGCCGGCACAATTTTCCGCCTTCCTCTGTGACCTCCGCGCCCTCTGCGGTTGAACGCATTTTTCTGGAGAAAGAGAAGGCGGCCGCGAAGGCCGCCCAATGATCCGCATGGAGTGGTTCGAATTGTCAGGCGTAGCTCGGCTGAAAACCGGTGGCCTCCGCCGGGCCCTTCTCGCTCCAGTAGGGGGAGAGCTTGCGCAGCCGTGCCACCACCGGCGGTACCGCCTCGATCACCCGCTCGATCTCCTCCGCCGTGTTGTAGCGCGAAAGGGAGAAACGAATCGTGCCGTGGGCCGCCGTGTAGGGGATCTCCATCGCCCGCATCACATGCGACGGCTCCAGGGAACCGGAGGTGCAGGCAGAGCCTGAAGAGGCCGCGATGCCCGCCCGGTTGAGCAGCAACAGGATCGCCTCCCCTTCGATGAACTCGAAGGCGATGTTGGCGGTGTTGGGCAGGCGGTTGCCGGGGTCGCCGGTGACAAACGCATTGGGCACCTGCTCCAGGATCCCGGCCTCCAGCCGGTCGCGCAGCGCCTTTACCTCGCTGTTCTCGAACGGCAGGTGGGCCATCGCCATCTCTGCCGCGCGCCCCAGTCCGACGACGGAGGCGCTGTTCTCGGTGCCGGCGCGGCGGCCGCGCTCCTGATGGCCGCCGCGCAACAGGGGGCGGAAGCGGGTCCCGCGCCGCAGATAGAGCACGCCGACCCCCTTGGGGGCGTGCAGTTTGTGACCGGACAGGGAGAGCATGTCGATCCGGGTCGACTTCAGATCCAACGGGATCTTGCCGACCGCCTGCACGGCATCGGTGTGGAACAGGACACCGGCTGCATGGGCCGCTTCGGCCATCGCCTCCACCGGAAACAGGGTGCCGGTCTCATTGTTGGCCCACATCACCGACGCGATCGCCACCCGTTCCGACAGCAGGGCCCGGTACTCCTCCAGATCGAGCCGTCCCCGACCGTCCACCTTTAGCCGGTGGATGGTGTACCCCTCCTTCTCCAGGTGATCGCAGAGGGTCAGTACCGCCGGGTGCTCCACCGTGGTGGTGATGATTTCGCGCCGCTCCGGCTGCGCCCGAATCGCCGACAGGATGGCGGTGGAATCGGACTCCGTGCCGCAGGAGGTGAAGACAATCTCGGAGTCGTGCTCGGCACCGAGCAGTGCCTGTACCTGGCGTCGTGCATCGCGCACCGCGCGGCCGACCCTGTCGCCGAAGCTGTGCAGGGAAGAGGGATTGCCGAACTGCTCAGTGAAGAACGGCAGCATCGCCTCCACCACTTCGGGGGCGACCATGGTGGTGGCGTTGTTGTCGAGATAGATGTCGCTCATGACTCAACCCCTCGCCGCCTGCGGCATCCGCGAGGCGGGTGCCACGCGGATCAGTTCACCGAGTACCTCGCTGAGCTGTTCCTGGATTCCCGCCAGGGTCAACGAGGCCATCTGGCACCCGGCGCACGCCCCCGTCATGTGGAGATAGACGGTCTTGCCATCCACATCCACCAGTTCCACATCGCCGTGGTCGCGCTGCAACTGCGGGCGAACCGATTCGAGCACCGCCTCGATGCGCCGGATCCGCTGCAGATTGGTCATCTGCGGAGCAGCGGTTACCGGCCCCGGGGCGGGTGCGTCCGCCTCCGGCATCGCCTCCGCGGCAACCCTGGCCAGAATCTCCTCGATCCCCTCGTGACAGGAGGAGCAGCCCCCGCCCGCCTTGGTATAGTGGGTCACCTGCTCCACCGACGTCAGGCCATTGGCGCGAATAGTCTCCTCGATGAGCACGGCGTCCACTGCGAAGCATTTGCATACCAGCGCGCCCTCTGCGTGATCGTCGCTCCACACCTCGCCACGGTAGTTCGCGATGGCCGCCTCCAGCGCCTCGCGCCCCATCACCGAGCAGTGCATCTTCTCCGGCGGAAGTCCATCGAGAAAGTCGGCGATGTCCTGGTTCGACACCTTGAGCGCCTCGTCCAGCGGCATGCCCTTGATGATCTCGGTGAGTGCGGAGGAGGAGGCGATGGCCGAACCGCAGCCGAAGGTCTGGAACCCGGCATCGAGAATGGTCTCGGTCTCCGGATCCACCTTCAGGGTCAGGCGCAGGGCGTCCCCGCAGGAGATGGAACCCACCTCACCGATGGCGTTCGCGCCGTCGACAGCACCGGCGTTCTTCGGATTGAAGAAATGCTCTTTGACCTTCTCGGAGTAGTCCCACATGGATCGTCCCTCCCGGGGTTGCCGTGTTTGTGGAACTTAAGTGCAAGCGGTATGCCACGGGAGCCATGTGGGAGAAACGACCGCGGTTCAGTCACTTCCGCCTTTCGTCTGACCCGGTCACTGTTCGGGAGCGCACCAAATACCCGGCTATTGTGGGTTGTCCGACACACTCACCAAATATCCGGAGGTGTCATGAGCCGCTCCACCGGCGTGCCGCCGGTGAGGTGCTCATCGATAATCGCCGCCACATCCTCGCGCCTGACGCCGCTATACATCACACCATCCGGATAGACCAGCAGATTGGGCCCCATCGGGCACGGGCCGATGCAGCCTGCGTTGGTCACGGCGAAGCGCCCGAACAGATTGCGTTCCTGGAACTGATACCAGAACTCCTCCGCCACCTCCGCACAGCCACGCTCCTGGCAGGAGCCGCGCGGATGGCCGGGGGGACGCCCCTGGGTGCAGACGAATACATGCTTTTCCGGTTTCGGCATGGGATTAATCTCCGATAATGATCACAAAACCAATTTTCACCACAGAGGATGCCGAGCACGCAGAGGAACCCCAAAGCAACCGGCCATGAAAGAGCCGAATTGACCTCCCTCTGTGTCCTCTGCGACCTCTGCGGTAGTCGGTTCCTGATTCAGGCGTTCAGTGCAGCGGGTGCGTGGCTGTGACACTGCTTGGGGCAGACCCGCGAACAGGCCTTGCAGCCGATGCAGTCCATGGCGTCGGCGACGGTCATCACCATCATGGTGTCGTCGTCCTCGTCATCGTCGTCCTCGAACTCCCGCTCGACGAGATCGAACACCGTGCGCGGGCACACCTTGTAACAGCGCCCGCAACCGATGCAGTTCGCCTGGTTGATGGCGACGATGAATTCGGGCACCCACTCGGCGCCGCCGCGGGTGAGACCGGTGATCGGTTCACTCATTTCTGCTTCATCTCCAACTCAGGATTGTGCGGCCTTGAGCGCCTTGCGCGCTTCGTCCCACGCCTTGCAGGCCTCGAAGGTGGACTGGGCCAGATCCGGAATCTCGCCGTAGGCCGCCGGCAACCGCTCCTCAACCAGGTCGTGCAGCCTGCCTGCCCACTCACTGGCGATCCGCTTGCACCGCTTGACCTCCTTCTCCAGCGCCTCCAAGTCGTCGCTCATAGTCCCGCCACCTTTGAGTGCTCCCCGACCAGTTCAAGCGCGATACCGAGCAGCGTGTCCGCGTCGTCCTTCATCTTCGAGAGACTGGCGAAACCAAAGCGGTGGACGTCACGCAGGGACTTGTCCATGACCACCAGCTTGCCGACCGTTATCAACGCACGACCGAACCCCTCGTGGCTGAGGTTGACCAGGGGCACTGCCATGCGGCCGCACTCCTTCTCAATCAGGTTTGAGATGGCGTTATACAGCGCCTTGACCCGTGCCATAACCTCCTCGTCCGGATCACCGATCACCGGAATCGCCTTACGCCGCTCCGGTGTCAGGACGAAGGGGTCGAGAATCTCCGCATCGCTGGCGCTTTCGTAGACGCCGTAGCTGTCCAGCGCCCGCATCTGCTTGACCATCTCCCGGATGAAATCGGTCTGCAGGACCGGATCGTTTGCATCCACCACCAAATCACTCATGACGATACCCCTTTGTCTTCGATCACTCTTCCCACCCCTCCCGCTCCATCGCATCGAAGCGTTCGGCATCCTTGCGCCCACTCCGGGCGCGCTGAAGCCAACCCGACGCACCCTCGCGCAGTTCGTGTTGCAACCCCTCGATCAGCGCGCCGATGGCAGTTCCCGGCGGCACCTTCAACGGTTGTACGCCGAGTCCCACCAGTTGACGCACCGCCGAGGGGCCGATCGCCTGGGAGTAGACAGCGGCACACCCGTCCAGCACCGCAAACTTCTCCAGCAGCTTGTTCTCGTCGCCGTCCTGCGACAGCGTGCCGAACTCGGCCACCTCCAGCAGGCGCGTATGCGAACCGCCGACCGTATAGATCGCGAACCGCTCCGCAGATCCGAAGTGCTGGTCCACATGCTTGAGGTCGCCGGTGGCGAACGCCACCTTCACTCCCGCGTCCATCCCGGTGTTGTCGTCGTTCAGCACACGCAGTTGCCTTTGCAGTCCCATCTGGTTTGTTCCTAAAGCATTTGCCACCGAGGCACGGAAGCGATCGTCGGGGGCGGAGTCCCTCGTTTCCTGGCGCGGCCGATTACGGCTTCGCCTGATCCGCCCTACCCACCACCCGGTCCAGCTTTTGGGCGTACCGGGAACGGTAGGGATGAATATCGTGACCGCCCGCATGCATCATCAGATTGGCCAGATCGAACAGCGCCTGGCGGGTGCCTCGATACCCGATCCAGGTGCGCTGATAGGCGCCGACCTGGTCGTACAGGGGGAATCCGCAACGCAGCAGCGGCAGACCGAGCCGTTCGGCGCTCTGTGCCAGGTGGGAGTTGCCTATCAGCAGTTCCGCATTCTGTTTGTGCGCCAACGTCTCCAGGTCTTCCAGGTCACCTATCTGCACGCTGGCGACGGGCAACTGCTCCAGTGCCGGGCTGCGCCCGGTGGTGACCGCAGCGACGATCTCCGCGCCCATGCCAGCCAGCAGGTCGGAAACCGCCGAGAGGTGATCCGGTTCGGCGGCGACGGCGACACGCACCTGACCGAGCATGAAGTGGGTGTCCACCATCGCGTCCTGCAACTGGGCGCGCTGGCGCTCGATGCGCGCCGGCACCGGCCGTTCTGCCAGCAGGCTCAGCCGGTGCACGAAGGCGTCGACCGCATCCAGCCCGTACAGGTGGGGAAAACGGAAATCGGGCACCCCGGTTCGCTCGCCAAGCCGGTCCGCCGCCTTCTCCACGGAGGCACCGACCGCCAAGGTGGCGATGGAGTCGCCGGCCAGGGCCAGTTCGGCAACCGGCGTGCCGCCGACCGTGACCGGCGAGAAATCGTCCGGAGTCAGATGGCCATCCAGTGAGCCGGCGATATCGGGGATGAGGAGCGGGCGCAGATCGAACGCCTCGATCAACTCCTTCAGCGCCTCCAGATCACCCGGAGTCAGGTGCGCGCCCACCAGCACGTTCACCTGGCGGCGACGGCGACCCGGTACGGTGCCGGCCTCCTCCGCCCGCGGCACCAGTGTCTGAACCATCGCCTCCACGGCGGCCGCGAAGCCGCTCTCCAGGCTGCCGGTGAAGTCGGGGGTGTTGACCGGCACCACCGCGATGTCGATGAACTCCGGTTTCGCCTCGCGGAACAGCTTCACCGCACGCTGGATGTCGGTCCCCTGGGTTTCCGACAGACCGGTGGTCAACAGGCCAATCACATCGGGACGGCTCTTGCCGGCGATGGTGGTCAACGCCTCGACCACACTGTCGTCCGCCCCCATCACCGTGCTGATCTGATCCATCGCCGTGGTCTGCAACGGGATCGGCTCGCGGAAGTGGCGCACGAACAGAACCTTCGCAAAGGCGGTGCACCCCTGGGACCCGTGGAACAGCGGCATCGACCGGTTCAGCCCCAGGAATGCGAGCGCCGCACCGGAGGGCTGGCTGGTCTTGAGCGGATTGACCGATAGCGCCTTGGTGCGTTTCAGCACGGTCACGCTCATACCCCCTCCCCCGACATTCCCCAAGGCGCGGGACGGCGCAGGGCCCGCCACACCGGGCTTTCGATGGTGAGCACGAGCTGACGGGCCAGTTCCAGCATCCCCTGGTAACCGGCATAGCCGAACTCGCGCTCCTGATTGATGTCGAGAAACGGCAGGCGCGCCTTCAGCGCGGTGTACATGTTGCGCCCGCCTGCGATGAGGATGTCGGCGCCGTAGTCGCGCATGGTGTCGAGGAGCGCCCGCGGACTGCCATCCTCCAGCATCTGCGTGCGCTCACCCATGATCTCCCGGATGCGCGCCTTGTCCTCCTCGGTGGACTTCTTGGTGCCGGTGGCGACCACATCGATCCCGAGGTCCTGTAGCGCAGAGACCACCGACCAGGACTTCACACCGCCGGTATAGAGCAGCGCCCGACGACCGCGCAGCCGTTCCCGCCAGGGCGCCAGCTGCGCATCGATGCGCGCCTCCTCGCGTGCAATCAGCGCCTCGGTACGGGCAATGAGATCCACGGTGCCGATGATGCGCGCCAGTTCACGCAGGGCGTGGGACATGTCGCGCACGCCGTAGAAGCTGCCCTCGAACCAGGGCACGCCGTAGCCCTCCTCCAGCTTGCGGGCGACGTTAATCATCGCCTTGGAGCAGACAATCATGCTCACCTCCGCCCGATGCATCGTCTGCACCTCACGGAAGCGGGCGTCCCCCGAAAGCGTGCAGAGGACACGCAGCCCGAGTTCATCCAGCAGTGGCAGCACATGCCACAGCTCGCCGGCGATGTTGTACTCCCCGATCAGGTTGATGTCGTGGACCGGCACCTCGGAGACCGGTTTCGGATCGGGTTCACGGGTGCCGACGACGTGCCTGAGCATGGTCTCGCCGGCGATGCGGTTGCCCAGGTTCTTGGTGCCGTAGAAACCGGCACCGTCGACCGGGACCACCGGCACACCCCAGCGCTCCTGCGCCGCCTTGCAGACCGCCGCCACGTCATCGCCGATGAGCGCCGGCACGCAGGTGTTGTAGACGAACACCGCCGCCGGGGAGTAGCTGTCGACCGCCTGTTTGATGGCGTGGAACAGCCGTTTCTCACCACGCCCCATGATCACGTCCTGCTCGGTGAGGTCGGTGGTCATGCCGATGCGGTAGAGGGTGGGACCGCTGGAGCGGGTGCCCCGGTTGTCCCAGGAGCTGCCGGCACAGGCGATGGGGCCGTGGACGATGTGGGCCACGTCCGCGACCGGCAGCAGCGCAATCTGCGCGCCGTCGAAGGCGCAGCCGCCGGCGGTGGCGCCCGGCTTGGGGCGTGCGCAACCGGACTTCGACTTGTTGTTGTGGGCGCAGGCCGGCTCGTCCAGCAGCGCCGCAATCTCCTTCCGGTTCATCGGAACGCCCTTCACTCGGGTTTGCCATCTTCCGAGCAACGGCCGTGCCAGTGGTCAGATGATTGTTTTTCGGTAGGTTAGGGGGTGTGGGAGTGTAGGGAACCCGACAATTTGTCGGGTGGTCGATGATGGGAAAACTTATCGGGCGATGGTAAAGAGGATGGCCCGACAGAGCCGCGCCAGGTCCGCAGGTGCCAGTTCGATCTCCAGCCCGCGCCGGCCGGCGGAGATGAAGATGGTGGGGAAGCCGGTGGCGCTGGCGTCGATGACCATCGGCAGCCGCCGCTTCTGCCCGAGGGGGCTGATCCCGCCCGCCACATAGCCGGTCGCCCGCTCCGCTGTGGCCACCGCCGCCATCTCGCACCGTTTCACGCCGAGGGCCTGCGCCAGCGCCTTCAGATCGAGCTGGTGGGCGACCGGTACGAGCCCGACGGCCAGATCCCGCGGGCCGGTTGCGGCCACCAACGTCTTGAACACCCGCGCCGGATCGATGCCGAGCTTCTCCGCCGCCTCCAGACCATAAGAGGCCGCCGCCGGGTCGTGGCGGTATTCATGCAGGGTGTACTGGATTTGCGCCCTCTTTGCTGCATTGATGGCCGGGGTCATCGGTTTGTCTGCTATTGGTAAGTAAGGAGTTCACCTGGCAGGCAAGGGCTGCCGTCGCGGCGAATGATCGTATACAGGGACGCCGGGCACGAGATCGAGGTCCACCCACACCTCCGGGCGTGCGCGCACCGACTGCTCTCACTCTGCGGCACCGGCATCCCTGACCACGAACCGGCCGTGGAGCTCCTGCTCGATCTGGGCGAACTGGAGTCGGGCATTATCGACGCCCTGCACCCCCGCCGGGACGGCATCTCGCCGCTGGCCGCCGACCTGCGGCGACTCGCCCTTGCCGCCGGACGCCTCTTCGTCCGCGCCTGGCTGCGGCAACCGGTGCGGCCCGGCGAGCGCTGCGCCATCGGTACCGCCTATACCCGGCTCATGCAGGCACCGCTGCCCGAGAGGGTGTACGCCCGCATTCCCGAGGGCTACGCCTATTATGCCCTCTATCCCGAGAGCTACGTGGCCGCCGCCGAACAGCTGGCCGCCGAACAGCCCCGCGGGCGGGCGGTCTGCATCGGCCTGCGCAGCATCGGCACCAGCCTGTCCGCGGTAGTGGCGGCCACACTCGCCAACCGCGGCTGGCACACCCGCCGTGACACGGTGCGGCCCCGCGGCGATCCCTTCGACCGCCGGCTGCAGCTCACCCCCACCCTGGAACGCGCCTGGCGCATCTGGTCGGATGCGACTTTTCTCATCATCGATGAAGGGCCCGGCCTGAGCGGCTCGTCCTTCTGCGGCACTGCCGAATCGCTTCTGCGCCTCGGCATCCCCGAACAGCGGATTGTCATCCTCCCCTCCTCCCTCCCGCCCGGCGACGCGCTCACCTCGCCCGCTGCGCGCTACCGCTGGCCGCGCCACCGGAAGTATCACGTCCCGTTCGATCAGCTCTGGCTGGAGGACGCCAACACTAGCCTGTTCGACGCACCGGTACGTGATCTCTCCGGCGGCAACTGGCGGCGACTACTCTACCGAAGCAGCGCAGACTGGCCCGCCGCCCAGCCCTACCACGAGCGGCGCAAATACCTGACGGAGGGACCGGCACCGCGGCTGTTCAAGTTTGTCGGGCTCGCCGGTTACGGACGCTCACGCCTGAAGCGGGCCGTTGCGCTCGGCGAGGCCGGCTTTACCCCGCCGGCACGGGCGCTGCGGCACGGCTTCCTGGTGACGGACTTTGTGCCGGGCACCCCACACGGGCGCCAACGGGCCGGACGTCCCCTCCTGCACACCATCGCGCGCTATCTCGCCTATCTCGCACGCAACTGCCCCTCAAACCGGCCGCTGCCGTTGGACCAGAACCTCGCCATGATCCAAGCCAACGCGGGCGAACTGATCGGGGTGGGCGCCCGAGCGCTGCAGCGTTTGCAGGGGTACCGCACCCGCCTGCTCGACGCGCAGACCACCGCCGTCGACGGGCGCATGCTTCCCCACGAATGGATCGCCGGCCCCGGCGGCTGGCTGAAGACCGACCATGTGGACCACCACGACGACCACTTCTTTCCCGCCTGCCAGGACATCGCCTGGGACGTGGCCGGCGCCTGCGTGGAGATGGAACTGGATGACGCTGCCTGCCGCTGGCTCGCCGAGGCGGTCGGCCGCTACGCACCGGATCCCGGTCTGCCTGCACGCCTGCCGTTCTACCGGGTCGCCTACGCCGCCTACCGGCTCGGCTATGCCACCCTCGCCGCGCGCAGCCTCACCGGCACTCCGGATTCGAAGCGTTTCGCCCGGCTGGCCCGCGCCTATCGGCGCGCCTTCGTTCGCACCTTGCACCAGGTACCGCCCGCACGATGACGCGGGCACTCTCCACCATGCCGGTGCGTCTGATCATCTTCGATGCGGACGACACCCTTCGCCGCACCACGATTCCCGGCCAGCCCTGCCCCCACGCCCCGGGCGAATGGAAGCTTCTGCCCGGTGTCACCGAAAGGCTGCGAGCCCTCTACGCGGGGAACGACGGACTGGCTCTCGGCGTCGCCTCCAACCAGGACCACGTCGGCTACGGCATCATTTCCGGCCAGGCCGCCTGCGACCTGTTGCGGGCGATGGTCGACGCCGCACTTGGGTCGGTCTCGCCGCCCACCGCCGTTACCTTCTGTCCACACCCCGTCGAGGCACGCTGCAACTGCCGCAAACCCGGCCCGGGCATGTTGCTGCGACTGATGGAGCACTTCGGTACCGAACCGCATCGGACCTTGATGGTCGGAAACGGCCGGGATGATCAAAAGGCGGCGGCCCGGGCGGGGGTGCGGTTCATGTGGGCGAATACCTTTTTTGCCTGAACGCCATTAAGCGGGATCGGTGTACATTAGGCCGAACAGGGACCACAAGAATAACGAGGCACATCGAATGGAATGGCTTAAACACGGATTGCGCCACATCCTGGGCGCGCTTTATCAGGTGCAGGTCGAGGGGACGGAGCACCTGGAGCGGGTCGGCGACAAAGTGCTCATCGTCGCCAACCACACCTCCTTTCTCGATGCGGTGCTGCTGGCGGTGTTCCTGCCCGGACAGATCACCTTTGCGGTGAACACCTATGTGGCGCAGAACCCGCTGTTCAAGCCGTTCCTCGCGCTCACCCGCATCTTCCCGATGGACCCGACCAACCCGCTCTCCATCAAGTCGCTCATCCGCCACCTGAACGGCGGTGCGCGGGTGGTGATCTTTCCCGAGGGGCGCATCACGGTCACCGGCGCGCTGATGAAGGTGTACGACGGACCGGGACTGGTGGCCGACAAGACCGGTGCCGAGGTGGTGCCGGTGCGTATCGACGGGGCGCAGTACACACCGTTCTCCCGTCTGCGCGGGCGGGTGCGTCTGCGCTGGTTCCCGCCGGTCACCCTCACCATCCTGCCACCGCGCAAACTGATTCCCCCACCCGAGTTCCACGGCCGCACCCGCCGCCGCGAGGCGGGCCGCCTGCTGGCCGACCTGATGACGGAGATGGTGTTCGAGACCTCGGACCACCGCCGCACCCTGTTCCAGGCGCTGCTCGACGCGCGCCGGGTCCACGGCGGACGCCACCGCATCGTCGAGGATATCGCCCGCCGGCCCATGACCTACAACCGGCTGGTGACCGCGGCCTTCGTGCTCGGCGATCGGCTCGCCGCCCGCAGCGAACCAGGCGAACGCATCGGCCTCCTGCTGCCGAACGCCAACGCCACGGTCACCACCTTCATGGCGCTTCAGGCCTACGGCCGGGTGCCGGCCATGCTCAACTACACGGTGGGTGCGGCCGGCATGCGATCGGCCTGCCGCACCGCGCAGATCCGCACCGTCATCTCTTCCCGCCGCTTCGTCGAACAGGCGCGCCTCAGCGACACCGTGGAGCGGCTGACCGACCAGGTGGAGATGGTCTGGCTGGAGGATCTGGCCGCTGCTGCCACTGTCGGCGACAAGGCGCTCGGCTGGTTGCAGGCCCGCTTCGCCGGTGCCCTCTACGGCCGTACCGGCAACCCCGACCCGGACGCCCCCGCGGTGGTGCTGTTCACCTCCGGTTCCGAGGGGGAACCGAAGGGGGTGGTACTCTCCTCCGCCAACCTGCTCGCCAACCGCGAACAGATGGCGGCGCGGGTCGACTTCACCGCGCAGGACATCATCCTCAACGCCCTGCCGCTGTTCCATTCGTTCGGGCTCACCGCCGGCACACTGCTGCCGCTGCTCTCGGGGATGAAGACCTTCTTCTATCCGTCGCCGCTGCACTACCGCATCGTCCCCGAAGTGGCTTACGACGTGAACGCCACCATCCTGTTCGGCACCAACACCTTCCTCGCCGGCTACGCCCGCTTCGCCCACCCCTACGACTTCTACTCGGTGCGCTACGTCTTCGCCGGGGCGGAGAAGCTGGCGGAGGAGACGCGGCGGGTGTGGTCGGAGCGGTTCGGTGTGCGCATCTTCGAGGGGTACGGCGCGACCGAGACCAGCCCGGTGCTGGCGGTGAACACGCCGATGGAGAACCGGCCCGGCACCGTGGGCCGGCTGCTGCCGGGCATCGAACACCACCTGGAGCCGGTCCCCGGCGTGGCGATCGGCGGCCGGCTGCACGTGCGCGGCCCCAATGTGATGCTCGGCCACCTGCTGCCAGCCGAACCGGGCCGGCTGGTACCGCCCGCCTCCAGTGCCGGGACCGGCTGGTACGACACCGGCGACATTGTGGACCTGGGTGAGGAGGGCTACGTGCGTATCCTCGGCCGCGCCAAGCGGTTCGCCAAGGTGGGCGGCGAGATGGTGTCGCTGACCGCGGTGGAAGAGCTGGCGGCGGCGGTCTGGCCCGGCATCCAGCACGCGGTGGTCACCCTGCCCGATCCGCAGAAGGGGGAACAACTGGTGCTGGTCACCGAGAAGCCCGATGCTGCTCGGGCCGAACTGCTGGCCCACGCCCGCGCGAGCGGCATCGGCGAGTTGAGCGTCCCGAAACGGATCCTGCCGGTGAAAACGGTGCCGCTCCTCGGCACCGGCAAGGTGGACTACCCGGGCGTGCAGAAACTGGTGGAAGAACACGAGGAAGCGGCGGCATGAACCGCCCGATAGGCATCCTGCTGGTTGCCCAGTTCCTGACCGCCTTCGCGGACAACGCGATCCTGTTCACCGCCTTCGCCATGATCCTGCACGACACCTCGATCGGCGAGTGGTACAAACCGGCCCTGCAGGCATCGTTTCTGGTCGCCTTCGTGGTGCTGGCGCCGTGGGTGGGACGGTTCGCCGACAGCCGGAGCAAGGCCTCGGTGCTGGCGGTGGGCAACGGCCTCAAGGCGTTCGGCACCGGGCTGTTCCTGTTCGGCATCGAGCCGCTCGCCGCCTATGCGGTGATCGGCATCGGTGCGGCGGTCTACGGCCCGGCCAAGTACGGCATCCTGCCGGAACTGGTGGGCCACGAACGGCTGGTGAAGGCGAACGGCTGGGTGGAGGGCTCCACCATCGTCGCCATCGTACTCGGCGCAGTGGTCGGGGCGCAGGTGGCCGATTTCTCGACTGGCTGGGCGCTGGCGATGATCGGTAGCGCCTATCTGGTCTCGCTATTGGCCGCTTTGTTCATCCCGCGGATTGTTCCGCCGGCCCGCGAACGCGGCCCCGCCCTGCCCGACTTCCTGCACATGATGCGCGGCTTCTTCACCACCGCCCGCGCCCGCTTCTCCATGCTCGGCGCCGCCATCTTCTGGGCCGCCGCGGTGGTGTTGCGGGTGATGCTGGTGGCGTGGGCGCCGGCGGTGCTGCTGACCGCCACCACCTCCGAGATCGCCAACCTGACGGTCTTCATCGCCGCCGGGATTGCGGTGGGTTCGCTGGTGGTGCCCTGGCTGGTGCCGATCGAGCGGCTGCGCCGGGCGCGCCTTGCCGCCTACGTGATGGGGGCGATGATCATCACGCTCGGTTTCGTGGAGGATGCGACACTGGCGAAGGGGGTGCTGGCACTCATCGGCATGGCCGGCGGCATCTTCGTGGTACCCATCAACGCGGCGCTGCAGGAGATCGGCCACCGCACCATCGGTTCCGGCGGCGCGGTGGCGATCCAGAACTTCTTCGAGAACCTGGCGATGCTGGCGGGCACCGGTCTCTACACTCTGGCCCTTAGCGGCGGCGCCGACCCGGTCGCGTCGATCTACGTGCTGGGCATCCTCGTCATCACCGCCACCACCATCGTCGCCTGGCACCTGCCGAAGGAGCCCGAACCCTGGCCGCTCCCCGAACCCAAGTCGATGTAGGGCGCGGATTAGCGAAGCGTAATCCGCCAAAGCATCCGTTCAGCGACAGAGGGAGTCGAGATAGGCGCGGAAATCCTCGGCCAGTTCCGGGTGCTTGAGGGCGTATTCGACGGTCGCTTCCAGGTAGCCCAGCTTGCAGCCGCAGTCGTAGCGCTTGCCGCGGAAGCGGTAAGCCAGCACCTGCTCGTCACTGATGAGCGCCTGAATGGCGTCGGTGAGCTGTATTTCGCCGCCAGAGCCGCGTCCGGTCTGCTCCAGCCGTTCGAAGATACGGGGCGTCAGAATGTAACGGCCGACCACGCCAAGGGTGGACGGGGCCACATCGGGGGCCGGTTTCTCGACGATGCGCTCGACCCGCGAAACGCCGTCATCCATCTCGGTCGCCTTGACGATGCCGTACTGGTCGGTCCTCTCCGGCTCTACATCCTCCACGCCGAGAATGCTGCAGTTGTAGTATTCGAACCGCTCGGCCATTTGGGTCAGGCAGCCGCCCTGCTCGCCGCCGTCAATCAGATCGTCCGCGAGCACCACCGCAAATGGTTCGTCACCGACGACCGGCCGGGCGCAGAGTACCGCGTGTCCGAGACCCAGCGCCTCGGCCTGGCGGATGTAGATGCAGGTGACGTAATCCGGCAGGATGCCGCGCACCAGTTCCAGCAAGGTGTCCTTGCCGCGCAGCTCGAGCTCCTGCTCCAGTTCGTAGGCCTTGTCGAAGTGGTCCGGGATGGAGCGCTTGTTCCGGCCGGTGATGAAGATCATCTCGGTCATGCCCGCGGCCACCGCCTCCTCCACCGCATACTGGATCAGCGGCTTGTCGACCACGGGAAGCATCTCTTTCGGATTTGCCTTCGTCGCAGGCAGGAAACGGGTACCGAGCCCCGCCACGGGGAATATCGCCTTCCGGATCTTGGCCATCGCAAACCCTTTCTTTTTCATTCTTTACCTCAAGTAGGGATAAAGCGTAGACGATTCAAGCCGGCTGCCGGCCCCCGAAGCGGGAAGCCCCGTAGGATGGGTTGAGCGGAGCGATACCCATCGGAACCGCGCGATTCTGATGGATATCGTCACTCAACCCATCCTTCATCAGAGGTTGTGGTACGCCTTGTACCAGTCGACGAAGCGGCCAATGCCGACATCCAGCGGTGTGGCCGGCTTGAAGTCCACATCCCGGATCAGGTCGTCCACGTCGGCGTAAGTGGCCGGCACGTCGCCGGGCTGTATCTCCATCATGTTCATTTCCGCCTTCCGGCCCAGCTTCGCTTCGAGTATCTGGATGAGACTCATCAACTGTTCCGGACGGTTATTGCCGATGTTGTAGAGGCGGTAGGGGGCGTTGCTGGTGGACGGGTCCGGTCGATCGCCGGACCACTCCGGACTGGGCTCGGGGATGCGGTCGAGTACACGAATCACCCCCTCGACGATGTCGTCAATGTAGGTGAAGTCCCGCTGCATCTTGCCATGATTGAAGACGTTGATCGGCTTCCCTTCGAGAATGGCTCGGGTGAACAGAAAGAGCGCCATGTCCGGCCGGCCCCAAGGGCCGTAAACGGTGAAGAAACGCAGGCCGGTGGTCGGCACCCGGAACAGGTGCGAATAGGTGTGGGCCATCAGCTCGTTGGCCTTCTTGCTGGCGGCGTAGAGCGACACCGGGTGATCCACGTTGTCGTGCACCGAGAACGGCATGCGGGTATTGGAGCCGTAGACCGAGCTGGAGGAGGCGTAGACCAGGTGCTCCACCCCGTTGTGGCGACACCCCTCCAGGATGTTGGCAAACCCGACCAGGTTGGTGTCCACGTAGGCGTGGGGGTTCTCCAGCGAGTAGCGGACACCCGCCTGGGCCGCGAGATTGATCACCCGGTTGGGGCGGTGCTCGGCAAACACCCGCTCCATGGCGGCGCGGTCGGAGATATCCTCCCGCACGTCGGAGTAGCCGGGCCGGTCGGCGATGCGCGCCAGGCGCGCCAGCTTCAGGTTGGGGTCGTAGTAGTCATTGATGTTGTCGACGCCGACGACCTCGTCACCGCGTTCGAGAAGCCGCAGGGCGACCTGCGAACCGATGAAACCGGCCGCGCCGGTGATCAGGACTTTCATTGATTACTGTCCCCGGTTGAGTTCGGAAAATGGCGAAAAGATTACGGGCAATATCCGGCTGCCGCAAATCCGGCCGTAGGGCACAATCCTGTTGCGCCACAGTCACCTGTAGGATGGGTTGAGCGTAGCGATACCCATCGTTTACCGCGCGATTTGATGGGTATCGCTACCGCTCAACCCATCCTACATCTAATCAATCGAGAGCCGGTTCGCCGAGGCCGAGGTTCTTCTCCTGTATCTCCCTGATACGGTCGCGGAGCTTCGCCGCCTCCTCGAACTCCATATTGCGGGCGTGTTCGAACATCTTCTCCTCCAGCGCCTTGACCTGTTTCTCCAGCGCCTGCGGTGACAGCCTGGCATACTCAGCCACCTCCTCCGCCACCTTGGCATAACGGCGCGCGGCCACCCCGTGGGGGCCGGTCTCCATGATGTCCTGCACCGACTTCTTGATACCCTGGGGGGTGATGCCGTGTTCAGTGTTGAACTCCACCTGTTTCTGCCGGCGGCGCTCGGTCTCGTCCATCGCCCGCTGCATGGAGCCGGTGATCTTGTCCGCGTAGAGAATAGCCTTGCCATGCAGGTTGCGCGCAGCACGGCCGATGGTCTGGATGAGGGAGGTCTCGGAACGCAGGAAGCCCTCCTTGTCCGCATCGAGGATCGCCACCAGCGACACTTCGGGCATATCGAGCCCCTCGCGCAGCAGGTTGATACCGACCAGTACGTCGAACTCGCCGAGTCGCAGACCGCGGATGATCTCCACCCGCTCGACGGTCTCGATGTCGGAGTGCATGTAGCGGACCCGGACCCCGTGCTCGTCCAGGTATTCGGTCAGGTCCTCCGCCATCTTCTTGGTCAGGGTGGTGACCAGGACCCGCTCACCGGTCTTCGTCCGATGGTGGATCTCCGATAGCAGGTCATCCACCTGGGTGCGCGCCGGACGCACCTCCACCTCCGGGTCGATAAGACCGGTCGGGCGCACCACCTGCTCGATGACATCGCCGGAGTGTTCCAGTTCGTAGCGGGCAGGGGTGGCGGAGACATAGATGGTCTGCGGCGCCAGCCGCTCAAACTCCTCGAACCGGAGCGGACGGTTGTCGAGAGCCGACGGCAGCCGGAAGCCGTAGTTGACCAGGTTCTCCTTGCGCGAGCGGTCGCCGCGGTACATGGCGCCGAGCTGGGGAATGGTGACGTGGCTCTCGTCGATCACCAGTAGCGCACTGTCCGGCAGGTAGTCGAACAAGGTCGGCGGTGGCTCGCCCGCGGCGCGGCCGGAGAGGTGGCGGGAGTAGTTTTCGATGCCGGAGCAGTAGCCCAACTCCAGCATCATCTCCAGGTCGTAGCGGGTGCGCTGTTCCAGCCGCTGCGCCTCCACCAGCTTGTTGGCGGCGTGCAGCTCCTCCAGCCGCTCCTTCAGCTCGACCTTGATCTTCTCGATAGCCTCCAGCACCTTTTCGCGCGGGGTGGCGTAGTGGGTCTTCGGGTAGACGGTCAGGCGAGGCACCTTCTTCAGCACCTCGCCGGTGAGCGGGTCGAAATAGCTCAGGGAGTCGATCTCGTCGTCGAACAGCTCGACCCGGATCGCCTCCCGCTCCGACTCCGCCGGGAAGATGTCCAGCACCTCGCCACGCACCCGGTAGGTGCCGCGGCGCAGTTCGATATCGTTGCGGGTGTACTGGAGTTCCGCCAGCCGGCGAAGCACCTGCTGGCGGTCGATGGTGTCGCCGCGCACCAGGTGCAGAATCATCCCCAGATAGGACTTGGGATCACCGAGACCGTAGATGGCCGAGACAGTGGCCACGATGATGGTGTCGGGCCGCTCCATGAGCGCCTTGGTGGCGGAGAGGCGCATCTGCTCGATGTGCTCGTTGATGGAGGCGTCCTTCTCGATGAAGGTGTCGGACGAGGGGACGTACGCCTCCGGCTGGTAGTAGTCGTAATAGGAGACGAAGTACTCCACCGCGTTGTGCGGAAAGAACTCGCGCATCTCGCCGTAGAGCTGGGCGGCCAGGGTCTTGTTGTGGGCCAGGATCAGCGTCGCGCGCTGCAACCGCTCGATGACGTTGGCGATAGTGTAGGTCTTGCCGGAGCCGGTCACCCCCAGCAAGGTCAGCCCCGCCTCTCCCGCCTCGAGCCCGTCCAGCAGGCGCGCGATCGCCGCCGGCTGGTCGCCGGCCGGGGAATAGGGGGCCTGGAGTTCAAAATTTCGGGTCATCAGCCGGTCATAAACCGTAGGATGGGTGGAGCGCAGCGATACCCATCAATCGCGTACTCCTCGCTCGTTCCGCATGGGTATCGCCCTTCGGGCTCAACCCATCCTGCATTGAGTTTCAACCATCTGGAGTGTGGACCGCCAGCGCCGAACGGGGTTCTCGCCGACCCTCGACGGAACAAAACCATTGCCAAAAACGCAAGATGATAGCTTTGGCGGAGAGGATAAGCGAAGCGCAGGTCTTCAGGTCCCCGGTTTTCCTTAGCCCCTCCCATGCGGGAGGGTGCTATAACCCACCAAAAATCGGTAAGATAGCGGCCCTTACACCCACCCCACCCGCCGCCGAGGAGCCCGTGGAAATCCAACTGTCGGACCGAGTCCAGCGCGTCAAACCCTCCCCCACCCTCGCGGTGACCGCCCGTGCCAAGGAGCTGAAGGCTCAGGGGCGGGACATCATCGGCCTGGGGGCCGGTGAGCCGGACTTCGACACCCCCGAGCACATCAAGGCGGCGGCGGTCGAGGCGATCCGGTCCGGCTTCACCAAGTACACCGCCGTGGACGGCACGCCGGAGCTCAAGCACGCCATTATCGGCAAATTCAAGCGGGATAACGGGTTGGAGTATGCACCGGACCAGATCCTGGTCTCCTGCGGTGGCAAGCAGAGCTTCTTCAATCTCGCACAGGCGCTGCTGAACGACGGTGACGAGGCGGTCATTCCCGCCCCCTACTGGGTCTCCTACCCGGACATGGTCCTGCTGGCCGGCGGCAGGCCGGTGTTCATCGAAACCGGCATCGAACAGGGGTTCAAGATGACCCCGGAGCAGCTGGCGGCAGCCATGACCCCGAAGACCCGGCTGGTGGTGCTGAACAGCCCCTCCAACCCGACCGGCGTGACCTACTCGAAGGCCGAGTTCGCCGCCCTGGCCGAGGTGCTTCGCGCCCATCCGCAGGCGGTCATCGCCACCGACGACATGTATGAGCACATCATCTGGGGCGATGAGCCGTTCAGCAACGTCCTGAACGCCGCCCCGGACCTCTACGGGCGCACCGTGGTCCTGAACGGTGTCTCCAAGGCCTACTCCATGACCGGCTGGCGCATCGGCTACGCCGGCGGCCCGGAGTCGCTCATCAAGGCGATGAAGAAGATTCAGTCCCAGAGTACCTCCAACCCCACCTCCATCTCCCAGGTGGCGGCACAGGCGGCGCTGGATGGTGACCAGGGGTGCATCGCCGAGATGGTGAAGGCATTCCGGGCGCGGCACGACTTCGTGGTGGAGGGGCTCAACCGCATCCGCGGCGTCAACTGCCTCGCCTCGAACGGCGCCTTCTACTCGTTCGCGGACATGCGCGAGGCGATGCAGGCGCTGGGCCACACCACCGATGTGGAACTGGCCGATCACCTTCTCAACGAGGTGGGCGTCGCCCTGGTGCCCGGCTCCGCGTTCGGCGCACCCGGCTACATGCGGCTCTCCTTCGCCACCAGCATGGACAACCTGCGCGAAGCGCTCGGAAGATTGGAAAAGCTGCTGGGGACCGGTTGACCGAAAAGGGTCAGATAAGTAACATACCGCGCTTCACAAATCCCCGGTAGCTCAGTCGGTAGAGCAAGTGACTGTTAATCACTGGGTCGGCGGTTCGAGTCCGTCCCGGGGAGCCAAACCGAAAAAGCCCGAGTACTTCGCGTGAAGTCTCGGGCTTTCTTGCGTCTGCGGCTTACGGAACACGGGACGGGACTCTCTCCGCCTTCGCGATTACCCCGCGCGCCCTGCCCTTGGGTTTCGCCCTTGGGAAATTGGGGCGCCACCAGTCGGTGGCGCCTTCGCGCAGCTGCGTCCTCCAGCGGAGATCACGCCATCCCCGGCCTTGTGTTGGGGGGTATGCAGTGCCGGCAGGAACATGCTTTAATCCGCGCTCATAAGAATGGCTTATGGACCGGGGAGTTGCCAAGGATGAATTCGTGGGAATTCACCAGGGGTTAAGCCGACCTACTAATCGCCGCAAAAAAAACCAATTTGAGAAGAGAGAGAGAAAGGATGACTCCGAGACACGTAGTGCCCAAGGCTGTGTTCCTGGCTACGGCCATCTTCAGCTGTTCCGCCGCCGCAACCGAAAGATTCCCAAGTATCATCTCCGGCACCGATGCCGAACCCGGTGCCTGGCCCTGGATGGTGGCACTGGTCCAGGCGGGGGTATCCAACACTCACGACGGTCAGTTCTGCGGCGGCTCGCTCATCAATCCCCGATGGGTATTGACTGCCGCACACTGCTTCCTCAATGAAGAAAATACCGCTGTCGACACCACTTCGATACCCGATGTGCTCGTTGGCACAACCGAACTCGGTCTCAATCAGGGTCAGCGTATCTCCGTACAGCGCGTGATCACGCATCCGGACTATGCCCCGTCGGTGAGTCAGAACAACGATATCGCGCTTCTGGAGCTTTCCGAGCCGGTTAGTTCTCAACTGGTGAATCTCCCAGGTCAGACCTTCGATGCCTTTTTTGCAGTGGACGGTACCGAAGCATCAGCGATGGGATGGGGCAACACCTCAACCACTCACGACGTCTATCCGAGCAGCCTCAAGCAGGTAAACCTGCCGCTCGTTTCGAGCGCCATTTGCCAGTCCGTATACCCTGCGCTCACAGATCAGATGATTTGCGCCGGCGATGGCCTCGGCGTTCGCGATACCTGCCAGGGCGATAGTGGCGGTCCGCTGGTCGTCCCCGCCGGCCAGGAGTGGGTTCAGGTTGGTGTCACAAGCTTCGGCGAAGGGTGTGCGACAGAGAACAGCTATGGTGTCTATGCCAGGGTGTCCCGCTTTGCAAACTGGATTTCCGACTCCATCTGTACGGATAAACCGGACCCCGTCCAAATCGAGGTTCCCGTGACTGGAAACACGGTCACGCTCTCCTTCACGCCGGTGTCAAATGCATCCGGCTACCGCCTCTATTTTGCGCCTCCGACGGGGACCTCCATTGCGCAGGCGGACCTGGGAACCGCGACGTCACTGTCGGTTGAGCTGCCCTCCGGTTCCTCTTTTTACGTCGCCGTACAGCCGTATAACGGTGCCTGCCTCGGACCCTTCTCGAATATTTCGCTGTTCCAGATTCCATAGCAGCGATCGTCGGTGAAGTAGTCGAATCCACTTTGGCGGAACCCTCGAGAAAGCCCGAGTGCTTGTGAGAGCCTCGGGCTTTCTCACGCCAGAAGCGCCGGAACATTGGGTCGGATCACCACTCCGCGACGGTTGTCATCCTTATGATCGGCAACTACAGTCCAAGGGCAATCCCCGGAGCCGGAATATTCTGGTACCCTCCCGAGGTTCAGCGGCGCGTTCTTGGCCCCACCGCCAACCCCGGGCGCGATTTCCGGCTAATCGAACATAACAATCAAACAGTTACAAGAATCTATTTTGATGTCGCCCCCGCTCGTCGTAGACCTCGACGGAACATTGCTCCGCTCGGATTCACTGGTCGAATCCGGGCTTGCCTTTGTGCGCGCGCAACCTGCCAATGCCTTTGCGCCCCTGCTCTGGCTGGCGGCAGGAAAGGTGCACCTGAAGTGTCAGTTGGCCAGGTCATCGCAGCTCGATGTCGATAACCTTCCTTACAATCAAGAAGTTATTGATCTTATCGAGACGGAGCGCAATAAGGGGCGAACAATCGTCCTGGCAACGGCCTGCCACCGAACCTTCGCCGAGCAGATCGCCTCCCATCTGAAACTGTTCGACCGGGTCCTGGCAACGGATGAAAGCATCAACCTTTCTGCACATAGGAAGCGCGACAGGCTCATTCGCGAGTTCGGGGAACGTGGTTTCGACTACATGGGGAACGCCAGGGATGACCTGGTGGTGTGGGCGGCTGCCCGGAATGCCTACGTTGTCGACCCGGAGCCGGGTGTCGAAAAAAAAGCCAGGGCGCTTGGAAACGTAGTACAGGTTATCGCCACTCCCGACAACCGGCTGAAAGCCTGGGCAAAGGCGCTTCGTTTCCACCAGTGGACCAAGAATCTTCTGCTTTTCGTTCCGCTCCTTGCCAGCCACGGAATCGGGGATCCGGACCTCCTGTTGAAAGGCATGCTGGCGTTCCTTTTTTTCGGTCTCTGTGCCTCCAGCGTCTATCTGCTCAACGATCTCCTCGACATTGCGGATGACCGCCACCATCCAAAGAAACGCAACCGCCCCTTCGCCTCCGGAGCACTGCCGTTCAAGTCAGGACTGGTGGCCATTCCACTCCTGCTGATCGTTGCATTTACCGGGGCACTCTGGCTCCTGCCCTGGAAGTTCACAGCCGCACTGGGCGTCTACTATGTACTGACGCTGGCCTACTCGCTTACCCTCAAGCGCATCATCGTGGTCGATGTCATCACGCTGGCACTCCTCTATACAATCCGTATCATTGCGGGCACTTTTGCCTTTGGAGTCTCACTGACCTTCTGGATGCTGGCATTCTCCATGTTCATGTTTCTCAGCCTGGCACTGGTCAAGCGGTATGCGGAACTGAAGGATGCAAGGCGGCGGGGAATAAAGGGGAAGACCAGGGGGCGCGGGTACTATCCGGATGATCTGGAGATGATCGCATCCCTGGGCGCTGCATCCGGCTACCTGTCCGTGATGGTCCTCGCGCTCTATATTCAGGAAGGAACCACCATCGCTCTTTACAGCCATCCCGAGATCATCTGGGCAGCCTGCCCGCTCCTTCTTTTCTGGGTAAGCCGAACCTGGCTCCTGACTCATCGCGGAGTGATGCATGATGATCCTGTGGTATTCGCCCTCAAGGACCGGGTAAGTCTTGTGGTAGGTGCACTTTTCGGCTCGATTTTCTGGTTGGCCATGTGAACACCCCGAGAGCAGCTTCCTGGGGGCGATACCCCCCATATCCCCAGACGCTTCGCCCATGCCGCTGGCGCTCCGAACTGCCTGGCGAATTGCGCCAACTGGCACAGGCCCATAAAGCAGTTCTGCCTTTTGGAAACGGACGCAGCTACGGTGACAGCTGCCTGTCCGCTTCCGACACCCTGCTTGCCCTGAGACCACTCAATCGGTTCATTTCAGCCGACTGGGAAACGGGACTGATACGTGCCGAAGCGGGGGTTACGCTGGAAGAGATCCTCTCCCTCGCCATTCCTCGGGGCTGGTTTCTTCCGGTTACGCCCGGCACGAAATACGTGACTCTCGGCGGCGCGATCGCCAATGACGTGCATGGGAAGAACCATCACGCACGCGGCACGTTCGGCTGTCACGTACGCAGTTTTGCTCTGACTCGCTCCGACCGGCCGACCCTCGTCTGTACGGGGGCGCAAAATGCCGAGCTTTTTGCGGCAACCATTGGTGGACTTGGACTTACCGGTGTGATCGAGTGGGCGGAGGTCCAACTCATCCCAATCCGATCCAGCATGGTCGACACGATCACGATTCGCTTCGGCTCGACTGCCGAATTCTTCCACCTGTGCGACGAACTGGACCAATCCCACGAATACACTGTCGCGTGGGTGGACTGTCTCTCCAGAGGATCTTCGGCAGGTCGCGGGGTCTTTATGGCCGGAAACCATGCCCCCGAAGGCGTTCTGCAGACTGACAACAGACGAAAGCTGACCGTACCGTTCGTGCCGCCGTTCTCGGCGATTAACACGGTCTCCCTACGGGCACTCAATTCCATCTACTACCGCGCTCACCGTACGAACCGTGAACCCAGGCGGGTCAGCTACGATCCGTTTTTCTATCCGCTCGATCGGATTCTGAACTGGAACCGAATCTATGGTCCGCGGGGCTTCCAGCAATACCAGTGCGTCATACCGAATGAAAACGCCGAACCGGCAATAACGGAAGTACTCGACACTATTGCCCGGGCCGCAACCGGTTCGTTTCTCGCAGTCATGAAGAAATGCGGCCGGATTGCATCCCCCGGATTGCTCTCTTTCCCGCTTCCGGGCGTCTCCCTCGCCCTGGACTTTCCGCAGCACCGGACGTTGAACAACACGCTGTTCTCGAGGCTGGACAGTATCGTTCGCGACTCGGGAGGCCGACTTTATCCGGCAAAGGATGCCCACATGAGCAGCGGCGACTTCCGCCATTTCTTTCCAAACTGGGCCCAACTCGAATCACTGCGCGACCCGGCCCTCTGTTCACGCTTCTGGCAACGGGTAACAGATTCATGAAACGAGTTGCAATCTTCGGCGCCACCTCAGCCATTGCGATGGAATGTGCCCGATTGTGGGCATCTGAAGGAACGACATTCTTCCTCGTGGGGAGAAACCAGGAAAAGTTGAGCCAGACCGCAGATGATCTCGTGGCCCGTGGCGCAAGCGACGTACAGTTGTACACGCTTGACCTCAACCGGATCGATTCACATGCAGAACTCATCGAAGCATGCTTTTCAAACCTGGGCCAGGTCGATATCGCTCTTCTTGCCCACGGCACCCTCCCGGATCAGGCGGCCTGCGAACGGGACCCGGATTTGGCGTTGCATGAGTTCTCCAACAACGCCTTGAGTGTCATCGCACTTCTCACCCGACTGGCCAACCGGATGGAGGCGCAGCGGACCGGTACCATTGCCGTGATCTCATCGGTTGCCGGCGATAGGGGACGACCGTCGAACTATCTCTACGGCACCGCAAAGGCAGCCGTTTCCACCTTCTGTCAAGGACTGCGCGCCAGGCTCTTCAAAGCCGGCGTGCACGTCGCCACCATAAAGCCGGGTTTTGTGGATACACCGATGACCGCCGGGCTCAACCTGCCGGCGCGTCTTACCGCCTCACCCGAACAGGTTGCCAAGTCGATTTACGGAGCAATCGAAAACAGACGTAACGTTGCCTACACTCCCTGGTTCTGGATGGGGATCATGACAATCATCAAATCGATCCCCGAGTTCCTTTTCAAGAGAGCAAATCTGTAGCAATGAACCTTCGTTCAAGGGAGTCAATGATCCTGGCAGCCTTCGGGACCCTTGCGGCCTCGATGGTTGTGCTGGCAATTATTGGGGGCGTTCGCGGCTGGTCACCCGTTCCATTGGCAGACATGTGGGGAAGCATCTGGTTCTATCTCAGGCACATCAGCGGAGAAGAAGGAATTTGGTGGGCCCAACACAATGAGCATCGCATTCTGATCGCGCGCCTCCTTTTCTGGATGGATCACGGATGGTTTGACGGGACGGGATGGCCACTAATGATCACGAACTACCTTGTGGTCTTTACGAGCTTCCTGATTTTTACCACCGCCCTCAGGGAACAACTCGGAAAGGATGCCGGGACGCTTCCCCATCATCTGTTGAGCCTGACAATCCTCGCCCTACTGTTTTTCTGGGGCCAATCCGAGAATTTGCTTCGACCATTCCAGATCTCTTTCTTTCTTGCCCACATGCTGCCTATGGCAGCTTTGTTCCTCCTCCATCTTTCCATAACCAACAGTTCCAGCCGCCTCCTGTTCCCCGCAGCGTGCCTCGCGGGCATCACCGCCGCAGGAAGCATGGCGAACGGGTTGCTCACCCTTCCGCTTATGGTTGTGATGGCGATCGTCATGCAGGTTGGAAAACAACGAATCGCGATCCTCATTGCCTTGTCCCTCTTTGTCGCGGCACTCTATCTTCGGGGCTATCAGACCCCGCCAGGCCACACATCGGTTACCGATGTGCTGCTGAGCCGTCCCGGCGAACTGACCGAGTACGTACTTCTCTACCTTGGAGGTCCCATACACTCCATCCTTGGTGACAAGGTTGTCGCTCAGTCTGCCGGACTTTTCCTCCTTGTTGATACTGCGGTTCTTACGTGGCTAGCCGCAAAACGACCCCTCTCGTCAATCAGATTTGTCCTGCTGGCCTTTCTCTTTTATGTGATCGCATCCGCACTGGCTACGGCCGGAGGACGCCTGGACTTTGGAATGGGCCAGGCCCTTTCAAGCCGCTATCAGACACCCGTAATCATGGCGTGGTGTGCACTGCTGGTGCTACACGCACCCGCCCTTGCACAACTCCTCGCCGGGCCACGCAATCAGTGGTCCATAGCCGCTCTCTTCCTGTTCACGGCATCACTCCTGCCTGTCCAACTAAAGGCTCTCGATTCGCAGCGCGAGCGCGTGGCCGAGCATTTCGTATCGGCATTGGCAATCGAATTGGGCATACCCGATGAGCGGCAGATATCCCACATTTTCCCGGTGATGCAACCGGTGCTAACGCACGGAAAGTATGCGTCAATGGAAAACCTGTCCGTGTTCTCTCACCCACTGCTGAAGGACATTCGCGAACAGATCGGGCAGCCTGCCCCTGCGATATCTCTTGCCCCTTGCCTTGGGCATATAGACACTGTATCCGAGATTGAAATTCACCCCCCCGTTGTCCGAGTCGTTGGATGGGTATTCCGACCTGATGAAGATGTAACACCTGGTGCACTCCGGTTCGTCAACGATAAGAACCACACCGTCGGATACGCACTTACCGGATTCAACCGCCCGGATGTCGCCACGCGCGTGCACCGAAAAGCCGCCTATTCGGGGTTCAAGGGTTATCTGTTGAAAGAGCATCTCGGAGCACCTCTATCCGTGCAGGGGATTGATCCGGACTGCACGCTTGAGGTGGTGCCTTTAAATATGCGAGAAATCGACCTAACAGAATGATCGATAGTCATTGAATCACCGACGTCATTCTCGCAAAATCTATTGCACCGCCACCTGCAGGCGGCTGAGCAATAATGTTCACCCCGGTCATCCGCGATTCGCACTGAGGGAGTCAGTCAGTGAATTTCAACCGTGACAAACGCATCCTGCTTCCCGGAGGCGCGGGACTGGTCGGCCAGAATTTGGTCGCGCACCTGAAACGTGCCGGATACACCCGGTTGACGGTTCTTGACAAGCATCGCCGCAACCTGGAGATACTTCGAGAGCTTCATCCGGACATCACCGCAGAGTACGCAGATTTGGCCGAACCGGGTTCCTGGAGCGAGCACTTCAAAGGGGCCGATGTGGTCGTCATGCTCCAGGCCCAAATCGGGGCGAAGAGTTCAGAACCGTTCATTCGAAACAATCTGATATCGACCGATCACATTCTGGACGCGTGCAGGGAACACACTGTCCCCTATCTCGTTCACATCAGCTCCTCTGTAGTGGAATCAGTAGCCAATGACGATTACACCAACACCAAGAAGGAGCAGGAGAAGCGGGTTCTCGACAGCGGCATCGAGTGCGTCATACTTCGTCCCACGTTGATGTTCGGGTGGTTCGACCGCAAACACCTGGGCTGGTTGTCACGGTTCATGCAAAAGGTTCCCGTCTTCCCGATTCCCGGCGACGGCCGTTACATGCGACAGCCACTGTATGTTGGCGACTTCTGCAGAATTATCGTCAGTTGTATCGAGAACCACGTCTCCGGCCGCACATTCAACATCAGCGGACTGGAGAAGATCGACTACGTCGACATCATTCGGAACATCAAACGGGCGACAGGTGCCAAGACCTGGATCCTGCACATTCCCTACTGGCTTTTTTACGTACTCCTCAGAATTTGGGCGCTTTTCGATCGCGATCCCCCGTTTACCGCGGAACAGCTCAAGGCACTGGTGGCACACGACGAGTTCGAGGTGATCGACTGGCCGGAGATCTTCGGCGTGCCGCCGACCCCTTTTGCCGCTGCGATTGATGAAACTTTCCAGGATCCTGTTTACGGCAGGGTCGTTCTGTCATTCTGACCATGGACGATAAACGTATTGCAGTCCTGGGTGCCGGCCCAATGGGCCTCGCCGTCGCCTACCAGCTCGTTCATGAAGGTTACCGGCCGGTTGTCCTGGAAGCGGACGATCGCGTCGGTGGAATGTCGGCCGCATTCGACTTCGACGGTCTTCCGATCGAGCGCTACTACCATTTCCACTGCACCTCGGACGATGCCTTCCTGGAACTGCTCCAGGAGCTTGGTTTGAGTGACAAAATGCACTGGGTGGAGACCCGGATGGGGTACTGGTTCCACGGTAATGTTCAGCCATGGGGAAACCCGGGGGCCCTGTTGGCATTTCGGGGTCTCGGTCCAGTCGCCAAATTCCGCTACGGTCTCCATGCCTTCCTTTCGACCAAAAGGGATGACTGGCACCCACTCGACCGGCTCGAGGCGACCGCATGGATAAAGCGCTGGGTAGGCCGTGAAGCATACGAGGTGCTCTGGCGGAAGCTGTTTGATTACAAGTTCCATGAATATTCGAATTGCCTGTCCGCCGCCTGGATCTGGAGCCGGATCCGCCGAATCGGGCGTTCCCGTTACAACATCTTCAGGGAAAAGCTCGGCTACCTCGAAGGTGGCTCGGACACACTGCTTCAGGCGATGCGCTCATTTATTGAGGAAAACGGCGGCGAGATCCGCCTGAACTGCCCCGTCAACCGCGTACGACTCGAATCAGGACGGGTCACCGGGGTCGAGTTGAAGGAGGGTTTCATGGAAGTCGACAAGGTGATCAGCACCATACCTCTCCCCTATGTACCCCGTCTGATACCCGACCTTCCTGACGAATTGCTGCAGAAGTACCGTGCCATTCGGAATATCGCCGTCGTATGCGTCATTGCGAAGCTCGCACGCCCCGTAACCGGCAACTTCTGGCTCAATATCAACGATCCGGCCATGGACGTTCCCGGGCTCGTCGAGTATTCGAATCTCCGTCCGCTGAGTGAACATGTCGTTTATGCGCCTTTCTACATGCCAGGGGAACACCGGGAGTTTTCCGAGCCCGATCGCGTTTTTACGGACAAGGTGCGCAACTACCTCAAGACCATCAACCCCGATCTGAATGACGCGGATTTCCTCGCCTTGAGAGCAAACCGTTATCGCTACGCTCAGCCCGTCTGCCCACCGGGTTTTCTCGATGCGCTTCCTCCTGTTGCACTTCCGATTGAACATCTGTGGGTAGCCGACACCTCCTACTACTACCCAGAGGATCGCGGCATTTCAGAAAGTGTCGCCTTTGGCCGGAGCCTCGCAAAAAAGGCCATCGGGTGATCCGGCACTTCGTCTCCCGGCAGTTCGTCACCTTTGTGTTCGTCGGTGTGTCTGCCGCACTGCTTCACTGGCTCGCGCGCATAGCCCTCAGCCTTTGGATGTCATTCGATGTGGCGGTTTTTATTGCATACTGGATCGGTATGGGCGTCGCGTTTACCCTGAATCGTGTTCTGGTGTTTCCAGCAAGCGCACGTCCGATTAACCTGCAGGTTCGTGATTTCCTTCTGACCAACCTGTCCTTTCTTCCGGTCATCCTTGTTGCCGCCCTGGGATTGAACGCGTGGCTACGGGCAGCCGGCTGGACCTGGCACACGGAGGAGATCGCGCATGGGTTTGCGCTCGCAATCCCTATGGCTGCCACCTTTCTGATCTACAAGCTCATTGCATTCAGGGAATGACCCATGGCTGACGAACTGCAACTTTCGCATCTCTACCGGATCCGCTTCCCCGAGGAGGTTCTGGCGAGAAAGAATGCGATTTGGAAGGTACTCTGCGCGCACTTTCTAAACCGCTTCATACGTGATTCCGACACTGTCGTCGACGTGGCATCCGGTTACGGAGAATTCATCAACAACATCCCGGCTGCAAAAAAGATTGCCATCGATCTGAACCCGGACGCGGGTGAATTTCTTCACCCCGACGTTGCCTTCCACCACGCGCCGGCAACCGAAATCGGGAGTCTCGTCCCAAATCAGGCCGATGTGGTATTTACATCCAACTTCCTCGAACATCTCCCCAATAAGGAGATGCTCGACCTGCTGTTGGCACAGGTACACGCTGCGCTGAAACCCGGCGGGCGGTTTGTCGTCCTTGGGCCAAACCTCAGATACCTTCCGGGACAGTACTGGGATTTCTACGACCACCATCTGGGGCTGACCCACCTGTCACTGACCGAGGCCCTCAAACTGCAGGGATTCGAAATGGAAACCTGTATCGACAAGTTCCTCCCCTATACCACTCAGGGTGCCCTACCCTCCCATCCAGTATTAGTGCGGCTCTATCTCATGCTGCCCCTCGCCTGGCGCCTATTGGGCAAACAGTTCTTTATCGTCGCCACAAAATCGCAGAACCCATAACAATCTAAGTCACCAACCCGGACAGAGCCGGAGGCGACACGACCACGGGTCCTGGCATTGGATTGCTCGTCGCTGTGGCCTTGCCCTACCGCACTCGTTTTCTGCGAGAGACTGGTGGTCAACTGCCGCTTCGGCCTGCGACCCTGCTAAAGATACAGCGGCGTAAACCGTACGTTGATCATTTCGTCAAACGCGATTGCGAGCCCGGGGTGTCGAAGCTCAAACCGCACTGATGCCACTCGCTTGCCATGCAATTCCTTGCCGTTCCCCTCCACAAAAGCTCTGAACTCAACTCCGCTTTCGATCAGAGGTGAAAGCAAAAATCCGGACCGACCCATCTCCGGGATAAAGCGGAAGGTTCGCTCCGATCCATCCGCCAACCCAACCTTAATCATGACAATCGGTGACTTGAACAGGATGCCGGCCAGATCGCCCACAAGCGTTTTTGCCATATCGATCTCAACAAACCACGCAGCCGCGAATGATGGTACAAGGACGGTTTCCCCAAGGCCGACCTGTCGGCTCACCGCGACCCCTTCCAGCATATCCATTCGGAATTCGGCACGCCGGTGAAAGAGAAGATAGCGACCCACCACCTCTTCCGGCTCATACCTCTGCATCAGTTCCATCCACAAGCGTCCTTCGGTAAGAGACGGATACCGATTGTCGATACTCACGACATCGAATATCACGTACTCCGGTGCGTTTGCACCACCAAAAAACGTGTGATTCGCCTTTGCCAACGGTGCCGTATACGCGGCATATCCCTGGAATACAGGTCGCGGTCGATAGTTCAGATTGTGCGCCAGAACCGCTGACTGGACATTCGGAATGACATCCACCGTTCCATTTGGCTGCGGAACAGGTATCTGCTCCCTGATCCTGCTCATGGCGAGGGCCCGCTGCGCATCAAGTTCATCGGCCCGCCCCGCCGGATTCCGTATAAGTGCAACAGCCTTGAGCAAATTGGAATATGGCTCCTTTATTCCCGAATTCGCCAGATGTGGAATTGGGGCCTCCCCTCCGGACTTCCCCAGCACGGTCAAACCAACAGCAATCGACAGGAACGAGAGAGAGAATATGCCGATTATCAGTCGCCGCTTCGCAAGCAGCCCGTATGCTCTAACCCCGCAAAGCGCTGAGACGGCCCCGAGCGTCATCCATGCCAGCACGCTGTGGAGGTCATGACGCACAAAACCGGCCTTCAATGCCACCCAGGTCACTACAATCAATGACAGGATCATGACCATGGACTCTTCCGGCGCCCCATGGACTTTTAATCGCCTTGACTCGATTCGAACAACCAGCACCACCAGCGCTGCGACGCACCCGACAAATAGAATCAGTTCACCCAGATCACCCGACAACGACATCGCATCGCCGTATCCGCGCATAATCTCCCATGAAAAAAACACAAACTCGGGCAACCATCTGAGCTCCTGGCCGGCCAGTAAATAGAACAGCACGACGGAGTTCAGAAACACCGGAGCAAATAGCGGAAAGAGCCCCCGCCATGCGCGAGCCCAATCCAGAAACAGGTAGGTCAGAAATGCGGGGACAAAGAACGATATCTTGACCAGTGACAACAGGCCTGTCGCCACGACCAAAGGTAAACAATAAACGAGCCGGCTGGATGCCGGTTTCCGGTAATATGCGATCAGGAGTACGAGCGGAAGGGTGTAGAACAATGCGTCGATTGCGTGCATGACAGAGATCGTCAGCAACACGCCCGCACATGCCCCCACGATCAACCCAACGCGATTCCATGAATAAAACAATGCAAAGCAAAATGCAGCGATGAGGCATACCACCAAGACCAAGGACGCAACGTACAAGTCGGGGTTATGTATTCCTGTATACATAAACCCGTACGGCCCCGAGGTAAATATGAGGTCCCTCCCCCACTGCGACCCGGTGCCTCCCGACTCAGACACAACCAGGGCCCACGAATGGTCAAGCCCCAGCCCCGGCATCACCGGTTCCCAGGGGGCAAGGGCAATGGCTAGATAGATGAAAAGAGGCCCGAAACCCAACCACGCACGTCCATTCCTGCCCATGAGCACCTCCAAGTGCCGGCAGCGGGGTTTACGGAGAAAACATCCGGGACCCCGTGGAAACTACCTTTTCCACGGTCTGTTCAATCAAGGCATTGCGCTGATCGTCAAACTGAGATCATCGACCCAACCAATGCCTTCGTCGTGCAATACAACGCCTGCAGTGATACGGCTTGTCCCTTCCGGTAACTCTTCCTCAATCACCACCTGGGTCCAGTCACTGGTATCAGCCAAACCGTGAGAACGGGTCGACCTAAGAACAGGGGGCGACAACATGCCTAAAGGCCGACCGCTGTACACAAGTTCCAAACCAAATCCGTCCGGCCCGACCCGTTCCGAACGCAACATCGCCGAGAAACGTACGAACTGTTTCCCCCCTTGCGTGGCCGGAACCACAACCACCTGCCGAATCGCCCCCCATAGCTCCTCCAGAGTGCGCTCGATACGAAAGCTGCGATTGCCTTCCACGTAAATCTCATCATCCAACGAGAATTCGTACGCAACCGGACCTGCATGTTGCGCGACACCCCACCCCACGGGCCGCGTAGCGGACTCCTCGAACCCCGGATTGCGTAACAGCTGGCCTTCCGAAGACCACGCGGGGAAGGACAGAAGAAATGATACGAACCAAACAGAAGCCTTCAGCCAATACATTTGCACAACACTCCGACTTTCGGGAAGGGTCCGGATATCCGGAACCACCACGCCAGACACGGCGTATACTTCTTTAATTTCCTAGACTTAGCGTCAATATCCAATGCCGGGCCCAAGTCGCGTACCCCCAGAGGGTTGCCAGCTTTGCCCTCATGCGACAGTATAGCCGAGGCAATAACCATAAGGTCCATTGACGGAGAGATAGAACATGATGATGATGATGATGAAGCGGTTATCGCAAACATGTGCCTTGGCGATTCTACTGGCACTTCCGGGACTTGCCAGCGCAAGCGCGATTGAAACACTAATCCAGCACGCAGTGAACAGCGCGCTGATGTCCAAGCAGAACAGTGCTGACCGGGACTTCCGCAACACCGACGACGTCTACTGCACAGCTACATCCTGCACATTCACCGTGCTCGACGGCCGCGGCGGCTCTGCGACACTCTCGTACAATATCTCCGAATACAATTATCAAACAGATGCTGTGAGCGAGCTGAACACCATATACGTGCCCTTTACGATTCAGTTCAACAACTATTCGGGATACCCCGGAATCTCCTCCAACGGCACCATTACTGTAGCGGTAACCATTAAAAATCATACCTCCGGTACGCTGTACTCAGCAGGCTACACCCTTGATGGCGGTCCAGTGACCTATGACTGCTGCGGGCAGAAATTCACGGCCACATTCGAAGGATTCTCAGTCAACTGGGGTTTTGTGGAAAACAAGTACTCGGGGTGGTTCGAGGGCGGGCTATACCTGAATGGGGTTTACTATCCCGCAAGTGCGGAGATATTTGATCTGATCTGGTAACCGCCTCGGTGCATCCGGCGCCCGGTTATCCGGGCGCCGGAACTCCTGTCAGTTCTGTTGCCCACACCGCACGCTGCCACTTATCGAAGTTTTCGCCACACGGAAAAGTACTCCATTCCATTGTCTTCCCCAACGTGCTCCAACTCCAACTCGGCATCGATTTCCAACAAATCCAGCGTTCTGCTCAAAAAGTCACGAAAGCTATCGCTGCTCCAGACGTGCGCATGCTCCCGTCGGCGACGCACATTAAACACATGCGTCAAGAGCTCCTCTCGAGTCCCGCATGCCGCCACCACGTCCGGGTGAGCGGCGCGAAGAAAATCGATATAGTGCTCATCGGTAACTTCCGTCACACCCGTTCTGTACTCGTCGAGAAGATGTTCAAAGGGCGTAAGAGCCCGTGGGCGATCAAACGTGTATTCCTTGTCAGGTGCCGAGATGACCACGAGCCCACCTGCCCGCACAAGGCCGAAAAGTGTCCTTATAGCTGAAATCGGATTTGCAAGGTGTTCGATCACGTGATTCAGTATCACAAAATCGAACTTGACTTCACCTAACGACTCGGCTGAGTCCCTATCCAGATCGATGACGTGATCTGTCTCGACGAGACTGGATACATCCAGTTCAGGGAAAAGCGTGGCGGCCTCTTCTCTTCTACAAACGTCCCCATAACTTACTGTACAGCCAGCTGGAAGCCGAGCCGGCTGGTGCAATGCACCAATTTCCAAACCACTTCCGGTTAGCAGGGCGTAGCCTTCTTCTCGATGACGCAGGGCTGTGGTCATAATCCTGAAACTCTCTTACCGGTGCTATTTTCATTCATGGGTAGGGAAAACTCGCAGGGTCACCCGCGGGCGCAGCCCCAAAATGCACGGGACGCACCGTTGCGTTTCCATTCTGACCATTAGCATACTTGAACTGCCATTACCCCAAAAAGACATAAGGGCTATTCCCAAATTCTATTCCATCCCTTGCACGGATGACTCGAACCTCGGTTCCCGGTCTTATGAGGCCGTGTGGACACGAATCAAATACAAAACTCTCTCGCCCCACATCTGAAGCGCCCCGACTCACCACCTCGCGCGCACTCTCCTTGCCGTCCACCAACAAGACCAGTTCGGTGCCCTCGGAATCACACTCGACCCAACCGGACACGCTATCGACTTCAACCCTCTCGATTCCACCGATGATGCTTGAATGCTCCCGTCGAATCACCCTGAACGGACTATTGATAAGGTCAACACCATTCACTGCAGTCCGCACGCGAACCTCTGCACCGGGAACGATCAGCCGGCTGTCGTAGTCACGAAACTCGAAGGCACAATAACCCGCCGCATGGGGGTCCTCCGTAACCAAGTCCTCACGATACTTGTCCGCCGTCGCCTTGGCCACCTCTTTGCCGTCCACCAGCAACACGACATCTTTCTGCTTACCGGAATCCGACTGCACCCAACCGATAATTGAATCTATGCGGACCGCATCCAAATAGCCATGAACATCACGCGCGCGCTCACTGTACTCGACATACCCCTTCGGAGTTGGCGTGACAAAATCTGCTGCCATGCGCACCCGCTCCGCACTCGTTTCAAGACCACAGAACTCCATCAGTTCGACAAGAAATGCGTCTTTGTCGGAAAGTGCCTTCTCGTAGGAGAGTAGAAGCGCATCCGGATGCGCTTCTCCAAGGAAGCGAACCATTTCACCAAAACCACTTAATGCTGACTCCATACTCGTCAGCAAATCAGCACCTGCCGATATCCGGTTTCGATTTGCTGTCGAAAGGATATCCCGGAAACAGAAAATGTAGAGTGGATTCCTGAAACAGGAATGTATCAATCGTATATGCTTAATCGCAAGGGTTGGGCGCTTGTACGCCCAAACTTGATGACTGGCATTGTATTCGGCAATTGCGTCGAGCAGGCGCTTACTTTCAGGCTCAGAACCGGGCTCCGATACGAACGCTGAATCCAGGCGATTATCCTCAAAAATTGGGGACTCGGCGCTTCGACCCAAAAACACACCCATATTATGCAACGCACCGGCAACCATGGAGGTCCCGCTTCTTGGCGGGCCAATGATAATGATCGTTCTTGGAGCCGAACGAGCACCCGCCACATAACCGACTCGGCACATTCCCGAATTCCTGGACACATATTCAATATTCATCCAAAACCTTCCCCGCGCTCAGACCGGATAACCTGTGAAATTCATCGAAAAGCGAGCGAGCATATCTCTATGCGTTTTTTTCCACGTGAGAGGATACTATATTTGGCCGTGAATTGGAGCCGATTCAGGAATAGCTTAGGATGCAGGCCTACGGAATAAGGTCTAGACTGGTTAGCTAGCGTAGCTCCAGCATGGTGAGGGAACACCGTGAAGAAAAGAGCCTATCGAATTGCGCTCGCCGTTTCGCTGTTTCTTGGCGGATGCGAGTCCGGTCAGGAGATGGCCGCTGATGTGCCGACTTCCAGAACACGTATATTGCCAGCTATCGGGACTGGCGAACATGCCGTAGCAACCAGCTATTTTTCGCTTGATTACGAGCTACAACGCGATGGCACGTTTGCCGATTATGAGGCCGGGAGAAATGGTCGTTACATCGATCAACTGCTCGCAACCGGAACAGGCATCCAGTTCGACATCGTAGTACCAGATGAACCAACGATCTACGGAAGCCGCACGGGCGAGACTGTCCCTTATGCAGGATACGTTCTGTATCCAACAAGCATTCAAAACATAAATATTGATTATGCTCTCCCCGACGGACAACTCCTCCCTAAAATGGATAAATACGAGGATGTTCCGCAGCCCATACCGGCTGACAAAGGTCTTCCACTGGTCATCTATTCACATGGACATCATGGTACACCGACGGATACTTTCGGAATTGAGTTCACCCGATTTCTAGCCTCACATGGCTATCTCGTCCTGTCACTTTACCATGGTGATGCACGCTTCCGGATGCCCATCGAGCTGAGTGAATTTCAACAACTTGCTCTGCGCCCCCTCTCTATTGCCGTTGCCATCGAGCAACTGCTGGCGGACCCCGTCTTCGGACCATTGATAAACCGGGAGCAGATTGCTGTGGCGGGCGGCAGCTATGGAGGAAACACTACCTATGCATTGGCCGGAGGCGGTGTCATAGGACCCACCGGAAATCAGGTCCGGGTACTACCTGGCAATGAGCGGATAAAGGCCGCTGTGGGTATCTTCCCATTTCTTGGCACCCCTCTGCTTCCGATAACCGGGCTTAACCATGAAGGCGGAACAACACTGGATCTTCCATATCTTGCCATTGCCGGCACATCCGATCTGCTGTCAGACTACCAATCCGCTCGGGCAACGATCGATAAGGCACCACGTACAGCGATGCCACTACTGATAGGCTTACACGACGAGACGCATGAGGTCACAGAAAATGTGTTCTCTGATATCAAGACGTGGGTTCTGACTTTTCTCGACGCGCACATACGGGGAGACGGGTCAGCCACGGAATACCTGTTGCATAGCCACTCCGTCGAAGCCGGCGCCGATGACTTTGTAGACATTGACTAGAATTATGCACTAACAAAAAGCCATTAAAACAGCCCGCTAACGTGTGGACAGCGCAACCATACGCGCATTAAACAGGTCAAAGTAGGTTTGAGCAAACCGCTTTCCCAGTTCATATTGCGAAGCTGCATCAAGATGCGCCGGGTCAATCAACTGCAAGTCATCGGTCGTCACCATGGCAACGTTCGGAATATTCACTGAGGCTTGGCGCAATTTCAGGTGATCCCATGCGGGGCTGTACGCAGACCAAGGTGGTCCGATTGTGGCAATCTGCGCAAAAACTACCGGGAGTTGCGGATCGGCCAGATCCGCTCGGATCTCGGAGACAAACTGCGCAAAACGTGATGGCCATTCATCAGCTTGCTCAAATGTAAAGGTATCACTTTCCCCCTGATAGAACAGGATGCCGGCGATCTCACCCGACAGTTTTGCCTGGTTGATCCTCGCAAGACATGAGCCATAAAGCGACTCGGTTGAGTAATCGCGAAGCCAGTCTTCTATTCTCGATCCCCCCTTGGGGCAAGGGATCAATCCGATCCCCCCTGACGGGAACAATTCGTGCAAATAGTCCGCGAATGCCAGCCCAGGTCCGACGCCCGCATCATCGTCCCGCGAGATGGGGTAAACCTGGCCCGATGAATCGTCTATCGGCTCTTCGGCCGAGCGCCATTCACCGGCATTACTGTAGTTCCAGATTGTCCCTTCGTATCTGGAATAGCGATACTCAGCCGATACGCTATCTCGACCGCTCATGTTCGACTGACCGGCGAGAATGAACAGTGCCAGTTTTTCGCCTGGTTCGGCCGAACTTGTTCCGCTTGGTGTGGCCGTTCCGGAGACTTCTCCAGCGTCTCCGCTCTCACAGCCGACAGCGAACACCATCATAGTGATGGGCGCCAGGACCTGCCATCGCATACACACCTCCCTGTGTGTCAATCGATGGTTTAAGTCAGACTATCCGAGAACTATAGCCGTATTCTCCGCGGTTGGTTCATCAGTCGGATCACGAGGCCCGATCGCCACGCTGTACGCTTCCATGCTCGCATCGGAACCACGCGCGCCACGATGAATATTCCTCGTGTGCAGCAGCGGGCCAGGTGTGTAGTCCGGGACCAGACCGGCGATTGCCGACAACAGTCTCCTGTCGTCGTGGTGTGCGCATGCGGTTTCCAATTCCGGCAACAGCGAAACCCGTCCCGTTTCCGGCAACTCCGGAGGCCTGGCGAGCAATATCTTGTCATGCCCGGTCGGCTCGGTTATTTCCTGTTCGTGGAACAACTCCTCGGCAAGCTTTTCTCCCGGGCGCAATCCCTTGTACACGACTTGGATATCGGTGCCAGGTGTCTTTCCGCTGAGTATTATCATCTGTTCCGCAAGATATCGGATGCTTACCGGATCCCCCATGTCGAGGACAAACACCTCACCACCGTGGCCGGCCGCTCCTGCCTGCATAATCAGTTGACACGCTTCTGATACCGTCATGAAGTAACGGGTCACATCCGGATGGGTAACCGTCACCGGCCCTCCGCGCTCGATCTGTCGCCTGAACAGTGGCACCACGCTGCCCGCGGAGCCGAGGACATTGCCGAAGCGCACGGTAATGAACCGTGTATCGGAGCGGCCATTCAGGCTCGTACACAGCATTTCCGCAATACGTTTGCTGGCGCCCATGATGCTGGTGGGCTTAACCGCCTTGTCCGTGGAAATCAGAATAAATTTCGAACAGCCAAATCGAACCGCCGCTTCCGCCAGATTACGGGTGCCCAATACGTTATTGCGCACCACCTCCCGCGCCTGGCTTTCCAGGAGGGGGACATGCTTGTAGGCTGCGGCGTGATAGATCACCTCGGGCCGGTGCCGCTCCAGAAGCCGGGACACGGCGACATTGTCGCGAATGTCCGCGAGGTGGCCGGCAAGCGCAAGTTCCGGGAACTCCTCTCGCAGTTCCAGTTCGATGCGATAGAGGTTGTACTCAGACTGGTCGATGATGATCAGCCTTTCCGGTGAAAGCAGGGCAAGCTGTCGGCAGAGTTCGGCACCGATGGAGCCTCCCCCTCCGCTCACCGCAACCACCTTCCCGGTGATGTGTCCCGTCAATGCGTTCCAGTCCAGAACGACAGGGGCACGACCCAGAAGGTCTTCGATAGCGACTTCGCGCAGCGCATGCATGGAGACCTGGTCGAGGTTTCCATTATGCGCGCAAGGCAGTGTCCGGAAGGGAACGGCACTCCGTTCACAGGCCCCAACGATGCGCCGCATGGCTGGTCCAGACGCAGATGGTATGGCGATCACGATCAAGTCGGCCCTTGCCCTGGCCGCCAGACGGGGAAGCTGATCTATCCCACCGACAACCCGAACGCCCTGAATCTCCTTTCCCCACGTGCATCGGTCATCATCGACAAACGCTACCGGCTGAAGCCCCCGTTCCCCGTGCCGGTGCAGTTCGCGAACAAGCGCCTCGCCCGCACTACCTGCGCCGACGATCATCACCCGCTTTGTCTCACGGCGCACCAGCCGCGCATCCTTCAGCAAGCGATAGAGATACCGCGGTCCACCGAGCAGAAGAAGCAGCAGCACCGCATAAAGCGGCGGCACCGAACGGGGCACATCTTCAAAGCGTGTCAGCAGCATCAGAATGCCGGCCGACAGCAGGGTACCCACGAAAACCGCCTTGGCGATCCTCGACAGATCAGGCAGTGAAGCGAAGCGCCAGATGCCCCGGTAGAGCCCAAGCCACCAGAACACGGCGGCCTGAAGCAACAGAATCACCGGCAACAGGGTCAGCGCCTGATCCCAGAACGGAGGGGGAATAGACTCCAGATTGAATCGCAGCCAGAAGGCTCCGAGCCATGCGAGCGGCACGACCAGAAGGTCGTGGAGAAATACGGTTGCACGGTGTCGGAGCCGTCCCAGGCTCATCATTATCAGTTTCCTTTTCCACCAACACCTTCGGGGTCATTTACCAGGCAGGTCGATCTCCAGGCGGCTGACAAATGCCATCAACCCGCCGTAGGCGAGAATCCACATTCCGAGCAGGAGCCACTGTCCCATGGCCTCCAGCCGACTTCCCAACACGGCCGATGCAGCGCAAGCGAACATCAACCCGTACTCCAGCAGAACGGTACGCCGGTGCCCCCAGCCAAGCAGCACCAACCGCTGGTAATAGTGGGTGCGGTGGGCCCTCCAGACAGCCTCCCCACGAAACAGCCGGTTCAGCAGTGTCACGGTCGCGTCGGCGATGAACGGCGCAAACAACAGTATCGGAACCCATGCCGGAAACAGCCCTCCGGAGATGCCAAGAAGCGACGAAAACGCGGCCCAATATCCCAGTACCGATGAGCCGACATCTCCCATAAATATACGTGCCGGGGGAAAATTGTAGAGCAGAAAACCCGCGGCTGCCCCGGCGACCACCAGATTGATCACAACATAGAGGGGATCTCCGGCCATCCAGCCAAACAGGGCGAGGGTGGAAAAACCGATTACCGCCATTCCGCCAGCAAAGCCGTCCATGCCGTCCATGAAGTTATACAGATTGATCATCCAGGCGATGGCCAGAATCCCGAGCCCCAGCACGACACCCGCGCCCAGCCCCCGAAACAGCGGCGGGAGTTGCAAGAGAAGCGGCTCCAGCATTACCGCTGCGGTCAGGGCCGCGGCCGCCAGATGCACAGCCAGGCGATAGAAAGCCGGAACATGGGTGCGGTCGTCTAGAATGGAAACGCCGGCTATCGCCACGGTACCGACGAGCACGGCCCCGAACGGTGCCGTGGCCGCCATCGCAAGCGTGGCGGCACTCCCCGCCAGTAGTGCCGACGTCAGGATGGCAAGACCGCCCACGCGCGGAGTGGGGTACTCATGCAGGGAACGGTCGTTGGGGTGATCGAGAATTACGAAAGGCGAGGCGGGGTCGAGCAGGCGCCGGGTCAGCCAGGCCGAGAGCAGGAATGCGACGACGGGAAACAGGACCATCACTCCGAGGGCACCGTCGGGTTCGAGTCCACTCCCCTGCGACCATCCGGGTCCACCCGCCTGTCACGCAGCCCGAAACCGGCGACCATCTCATCCACCGCGTCCTGAAGGCGGTAGGAGGGGACGAAGCCAAGCTCCTTCATCAAGGGTGAGTCGTCGTACCACGCAGACCCGACCAGTTTTTCCAGTGTCGCGGAGTCCAGCGCCACCCGGCGGCCGGAGACCCGTCCTGCCAGATCGCCGAGACGGGCGGCGTAACGCAACACCTTCAGGGGGACCCGCAGCCCCGCGGACTGACGGCCCAACGCGCGTGCCAACGCCTCCCGAATCTCGGGCGTGGAATAGGGTCTTCCGTCCCCGACCACATAGCAGCGGCGGTTCGCCTTCGGATGTTGCGCAACCAGCAATGCCGCCCCTGCAAGATCACGGACATCGACCATGGAGCGTCGGTTATCGACCGAGGCCAGTGACGGGAAGAGTCCTCGGTCGATTGCGCGCGCCATACGCTCCAGGTTTCCCCGATGTCCCGGACCGTAGACGAGCGCCGGACGCAGGACACATACATGGGGAATCGCCGATTGCAGCACCAGTTGCTCCGCCTCGCGCTTCGATGCCGAATAGGGCGTATCGTCTGCCGGTGGGTCCAGCACCTTCACACTGCTGAAAAAGACGAAGCGTTGGACGCCTGCATCCGCCGCTGCCGCCAGCAGATCGCGCGTCCCCTGAACATGAATGCGTTGATATTCCAATGGGTCATCGGTGGGACCAACCGGCACATGCGCCTTGCCCGCCAGGTGGAATACCGTATCAATGCCCGCCAGAATCTCCGTGCCGGGTGCATCACGACCCAGTTCGCACTGCACAGACTCACGCCAGGGACCTTCCTCCCGGTGCCGCATCAGCGCGCGGACCAGACTCCCTCGCTCCGCAAGTCCAGCGCAAACGATTCGGCCGACAAAGCCGGAAGCCCCGGTTACAAGACACTGCTTCATCGCCACCGCCAGCCGTGACGATTGAAGAAGCGGACTGCGGAACGTGCAAACCAGTAGAGGTGACGTAGGCCCTTTCGGGCCGCATTGCCCCCGAAATGGCGTATGCGGACTGCCGGCGCCCAATCGATGCGCCCCCCCGCCGTGCCGAGTCGCAGACTGAGGTCGTAATCCTCGAAATACATGAAAAAACCGGGATCGAAACCGCCGATACGGCGCAATGCATCGCCGCGGCAGAACATGAACGCGCCACTGGCGATCGGCACCCCTTCCGCCACACTGTCCGGCGGCAGGTCGGTCATCGCATACCGGGCCAGTCGGCGGGTGAACCACCAGCACACCCACTTCGGCGCAAAGCCGCGCAGCGCCAGATCGAATACCGAGGGATAACGCCGGCACAGGTGCTCCGTTCGTCCGCCCTCATCCGTGACAGCGGGCGCCAGCAGCACCACCTCCGGGTGTAATCGCATATGCTCCACCGCTTCCAGCAGGGACGCCGGCTCCAGAATGACATCGGGATTCAGCACCAGATGATAGGAGGAACGGCCCGCCTGGATGGCGATGTTGTGACCTCGCCCATAGCCCACATTGCCGTGGCCACGCTCGATGACAACCTCGATGGCGGCTTCCGCGGCAAAAGGCTCAATCGCCGTGATCAGAAAGTCGGTGGCCCCGGGGCCGTTGTCCACCAGCGTGAGGCGGGCACCGGATATCACACCGGCGTTCAAGGCCTGTTTCAGTGCTTGTCCAAGACTCGACAGGGTTTCGGTCAGCAGCGATCTGTCGGGTGCATAGGTGACCACCGAGACATCCAGTCCCGGTCCATCGTCCAAGGGATTGGAACACTCCCCCATAAAAAGGCCTCGCCCCCCTTTCAAACTGCACACCGCAAACCGTGCCGGAAAAAAACACACCAACTGATAGGAACCGCACCGCTATATATATTCAAGCGCCGTAGCGGCCCAGACGCCCACGCAGGCCGTGCCACACGCCCAAGGTCATCATCCACCAGTGGACGGCGCGCGGACGGGCATACAGGGAGTAGGCGAAATACTTGAGCAACAGCCGAGCACCGTCTGCCCACTTCCAGTTGCGGGGAACAGCCGGTCGGCGATAGAGCCACACGGCATTCCGGAACAGATAGTAATGGCGGAGCGGCGTATGGAGCGGCCTTGGGCGCCCCATCACCATCAACGGCCGTTCGCCAAGGCTGTGGCGCATGTGCGCCCCGCAGACACCGAAGCACTGCAGACCGGCAGCCCCGGCGCGCAGACCCCACTCGATGTCCACATAGTCGATGAACAGTTCCTCCGTCATGCCCCCGACCGCATCCAGCGCCTCCATCGGCATCAGGCAACCGGAGGAGACCAGATAATCAACCGGCACAATCGCCGCCTCGTCGTCGCATCGGTGGCGATGCAACCGCACGCCCCGCACCTGAATGAATGGCGGCGGGTTGTCCTGCCGTTCGTCACGGTAGCGGGGACCGACCGCTGCCACCCGGTGACCCGCCTGGGTCATGGAGTACGCCGCCGCCAGCAACCGGGGGATCATGTCGCGAGCCGGTTCACTGTCTTGATCGAACAGAACCACATGGGTCGCCCGATGCTCCCGGGCCTGGTCGATACCAACATTCTGCGCACGCGCCACGCCCAGGTTTTCACCAAGGTGGAGCTCAGTCAGGCGCTCATGATCCCGCTCGACGCTTACGAGCGGCTGCGTCCCGGCGGGCCCATTGTGCACCAGCACCACATGCGCCACCTGCCCCAGCAGCACGGCAACCAGGCGCTGCAAACCGCCGCCCTGGGGGCGATAGGCGACGACCACGGCGACAACACGCGAGGTTTCCATCGGCCGATGACCCGGCCAATCAGGACATTTCTGTGAGGGACATGGCGATGCCGTCCCCGTAGCGGGGCCCGCCAGACGAGATCCAGAGGAACTGGGCTATCACTGATCAGCCGCTTCAGCTGCGGCCTGTCTTTGCTTCATCCGCTGCAACGTCGCGAGGTTTCGGCGATAAACAGCGGCCACCTTCTCCACTCCACTCTCGTGAAGATAGCCCTCGTTACCGGCAGAGGCATACGTTGAGTAAATACAGGAGGCGAACATCAGTCCGCCGTTGATCACATCAGGCGACGCCCCCTCGTTCTTCATGGCGTTCGCCAGCTCGATGAATTTCTTTGCAAGCGCGTGAACTTCATCCTGGATCTCGGCTGTCATTACCTGTTCGTTCATCTTGTTTGTTCCCGTATATGTCGGCTTAATGAAAAATCTTCCCGGTCCAGGGTCAGGTTCGGATTGTAGGCCGGGTCCTGGAGAAGCGACGCTCCCCAGCGCGATTTCATATGGGCAATCTCCCGGGAAAACCGCGCCTGCTTTTCGGCGGTATCCTCGGGACCGCGGGTGGCGGACTCGTGGTGCACCAGTTCGGCGTAGGGCGTCCACAGGTTTCGGTATCCCTGCTCGCGGATACGCAGGCAGAGATCCACATCATTGAATGCCACACCCAGATGCTCGGCATCGAAACCGCCCACCTGCTCGAAAATGGTCCGACGGACCACCAGACAGGCTGCGGTCACTGCGGAGTAGTTCTGCACCAGGACGGCACGGCCATTGTAGCCCTTCGATTCACCGGACAAAAACTTCATGGCGTGTCCGGCCACACCGCCCAGCCCGGTGATCACGCCGCCGTGCTGCAACCGTCCGTCCGGGTAGAGCAGGCGCGCCCCCACTGCCCCGATACCCGGCCGGGCCGCCTGACTCACCATCTCGGCAAGCCAGCCGCTCTCCTTAACCTCGATGTCGTTATTGAGAAAGCAGAGGAACTCACCCTCCGTTTCGTTCACGGCGAAGTTGTTGATGGCAGCGTAGTTGAACGGCTGGTCATAGCGGAGCAGCCGCGCGATGCCGGACGCCTGCAGCAGCTCGAAATAGGCCAGAGAGGCCCGATCATCGCTCTGATTGTCGACGACAACGATTTCGTAATCGGGGTAGTCGGTATGTTCGCGGATACTCTCCACGCACTGGCGAACCAGTTCGACTGCGTTCCGGGTAGGGATGATGATGCTGACCCGGGGTGCCGGCTCCGGCAGCGGATACTGCACCCGCAACATGCCATGAATGAGATCCGAAGGGGTCACCCGCGCCGTCACCCCCTGGCCGCCCAGATACTCTTCCACCGCCCGTACCGCCGCATCCAGCGCATACGGCTTGGCATCGGCGCCGGAGGCGGTACTCTCGGGAATGGCCCGCCAGTGGTAGAGAATGCGTGGAATGTGGCCGATCTGCCCGTTCTCGACACGGGCGATGCAACGCAGCGCCAAATCGTAATCCTGGGCGCCCTCGAACCCCTCACGCATGCCCCCCACCTGCTCAATCAACTCACGCCGGTAGGCGGAGAAGTGGCACAGCAGGTTGTGGGAAAGCATCAAATCCGGGTTGAAGTCGGGTTTGAAGTAGTGGGCGTAACGGACGCCGCGCTCATTGGTCTTGTCCTCGTCCGAATAGAGTATCCGTACCTCCGGATTGTCCTGAATGAAACGCGCCACGTGATACAGCGCGTTCGGAGCGAGCAGATCGTCATGATCCATGAAGCCTACCCACTCCCCCTGCGCCAGCGCCAGGGCGGAGTTGGTTGCCGCCGAGATATGGCCGTTCTCCTCACGCAGCACCAGCCGGATTCGCGCATCGCGCTGCTGCCACGACTTCAGCAACTCGCGCACCTCTTCGGAGGGGGAAGCATCATCGGCAATACACAGTTCCCAGTGGGGGTAGGACTGGTTCACCACCGAGTCGATCGCCTGCTGCAGCCACGTCAGACGCGGTTCATACACCGGCATCACAATCGAAATGCGCGGTGGTTCGGGAAGTTCGGAGACAAACTGCCACGCCTGCTCAAAACTCGGCTCCCCTGCCGGCTCACACCGGTTGATCCACTGCTGGTACACGGGGGCGGGTGACGAGGGGGTGCCGTGTGGTGAGGTGAGATGCCAGCGCAGCCCCTTCAGGCCGCCCTGCCGCAAGAGGCGCAACGCCTTGGCGAACCACTGGGGGCCAACTCCGGGGTGGCGGGCCAGATGGATTGCGTAGGGCCAGAGCCGCGCCGCGGCACGCACGGGGAGGGTCAACGCACGGAATGCACGCCAGGTACGGGTACTCAGTATTCGCTGTAAGCGGGCGCGGTCCTCGAGCGTCACCCTGAGCTCCTCATGAACACGCCTGACCTCCTGGTTCAACCGTTCCATCTCTCCGATCAACCGGGTCCTTTCCGTCTGCAGCCCATGCGCTTCACGTGTCAACTCCATGATGCGCCCTTCCTGCACCGACACGTGGCGCTCCCTGTCCTGAATCACCGCCTGTTGTCGCCCGGCCAGCGTCTGGACTTCGTGCAGCCGCTCATGGAGCGCGCGATAGGCCTCCGTCGAATCCCTTAGCGGTTTGTCCGTCAACTCGGGAAACTGGACCTGCGCCTCGCCGGCCACCCGGGGCCGTGCCTCCACAATGAACTGATAAGCCACTGCATCGGGGGCGTGAAACCGCACCAGCGCCTCCTGCGTGGGTTCCAGCCCCGCCTGGCGCAGCTTCGTGGCGATCACCTCGTCGGGGATGTCGTGAAAGGTATAACTCAACTCCTGGACCCGATACCCCGCACGGGAGACCATCGCCAGCAGAGACTGATGGGTGAACAGATGGAGGTGGGTACGATCCAGCAGCCCCGTGTCTTCATAAACAAGCTGTCCCTGGAGCAGTTCCAGCCGAACCGAAACGTGTGCCCCGTTGGGCACCGAGGCCAGCAGCTTTCCATCCTCCTTGAGCAGATCGCGGAGGCTGTGGAGAAACGCCTCCGGATCCTTCAGGTGCTCGATAATGTCCGCGCACAAAATGACATCGAAGCGCTCTCCGTCGAGCTCCGCACGCCACTCCGGGCGATCCACATCCGCGCACACGGTCCGAACACAGTGGGGCGCAGCCTTTTCGAGGGCATCGGCCTCGATGTCCACCCCCACCACGCGACACCCCTTCCGCTCCTTGAGAAAGGCCGACATGTACCCGGTGGCGCAGCCCAGCTCGAGCACGTCGGCCCCCTCGGGCACACGCCCGAGGAGTTGTACGTGGGAGTTGTTTTCGGACCTGAAGTCCAACTCGTAATCGTATTTCACTGGATGGAACACCCGCCGGATATTGCTGTTCGTGCCCGGATCAAACGCACTATTTTACTGCAGATCGCCGGGGAACATTACGTCGGCGGGCGGCGACCACTCCGACCAGCGCCAGGAGCAGCAACGGCCCGGCCGAACCGCCGCCCCCGCCTCCGCCGGCCTGGGGCTCCGGGTCATAGCTGACGGTGAAGCGGTAGGGGACGTTTACCACGTCGTTGTCGTACCAGTTCAGGCTGACGACGGTGGCGTACCAGGTGCCGGCCTGGGGCGACTCGATGGTGATGGTCTCACTGCTGTCGGTGCCGATGCTGACGGTGGTCTGGGGATCGCGGCACACGGATTCGGCGGAGTAGTAGCAGGCGGTCAGCCGCGGCGCGCTGCCCGGCTGAAGCAGGAGATCGAGATCCACATCGGTGGAGTCGCTGGCGGTGGAGACCACCAGTTCCCGCACTCCGGCGGGGATGTCGAAATGGAAACGGCGGATGCGGTCCCAGTAGACGGTCTGGATGACCCCTTCGTGGGTAACCCGGTTGTCCTGCAGTTCGAGGCGACCCAGGTGGAGGGTGAAGTGACGGGTGGCGGAATACCCCCCCGCGGCGGCGATCTCCAGCTTGAGCGGCAGGGTGCGGTAGCTCTGCGCCCCGGCGGCAACCTGCAGGGTGTAGGGGATGCTGGCCTCGCCGCTCTGCCCGGCAGCGAGATCGGGGTAGCCGCTGCCGCCCCCGACAACAGTAAGGTCGGGATCCAGGCTGGCGAGGGTGGCGTTGATACCGCTGGCGGCAGCCCACGTGTTTTCGAGGGTTACCCGCAAGCGCACGGTCTCGCCCGGGTCGAGGACGCCGTTGTTATTGCCGTCGCTGTCGTCGATGGCGAACCCCTTGACCACCAACACCGGCTGCGGGGGAACCATCAGTGCGTTATAGGCGTTCACCCGGCCGTCGGTGGCCAGCCGCCCGGTGTAGTTCGGGTCCACACCCGCCATGGTGCGGCCCTTGAGGGCCTGATAGGTAACCGGCTCCCCCAGCCCCGTGCGGTAGGCGCGGGTCAGGGCGGCCACACCAGCCACATACGGGGCGGAGAAGGAGGTCCCGCTCGCCAGGGCATAGGCATTGTCGCGGCTGCCATAGGGCAGATAGATGCTCTGACCGGGCGCCGCCACATCGACGCTGGTCGGGCCGATCTGGGTGAAGGTGGCCAGTTGGTCGTCCTGCTTGCTCGCCGCAACCGCGAGGACGTTGGGGAGGTCGAGACCGGCCGGGTAATCGGGCAGTTCGTCGTTGTCGTGGGCGCCGTTGCCTGCAGCCACCACCAGCAGCACCCCCGCGTCCCGCAGTCGCGCCACCGCCTCGTACTCGGCCTGGGAGAACTGCGGTCCGCCTAAGCTGGCGTTGACGATGTGGGCGCCGTTGGCGGCAGCATAGTCGTAGGCCTGCACCAGCGTGGCAATGGTGCGATCGGTTCGCAGCGGCATAAGCCGCACCGTCCAGGCGGGACCGCTTCCCCCCTTGCCGTTGTTGCCGACGGCACCGGCCGCCCCTGCGACCATGGTGCCGTGGGAGTCGGCGGGACCGTGACTCGGGTCGTTGTCGTTGGCGGCAAAGTCCCAGCCGTGGAGATCGTCGATAAATCCGTTACCGTCGTCGTCCTGGCCGTTGGTGGTTTCGCCGGGGTTGACCCAGAGGTTGGCCGCCAGATCCTCGTGGGTCATTCGCATACCGTCGTCGATAATGGCGATGACCACACCGGAAGCGTCGCTATGCAGGTCCCATGCGGCGGGCAGATTCATCTTGTCCGGAGCGAAGCCCCACTGCTGGGAGTAGGCGGGGTCGTTCGGGATGGTGGCACGCGGCTCGCGGATGAAATTGGGTTCTGCGTACTCCACCTGCCCCGAGGCGCGCAGTTGGTGGAGGGTCTGTTCGACGTCTCCAGCCGCCTCAAGTCGCCACAACTCCGGCCCGTCGGCGGCGAGCCGGCGGGCGTGGGTGGTGCGGAAGGCGGCGCGCGCGGCCCCCTTCTCCCCTGCCGTGACAGCGGGCCTGAACTTCACCAACAGCTCGCCAGGGATACGATCGGGCACGGGATCGAGGGGTGCGGCGAGGGCAAACGGGGCAGACAGCACCAGCAGCAGGCTGGCGAAGCAGGTAACTTTCGGCGAGGCAATCATGGTTCCTGTCCGGTGGGATCAGCGAGGTTGACGCGCATAGTTGGGCTCGGCATAACGCACGCCGGGCAGTGATCCGAAACGTTCCACCCCCTCCTCCGGGGTCATCCCCCCGGGGAGACCGATGCGGTAGGGACCGCGCCCGACCGGTCGGCCGAGGATGGTCGCACCGGCAGACTCCAGCACCCTGCTCGCCTCCTCGTCCGATACCGGGTCGGCAAACTGCACCAGAAGTTCGCCGCCGGCCAGAGGTGCGCTCCCGCCGGTTCCGCCCGTCACGGCATCGTTGGCGGAACACCCTGCCATCATCAGTAGCGGTACCAAGAGGAAAAAGATGCCGAGCCCAGGTCTCATGGTGTGTTCTCCCGTTCCGTTTCCGTCCCGTCCCACATGAAGCCAAGGCAAAGGCAGGCTGACGTCAGCCCGGATGCCACCGATCCATCCAGTGGCGAAGCGCCAGAAAGAGGCGGGTGCGTAACGGCTGGCCGGACGGCTTGCGCAACACTGCGATCGTATCACCCCAGTCATCGCTGTCGTCGTTTTCGTAGCCGAGCCGCTCCCACTGGGTGGCCACCGAGACCACCTCGAGGCCCGTGTAACGGGCAAGAGCCCGGAAACCATCGGGGTAGAAGCGCCAGCAGTCCACCGGGTAGCGATGTTCGTAGCCGCGGGAGGGCGCAATGATGCAGATCAGGCCACCGGGACGGAGCACATGCGCCATGCTCTGCAGGGTGACCCAGAAAAACTCGATATGCTCGAATGCCTGCCCCGAGATCACCACATCCTGGCTGGCGGCGGGAATGCCGTCCCACCGGTAGGGTTCAGGCAACACCTTGTCCACATTCCGTCCGGGCGCGAGGTCGACCCCCGTGTATCGCCAGGCGGGATCATCGAACAGCGGCCGATAACTGCCGTTCACATCCATACTGCCCAAGTCGAGAATCGACAGCGGCGTGCCGCGCCGCTCCGCAAGGTGTTCGCGGACAAACTCCCGCATTTTGTCGAGCGAACTCTGATGCATCGTTCAATTCCCGTGGGCGGTCGAAGCCGGCCGCCAGAACGCCTTGAGTGATTGCCACAGCCACCACTGCTCCGGGTGACTCCGAATCTGCTCCTCGACGGGTTCAAAAACCCTGCGCAAGAGCGTGTCCTCGTCCTGTCCCGCCGGGTCGATGGCCGGCAGCACCCGTCCGCCGAGTCTTCCCGCCCCCTCCTCCAGGGCAAAATAGGGTACCAGAAGTGCCCCGGTCCGCTGCGCCAGCCGCACGGTTCCGATCGCAAGCCGCGCCGTGCCACCCAGAAAGGGGAACTCCTGCGCCGCTTCGTTCCGCCCCGGCGGCGCATCGACGATCACGATCAGGATCTCCCGGCGGTTCAGCACGCGGTACAGCCGACGCAGTGAATCACTCTTCTGGATCATCTCCCCGCCCATCAGCCGCTGCATCTGCCGCAACTTGAAGGCGAGAAAATGCCGCTCCTCAGGGGGCAGATGCGGACCGCTGATATCCGCCGTCAGACAGCTCGTGCGGGTACCCAGTGCGCCGAGCGCCATCGCCGGCATGATCAGGCGACCGAAATGGGCCGAGTAGAAGATGACGGGACGCCCCGAGGCTACCGCCCGCTCGAGGTGTTCCACCCCTTCCAGGCGGATATATCGGTGGACATTGTCCGCCCGCATCCAGCACAGCCGGTAGACATCGAGCACCTCGCGCGCCAGCATCCCCTGCTGCGACAGAACCAGCGACCGCCGCCGTTCGGGCGACAACCCGGTGAGGACCCGGCCCAGGTCGGCGCAGGCCCCCTCCAGCCGTGCCGGATGACGCAGCGCCGCGCGCACCCCCCATACGGTGGCGATGCGGTACGCCAGCCGCGAAGGCAGTCGCGCCAACAGCGGGTAGTACAGCCTGTAGCGGAAAAAAAGCCGCAGCCGATTGCGGGTAAGGGCCATCACCCCCCCCAGGTGTGGGGCAACCGGCAGACCCCGACCTCACGCCCCTCGTGGCGGACCGAAAACGGCAACACATCCTCGCGCTTGTCGTGGATATGGATGCCCTCTGCATCGAGCAGGTAAAGATAGAAACTGAACTGGCCGGAGAGCAACTGCAGGTCCGGCAGCCGGAGCCTGATACCCAGAGTGCCGTCATCCTGGCGCTGTAGCCGAACCCCGTCGATCTCGGTACTGCTGCCATAGACGTGCAGGTTGTCGTTGCGCATGATGACAACCGCCAGGCTCAGGTCCGACTCCCCCAGCGTGGCGCTTTCCACCCGTACGGTCAGTTCCAGGTCGTCACCGGGCGAGATGTGACACGTGCCGTCGTAACCGTGCAGTGCGGCGTCCGAAATCACCGCCTCGGGAGCATCAACCGCTACCGCCCGCGCCGTGCCGGCTACCGAAGTCGCCGGACGCTTGTCCAGCAATCGGCTGTGATCGAGATAGGACTCGACCGCCTCATCGGCACTCCCCAGAAACCGGGGTTTCCCGCCGTCCAGCCACAACACCCGGTTGCACAGGGACTTCACCTGATAAAGGTTGTGCGAACAGAACACCACCGTTTTGCCTGCATCGACAAAACCACGGATTCGGCTCAGACTTTTTTTCTGGAAGTGCTGATCCCCGACCGACAACGCTTCGTCGATGATCAGAATATCGGGGTCCACCGATGTCACCACGGCAAAGGCAAGCCGTACGTACATCCCGGAGGAGTAGGTCTTCACCGGACGGTGCACCGCATCACCCAGTTCGGAGAACTCGATGATCTCCGGCATCCGCTCCCGAATCTCCGCCGCGCTCAGGCCGAGCATGGCGCAGCCGATCCGCACGTTGTCGATCCCGCTGAACTCCGGGTGAAAACCGGAGCCCAGCTCCAGAATGGCGGAGACGCGGCCCTTGACCTCCAACGAGCCGGTGGTGGGCTGCAGGGTCCCGGCAAGCAGTTTCAGCAGGGTGCTCTTGCCGGCGCCGTTGGCCCCGATCACCCCCAGCGTACCGCCCCGCTCCAGCCGGAAATTCACGCCGTTCAGCACCCACATCATCTGGTGCAACGGGCGTCGGAAGATCATCTCCTTGAGGCTGTCGACCGGGCGGGCATAGTGCCGATAGCCCTTGCCCAGGTTGTCCGCGTCGATGGCGATCACAGCAGGTCCTTGGCGCGGTCAACGGTGGCGTCGAAGAAGCGGCGGGAGAGCAGAAGCAGAACGACGGCCCCGGCCAGCACAACATAGAAGCCGGCCGGCGGCGCGGCGCCCTCGAGGATGACCGCCCGGTAGGCGGAGACCAGATGGTAGAACGGATTCAGCTCGAAAACGAGCGAGTACCCCTCCGGCACCTGGCTCACGGGGTAGAGTATGGGGGTGGCAAAAAAAAGCAGGGTGAGCAGCAGATTCAGCAGTTGCCCGAGGTCCCGCAGAAACACGGTGAGGGTGCTCACCAGCCAGGCCACGGCCAGACTGAGCAGTAACCGGCAGAGGATCAGGAGTGGCAGCAGCAAAACCCAGAAGCTGAGCCCGCCGCCGAGCAGCAGCACCGCCACCAGCAGCAGACCGAGCCCGATCGCCTCGGTGACCACCGAACTCAGCGTCACCACGACCGGAAACACCGCCGGCGGGGTCAGCACCCGCTGCAGGAGTTGCCGGTTGCTGGTGAGCGAGTTCGCGCCCCGCTCCACCGACTCCCGAAACGCAGTATAGGGCATCAATCCCGCCATCAGATAGAGGGCGAAACCGAGGGTATCCCCCCCGGGCACGAACCGCACCTGCAACACCACCCCGAAAACGAAGGTGTAGATGGCAAGCAGGAAGGCGGGCTGGATCACCAGCCACCCCCACCCCAGCACCGACCCGGTGGTACGCTGCCGGATCTCGCGGGCGGTCAGCAGCAGGACGGCCTGCCCCGGAAGGGCAAATCCCCTCATCGGTAGTTCTTCAGGCGCTCGGCACCGGCTATTCGGCAGACTCCGGCTCCCCGGTCCCCTTGTCCGTTCCGATGCCCATCTCGGCACGCTTCCTGGCCACGTAATCCTCGAAAATATCCTCATAGAGCAGCGGCTCGGAGGACGTCTTCAGTCGGTCCACATATTCCTGGCGCCGATTTTGCCGGTAGTCGGTCTCCAGCTTCTGGATAATCCCCGCACTGACCTCTTCGAACGGCTTCAACTCCCCCTCCTGCCGCGCATGGAGTTTGAGGATATGGAATCCGAAATCGGACTGGACGATGTCGCTGATTGCGCCCGGCTCGGTCATGGCGAAAGCGGCCTCCTCGAAGGCCTTCACCATCCGCCCCTTCGGGAAATAACCCAGGTCACCGTTGTTGCGCTTCGCCGACGGGTCCTCGGAGTGCTCAGCCGCCAGCGTCCCGAACTCCTCCCCGGCCAGCGCGCGCTCACGCAGCTTCGCAATCAGCTCGCGGGCCTCGGCCTCGGAGCGCACCTCACCAGTGCGGTCCTTCGTGCGCACGAGGATATGGGAGGCGTGAACCATGGTCTGCGTCGAATACTCTTCCGGGTGCGCGATGTAATACTCCCGGGCGGCGGCGGACATATCCGGCACCGGCTCTTCATCCAGCGCCTGTCTCCGCAGACCAGCCAGGTACTCGTTAACCTTGGCCTCCATGATGGTCTGCCTCAGCGGGTCATCGGCCAACCCGAGCTTCCGCGCCTCCTGCGCCATCAGTTTGGTCATCAACTCCTTCTCCATTACCAACTTGACCTGTTCCGGGTTGGTGAAAAGCTTGTACTTGCTGGGGCCGGGCGCACCCACCAGCAGCGCCTCCATGTCGAGTACCGTAATCTCGGCCGAATTGGAGGTGATGATGGCCGCATTGGGGGCGAGATCGTCGGCGGCGAACAGGGGGCTCGAAACAAACAGCAGTGCCGTCAGGACGGGACTCTTTCGCATGGCTGAAACTCTCACTCCGTATCTCAATGACAGTCGTAAACGGCCCCACCGCATCCGGCTCTCGGGGAATTCCGGAAATAGACCGCTCACTCTGCCTTCTCTCGAAAGCGAAGTGAACTCTGGATGCCCCTTCAGGGCCAGTAAATGCGGTCGGGGAATGGAGCGGTATGCTAATAGTATCGGCCCCAAAAAAAAAGGTATGCGGAGCTGCAGCTCCGTCGCTGGTGTACTGTTCCATGCAGCGTGAACCTTACGAAGGGTAGCCAGCATGAGGGTTTTCCGCCATGGGCAGAACGCCTACCCCACAGGCAGTACAGAGGCCGAATTAGCAGGTCCCTTCCCCTTCAAGGGGAAGGACAGGATGGGGATGTGGCCGCCGAGGAGCATCAGCCACCGCAAGACGGCAAATAAGGTATCCGGAGCTGCAGTTCCGTCGCTGGTGTACTGTTCCACGCAGCGTGAACCTTATGACGGTAGCCAGCATGAGGGGTTTTCCGCCATGGGCAGAGCACCTACCCCACAGGCAGTACAGAGGCCGAATTAGCAGGTCCCTTCCCCTTCAAGGGGAAGGACAGGATGGGGATGGGTCGCCGAGGAGCACCAGCCACCGCAAGATGGTTGTGCCGGGCTCCGGGAATGTCTCATTAAGAGTGGAACAGTACAGTAGTGGCAGAACGCACCTACCGGAAAGGCGGTCACGTTGCACTTGCCCGGCAGCTTTGTCATTCTGCGGTTGAACGACGCAGGCTGCCAAAGCCGAGGCGTGGGGGTTCGCCATTGAGAACTACACCCCGGCTTTTTCGAAGGCACACTCACCGAAGACGTTTTGCATGCGGTATCAGTGAACTACCTGCTTCTACTAACTCTCCCGGTGCTATTCACCGGCCACTCCGTGGCAGCACCGCTGTGCCCGCCAGCCAGTGCAAGTGAGGCGCTGAGCACAGCCCCCGTTTATATCGACTTGGCCCAATTGCTCCGCGACCGACTCGCAGGCATTGATTCACAAACATCCATCCCGAAAGAAACCGCCGCAATTCTGGAACAGCCGTTACGGATCCTGGACGTGGCGGAAAGGATATCAGTCCCCATCCCGACCGGCCCCGCCCCGGACCCCCATGCCACCATGCCGACCCGTCTCGCGGCCACTCTAAGCCGAGCCGACAAGGCGGTCACGGAGGCATTCGCTGGCCTGGGACCCGAGTGGAAAGACCGGCTGCGGCGCAGCTTTCCCGAACTGATCGAGGTCCTGGGCAAGGGCATTGAGCTGGATGAACCGGACTTGACGGATACCCTGAAAAGGGCTGCAGCGGATGTGGATTTCGCGGCATTGGGAACCGCCATGGATCACCTCACCGGATTCCTGGCGCCCGAATTCCTGTCGGACGTGGAGCAGTGGGCCGCCGGGCGCCCGGCCATTGCACATCCGCCCTGGCTGGAAGGGGTGGTCGAAGGTGAATTGCTCGGCGCCTGGGAGACACCCGCGGGGGCGGTGATCATCGGCGGCAAGGGGCCGAATTACTACTCCACACCGGCGGCCTTGATCATCGATTTGGGGGGCGATGACACCTATGTCGGAGCTGCCGCCGCCCCGCCCCTCGAATGGGCTCATGGCCGGATCACCTCCACCTATCCGCGTGTTTCCATGATCATTGATTTTTCAGGCAATGATCGCTATCTGGCCACCGGCCCGGTGGCTCAGGGTGCGGCCTTCATGGGGGTGGGCCTACTGGCGGATCTGCAAGGCAACGACGTTTACAGCGCCGGAGCCGTGGCCCAGGGAGCAGGTATCTTCGGCATCGGCATGCTCCTGGACGGCGGTGGCGATGACATCTACCGTGCCGGCCACCTGGCCCAGGGCGCGGCCCTGTTCGGTGAGGGGATATTGCTGGATCGGTCTGGCAATGACCTCTATGTCGCCTCCCGGCTGGCACAAGGCTTCGGCGGCCCTCTGGGGCGCGGCTACCTGCACGACGTGGAGGGAGACGACTACTACCGTGCCGGCGGTGAAACCCCATCCAGCTACGGTACGCCGGGACGATACCAGGCGTTTTCACAAGGCGTCGGGATGGGGCTGCGGCCGACCTTTCCTGGAGGGGTCGGGATTCTCAGGGACGATGACGGGAACGACCATTACCACGGCGACAACTTCTCGCAGGGGGTCGGTTACTTCTTCGGCTATGGCCGCCTGGAGGACGCCGGAGGTGATGATCGATATCGTGGTGGCCGATATTCCCAGGGAGCAGCCGCCCACCTGGGTGTCGGGCTACTGATCGACAGGCGTGGCGACGACCGTTACGAAGGGGCAATCGCGGCCAACCAAGGGGGGGCGTGGGATCTGTCGGTGGCGGCACTGGTGGATCTGGACGGAAACGACCACTACCAGGCAGGGGATCTCAGTCTGGGCGCCGCCGCGCAGAATGCGATCGGCTTTTTTGTCGACGCAGCCGGCGAGGACCGCTACCTGGCGCCGAGGCACACCCTCGGTTATAGCGGCGCCGCCGACTACGAAGGGGGACGCAATGCCGGCAATATCGGTGCGTTCTTCGATTGTGGCGGACAGGACCATTACCCCGCCGACTCACCGAATCGAGGCAACGGCATTCGCTCGCCTACGGCCACGGGCGAATACTTTTTCGACCAATAGGCGGTCAGGCAAGCGCCTCTTCATACAGAGCAATAGTGCGCCTGGCCACCGGCTCGATGTGGAACTCGCGCTCAAATCGGGACCGAGCCACTCTGCCCATGTCGGCGAGCCGATGGCGTAGATCACGTACCCGTTCCAACTGTTCGGCCAACACCTCAACATCACCAGGAGGGACCTTGAACCCGGTGATTTCAGGCTCCACCAGATCTCCGGCTCCAGAACCGGAGATATCCGAGATCAGGGCTGGTTTTCCCAAGCCCATGGCCTCGATCAACACCAGTCCGAAGGCCTCCCCCCGATCGAGCGATGGGAGACAAAGGAGATCCGATTCCATGATCAGTCGATTACGCTGCGGATCATCCAGATAACCCGCCATTCGGATGCTCGAACTTCGCGGTCCCGCCTGAATGGCGGCCTGGATTCTCTCCCTCTCCTCCCCGTCGCCAACAATAAGAAGCCCCACACCGGAAACACGATGCACAGCCTGTACCAGCGGCAAGTGCCCCTTGTACGCCGTCAAACGACCGACAATGACAAGCTTCAAACTATCATCCGGGTCCCAGCGCGGCAGTGGCGTATTGGGGGAAGCCGGCAACAGGCGCTCCGGCGACAACCCCAACGGCACAACCCGGCATTTGGTTGACCAATCCGACAACGCCGGGCTTGCGTCGAGATAGGCCTGCGACGTTGGAATGATGAACCGGGCGCGGGCCAGCAACGCCCGCTCGAAGGGTTGATAGGCCCGGTAAGCCAAGCCAAGGGCCTTCGAAGCCCCATCCGTCAGGACGTCCGAATGCCAATGAACAATGACGGGCGTAGAGAGGCGCCTGTTGGCCAGGAGCCAGAAGGCGGAAGGATTCGGCATATGGACATGAATCACGTCCGGGGCATAATCACGCAACATTCGTTGCATCACCCGGCCGAAGGTCGGGCTCACCGGTGCGTAAAGGACGCGCCCCCAGGTGGCAGCCCTCGTGACCAGAAGCTCATGGCCTTCACCGACCGAAAACGTCTCCTGGCGAGTGTGCAGTGCCTTGCGGTGCTCGTGCACCAAGGTCGCCGACTCAACCCCCAGGGAAGCGCAGGCCGCCATGAGGTCAAACTGGAAGTTCTCGATACCGCCTGCAAAGGGGGGAAAATACTTGCCGATGTGCAGTATGCGCACTGAATACCAACCCAAGTTGTAGAATTGCTGTAACCGATGTCAACGCTGTCAAAAAACGGACTATTCTTCGGGACGCTCGCGGTCGTCTATTTCCTTGCCGTCAGCCTCGGCCATCTCGCCTTTTCCGAATGGCTGGTGAAACAGCGCGTGGGACCGTTTGGCCCCATGTCATTTCAGGACTTCGTGCCCTATTTGGCAGTTCTGGGCGCTCTTCTCCTGGGCGGCAGGGTCATTGCAGACCTCCGTGCAGCCAATGCCCCCCGGCGTTTGGCCCTGTTCTGGGGATTCTGGCTGCTGTGCGTATTCATGGTGGATCGATACCTCACCTACTCGGTCAACGAGTATGCCCACTACCCGCAGTATGCCCTGCTGGCCTGGTTGCTGGCACGCGCCATGGATCCGGACAAGAGACGAATGTGGGCAGGCCGGATTCTGTTCTGGACGACCCTGCTGGGCATCATCGACGAAACACAGCAGTACCTTTGGCTGGCGCCGAGTCATGGTGCCTACCTGGATATCAATGACTTCCTTGTGAACCTCCTGGGCGCGGCAGCGGGGGTAATGCTCTATTACGGCCGTGAGGTCGGCGCAACATCCTCGAAAGCAAAGGGCCGCCCCTGGACTGAAGCGGGCGTTTCCCTCCTGCTTGCCGCAGTGCTGGGCATGGGACTGATCACCGGCCGGCTGGCGCTAACCCCAAATGAAGAGGTACCACCCGGCGGAATAGCCTACGGGGATGATGGCTGGACCATCTACCTGGAACGGCTCCCCGACACCTATGGAAGCTGGAACAAGGGGCCATATCGGGGACGGTACTGGATCTTGCCCCCGGCGCAAGGAGCAATCCTGCTTCTCTTATCAGGGTTCCTCTTCACCCGGCTGGCGCAGCACCGCCCTCGTCAGTCGGAACCGCCGCGCACAGACCCGAGCTCTTGCAACAGATCCCTGGCGACGCGGTGATCCGGAACCGCCTGAACCACCTGGCGAGCGAGATCCCGGGCTTTGTCACCATTGCCCATACGCGCCTCGATAACCGCCATCCCGGAAAGCGCGTTGGGGCTTGGCCAGGCCTTCAAGGAGAGCTCCAGCTCCTTGCGGGCGGGCTCCAGGGCGTTCAGGTCGATCAATGCCAAGCCGCGCACCTCATGCAACTTACCCCGGTCAACCGGCTTCAGCTCCTTCACAGGTAAGATACGCGCCATCTCAAACGCCTTCTTGTGTTGCCCCGTGTAGTGCAGCGCCATAACCGCGTTGGAGAGGGTCTCTGGCCGCACCTCCAGGCCATCCTCCGTCCTTGCCAGATTCAGGGCCTTGCCGAAGGCAGACAGCGCCTCATTGAAACGGCCGCGGCGCATCAACTCCTTGCCCAGGCTCGTCCAGGCGCGCTCGACATCCGGGCTCAGGTGAACATCCCGATGCATGAACGCGACGGGATCCCGCCAAAGCTCGTTGCGCTGATAGGTCAACCATCCGGAAAGGATCAGCACCGCGGAAATCGCTACAACGCCGACCGGCAGCATCCCCTTGCGGTTTGCAAACCAGGCAAGTCCGGTAACGGTCGCAATAATCAAACCGGCATTGGGCAGATAGGTGCGGTGCTCGACAGCCAGATCGGTGATGGGCAGAAAGCTGGACTCGACCAGGTGCGCCAGGTAGTAAAACAGGATCCCGAAGGCGATCAAGGGGGCACGCCGCCACAGCAGGAACCCCACGACAATTAGAGAGAGATGGCCTGCCAACTGCCCATAGACCTGTGCTGGCCAGGGACCGGTCACCAGAGGAATCGAGTATTCAAGCCGCTGATCGATAGGGAGGAAGAAAAGGCTGACATAGCGCCACAGCACCCCCATCTGTGTCGCCAAGTAATCGCTGCGTCCGATCTCCGAGGTCTCGCGCAGCATATCGCCCAGCGGGGTGAACTGAACCACCAGCACCAGCGCGCCCACGGCGGACGCCACAACCGCCGCCACGGACAACCGCCCGATCACCCCGAGTTGACGGAAGAAAAGCAGCTCAACAAGGATGATCGCTGCCGGCAAGGTGGCGGCATTCTGCTTGGTGAAGAAGGCAAACAGCGTAAAAACCGCCGCCAATCCAAACCAGCGCCAGTCCGAGCGCAACCTCCCCCAGGTGTAGGCCGCCAAAGCAGCGAGATACCACAGCGCCGCCAGAGAGGCGAGACGCTGCACAATGTAGGTTACCGCCTGAGTCTGCAGCGGATGCAGCACGAACAATAGCGCCACCAACAGGGGCAGCCACACCTTCCAGCCCGCCGCCGAATCCCCCATGCCCGGCGACCGGACAAGCCCCGTGAGCAGCCCCCAAAGCGCAACCGCCGTGAGAAAGTGAATCAGGATATTAACGACGTGAAAGCCGGCGGGCTCAGGCCCTGTCAGCGAGTGATTGAGCGCAAACGTAAGAACACCGACAAAACGGGCCGACGAGTACTGCCAGATAGCCGCCCAGTCACCCGCATCGAAAACCGCCGGGTTTTCGACAATCCCCGGGAAATCGTCGAAATAGAACGGTACATCGGTGGTATGCCAGTACCCCAGCAGAACAGCAATCGCGAGAAGGGTTACCGCCAATCGAGGGTGAGGAGCGCGCCCGAAGGATTCATTCACGCCTGCGCCGGCGTCACCAGTGGGTTCGTTATTGTTCATTGTTGGACCTGATACCCGTCCGTGACCTGCATTTCTTTGTGATTATGAGGTCATCCACCTCCACCGGTCCACCCGAACGGCATCAACCGATGACCATCTTCCAGGGAAAGACAGCTCAATTGCCATTTATCTTTCAACCGAAGACAAACCGGACTGAATTCGGCGAATTGGCTCCAAGTCCCTGGGGCCACTGGATCCCTTTGAAGTGGCCAGAAGCTGTAGTCCGTAGGGCGCCGCGCTGTGAAATGCTGGCGCACGGCGAAATCACTGGTTCAGGCGGCTTCGCCGCCGCGTATCTCATCCGCAAGCACCGTTAGCCTGGCGGCCTCACCTTCGAGTGCCGTAAAGGCATAGGGGTTGAGGAACTGCCGGCCCCAGAACAGCTTGCGATCGGCCTCGCTGAGCATCGCTTCCTCGCACACGCGGCGCCAGTTCTCACCGATGCAGCGGAGCTGCGCCTCGGCAATCGCCATCGCCTCTTGTTCGGAGAGCAGGAAGTGATGCGCAGCTTCAAAACAGGATGCGATCCGGCTCATACGGTTGTTGCCGCTGATGAGCATCGCTTGGGTCGCTTCCTGCCCGCTCCTACCCTGCGGACAGATGTCATAGGCGGGGGTCAGGGTGAGCATCGCCCCGTCCCAGAAAGCGGCATGGTTGCGGGCATGATCGTCGTTATTGCCGCACAGGATGTTGAACACGATGCGGCCAAACAGCTCGCGCAGCGTCCTGGACGGCTCGGTGAAACGATGGCGGATAATCTCCGCCAAATCCTGATAGCTGGCGTAGCGCGCCATCATTTCGTCGAGGCCGAGCAGGGTCAGCGCTGATACCATCGACCGACGCTGCCAGCCCTCAGCGGCCCGCACGCGGTCGAACCGTTCGACCAGCAACACGTCCTTTCCGGCGGCGCGAACCAGCGACACCGGCGCGGCATCGAGGTCGCACAGTGCGGCAAGGCGCATGGCAATGTACTCGCCCTTGACGACGCTGTAGAGATCGGACGACGAGGAAAACTTGGCGACATGCTTGACCGCGTCATCTTCGATCAGCGCCTTTGGCCGAGCCCCACCGATCGAGCTGCCGTGAAACAGCGCCTGATCGAGCTCGGGCGAGAGCGGAATCCCCTGCTCCACCCGCTCGGCGGACTGGATCAGCTCTTCGAGGGTGGCACTTGTGGGCGTGCGCGGTTCGTAAACCGTCGGCGAGCGCTGGAAATCAAGCGCGCCGATGCGATCCGATCCCGATTCCAGCAGGAAAGCGAGCTCAGCAAGCTCCTGGTGCGCAAGCTCATCCCTCTTCACGCCGCACTGGCGATTGAGGATCACGCGCCGTCCCCAGGCATCGGGCGCGGCATCACGAATGCAACCTGGGATGGTCAGGCCGGGCGGTAGCGGCAGCTCGCCTTTCTCGAGCGGCAGCTCCGGCAGATAGAGCGGGATCGCACCGTGCCGCTCGAGATAGCTCCGGCCATAGTTGAAGGTGACGATCCCGTCGTGGGCATGAAGCCGACCGGCCACCACAGGTTCGGTCGCTCCCGGCAGCCATACCCAAACATAAGCCTCATCGTACCGGGAGATTTCAGAACTCATCGACGACCCGCTTGCCCGCCTTGTAGACATGCTTTGGCAGTAGCGCGATGCGATCGTCCGTGCGCTCCGAAAGTACCGTGATCCCCTGGTCATCGGCATCGAACAGCTTCACGCCGACGATGGCGGCGGCCTCGAACATCAGCCCGATCTCGACCTTGGGATCACCCTTCTCGATACGCTGGAGCGTGCTGCGCGACACGCCCATCCTCTCCGCCAGCTCATGCGCGGTGAGCCTGCGCTGCAATCGCCCGAGCCGGATCATCTTGCCAAGCAGGGCAAGCCCGTCCAGCGCGTAGCGCGAATAGGCCCTTTTTCTCGCTCCAGCCATTTCAAATCACCAATGACCTGTCTATCCGACATTTCACCATGATCTGAATCATATATGCGCCATCTTGTCGTGACAAGTCTCGGTGAGCGGCCCCTTTCACCACTACCGTCGAAGGGCATTCTTCGCTATTCTCCCGCACGGTAGGAGCGGCGGAAGCCGCGATAACGCCCAATAATTCGTCATTCCCGCGAAAGCGGGAATCCAGTCGCCTGCGATTCACTGGGCTCCCGCTTTCGCGGGGCGACGAAAAATGGATTAATAGAGGTTCCCCAGATACCCAGTGCCTGCATCGCTCGAGGCCGAAGTCACCTACAACAAGAATATCAAAATGTTACCCGTCATCCTGGCCGGCGGCACAGGAAGCCGACTCTGGCCGCTGTCCCGCTCCTCGCATCCGAAACAGTTCCTGCCCCTGCTGGGCGAACAAACCATGCTCCAGGCCACCCTGGCCCGCCTTGAGGATATGGAGGATATCGACCCACCGCTCGTCCTGTGCAATGACGAACACCGCTTTCTGGTGGCCGAACAACTGCGAGAACAAGGCATAGACAACCCCCAAATCGTGCTGGAGCCCGTGGGCCGCAACACAGCCCCGGCCATCGCCATCGCTGCGCTGGTGACGGTGGAAAGGGACCCGGAGGCGCTCCTGCTGGTACTTCCCGCCGACCACCTGATTCCCGACACCGCAGCCTTCCATCACGCCGTGGAGCAGGGCCGGACCACCGCGGAACAGGGATACCTCGTCACGTTTGGCATCGTCCCGACCGGCCCGGAGACGGGCTTTGGCTACATCCGGGCGAATCCCGGAGATGGCTGCCTCACCGTGGACGAGTTCGTCGAAAAGCCCGACTCCGCCACGGCCGAGACCTATCTCAAATCCGGCGCGTACTACTGGAACAGCGGCATGTTCCTCTTCAAGGCCGCTCGCATCCTGGAAGAGCTGGAAAAATACGCACCCGATATTCTCGATTCATGCCGGGCATCACTTGCGGAAAGCGCCCGCGATCTGGATTTCACACGACTCGCCCCCGAAAGTTTCACCGCCTGCCCGAATACCTCCATCGACTACGCCGTGCTGGAGAAGACAGAGGCAGCCGCACTGATCCCGCTCGACGCCGGCTGGAACGACATCGGCTCGTGGGCGGCACTGCACGACGTGGAGCGTGATGCCGAAACCGGCAACGTGCTTCGCGGCGACATCCTCGTCGAGGATGTCCGCGACTGCTACATCCGTTCCGAGGGCCGGCTCGTTGCCGCTGTGGGTGTGGCGAACTGCATCATCGTGGAGACACCCGACGCAGTACTCGTCGCAGACAAGTCCCGCAGCCAGGACGTAAAGACAATCGTGGAAAGGCTCAAGAAAGCCGACCGCGGCGAGTGCAATTTCCACCGACGGGTACATCGTCCCTGGGGATTCTACGAGGGGGTAACCCGTTCCGACCGCTTCCTGGTCAAACACATCATCGTCAATCCGGGCGCGGCACTATCGCTGCAGATGCACCACCATCGAGCGGAACACTGGGTGGTGGTGAAGGGGACCGCGAAGGTTACCTGCGGCGACGAAGTCCGACTGATCAGCGAAGATCAATCCACCTACATTCCAATCGGCTCCGTCCACCGGCTCGAAAACCCCGGCATGATTCCACTGGAGATCATTGAGGTGCAGTCCGGCAGCTACGTGGGGGAAGACGATATCGTCCGACTCGAAGACAACTACCAGCGTATCACCTGAGCGATGCTATCCCGCCCTGAAAGGAAGATTGTCTTCCCTTCTTCCTCAGGCATTTATGCCCCAGAGAGGTAGAAGGCTGTGTCGCCTTCCCGTAAATTAGGCCCATCGAATTCTAGAGGTCTCCGGCACAATAGTGCCCACGAGGAGACCCACGATGAGAAAGAGCAGGTTCACTGAGACGCAGATCGTCCGGACGCTGAAGGAGGTTGAGGGAGGCCGGCAGGTGAAGGACGTCTGCCGAGAGCTGGGGATATCGGATGCGACCTACTACAACTGGAAAGCCAAATATGGCGGCATGGAGGCATCGGACGTACGCCGGATGAACGAGCTGGAAGAGGAAAACTCCCGGCTCAAGCGGATGTATGCGGACCTGGCGCTGGAGAACACGGCGCTCAAGGACGTCATCTCAAAAAAGCTGTAGGTCCGGCGGAGAAGCGCCAGCTCGTGGCCGCACTCATGGAAGAGCCCCCCGGTGTCAGGATAGATGTCCGCTGGCCCTGATAAACTCTTGCAGCAATCGGGGGCGGTTTGGAGCAGAAAGTGGGTTATTCGCCGGAAAGAAAAGAAGCGGTGCTGAAGAAAATGCTTCCGCCGCACAACAGATCGTTGAAGGTGCTGGCGCAAGAGGAAGGCATTTCGGAAGGTACGCTGTACAACTGGCGCAAGGAGGCACGACTTAAGGGGCGGCTGTTGCCGGACGGTGACAAGACCCCGGAAGGCTGGAGCGCCAAAGACAAGTTCGGTGCCGTCGTGGAAAGCGCCGCAATGAATGAAGCGGAACTGGCCGAGTATTGCCGCAAGCGCGGCCTGTACCCGGAGCAGGTGAAGGCCTGGCGCACGGCCTGTGAGCACGCGGCCGACTGGGAGCGTGAAACCGCCCAGAAGCTGGGACAGACCGCACGCGAGGACAGAAAGCGCATCAAGACACTTGAGCGCGAGCTGTCGCGCAAGGAAAAGGCGCTGGCCGAGGCTGCGGCACTGTTGGTGCTGCGAAAAAAAGCCGAGGCGATCTGGGGGGACGGAGAGGACGCCTGATCAGCGTCCCGGATCGCCGCGAAGCAGTAGAGCTGATCAATGAGGCCCGCGAGGCGGGAGCGCGTCTGGACAAGGCCTGTGCCGAATTGGGGATCGATGCGCGGACCTACCGGCGGTGGACCGGGGATGGTGATGTGAAGCCCGATGGAAGGCCGGAGGCGAGCCGTCCCGCGCCCCGCAACAAACTGGGTGAGAAGGAGCGGGAGTATGTCTTGCAGACCTGTCACCAACCGGAGTTCGCGGAACTGCCGCCCTGCCAAATCGTGCCCAGGCTGGCGGACAAAGGGGAATACATCGCATCGGAGTCCACCTTCTATCGTGTTCTTCGGGCGGCTGATGAACAGCATCATCGGGGACGTAGTCAGGCACCCCGGCGGAAAGGTCCGCCGTCGAGCCACTGTGCGACGGGACCATGCCAGGTGTGGTCGTGGGACATCACCTACCTCGCCGGTCCGGTACGTGGGCTGTTTTACTACCTGTACCTGATCCTGGACATCCACAGCCGCAAGATCGTGGGTTGGGAGGTCCATGAGCGGGAGGCAGCGGAGTACGCCGCCGAGGTCGTACGGCAGGCGGTACTGAAGGAAGGATGCATCGGCACACCGTTGGTCATGCACGCCGACAACGGTAGCCCGATGAAAGGGGCGACACTACGAGCGACATTGGAGCGATTGAGGATCGCTCCTTCGTACAGCCGGCCGCGGGTCAGCAACGACAACCCGTTTTCGGAAGCGCTGTTCAGGACCTTCAAGTACCGACCGGGATTTCCGGTACAGGGTTTTGAGAGCCTGGATGCGGCGAGAAACTGGGTGCAAGGTTTCGTGGACTGGTACAACTGCGAGCATCGCCACAGCGGCATCCAGTTCGTCACGCCGGAAGAGCGGCACAGTGGGCGCGATCGGGAGATTCTGGCAAAGCGAGATGTGGTTTACGCAATAGCCAAGGCAAAGCATCCAGAACGCTGGTCTGGTAAAACACGGAACTGGGATCCGGTAGGCGATGTGTGGCTCAACCCGGAGGACGCGCCCGCAAGCGTCGAAACAGTAGAAGCGCTATAGGGCCAGCGGACATCTATCCTGACACCGGGGGCCCGTCGAATACCGGTTACAACAGCAGCCGGAAACCTCTAGTTTTGAATGGCACTGATCTGGGGAAGGTGACAGCTGAAATAGCTTGTTCGGAAATGGTATCCACTGCGCTTCAAACATCCCGATATAGTTGATAGGCCGTCCTCTGGATCATTTTTGCCCCTAACCACAACAGAAATAAAGAAACCACCAAGACTACAAGCAAACCTGTTCCGTTAATGGGCAATTTACCTTCAAGAAGAACCGATTGGACCGCTGGTAGAATATATGCGAAGGGATTTAATTCGTAAAAAGGTCGCGCCCACTCCGGGACTCGACCTAATGAGTACAAACCAGGGGAAAGATACCACCAAAACCAAACTGCATGACCAACAAATCTACTAAGGTCCCGAAAAAATGCTCCAAAAATTGATAACCACAAGGAGAGTGTTGTCGAGAACACAAACATTACGATCGCAACCAAGATGCCGAGAAACCAAGTGAGCTTCGGCATCACTCCGGCCGCAACAAGGAATACGCAGAGCATACCAAACCTAATAATAAACAGCAGGAATTCACCCGCAACCATCTCAAGGTACGCCATTCTCAGTGGGAGACTGCTTTGGATGTATTGTGGTGCACGCGCCGCAAAGAATGTTGGCCCAGCGTTGACTAGTGCAGCATGACTCCGCCAGAACGTTACCCCTGCAAAAAAGAAAGCAAATGACGTGTCATGACCTGCCGCCCGAAAGACCACAGCAATTAGAATAAAATAGCATGCCGCCTCCAGTGCTGGCTCTAAGAGATGCCACAGATGTCCGAATGACAAGCCAAAAACCTGTTGGTGCAATGAAAAGCGCACCAGGTGAAACACACAAAGAATGTCTACCAGTATGCCGCGTAGCCTTTCACGGAAGGATGGCTGCCACTTTTTGATACCTTCGGGGCGGATTTCAATGAGGACCTTCCGCTCATCAATACAAGACATTGTTGCCCTCATTCATTCTCGTAGAGCTCTGCAGCCACAAGAGGATCACCAAAGAACACAGGTTTCCCCCGTTTCAGATACAAGCACTTTGTGCATCGGCGCAGCACAAAATCAAGTGTATGCTGTACAACTAGCACTACTTTCGGGCGTTCAAGAAATTCATCCAACCGGGCCATTGCTTTCTCTTGGAATCCGCGATCTCCGGCGCCGAGCAACTCATCAAGCATCAAGATATCCGGTGAAACTGTGGTTGCAAGTGCAAAAATAAGCCTTGCCCTCATTCCATCCGAATAGTACCGATATGGACGATCGATATGCTCGGCCAATTCCGAAAACTCTACGACCTCTGGAATTAACGCTCTTGCCTGCGCAGGGGAGTACCCCATAAATAATGCCGACCGCACAATGTTTTCACGCCCTGTCAGTTCCCCCGTCATACCGGTCCCAGGCCGCAGCAACAGTGAGTTGCCTCTAATACGAATGGTACCATTCGAGATGGGCGTTGACCCTTGGATGGCACGAAGAAGCGTCGTCTTGCCGGCGCCGTTCCTCCCAATAATCCCAATAATGTCGCCGGGATAAGCACGAAAACTTACATCTTGTAGCGCATTAAACATATCTTGGCTCTTACCAAGAATAATGCGCGTTAATCTCTTCTTTCCCGACGGATCGCAAGCATATCGTACGCCAACGCTTTCAACCTCTAGCAGAGCCGTAGGGACGACTCCAATGTCTATTTGGCCTCCGTGGCAGAGCTGTAGGGACTCAACTAATGGCTCCGGATAAGCACGTTGTTCGGAAATAATCTGCTTAACTCCTATCGAAGTATCCGCGCTTGACTTGATTCTGAGCCTATTCCCGCGGGAATGATAGAAGCAGCGAGCCAACTCGCTATCCCCAATCGCTAAAACCGCCTTCGCAATCTTCTCCATCGCTCGTTGGTCAATAAAGCCCCAATTCCCAGCATTGGCCTCAATTGCCCCGAAGTAGATTGCGTGGACAAGTACATTTCCCGGGGAACCGGGTCGACCGATCAGATCAAAATTGAATCCTGTATTCGGCCCATTGCCACTGCGTCTGCCATACCACAATGGAACTCCGTCAAGGCAAAAAGCAATTTCATCCCGATCTAAAAACAACGAATATAGACGAGTAGCCCCAACAGACAATGCCGGAATGGGATACTGCCCGGCTACTACGACCGAATTCGTGCGAAAGCTTAGGGCAAGTTCTTCCGGCTCATTGCTATTTAAAAAGCGAACAGCAAGATGCGGCTCGCCGTGTTCCGCCCGCGCTACAGTCATAACGATATGCAGGCAGACACGCTCGGCAGCGGTTTCACCCTGATAAATCAGCCGCGTCCTTCCGTTCTCTCCCGGCTTAATTCTTACGCCTAGAACGTCCGCTTCAGCCTGTGCGTCTGTCCCCCCGGAATAGCGGCTCAACTCTACTAGTCTATGCTTGGTATCCTTCTCCGAACCGTCCGCTTCAAACCAGCTCAACCAAGTATCTTGCGTGCCGCGAACCAAACCCCTTATCGCATTCAGTTCGTTACCGCTTTCCTCGGAGTCCAAGCTTAGCTGTTCCAGATGGGGTACCAGTTGGTATGATATGCCGCTAACGCATTTTGCGAATGCCTCACGGTTGCCAGTCAAAAAGCCGCGAAATCGGTCAACGAGGTAAGCAGGCGAATCTCCCGTATCCGGAATCTCCGACGACGAATAAATTGGTTTCAGCACGCTGTTCCTACCCACAGGCCACCCCGAGACGTTCCAAGAGGACGAATTATTGGAGAAATTGCTCCAGTACCCGCAATCCAACCCGCCCACTCTTCTCTGGATGGAACTGTACGCCGACTACCGAATCACGCGCAATTGCCGCCGAAACGATCCCTGTCCCATAATGAGAGTCTGCCAGCCTATCCGAAGGATCGTCGGGCACAGCCGTAAAGCTATGTACGAAATATACGCAGTCTCCAGCTGAGACTGACTCGAGACAGGTGCCATGCCAACTCTTCCGTCCTACCGGCAAATGAAGTTCATTCCACCCAATTTGAGGTATTTTGAATCTCAAATCAGCGCTACCCGGTTCTATCGGGAGCACACTCCCTGGTATCAGCCCGAGCCCTTTATGCCAACCGAACTCATAGCTCCCGCTAAGTAGCATTTGCATGCCGAGGCAAATACCTAGTAGCGGTCGCCCTAGCGCGGCATGCTCTAAGAGCGCTTCGTTAAGTCTTGCCTCTTCTAGCCCCCGCATGCCATCCGCAAACGCACCGACCCCAGGAAGAATCAAATGACCTGCATTTGATACCTCCTGCGGCGATGACACCAGAACTGCCTTTGCGCCGCAATACTCTACCGCCCGCGTGACACTCAGTATGTTCCCGAGTCCGTAATCGACGATCGCCACCTTCTTCACAGTTCCTTCCTAACTTCTATGCCTTTCGACGCAGCAAACGATCGGACTTCGTCTAGAGTAAACCGCCCGTAATGGAGCACGTCTGCCATAGCCACGGCATCAGCATGTCCATCATCCACAACATTAGCCAGATGTTCCAACTGGCCCATTCCTCCACTTGCAATCACCGGAACGGATACTGAGTCCGATACAACGCGGACCAATTCGATGTCAAACCCTTTCCTTGTCCCCTCCTGATCCACTGATGTCAGCAGGATCTCACCGGCACCAAGATTGACCCCCTGCTTCGCCCATTCGATAACATCCTGGCCGGTTCGTTCCCTACCATTATCCGTGTATGCCTCCCACCTATTATCCGAAACTTTTTTTGCCTCGATCGACAAAACTACGCACTGTGACCCGAATTGCCGAGATATTTCAGATATGAGTTCTGGTCTCCGAATGGCTGCTGTATTAATTGCCACCTTATCAGCACCTGATCTCAAGAGTTCGCGGACGTCATCTACAGACCGCACGCCCCCTCCCACGGTCATAGGGACAAAAATATCCGAAGCGGTGTTTTTCACAAGATCGACAAGACTATTCCTCCCATACAAACTCGCAACAACGTCCATGTATATTAACTCGTCTATCCCCGCCTCATAGTATCTGCGAGCATGCTCGCGCGGCTCACCTATTACGCGCAACCCCTCAAGATGTATACCCTTTATCAGGTTAGGGCTCTTAATATCCAACCTCGCAATCAGCCGTACCTTAGCCACGCTGCAACCTCACAAATTCTCCCAGACCGTGCGCCTAAGACTCCATACACCATTGTCATACTTCCAAAGGTGAGGAGATCGGAACGAATCTGCAAGGTTATCAAAATAGTCGCGATCCATAATCGGTTGGGCAAACATTTCCGCCGCTTTCCCATACTCAGATTTTGGAATACTCAGGTACTTGAAGACCTCGTCGGCAAAACGCTCAGGGAATTCCCCATCAAATCGCTGAACCAACGCCACCCCTTCCTCTCGAGTTATGTCGCCCGAGCGAATCTCTTGGGCGGCGTCATAAGTCGCTCTCCCGATACCAAATTTAATATACGTTGTGTAGTAGTGGAAATCGTCTATTCTGTCGTCAATACTATTATACTTACTGTAAGTTCCAGGTGTGCGCTCCGGCGAAGCCTCAAAACCTCCTTGCTCAACAGCATAGTAATAGCAACTTTGCGGGTGCCATTTTAGGTAATAGCCGAGGTAGTGGACCTCAACTTTCTGCCGCTCAATTTCATCCGGGTCTGCCGGCAAATATGGCTGAAGCTCATGCTCATCCACCCCGAGGTTTCCAATAAGTTCCGCGACCGACGTCCCTCCGAGATAGATGTTCTCCTTTTCTCCGGTAAAGTATGACCAGTCCCGCTTTGCTGATTGTGTGTCCGCAATCGGGTTTCCATACTCGGCTTCGTTCTCGCCATAAAAAACCAGCGGAATCTTATGAAGCAATGCCATTTTCGGGGCAAGTGATTTCTGCCCAAAAATAAACGGCTGGAATGGATGAAAAAGATTTTCAACAGCCAGCCTCGTCAGTAGCCGATGAATCCGTCCATTAGGAGTACAAAGAAAATTATCAAATCCCGCGTGTATCCATGACTGAAAGTTTTTCCAGCCCCAAGGAGTATAAATGTGCGGTGCCCATGTCACTGTCAACGGATGCATACCGTACTTAAATTTCAAGACATGCGCCGCGTAAAAGCTATCTTTACCGCCCGAACCCGGAACAATACAGTCGTACGCCCCGTCCTTACTTCGATACCGATCACAGAGGTCACGCAACTCCCTTTCACGCTCGACCCAGTCAATCCCGTTATGCTTCTGCTCGGCAACCCGGCAGGCATCACATATTCCGTGCTCATCTAGATTAATCGTACTTTTCTTGCTTTCATGAGTGTGGTTGTACTCAACCGCCGAGTTCGGCCTCTGGTTCGAAATTACACACCGCTTACACCAGGCGACCTCCTTAGGAAGACCATAGAGCGCGATCTCTGGCTTTTCCGACTCAAAATGAGAAACCTCTACATCACGACGATGCGGATACTTACGCATTTCTTCAACCCTCAACAAATTTTACAAATTCAGTCAAATCAGCCATGGTATCAATGTCAATTGAACGCTCTTTTGGCATGACATACGCAGCTGTCTTGCTCATAATGAATGTTCGGTTCCTCATCAGTTGGTTTACCCCTGCAATATAAATTGCGCCGTTAAGCACATATGTAACCGGGAGATCTTGCCGCCTGAAAATATTGGGCAAAGGAGGCACAACGGGGTCGAGCATCTTTTCCGGGCTCAGACTGAACATCCAGTACGGACTCTCCTCGGCTTCTTTCACCGAAACGCATGACTCCGAACCAGTATCCACATACAACTCACAAGCTGCATCAATATCGGCACTCGTCCGCTGAGGAGATGTTGGCTGCAACAAAACAAGAATGTCAAAGCCCGGGATCTCCCTTAGAGCATGCAGGACCACATCCAGAGTTGACGCCGTATCTGAGGCCAGCTCTGCAGGCCTTTTAAAGGGAACGTCACAGCCACTGTTTCTGGCAACCGATACAATTTCGTCGTCATCAGACGACAATACTACTCTATCGATATAGCGTGACTCCCGCGCTGCCGCAATCGTCCAATCAATCAGAGGGCGTCCAGCAACATTAAATATATTCTTTCCAGGAAGTCCTTTTGAGCCCCCTCGAGCGGGGATAAGAGCCAAAACTGAACGCCCATTAATCATTAAAAACCTCTGAAAACTCTACATTTGCTCGTTCATAATCCGGCAAATGGCCAATATCGAGCCAATATCCCTCTACTTGGTGACTGCGTATGCGCATCCCATTATCCACCATAGATTTAAACAGCCACGGCATATCAAAATATTGGTCTTTTGGTATTAATTCGAGCACTTCTGGCGAAAGCACCTGCATACCGGCGCTCACCCGATATTGCAAAATTGGCTTTTCATCGATCAAATCAATGTATTCGCCTTGTCCTTTTACGACACCGAACGGAACTTGTATTTCGTAATTTCGTATGGCGAGTGTGGCATCCGCTTCCGAGTACAGGTGCGCATCCATCATCCGCCCAAAGTGCTCCGTGGTCAGAATATCACCATTCGTCACAACGAATGGCATATCAGGACGCTCGGGGAGTAAACTGAGAGCGCCTGCGGTTCCTAACCGTTGCGGTTCACGCAAATACCGAATTTCTACATCAAGGCTTCTGCCGTCACCGAAATAGGCTTCAATTTGATCCGCCTTATAGTTCACAGAAAGATAAATGTTTCTAAACCCGCAATCCGCATAACTTCGAATGATTGTTTCCAGCAGAGGGCGAGAACCGACCTTAAGCATTGGCTTTGGGGTGTGCTCTGTGAGCTCCTTTAGTCTGGAACCCAACCCCCCGGCCATAATTATTACCCAATTCTCCCTATCTTTACTTGATAGGTATTCATCTATTATGCGCAACCCAACAACGACACCTTTCCGGTCAATAATTGGTATCTGATGAAGCGCATTACGCTTCATCCTGTTGAGTATGGCTTCGGGTTCCTCAGAGTCCAAAGCCGTAATTGGCGTCGTATGCATTGCGGCAGATGCGGCATCTGAGAGGCTAAAGTCATGCAGCAATGCGCGCCGAATGTCACCATCACATAACGTACCCAGTAAATGTCGCTCGTCGTCCACCACGAGCGCGATTTGGCTGCTTGCCCGATCAATCACCTCGAGCGCTTTTCGCAAGGAAGTATTCGGCGGTATCAATACTTCTTTCCAATTATTCATTACCCCACCATTGCAATATAATTTTAGCGCCACACCGACAAATTATTACTTATTTTAACTCCATCGCAAACCAATTTATTACACAAACCATTTCGCACATTCGCACACTTCCTTCCAGTGGAAACATTTTTCTTTCCTAAAGAAGCGCCCTATTTGGATCAAATCCACTAAGAAACAGTTGGCCCGTCTACCCAACTGGAACTACATCAAATACACACTCAATCTCCAGCGCCTCTCTCTCAACAAAACAAATGGCCCCACTCAGCGACAGAGTGTTCAATCTTTGCGAATTTGCTCAACTCATTTTGCGCAACCGACGAATCTGGCGGCCAATCCCGGGCAAGGATTAGTACTGAAACTCCTAGCCCCCAGAGGATTGCTGTCGCGAGATCCCCCTTTTCAAGGTGTCGCGTCTTTCTAATCTTTTGATATCCCCCAACAACGGCGCATAGTTGCTGCCTGCCCCAGTCAACACCTTGTTTTCTCATGCTTGGTAGTATAAGTCTCTCAGCTATCTTCGAAATATCGGATCCAAACCAGTACCTAGAATGAACCGCATCTTCTAAATCCAGGAACACAACATCTGCCGTGCCGGAGATCAGCAGGTTGCCGGGATGAAGGTCTCCGTGGTTTGGACCGAGATTGCGGCTCATCCGCTCATAAAAATCCAAAAAATATCCTCGAAACCGCTCGGCAACCTCGCAACTATAAATCCCACTCCACATCGCACCAAAACGCTGAGATTCCGCCAACTCCAACAAATCTTTCAGTCTCGCATCGGTTTTCGCTGCAAGATTAAAGTCATCCTGAACCTCAGCCAAGGCATCATGTAGTCTGCCAACACTCCGACCAATGGCATATTGGTCCGAATTGCTTCCGTTCGGATGCACTCCATCAATCCAATCGTAGACAATACCAATATCACCATCCGGCATTTCAATTTTGTCAATAGCAACTGGAGTATTGATGCCATTTTCCTTCAAGGCGCGCGCAAGCGCGTCCACTTCTCTCTGTCTTTCGTATTCTTCGGCGCCAACAATTTTTACAAAACTACTTGGTGCGCTTCCCGTCCTCCAAATTCGCAGAAACCGCGGGCGACATCTTTGGCCCGCGCAATCGACACGATAGGCAGTACGTACCAACGGCGGTGCAACGACTTGAGATCGCGAAAGGCTCTCCCAACCCAGACCTAAAGGGAGTATTCCTTGATGTGCAGGTGCACGCGCCATTTCCCTAACCATCCAAGGAATCAATATCTGCTGTCGTCACAGGAGACCCTTTCGTTATCGGCCTCACCACCTTTGCGCCCAAGATACTGTCGATCAACTCCGCACCTATCCCAACGGCTGGGAAGGCGAAATCAACGTCGGCATGGGTCAACATCTCTCCAGGATTCATATCCCGCGCTGAGATGCAGCCCATCCGATCGACTCGGTTGTTCGTAACCTCATCATCCGGTCGCATCCTCTCGCCGAGCGCGAGCCAGCTAGTATTCAGCAACTCCACCGCCTGGGCTACCCGGCTCAAGGGCAGGGCATGGCTCGAGTCGATATCCGGTGAAATTGAATCAGGTACAACTCCCTTTTCATAAATACAAGCACCCAAGGCGACCGCGATTGGGAGCATGTCCAGCCCGCTATGATGATCCGAAAGCCCAACTGGGCACGCAAACTCTACCCCGAGCGAATCGATCATTCGCATATGAAAGCCATGCGGTGTGGCAGGAGGGCCTGGCGGTGAATGCTGGAGCATAACCCTTCCCGAAGCGCCCCCATCGACCGCCCATTGCATCGCCCGTGCAATCTCAGTGTACGTACTTCTTCCCGTGTCTATCACGAGTGGCAGCCCCGAACTTGCCGCAGCGATGATCAGACTCTTATGTGTTATATTGGACGAGGGAATCTTTACTGCAGCCGTGCCTATCGCTATTGCAAAATCAAGGCCTTGTTTATCGTACACGCTCAAAATGAGCTCCAAACCTAGCTGGCACGCATAATCCAAGAGTCTCCGCATCATATCAAGCGGCACTACGTGTCGTGCCAGCACGGAACGATATGGTTCGGACCGCATTTCCTTTGCTACTGAATCAAAATACCGAACCAAATGCCCCCCGGCCAAGCAAAGTGATTCTCGATGCAATACAGCTGCCTTTAGGAAGTCACAACCGGCCGCCGATATCCCATCTATGATCTGCAATGCTAAATTTTCATCGCGCTTAAAGTAGACATCCATATCTGGCCACAAAACCGGTGGATTGTATCCTCCAACTTTTCGGCCCGCGATAATGATCTCTGGCTTGTTCATACCTGCATTCTCATCGCCCACTTAGACGCGCATCTCCATCACCGTCTCGGGCAAGAGCAGGCAAAGTCCGTTTGTCGTACGCCTCGTCCCATCCGCCAAATCGATGGTGTAAGCTCGGTGTGGAAGCTCAGGTCGCTTCTGCAATTGTGAGTTCATGTAAAAGTCGTGGAACAACACCTCGACTCCCTGCTTCACTGCCCAGGTTGCCACCTGTTTGCGCGAAAAAATATTAAATCCGCGCATCCAGTCGAGTCCATTTTTTTTGTCTCTGTATATAACACGCACATCAATATCGTCTGGGTTAAGCAGCGCTTGCACAAACACCCTGCCACCCGAGACTGTGTTCGCCAACAGGTTCTCGAGAAGCGGTTCGAATTGATCGAAAATCCCCATCACTCCCAGGCACGTAACGAGATCAAATTTGCCAAGTTTTTCGGTCAATGCGTCCCCTTGGATCAGCTGCACATCATCAAGCACGGTCCGTTTCCGTGCGACCTCTAACAGTTGAATTTCCTTATCTAATCCTGTAAGCCGGCTCCGAGGGTATGCTTCCTTAAGTGCGGCCAACAGGTCTCCTGTCGCGCATCCGACATCGAGAATTGCTCTTGGCTTTCCCGCTCCGATTTTATTTAAAATAAATCTATATACGTCTTTGACTTCATCTGCCTTATCATTCCCTACGTAAGTCTCTACCCGCTGGCGAAATTCACCCACCTCTGACGAATATTCAAATTCATTTTCCACAGCACGCCTTTATTAAATTCTATTCAAACAAAACTGCACAAATCTTTGCAGCGCATGACCGTCTAGCCTGCCCCAATAATCCGCGTCCATCACCGCATGCTCCTTCATGTGCCCCCGGACCTCCGAGTTTGCCCAGTTGCCAAGCGCCTCCCGGAACTCGTCAACGCTGCTCACGTTTAAAACCTGCGGAACACCAACATAATCCGGATAGTTGTAGCCATAGCAATCAAAATTGATCGTCGGAACCCCTGCCCCAAGAGCCCATTTTATCGTTGAGGATACACTTGCGATATACAGGTCGCACAACGGAATCAGGTCTGCTGCGGTGACCTCTTCAAGAGCAACGCCACACTCCAGCATCATAGCCCTTTGCTCGGGTGTTGTATTCGGGTGCGGCGAAACAATCACGTTTGCCGTTGCTACGTCCTTTGGCATCTGGGCGAAAGCCTTTATAAGCTCTTTATAATCGCGGAACGCACAGGGACGTGAGCCCAGGTGGTTCGGCGGCATTGCCACCAGAACTAAATCCTGAGCGCCATCTAGACCATGCCTTTCCAGCACCGCCGCTCTTCTCTCCGTCCTCGCCCTCCTCGCTACACCAACATTGTCTTGAAGCGGATGTCCCAGCACTTCCAGCGTTTCGTCACTAAAGCCCATCGCTTTGTATTGATCGCGCATGGACTCACTTTCCAGAACAATCGCGTTAACCGGTCCCGTATTCACCAGCCATGGATTGAAGGGCGAAAATCCGGCAAGCTCCATGGCAATCGCCTCGATGAACGGCAGGCGAGTAATGCAAAAGCCGTCCCCTTCCGCCATCCACCGACCAAGGTGTCTTTTTACCAACGCTTTGTAATTTTCAGGTAAGCTGTGCCTTGGGCTCGATCGATACGCAGTGACAGCTTCTTGTGCCGAAAGAGCGCCATAGCTCACGATGACGCTGAAGATGGAACGGCGTTGTGCGGCTCCAACCCAACCATAGCTGTCGCGTTCAATGCTATATTCCGGCAGGATAACAACATCAATTCCCAATCTCACAAGCCAGTCTTCACAAAACCTTATCCGTCTTTCGATGCTATCAACTGCACGCAACACCGACGTCTTTTCGGTCTCATCGAGCTTTTCGAACACAATCTCAGCGGCTTTCTTCTTCCAACCGTGCAAGATATTTCTTCGTGGCACAATGAGAGAAACGGGGAGTCTGGCCGGAGCGCCAGACAGCCAACCTGACAATGGCGATGCAATGTCAGCAAGTCCTCCATCCCGTTTCGTTTCCTCGACATAGACCGAGCCTGCATCAAATGCTTGCTCTCTAAAAGAGCCATCTTCATCAAGACAGTAAGGCGACCACAATATGCAGTCAAAACTGTTTGTACGTTGCCCGTACTCTGCGATCTTCTTACCAACCGAAAAGTTGCCACATTCGTAAACTACAAACAGGAATCTCGGTTTACGATTCATAGCCCCACTTTCCGAGAATGGAAGGGATTTGCTGACGGCCTTTTGTTCAATGGTTCTCCAATACAGTCCGTCATTGCTTCGCTACTGCATAAAATTACCTCAATCGCTCTCCGCACGGCCCCAGTTGCGTCCGGGATAGTTTCGGCAATCTGGCATTCCAGAGCCTTACGCACCTCCATATCCAAGGCTCTCTTCAAGGCAAGATGTAACTCGCCGGCGTTTCTTGCTCCCATAGCGCACCCTTGCAGAACCAGCGGGAATTTCTCGACCCGACAATGTTCTCTCCAGTGCCATCGCAAGTCATCCGGGTAGTCTGCATAGACCACGACCGGTCCCTTACCTCGGGCGATACGAGCCAGTTGCACTGCATCCAACCCTGCCGTGGAAAAACAGGACACGACCACATCTGAGCACGCAATGGCCTCTTCGACGTGGAGATTCTGATCGAGTTGCCAAAGACAACCCATGCCGTCCAGAAGCGAACAAATACTTGCTGTCCCTCCTTGGCTTTCCCGTGGATGGGGCCGGTAAATAAACCGGCCGCCAATTTTTCCGGCGGCAACTGCTGTATCAGAAACCACTTTTCGATAACCAGATAGAGCTGAAAGATTTTGCCCAAAAAATGTTACGATTCTTGTGTTCGCGCCTACCGCAACTTGCTTCCTTGAATGCTCTCGCAACAGATCAAAATCGCATTTTTCATAGCTGACGTGCTTGCATGAGCCAACTACACTTATTTGCTTGACCCCTTTCTCTTTTGTTAGCTCCTTAGCCAACTCATCCATGACCAAATAGTGGTCAGCCGGTGCTCCGTTTATCAAACGAGTATCACCCCAAAAATCCTGTACCGCAAACGACTTTATGCCAATCTCCCTCGCTGCAGCAACGGCAACTTCATCTACTCCAATGGAGCGGCATCCCGATAATCCACAAATAACGGCATCCGGCCTTGCTTGTTTTAGCTTCATGGAAGCGATCTGGATTCGCCGAGACGACAATTCCACATTGTCTTCGATTCCAAAAAACGCCTCTCCCGACAGAGCCGGCTGGTTACGGAGTTCGAAATACCGTTTGGCGGGGCCTTGTGCCAAAAGAAGTACTCGTGAGCCACGACCCATGAGCGCTTTGGCAATTTCCAGTATGTGGCCGGCTGCCCCCACATCTCTCGCGGTAAGGACGAAAGTCTGTTCATAAAAAGTGCGCGTACTCATCAGCTGGTCCAGACTCCTATTGGCACCTGTAGCCGGCGACGTCACACCGAGAGCTCGTATTCATTGCAATCATTAACCTATTTTTCAGCGCACTTTATTTTTGAAGCTACGGCCGCCCGTTCCAGCGCCGCAAGGGTCAATTCAGCCGTACGCCGCCAGGTGAACTCCTTGGCTCGTTTGTAACCGATTGATATTCTGGAATCACGTTCCTCCTTATCCGACACTACTCTCTCTACCGCATTTTCCACAGAAGCCGTGTCGCCCGGTGAGAAATAATATCCGGCGGGTCCGGCCACCTCTGGCATCGAATGGGCCCTCGGTATGATGACCGCCGTGCCACACGCCATCGCTTCCAAAACCGGAAGCCCGAAACCTTCATAGAGGCTGGGGAACAACAGCGCGGCGGCCCCCGCGTAGAGTCCTGGCAAGAGGCTGTCGTCGACATACCCCAGTACACGCACTTTCGATGACTGGCGTGTCGGCAGCCACCCACTCCACCCGACAATCACTAGCGGAAGAGTAATCCTCTCTCTTTCAATCAAGTCAACTACGAATCGTGTGTTCTTTCGTGGATCGCCGCTCCCGACAAATAGCAGGTAGTCGTCAGGCAGCTCCAATTGTTGCTTAATTGTCTCTACTCGAGTCTTGTCGGGCGCCGAGAAGTTGCTAACCCCCAACGGAGTGACCGTCGTTCGCGAGCGTAAGGTCGCGTCAAACCGGGATAGTTCCTCCCGCGTAAACTCCGATACGGTTAATAACTCGTCTGCCCAGGCAAGACGTTGTCGAAAATGTCTATCTGCAAATGCTACGCGTTCGGCGGGATGCCACTCCGGGTGAAACTGGACACTCAGGTCATGAATTGTCTGGAGGACACCTCCCCGGACATCGCTCCGGAATGGAAAAAATGCCGTCTCATGATAGACATCGTATGCTCGACTTAACGACACAAATTTACCTTCTCGGAGCCGTAATTGAGTCAGACGGATAGCTAAAGCCACGTTGACAGGAAGCCGCCAAAATGCAGCGCCAAGCACTGAGAAAGCCCTTATGTTCGTAGGACCCGATGGCGGGGAAGGACGAACGACCCGCCCGTCGAAGTAGCCAATATCCAGCTCTCCCCCTCCGGCCTCCTCCATCGCCTTGTATAGTTCGAGAACATATCGACCGATGCCCGTAATCGGGTTGGCGGCCGGAATGGCGTTGACAATGACTCTTAGCTTACGGCTCATTGCAGTCTTTCAAGAAGGAAGCGGAAACGGCCTTGACCTAACCTTTTGGCCCGTAGAGTGCCAGCTTTTCAATCTCGACCGCGTACCTGTGGCTGGCATTCTCGAGGCAGCAAAAGTGCGTTTTCGCCAATGCCAATGCTGCTTCCCGGGCGGCGGAGTAGTTCTCCTTTATCGACTGCAGCGCTCGATCGAGTTCGGCTTCCGAGCGAACTAGCCAAAAACCCTGGCTCGGTTTCCCGAGAACATCACTCAGGCCAGGATGAAGAAACGCCACAACTGGCCGCCCGTAGGCTGCCGATTCGATCGTCGCACTCGAAAAGCTCGATAAAACAACGTCAAATCTTTCCAGCGACTGACCGAGCGGTTCGTTCGCCGACACCCACTCGCACCGGGACACAAGCGACTTAAGGCGTCGCCGAATATGCCCCCGATCCTCCGGATGCGGGCGGATCCCAACATTGACGTCCCCGGCATAGCCATGGATCCACCGTTCAAAAGCCCCAAGGTCCTTTTCCATTTTCTCGCGGAGTCGCCTACTTTCCGGTATGCATTGCCCAAGCCAAAGAACCCGTAACGGGCCTCTTCCCAGTTCGGTGCCTCTCCCTAGTAGCGCGCTATCCTGGAGGTATATCGAGCCAACCTCCCTAACCTCTCCATCTCCGAACCGTACGGGAACGGATGCCAGGTTTTCTTCTGATGTTCGACCGAAAACCAAGAACAAGTCGACATCAAACATTGAAAAGTCCATGGAGGGCCAACAAAATGCATGAGCCAAATTAACCAGGACTCCACCTGAACGATTAGCCGCGCGGTGGAGGAACGGCGTCAAGAAGGAATCATCCATAAATGTCACAATGACACGCGGCCGATATCTTTCAACTAGCCATTGGGCATACGCCGCGTTAAAACGCCACCGACTTGGGAGGTGTTTATAGTAAAGCTCGTTTGCCGAAAACATCCGATTTTTAGCCAGTTGCACTGCGGTATCGACAACGTGTTCTGCAACCACCATCCCACGTTTTCTTAGAGAACCCGCTAAGGAATCCGCTCGCGCCACGTGCGACTTCGTCGGATGGAGAAGCAAAACGTCAGCGTTTTCGCATCCTTGATCGGGCCGACTTAGCAACGAAACCGGATAAAGACTTTTTACAAGCGATCGAAACAAGAACCGCGGAAAGCCGTCGCGGGCGATCCCATACCTGTCGAGTCTTCGAATAAAATCCTTATCCACACATATACCGCTCATGCACTGGGCACCGCCAAGCTCATTGCTTATTGGCGCTCTATCCAGTCCGACGCTCTACTCCTCAGCACTTGTTACCGCCTTCCAACATAGCAATCACCTGAGTTGCAATGCGTTCTCCCGATTGGCCATCAATACACCCCCAGTCCTTCGCGCATGACTTTTGCTTCTCTTCCAGTTCAATTAGCTTTTCGTGGCCAAACACAAAACCGATCAAGGCGCCCTGGAACAATCGAAAATGACTAATGGTCACCACGCCCTTGGCCGAATCGAAATCACTATACCCATAGTCATAAACATCATAATTTACCACCGGCTTTCCGCTCGCGATTGCCCAACGGATTGTGGACGAAACGGACGCCACAAAGAGATCGCAAATCGACACCAACTCAACGGTATCCAAATTTGTAACGATCATATCTCTTTGTTCAAAAATATCTTTCAACATCTTTTTGTCGGTGACCGGATGTGGCCTGATAATCACATTGAAACTATCAGACTTCTGCAAAACGCTAAGCGCATCCGCCCAAGCTCTGCAAAGCTCTTCATAGTTCCCAAACTCCAAAGGAATTTTCCGGGAAGAAAACTGGTCCGGCGGCAGCGCCACAACGGCCACCCGTCGATACTCGTCCAACCCAAGAGTTTTTGTGATCCGGCGTCGCAGCTCCTCATTTTTGGATTGCAGACCGGCTAAGATATCGTCATTCATCGAACCGGTCAGCACAAGTTGTTGGTCAGGAAAGCCGTACTTGCGATAGTAATGCAGCATTTCTTTACTCTCTACCGCAAGCAGGTCGACACTAGACCAGTTTGGAAGCCACGGATGCAGGGGGGCAATTCCGGCGAGCTCTATCGCAATCACTTCGACCCCGGGCAGCCTGAGCAATTTTTTCCCCTTGTAATAATTCACCCAGTGGGGAAAGAAACGCGCGCAGAATCGATTGAGAAGGTTTGCATTTGCATCAAAACCCGGGATTGTATACAGACTTTCGCACATTTCCTTCGTTGTACCCACTGCAAACGGCAGGATTAGTGTCTTTGTCCCGTCTCGTTTAGAAAGTTTAGTCAGCCAGGAATTTACCGAACCCGGGAACTCCTGACCGAAAACGATCACGCCAGGGCGTGTGCGTTTATAGACTTCATGGGCATAAGAAAAGGTCCGGATCCGGCTTGTACGCCGAAACGAGCCGCCGATCGGACGCCGGAGGCGCTTTATGAACAGTTCGGCAAGGAAAAGGGGCGCAAGGAGTGCCAGTAAACTCCAACCAAGAGCGCCTGTTTCCTTCGCGTCGTCTTTCGATGCAAGCGAAAGTGGCGTGTAGCCGTTGTCCAGGGGATCAACTGATTGGCATTCGTCATCTATACGCGCCGGGATGGCTTTGCCAGGATGAAACACCTGCGCGCCAATACGGCGGCAGTGGAATGAATCACGTCTTAGGTTCTTAAAACTTGGTGATGTAAATAGAAACGCGCATCGCGCACTCTGCTTCTTTAAAAAAAACTCTGCAAAGCGATGCAGTTCCACGAACTCACCCGGCTCGTTTACCACAAACAGAACATCGATCCTATTCTCGCCCGACTTCATGTCACTCATCGCCAACAACTCTTCTTCATAGTTCCGCAGTCCAACCTGAACTCGGGAGGACTCAGGACATCAGCTTTACTCACTATTTTTTAGGTAATTACCCGCAAAAACTCAAAAGCATTTTCCTGAACGAACTGCACTCAAATGGCAGTATTTTTAAGTAGGTCTTGAGGCACTCGTAGTTGATCAGTCCTCTACCAAGCTCCGACCTACCTTCGTCATTTTACTAAAATTTTGCACGCAACTGCGGCAGCAGCGTGAGCACTAAAGGCCAACCAAATCATAAAGAACAATTTTTCTCTTGCTTTAGTGTGTCATTTTTCCATTAACAATAAGAGCACCTGACAAAACGTACACAGCCCCGGCATTTAGGCCTGCGCGAAGATCATTATCAGCGGTGACGACAATATCGTCGTGACCATCATCATCCCAGTCGGTTGCATCCCAATGATGATAAGGAGGAGCAAGTTGCGCCATCAGAGGCCCAACCACCTTTGCGATCCGCTGGTCTTCGACAGTCGTCACCATTCCTGTGGTGTAGTCTTTGCCAAAAAACACGTACAACGCCCCTGCCTCGTTCATATGGCGGTGTCCGGAAAATGTTAAGTCTGGAATTCCGTCGCCATCAATATCTCCAGCGACAGGCGACAACGTGGTGCCAATTCCATCGTAGTCGGAAAATGCGGTTGATCCACGTATTGTTGCTATGGTAATTGAGTCAATGTTTATGTTTCCCTTAAGCCTTTGCCACTTAGAACCTGAGATCAAGCGGATATGATCCCTATTTAAACCAACGGGGGTACCATGCGCCGTTTGGGATATCCAAAAATCATCAATCCCATCGGAGTCGAAATCGCCTCGCGCCCCAACCATGGCCCATTTATCAGTAAGGCCAGAAATGCATTTCACTTTAGAAAGTTTGTTATTCTTGTATTCGTAGGCAGCTAGGCCACATGTCTCTCGGACAGCAATGAGGTCGTTAGAGGCTCCGGGCAGAGCGACGAGCGCATGACCGGCGTTTTCGCCAACACCACTGATCGGAAGGAGTTTCTCATCCTGCAAATCCCCGTCTTTGAAACGCTCGATGGAAATATCATTTTCGTGTAGCCGAACAAGGCGAACCCCCATATCCGTGCGAATAAAAACAGCTTCAGCCCCGATTCTCCTATCAATAATCGGTTCATAACGCGCTGTCGACAGGTGCAACAATCCCCCGAAAGTAAAATCTCCCTTTCCATCCCCGTCGATGTCCAACGAGTTCCAAGAGAGAGGGGCGTGGTGCCCTGTTCGGTTTAACGGCGCATGGCCCCAGCGCGAAACAAAACCGTCGGAAAGGCCTTTCTTCTTCAGTTCACAATGATTTGCCCTTGTTGATGCGCATATTTCACCAGGAGTAATTAAGGCATCAAAGCTTGTTCCATTGTGAAAAGCTTCGGCACCACCTAGATAGGAAACCGAATAGAATGAGGGTTTTTCATTATCCGCAATAAGCGGGATAAATCGTGCGCCAAAAAACGTCCATGAGCCGTTCAATGTGCCAAGTGTGGTTGAGGGACACAAGACGTTAAGAGTGATATCTTTTGCTTTGATAAATTGCCCAACCTCCCTAACATATATTTCATTAATTCCTTCGGTTGGAATTCCGTGCTGGACATACCGGAGATTGGCCGCAAATTCACCGAACTGCCACTTATGGAACTCAAGGCTAGCGGCATATATGTTGGAGCAAATTAGCAGCAAAATAATAGCTTTAAATATTGCGCTCATATATAAATTCAGCCTTAAGTACTTCAAAAACCTTTTCTGCTTGAGTCAGATCTACGCCGACATTCCTCTTGCGTTCTAACTGGCTCGTAGCGCCGGAATGCCCAAATTTTGCGACCACCATCAACCACGCATAGGAATCTTGTTCGTGCGCGACAGGGTCCGTTTCCATACAAAAAAGGCGAGACCAATAGTTTCCCCGCGACTGGCAAAGATATTTGCATTTTATTCAGCCCAAAACCCCAAACATATTTCGACCGAAAAAGATTGCTACTGCAAGGGGGTGGGTTTCGCTAATTTTTTCGGCGCTTATTATAAGCCATGAAAAAAACAATGGCGGCGTAATAGTCTCAATGGAGATTGTTTCGCGCAGTCACATTAGCCATACTTAGTGTTTGGAACAGCAAGAAGTTCACCGTTCTATACGGATTCTCTTGGCCGGGTTGCCGACTACTGTCCATTCTGATTGCACATCGCGCACTACCACGGCCCCGGCACCAACGACACTTCTTAACCCGATATGTATGTTCTGGATCACAGCCGCCCCCGTTCCAATATGGCTGCTTGCTCCGACTTGTACACCACCTGACAAGACAACACCCGGGGCGATGTGCACGTGTGCCCCCACACGGCAATCGTGATCCACGCTGGCGCGCGTGTTGACGATAACGTCTTCATCTAGGCGGGTACCTGTCTGAATCACCGCACCGGCCATGATTTGCACACCCTCCCCTTCTTCCACATCGGATGCGATTACCGCCGTGGGATGGCGAACCCGGGTGAAACGGTAACCGCGCTGCTTGAATGTCGTGAACAGTCGCTCCCGCAATCCGGACCGCCCCACCGAACCCACGCCGTTGACAAGCTCAACGGTGGAGTGTTCGAACTCGGTAATGATGTCGTCTGTACCAAGGTAGGCAATTCCCCAGGGTAGTGCGGAGGGCTGGGGTGCGGTTACCCCGATGATTTCACGGCCAAGTATACGTAAGGCATCGATCAGAACACGCGCGTGCCCACCCGCACCCAAGACGATGAGAGGAAGTCGACTCACGGCTCAATCAACTCGTCACTCTGATAGGAACGCCCGGCTGGCCGCCCCAGATAATCCCAGTAGCGCATGGGTGAGATGCCACAGCCAGGACGTTTAGCCGTCAAATTCTCTTCGTTCCAGGGTTCACCCTTCCGAACGGACGTTGCCGCAATCAAGCTCTTCCGGGCGGCGACAACATTTTTGGCCTCAACCTCGGAGAGATGCTTCAATGAGGCTCCCAGCGCCTGTTCGACATCGCGGATCATTGCAATCATATGAGCCAGTTCGGCAGGCTCAAGCGACGCCCTGTGATCCGGCCCGGGCAGATTTCGATCGAGAGTAACATGCTTTTCGATAATGCTTGCCCCACGCGCCGCGGCTGCCACCGGGACCGCAAGCCCTTGCGTATGATCGGAATAGCCTACTGGAAGTCCAAACGCCCTAGCCAAGGTATCCATGGCACGAAGGTTTACGCTGCACAGTGGCGCTGGATACTCCGTCGTGCAATGCAAAATTGTGACATGCTCTTTTAGCAACGCTTGCCCCTTCTCGCTTGCATAAGCGTTGCGCAAGGTTTGGGCGTTCGGCGCATTTCCCTCGCCAACATAGCCGAATGACAGAACCATCAGGCTCTCCTCGATTTCGCCAAGGGTCGCCATTCCTGTGGACAGAATCACGGGCATTTTCTCCCTCGCTGCCTGTAACAGCAAAGGACCGTTCGTCAAGTCTCCCGAAGAAAACTTGATCCTGGAAATGCCGGTCTCCCGGCAGAGGAATGAAAGGCTGGCTCCGTCGAAAGGAGTCGAAAGGAACTCAATGTCCCGTTTCCGACAATAGCCAGCCAGTTCTACAAATGCATCGTCCGCTAATTCAAGGCGCCGGATCATTTCCAGCTGCGACTCCGAGCGATCAGTCGCCTGTCTCTGATAGTCGGCCTTGGGTGCCGAGCGGCTGACGAGGGATGACGCACGAAAAGTCTGGAACTTGACAGCATTTGCGCCCGCTTCGGCCACGGCGTCGACCAGTTCGCGGGCGAGTTCCAGAGATCCGTTATGGTTTACCCCAACTTCGGCGATAACACATACGCCTAAGTCTTTCACAATCTATCTCCGAATGAGTGAAAGTGCTTTTGTAGCAACACTGTAGGGTCGGGAATGCGTCTAAGCAGGCCGACTATTCGTCTGCTGCTATAACCGTCTCCGTATGGATTGACAACGCCGCGACAGTCTTGGGCAAATGCCTTCTCTACCGCAGCCCGAACCTGCTCTGCCTTCGCTTCGCAGTGAATCACAGAATCAGCGCGCAAGCGCCCCCGCTGGCGTTCGCCGATGTCTACTGTCGGTTTTCCGAGCGAGGGCGCCTCATAGAGGCCGCTCGACGAGTTGCCCACCACCGCGTCCACCTGAGCCATTACGCTGAGGTAGAGCAGTTGACCCAGGGAGACAAAAGCCGCCGCATTTTCGCGAGCAGCAACAAAAGACTCGGTAATCTGAATCAGGGCCCGTCCTTGCGGATCAGCGTTCGGAAGGGTAAAGATCAGGCCTACATCCGGCCCTAGAGATTCCAGTCCTGCCAGAATCTGCTGGTACTCCGATTCAGCCGGTTCGACTCCGAGCGTGGCAGGGTGATAGGTTATGAGTAAGTTGCGAGACTTGAGGCGAAACCCTAACCGACGAACTACCTCCTGGCGATCGAGCAGCGTCAACTGTCGAAGCTGGTCAAGCCCGGGGCTGCCGACGACATGGATGTTCTTGGGGTCCTCCCCCATCTGGCGCAACCGCCAGCCTGCCTCTTCATTTGTAGCGAAGTGGATATGAGCCATTTTGGTAATTGCATGGCGCATAGACTCATCCAACGTCCCCTCAGTTGTATCGCCGCCTGCAATGTGGGCGAGGGGGATACGCGCGAACAGTGCTGCTTGGGCAACGGCCAAAGCCTCAAAGCGGTCACCCAGCAGGACAACGATATCCGGCTTCAGTCGTTCAAAAGCTTCTGCGGCCCCGATTAGACCAAGCCCCGTCGATTTGGCGATGCCAACCGAGGTATCGCTGGACAGCAGCATTTCCACTCGTGCATCAATTACAAACCCATCCTCTTCAATTGCCCTATAGGTGAGCCCGAATTCAGGTGACAGATGCATTGCCGTAGCCATAACCTGCAATTCGAGGTCTTGGGCATCTCGGATCTCCTGCATGACTCCACGTAGGAGCCCGTAGTCAGCCCGGGTGCCAGTGACTACGCAAATGCGTCGTAGCCTACCCATGAATACTCCCCAGGCTCACACTGCTGGGCACGTTTATCAGCCGCCGTTCCAGATTACGCGCCACAGTGAGTTCCATCCGTGGACAGTCTCGGTACATCGGTAGATCCGGCATCAGGGTCCACGCCGGTCTCGTTGCGATACCCGCCGCATTGGTCCGCTCGATCAACTCATCTCGGCAGTTTGCCACTGAATCATCAAGGAGAAGCACGTTAAGCCAGTAATTGCTCTCAGCGAAATCTGGCTCGCTGAAAAACCGGATTCCTTCCACCCCTGAAAAGGCCTCCCGATAACGGGCAGCCAGTGCCCTCTTACGCTTTAAATAATCAGGAAGTCTCTCCAACTGAGCACATCCTACTGCTGCGTTGAGATTCGGCATGCGATAGTTGAACCCGACCTCGTCGTGAATGAAGCCGAACCCCTTGTCCGTGCTAACTCGTGCCGTCGTCGCAAGATGGCGCGCACGCTCGGCAAGAGCTTCGTCGTTGGTTGCAATACCACCACCGCCGCCGGTAGTTATAATTTTATTTCCGTTGAAACTAAAGGCAGCCAAAGCGCCGTACGTACCGGTGTGACGGCCTTTGTAAAAGCTCCCCAGTGATTCGGCTGCATCTTCAACCATTGCGACCCGAAACTCTGCGCACAACTCCATTAGTGGGTCCAGATCCACCGGATGACCGAAGGTATGCATAGGCATTACTGCGCGTATACGCCGACCGGTTTCTCGGTTGTAGCAGGCCCCACCGCGCACTTGCGCAATCCGTTCCAGGTATTCCCTCAAGCGATGTGGATCCAGCCCCAATGTCTCCGGGTGGCTGTCGGCAAAATTAGGAATCGCACCGCAGTAGCTGACCGCGTTGGCACTGGCGACAAAGGTGAGGGCCGGAACTATCACCTCGTCGCCGCGCTCAACTCCTGCAAGTAACAAGCAAACGTGAAGTGCGGCCGTGCCACTCACGACGGCAACGACTCTCTTTGCCCCGACGAACTCGGCCAAGTCTCTCTCGAACTGATCTACATAGCGCCCAAGGTAGGAGACCCACCCTTCGTCCAGGCAGGAACGAACGTAATCCCACTCATTTCCTTCGAACAGCGGCTCATGCAATGCAACTGAATGGCCGCCCCCGCGCAACACACTTTCCAGTGCGTCCAATACCGGTCTGAATTCGAATGATTCCATCGTTAGACGTTGTACTGCCCGGCTTTGTACGCGCGAAGGTTGCTTTCGTTCGTAAACCAATCAATCGTTTCCTGCAGCCCTCGTTTGAATCCGTCAAGTGCGCCATAAGCGGGCTGCCATCCGAGCAGTTCGCCCGCTTTGCTGTTGTCCGCCCAAAGGCGTTCGACTTCACTTTTGCCGGGGCGCAGACGCTGCGGATCCAAATAAAAATTGACATCAGCTTGCATAAGCTCGGCAATTAGCTTGGCTGTGTCACCGATACTGATCTCGAAGTTGCTACCGATATTGATTACTTCTCCAACCGAATTGTCGGATGCCGCGACCGCTATGAAGCCATTCACCGTGTCTTTTATGTAGTTGAAGTCCCGTGTCGGCTCAAGGGCTCCGAGTTGTATACGGCGCATACCATTTGCAATCTGTGTGATGATTGTGGGAATAACCGCCCGCGCCGACTGCCGAGGCCCATATGTATTGAATGGGCGAATGATCGCAACGGGAGTATCAAAAGAGGCAAAATACGAGTAAGCCAATTGATCACCGGCGATCTTGCTCGCCGAATAGGGTGACTGGCCCTGCAAAGGATGTTCCTCGGTGATTGGAACAAACTGAGCAGTGCCGTAAACCTCGCTAGTCGACGTGTGAACCACCTTTTCGACATTCAGTTCACGCGCTGCCTGGAGCACGTTGAGGGTTCCAGTGATGTTCGTTTCAACGTAGGAGTAAGGTGCTCTATAGGAATACGGTATGGCGATCAACGCGGCAAGGTTCAGCACGATATCGCAGCCCTTCATCGCATGCTTTACGCTGACCTTATCGCGAATATCCCCCGCCACCACCTCAACCCGGTCCCGAATTTCACTTGGTGCGTGGTCCAACCAACCCCACGATCCGAAGGAGTTGTAGAGCACGAATGCACGCACATCATAGCCGCGGCGTACAAGCTCTTCGGTTAAGTGAGATCCAATGAACCCATCAGCCCCAGTCACTAATAGCTTCTTATCACCCAGATTCACCACACATTCTCCCAATCAACAGCGCTAGCGCTTTAGGTGACTTTGTTCATGAAACTTACATCCACTCCGAACCTAGAAAGCAAATTTTTCTCACTCTCATAAGTTCGTTTCCATCAATAATCCGATGGCTATTTCTTATGCTCAGTTCAGCGCAACAAAAAGAAATGCCTGCATTTGATTGTTCAGGCCAACCAGTCGTCCACTAGAAAATACAGTCGGATACGGCCCTTGAACATCACCGCTAAAGGCTCCCGTCCGGCAGGGTGCTCGCAAAAATCTAGTGCAACTGTCTCCGGCGAGAGACTGTCTAATTAACCCATTTTTCCTACCATTTTTAAACGCGACGCGCTTGTTATATGCCCGTGCACGACTACGCCCAATCAAACACTCGTGTGTTTAAGGGCCCTCTTACAATCCAAAACGGTTTCGCTCGCGGCCGTATTCTTCGCTGGCAAGGCGCGGCGAATGTGATGTGGTCATTCCACATGAGCGAACTGCAACGCAGTCCAGCGGGCAATACGGCCACGAGCCCGGAGGTTTGGGCCCAAAATCGCCGATTACGGGCGTTGCGCTGCTTGACAAGGACTGGGCCATTGCCTGCGCAGCACACCTTGTACTCGGCGATTTTGGGCCCAACGAAACCGCGTTGGATTGTTAGAGGCGCCCTTAATTCGGAGGCGGGGCATCCCCGCCGTTTAGCAGTCCTTTTCACAGCCTAAAATCAACCGTCCGAAATTCATCTTAGCTACTCTCTCCCGTTTTTCCCGGTACGCAAATCAGTCTCGGGTTGGGAAGCACCTCTGAGCATCTTGTTAACTTCCATTAACATCGAAAGGCTTTTCTGCTCGCCCGGGTTAACCAGCTCCTGTCTCGGGTTTTCAAGGGCTTCCAGCGCTTCTGGGGGCGCATCATTTTGGTGCTTTGCTGTTGCACCTTTTGCCTCAGCCTTTCCAGCCTCCATAAGCGCGGCCTCGAGCATGCCCACCCGCTGCACCAATCGGTGCAGCTTTCCTTCGTTGCGGGAGCGCTCGATATCCATTGAAAGGAGTTTTATAAGTACGAAGCACAATCCGACCACCAGGGGAATCACCGGGGGGTAGTTAACCCCTAGATGGCGGCCTATCCAATCGGATATTCCCGGGAAGATCCCGAGGGAGGCGACGCCAACGGCCGCTGGGATCCACAAAAGGGCGTAGCGGCCGTGGAGGTGGTCGCGCCGTACCAGATAGATAATGACTGCGGCGATCAGTGCGCCGAATGCGGCGGAGGCGATCTCGTATCCGATCACGTCTCTCCCGCCCCGCTGATTCGCGGTCCCACTCGCACCCTGTTTCGTTTGCTGATGCAAAGTGCAGCGGTGTGGCTCATGTAATAACCGACTGCGAGCCACGAGTGGAAGATGCGGGATTTGCCATTTGCCCTTGGGCGCATGGATACCGGTATTTCGGTGATGGTCAGTCCCGCTGACTTGAAGAGCATCAACAGGCCTACATCCTGAAAGTCCAGCAGGGTTGCCCCGCGCTCTGCGGCGACAGCCATCGCACGGCGGCCGTAAACGCGGAGGCCGGATGTGAGGTCCTGCACTTTGAGGCCACTCAGGAGGCGCAGCAGGCGCCAGGCGATGCGGCGCGCTTTGCTGCCTCTGGCCGGATTGGAGCCGATGCAGAGATCGGCATTGTGGTGGTGAAAGGCGTCCAGGAGGGTGGGCACAGCTTCCGCGGGATGCTGCCCGTCCCCGTCCATCGTGACGGCTACCTGGTAGCCCTCGCGATAGGCGTAGCGCAGGCCCGCCTGGGTGGCGCCCCAGGCACCCAATTGAGCCGACAGGGGGAGGACGGTGGCTCCAGCGGCCTGCGCATACCGGGCGGTGGCGTCGGTGCTGGCGTCGTCGGCCACGAGGATGTCCAACGCGTGCTGACGCTTCAGCTCACGAATGACGTCGCCGATTACCGCCTCTTCGTTGTGCGCGGGAATGATGACAATGACATCCCCCCGCCCCCGATCTACCTGCAAGTCCAAAAGCAACCACTCTCTTCTAATTGGTTATTATCGGGCGATAATAACCCATAACTGGTTGCAAGAATAACGCAGAGGTGCATCTCGCGGCCTGATAAGGCAGGATGGCCCAAACGGACAGTCTGGAGAGACCAGGATGGACCTCGGACACGGAATCGGCATCGCGCACCACGGGGGGGCGGCAGGGGTCACCGGCTCCTGCCATGAGCTGGTCGGCCCGCGTGGCTCGTTGCTGGTCGATTGCGGGCTGTTCCAGGGGGCGGAGGCGGGCGATGGCGGCGCCTCTGCCGCGCAGATGGCGATCGATTTCGATCTGGGCCGGGTCCGGGCGCTCGCCCTCACCCACTGCCACCTGGACCACGTCGGGCGCCTCCCCTACCTGTTTGCCGCCGGTTTCCGGGGGCCGATCTTCTGCTCGGAACCGACCGCGCGGCTGCTGCCGCTGGTCATCGAGGACGCCCTTGCCATCGGTTTCACCCGGGACCGCCAGCTCATCCGGCGCTTTCTCGGGCTACTGGCGGAGCACACGGTCGCCCTGCCCTATGGCCACCGGGTCGCGGTTCCGGACACCGGCTTCACCCTCGGTCTGAAACCGGCCGGCCACATCATCGGCTCGGCCTACCTGGAGATCGACGCCGGACCCGGCCGCACCGCCCCCCGGGTGCTCTTTTCCGGCGACCTCGGGCCGCCCCATACCCCCCTCCTCCCCGCGCCCCACCCGCCCTACCGCGCCGATGCGCTGGTGCTCGAAAGCACCTACGGCGATCGCCTGCACGAGGGCCGCAAGAGCCGGCGCGAGCGGCTGCAGGCGGTGATCGGTCACGCCCTGGAGGACCGCGGTGTGGTGGTTATCCCGGCCTTCAGCATCGGCCGTACCCAGGAGTTGCTGTACGAACTGGAGCACATCATTCACCGCCAGGGCGATCGCCCGGCAGCGCCGGGCCTGCCGTGGAACGCCCTGGAGGTCATCGTCGATTCGCCGCTCGCGGCGCGCTTCACGGCGGGTTACCGGGAACTGCGGGCGTTCTGGGACGCGGAGGCCAAACGGCGGATCGGCGCCGGCCGCCACCCGCTGGCGTTCGAGCAGCTCACCACCATCGACAGCCATGACGACCACCGCCGCGCGGTGGAGTACCTGCAGCGCAGCGCCCGCCCGACGGTGGTGATCGCCGGCAGCGGCATGTGCAGCGGCGGCCGGGTGGTGAACTACCTCAAGGCGCTGCTCGGGGACCGGCGCACCGACGTGCTGTTCGTCGGCTATCAGGCCCACGGCACGCCGGGCCGGGCGATCCAGCAGTACGGTCCGCGGGGCGGTTGGGTGGAGCTCGATGGCGAGCGGTTCGACATCCGTGCCCGAGTCCACACCCTGCCCGGCTATTCCGCCCATGCGGATCAGAAGAACCTGGTCGACTTCGCCGCCCACATGCGCCGGCCGCCCTCCCTGATCCGGCTGGTCCACGGCGAAGCGGAGGCAAAGCGCGCTTTGGCGGAGGCGCTGCGTGCGCGTCTGCCGCATGTCTCACTGGCTTGAGAATGTGGCCCCGGGGCCGGCTGCCCGCCTTGTGCATGAAAATGCCCGCAAATATGCGGCCACCATGATTCCGGTGGTGATGGATACACGTATCATCGTGTGATGACACCGGGGGCATGTCTGGAGGAATCGCTTTTCCCCTAACTGCCCGCGTCCATCACACGCACGGCATAGCGAGAGATGCATTCATCGGCGGTAACGAGAAGCAGGCCCTCCATTTGGGCCTGAGCTATCAACATCCGATCAAAAGGATCACGATGCAGAGGGGGCAGTAGTCCGGCCGCCTCGCCATGGGCAAGCGTGATCGGCAGTGGGGAAAACTGCTCCTGTTCGATGATTGCGTCCAGGTCTTCGGGGGCGGAAAGCTTCCCAAGCGCCTGCTTGATGCTGATTTCCCAAGTTGACGCGGCGCTTACGAAGACGTCATTGGCCGGGTTTGCGATGGCTGATTTTGCCTTTGCTCCGAGTGCAATCTCATCTCCCAGCCACCAAAGCAGGACGTGGGTGTCGAGCAACAATCGCTTCAATCAATCGTCCTCAAAATCACGAATGACCTCTGTGGGCGTCTGATCAAAGTCAGCAGCCAGCGTAATCTCTCCCCGGAAACGGCCCGGCGTACGCCTGGTCACCGCACGTTCCACAGGCACCAGTCGAACCAGTGGTGTACCGGAACGGGCAATGATCACCTCCTCGCCGGACAGCGCATGCTCCACCAAGCTGGAGAGGCGTGTCTTCGCCTCATGCATGTTGACCTTTTCCATACCACCTCCCCATATACGCTATTAGCTAAATTTAGCTAATCGGTGCTGGTACGTAAAGTGTGGCTGGGGACAGCCCTCGTGCGGCAGTAGCCAAAGCCGGGTCCCAGTTGTGCCGGAGAGGACAACCCCTCCTGGGAATAATCCTCGGTGAACGGCTGGATACGGGTTAATTAAACCTAGAAACCGCAGTTGACCGCTTCGTGGATTCTGTAAGTACGGAGAGATGCGAACGTTTATGGCTTTGACGGGCTTCACCGAATGGGTGAAGGCGCTACGCACCCGATTGCACGGCTTGCGCGCTCGGGCGCGTCCAACTGCGGTTTCCAGGTTAAAGGGACTTTGTCGCGCCGGGGACGGCTCTTCTACGCATCATCATTCAGCACCTTAGGCGCCCGGCCCTCCGGAGGGAGGTGGCGAAGCCGCTGTGGAGCATTCGTTTGTAGGGGTAATTCTACACCGCTCAGCCGCCCCGGCAGCAGTAGCTACCCAAGGGCTTTATGGGCTCATGGCTCAAGGATGGGCACAGGAGCGGCCGATAACGATTCGGACCGGCCTGCGGCAGTCGCTCAGTGTCGGCATTTGCCTTTTGAATCAGCCGGATTCTGGCGCGGCGGGAAGGCATTCGTGCACGTTACCGCCGGGGCGGTTCCCCCTCTCGCCTTCCTTTTTGTTTCGGGCACTTTTTCGGACGCCCAAAAAAGAAAAGAGGGGCCGAAGCCCCTCTTTCCTATCCCTCGCTCTTGCGAGCGTTGGATTACCCCAGCCGACTATTAGTCCTTATAGCGGGTGTGGGGGATAGACTCACCCATGGCCGCCGGACCAATCGACGCGCGGATGGCCGCGAAGCCGATAGCCGGAACACCACTGATGGTTTCACCGCCGGTGGTGATGAGGCCGGTCGCATCAGAGGTGATCTCCTGCAGCGGCTCCGGAGCAACACCGGCGTTAGCCAGCTTGTACATGCTGTCGAACGTCGCCTTCATCCAGCCCTGGTCCCATCCGGACTCCAGGTTGACGCTGAAGACGTTTTCGCTCGGAGTACCCAGCACGGAGGTGGTAGAACCGCCCGCCTCCCGGAAGGAGAGGACGTTCACCTCACGGGTCATGCGGTGGGCGGTCGGCTCGGTCTGGAGGACCGGCGAGAAGCCAGGGTTACCCGCCGCAGCCGTGTAAACCTGCTCTTCACGGTCGTAGTAGACGAAGGTGAACTCGACGTCGCTACCGGTGAAACCTGCACTCTTCAGGTCATCCAAGCTCACCACGGTGTTGTCGGTGGTGGCGCCGCCCACCACGGAGGTGTACGGGCACATTGCGGTGACGGTGTTTTCACCCACCTTGCAGTTGTTTTCGGTGTAGGCCTTGCTGTTCCAGATGGCGTGCTTCTTCATCGGGAAGGTGACGACCCAGTCGGTAGCGCCATCGACCTCCGTCTGCACGAAGAAGTCGTTGGAGATCCCGGTGGCGGCCAGCACGTGGGCCATCGGCATCGGATTCTTGCCACTGGAGATCTTGTAAGTCTTCCCATCGATGGAGACCGGATCTTCCTCGCCCGGGTCATTGCCGAAAGCATGCCAGGTCACGGGGGTTACCGTGCCGTCCGCAGCGGGGACACGCGAGTAGCTGACGTCACCGGAGGCCAGCGACGGCAGCAGGTAGTTGGCCTCGTCGTCGGAGCGGTAGTGCTGCGCCGTGTCTGAGTAATCCGCGATGATGGCCGGGTCGGCAACGTAGGCGGCACCGTTATTGGCGTTCAGCAGGATGGAGTAACCGGTCAGGCCGCCAGTGGGGGCCAGCATGCCGCGGTTCGGATCGCTACCATGGTCAGCAGGCAGGAAGCCCTTCTTGGTGTCATCGCTCCCGTCCTTGTCCCAGGCGCTGGTCACCACGGAGCAATCCTTCGGCTTGCCGTCGGAGCCGTGCTTCAGACCGGTGACAATCTTGCCGGGGCCATCGGAGGTCATATCGGTAGGATCGACGTAAGCGGCCGGATCGACGTTACCCATCTCGATCACCTCGACATAACCCTCAAGGGTGTCGTCAGTGCTCACGTCGTCATAGAGGTCCATGAAGTCGACACCCGACTGCACCTGGGCAACGCTCGGGTAGACACAGGTGTTGTCGGAGGTGGTGAGACGGGCCACGCCGGTCCCGGCGTTCTTGGTGACGACCGAGGTCCACTGATCGTACGGCGACATGTAGACGTTGAAGTCGAGCACGTCGTTGGAGTTGCGGGACTCACGGAAGCGCACCTTCACCACCTTGTAGTCGCTGGTGGTGTTGGTGATCGAGAACTGGCTAGCGAAGCCGTTGTTGACGTTGTAGTACGGGAAGATGAGGACCTGACCCGTACCATCATCACTCAGGTGGACAGCGTGTGCGCTGGTGGCAGCCGTGGCAGCCAGTACAGCGGCGGCGATCTTGTGCTTAGTAAACACTATGGTGTTCTCCTTTATTGTGTTAACACAAAGGTACAGTCGACCAAAAAAGCCATTACCGAGGCGGTGGCTGCGATAACAACCTTATGCCTTGGCTGGTGTTGCACACCTTACCTATATCATTCAAGGATGACAAGGTGGCTGAGAACCGGAGGTTGCTGCAGCACCCGAGCAGGCCGGAATGGATCTCCCCCTACCCATAAGCCCGTTTTCTCAGCCGAAGGCAGGATAGCATATTGTTTATGGTAGACAAGAGATATTTCTTACGGTTCAGACGGCTATCATCAGTTTGTAGATAGCGTTCACAATTTCGCTCTCCAAATGGGGTTCCGGATAAGGATTTGCCCCGGCCTCCGACCACCACCACTCGGGTTGCTCTGCTGGCGTGCCCCGGGTTATCTGGTGGGGACGTGCCACCACTGGCCGCCCGCTTCGGGTTGAATCCAGACCTCCTCCACCGTCACCGGCACCGGGACGGGGCCTTTGAGGTGACGGCTTGTCAGCTCGATATCGAGGTCGATGCTGGCCACACAGCGCTGTCCTTCGCAGTTCACAGCGCGCACGGCCGCACCCTTCCAAAGTCCCACACCGCGGATGGTGCGGCTGTAGGCGGACAGTTGATGGGCGGCGCGGTAGCCGGGGGAGAGGTATTCATAGGCGTTCTCGACGCGGCCGTCGATCAGCAGGTTCCAGCGTTCCAGAGCGCGCGCCTCGACAATCTGCTCCGGGGTGCGGCTGTCCGGGATGCTGGCGCAGCCGGGGAGCAGAAATGCGGCCCACAGGAGGGCGGAAAGGAGTGCGAATGGCGTTTTTCTCGGCATGGTTCGGTACACCTTCATCTCTGTACGAATGGATAGTGCTCGCCGGGCGAGCCCGGCGCGGGGGTGGATTTTCCGGAAGGCGGGGGCTGGTGGCAAGCCCCCTTTTGGGTGAAAGCCGGGATGGTGATGGAAACAACCGTCTTGCGGTGGCTGTTGCTCTGGTGCTCTGGTGCTCTGGTGCTCCTGGGCAACCCATCCCCATCCTGTCCTTCCCCTTGAAGGGGAAGGGACCTGCTGATTCGGCCTCTGTGCTGCCTGGCGGCTGGTGCTCCTTTCTTGACCCATCCCCATCCTGTCCTTCCCCTTGAAGGGGAAGGGACCTGCTGATTCGGTCGCTGTGCTGCCGACGGATGGTGTTCCTTTCTTGACCCATCCCCATCCTGTCCTTCCCCTTGAAGGGGAAGGGACCTGCTGATTCGGCCTCTGTGCTGTCCGGTGGCTGGTGTTCCTTCTTGACCCATCCCCATCCTGTCCTTCCCCTTGAAGGGGAAGGGACCTGCTGATTCGGCCTCTGTGCTGTCCGGTGGCTGGTGTTCCTTCTTGACCCA
>JAWLGZ010000004.1:525676-540782 GCA_041690635.1 Gammaproteobacteria bacterium
TCCCCATCCTGTCCTTCCCCTTGAAGGGGAAGGGACCTGCTAATTCGGTCTCTGTACTGCTTGTAGGGTATGCGCTCTGCCCATGGCGAAAAACCTCATGCGGCTGCATTGGTAAGGTTCACGCTGCGTGAACCGTACACTAGAGCACCGAACAGCTAAACCGAGCGTTGCTTAATCGTTTTGCTCCGCAGGAGCGATGTCCACGGAAGGACGAATCCCGCGCGCGCATGGATGCGCAGGAGCAGCCCGGCCCTCCGGGCGAAGAGCGGCAAAGCCGCTTCAGCCCTCGTTTGATCCCGTGGGCCCATTCGCCCGCGGGGGCGGGCTCCTACGGCTGGCCCATTTATCTGTTCGGTGCTCTAGAAGGCACCTTCCAGGCCCTTCATGCGGGTGCGGAAATCGGCAGTGACGCGCCGTGCGTCCTCGGGGTTGAGGACCACCCGCGGGGTGAGGATGACCACCAGCTCGGTGCGCCCGTTCGAGCGGCTCTTCTGCCCGAACAGAAAACCCAGCCCCGGGAGTTTGTGGAGGCCGGGCAGCCCGCCGGAGGAGTTGGCGGTACGGTCCTTGATCAACCCCCCCAGCACCACGGCCTGGCCGTTCTGTACCGCGACCGAGCTGGAGATGCGGCGGGTGGTGATGGTGGGCGAATCGAGGTTGGAGGTGCGGGTGGCGGAGACGTCGCTCACCTCCTGGTTCACGTCGATGGTCACCAGACCGCCCGGCGTCACGCGCGGTGTCACCTCCAGCACGATACCGGTGTCCCGATACTGGATGGTGTTGATGACCCGGTCGGTCTCGGTGAGGGTGGTCTGCTGCTGCTGGGTGGCGATGGGTACCTGGTCGCCCACCTGGATGCGGGCGGTGCGGTTGTCGAGCACCATCACCGACGGCGAGGAGAGCACCTCGACCAGCGAATCCTCCGCCAGGGCGCTGAAGACCGCCCGCATGTCGCTGGCGTTGCTGATCACCGAATAGTTGAAGCCGGGGAAGATGCTGCCGAGGCCGGAGCTGGCGGCGGAATCCAGGGTGCCGTCCCAGCTCCCGGTGGCGGAATTGTTGCCCGGGTTGTGCTGGAAAAACCACTGCAGGCCGTACTTCAGGTCCCCCTGCAGCTCCACCTCGATGATGGTGGCCTCGATCATGACCTGGAGCGGGAGGATGTCGAGTTCGGAGAGCGCCTTCAGGATCTTGCGATACTCGCGTGGGGTGGCGGTGACCAGCAGCGAGTTGCGGGTGGCGTCGGCGACGATGCGAATGCCCTCTGCGGCAGCACTGCCCGCCCTGCTACCTGCACTCCCGCCGGAGGTGCGTACCGCCGGCGCGCCCGGGCTCTTCCCCTCGGACGAACCGGCGCCCGCGGTCTCACTCAGCGTGACCGGGCGCTCTCCGGGTGCGATCCTGGGGCCGGTGTCGGCGCCTACCGTGGCGGCGGCACCATCGAAGAGATGGCTGAGCAGATCGGCAAGACCGGCCGCCTCCCCGCTCTTGACCCGGTAGACGAACAGTTGGCGCTCGTCACCGCCGGTGCCGGTCTCTATGTCGTCGAGCCGCTCCACCCACTGGCCGACGGTCTCCAGGTATTCGGGCTGGGGGGTGACCACAAGCAGGCCGTTGGCGGACTCGATGGCGGCGATGCGGAACAGCCCCTGCAGGGCCGTGCCCTTGTCCTGCTCACCCAGAAGGGTCCGCAGCTTGGCCTCGACCTCGACCGCCTTGGCGTGGGCGAGCGGGAAGAAACCAACCGACAGCCCCTTCACCCAGTCCACGTCGAAGACGTCGATGGTGTCGAGCAGATGGGTCAGCTCACTTCCGCTGCCGGCCAGCACCAGCAGATTGCGCAGGGCGTCAACGCGGATGATGCTCCCCTGCGCGGCGATGGGGGTGAGGATCTCCGCCATTTCGGCGGCGGAGATATAGGACAGCGGCACAATACGCAGGGAGTGGCCGGCGGGGAGCGGCGTGCGGCCATCGCCAAGCTGGGCCGACAGGTGGCCCCGCGCAGCCTTGCCCAGCGGCAGGATGTGGTGGGTATTGTCGGTCGTGATCTGGGTGAAACCGTTCATGCGCAGCACGGTTTCGAGGGCAGGCAGGAGGTCGGCGGCCTTTAACGGCTCGGTGGTCTGGACGGTGACGGCGCCCTGCACCGCCGGGTCGACGACATAGTTCAGTCCCAGCATGTCACCGAGAATGACCTTGACCACTTCCCGCAGATCCGAGTTCTGGAAGTTCAGGGTGAACTCGCCGTTGGCTTCTGCGACCGGCTTCGAGCGTCCACCGGGCTCTCCGACAAAACGGCCGGTGCCTTTGTAGATCCGTTGCTCGCGCTCGGCAACCTCGCTTGCCGCTGCCTCGGCGGTCTCCGGCTCCAAAGCGGTCTCTTCCGGCTGTTCCTCCACTGGGTCGGCGGCGGCCACGTGCGGCCAGTTGGCCGTATCCGGCCGCTCCTGCAGGCCGCTGCATCCGCCGACCAATGCAAGCACCAGCACCAGAGCCGGCTTGAGGCCCTTTCTGTTGTTTCTGTACATCGAGTTACTTCACCCCGTGGTTTTGTTGCTTTCCGCCCGCCCCAAAAATAACTCTTTCCGATTTTCTCACCCCGGCTCGAAACAGGCCGTTGGTGGGTCGCTAGTGTACTGTTTCACTCTTAATGAGACATGCCCGGAGCCCGGCACAACCGTCTTGTGGCGGCTGGTGCTCCTCGGTGACCCATCCCCTTCCTGTCCTTCCCCTTGAAGGGGAAGGGACCTGCTGATTCGGCGTCTTTGCTGCCTGGCGGCTGGTGTTCCTTCTTGACCCATCCCCATCCTGTCCTTCCCCTTGAAGGGGAAGGGACCTGCTGATTCGGCCTCTGTGCTGCCTGGCGGCTGGTGTTCCTTCTTGACCCATCCCCTTCCTGTCCTTCCCCTTGAAGGGGAAGGGACCTGCTAATTCGGCCTCTGTACTGCTTGTAAGGTATGTGCTCTGCCCATGAACGAAAACCCTGCTGGCCTTGGAGCCACAACGAAGCGTGGTTAGCAAGTTCCTTCCCCTTCAAGGGGAAGGGACCTGCTGATTCGGCCTCTGTACTGCTTGTAAGGTATGTGCTCTGCTCATGAACGAAAACCCTGCTGGCCTTGGAGCCACAACAAAGCGTGGTTAGCAAGTTCCTTCCCCTTCAAGGGGAAGGACAGGATGGGGATGGGTTCAATTCCCGCACAATGCACGCCACCGCCGCGTCCGTTCGCGCTATTTCTGTTTCCGCACCGGCTTGCCAGCGGCCGGCGCCTGCTCCGGGAAGGTTCTCAGATTGAACACTTCGGTTCGCTGGTCCCGAGCGAAGAGTACCCGGTCGGGCTCTATCTCGGCCACCCGCCAGCCCTGGTATTCATCACCGACGGCCAGTTTGCGACTCTCACCTTCGGGCGACCTGATCAGGGCATGCCAGCCCTCCGCAGTGGCCACGATACCGAACAACTCCAACACCAGGTCGACCTTGGCCGGTGGGGCTTTCTCCACGACCACCTCCGGCTTTTGGATGGGTCGGCGGCCGATGATAAACAGCGGGCGCTCCGTCACCACGCTGTATGCCTCGACGGGTTCCGGGCCTGCCGGCGGCAGCGTCCCCCCGGTGATGCCCGCCGACGGATTCCCCGATGTGGTCGCGCGCGGCTGGAGGTAGTCGGCCACGGCGGACTCCCGGCTCCAGCCGAGCCACTGCAGAAGCAGAATCAGGGTGAGCAGGAGTGGGAGCAACCAGATAGCTTTACGCGTGATCATGCACCGTCCCTGACCAGCATGTAACCGGAGAGGTCGAACTGGATTTCGAGCATGGCCTGGGCCGCCCCCCTGCCGGGGTTCCCGCGAATGGTGAGATTGTCCAGAAACAGCACCGGCTCGCCGGTCTCCACCTGGTGAATCAGTTTGAGCAACGCCTCCATTTCCCCACTCATCTTGACCCGATTCACCATCAGTTGCAGCGGCGACTCGGAAGGTGGCGTGATGATCTGCGCGCTGGCAAGTGTACCGCCGGCCTCTTCAATCAGCCGTTTTGAGAGCTGCTGCAGATTGGCTCCGGCCAGCCCCAGCGTCTGGCCCTGAATGTAGGGACGCGTGCTCCCGGTGCGTGCCTGCTGGTCCGCGAGCGCCTCTTCGATGGCGGATCTGCTGGCCAGTTTCTCCTCGAAGCGACCCAGGTTATCGGCCCAACCCGCCGCCGTTTGCCGGTACTCCTGCATCTTGGCCCGCCAGGGCAGCCCGATCAGCAGCACCAGAGTGAGCAGCAGCAGTAGGGCGAGTCCCGCCGCCGCCAGACAGTGGCGGCGCGCGCCAGGGAGTTTACTCACCATCGGCGCCCCCGGTCAGTGTCATGACGATGGCGAACCGCTCGATATCCGTGGTCCGCACCTGGGTAAGTGATGAACGAAACGCCACCGATTTGAAGCGGGGCGAGTTTTCGAGCAGTTCGATCAACTGCGTGGCCTGGGTGGACTCGCCGTGGATTTCGATGTTGCTTCCCCGAATGGATAACTGCTGCAACCAGGTGTCGTCCGGCAACCTTTCGGTGAGCTCACGCAGGATATCCACCACCGCAGCGCGTTGCCGCTGGCGCGATGAGAGATACTCGGCCACCTGGCTCCGCCGGTCGAGCTGCTCCTGGAGTTCCATGACCGCCTCGGCCTGACCACGAACCTTGTGCAACCGCTCACCCAGTTCCACCACCACCTGGCGCTGCTGCCAAAGCGGAGTGAAGACCACGGCCAGACCCAGCAGGGCTATGGAACCTGCCAGCAGCCAACCGCGAACACCTGCCCGCCCCCGCCGACCCCTCATCTCCACCGGCAACAGGTTGCCGGCGGGCCAGAGTGAGTTGGTGTCGATGACCTGCGGCGTGTGGCCGGAGGCCGCAAGCCCGGCCAGCGGCTCTTCGAGCAGCGCCTTTTTCAATACCGCCACCTCGACCTGCATCCGTGCCCGGTCCGGCTCCTTGGCGACCACGCGGTAGTCGAAGAAGACCTCGGCCTCGGCAAACGGGGTGAACCGGTCCATTTCGTAGCGCAGTACCTGAGCCAGATTGGCCCCCGCGGCCAGCGGCAACATGATTCGGCGAACCAGGACAGCACTCTCCGGCACCCGCAGGGTCAGTGGAGCGTCCCCGCCGGCCTTGCCGATCCACTGTTCCAGGGGGAAAGTCCGCGGCGACTCAAGTTCGGCCAGCTTCTCCATGCCGTTCCCGGCGTGGGAATAGAGAACGAACGCGTTCTCCCCTTCCATCCGCAACACATACCGCCGAGCCGGGGAACGACCGGGACGCAGGTGTTGCGGCAGGCACTGCAGAAGCCCCTCCATCCACCAGGCGAGGAACTCCTTCCACGAGCGTGCCGCGACTGCCGCAAGTTGTTTCGTGTCGTCAATCACGCTGTTGTCCGTCACCCGACCGGTCACCTGAATCCTCTTGCCCTGGGGGCATTCCCCCCCAATGCCATTTAACGATGCGGTATCCCCTCGGGGCGCGATTATCCAGTACAACCGTGGCCTCTGTCACATAGGGCGCCGTATCGGGCCGCAGGACACTGACCTGTATTCGAAATCCGCTGAGGGACTTGTCAGCGATTCCGCCGACAAACCCCGCCACACCCCGGATCGGCAACGGGCGCAACGGTGCAACGCGCACGTCGGGCGTCAGACCCGGGGTATTACGCGCCTCCAGCAGCGCGAGGACAGGCACGGGGGCGGCGTTGAGATTGACGTCGGCGCGGCCGGAATCGACCGTCAGCACCCCGAGCAGCCGCTGATAGAGTTCGTGCGTCACGCCATGCACGAGCCTCAGTTCGGCCAGGTCACGGAAGGGGCCATTGGTCGGCCCGTAGAGGTATCCGGCCGCCTGATACTCCGGCCACTCCGCACCGTACAGCCGGTGGGCGTCATCCTCGTCCATCCAGTCCATGACCCTGTCGAGCAGTATCGGAACCTGCTTTTCGTCCAGCCCCGCCTGGGCAAATGCCTCCGCCAGCAACTGCGGCCCGGCCTTGTTGAGGTCGATCAGCCCCTGTTCCTGAAACACGGTGACTTCGATCGCATGCTCACCGAACTGGAACAGCCGGGGCACGCCATCGGTCTCCCAGGCACGGTCGGAATCTTGCAACTGCAGCATGTACACGGCGTAGTTCAACCCGGCCTGTGCCAGTTGCCGGCCGGTCACCTGGCTCATCAATCCGCGGCTCAGGTCAATCTCCGTACGCTGGACAAAGGTGAGTGACGCGGCGATGGTGGTCAGCAGCAACAGGGTCCAAAGCACCAGGATGAGCGCCACACCGGACTGATTCCCCCTGCCCCGCACGCCTCGGGCAGGCCTGTTCATGGCCCCGCTATCGGCCATCACCGAAACCTCACCACGGGGTCAGGCATCTCCACCACCAGTTTCGGCCAGGCTTCGCCTCCCCGGCGCACCTCTATCTGAACCAGTGTCGGGAAATGGCCCACGTCCCGCCAGTCGCTTTGCCAGACCGCCCGCTTACCCTCCTCGGCGGCCCCGAAGTAGGCCAGTTCGAAATGGTCCAACGATTCAATCAGGACATGGCGACCGTAGGCGGGCGAGTCCACCGGGCCCCCGGAGATTCTGTCCGCAACCGGCGTTAGCGGGCTCCAGGCGGGCCAATCCGCATCGGACGCTTCAAGTACATCCGGATGGAAGAGCCAGCGTTCAAAAATCAGTTGCCGGTTGTCGTCACGTTCGGCAATGGCCAGGCGCATGACACTGAGGCCGCCATGACCGACATACTCCGGCAGGGGTGCAACCCACTCCAGCATTTCCCGGCTGCCATGGAACAACAGGGTCTCTTTGTTCTCCTCCAGCTGGATATAGGTGGCGCTACGCGCCGCCCCCAGTTGTCGCCGCACGAATTCCAGCGCGTGCCGCACCTCCCCGACCTGCTCCGTCTTGCCATCCACCGCCTCCCAGCTTCGGGAGCCGAGGTAAAGGCCACCCGTGAGCATCACCATGATCAGGGCAACCAGGGCGAGGGCAATCAGGAACTCGATCAGGGTGAAGCCGAAGGCGTGCTTCCGGTGATGACGAGGCCTGTCGTTCATCGGCGCGCCTCGACCTTGAGTGTTTCGAGGTTCAGGGTTCGGGTTTTGCCGTCACTCTCCCAAACCACCTCCACGCTGACCCGGTAAGGTATCAGGGCAGACGGCCCGAAGTATTCCGCTTCCACAGGCACGGCGCGCAGAACCCAGCGAAACCGATCATCGAATTGACCCGCCGATTCACTGCCGACAGCGGTGAGTGTGCCGGCCTCCGTCAGCTTCGACTCGGCAAGCACGAGCGCCCTTGTGTAATCCGCGGTAACCTGGACATTGCGCCCGCTCAGAGAAAAGCTCTGCATGAGCATGCCCAGTGAAATGGCCAGGATGGCAAGTGCCACCAGCACTTCCAGCAGCGAAAATCCCCACTGATGTGGACGCGAGACGATCAATCGGCCACCGTGACCTTTCCGGTCAGCCAGTCCACATCCACCCGATAGCTGAGGTCGCCCCGGGAAAGGATGATTCGCCCTCCGCTGGAACTGCCATCGGGAAAGAAGCGAATCGACGCCAGCCCGTCTGACGTGTGCCGCGAGTCGGCTACGGTCAACTCCAGGTCGATCCGCTCCGGGATCGGAACGGCGCGCGAGTGCCCCGGAACTCGCATTTCGCGGCCCGGCAGGTCGATGGTCAGTCCGTGGGGCCTGGCATCACCAATCGCCTGGCGCCTGGTCTGACGCAACGCCGAAACGAGGGTGCGGGTCGTGCCCTTGAGTTCCACACCGGGCATCGCACTGCTTATCAGCGGCGGGGTCACCGCCAGCAGCAATCCGGCGAGCATCAGAACTGCGAGCAGTTCGATCAGGGTGAAACCGGTATTGTGGCGGAAGCGGTTACTCCCAACTGACCACGTCGGCCGCCTCACCCTCACCACCTTCGCTGTTGTCGACACCCAGGGAGAAAAGGTCGTAAGGGCCGTTCTCGCCGGGAAAGCGATAGTGGTAGTCATAGCCCCACGGGTCCTGTGGAATGGTGTTCTTCTTGAGATACGGTCCATTCCAGTTCCTGAAATCACCGGTATTGGCCACCAGGGAGCGCAGACCTTCCGCGGTCGTCGGATAACGCCCCACATCGAGCCGGAACAGGTCGAGTGCGGCGCCAAGGTCCTCGATCTGCACCTTGGCGGTCTTGGTTTTCGAATCACCCAGTGCGTTCATCACCTGTGGACCGACCAGACCCGCCAGCAGCGCCAGGATCGCCAGTACCACCAGCAGTTCGATGAGGGTGAAACCACGCTGTCGAGTATCTTTCATTGGTTGACCTGAACGATGATTTAGTTAGAAAACCAGTTGGTTCGCCTGAAGGATGGCAACCAGTATCGAGACGATAATTCCGGCCACCACGACGCCCAACCCGACAATCAGCACGGGCTCCAGCAGGGTGAGCATCCGTTTGACGCTTGACCGCACTTCACGGTCGTAAACATCGGCAACGCGCAGCAGCATGCGGTCGAGATGGCCGGACTCCTCCCCGACCTTGATCATCTGCAGGGCCAGATCCGGCAGGATCCCCTCGCGAATCAGGGGCTCGGCCAGACCCTTGCCGCGCTTGAGTTCCTGGGAGGCCGCGTCAATGCTCTCCCGGATGGCGGTATTGGAGATGACGTTTTTCACCAGATTGAGCGCCGAAAGTACCGGCAGGCCGTTTTCCAGCAATGTGGACAAGGTGCGGGTGAAGCGGGCCGTCTCCACCTTGGCGACCAGGTCGCCGAGCAGGGGGATGGACAGAAGCCGCTTGTCCCAGCGCTGCCTGACGGCAGGCTTTTCGAACTGCCACTGGAGCAGCGCCGCCGTGAGGGCAATCAGGGCCAGCATCGCCCACCAGTAATCCCTGAACAGATCGCCGGCCGCGATCACTATCCGGGTGGCCAGAGGCAGTGTCTGCCCCATGTCGGAAAACATCTGGCTGAACTGGGGTACCACGAAAACCAGCAGCAGGATAACAGAAAGCCCCGCCACCGTAAGAAGGATCGTGGGGTAGATCAAGGCCGATCGGATACTGTCCTTCAGCTCCGCCGAACGTTCCAGATAATCCGACAGACGGGCGAGCACTTTTTCGAGAACACCCCCGGCCTCCCCCGCCCTGACCATGTTGACGTAGAGCCGTGAGAAGGTTTCATTCTGGGCTTCCAGGGCATCGGCAAAGGTGCTGCCGGACTGAATGTGTTCCCGCACCGAGGCCAGGAGCGACTTGAGCCGCTCATTCCTGCTCAAATCGTGCAGCACCCGTAGGGAGCGATCGAGGGTCAATCCGGCTTCCAGAAGGGTGGCCAGCTCCTGGGTCAGCGCCATCACCTCTTCCTGCCGCAGGCGTCCGCTCCTGCCGCTGCGTCCCAGGCTCAACAACGACCGTGCTCCGGTAGCCGGCACGACCTGCAACGGGATGACACCCTCGCCCTGCAACCGGGTGACAACCGCCTGTTCGTCGACCGCTTCGCACTCCCCTGCGAGGGCTTCTCCATCGGATCGAACCGCTTTGTACAGGAACCGCGGCATTGTCCGTCAATCCCGTTCGCAGACGCGAAGGACCTCTTCCAGTGTGGTAAGCCCCGCCACACACTTTCCGAGGCCATCCCGATAGATGCTCTGCATCCCTTCCGATACCGCGACCTTGTGGATCTCGGCGGCATTCACATGCCGCATCACCGCCGCGCGAATGGTGTCGCTCATGACAAGAACCTCGGACAGCGCCAGCCGTCCCCGGTAGCCGGTTCCGCCGCACGCCTGACATCCGCAGGCCCGATAGAGTTGCACCGCGGAACCACCGGCCTGGAAGCTGGACAGGCCCAACTCCTCCTCCAGCTCCGGAAGAGGCGCATACGGTTCCTTGCACTCATCGCAAAGGCGCCGTACCAGTCGCTGGGCAACGATACCGTTGACCGTTGAGGTCAGCAAATAGTCTTCCACACCCATGTCGAGCAGGCGGCTGATGGCGCCAGCGGCGTCGTTGGTATGCAGCGTGGAGAGCACCAGATGGCCGGTCAGTGCCGACTGCACGGCGATACGCACGGTTTCGGAATCACGCATCTCGCCGACCATGATGACGTCCGGGTCCTGACGCACGATGGCACGCAATGCATTGGCAAAGTTGAGTCCGATCTGCGGTTTTACCTGGATCTGATTGATGCCTTCGAGTTGGTATTCGACCGGGTCTTCAACGGTGATGATCTTGCGCTCCGGCGTGTTCAACCGATGGAGCGCGGTATACAGCGTGGTACTTTTTCCGCTACCGGTCGGCCCGGTGACCAGCACGATGCCATGCGGCATGTCGAGGGATTTTTTCAGCCGCTCCAGCGGCTCGCCTTTATAGCCGAGCGCATGAAAATCGAAGCGTACGCTCTCCTTGTCCAACAGACGGATCACCACGCTTTCACCGAACAGGGTGGGAACGGTGGAGACACGCAGGTCCATCTCCTTGCCCTGCACGCGAACCGTAATTCGGCCGTCCTGCGGCAGGCGCCGCTCCGAAATATTCAGCTTCGCCATGATCTTGATGCGGGAGATGACGGCGGCGGAAGAGCGTGCCGGGGGCGACTCCACTTCCTGCAGGACGCCATCGACCCGGTAGCGCACCTTGAGCCGTTCCTCGAACGGCTCGATATGGATATCGGAGGCCCGCGACTCCACCGAACGCTGCAGGATCAGGTTCACCAGCCGAATCACCGGTGCTTCGCTGGCGAGATCCTTGAGGTGTTCGACGTCCTCTTCGAGGGACTGGTCTCTCTCGTCAAGTCCGTCGACGATCTCTCCCATGGCGCTACGACCGCTGCCGTAGAGCCGTTCGATCGCCGTATCGATCTCCGAAACCAGGCCGAGGTGCAAATCCACGGGGAGTCCGGTCGCCACCTGCAAGGCGTCACGCAGGAAGAGTTCACCGGGCTCCGCCGCCGCCGCTACCAGCCGCCCCTCTTCGAAATAGAGCGGAATGACGCGGTTTTCCTTCAGGAAACGAAGGGAAACCTCGCCCTCAAGGAGAGGAACGTCAGGATATTTGTCGGTCTCGACCAGGGGAACCTGCAACAGGCTCGCATTGGCCTCGGCCAGATCCTTTTCGGAGACCAGACCAAGCCGCCCGATAATGCCGCTCAGCCCCTCGGCGCTCTCCTCCGCCAATCGTCTGGCCTTGGCAAGGTCGGCATCGCTCAGCTTGCCGCAATCGCGCAGATAATCCCCGATGTCGCCCGTTATGGGCGCATCGTGGAGTTCAGGCAATACGGCTGAATGAACCATTCCCGGGGAATTCCTGTAGGTGATGGATGGCCCGTGACGTACACAAACCAATACGCCCGTGCCGGAGGTTCGCTGTTACTCGGCCTGGGCCAGGGCGATCACCTCGCCCGATTTTGTCTGTTCAAGGCCGGACCGCTTGCGCTCGGGCACAAACCAGTTGAGGACTTCGCCCAGTTCGGTCGTCTCGTAATCCTCACAGGCCCTGTGCAACTCCTTGAACTTCGTGTTCAACATGTCCCAGCCCACCTGCCGATAGCGGGCAAGGCGGATCTGTTCGTGACCGGTGGGCATCAACCTTTCACGTTCATGGAACAGCTCTTCGTGAAGCTTTTCACCCGGGCGCAGGCCGGTGTAGACAATCTTGATATCCCGGCCCGGCACCTTGCCGGAGAGGCGGATCATCTGCTCCGCCAACTGGCTGATATTGACCGGCTTGCCCATGTTGAGGACGAAAATCTCACCGCCTTCACCGAGTACGCTGGCCTGCATGATGAGCTGGCAGGCCTCGCGCACGGTCATGAAGTAGCGCTCCATCTGCGGATGGGTAACGGTGACCGGCTCGCCGGCATTGATCTGCTTTTCGAACAGAGGCACCACGCTCCCGGCCGAACCCAGAACGTTGCCGAATCGGACCGTGATGAAGCGGGTCTCCGAGTGGCGATCCAGGTTCTGCACATAGATCTCGGCCACCCGCTTGGTAACACCCATCACGTTGGCGGGATTCACCGCCTTGTCGGTGGAGATGAGGACGAATTCGGAGCAGCCGTGGCGGTCGGCGGCCTCGGCCACCACCTTGGTCCCCAGGATGTTGTTCTTCACCGCCTCGCGGACCTGGGTCTCCAGCATCGGCACATGCTTGTAGGCCGCCGCATGGAAGACCACCTGTGGATTGTATTTGGCGAACAGCCGGTCGCAGGCCACCGCGTCGGTGATATCCGCAAGATGCGCGTGGAGCGACAGCTCGGAGAACTGCTTGCGCAGTTCAAGCTCAATGCTGTAGAGGTTGTATTCGCTGTTCTCGACCAGGATGAGTGCGGCCGGCTCCAGACTGGCGATCTGGCGGCAAAGTTCGGAACCGACCGAACCTCCGGCACCGGTCACCAGAATCACCTTGCCGGTGAGGCCGTCCCGGATACGCGGCCAGTCCAGATTGACCGGGTCACGCCCAAGCAGGTCCTCGATACGGACCTTGCGCAGTTCGTTCACCCGTACATGGGCGTGGGCCGTATCGTCCAGATGGGGCACGGTACGGAACGGTACGCCGCACTGCTCGGCCAGTTCGACCAGCGTACGCATCTCCATGGCGTTGGCCGAAGGCACCGCCAACATGACCAGGTCAATGCCAAGATCCTCCACCACATCCGGCATTGCGGCGTAGGGGCCGACCACCTGGATACCCTGGATCTTCTTGCCTTTCATCGAGCGATCGTCGTCGACGAAGGCCACCGGGCGATACACCTGCCGCGGGTCGTGCAGCATGTCGCGCGCCAGCATCTCACCGGCCGGACCCGCGTTCACGATAAGCACCCGCTGGGCCGCACGGAAATTGCGCCGCCGATCCTTTGTCCACCGGTAAACGAACCGCGGCAGGGTCAGGAACACCAGCAACAGCCCGTACAGCATCACGATGGATCGGGGAACGGCTACCAGAAGATCCGCCGCGTACAGTACGGCGACCGTCAATGTGAGGCCGGTCAGCATCGCCTTGCCGATATGGATCAGATCGGGCAGTGACGCGAAGTACCAGACACCCCGATAGAGCCCGAAGCGCCAGTTGACCAGCGCCTGCAGGGGCATGACCACCGCCAGCGCCACCAAGGCACCGTGTTCCGTAATCCCGCCACCCGAGTGGAACCAGTAGGCACCCAACCAGGCAACGGGGATCATCAAGAGGTCGTGAATAAAGGCGGCACTTCGACTGCGCAGACGGTCCACTGCCTTTTTCTTCAAATCACCCCAATCCATTCCCGAAATCATTCTGTTTATTGCCCCCGAATCGGCTTCGCTGCCGAAAACAGATTAGTAGCCATTCCGGGGGAGAGAGACCCAATCGGTGCACTCTCACCCCTCAACGCCGGGGTATTCAGGACCAAAACAGCTGTCGAAATAGCCCGCCGGGCAACCGCCAAACTTTTCTTATGGCTCAGTGGCTTACAATTAGCTTATTAACCGGACATTAAGGATTGGCATATTAACGTCCGGGGGCGTGTGATGCAATTCGGCTTAAGGGGAAAGCCGGCACATAACGGACCTGTTCAGAGCCCCTGAGGCCTCTCAGGGAGACAGGGGACGAGGGAGACGAACACCGCAGGGGGCAGTTGTCAGGCGGCGGGTGGGGTAATCATGCCGACCAGCACAGGTCGTCCAGGCACAGGGCGAGCGAACGCTCCCACCTCGGCATGTGCACGTCAAACGTCCGCTCCAGCCGACCGCAATCGAGCAGCGAGTAGAGCGGCCGCCTTGCGGGGGTGGGAAAAGCGCTGGTGGGAATCGGCTCGACTCTCCTGACCGCACAGCCGCCAACGAGGCGTTCGTTTTCGACGATGGCGGTGGCAAACCCGTGCCAGGAGGTCTCCCCCGCGGCGGCAAGGTGGTACAGGCCGGCGTGGTCCGCAAGGCCGCGGAGGCCGGTGCGGGCAACTATCAGGGCGGTAGCCTCGGCAATAACCAGACTCCATGTGGGGCTTCCCCGCTGATCCTCCACCACCTTGAGTACCTCCCTCTCCCGCGCCAGACGGCGCATGGTCAGCAGGAAATTCTTCCCGCGCACGCCGTAGACCCAGGAGGTACGCAGAACGAGGCAGGCACCGCCGACGGCCTCTACGGCGCGCTCCCCCGCCAGCTTGCTCTCTCCATAGACGTTGATGGGGGCCGGTTCGTCCTCCTCGGTGTAGGGGGTGCCCTTGCTACCGTCGAAGACGTAGTCGGTGGAGTAGTGGATCAACGGAATCCCGAGCCGCTTCGCCTCCTCCGCCAGCACACCGGGGGATTCGCCATTCACGGTCATGGCCAGCGTCCGCTCCTCCTCCGCCTTGTCGACGGCGGTGTAGGCGGCGGCATTGACGATCAGATCGGGGCGAACCTCACGGACGGTCGCCGCTATTCCCTTGGGGTCCGCCAGATCCAGCACGGGGCGGGTGGCGCGGCCGAGCGCCACGACCTCGCCCAGCGGCGAGAGCGTACGGCACAACTCCCACCCGACCTGTCCGGTGGGTCCGGTTACGAGGATACGCGGAGGCATCGAAACTCCTCAGTACTCTTGCACAGAGCACCAGTGTGCTGTTTCACTCTTGATGAGACATTGCCTGGCACAACCGTCTTTTGGCGGCTGGTGCTCCTCGGTGACCCATCCCCATCCTGTCCTTCACCTTGAAGGGGAAGGGACCTGCTAATTCGGCCCCTGTACTGCCTGGATGGCAGGTGAACTTCCGCCGGCACCTGCTCTGCTCATGAACCAAAACCCTGCTGGCCTTGGCGGCTGGTGCTCCTCGGTGACCCATCCCCATCCTGTCCTTCCCCTTGAAGGGGAAGGGACCTGCTGATTCGGCCCCTGTACTGCCTGGATGGCAGGTGAACTTCCGCCGGCACCTGCTCTGCTCATGAACCAAAACCCTGCTGGCCTTGGCGGCTGGCGCTCCTCGGTAACCCATCCCCATCCTGTCCTTCCCCTTGAAGGGGAAGGGACCTGCTGATTCGGCCCCTGTACTGCCTGCATGGCAGGTGAACTTCCGCCGGCACCTGCTCTGCTCATGAACCAAAACCCTGCTGGCCTTGGCGGCTGGCGCTCCTCGGTGACCCATCCCCATCCTGTC
>JAWLGZ010000005.1:0-410000 GCA_041690635.1 Gammaproteobacteria bacterium
CTTCGGAGCGGCCTTCTTCGGAGCGGCCTTCTTCGGAGCGGCCTTCTTCGGAGCGGCCTTCTTCGGAGCGGCCTTCTTCGGAGCGGCCTTCTTCGGGGCGGCCTTCTTCGGGGCTACCTTCTTCGGAGCGGCCTTCTTCGGGGCTACCTTCTTCGGAGCGGCCTTCTTCGGAGCGGCCTTCTTCGGGGCTACCTTCTTCGGAGCGGCCTTCTTCGGAGCGGCCTTCTTCGGAGCGGCCTTCTTCGGAGCGGCCTTCTTCGGAGCGGCCTTCTTCGGGGCTACCTTCTTCGGGGCTGCCTTCTTCGGAGCGGCCTTCTTCGGGGCTGCCTTCTTCGGGGCTGTTTTCGTCTCGGTCGTTGCGTTCACGGCTTCTTTCTTTCCGGTTGCCTTTGGGGTGGTTTTCTTGGGAGCGGCCTTTACTGGAGCGGCAGCCGCTTCGGCAGCCGGTGCAGGAGTGGGCTTCGGAGCCGGCTTCTCGGCAGCCGGGACGCGCGATTTTTCGGCATCGATCGCCGTCGTGATCGCGCCGAAGATCTCCGGGATATCCCCTTCGCCATCAATGGTTCGCAGTTTTCCTTGGCGACGGAAGTACTCGATAAGCGGAGCGGTCTGCGCCTCATACACCCGCAACCGGTTACTGATGGTCTCCTCGTTGTCGTCGGCCCGATGACGGAGGTTGCCGCCGCAGAGGTCGCACTGGTCTTCCAGCCGGGGGGGTGTGGTATAGACGTTGTACATCTGCCCGCACGATTCGCAGGTACGCCGGCCGGTGAGGCGCTGCAGGAGCAGGTCGAAATCAACCTCTATATGGATCGCCAGGTCGATTGGCATCCCGATCTTGTCCAGGATGCCGTCGAGGGCCTCCGCCTGGGGGATATTGCGGGGAAATCCGTCAAGAATGAAGCCGTTGCGGGCGTCGCTTTGGGCGACCCGCTCCTCGATGATACCAAGTACAATCTCGTCAGAGACAAGCTGACCCGCCTCCATGGCCGCCTTGGCGCGCTGGCCCAGGGGGGTGTTTTCCCTGACGGCGGCGCGCAGCAGGTCGCCGGTGGATATCTGCGGGATCCGGTACTTTTCGACAAGCAGCTTGGCTTGGGTACCCTTACCCGAACCGGGTGCACCCAGCAGTACGATTCTCATTCTTGTGTCTCCCATTGAAAAAATAAGTGCGGTCACTGCATTAACTTGTCTTGCGGCAGACTCGGCTCCAAGGTCCACGAAGGAACTAAAGGTTCCCGCTTCCGGCCGGTGCCTCGGCTTTATCTTTCGCGGACCCTAAGTTTTTTCCATGCAGGCATATACAATTTCCATTGCCCCGGGCCGCACCGTGCGTTTAAGCTAATCCGAGTCCGCCATCCAAGTCAACGCGGTGAAACCAATCGATTCCATGGTGGAATTTCCCGGTCTTCGCCGCAGCATCGACTCCCAACCTAACGGGCAGCCATGAAGTCCATCCCCGACTTCAACCAGAACGAACTCTGGGTCGTGAAAAAGGCCCTGGAGGAGCGTTACGGAAAGCCTGTCGATATCGAACTCGCCGAGAGCGAACTTCGGCTCGATCCGGACTCCTCCGAACTGACTCCATGCCCAACTGTCTTCTGGCAGGTGGGTGATTGCAACTTCGTCGTCTTCAAGGTCGGCGAGCGGAGCTATCGCTGCGGCTTCTTTTACAGTATCCGGGAGCAGTACGGTACTGGAATCGACCAGTTCGATGACCTCTCGGAGTGCGTGGTGATCCTGCTCCAGGTCCAGGCCGACCATGAGGCGCAACGAAAGAAATAGCCCCGCGTAGACACCAATTTTTCGCACTGAGGGAGATGAATCCATAATGGCAAAGAAGAAGAACGCGTTTTACGCGCAGTCCGGCGGTGTCACCGCCGTGATCAATGCATCCGCCTGCGGCGTCATCGAGACCGCCCGCAAACACAAGGATGTCATCGGCAAGGTCTATGCCGGCCGCAATGGCATCATCGGCGCCCTGACCGAGGACCTGATCGACACCAGCAAGGAGTCGAAGAAGGATATCGCCGCCCTGCGCCACACCCCGTCCGGCGCCTTCGGCTCCTGCCGCTACAAGCTGAAGAGCCTGGAGCAGAACCGGGCCGAGTACGAGCGTCTGATTCAGGTGTTCGAGGCCCACAACATCGGTTACTTCTTCTATAACGGCGGCGGCGATTCGGCCGATACCTGCCTCAAGATCTCGCAGCTCGCCAAGAGCATGAATTACCCGATCCAGGCGATCCACGTCCCCAAGACGGTGGACAACGACCTGCCGATCACCGATGTCTGCCCCGGTTTCGGCTCGGTGGCCAAGTACATCGCCACCTCTGTGCGCGAGGCCAGTTTCGATGTCGCCTCCATGGCCGCCACCTCCACCAAGGTGTTCGTGGTCGAGGTGATGGGCCGGCATGCGGGCTGGATCGCCGCCGCCGGCGGCCTGGCCAGCGACGAGACCACCGACCTGCCGGTCATCATCCTGTTCCCCGAAGTCGTCTTCGACCGCAAGAAGTTTATGAAGGCGGTGAGCGAGAAGGTGAAGAAGTACGGTTACGTCTCGGTGGTGGTCTCCGAGGGCGTGCATGGCGCCGACGGCAAGTTCCTCGCCGATCAGGGGCTGAAGGACGCCTTCGGTCACGCCCAGCTCGGCGGCGTGGCGCCGGTGGTGGCCAACATGATCCGCGAGGATCTGGGCCTGAAGTACCACTGGGCGGTGGCGGACTACCTGCAGCGCGCTGCCCGCCACATCGCCTCCAAGACCGATGTGGAACAGGCCTACGCGATGGGTAAGGCGGCGGTCGAGCTGGCGATTGCCGGCAAGAACTCGGTCATGCCGACCGTGGTGCGCAAGTCCGACAAGCCCTACAAGTGGAAGGTGGGCGAGGCGCCGTTGTCCAAGGTGGCCAACAAGGAGAAGATGATGCCGAAGAACTTCATCTCCCGCGACGGCTTCGGCATTACCGCCAAGTGTCGTGCCTACCTCTCACCGCTGATTGCCGGCGAGGACTATCCGCCGTTCAAGGATGGCCTGCCGCAGTATGTACGGCTGAAAAATGTACCGGTCCCGAAGAAGCTGAAAGACGGGTTCAAGCTAAAGTGATGCCAAAGGGGAGCGTAAGCTCCCCTTTGTTTTTGTGACTATGTTTTTTTGAGAATTGTCATGGATGACTGCCACACTGGACTGTCTGGCTGAATGGGTGGGTTACCTGTTTGACCCGACAAGCGATTCGCAATCAATAAACAAGAAGAGGTGTTGATGATGAGTCTGGCTCTGGTCTTTGCGCTGCTGTGCGCCGGTGCCGCCATCGCGTATGGTGCCGTTTCCGTCAAATGGGTCCTCGCCAAGCCTTCGGGTAATGAGCGCATGCGGGAGATCGCCGATGCAGTCCAACAGGGCGCATCGGCCTACCTGAACCGCCAGTACACCACCATCGGCGTCGTCGGGGCGGTACTGTTCCTTTTGATCGGCATCTTTCTCGACTGGGCCAGCGCTTTCGGCTTCCTGATCGGTGCTGTTTTCTCCGCCCTGGCCGGCTACATCGGCATGAACATCTCGGTGCGGGCAAACGTCCGCACCGCCGAGGCGGCCCGTGAGGGGATCAATCCGGCCCTGCAGATCGCCTTCCGCGGCGGTGCCATCACCGGTCTGCTGGTGGTCGGCCTGGGCCTGCTGGGCGTCGCCGGCTACTACGCGCTGCTGAGTGCATTCGGCGTCAGCAGCGGCAATGCCATCCACGCCCTGGTGGGTCTCGGCTTCGGCGGTTCGCTCATCTCCATCTTCGCCCGACTCGGCGGCGGTATCTTTACCAAGGGTGCCGACGTCGGAGCGGACCTGGTGGGCAAGGTGGAGGCGGGCATCCCCGAGGATGACCCCCGCAACCCGGCGGTGATTGCCGACAACGTGGGCGACAACGTGGGCGACTGTGCCGGTATGGCCGCCGACCTGTTCGAGACCTACGCGGTGACGGTGATCGCCACCATGCTCCTCGGGAGTCTGTTGCTCAGTGATGCCGGCGAGATGGCGGTGCTCTACCCGCTGGTCCTGGGCGGTGTCTCCATCATCGCCTCGGTCATCGGCACCTTCTTCGTGAAGGTGGCGGAGGGCGGCAAGATCATGAACGCCCTCTACCGCGGGCTGATTGTCGCCGGCATCCTGGCGGCGGTCGCCTTCTACCCGGTAACCTCCATGATGATGGGCGGCGTGGAAGGGGTCACGGTGCTCGGCTTGTACGGTGCGGCACTGATTGGTCTGGCGTTGACCGCAGCGATGGTGGTGATCACCGAGTACTACACCGCCACCGAGTACGGTCCGGTGCGCCACATCGCCCAGGCCTCCACCACCGGTCACGGCACCAACGTCATCGCCGGCCTCGGCGTCTCCATGAAGTCGACCGCACTGCCGGTGCTGGCGGTCTGCGCCGCCATCTGGGGCTCATATGAGCTGGCGGGCCTGTACGGCATCGCCATCGCCGCCACCTCGATGCTCTCCATGACCGGCATCATCGTGGCCCTGGATGCCTACGGCCCGATTACCGACAACGCGGGCGGCATCGCCGAAATGGCCGATCTGCCGGCAGAGGTGCGTGGCCGGACCGATCCGCTGGATGCGGTGGGCAACACCACCAAGGCGGTCACCAAGGGCTATGCCATCGGTTCTGCCGGGTTGGCCGCACTGGTGCTGTTCGCCGACTACACCCACGCCCTGGAGGCGGTCAGCGGCGCCTCCATCCAGTTCCTGCTGTCCGATCCAATGGTCATCATCGGCCTGTTCATCGGCGGCATGGTGCCGTTCCTGTTTGGAGCCATGGCGATGGAGGCGGTTGGCCGCGCTGCCGGCGGCATCGTGGTCGAGGTGCGGCGCCAGTTCCGCGAAATGCCCGGTATCATGGATCACACCCAGAAGCCGGACTATTCGCGCGCGGTGGACCTGCTGACCAAGTCGGCCATCAGGGAGATGATTATCCCCTCCCTGCTGCCGGTGCTGGTACCGGTACTGGTCGGCGTCATCCTCGGGCCGAAGGCGCTGGGCGGCCTGCTGCTCGGCACCATCGTCACCGGGCTGTTCGTGGCCATCTCCATGACCACCGGAGGCGGCGCCTGGGATAACGCCAAGAAATACATTGAGGACGGCCACCATGGCGGCAAGGGTTCCGACGCCCACAAGGCGGCGGTGACCGGCGACACCGTCGGCGACCCCTACAAGGACACCGCAGGCCCGGCGATCAACCCGCTGATCAAGATCATCAACATCGTGGCGCTGCTTATCGTGCCGCTGATCGGTTGACGTAAACGGCATGTAGGATGGGTTGAGCCCGAAGGGCGATACCCATGCGGATTGGGCGAGCGAAGCCCGCGACCGATGGGTATCGCTCCCGCTCAACCCACCTACATCTGTTGTGGTTAAAGCCTCACCAAAAGGCCGGTATACTTACCGGCCTTTTTTTCTTTCCAGGGTTCGCTGCCATGAATCTCGATCGTGTCACTTCCGGTGACGATGTCCCCAATGAAATCAACGTCATCATCGAAATTCCGGCCCATTCGGACCCGGTCAAGTACGAGGTGGACAAGGAGACCGGGGCGATGTTCGTGGACCGTTTCATGAGCACGGCTATGCACTATCCGGCCAATTACGGCTATGTGCCCCACACCCTCTCCCCCGACGGCGACCCGGTGGATGTGATGGTGGCCACCCCGGTACCGCTCATCAGCGGCTCGGTGATCCGGTGCCGGCCGGTGGGCGTGTTGAAGATGACCGACGAGTCGGGGGACGACGCCAAGGTGCTGGCGGTCCCGGTGGACAAGGTGTGCCGGATGTACCGGAGTGCGCGGGAGGTGTCGGATATGCCCCCGATGCTGCTCGAACAGATCGCCCACTTCTTCGAGCACTACAAGGATTTGGATGAGGGGAAGTGGGTCCGGGTGCAGGGCTGGGGTGATGCCGAGGAGGCGAAGAAGGAGATCCTCTCCGCGGTGGAGATGTACCGCAGCGCCCCCGAAAAACCGGCCTTCTGACAGGATCCCCGCATTAGCAGGCTGTTTTTCAACAGCCTGCTAACAAAGGCGGACTCTCGCAAAGACGCGAAGCACGCAGAGACATTAAATATCGCTCTTCGGTCTCGGCGTTCTTGGCGAGAGTTACACGCAGCGGCAGGAACTGTCAGGGGAGTGTGGCCGGCTACTCGTCAGAGTGGCGGGACTTGCGCAGGAGCGCCGACTGCCGCGCCAGGACGTGGCGGACGATCGCCTCACGTTGGATGGCGGAGAGGAGGGTGAACGCCGCGCCGATGCGGAACGGTCGATCCGGCTCTGCATCGTCCCGGACGCAGTCCACGACGGTCCCGTAGGCGTGGATGTGCAGGCGTGAGGGGAGAAAGAGCAGGTCGATCTCGAGTCTGGTCCCGGGGTTGAGTGCCTCGGCGGCATGGTAGTCGACACCGCCGGCACCGATGGTGATCCGCTCCCCCTCGCCCGCCTTCTCCCGATGCCGGCCCCCCTCCAGTGCCCGGGCGAGCAGATCAATCTTCTTGTCGAGGATCGCCAGATAGTGGCCGACATCCGGGTCACTCTTGCGAATGGCGGCGAGAATGGTACCGGTCTGGGTGGTGAGTGCCCCGATGCGCGCCACCACGCTGCCGTCCCCCTCCCACTCCTCTTCGGGCCGTGCCGCCAGGGAGGCGTGGAGCTCCTCGCTCACCACGCGCACGGTGAGCACCGCCTCGTCCTCGAGGCGGAAGAACTGTCGCCGATCGCTATCGTCGCCCATACGCGTCAGCGCCTGAAAAGCCAGATGATCACCGACAGCAGCAGGCTGATGATGATCGAGGTGGTGATCGGAAAGTAGAGGCGGAAGTTGTCCCGCTCCACGACGATGTCACCCGGCAAGCGGCCCAGCCCCAGCTTGCTGATCCAGGGCCAGGCCAGGCCGATGATCACAAGCACGACGCCGATCGTGATCAGCACCCGGCCCATCGCTAAAAACTGGTAACGCCCTCGGCGCTGCCGACCAGCACCACGTCGGCCGGACGCAGCGCGAACAGCCCGTTGGTGACCACGCCCGGGATATCGTTCAGCGTATCCTCCAGCTTGGCCGGCTCCATGATCTCCAGGTTGTGCACATCGAGGATGATGTTGCCGTTGTCGGTGGTGAAGCCTTCCCGGTAGACCGGTTCCCCGCCCAGCGCGACCAGCTTGCGCGCCACCAGGCCGCGTGCCATCGGGATCACCTCCACCGGCAGCGGGAACTTGCCCAGGATATTCACCACCTTGGTGTTGTCCACCACACAGACAAACTTGCGGCTCGCCCCGGCAACGATCTTTTCGCGGGTCAGCGCACCGCCGCCGCCCTTGATGAGCTGACGGTTGCGGTTGGTCTCGTCGGCGCCATCCACATAGAGTGGCAGTTCACCGGCCTCGTTCAGATCCAGCACTGGGATACCATGCTTCTTCAGCCGTTCGGCGCTGGCCACCGAGCTGGCCACGGTGCCGTCGATCCGGTTCTTGATCTCGGCGAGGCAGTCGATGAAATGGTTGGCGGTGGAGCCGGTTCCGATGCCGACCACCATGCCGTTCTCGACGTAGTCGAGGGCGGCGCGGGCCACCGCCTGTTTCATTTCGTCCTGGTTCATGCAATGACTCCGTCTATCGATTTATCTGATTGTTCGTCGCGTGAGTATACGCCATCGCCCCCGCCTGACAGCCATGCCGGGGTTGCTGTATTGTGTCGCCATGCTTGAAGCCTACGCCAAACGCATCCTCAAGGCGCGCGTCTACGACGTTGCCCGTGAAACCCCGCTCGACCCGGCGGCGGGTCTTTCGAAACGGCTCGGCAACCGGGTTTTGCTGAAGCGCGAGGACCTGCAACCGGTCTTCTCGTTCAAGCTGCGCGGCGCCTACAACAAGATCGTCAACCTCTCGGAGGAGGCACGTTCACGAGGTGTGATTGCCGCCTCTGCCGGCAACCATGCGCAGGGTGTGGCGCTTGCTGCCCGGCGGCTGGGCCTCGATGCGCTGATCGTGATGCCCAAGACCACACCGGAGATCAAGGTGCAGGCAGTGCGCGCGCTCGGTGCGGAAACGGCGCTGGCCGGCAACGCCTACGACGACGCTTATCAATACGCCATGCAGTTGGCCGAGGAGCAGGGGCGAACCTTTATCCACCCCTATGACGACCCGGACGTGATCGCCGGGCAGGGCACGGTAGCACTGGAGATCCTGCGCCACCACCCCACCGACCTGCACGCCATCTTCGTGCCGGTCGGCGGCGGCGGACTGATCGCCGGGGTTGCCGCCTACGTGAAATACCTCTGCCCGGAGGTGAAGGTGATCGGGGTGGAACCGGACGATGCGCCGACCCTCCACAGTGCACTGGCCGCCGGCGAGCGGGTGGTGCTCGATCAGGTGGGGATCTTCGTTGACGGTGTGGCGGTGCGGCAGATCGGTGAGGAGCCGTTCCGGGTCGCCCGCGAGCACGTGGACGAGGTGCTGCTGGTCTCCACCGACCAGATCTGCGCGGCCATCAAGGACATCTTCGAGGATACCCGTTCCATCACCGAACCGGCCGGTGCGCTCGCGGTCGCCGGCATGAAAAGGTATGTGGAGCGGGAAGGGGTGCGCGACCGTACCCTGGTGGCCATCGATAGCGGGGCCAACATCAATTTCGACCGGCTGCGCCACGTGGCGGAGCGGGCGGAGGTGGGCGAGCGGCGCGAGGCGCTGCTGGCGGTCACCATTCCGGAACGGCCCGGCAGCTTCCGCACCTTCTGCGAGACCCTCGGTAACCGCTCCATCACCGAATTCAATTATCGCTATGCGTCTGGCGACGAGGCCCACATCTTCGTCGGTGTGCAGATGGCCAACGGTGCCGGGGAGCGGGACAAGCTTATCGCGCAGCTGGAGGAGAAGGACTATCCGGTGGTGGACATGACCGAAAACGAGATGGCCAAGGCGCACATCCGCTACATGGTGGGCGGCCGGGCAACCGCGGACAACGAACAGCTGTTCCGCTTCGAGTTTCCGGAGCGCCCCGGCGCCCTGCTGCGTTTCCTGAACCGGATGGGACTCCACTGGAACATCAGCCTGTTCCACTACCGCAACCACGGGTCCGCCTACGGCCGGGTGCTCGCCGGCATCCAGGTGCCGCCCGAGGAGGAGGCGCAGTTCCGCGACTTCCTCACCCAGCTCGGCTACCCCCATTGGGAGGAGACCGACAATCCGGCTTTCGAGTTGTTCCTCACATAGCGGTTCAAGATAGTAGTTAAGAGTTAGCAGTGAAGAGTGAAGCCTTGCCCACCTCACCCGTAACCCTAACTCTTAAACGCTTAACTCTTCACGCCATGGAGCCCTCGAGCCCCACGATGTACGCCCACTGCGCATCGGTCACCGGCATGACCGACAGCCGGTTGCCACGCCGTAGGAGCGGAAAATCACCCAGCGCTTCCACGTGGCCCTTCAACTCCTCCAGTGTGATGGTGCGCGTCAGCCGGCGCACGAACCTGACCTCCACCATGAACCAGCGCGGCTTGTCGGGATCGCTCTTCGGGTCGTAGTACTTCGCCTCCGGATCGAAGGCGGTGGGGTCGGGATACCCCTCCCGGACAATCTCCATAATGCCGACGATGCCCGGCTCCTTGCAGTTGGAGTGATAGAAGAAGGCGAGATCTCCCTTCTTCATCTGGTCGCGCATCATGTTGCGCGCCTGGTAGTTGCGAACCCCGTCCCAGGGCTCGGTCCCGTTCGGCCGGGAGGCGAGGTGATCGATACCGAAAACGTCCGGCTCGGATTTCATCAGCCAGTGCGCCATTTATCAGTTTTCCCCTTTTTGTGAACACGCCCCTTGCGTCGGGGCTGGTGTATGCGATATATAGGTAGCCCGAAAAAACAGTTACATAACAACAATAGCTAGAGTGCTTGCTCAAGGAGCAGCCATGAAACGGCGTAAACCGGACCTGCTGTTCGTCCTGGTCCTTATCGTCGGTCTCGGGGTACTGGTCACCGGCTGGGCGCAAGGCCTGCTAGGTGACGCGGAGGCACGCCCTGCCGGATTCTCCGGCCAGACCGCCTGGACCCAGGGCCAGCAATAGGCCCTTATCGGTTCGACAATAAGGCCTGCCTCAGCGGGCCGTACACCCCTTTTTCCGTCACGATACCGTCCAGGGGCACATCCCATGGCGCGCTCTCCAGTGCGTCCACTCGCTGAAAGTCGAACGCAACCCCGATAAGCCGGGGACGCAGCCAGCTCTCCTGCCGGTGCCGGTAGGCGAGTGTCCTGTCATAGAAGCCACCCCCCATGCCGAGCCGGTTGCCCGCGCTATCGAATCCCACCAACGGCGCCAGAATAAGATCGATACCCCAGGGTGCGCGCGCATCCCGCCAGCGGATGTGGGGCTCGGGAATGCCGAACCGGTTGGTGACAAGGCGGCTCTCCGGCGTGAATCGGCCGAACCAGAGGCGGTTGTGAAAGGCGGGGCTGAGCACCGGCAGGTGACAGCGCTTGCTCATCCGCCGGGCCCGTGCCATCAGTGCTGTCAGGTCCGGCTCGCCGTCGTTTGGAAGAAAAAAGGCGATGTCGCGGCTGCGCCGGAACAGGGAGAGGCCCGCGATTCGGCGCGTGAGGGCGGCACAGAGCCGCCGATGCTCGTGAGGTGTAAGGCTGCGGCGCCGCGCGCGCAGGCTGCGGCGGATATTGTCACGACTCATGTTGGAACGGTGGGGCAGAGGGAAGAGGGATGCCCTCCGCGCATGCCGTCGTCACCTGTGTTTCTTGAACCTGAGGTTCAAGTGGGGAAGCGTGCTGGCGAATCAGGCTTTCCGCTACGAGGCGGACTTGCACACAACGCCGAACCTGCAACCCCAAGGGTTAGCATTAAGGCTCAAGAATTAACCCAGTGACTAACGAGCACCGCAGAGGACACCCCTATCTTATCAGACAGTCGAAGCCCCCGGTCGACTCAAGGGGCACCTCTAATAATCCAACGCGGAGGAGGTGCCCTCAAAACTTCATCTGCGGGTCTTCCTCCCGCAGCACCGAATCGATGCGATTCTGCAATCGATGTAGCCGTTCTTCCAGGTCGTTGGTGTAGTCACCCTCCCTGGACCGTTCCTGCACCAGTTCGTGGGCAATGTTGAGGGCGGCCATGACCGCCACCCGTTCGATGCCGACCACCTTGCCGGTACCGCGGATCTCCCGCATTTTCCGGTCCAGCAGCCGGGCCGATTCGAGCAATTCCTCCTGCTGTTCGGCCGGGCAGGCGATCATGTACTCCTTGTCGAGGATGCTGATCGCAACCTGGGTGGTTTCCGTCCTGGTCGACATGCTTACTCGTGCTCCATCGCCTTGAGGCGGGTGATCATCGCCTCCACCCGCGTGCGCGCCAGCTCGGTCTTTTCGATCAGACGGGCCCGCTCGGTAATCAGTCCCGCATGACTCTCGCGCAGCGCCGCATTCTCCATCCTGAGACGTTCGACGGTGCGGATCAGTTCATCGATGCGGTGTTCGAGGCTGTTGAGGCTGGTATGTTCCATAGTACCGGTGGGACGATGCGGGCGCGGGTCAATATAGAGCCGGGTGGCGGCGGCGGTCAACGGCACCGCCGGTTGGGAGCGGTTGGGCGCGGTGCTAACATGGCGCCGAAATCGGCTGGGCGGGGGTGTTCCCCGCGGTCTCTATAATCCTAAAAACGGCAGTTGGACTCTCGCCAAGACGCACGAGTGCATGGAAGCACGAGGTAGGGCAATGCAGGAGCAACTTGCCGAAAGACGCAGAGAAAACAGAAACAAGGCAGTCGTTGTGGTCACACCCGGAAGGTGGGGCCGTTCATTGGTACAACAGTTTGTTTTTCTTGGCGTGCTCGGCGTTTTTGCGAGAGTAACTGCGGTTAGTGGGATAATTCGGTAGAGGTGCGGGATCTCCGTGCCCTCAGAGCAAATCAGGAGCTGGTATGTCCACTATCGGCGAGGCGATGGATCAGCTGAACACGGCACTGGAGCGCCTGCAGACCGGCATGAGCGTGGCGGAGTGCCACGGCGCGATTGCCGGGCTCATCTGTGCGCGGGGCGAGATTGAGCCGGATGCATGCCAGCGGGAGATCGCCCCGGTCGCGGAGGAGGAGGCGGGCGACGTGCTGGTCGCCGAATCGCGGCGGCTGCTGACTGCCCTGTGTGCAGAGAACTCGCGCCAGCTCGGCGACTCGGTGCTCGATTTTCACCTCATCCTGCCGGAAGACAGCGCCCCCATCACGGAAAGGCTTCACGCCCTCGGCCAGTGGTGCCAGGGGTTTCTGCTCGGTTTGAGTCTGGGCGGCATCGAATCCACCGAGCGGTTGCCGGAGGACAGCGCCGATGCGCTGCAGGACATGGTGGAGATTGCCCAGGTCGGTGAGAGTGAACACGGCGAGGGCGAGGAGGACGAGCAGGCCTACAGCGAACTGGTGGAGTACGTCAGAACCGCCGTGCTGCTCGCCAACGAGGAGCTGCACCCCACCAAGGCGCCGCCCCGCGACACGACCCTCCACTGAAAAGCTATCCACCGCAGAGGTCGCGTGCAATCTTCCGCTGATTTGGCGCACCACCGGGCGGACTGGTTCATGTTATTGGTTTCGTCTCTGCGTTCTCTGCGTCCTCTGCGGTAAACAGGGTTTCTTATGCAAAAGACCGAATTCGCCCGCCGCCGCAAGCGGCTGATGCAGATGATGGGCAAGGGGGCGATAGCCATTCTGCCCACCGCCCCGGAGCGTACCCGCAACCGGGACGTGGAGTACCCCTTCCGGCCCGACAGCGATTTCTTCTATCTCACCGGCTTTCCCGAGCCGGAGGCGGTGGCGGTGCTGGTGCCCGGCCGGCCCCACGGCGAATATCTGCTGTTCTGCCGCGAGCGCGACCCGGAGATGGAGACCTGGCACGGCCGCCGAGCCGGCCTGGAGGGGGCGCACGAGCAGTTCGGTGCCGACGACGCCTTCCCCATCTCCGACATTGACGACATCCTGCCCGGTCTGCTGGAGAACCGTGATCGGGTCTATTACACCATGGGGCTCGACCACGAGTTCGACCAGCGGGTGACCGGCTGGATCAACCGGCTGCGGCAGAAAGCGCGTGCGGGCATCCACACCCCCGGCGAATTCGTCTCCCTCGATCACCTGCTGCATGACATGCGCCTCTACAAGAGCCGCGGCGAGGCGGCGGCAATGCGAAAGGCGGCACAGATCAGCGCCCGTGCCCACAGGCGCGCCATGCAGGTGGTGCAGCCGGGAATGACGGAGTACCAGGTGGAAGCGGAACTGCTGCATGAGTTCATGCGCCACGGCGCCCGTTCCCCTGCCTATCCCTCGATCGTCGCCGGGGGCGAGAACGCCTGCATCCTCCACTACACCGAGAACAGTGCGCCGCTGAAAGAGGGCGACCTGCTGCTCATCGACGCCGGTTGCGAGTACGACTGCTACGCCGCCGACATCACCCGCACCTTCCCGGTGGGCGGCCGCTTCTCTCCGGAGCAGCGGGCGCTCTACGAGCTGGTGCTGGAGGCGCAGTATGCGGCCATCGAGCAGGTGTGGCCGGGCAACCACTGGAACGCCCCGCACGAGGCGGCGGTAAAGGTGCTCACCCGCGGACTGGTGAAGCTGGGCATCCTCAAGGGCACCGCGGCAAAGCTGATCAAGAGCGAGGCCTACCGCCGTTTCTACATGCACCGCACCGGCCACTGGCTGGGCATGGACGTGCATGACGTGGGCGACTACAAGGTGGGTGAGGAGTGGCGGGTGCTGGAGCCCGGCATGGCGCTGACCATCGAGCCGGGGCTCTACATTCCCCCCGACAGCAAGGGGGTGGCGAAGCGCTGGTGGGGCATCGGCATCCGCATCGAGGATGACGTGCTGGTGACCCGTGACGGCCACGAGGTGCTGAGCGCCGGTGTGCCGAAGGAGCCGGACGCCGTCGAGGCGCTGGTGACCGGAGAGAGCGCGTGACGACCGATTTCGACCTCCTGATCGTCGGTGGCGGCATGGCCGGGGCCAGCCTCGCCTGTGCGTTGCGTGACGTGCCGCTGCGGGTCGGGGTGCTGGAGGCGGTGCCGCTGGCGGCCGAGATGCAGCCCAGTTTCGATGCACGGGCGATCGCCCTGGCCGAGGGTTCCCGGCGCATCCTGGAGACGATGGCGCTCTGGTCCGACGTCGCCCGGCACGGTGCGACCGCCATCCGCCATATCCACGTTTCGGAGCGGGGCGGTTTCGGCATCGCCCGGCTCGCCGCGGCCGAGGAGGGGGTGGACGCCCTCGGTCATGTGGTGGAGAGCCGCGTGCTCGGGGCGGTCCTGTCGAAATCCCTGAGCGAACTCCCCCACACCACATTCATCTGTCCGGCACGGCTCACCGGCCTGACCATCGATGACGATTTCGCCACCGCACAGGTCGAGGGCGAACAGGGGGCGCGCAACATCACCGCACGCCTGGTGGTGGCCGCCGACGGCGGCCGCTCCGCGGTGCGTCAACTGATGGGTGCGCGGAGCTGGCGGCTCGGCTACGGCCAGACGGCGGTGATCGCCACCGTACGCGGCAGCCGCCCCCACGGCGGCATCGCCTACGAACGGTTCACCGACACCGGCCCCTTGGCGCTGCTGCCCTGCGATGCCACGGAAGATCACCCCGAATCGGCCTGGGGCGACTGTCGCTGGTCCCTGGTGTGGACAGCGCGGGATGCACAGGTGGAGCAGATCATGGGGCTCGACGAGGCGACCTTCCTCGCCCGCCTCCAGGCCCGTTTCGGCAACCGTGCGGGCCGCTTCGAAAAGCTCGGCACACGCAACGCCTATCCGCTGGGGCTGGAGTACGTGCGTGACCATGTGCGCCCCCGGCTCGTCTTCATCGGCAACGCCGCCCACACCCTCCATCCGGTGGCGGGGCAGGGGTTCAACCTCGGCCTGCGCGATGTGGCGGTGCTCGCCGAAGTGCTGGCGGGTGCGGCCGCGGCGGGAAGCGACCCGGGTGACATGGGGGTGCTGAAGGGGTACGCCGCCTGGCGCCGCCCGGACTACCTGCGGGTGATGGGACTGACCGACTCGCTCGCTCGCCTCTTTTCCAACCGTCTGCCGCTGCTGCGCGGCGCCCGCAACCTGGGGATCCTCGGCATGGATCTGCTGCCGGGGGCCAAGCACCTGCTGGCGCGCCAGGCGATGGGGCTGACCGGGAAACTGCCGCGCCTCGCCCGCGGGCTGCCCCTGGCCGGGCGAGATGTGCGGTGACCGGGTTATCGAAGCCTCCTACAAATTAGAACCATCGGACTCGCGGACATGGAAATGGCAAACCGAAGCTATGACGTGGTGATTGTCGGCGGCGGCATGGTCGGTGCGACGCTCGCCTGCGCCCTCGGCGACACCGCGCTCAGGGTGGCGGTGATCGATCCGGTGGCGGCGCCCACCGAGTGGGCGGATGAGGCATTCGACATCCGGGTCAGCGCCATCACCCGCGCCACCGAGCGGGTGTTCGCCAATTTGGGCGCCTGGGAGGGGATGGTGACCCGGCGCGTCGCACCCTACCGCGAGATGCGGGTGTGGGACGCCACCGGTTCCGGCAGCATCCATTTCGATGCCGCCGAGGTGGGCGAGCCGGATCTTGGCCACATCATCGAGAACCGGGTGATCCTCGCCGCCCTGCTGGAGCGCATGGCGCAGTTCGACAACATCGAACTCATCTGCCCGGCGGAGCCCGGTGTACTGGAGGTGAACACCGGCTCGGCTCGCCTGACCCTCAAGGACCGGCGCACCCTGGAGGCGCGGCTGGTGGTCGGCGCGGACGGCAGCGCCTCCTGGGTGCGGGATCGGGTCGGCATCCCGGTCCGCGGCTGGCGCTACGACCAGACGGCGGTGGTGTGTACCGTCAAGACCTCCCGTCACCACCAGGACACCGCCTGGCAACGCTTCATGCCCACCGGACCGCTCGCCTTCCTGCCGCTGCCCGAGGGGTACAGCTCCATCGTCTGGTCCACCACGCCGGAAAAGGCCGAGGCGCTGGTGGCGATGGAATCGGGGCGGTTTCTCGACGAGCTGCAGCACGCCTTCGGCGAGCCGCTCGGACGGATGGAGTCGGTCGGCCCGCGGGGCGCCTTTCCGCTCTCGCTCCAGCACGCCGAACGCTACGTTGAACAGCGGATCGCCCTGGTCGGCAACGCCGCCCACACCGTCCACCCGCTGGCCGGGCAGGGGCTCAATCTCGGGGTGCTCGATGCCGCCGCCCTGGCGGAGGTGGTGTTGACCGCCGAGACCGAACGACGCGACATCGGGGCCCTGAAGACGCTGCGCCGTTACGAGCGCTGGCGCAAGGGGGACAATGTGGCGATGCTGGCGGCAATGGACGGTTTCAAGCGGCTGTTCAGCAACGACGTTGCACCGCTCGCCTGGGGCCGCAACCTCGGCTTGCGGGTTACCGACCACCTCTCACCGGTCAAGCGGTTCTTCATGCGCCGCGCCCTGGGCGTCACCGGCGACCTGCCGCGGCTGGCCCGGGCGTGAAGCGGTTCGGGCGGTAATTTGAACGTGTAGGAGCCCGCCCCTGCGGGCGAACCGGGATTCGGAGAGGTGGTAGGGCGCAATCCCATTGCGCCGGACGGCGTTTGCGACGGAGCGCGACCTCTTCGGTTACAAGTCGCTACGGCGCAATAGGACTGCGCTCGACACCCAAACCGGTTTTCCGTCTCACGTCTCACGATCTTTGCCCCGACCCCCGACCCCCGACCCCCGACCCCCGACCCCCGACCCCCGACCCCCGACCCCCGACCCCCGACCACCGACCCCCGACCACCGACCACCGACCACCGACCACAAATAAACCCTTGCTTTCTGTACGCCAAGTAATGATAATGATTCGCGTTAAGGTTATTTATCACTGGAGAGCGAACCATGCGTAAGATCCTGCTTTCCCTTTTGTTGCCGCTGACGGGGCTCGTTTCGCAGCCCGCGACCGCCGCCGAGGAAGTGAACATTTACTCCGCGCGCAACGAAGAGTTGATCCGGCCATTGCTGGATCGGTTTTCCGAACAGACCGGTATCCGGGTGAACCTGGTGACCGGCAAGGCGGATGCGCTGCTGGAGCGGCTGCGGCGCGAGGGGCGCAACAGCCCGGCGGATCTACTGGTCACCACCGACGCGGGCCGCCTGCACCGGGCGCAGGCGGCGGGTGTGTTGCAGCCGGTGCGCTCCGAGGTGCTGGAGGCGGCGATTCCGCCCGCCTACCGCGACCCGGAAGGGTACTGGTACGGCCTGTCGGTTCGCGCCCGCCCCATCATGTACGTGAAGGGCAAGGTGGACCCGGCTGAGCTCTCCACCTACGAGGCGCTGGCCGATCCCCGGTGGAAAGGGCGTATCTGCATCCGCTCCTCCGACAACATCTACAACCAGTCGCTGGTCGCTGCCATGATCGCCACCCGCGGCGAGGAGGCGACGGAGGCGTGGGCCAGGGGCCTGGTGGCCAACTTCGCCCGCAAGCCGGCCGGCGGGGATCGGGACCAGATCGCGGCCGCCGCCGCCGGGGTGTGCGACGTCGCCATCGCCAACACCTACTACCTGGGGGTGATGCTGACCGGGAAGGACGAGGGGCAGCGGCAGGCGGCGGAGCGGCTGGCGGTGTTCTGGCCCAACCAGGGCGATCGCGGCGCCCACGTCAACATCAGCGGTGCGGCGGTGACGGCGGCGGCCCGGAACCGGGACAACGCGGTGCGGCTGATGGAGTTCATGGCCTCCGACGCCGCCCAGCGGTGGTACGCCGAGGCAAATATCGAATATCCCGTACTGCCGGCGGTAGAATGGAGCCCGGTGTTGGAATCGTGGGGCCGGTTCAAGGCGGACAATCTCAATATGGCGAAGCTGGGTGAATACAACGCGGCCGCAGTGCGGCTGATGGACCGGGCCGGCTGGCGTTGAGCGAAGTCGCCCTCGACATTCCGACGAGATCCGCGCGCCAAAGGTCCTTCCCGGACCCTTGGCGCGTTGGCGTTGTGCTGCTCGCGTTGCTGCTCGCCACACCGGTGCTGACGGTGCTGGCGTTCCTGTTTCAGCCCGCAGGCGAGGTGTGGCGGCACCTGGCGGAGACCGTCCTCGCCGATTACGTGGTGAACTCCCTGCTGCTGATGGCGGGGGTGGGCGTGGGTACGCTGGTCATCGGTGTGGCCACCGCCTGGCTCACCGCCACGCTGGAGTTTCCCGGGCGGCGCATGCTGGAATGGGCGCTGCTGCTGCCGCTGGCGATGCCCGCCTACATCATCGCCTACACCTACACCGGTCTGCTCGACTTCGCCGGGCCGGTGCAGACCGGTCTGCGCGACCTCACCGGCTGGGCCTACGGCGACTACCGCTTCCCGGAGATCCGCTCGCTCGGCGGCGCCGTCGCCATGCTGACGCTGGTGCTCTACCCCTACGTCTACCTGCTCTCCCGAGCCGCCTTCCTCGACCAGTCGCGGGCGGCGCTGGAGGCGGGCCGCAGCCTCGGCTGCGGCCCCTGGAGTGTCTTTTTCCGCATCGGCCTGCCGCTGGCGCGCCCGGCCATCGTCACCGGCGTCTCCCTGGCGCTGATGGAGACCCTGGCCGATTACGGCACGGTGCAGTATTTCGGCGTCGACACCTTCACCACCGGCATCTTCCGTACCTGGTTCGGGCTGGGGGAGAGTGCGGCCGCGGCGCAGCTCTCCGCCATTCTGCTGCTGTTCGTATTTGCCCTCATCGCACTGGAACGCTGGTCCCGGCGCCGTGCCCGCTACCACCACGCCGGCACCCGCGCCCAGCCGCCGGCGCGGCGGCGACTGCATGGCTGGCGCGCAATGGCGGCGCTCGCCGCCTGCCTGCTGCCGGTGGCGCTCGGTTTCCTGCTGCCGGCGGGGACGCTGCTCACCTGGGCGTCGCAGAGCCTCGATTCCGTTGACGGCCGCTTCCTCGAACTGGTGTGGAACAGCCTGGCACTGGCCGGTGCCGCCGCCGCCATGCTGCTGGTGCTGGCCCTGTTCCTCGCCTACGGCAACCGGCTGCGCCGGACCCCGCTGGTCAGTGCCGCCGTGCGTGTCGCCGGGATGGGGTACGCGGTCCCCGGCACCGTGATCGCGGTGGGGGTGATGCTGCCGTTCGCCTGGCTGGACACCACCCTCGACGACTGGGCGCGTGCCCAGTTCGACTACTCCACCGGGCTGCTGCTCTCCGGCACGTTGGTGGCGGTGCTGTTCGCCTACGCGGTCCGCTTCCTCACCGCGGCACTGCAGGCGGTGGAGGCGGGGCTGGGGCGGATCCGTCCGGCGATGGACGACGCCGCCCGCTCCCTCGGCCTGACGCCGGGGCAGGTGCTGGGGCGGGTCCACGCGCCGTTGCTGCGGGGCACCCTGCTGACGGCGGTGCTGCTGGTATTCGTCGATGTGCTCAAGGAGCTGCCGGCCACCCTCATCCTGCGTCCGTTCAACTTCAACACCCTGGCGGTGCGCACCTTCGAACTGGCCTCGGACGAGCGGCTGGCCGAGGCGGCGCTGCCGGCGCTCGCCATTGTGCTGGTCGGCATCATTCCGGTTATCCTGCTCAGCCGCGCGATCAGCCGGTCACGAAGAGGTCACGATGCAGCTTGAGGTGGAAGGGGTCGACGTCGCCTACGGCGACACGCCGGTGGTGCGTGGTGCCGGCTTTGCCCTGGCCGCGGGCCGCATCGGCTGCCTGCTCGGGCCGAGCGGCTGCGGCAAGACCACCCTGCTGCGCGCCATTGCCGGCTTCGAGCCGGTGCGTGCCGGCGCCATTCGACTGGCCGGGGAGACGGTCAGCACCCACGGCCGGACCGTGGCGCCGGAGCGGCGCGGGGTGGGGATGGTGTTCCAGGACTTCGCCCTCTTTCCCCACCTGACGGTGGCCGACAACATCGCCTTCGGTCTGCGCGGCCGACCGGCCGCCGAACGCCGCACCCGCATCGCGGAGCTGCTGGAACTGGTGGGACTGGCCGGGCGCGGCGATGAGTATCCCCACTGCCTCTCCGGCGGTCAGCAGCAGCGGGTCGCGCTGGCCCGCGCCATGGCGCCGTGCCCGCGCCTGCTACTGCTCGACGAACCCTTTTCCAGCCTCGACGTGGAACTGCGCGAGGGGCTGGCGCGGGAGGTGCGTTCCCTGCTCCAGCGGGAGGGGATCACCGCCCTGCTGGTGACCCACGACCAGATGGAGGCGTTCGCCATGGCGGACGAGATCGGGGTGATCTCCGAGGGGCGCATCCGCCAGTGGGACAGCGCCTTCAATCTCTACCACCGGCCGGCCGATCGCTTCGTCGCCGATTTCATCGGCCAGGGGGTGCTGCTGCCGGGCACGGTGCTGGATGCGGAGCGGGTGGAGACGGCGCTCGGCATTATCGATGGCGGTGTCCCGCCCGAGTGCCGGCCCGGCTGTCCGGTGGAGGTGCTGTTGCGCCCCGACGATGTGGTGGACGCGCCCGGCGATGCGGGAGCCACACCGGGGCATGTGGAGGCGAAGGCGTTCCGTGGTGCCGACACCCTCTACAGCCTGCGTCTGCCCGGCGGCGAACGGGTGCTGTGCCAGACCCACAGCCACCACGACTACGCCGTGGGTGACCACGTCCCGCTCCGCCTGGAGACACGCCACCTGGTGGTCTTTCCCCGCAAACCGTCCGCCGCCGCGTAAGCCCCCTCCCCACCGCGTCCCGCTGTACCACGAGCGGCCCGAAGGGGCACAATATGCGGCTGGCATCTTCCACAAACTAACCTTTACCGACACATGGAGCGTGGCGATGGAGAGCAAGCGTTGAAACGGACACCCCTGTACGAGGAGCACCGCGCCGCCGGCGCGAAACTGGTCGATTTCGCCGGCTGGGAGATGCCGCTGCACTACGGCTCCCAGATCGATGAACACCATACGGTGCGGCAGGCGGCGGGGCTGTTCGATGTCTCCCACATGGCGGTGGTGGATGTCACCGGCAGCGGCGCCCTGGCATGGCTGCAGGGGCTGCTGGCCAACGATGCGGCGCGGCTGGTGCCGGGCAAGGCCCTCTACAGCTGCATGCTGAATGAGACCGGCGGGGTGCTCGACGATCTGATCGTGTATCACCGCGGCGATGCCGGTTATCGCGTGGTGGTGAACGCAGGCACCCGCGACAAGGATCTGGCCTGGATGCGCGGCCGCCTCGGCGGCGCGGAGGTGACGCTCACGGAACGCACGGATCTCGCCATGATCGCCGCGCAGGGGCCGCTTGCGCGCGAGCGGGTGCATGGGGTGCTTGGCGAGGCGGCGCAGACGCTGGGCCGTTTCCAGGCGATGGATGCCGGTGAGATGTTTGTCGCCCGCACCGGTTACACCGGCGAGGACGGCTACGAGATCATGCTTCCCGCCGTCGACGCGCCGGAACTGTGGCGCGCGCTGGTGGCGGCGGACATCGCCCCGATCGGCCTTGGCGCCCGCGACACCCTGCGGCTGGAGGCGGGCATGAACCTCTACGGCCAGGAGATGGACGAGCAGACCACGCCGCTCGAAGCGGGCCTGGCCTGGACCGTCGCCTGGGAGCCGGCGGATCGCGACTTCATCGGCCGCGCGGCGCTCGAGGCGCAGCGCGCCGCGGGCGTGCCGCGGCGGCTGGTCGGCCTGGTGCTGGAGGACCGCGGTGTGCTGCGCGCCCACCAGACCGTGTTTACCGATGCCGGCGAGGGCGAGGTGACCAGCGGCGGCTTCTCCCCGACCCTGAACCGCTCCATCGCCTTCGCCCGGGTCCCGGGCGGCTTCTCCGGCGAGCGGTGCGAGGTGGAGGTGCGCGGACGCCGGCTGGCCGCCCGCGTGGTGGCGCCGCCGTTCGTCCGCGACGGCCAGCCGCGGATTAAGCTTTGACGGAAAGAATGAACCGCAGAGGTCGCGCGACTGCATGGATGCAGGAGGTAGAGCAACGCAGGGAGCAGTTGCCGAGAGGGCGCAGAGAAAAGATGCTAGGAAAAAACCGGCTTCGCCGCAGTTGTTGCTGCCCAGGGTCGGGTTTTGTCTGAATGGACATTCTCTGTGTCCTCTGCGCCTCTGCGGTAAATGCTTGCGGGTTTGAGCAACGCAGGGAGCAGTTGCCGAGAGGCACACAGAGGAAACATGGCAACGTCGCCGGTTGCTGCAGTGCAGGCACGGGGTTGTATCTGAATGGCTTTTCTCTGCGACCTCTGCGCCCTCTGCGGTAAATACTTTCAGGGTTTTTGAATCAATTCGGAGTGAGCGATGAGTAATGTGCCGGAGCAGTTGAAGTACACGAAGAGCCACGAGTGGGTGCGTCCCGAGGCGGACGGCACCGTCACGGTGGGTATCACCGACCACGCCCAGGAGCTGCTCGGCGACATGGTGTTCGTGGAGCTGCCGGAACCGGGGCGTGCGGTGGATGCGGATCAGGAGTGCGCAGTGGTGGAGTCGGTGAAGGCCGCCTCCGATGTCTACGCCCCGCTGACCGGCGAGGTGACGGAGGGCAATGCCGCCCTGGAGGCGAGCCCCGAGCTGGTGAACAAGGACCCCTACGGCGAGGGCTGGCTGTTCCGCATGCGCCCGGCGAACGCCGCCGACCTGGACAACCTGCTCGACGCGGCCGCCTACACCCGACTGGTCGCCGAAGAGACCTGAGACACCCTTTCGAACCCGTCCGATGCCCTTCATTCCCCATACCGAAGCCGATATTCGTGCCATGCTCGACGCCATCGGCGTCGAGTCGATCGATACGCTGTTCGACGAGATCCCGCCGCAGTTGCGCCACGGCCTGCAGGGCATCCCGCCGGCCCTGAGCGAAATGGAGGCGGGCCGGCTGATGGAGTCGCGGGCCGCCGCCGACGGCCGCCCGGTCTGCTTTATCGGTGCCGGCGCCTACGACCACCACATCCCGGCGGCGGTGTGGGCGATTGCCACCCGCGGCGAGTTCTACTCCGCCTACACCCCCTATCAGGCAGAGGCGAGCCAGGGCACGCTGCAACTGCTGTACGAGTTCCAGACCATGATGGCCCGGCTGACCGGGCTCGACGTCTCCAACGCCTCCCTCTACGACGGCGCGTCGGCGCTGGCCGAGGCGGTACTGATGGCGGTGCGCGCCAACCGCAAGTCGAAGTCGAAACGGGTGCTGATGCCGCGCACGGTCCACCCCGCCTACCGACGTACCGTCCACACCCTCGTCCGCAACCAGGGGATCGAACTGGTCGAACTGCCGTTCGATATGAACACCGGCGTGACCGATCTGGATGCGCTGAGTTCGCACGCGGGCAGCGATCTTGCGGCGGTGGTGATCCCCCAGCCCAACTTCTTCGGGATGCTGGAGCCGGTGCACGAGATGACCGACTGGGCCCACGCCAACGGTGCCCTTGCGGTCGCCCTGGTCAACCCCGTCGCGCTGGCCCTGCTTGCCCCGCCCGGGGAGTGGGGCGCCAGCGGTGCCGACATCGCCTGCGGCGACGGTCAGCCGCTGGGGGCGCCGCTCTCCTCCGGCGGGCCCTACTTCGGCTTCATGACCTGTCGCGAGAGTTTTGTGCGGCAGATGCCGGGCCGCATCGTCGGCCGCACCGTCGACCTGGATGGCCGCACCGGTTTCACCCTGACCCTGCAGGCGCGCGAGCAGCACATCCGCCGCTCCAAGGCGACCTCCAACATCTGCACCAACCAGGGGCTGCTGGCCACCGCCGCGACCATTCACATGGCGCTGCTCGGCCCCGCGGGGCTGGAGCGGGTGGCGGCCAGCTGCCACGCCAACACCCGTCGGCTGGTGGAGACGTTGACTGCCATCGACGGCGTGGAGCCGATGTTCGACGGGCCGGTGTTTCATGAGACGGTGCTGCGCCTGCCGGCCGATGTGGAGGAGGTGCTGCGGGCCCTGGCGGCCCAGGACCTGCTCGGCGGTTTCGCCCTGAAGCGGGACTATCCGGAACTGGCCGGCGGCCTGCTGGTGTGCGCCACCGAGATGCGCTCGGCCGAGGAGATCGCCGCCTATGGCAAGCACCTGGAGCGCATCGTCTCCCGGCGCCGCGACGAACCGGCCTGCACCCGGCTGCGTCCTCCGGAAGGGACGATTTGATCTAGAGATGCAGGGCGCAATCTCATTGCGCCGAGCGGTCGGAACGGAATACGGCGTAATAGGATTGCGCCCTACGGGAGACGGGTTTTTCTCTGTGCCTCCGTGTCTCTGTGGTGAGATTTCTTTGAAGGGTAATCAATGCTGATCTTCGAACAGTCACAACCCGGTCGGGAGAACAGGGCCCAGCTCGCCCCCGGCGGCGACATCTCCGACATTCCCGAGCGGTTCCGGCGCAAGTCGCGGCCTGCGCTGCCGGAGGTCTCGGAGCTGCAGGCGGTGCGCCACTACACCCGTCTGTCGCAGATGAATTTCTCCATCGACACCCACTTCTATCCGCTCGGCTCCTGCACCATGAAGTACAACCCGCGCGGGTCCAACGCGCTGGCGATGCTGCCGGGTCTGCTGCACCGCCATCCGCTGGCGCCGGCCGCCAGCCACGGTCAGGGGGTGCTCGCCTGCCTGTACGACCTGCAGGAGATGCTGAAGGAGGCCACCGGCATGAAGGGGGTCTCCCTGACCCCGATGGCCGGGGCGCAGGGGGAGTTCGCCGGGGTGGCGATGATCCGCGCCTACCACGACGCGCGCGGTGATACCGCGCGCACCGAGATCCTGGTCCCCGACGCCGCCCACGGCACCAACCCCGCCTCGGCGGTGATGTGCGGCTACACGGCGCGCGAGATCCCCACCGCCGACAACGGCGACGTGGATATCGAGGCGCTGAAGGCGGCGGTGGGGCCGCAGACCGCCGGCATCATGCTCACCAACCCCTCCACCCTCGGCGTGTTCGACCGCAACATCCAGGCGATCGCGGAGACGGTCCACGCCGCGGGCGGCCTGCTCTACTATGACGGCGCCAATCTCAATGCCATCCTCGGCAAGGTGAAGCCGGGCGACATGGGTTTCGACGTCATCCACGTCAACCTGCACAAGACCTTCTCCACCCCCCACGGGGGCGGCGGCCCCGGCGCCGGCCCGGTCGGCGTGAGCGAGCGGCTGCTGCCGTTCCTGCCGGTGCCCATCGTGGCCGAAGAGAAGGGGGAGTACCGGCTGCTGGACGAACAGGAGAGGCCGCAGAGCATCGGCCGGCTCTCCGCCTTCTTGGGCAACGTCGGCATCCTGCTGCGCGCCTACATCTACGCCCGCATGCTGGGGGCGGAGGGGATGGAGCGGGTGGCCGAGTTTGCCACCCTGAACGCCAACTACCTGGCCGCCCGGCTCAAGGCAGCCGGTTTCGACCTCGCCTATCCGGAGCGGCGGGCGACCCACGAGTTCATCCTTACCCTGAAGCGGCAGGCAAAGGAGACCGGCATCAACGCCATGGACTTCGCCAAGCGGCTGCTCGATTACGGCCACCACGCACCCACCACCTATTTCCCCCTGCTGATTCCGGAGTGCCTGCTGATCGAGCCGACCGAGACCGAGAGCAAGGAGACGCTGGATCGCTTCATCGGGGCGATGGCTGCAATCCGCGAGGAGGCCGAGCAGACGCCGGATATCGTGCATGGCGCACCGCACACGCTGCCGGTCAAACGGCTCGACGACGTCAAGGCCGCCCGCGAACTGGATCTGACCTGGAGCTCGCCCGGTGGTTGAACCCGAAGCCGAGTCGACCGCCACGCCGAGCGCCAAGCCGGCCCCCCGCGGTCTGGCCCATATACTGGATGCGACCCGCTACTCCTTCAACGGGCTGCGCTCGGCGGTCCGGCACGAGGAGGCGTTCCGGCTGGAACTGATCGCCTTCGTCATCATGTTGCCGCTGGCGGTGTGGCTGGGGCAGGGCGCTGTCGACCGCGCCCTGCTGATCGGATCGCTGCTGCTCGTGCTCCTCGTCGAGCTGGTCAACTCCGCCATCGAAACGGTAGTGGATCGGATCGGCACCGAGCGCCACCACCTCTCCGGTCGCGCCAAGGACATCGGTTCCGCAGCCGTACTTTTGGCCCTGGTTAATGCTGCCGTGATCTGGGGCCTGCTCCTTCTGGAACGCATTGGGCTGAACTGATTCCTGTACCCTCGGTATTCCCGGTTTTCCATTTTTCCCTTCTGTTTATCAACCTGACTGCACGTTTTCCACGCCGTCTATAATGGAATCTCCAAACATGGCGGGCGCATGGAGCGCCCGGAGGCACCCAAGGAGGGGGCAATGGCACTGCGCAACACGGTGGTAGGTTCGGTACTGGCGGGAACTTTGGTTGCATTGGCCGCCTGTGGTGGTGGAGGCGGGGCGTCGACAAGCGTCTCGGAGGGGACGGGCGAGGTCAGCGGAGTCATCACCGGCTTCGGTTCCGTTTACGTCAATGGGGTGAGATACCAAACCGACGGGGCAACCATCCGGGTCGAGGGGCAGCCGGCGGATGAACGGGCGCTGCGGGTCGGGATGGTGGTGTTCCTCCAGGGACGCAAGAACGGCGACGGAACCGGCGTGGCGGACCTGGTCGAGTTCGATGACGAGCTGGAGGGGGTGGTTACCGCCTCCGGTATCGGAGACGACGGCACCGGCACACTTGCTGTGATGGGCCAGACGGTGATTGTGGTCGCCGATACCTTGTTCGAGAGTGACGTGGCAGGCATCGATGCGCCGACGCAGATCGTTGGGGGCAACGTCGTCGAAGTGAGTGGTTTCAGTGACGGGGCCGGCACGGTTTTCGCCACCCGCCTTGAAGTCAAACAGGCACAGCACACGCCAGGCGATGAGCTCGAACTGAAGGGCGTGGTCACCGACCTCGATACCAGCGCCTTCATTTTCCGGGTGGGTGACCTGGTGGTGGACTACAGCGCGGCGCTCGAGGTGCCGGGTAGCCTGTCCGACGGGCTGTACGTCGAGGTCAAGGGTGATCAGACGCCGGTAGGTACTCCGCTCACCCTCGCCGCCACTCGCGTCGAGTTGGTGCGCAACGGTCGGTTCGGCCTGCGCGGCGAGGAGGGTGAGGAGGTTGAGATTGAGGGTATCGTCACCAGCGTTGAAGGCTTGCCTGCCTCCTTCCAGTTGAATGGACAGAGTGTGCTTTTGGGCGCACTGGACGACGACGATGACGAGATCGATCTGGACCAGATACGGCTCAATGCACGTGTCGAAGTCGAGGGGCGTTTCGGTGCCGACGGGGTATTGATTGCCCATGAGGTGGAGTTGGAGGATGAGGGCGATACAGAACTGGAGATAGCCTCCGCCCTCGAGGGTGTGGATGCCGACACCGGCCGCATCACCCTGATGGGACAGACGGTGCAGGTGACGGGCCGTACCCGTCTCAAGGATGACCGGGATAATGAGCACTACTTCAACATCGGCGACCTGAGGGTCGGTGACTTCATTGAGGTGTGTGCGATCCGGGTCAACGGTGGGCTCGTCGCCCGTAAGCTCGAGCGCGAAGATGATGATATCGACACCCTGGAAGGGGTGGTTGAGAGTGTGTCGGGTGACCAGATAATGATTGCCGGAATCGAGGTGGCGATCGGTGAATTGGAAGTACCGAGCGTCGGTGACGAGGTCGAGGTAAAAGGCCTCTGGGCCAACGGGATCCTCACTGCTGACACGTTGCAGTTTCACTGAGGGCGAGGGTGCCGCAGCAGCGGCGCCCTTCTCGTCCGCTGCACGTTCCGCCGGAGCCGCCGAATACAGGCGCATGGTCCCGGCGCCCGCCAGTTGGTAGCATGCGCATCGAATCAATCAGAGGACAACCGATGTCAGCACTCATCTGCGGCTCCATCGCCTACGACACCATCATGGTGTTCCACGACCGGTTCCGGAACCACATCCTCCCGGACAAGGTTCACATGCTGAATGTCTGCTTCCTGGTGCCCGATCTGCGCCGGGAGTTCGGCGGCTGTGCCGGCAACATCGCCTATAACCTGAAGCTGCTGGGGGGCGACGGTGTCCCGATGGCGACAGTCGGCCGCGACTACGCCCCTTACGGGGAGTGGCTGGAGACCTGCGGCATCGACGCGCGCCACATCAAGGTACTGGAGCGGACCTATACCGCCCAGGCGTTCATCACCACCGATGCGGACGACAACCAGATCACCGCCTTCCATCCGGGGGCCATGAGCTTTGCCCACGAAAACCGGGTCGGCGATGCGGCGGGGGTCTCTATCGGCATCGTGGCGCCGGACGGACGCGACGGCATGATCGAGCACGCGGCCCAGTTCGCCGAGGCGGGAATCCCCTTCATCTTCGATCCGGGCCAGGGGCTGCCGATGTTCGGCGGCGAGGATCTGCTGCGTTTTCTCGAACAGGCCACCTGGGTGGCAGTCAACGACTACGAGGCACAGCTGATGGCCGACCGCACCGGTCGTTCGGTGGAGGAGCTGGCCGGCATGGTGGAGGCGCTGATCGTCACCCGCGGCGGCAAGGGGTCACTGATCCACACCCGCGGCGGGGTACTGGAGATCCCCGCAGCACCGGTGAACCAGGTGAACGACCCCACCGGCTGCGGTGACGCCTATCGTGCGGGCCTGCTCTACGGGCTGATGAACGGCCTGGAGTGGGAGACCACCGGACGGCTCGCCTCGGTGATGGGGGCAATCAAGATCGAGCACCACGGCACCCAGAACCACCGCTTCACCCGCACCGATCTGGAGGCGCGGTTCAAGGAGGCGTTCGGGTACGCTTTGTAAGCGTAAGCGTGAAGCCGGCTGTAGGGCGCAATCGCATTGTGCCGAGTGAGCGGAACGGCAGTACGGTGCAATGGGATTGCGCCCTACGTGGTCTCCGGCACAAGTTTGGGCAACCAGCTTTGCCTTGCGGCTTATAGACCGCTACCCCAGTCGGAGCGCTTCCGGCGCAGACGGGGCAGGATGAGTCCAAGCAGTATGCCCACACCGAGCACGCTGGCGCCGGTGATGAACCAGTCGCGGTAGGCCGTATTGCGCAGTGCAGCGGTTTGCTCCGCGAACGCCTCCGCCTCAAGCTCCAGGGTCCGAATCCGCTCCCGCATGGCCGTATTCTCCTGCTGGAGCTCTATCGGCTTTGCCGCCACCTTACGCAGGTTCTCCAGTTCGCCACGCATGGCCGCATTTTCACGGCGCAAGGTGTCGCGCTCACCGGTGACGGTTCGTTTTTCCCCCTGCAAGGTCTCGATGGACTGGTGCAACTCGGCGGTGCGGGTCTCCAGCTTGGCCATTTTCTCTTCCGCCGCGATCAGCCGGTCGCGGGCGACCGGCTGATCGGTCAGGTACTGGGTGCGGACCCACCCCTCGGTGCCCTTCTGGGTTCGCACCCGGCAGAACTCCGGGCCGCGTTCGAGCATCTCGAGTTGTGTTCCGCTCGGCAGGGTCTGGAGGATCTGGTAGGCGTTGCCCTGGCCGGTGCGCAGGGTGATGAGCAGGGTGTCGTCCACCCAGACGCGCTCGGCCAGCACATTGCCGCCGAGCAGGAGCAGGGGAATCAGAAAGAGTACGCGCATGCGAAAAAGTCGGGTCTGATTTTCCGGAGCCGGAATCTTAACCCATCCGCTCCGGTCCGCCGTCGAGCGGATCACATTTTTCCGGTCTGTCGCTCGAAGCTCATCCCCCGGTGCCGGTCATGCCGGCGGGTGGTTCGGTGACCAGCACCTCCGACGGGCGACCGATGTAGTACCCCTGGGCGTAGGTGATACCGGCCCCGCGTACGCACTCCAGCACCTCGGCGCTCTCGACAAACTCGGCCAGCGCTTTGATGCCCAGCTCGCCCGCCAGGCTCGAGATGCTGTGAACGAAAGCGCGGTCCTTGGCGTCACCGGTCATGTTGACAATGAAGTCCCCCTCGATCTTCACGAAGTCGATGGGGAAGTGCTTGAGGTAGTGGAACGAGGAGAAGCCCGAGCCGAAGTCGTCGATGGCGAGCCCAAACCCCTCCATCTTCAGTTCGTTGACGAACTTCTCCAGCAGGGAGAAGTTCTTCACGGTGTCGCGCTCGGTGATCTCGAACACCACCTGTGCCGGACTGACCCCGGCCTCGGCGGTCAGCCGCTTGGCCTCGACGATGAACTCGTTGAGCACCAGCGCCCGCGGCGACAGGTTGACGAAGATAAGGCCGGTATAGCCCACCTCCTTCGCCGTGCGGAACGCCTTCTCCATCACGATGTAGTCGATCTTGTGGATGAGGCCGGTCTTCTCGGCGATTTCGATGAACTCATGGGCGCCGAGAATACTGCCGTCCTCCAGCCGGATGCGGCTCAGCACCTCGACCGCATCGATGGTGTTGGTTTCGGTGTTGAGGATGGGCTGGAAGAAGGGGATGACCAGTCGCTTCTCGATGGCGTTCGCGATGATGATGCTCTTTTCGCCGATGGAGCGGAAAACCTCCACCACCTCGTTTTCGGTGGGGAAGCCGATCCGGTTACGCCCCTCGTTCTTCGCCTTGTACATCATGTTGTCGGCGAACAGGAACAGATCCTTCACGTCGCTGGCGTGGTCGGGGTAGACGGAGATGCCGATGGAGACGGTGGCCCTGACCTGGGCGCCGTCCGGTGCAGTCAGCACCATCTCAGCCGCCTGTTTCAGAATGCGCTCGCTGACGGTGTAGGCCTGCTCCGGTCCCGCCTCCGGCAGGATGAGGACGAACTCGTCGCCGCCGTAGCGGGCCAGTACGTCACCGAGGCGCAGCGCGGTACCGATCGCTTCGGAGAAGGTGCGCAGGAAGCGGTCGCCGAAGCTGTGGCCGTAGGTGTCGTTGATGGACTTGAAGTTGTCCAGGTCCACCACCAGCAGCGAGAAGCGGTAGTTGTGCCGTTGCGCCCGACTCACCTCGTAACCGAGCAACTCCCAGAACAGACGCTGGTTGTAGACATTGGTGAGCGGATCGCGGGTGGCGTAATACTCCAGGTCCTTGGTGTACTTGTAGATCGCCTTGACCGAACCGACCACGTTGAGCAGGGTGGAGAGGATGCTCTCCATCACCAGCAGGCGGGTCTGATCCTTGATGAGCTGTGCGTTGACGCCGATGCCGACGATGCCGCCGATCTTGGGCGTGTCGACGATGAGCGACTTGGTTTGCAGCTCGATACCTTCCTCACCCAGGCTGATCGCATCGCCCTGTGGCTGGGCGATGTTGTGGTTGATGACGATGGAGGCGACACCGTCAAAGTTGGGGTTGCCGGCCAGAGCGCGGCGTACCGATGCCTCCATCATCGTTTTGGTTTCTTCTGTCGGCGGACCGATCCAGAACACCTCCAGATCGAACAGTTCGTCATCCACCTTGAAAATGGAGAACAGGGTGTAGGCGTCGATCACGTAGTTGATATCCACCAGCAGGTGGCAGACATACTCACGCCAGTCGCGCACCACCTCCGAGGTGATGACGAACTTCTCCAGCAGCCGGATCTCGAATTCAAGCAGCTCCTTGTCGACCGCCACCCCTTTCAGCTTATTGGTCAACTCCTCGATGTTGGCGAAAATGTTGTTGAGCTCGACGAAGCCGAGGTCGGCGTGGTTCATCTCGATGTGGGTCAGGTCCGAGATGCTGTTGACCGAATCGACGCTCTGCTGAAGGCGATTGACCGATTCATTGATGCGCTTGGTCAAAAACCAGGCAACCAGCACCGCCATCAGGAACGGCAGCGGGGCGATCAGCAGCAGCGGCAGCAGGAGGTCACCTTTGGTCTGTTGAATGAGGGCACGCAGATCCTGATCAACAGCGATCACCCCCAGTGTCGCGCCGATGCGGGCGTTGGTGTGACAGGCCAGACACTCTTGGCGCGCGACCAGTGGATAGGCGTAATGAATCCCCTTGTCGGACTGGTGCTGGACCGGGCGGCCGAGACGGAACGCCTCATTCACCTGCGCATCGGCGAGCGCCTGATCGATAGGGCCATACAGATCGCTGACCAGGTCGCCGCGATAGATAGAGATGCTGTAGCCCTTGCCGCGGGCCGAATCCTCGACGGCGGAAACGAACTCCTCCAACTGCGGCCGGGTCCACCCCTTCCGCATGATCTGGAACATGGCGTTAAAGGTGCCCTGGGCGAGGGTGTCGGAGAGTGAGGAGGCATTGCGGCGCACCGCATCGTCGTAGATGCTCGAGGTGACGAGGTAGAGTCCCGCGAACAGCACGGCAGAGACAACAAATGCCGCGGTGAGTATGAAGCCTTTGATGGTTCTTGTCGTGTTCGCCGCCATAACAGCCCGTTTTCCCCCGGATTATTCTTCTTCTCTGGCGACGCCGTCGCTGAGATGTCACGAAAAAGTCAAAACGGGCAACATAACTCAGCATTCACCCCCCCGCAATTGGACCAATGGGCACTGTCAGCGCCTCCGGTGAACGGACCGGCGCCTCACAAATACGATCCCGACAGAGATAGGCGATTCCCTCCGCCTCGGCACGCTTTTCCGCCAGGAAGGGCGGCAGGTCCGCGTCGGCCGGAATGAAAAATGCCAATTGCCTGGTTCCATTTCTGTTTTCGAGCGCCGCGCGCCACCGGGTAAGCGCCGGGCCCTCGCCGCGCACGACCAGAAACGCCGGCGGTGTGAGCGTCTCCTCCAGCGCGAACAGCAGCGAGGCGTGCGCGTGTGGATAGCTGTTCAAGGCAGACCATGCGGTACGCAGCGTACGCTCGGCGGCGGCTGAATAGTGCGGTTCCGCGATCAATTGTCCCAGCCGGAGCAGGACGGAGGCGGCCACACCGTTGCCGGCGGGGGTCGATTCATCCGCCAGCGGTTTCAGGCGCGCTACCAGTCGTTCGTGCTCGTTCGGCGTGAAGAAGAAACCACCGCCCGACTCGTCCTCGAATCGATCGAGCAGGGCGTCGGCCAGGCGGGTGGCCAGTGAAAGGTCCGAGTCCCGCCAGCGTGCCTGCAACAGCTCCAGCAGTGCGTCGAGCAGGAAGGCGTAATCGTCGAGAAAGCCCGGCTGTCCAATACGGCCATCCTTGCAGGAGGCGAACAGGGTTTCACCGCTCAGCAGGTTGTTGCGCAGGAACTCCAGTGCCCGCTCCGCCGAAGCGATGAAGTCGTCACGTTCAAGCAGCCGCCCCGCCCGTGCCATGCCGCCGATCATGAGGGCATTCCAGGCGGTGACGATCTTCTCGTCGCGGTGGGGTCGGGTGCGGCCCTCGCGGGCCTGGAACAGCGTGCTGCCCGCCTCGGCGATCATCCGTTCCACCTGCGCCGCATCCTGTCCCAGCATCTCCGCCACCTCGGGCAGGGGCCGCGCCACCCGCAGGTGCCACTCGCCTTCGAAATTGGGCGCACGGTCCAGACCGAAGTACAACTCGAACGGTAGGAAATGTGCCTCATCGATTACCGCCCGGACCGCATCCGGTGTCCACAGATAGAACCCCCCTTCGTGGCCGTCGGTGTCCGCATCGAGGGTGGCGAAATAGCCCCCCTCGCCGAACTGCATCTCGCGCATCGCCCATTCGCCGATCCCCTCGGCCGCCGCCCGCAGTTCGGCATCGTCGAACAGGCGCGCCGCCTCCGCGTAGAGGGCGATCAGCGGACCGTTGTCGTAGAGCATCTTTTCAAAATGGGGGATCTCCCAACGCGCATCCACCGAGTAGCGGAAGAAGCCACCGCCAAGGTGATCGTGCAGGCCGCCGCGGGCCATGCCCAACAGGGAGGCGCGTGCCATCTCGCCCGCCTCCCTGTCGCCTCCGGCTGCGCGCCGCAGCAGGAAACGCAGGTTGGTCGGATGGGGAAATTTGGGCGCATCGCCAAAGCCGCCGTGGCGCCGGTCGAAGGCGCCCGCCAGCTGTTCGCGGGCTGCGGTGATGGGCACCTCATCGAGTCGCCCGGTCTGGTCCCCGTGGGCCACGGTGCGGGCCAGGTTCTCTACCACCGCCGCGTTCTGCTCGCGGATGCGATCCGGGTGCTCGCGGTGGAAGCCGGCCACCCGCTCTAGCAGGTCGGTGAAGGCGGGCAACCCGTGGGCGGGCATCGGCGGGAAATAGGTGCCGCCGAAGAACGGCACCTGATCGGGGGTGAGAAACATCGTCAGCGGCCAGCCGCCGCCGCGTCCCGTCAGCATCTGGTGGGCGGCCTGGTAGAGGCGATCCAGGTCGGGGCGCTCCTCCCGGTCCACCTTGATGTTGATGAAGTGCTTGTTCATCACCCGGGCGGTGGACGGGTTCTCGAACGACTCGTGGGCCATCACGTGGCACCAGTGGCAGGCGGAGTAGCCGATGGAGAGCAGAATCGGCCGATCCTCCCGCCGCGCCCGCTCCAGTGCCTCCTCACCCCAGGGATGCCAGTCGACCGGGTTGTCGGCGTGTTGAAGCAGGTAGGGGCTGGTTTCGCGGGCGAGACGGTTGGTGGTCATGGCGGTAATATCCGATAAAAACAGTCGGGAAATAACTATAGAACAGGGCTGCCGGCCGGCACAACCGGGGCCTGCGGGGGGAAGTGCCCTAGGGCGCCTCTAACAATCCAACGCGGTTTCGTTGGGCCCAAAATCGTCGAGTACAAGGCGCGCTGCGCAGGCAATGGCCCGGTCCTTGTCAAGCAGCGCACCAATCCGCCGGGAGCGGATTGGGACAGTCGGAGGCTGGCCCGAAGGGTGGTCCCTAGGGACGGGGACCACAACGCCGTAATCGGCGATTTTGGGCCTAACCCTCCGGGCTCGTGGCCGTATTGCCCGCTGGACTGCGTTGCAGCTCGCTCATGTGGAATGACCACATCACGCTCGCCGCGCCTTGCCAGCGAACAATACGGCCGCGAGCGAAACCGTGTTGGATTGTTAGAGGCGCCCTATACTATGCGGCCCCCAATCAGCTCCGACCCGAACCCATGGAACTCCCCAGCCTGATCCTGAAGAAGAACGAAGAGCGCCGGCTGCGTGCCGGGCACGCCTGGGTGTTCAGTAATGAGGTGGATACCGCGCGTACGCCGCTGACCGCCTTCACTCCGGGGCAGCCGGCCACCCTGCGCGGGAGCGACGACCGGGTTATCGGCACGGTGTACGTCAACCCCCACTCTCTTATCTGTGCCCGGCTGGTCAACCGGCAGGCGGACACCCCGCTCGATCGCTCCCTGTTGGTTCACCGGCTGAAGGTGGCCCTCGGGCTGCGCGAGCGGCTCTTCCCAGGCCCCTACTACCGTGTGGTCCATGGCGAATCGGACGCCCTGCCGGGGCTGATAGTGGACCGGTTCGGTGACGTGCTGGTGGCCCAAGTCAACACCGCGGGCATCGAGGTGTTGCGGGACGAGGTGGTGGAGGCGCTCCGCAAGGTGCTCAACCCGCGCGGCATCCTGCTGCGCAACGACACCGGCGCGCGGGAACTGGAGGGGCTCGAACGCCGGATCGAGGTGGCCTTCGGCGAAGTGCCCGATGCGGTGGAGATCGAGGAAAACGGTGCCCGCTTCCTGGTGCAGCCACGCGAGGGGCAGAAGACCGGCTGGTTCTACGACCACCGGGAGAACCGCGTCCGCATGCGCCGTTTCGTACACGGTGCCCGGGTGCTGGACCTGTTCAGTTACACCGGCAGCTGGGGGGTGCAGGCGGCCGTCGCCGGCGCCGAGTCGGTGGCGTGCGTGGACAGTTCAGCACATGCCTTGGACCGGGTGCAGGAGAACGCGGCGCTGAACGGGGTCGAGGGGCGGGTGAATACCATTGAAGGGGATGTGTTCGATGCCCTGCGGGCGCTGCGGTCTGAGCAGGAGCGGTTCGATGTGGTGATCCTCGACCCACCCGCCTTCGTCAAGCGGCGCAAGGATCTCAAGGAGGGGAGTGCCGCCTACCGCCGCGCCAACCAGATGGCGATGCAACTGCTGGGCAAGGATGGGGTGATCATCAGTGCCTCCTGCTCCTACCACATGGGCCGCGACGAACTTCGTGGGGTGATGCACCAGGCGGCGCGTCACATCGACCGGCGACTGTTGTTGCTCGATCAGGGTCATCAGGGGCCGGACCACCCCATCGACCCCGGGGTGCCGGAGACCGAATACCTGAAGTGTTTCTTCGGCCGCGTCGTGCTGGCGTGATTCCCCCATCCACGACCGTTATACTCCCGAACCATGCTGCCCTATCCCGACATCGACCCGGTCGCCTTCCAACTCGGCCCGCTCAAGATCCACTGGTATGGACTGATGTACCTGGTCGGTTTCGCCGGTGCGTGGTGGCTCGGCCGGTGGCGTGCACGGCGACCCGATTCGGGCTGGACACCGGGGCAGGTGGACGACCTGCTGTTCTACGTGGCCCTCGGCGTCATCCTCGGGGGGCGGGTCGGCTACATGCTGTTCTACAACCTGCCGGTTCTGCTGGAGCAGCCCTGGGCGCTGCTCCGGGTGTGGGAAGGGGGGATGTCGTTCCACGGCGGGCTGCTCGGGGTACTGTTCGCCACCTGGCTGTTCGCCCGTCGGGCGGGGTTCCGCTGGTGGCAGGTGGTGGACTTCATCGCGCCGCTCATTCCTATCGGGCTCGCCACCGGGCGCATCGGCAACTTCATCAACGCCGAACTGTGGGGCAAGGTAACGGACGTCCCCTGGGCGATGGTGTTCCCGGGAGCCGGTCCGCTGCCGCGTCACCCGACGCAGCTCTACGAATTCTTCCTTGAGGGGGTGGTACTGTTCGTCATCCTCTGGATCTATTCCGCCCGCCCACGCCCCACCATGGCGGTCTCGGGGCTGTTCGCCGCCGGCTATGGGCTGTTCCGGTTCGTGGTGGAGTTCGTGCGCGTCCCGGATGCGCACATCGGTTATCTCGCTTTCGGCTGGCTGACCATGGGGCAGCTGCTCACGCTGCCGCTGATCGCGGTGGGACTGGTGCTGCTGGGATTGGCATACCGCCGGGGTGATCGACAGGTGCCAGCAAACTGAAAAGGGGATTATGCAGGCCTATCTGGAACTGATGCGCCACGTCCGTGACCACGGCGTGCGCAAGGAGGACCGTACCGGCACCGGCACGCTGAGCGTGTTCGGGTGGCAGATGCGATTTGCGTTGGGCGCGGGGTTTCCCCTGGTCACCACCAAGAAGCTGCACCTGCGCTCGATCATCCATGAGTTGCTGTGGTTTCTGCGCGGCGACACCAACGTGCGCTATCTGCACGAAAACGGCGTCACCATCTGGGACGAGTGGGCGGACGAACACGGCGATCTGGGGCCCATCTACGGTTATCAGTGGCGCTCCTGGCCGACTGCCGGCGGCGGCCACGTGGATCAGATCGCCCAACTGCTGGAGCAGATCCGCACCAGCCCCGATTCACGCCGCCACATCATCAGCGCCTGGAATGTGGGTGAGCTGGATCGGATGGCACTGCCGCCGTGCCACACCCTGTTTCAATTCTACGTGGCGGAAGGGCGGCTCTCCTGCCAGCTCTACCAGCGTAGCGGCGACATCTTCCTCGGGGTGCCGTTCAACATCGCCTCCTATGCGCTGTTGACGCTGATGGTGGCCCAGGTCACCGGGCTGCAGCCAGGTGACTTTGTCCATACCCTGGGCGATGCCCACCTCTACCTGAACCACTTGGAACAGGCGGATGAGCAATTGGCGCGGAAGCCCCACCCGCTGCCGACCATGCGCCTCAACCCGGAGGTCACCTCGCTGTTCGACTTCCGGTTCGAGGATTTCGAACTTGAGAACTATCAGTGTCACCCGGCGATCCGTGCGCCGGTGGCGGTCTGACAAGAAGGAGGGAAAAGGATGGCCACAGAACCGGAGGAGTTACGCCGCTCGCTCGAATACCAGGAGCTTTTCAACCGCATCATCGATCGCATCCACGAATCGGATCACTTCTCCGAAATCATGCCGCTGGTGCAGTCGGATCTGCTGGAGCTGATCAATGCGGAGCGGGCCACCATCTATCAGCGGGCACGCGGCAACAAGGAGATCGTCTCCAGCTTCAAGGTGGGGGACGGACTGAAGGAGATCCGGGTGCCACTCTCGACCACCTCCATCTCGGGTTTCGTGGCGCTTACCCAGCGCTCGGTCCGTATCCTGGACGTCTACGATGCCGAGGAGCTTAAGCGTATTCACCCCAACCTGCGTTTTGACGACTCCTTCGACAAGAAGTCCGGTTTCCGCAGCCGCTCGATGGTGGTGGTGCCGATCAAGTTCAAGGAGACAATGCTCGGGGTGTTCCAGGTACTCAACCGGCGGGATGGCGGCCACTTCACCGACAGCGACGTGAAGAACGTGATGCGGGTGGCCCACGTCCTTGGGCAGAAGTTTCGCTATGAACTGCAGAGTACTCAGGGGCCGTACGATTGGCTGGTGCTGCAGCGACAGATCACCAAGGAGCAGTTGGATTCCCTCGAGGAGCGGGCCCGCAAGGAGAACGCCCACATCAGCCATCTTTTGATGCGCGAGGTGAACATCTCCGCAGCCGAGATCGGTGCGTCGCTGGAGCGTTACTATCAGGTATCGTTCCAGCCCTACGACCCGGAGATCGACGTCCCGCGCGATCTGATGCATGGCCTCAACGAGGCTTACCTGCGCAAGCAGCTCTGGGTGCCGGTGGGCGGCGACCGCGAAGAGGTGACCATCGCCATCGATGACCCAAACGACACCCAGCGGATCATGGAGATCCAGCGGGTGCTGCGGGCCAACAACTACGTCTTCCGTGTCGCCCTGCCGGATGACATCCTGCGTTTCCTCGGCCAGGAGGTGGCCGGCCCCTCCAGCAACGTCGATATCAGTGAGCTGGTTGGCAAGCTGCAGGAGGAGTCGCTCGATGATGGCGTCGAGGAGGTCTCCACCGAGGTGGACGAGAACGAGGCGACGGTGATCCAGCTGGTCAACCGCCTGATCGTCGACTCCTACAAGGCGCGCGCCTCCGACATCCACATCGAGCCGAGCAAAGGCAAGGTCAATGCCGTGGTCCGCATCCGCGTCGATGGCGCCTGCCGCCCCTCACTGCATATTCCGGCCAGCCATGTCCGCGCAGTGGTCTCACGCATCAAGATCATGGCGCGACTCGACATCTCCGAACGGCGCAAGCCGCAGGACGGCAAGCTGATGATCAAGTACCGGGGGCAGCCGGTCGAGTTGCGCGTCGCCACCGTGCCGACGGTCAACGGAGAGAGTGTGGTGATGCGCATTCTCGCCGCCAGCGAACCGCTGCCGCTCGAAAAGCTCAATCTCTCCGAGCGCAATCTCACCACGCTGAAGGAGGCGGTGGCCCACCCGCACGGCATCTTCCTGGTGGTGGGCCCGACCGGTTCCGGCAAGACCACCACGCTGCACGCGGTCCTCGGTCACATCAACACGCCGGACCGCAAGATCTGGACCGCCGAAGACCCGGTCGAGATCACCCAGCCGGGGCTGCAACAGGTGCAGGTGATGCCGAAGATCGGATTCACCTTCGAGGCCGCGCTGCGCTCCTTCCTCCGTGCCGACCCGGACGTGATCATGATTGGTGAGATGCGTGACCGGGAGACCGCCGAGGCGGGCGTCGAGGCATCACTCACCGGTCATCTGGTTTTCTCCACCCTGCACACCAACTCCGCACCGGAAACCGTGGTGCGACTGCTCGATCTCGGCATCGATCCGGTCAGCTTTGCCGATGCCCTGCTCGGGGTACTGGCGCAGCGCCTGGTGCGCACCCTGTGCGCGAAGTGCCGGGAGCCCTACCAGGGTAGTGAAAAGGAGTTCAAGCAGCTTCAGCGCTACTACGGGGAAGAGCAGTTCGACGAGCTGGGGATTACCCGGGACAGCTTCACGCTGCACCGGGCGAAGGGGTGTCCCGAGTGCGACAACACCGGCTACCGGGGTCGGACCGGCATCCACGAACTGCTCATCGCAACCGACGCGATGACCGATCGCATCTATCACAAGGCGGCCGCTTCGGAGATCAAGCAGCAGGCGATCGCCGACGGGATGCGTACCCTGATGCAGGACGGTATTGCCAAGCTGCTCAAGGGGCAGATCGATCTCGATCAACTCCGGCGCGTCGTCGCGGAGTAATCACCAGCGGCCCCATCTTCATGAAGATATCAATCATTGTGGCCATGACCGACGACCGGGTCATCGGTATCGAGAACCGGCTGCCCTGGCACATCCCCGAGGACTTCAAGTGGTTTCGCCGCCACACCCTCGGCAAGCCGGTGGTGATGGGTCGCAAGACCTGGGAATCCATCGGCCGGCCGCTGCCGGATCGCACCAATATCGTCATCTCCCGCGACCCCGGTTTCCGTCCGGACGGCTGCACGGTGGTGCCGGATCTCGACCAGGCGCTGGTTGCGGCCGGTGATGCTCCGGAGGTGATGGTGATCGGTGGCGCTTCCATCTACGCCCAGTTCCTGCCCCGTACCGATCGGCTCTATCTGACCCTGGTGCATGCGGTGATCACGGGTGACGCGTGGTTCCCGGCATTCGAGCCTGCCCAGTGGCGGGAGATTGCGCGCGAGCCAGGGCCGGGTGGTGACTGGCCCTGTGACTTCGTGGTGCTCGAACGCATCGTTTGATCCTCCGCACCAAAGTGGTGCGAGGGGGTTTCTGCGGCAGTGTTCCGTTGTATAGTGGTCGGCCCTGTCGCCCGGCGGAGCGGCGTCAGAAAATAGAGCGTGGGCCTGAATGTCCGGTACTGAAACCAGACGAATCCAAAACCGGATTGTCCTCTATGCCCTTATCGGCATCCTGCTGACGGGGCTCGTCGTCGGTCTGGCGACCGCGATCCCGCTCTATAAGCATGTCCGCGGCCATATCGAACACTCCGCCGCTTTTAACGCCCGTGTTCGCGCCATGGCGGTCTCGCAGGTGCTGCTGGGTTGGGAGGAGATCGCGCGCCAGGTCACCAGCCGCAGCGTTATTCGCGACGAACTGGAGCGCTACAATGCGGGCGAGATCAGCCGTGAGGCGCTGGAGGCGTTCTCCGTTCCCAAGCTGACGGATGCCCTGAAGCACACCGAAGGGCTGGTCGGGATCACCCGCTACGCGGCAGGTGGCGAACAGGTGCTGGCCATCGGCATTGCCGCCCCGGTGGACTCCCCCGCGCTGCCGGAGGCCGGGAGCACCGACCTGCTGACACACGGCCCGCGGCGGGTCGGCGGCCAATACTACCTATTCTTTTCCGCCCCCATCGTCAACCGCTTCGGTGAGTGGGTCGGCACCGATGTCGTTGCCTTCGAACTGGCGCCGCTGTTTGCCGTCCTCGGCCGTCTGAACGGCTTCGACAGCTCGGCCAACGCCTATCTCGGACGTGCCGGTGAATCCCGCGTCATCTCGGCGGGCGCCGAAGGCACGCGGGTCCTTGAGCGCTCCGAGAGTGGAGCGCTCGCCGAGGGACTGCGTCTGGCGATCGCCGGCGAGGTCGGCCTTGTTCCTCCCGGGGCGGGTGCGGAAGTGGTGGTCTACGCCGACAGCGGCAACGGCTGGGGGGTCGCCTTTGCCACGCCGGAAGAGAACTTCTACGCACCGGTGGCCGGACAGCTGGCGTTTCCGCTGGCGTCGATCGGCATCATGCTGCTGCTCGGTACCTTTGGCACCCTGCAGGTGATCAAGCCCCTTTCCGATAACATCGTCCGGCAGTCGCAGCAGCTGACGAAGAGCAGCGGGGAGCTGCGAGACCTCCTGGAGCACGCCCACGGATTCGTCTTTCGCCACGACCGGAATGGGTTCTTCACCTATGTCTCCGAAGGTTTCAAGTCCGTGACCGGCTATGGTCCCGGTGAGCTGACGGGGCGCTTCGAGGAGTTCCTCACCGACCATCCCATGAATCTCGTCGCCCTGGAGTCGGTGCGGCGCACCCTCGATGGGGAGCAGGGGCCGGCCTATCTGGCTGAAATGCGGGTCAAAGGCGGTCACGGGGTGGTGCTGGAGATTAGCATGCAGCCTCATTACGACGACGGCCGCGTCACGGGTGTGGTCGGCGTCGCCCGCGATGTCTCGGAGCGGGTACGGGCGGAGGAGGCACTGCGGTGCAACGAGGAGCGGCTCCGCACGGTCATCAACGCCACCCCGGACATCATCTGTTTCAAGGATGGACAGGGGCGCTGGCAGGAGACCAACCAATCGAACCTGAATCTGTTCCGCCTTGAACAGAGTGACTATCGGGGCAAGCGCGATTCGGAGCTGGCCGAGGTGACCGCTCCGGAGTTGCGCGATGCCTTCCTGGCTTGCGAGGAGAGTGACGAGATCGCCTGGCGTGCCGGCCACCCGACCCGGGCCGAAGAGGTGATTCCCGGCCCCGGCGGCGAGCAGCGGGTCTTCGACGTCATGAAGGTGCCGGTGTTCGCGGAGGACGGGGCGCGGCGTGGCCTGGTGGTGGTCGGCCGCGACATCTCAGAGCGCAAGTGGGCCGACGAGGAGCTGCACCTCGCCGCCTCGGTGTTCCAGGACAGCCACGAGGCGATCATTATTCTCGACGAGGCCGAACGGGTGGCACGGGTCAATACCGCCTTCAAGGCGATTACCGGCTATACCGAGGCGGAACTCTCGGGTCGCCACCTGTGCGAACTGCTGGACAGCAGCCGATCCGGCGAGGATATCTGTACTCATATCAACGAGGTGATCGGACGTTCGGGCAACTGGCAGGGGGAGGTGTGGTACCGGCGTAAAAGCGGCGAGGTGTTCCCGGCCTGGCAGACCCTGAGCGCCATTACCGACGAGACCGGGGAGGTTACCCGCTACGCAGCCATCTTCTCCGACCTCTCCGAGCAGCGGGATTCCGAGGCACGCATCAACTATCTCGCCCACTACGATCCGATCACCGACCTGCCGAACCGCACCCTGCTCAACCAACGCCTCAGCGAGTCCATCAATGCCGCATCCCGGACCGGCTCCCGTCTGGCACTGTTGTTCCTTGATCTGGATCGCTTCAAGAACGTGAATGACAGCCTCGGCCACCACATCGGTGATCGAGTGCTGCGCGTTACCGCGGATCGCCTCGACCGTAGCGTGCGCGAGCAGGACACCATTGCACGTCCGGGCGGCGACGAGTTCATCGTTCTCCTCGACGAACTGCACGACACCCGCGATGCAGGGGCGGTGGCAAGCAAGATCCTGGAGGCTCTCTCGGAGCCGATCTACATCGAGGGCTACGAGGTGTTTGGCGGCGGCAGCATCGGCATCAGCGTCTTCCCGGAGGACGGGCGAGATACGGAGACGCTGATCCGCAACGCCGATGCAGCCATGTACCGGGCCAAGGAACAGGGCCGCAACACCTATCAGTACTACACCCCGGAACTCACCGAGTTGAGCTTCGAGCGGCTGGACATGGAGACCGGCCTGCGCCGAGCGCTGGAGCGCGGGGATCTGCGGCTTCATTATCAGCCGCAGGCGCTGGTGGGCGACGGCCGGGTGGTCGGCGTGGAGGCGCTGATCCGCTGGCAGCACCCGGACAAGGGGATGATCCGGCCGGATCTGTTCATTCCCCTGGCCGAGGACACCGGCCTCATCGAGCCCATCGGCCGCTGGGTGCTGCACACCGCCTGTGCCCAGGCGGTGGCGTGGCAGAAGGCCGGCCTGCCGCCTGTGCGCATGGCGGTAAATCTGGCTGGCTACCAGATCATCTACGGTGATCTGGTACAGACGGTGCGCCAGACGCTGGAGGATACCGGGCTCGATCCGGCGATGCTGGAACTGGAGATCACCGAGGGTTTCGTGCTTCAGCACGCCGAGCGAGGCATTCAGACCCTCACGGAGTTGAAGGCGCTCGGTGTCACTCTCGCGATCGACGACTTCGGTACTGGCTACTCCTCACTGTCCTACCTGAAACGGCTACCGGTGGACCGGCTCAAGATCGACCGCTCCTTCGTCCGCGATATCCCCGAGGACCGGGACGACATGGCCATCGTCGGCATGATTATCGCCATGGCCCGTCACCTGAAGCTGGAGGTGATCGCCGAGGGGGTGGAGGATGCGGTGCAGCTCGACTTCCTGCGAGAGAACGCCTGCGACGAATACCAGGGTTTCTACCTGGGCAAACCGGAACCGGCTGCCGCCATCGAGGCGCTGATCACTCCCGGAGTGGCAGAGTCAGGGGCGAGGGGTTAGCAGCAACTGAGCGGCACGGCAGGGGTGATGTGCCGTGCGGACACCCGGCCCAATCACACCGGGATGGCGTCGATCTACACCCAGTAAGCGGTTCTGGTCATCACCTTTGAGGTGAGCCCCATCACCCGCTTGACCGGCTCTGGCAGGGGGGCGCCACCGGCGTGGAGCGCCAGGGTGGCATGGCGGGCTTCGTCTTCCTTCATCTGCTCCAGAATGGCGCGCGATTTTGCGTCCTGTTCCGGCAAGCGGTCGAGGTGTTCGTCCAGGTGCCGAACCACCTGATGCTCCGTCTCCACGACGAAGCCGAGACTCCAGTGGTCGCCGGCAATCCCTGCCAGCGCACCGATGGCCAGTGAGCCGGTGTACCAGAGCGGATTGAGGTAGCTGACGTGGGTGCCCAACTCCTGCGCCCGGCGTTCACACCAGGCCAGGTGATCGTTCTCCTCCAGCGCCGCGCGCTCCATCTTCTCCCGTACCTCCGGCAGCTTCGCCGTCAGCGCCTGGCCCTCATAGAGTCCCTGCGCCGAGACCTCCCCCGCATGATTGATCCGCATCAGCCGACCGGCCAGTTCGCGCTCCTGCTCCGAGAGTTCCGACTCGGCGCGGGCGTCGGCCGGATCGGGCCGTTCGGTGATCAGCGGCTTACCTAACAGGGTTCGGACACCCACGTCCAGGTGCATGACAAAGCGATCGAGGGGGCTGTAGTGGCGCATGGTTATGAAGATACAAGGGGCAAGTGAAAAGTGGCAAGTGGCAAGAGCGGGGGTTGCCCAACCTCTGCGGCTACGCCAGTTGTCGGGCGAGCAGCACCGCCGGGTGCAGCACCTCCACGTTCAGCCCCGCCTGACGAATCCCCGCGCGCAGGTGCAGCGCGCAACCGATGTTGGAGGTGGCAAGAAAACGGGCACCGCTGTCACGCAGGAAGGCGAGCGCCGGTTCGCGCAGCTGCGCGGCGATGGCGGGCTGCGTGAATGGATAGGCCCCCGCACCGCCGCAACACTGTTCACCGGGCAGCGGCAGGATAGGCAGGCTGGGTATCCGTTCGAGCAGCGCCCGCGGGGCAGCCTGCCCGCCGGTCAACCTGAGAGTGCAGGGGGTGTGCAGTACAACGGCCTCGTTCAGCGGATGCAACTCGAGCTCCTCCGGCCAGAATGCGGCCAGCACCTCACTGATGTCGCGCAGGCGTGATGCGAACTGTGCGCCCTCGTCGCCCCGATCCGCGTAGTCGGCCAACGCCGCCGCGCAGCCGCTGGCGAAGGTGACGGTGGTGTCAACGTCTGCGAACGCCTCGATATTGGCTGCGGCCATCCGGCGGGCGCGTTCGCCATCGCCCAGCCCGGTGTGCATCGCCCCGCAACACCCCTGCCGTGACGGGACCGAGACGGCGAGGCCGAACCGGTTGAGCAGCCGGATCGCTGCGCGGAGTGTCTCCGCATCCAGCCACTCGCCGGTGCAACCGACGAACAGTGCCACCCGCCCCCGTTCGGTCCCGTTCGCCGGATAGTGCCCGCGCGGGTGCACCGGCCGGAGTGGCGGCAGCCCGCCGGCGGCGGCCCGAAGGGTGCGGCCGGGGGCCAGCGCCTGTGTCGCGCGTGGGCCGAGCACCCGGAGGCCGCCCGCAAGCAGTTTTCTTGTTGCCGCAGCGGTCACCGCCCCGGCGGCCAGGTGGGGCAGCAGCCCGGTCCCGCGGGTGGCGGCAAGATGCTCCCGCACTTCCGCCAATAGCCGTCCGTAGGGGACCTGGGAGGGGCAGCTGCGCTCGCAGGCGCGGCAGCCGAGACAGCGCTCGAAATGGCCGGCCAGTTCCGCTGTCGGCTCAAGCCGGCCCTGCACCAGCCCGAGCGCAAGCCCGATGCGCCCGCGCGGCGACTCCGCCTCGTCGCGGGTGAGCGCAAAGGTGGGGCAGTGCGGCAGACAGTAGCCGCACATCACGCAGCGGTCGGCATCCGCGGCGATACGGGAGGGGAGTGTGGGATCGGGTCTGCCCAAGGCGCGGAAGTCGTTCGTGGTAAACTGGTTCGATTTCAACGAAAGGTGGCCATTCTACCTGTCGCCGCCATTGATTACCGAGCATCCATGTCCTATTTCCGTTACCACCTCTTCTTCTGCACCAACAAACGCGCGGAGGGTGGCTGCTGTGCCGGCCTCGGCGCCCAGGCGATGCGCGACTACGCCAAGGCGCGCGTCAAGGAGTTCGGCTTGTCCGGCCCCGGCGGCGTGCGTGTCAACAGCGCCGGCTGCCTCGATCGCTGCGCCGAGGGGCCGGTGATCGTCGTCTACCCTGAGGGGGTCTGGTACACCTACGTGGACCGGGACGACATCGACGAGATCATCGAGGAGCACCTGCGCCACGGCCGACCGGTCGAGCGCCTCAAGTTATCCTGAACCGCAGTCGACCACTAAGTGGTTTCCGTACCGCAAGGGAACACGCATGCATGCACCTTCGACAGAACTCACCACCAAGGTGAGCGGGCCATGCGCCCGATTGGACGTCTGGCGCACCGCCCGGCTGGCCAATGCGCAGGACGCACACCCGGGCGCGTCCAGAGGCGGTGCCTGAAATTATGAGTGACGATATCTATTTCGCCGAACTCCCGGGTCTGCATCTGTACGACGGGCTCGAAGAGGATGTCTGTACCGGCGAGGAGCTGCTGATTCCCGGCCCGTCCGGGCCACTCCAGGCGCTCACCTCCTGCCCGGCCTGTTATCAGGGTACCAATCCGGTCGCCATCGTCTGTCACCCCCATCCGCTCTACGGCGGCAGCATGAGCAACAAGGTGGTGCATATCCTGGCCGAGACCTTCAACGAGATGGGTCTGCTCAGCGTCACCTTCAACTTCCGCGGCGTCGGCAAGAGCGTCGGCCGGTTCGACAAAGGCATCGGTGAGACCGAAGACCTGCTGGCGGTGGTGAACTGGGTCCGTGAACGCTATCCGGGGGCACCCATCTGGCTCGCCGGTTTCTCCTTCGGCGCCTATGTCGCCGCCCGCGCCTGCGTTCCCGCTAACGCGGAACGGCTGCTGTTGGTGGCCCCGCCGGTCACCATGTTCGATTTCAGCAGTGTCGATGTGAACGGCATCCCCTGGATGGTCATCCAGGGCGGCAAGGACGAAATCACCGCCCCCGAGGCGGTCTCACGCTGGGCCTGTGCCCAGCCCAATCGCCCCGAATACCACTGGATGGCCGAGGCCGACCACTTCTTTCATGGCCGCATGAACCGCCTGCGCGACACCCTCATGAAGTCCTGGGCCCCGGCCACGGCTGGCTGACGCACGCCGCAGCAGTACAAGGGCGCAATCCCGTTGCGCCGTAGCGGCATCTAATGGAATCGCCAATCCCCAATCATCACCCGGCACATACGCGTTGTGCCCCCCGGATGTTGCCTGGGTGGAAGAGGGTTCCTTCGCCCCCATGAGGAAAAGCCCCATAAGGGGTTGACTCCAAAATCCGTATGAGTATATTAGCGCTTAATGATTTGCTGACAGGCAAGTCATTGACTCCTCCATCCTCCTTTGGTGGTTTTACGGCGCGGCTCTCCCCCCTTTGCCGCGCCTTTTCTTTTTCCCCGGGGGCGGAGTGATGCCTGATGCGCGGCTGGACTTGCATCCGTCGCATCGTGCCGATATTATTCCGCTTCTTTGTTTTGCGAACATTCTCTTTCGGAGTACCAAGGGATGAAGACGTTCAGCGCCAAGCCTGAAACCGTCAAGCGCGACTGGTTTGTCGTCGATGCCACCGGGAAGACCCTGGGCCGGCTCGCGGCTGAAATTGCACGTCGCCTTCGGGGCAAGCATAAGGCCGAATACACGCCGCACGTGGACACGGGCGACTACATTGTCGTGGTGAACGCGGAAAAGGTTCACGTTACCGGCCGCAAGGCGCAGCAGAAGCAGTACCACCGGCACACCGGCTACCCGGGCGGCCTGAAGTCCGTCAGCTTCGAAAAGCTGATTCAGAAGGCACCGGAGCGAGCGATCGAGCACGCGGTCAAGGGCATGCTGCCCCACAATCCGCTCGGCCGCGCGATGTTCAAGAAGCTGAAGGTCTATGCCGGCACCGAGCATCGGCATGCGGCCCAGCAGCCGATTCCTCTTGAGATCTAATCGGATTACAGCGGTACAGATATGGCACAAATGACGTCACCCAGCACCGGCCGCCGCAAGACCTCCACCGCCCGCGCCTTCCTCGCGCCGGGCAAGGGCGAGATCACGGTCAACAGCCGCACCCTCGACACCTACTTCGGCCGTGAGACCGAGCGCATGATCGTCCGTCAGCCGCTCGAGAATCTGCAGTTGGCCGACAAGTTCGACATCAAGGTCACCGTCAAGGGCGGTGGCACCAGCGGGCAGGCCGGCGCCGTGCGCCACGCCATCTCCCGAGCCCTGGTCGCCCACGACGAAGCCCTGCGCAGCAACCTGCGCCGCGGCGGCTTTCTCACTCGCGATGCCCGCGAGGTGGAGCGCAAGAAGGTTGGCCTGCACAAGGCGCGCAAGCGTCCGCAGTACTCCAAGCGTTAATCTCCCGCCGGCCCGGCTCTGCCGGGCCGCACTTGAACTCCCTGCCGCCGGTTTGTATCTTCAGCGGCCGAGCCGTTCACTTGGGGGATCGTCTAACGGCAGGACAGCGGACTCTGACTCCGTCAATCTAGGTTCGAATCCTAGTCCCCCAGCCAACAAACAAGCCCGTCGTAAGACGGGCTTTTTTGTTGGCTTGCGGTCGAGGGGTGAGAACCTAGCCGGTTGGTGCGGCCCATCCCTGGGCCGCATCCTTCGGACGCTTCGCGCCCCAATTCGGTCCAGTCGAATTGGTCGACCGATTCGCCGGGACCGGTGCGCCGGGAGCGCACCGGGTCGCCGCCATGCGGCGCCCGAAGGGCGCGGGGCGGGATGGCCCCGCGACAACGAATCGGAACGCCGCGAAGCGGCGCCCCCGAAGGGGTGAGGCGCAGGGATGCGCCGAATAATCCTAGTCCCCCAGCCAACAAACAAGCCCGTCGTAAGACGGGCTTGTTTGTTGGCCTTGTGGTCTTACCTGTTTTGTCCTTGGATTTCCCTCCGCTGCTAGGCAGAGCAGAGCAGAGCAGATCTGAGCCGATGCCCCGCGTTTCCTTCTCCTGAACGGCGACCACCATCAAGCGGGATGGATGTCATCCTGCACAACACTGTCTCATTTGGGCTACTGCCATTATCCGTCCCGGTTGTCTGGTTATATTGAATCAATGGGTTACGACTGGTTCTTCGGCCTCACAAGATGTTCCGTCCGCTGGACGTTGAAGCTCCAGTAAGTGCATTTTCGCAACAGATTTGCCTAGGGGTGGTTTTTTTCGCAAAAAGGTGTTGCATTGCCGTGCGGCGTTGGTCTAGATTAGGCGGCGCTGAACCAACGATTTCTTAAAAATCCCATTAGGAGATAACGCGAATGAACAAGAAGTTGATCGCTCTGGCCGTCGCAGGCGCCTTCGCCATGCCGATGGCTGCTCAGGCGGAAGTGACCATCTTTGGTCAGATGCACGTGTCCGTTGACCACTTCGACAACGATGCTGCCGGCAACGACAGCGGTTTCGGCGTCTCCTCCAACTCCAGCCGGATCGGCTTCAAGGGTTCCGAGGATCTGGGTGGCGGCATGAAGGCCATCTGGCAGATCACCACCTTCTTCAACGTTGCTGATCAGCAGTATGCCAGCGCGACCAACCAGCAGTTCAACAACGGCAACTCCTTCGTCGGCCTGACCGGCGGCTGGGGTACGGCTCTTCTTGGCCGTCACGACACCCCGTACAAGTCCGTTGGCCGCAAGGTTGACCTGTTCGGCGACACCGTTGGTGACTCCCGCACCGTCATCAACCAGGGTATGGACATTCGCCCGGGCAACGTGCTGGCCTATGTTTCCCCGAACATGAACGGCATGCAGGCGGCACTGGCCTACGTCACCGACGCCACCCAGGACCTCTCCGACGACACCGACAACGACGCCTACAGCCTCAGCCTGACCTACGGCAATGGCCCGATGTGGGTCGGCCTGGGTTACCAGAACATCTCTGCCCCTGCCGCTGCGGATGACCGTACCTCCGTCCGCCTGGCTGGTAGCTACGCGATGGGCGACCTGAAGTTCACCGCCCTGTGGCAGGATGACGACTACACCAACAACACCGACCGCACCATCTGGGGCCTCGGCGCTGCGTACAAGATGGGCAGCAACACCATCAAGGCGCAGTTCTACACCGCTGACGAGACCGCTGGCGGCGCCGACAACGGCTATGACAAGTGGGCGATCGGCTTCGATCACTCCATGTCCAAGCGCACCAGCGTCTATGCTGCCTACGCCCAGGTCAGCAACGACAGCGGCTCGGCTGTCAACGTGACTGCTGCCTCCGGTCATGGTGGTTCCGGTCCGCTCGGCGCCACGGTTGCCAACGGCGACCCGAGTGCCTTCTCCGTGGGTCTGGTTCACAAGTTCTAAGTTTCCTCTTAGAGCTGGACCAAGAACGGGCGCCTTCGGGCGCCCGTTTTTTTTAGGCATGAAAGCCGCGGTGACACAGCAGTCTGGCGCGGTGTTCTTCAGGAAGTACTACCCTTTTGTCCGTGAGACGCGCCCAACCGGTTCGGGTCGGCTATGTGGCCACCGCACAGGGGCTCGGCTGCAAGGCGAATCGCCGATTTCGCCTCGCCTCCTGGTCGGTGCAACGGCTGCTGGAAACAGTCTCCGAAAATCTGGAGTGCCTGGAGCGGACGCTGCGCTTCAACGTGGTGCACGGACTGTTCTGCTTCCGCATCAGCTCCGACCTGATCCCCTTCGCCTCCCACCCGGTCTGCACCTTCGACTGGCGGGGCCATTTCCAGGCGGAATTTCGGCGGCTGGGCGCCTGGACAAAGCGCCATCGCGTTCGCATCTCGATGCACCCCGGCCAGTACACCCTCATCAACTCCCCCAACCCCGAAGTGACCGAGCGTGCAATTGCGGAGCTGCACTACCACTGCGATTTGCTGGACGCGATGGGACTCGGCGCCCAGTCCAAGGTACAGATCCATGTGGGCGGCCTTTACGGCGATCGGGAGCATTCGCGGGACACCTTCTGCTCGCGGTATGAACGGCTGGACAGGGGTATCCAGAAGCGGTTGGTGATTGAAAACGACGACACCCGCTTCGGCCTCGCCGATTGCCTCCAGATCCACCGCCGCGTCGAAGTTCCGGTGGTGTTCGACACGCTGCACCACGAGCGAATCAACGCGGGCGAGACGCTGCGCGAAGCGCTGACCCTGAGCGCCGCCACCTGGCATCGCTCCGATGGTGTTCCGATGGTGGACTACAGCAGCCAGCACCCCGCGCGCCGCCCCGGCACACACGCAGAACACATGGATCCGGCCCATTTCCGGCGGTTTCTCGACGCCACTGCCGGGATGGAACTGGACCTGCTGCTGGAACTCCGAGACAAGGAGCAGAGTGCGCTGGCCGCGGCACAGCTGTTGCGCAGCCGACCGATTCATTGACCCTGTCGCGGAAGGCGTGATAAATGACCTTCTTTCAACAAAGAAGCAAAGGGAAGCGCCACCGTGACTGAACTCCTGATTCTGCTCGGCATCGCCGCCGTGATTGTCGTCTGGGCCATCATCATCTACAACGGCCTGGTCGCCCTCCGCAACCGGGTGAAGAACGCCTTCGCCCAGATCGATGTACAGCTGCAGCGCCGCTATGACCTCATCCCCAACCTTGTCGAAACGGCGAAGGCCTACATGGCCCACGAGCGGCAGACGCTGGAAGCGGTGATCGCTGCGCGCAACCAGGCGCAGACGGCGGCAAGCCGTGCCGAATCCTCCCCTACCGATGCGGGGGCTATCCGCGAACTGGTCGGCGCCGAAGCAGTGCTCGGCGGCGCGCTGGGCCGCTTCTTCGCACTGGCCGAGGCCTATCCGGATCTGAAGGCGAACCAGAACATGGCGCAACTTCAGGAGGAGCTGGCCAGTACCGAAAACCGGATCGCCTTCTCCCGTCAGGCCTACAACGACGCGGTGATGAACTACAACAACAAGCGGGAGTCCTTCCCTGACATGATCATCGCCAACAACTTTGCCTTCCAGGCGGCGGAGCTGTGGGAGGTGGAGGAACCGGAGGCCAAGAAGGCCGTCCGCGTGAAGTTCTGAGGATCCGCCGGTGGACTTCTTTGGCGCACAGGACCAGGCGCGCCGTAACACCGCGCTGCTGGTCTCCTATTTTCTGCTCGCGGTGGCCGCGATCATCGCGGCAATCTATGCGGTGGCCGCCTTCGCCTTCTACGACGCCAGGACCAATGCCAACCTCTGGAATCCGGAGTTGCTGTTCGTCGTGGCACCGGCGGTGCTGCTGCTGATCGGCGGCGGAAGCCTTTTCAAGATGGTGCAGTTGGCAGGCGATGGGGCGACCGTGGCGGAGTCCCTCGGCGGACGGCCAGTCAGCCGCGACACGGAGGACCTGCTCGAACGGCGTTTGCTCAATGTGGTGGACGAGATGGCGATCGCCTCCGGCGTGCCGGTGCCGCAGGTGTACGTGCTGGAAGGCGAACACGGCATCAACGCCTTTGCCGCGGGCAGTTCGCCTAACGAAGCGGCGGTGGCGGTGACGCGGGGCACTCTGGAGCGGCTGGATCGGGATGAACTCCAGGGGGTGGTCGCCCATGAGTTCAGCCACATTCTGAACGGCGACATGCGGCTCAACATTCGCCTCATCGGCGTACTACACGGGATCCTGTTGTTGACGCTGATCGGGCGGGCCATTCTGCGCGGCTCGGGACGGAGCCGGGGCAAGAATGCGGGGGGGGCGATCTTCCTCGGCCTGGCCCTGCTCATCGTCGGCTACCTGGGGGTGTTCTTCGGCCGCCTGATCAAGGCGGCGGTCTCCCGTCAGCGCGAATACCTCGCTGATGCCGCGGCGGTACAGTTCACCCGCAACCCGGACGGCATCGGCGGCGCGCTGCGCAAGATTGCGGGCGTGGAGGACTCCTACGTACAGCACCCGAATGCCGAGGAGGCGAGCCACCTCTTCTTCGGCCAGGGGCTCAACTTCTTCATGGGGCTGCTCGCCACCCACCCGCCTATCGACGAGCGCATCCGCCGTATCAACCCGCGGCTCGCCCCGGCCGCAACCGGCGCTGCCGGCACGGCATCCGCGGCCGGCGTCGCGATGGGATTTGCCGGGGCGGACGGCGCGGTGGCGGCGTCGCCGGAACGCATGGTGGCCTCCGTCGGCACCCTCGACGCTGCCCACCTCGACTACGCCCGCGAGTTGATTGCACGGCTGCCGGAGTCGGTGACCAGCGATCTGCACCGGGCGGAGAATGCGAAGGCGGTGGTGTACGCACTGCTGTTCGGAAGCGACGCCTCGGTCCGGGAAAAACAGGCAAGGGCGCTCGCCGCCGAGCCCGAGGCACTGGCGCGCGCCGAGTCGCACAGGCCCTGGCTGGAGCAGGCGGGGCCGCGCGTGCGGCTGCCGCTGCTCGACCTGGCGCTGCCGACCCTGGCCGAGTTGCCGAAACCGGAGCGGCAACCCTTCCTCAACACCGTGGATGCGCTGATCCGAGCCGACGAGCGGGTCTCGCTGTTCGAGTATGTGGTGGATGCAGCGCTGCGCCGGCGACTGTTGCCGAAGGAGAACGGGGTCAAGCGCTCGCGTGATCCGGCAGTCATTCGCAACGATTGCGAACTGCTGTTCTGGTCGCTGGCCAGGGCGGGAACGGAGGAGGAGGCCGAGGCGCGGGCGGCCTTCGATGCTGCGGGCGCACGCGCACCGCTCGACGGACCTTTCACACCCCCCGATGGCGGGATGAACCTGGGTCTGCTGCACGGCGCGCTCTCGCGCCTCAACCAGACCCCGCCGCGGTTCAAACGCAAGCTGATAGAGGCGTGCGCCGCCGCCGTCACCCACGACGGCAAGGTGACCGTCTCCGAGGGGGAGTTGCTGCGCGCGGTCTCCGAGCGGCTCGACGCCCCGATGCCGCCCCTGCTGCCGGGGGTTCCACTCGACTGAGGGGCTAGGGGTTAGGGGCTAGGGGCTAGGGGTTAGGGGCTAGGGGCTAGGGGTTAGGGGTTAGGGGCTAGGGGCTAGGGGTTAGGGGTTAGGGGTTAGGGGTTAGGGGTTAGGGGTTAGGGGTTAGGGTGTGTCGGTTTTTAACCTCCATTGAAGTCGTGCAGCGACTCATTCCCCAGCCCCTGATCCCCAGCCCCTGATCCCTAGCCCCTGATCCCAGCTCCTAGCCCCCAGCCTCAGACCTCAGAAAATCAGATTCATCATCACCATCATGACGATGAGGAACAGCACGGTCATGACGCCGCCGGCGCGCATGAAGTCCGGCACGCGATAGCCGCCCGGCCCCATGATGAGCGCGTTCACCTGGTGGGTGGGGATCAGGAAGGAGTTGGAGGTGGCGATCGCCACGGTGAGGGCGAACACCGCCGGATTGGCGCCGGCGCCGATGGCGATGTTGACCGCCAGCGGCACCAGCAGCACGGTGGCGCCGACGTTGGACATCACCAGGGTGAAGAAGGTGGCCAGCACCGCGATGGCGAGCTGAATCACCCAGGTCGGCATATCGCCAATCACGGCGAGCGTCTGTTGGGCGATCCACTCAGCGGTGCCGCTGGTCTCCACCGCCAGCCCGAGCGGGATGAGGCTCGCCAGCAGGAACACGGTCTTCCAGCTCACCGCCTCGTAGGCCTCCTCGATGCTCAGTACCCCGGCGAGGATCATCCCCATCGCGCCGGTCAGCAGGGCCACCGAGAGCCGCAGGTCGCTGAACAGGATCAGGCCGAGGGCGATACCGAAAAAGAGCAGCGCCCAGCCCACCTTGTGCGGCCGCGACTCCTCATGCGGGTACTCGGTGGTGACCACCACGAAGTCCCGGTCCTTCTCCAGCCGCGCCAGTGCGTCCCACGGGGTGTGCACCACCAGGGTGTCGCCCGGCTGCAGCGGCATGTCACGAATGCCGTCCCCCTCGCGGAAGGTCTCGCCACCCCGGTGCAGCGCCACCATGGAGATGCCGTAGGTTTTGCGCATCCAAATATCGCGCGCCGACTTGCCGATCAGGGAGGAACCGGGGCGGATGACCACCTCGCCGATACCAGCTCGGTTGGGGGCGAGCGACTCGGCAAAGGTCTCCAGCTCCTTGCGCACATTGAGCTGGTGGTGCTGCACGAACTCCCGAATGTTGTCCGGCGAGGCGAGAACCCCCAGCACGCTGCCGCCCTGGATCCCCACGTCGCGGGCAAGTCCGCCGGGGCCGATGCGCAGATCGCTGCCGTGCAGGGCGGCAATAACGCGGATGCGGAACCGGCCCTCCACATCGTCGAGCAGCTTGCCGACCAGGGTGCTGTCCATCGGCACCGCTATCTCCCACAGCTCGTAGTCGAGGCCGTAGGTGTCGCGAAAGTAGGCCATCGTGTTGGTCGCGGTGGTCCCTTCGGTCCTGGTCACCGGCAGTACAAAGCGGCCGGCGATGATGAAGTAGAGGATGCCGGTGGCCACCAGCGCCAGGCCGATCGGGGTCACCGAGAACAGCGACCAGGTCTCCATCTGTTGTGCTTCCGGGAGCGCCTGGTTGGAGGTGAGGATGAGGTCGTTCAGGAGAATCAGCGGGCTGGAGCCGACCATGGTGATGGTGCCGCCGAGGATGGCGCAGAACCCCATCGGCATCAGCAGCCGCGACATGGGCAGTCCGGTGCGGGCGGAGATACGGCTGATCACCGGTAGGAACAGGGCGGCGGCCCCCACGTTCTGCATGAAGCTGGAGATGACCCCCACAGTGCTGGAGACGATGGGGATGACCCGCTTCTCGCTGCTGCCACCGACCTGCAGGATGAAACTGGCGACACGGGACATCAGCCCGGTCTTGTCCAGCCCCGCGCCGATGATCATGACGGCGATGATGGAGATCACCGCGTTACTGGAGAAGCCGCGGAAGAGCTGTCCGGAATCGACCAGCCCCATCTCCAGCCCCATCACCGGCGCGAACAGCGAGGTGAGCCCGAGCAGCACCATCACGGTGGCGGCGGTCACGTCCACACCGACCACCTCGAACGCGAACATGTAGATGGTGAAGAGCAGGAACGCCATCACCCAGGCGATCTCCACCGTCGGCACGACAGAGGCCAGCCACACCCCCATCAGCCCGAAGAGCCCCGCCGCCACCAGTTTGCCGGTGGGCAGAGATGTAGTCGTTCCGGGTGTTTCGTTCGATGCGGTTGGGGCATTCACGGAGTTCACAACGGCTCCTTAGGCAGGAAACCGCCCGGCGGGCAGGCGGAGGGGCGGAAAAATCGGAATATTCTAATGAATGAGGGGTTATCGGTTCAACGCGGAGCTCTCCCTCCCCTCCCCGAATCGAAAATTTCAGAAACTTCTGTAATAATGGGCGGCTGACTTACGACTCAACGGGAGTCGCAACACCCGATCACATAACCAGAAGCAAAGCCCCTATGACCCAGAAACTACTCCCTTTCCTGCGCTGGTGGCCCCTGACCGGGGGGAAGGTGCGGGCCGACCTCATCGCCGGTATCACCGTCGCCCTGGTGCTTATCCCGCAGTCGATGGCCTATGCGCAGCTCGCGGGGCTCCCCGCCTATTACGGTCTCTACGCCGCCTTCCTGCCCGGCATGATCGCCGCCCTGTGGGGCTCCTCCAACCAGTTGGCGACCGGACCGGTCGCGGTGGTCTCGCTGCTGACCGCCTCCGCGCTGATGCCGTTCGCCGCGCTGGGCAGTGAGCAGTTCATCGCCCTGGCCATCCTGCTGGCGCTGCTGGTGGGGCTGTTCCAGCTCGGGCTGGGGCTGCTGCGACTGGGGGTGGTGGTGAACTTTCTCTCCCATCCGGTCATCGTCGGCTTCACCAACGCCGCCGCACTCATCATCGGCCTGTCGCAGCTGAACAAGATCTTCGGCGTCGACATGCCGCGCAGCGAGAGCTTCGCCAACGACATCCTGGGCGTGCTGTCGCAGATCCCCGACACCCACCTTCCGACCCTCGCCATGGGGCTGGCGGCCATCGGCATCATGTTGTACCTGAAAAAGATGCTGCCCAAGTTCCCCGGCGTGCTGGTGGCGGTGGTCGCCACCACCGTGGCCAGCTACCTGCTCGGTTTCGCGGAGATGGGCGGCTCGGTGGTCGGCGAGATCCCGGCCGGCCTCCCCTCCATCGCCGTGCCGCACATCGACATGAGCGTGCTGGGTGCGCTGCTCAGCAGTGCCATCGTCATCTCCCTGGTCGGCTTCATGGAGGCGATCTCCATCGCCAAGGCGATGGCGGCGAAGACCAAGGACCGCATCGATCCCAACCAGGAGCTGATCGGCCAGGGGCTGTCCAACATCGTCGGCAGCTTCTCCCAGGCCTACCCGGTCAGCGGCTCCTTCTCCCGCTCCGCGGTCAACCTGAACGCCGGTGCGCGCACCGGGCTGTCGGCGGTCTTCACCGGCCTCGTGGTGCTGGTTACCCTGCTCTTCCTCACCCCGCTGCTCTACCACCTGCCGAGCGCGGTGCTGGCCGCTGTCATCATGATGGCGGTGTTCGGCCTCATCAACTTCAAGGCGATCAAGCACGCCTGGCAGGCCAACAAGCACGACGGCGCCGCCGCGGTGGTCACCTTCGTCGCCACCTTCGGCTTCGCGCCGCACCTGGACCAAGGCATCCTGGTGGGGGCGGGGCTGGCCATCGTCCTCTACCTCTACCGCACCATGCACCCGCGTGTGGCGATCCTCGGCCGCTTTGAGGATGGCACCCTGCGCGATCTCAAGGTCCATCCGGACCTGCCGACCGACCCGCGCATCATCGCGGTGCGCTTCGACGGCTCCCTCTACTTCGCCAACGTCTCCTATTTCGAGGAGGCGATCCTGGAGGCGGTCGCCCACCAGCCGACGGCGAAGTTCGTGCTGGTGGTCGGCGACGGCATCAACCAGGTCGACGCCTCCGGCGAAGAGGTGCTGCACCATCTGGTGGAGCGACTAAAGGACGGGGGCGTCACCCTGGTCTTCAGCGGCCTCAAGCGGCAGGTACTGGAGGTGATGCGCCACACCAACCTCTACGAGGTGATCGGCCGCAACTGTATCTACCCCACCGAAGGCATGGCACTGAACGCCATCTACGAGTGGCTGCAGGTGGACGATGCCGACGGCGCCTTCTGCCCGCTGAAGCCCCCCTCCGTCGCCGCCTCCGCCTGACGGGACCCCGGCCACAGAGAATGCCGGTGCGGTGTTCTCTGTGGCCGATCGCCGCGTTTCGGTTTATCTTCCCCCGAAAGGTGCGGGGGAGTGACCGTTGGATATCCACAACAAATCGATCGACGAGCGCATCGACTGGCTGTTCGACCTGGCCCGTCGCCACTCGGCGAACTTCTGTTCGCCCGAGGCCTACCTGGCCCGCGAGCGCTATCTGGCCAACCACCCGACCGCCATCATGGTGCTCAAGTGCATGGATGGCCGGATCAACATCCCGGTGGCCACCAACACTCCGCCCGGCATCATCCAGCCGTTCCGAAATCTCGGCGGCATGTTCAATCTCGGTTGGCCCTACCTCGGCGAGGTGCTCGCCAATCACGTCAACGAGGTGGTCTCGGCGGGGCGGCGGGTGCTCATCTTCATCACCTACCACTTCTCCCGCGGCGCCGAACACCGGGGCTGCGCCGGCTTCGGCTACGACACCCCGGCGGCGATGGCACACACCCTGGAGATCAAGCGCCAGGTGGAGGCCACCTTCGGCGGGGATCACGGCACCGTCTACCCCATCGTCTGCGGCTTCGAGACCGACGAAGACGCGCTGATCCTGCACGGCGGCGACGACCGGACACTCAACGTGGCGGAGCTGGAGGAGGCGGATCGGGATACCGTCCTGCGACAGCTGGAGGCGCTGTTTCCGGAGATGCCGGGCCAGATGCGCTGCGACCTGCTGCCGCTGGTGCTGGGCAACATGGACCGCATCGCCGAGGTGCGGGCGGCGGGCCGCACCCTCGATATCGAGCACCGGGAGTGGATGATCTGCGTCGGCCGCGGCTTCGACTTCCTGCACATGCCGAACCTGGCGCTCATCATCGGTCCCTACAGCCCCAACCTGGACGACCCCATCCGCAAGGCGGCGGGCATCATCGGCAACAACATGCAGGCGGGCCGCATCCCCGACGACGGCTTTCTCCTGCTCGCCTCCGCCCCCTACCGGGAGATCGGCGTCGACCGCGCCCGCGCCCAGCTCAAGGCCCGCTTCCTCTCCCAGTTCGCCGCCGAGGTGATCCGCGAGGAGGCCCCCGAACTGGCGCGCAAGATGTCGGTGCGCACCGCGGTCCTCAACTGGCCGTCACGCACCCTGGAGCGGCTGGACGACGACCGCTAAACCCGCCCCGCCCCCGATCTGGGGCCGAAGCGGCGCTGCCGCTGTTCGCCCGGAGGGCCGGGCTCCCACTTGATCTGCCGAATTACTTTCCGGGTTTCCTCCGCGATCCCTGCGTCTTTGCGAGAGGAATTTTCGGGGGTGCCCCGGTGCGCCTACCGCACCACCCACGCCTCGACGCTGGGGGCGATGAGGTCGAGGATCAAAGAGGGGAAGAGGCCGATGCCGAGGATGAACAGGGCGAAGGCGGCGATGAGCCACACCTCGCGTGGGCGCAGGTCGAGCGCGTCGCGCACCACCACGCTGGTGACCGGCCCGAGGAAGGCGCGGCGGTAGCCGGCGAGCAGATAGGCCGCCCCCAGCACCATCCCGAACAGCACCGCCAGGCCGGCGCCGGTGTGGGTCTGGAAGGCGGAGAGAACAATCAGCAGCTCCGCCGGGAAGCCGCTGGTGCCCGGAACGCCGATCCCCGCCAGTCCGAACAGCAGGAAGAAACCGGCCAGCAGCGGCATGCTCTTCGCCGCGCCGCCCAGGTTGGCCACGTCGCTGGAGCCGGTGCGGTGGTGGAGCATGCCGGCGAGCAGGAACAGGCCGCCGGCCACCACGGTGAAGTTGAGCAGTTGCAGCACCGCCCCCTGCAGCCCCTGCACGGTGAACGAGGCGATCCCCAGCACCACCAGCCCCACGTGGGCGAGACTGGAGTAGGCCAGCATGCGCCGGAGATTGGTCTGCGACAAGGCCGCCAGCGCGCCGTAGAGCACCCCCAGGGTACCCAGCCCGGCCAGAAGCCAGTGCAGCTCCTGCGCCGCCTCCGGCGCCAGCGGGATGGCGAAACGGATCAGGCCGTAGGCGCCCAGCTTCAGCCCCACCAGCAGCGCGGTGACCCCCGCCGGCCCCTCGGTCGCCACCACCGGCAGCCAGGTGTGCAGCGGGAACAGCGGCGTCTTCACCGCGAAACCGAGCAACAGCAGCAGGAACACCACCAGCTCCAGCCCCGGCGGCAGCGGCGTCTCCAGCAGGGTGGGAAGGTCGAACGCCAGCCCGGCCGGCACGCCGAGGCCGGCCACCGCCGCGTGGTTGAACGCCAGCAGCAGGAAACCGAACAGCAGCGGTACGCCGCCGGCCAGCATCACCAGCGCGTACTTGGTGGCGGCGTAGCGGCGGTTCGGCCCGATCCCCCACAGGCTGATGAGGAAGTAGAGCGGGATCAGCGCCAGCTCCCAGAACAGGAAGAACAGCACCGTATCCAGGGCGACGAACACCCCGAGGGTCGCGCTCTCCTGCAGCAGCAGCAGGCTGAACCAGAGCCGCGGCAGGGTGCGCGTCGAGTTCCAGGTGGCGGCGATGACGCCGATGAAGAGCAGCACCGTCAGCGGCAGGAACAGCACCGAGATGCCGTCCACACCCACCAGGTACTGCGCCCCCAGGCTCGGGATCCAGTTCGCCTGTTCGACGAGCTGAAAACCGGGGTCGCCGCTGTCGAACCGGCCCAGCACCAGCACCGTGATCACCAGGTCCACCAGGGCGGTGACCAGCGCCACCCAGCGCGCCTGCTCCGGCCGCGGCACGATCCAGATCAGCGCCGCGCCGACCGGCAGCGACAGGACAAGCAGACTGAGCAGCGGCAGCGTCTCCATCACCTCACCCGAACCACTGTGGACGGGACTCTCGCCAAGACGCGGGGCACGCGGAGAAAGGCAGGATTTGGATCCTTCTCTGCGTGCTCTGCGTCTCTGCGAGATCAATAACGGCGTTCAATGCCCGCTCCCCCCTGCGAAGTTTTCGCTCAGCGCCTGCAGCGGCGCATCGACCAGGTCGAGCCAGGGCTCCATGTAGAAGCCGGCGAACAGCAGGACGATGATCACCGTCGCGGCCACCAGGAACTCCATCGGCGTGGTCGGCTCCATGGCCCGGCCGGCGCGGGCTCCCCCCGCCGGGGCCAGGAAGGCGCGCTGGAACGCCCACAGCAGGAAGCCGGCGGCCAGCACGTTGCCGAGGGCGGCGGCCACCGTGAGCAGTGCGCCGAAGCGGGCGATGGCCGCCTCGAACAGCAGGTGCGCCGCGTCGAAGCCGGGGGTGCCGGGCATGCCGACGATGGCCAGGCCGGCGACGAAGAAGGCGAGGCCGATGAAGGGAATGTGATCGAACAGCCCGCCGAGGCGCGCCAGCGCGGTGGTGCGGGTGCGGCGGTAGACGAAGCCGACCATGAACAGCATGGCGGTGGCGGCCAGGCCGAAGTTGATCGCCAGCAGCACCGCCCCCTGGAACGCGGCGTGGTGCAGCGTGAACAGCCCCACCACCACCAGGCTGGTGTGACTGACCACGGCGAAGGCGATGAGCCGCCGCAGGTTGGTCTGCATGAAGGCGAGGAAGGCGGCGAAGAACACGCCGGTCACCGCAAACGCCACCGCAAAGCCGTGCCACTCGGCCACCGCCTCCGGTGCGATGGGAAAGACGAACCGCACCAGCCCGTAGATCCCCACCTTCACCCCGAGCAGGAAGGTGGGCGCCACCGCCACGTTGCCGTGGTGGGCCACCGTCGGCAGCCAGCCGTGCATCGGAAACAGCGGTGTGCGCACCGCCAGCCCGTAGAAGAGCAGGAAGAACACCACCGTGCCGAGGGTGCCGGTCACCGGGACGGCGGCCAGGTCGAACAGGCCGAAGCTCCATAGGCCGACCGCATCCGCGTGGCTCCAGCCGGCGGCCAGGGTGCCCGCCAGCAGAAGCGCCAGTCCGGTGCCCTGGTACTGATAGAAGCGCAGCAGGGCAAACCCCTTCTCCGGCGAGGCCGCCCAGCGCCACAGCACGAAACCGACCAGCCCCAACTCCACCGCCGTCGCCGCCGTGAACCAGAGCAGGTTGACCGTGGAGAGCAGTGACATCAGCACCGCCTCCACCGCCAGGATCACCGCCATCAGCAGCCGCACGTCGGTCAGCCGGCGCACGTTGGCGTAGATGGTCAGCAGGAAGGTGAGCAGTGCCGCGAGCAGGATGAACAGCACCGTCACGCCGTCGGCGGCCGCGTGGTAGGCGATGGGACCGAACAGGTCGATGCGCTCGGCGAACTGGAAGTCGGCGGTGCCCGCGTCGAAGCGCCGGTAGAGGTCCCAGGCGAGCAGCAGCTCGGCGAAGGCGATGGTGCGCGCCAGCCACACCCGCGGCAGCCGGTCGCGCAGGCCGAAGAGCAGCACCGCACCGGCGAGCGGCAGCAGCTGCAGCAGCGCGAGCAGCGGGTAGGGGGCGTGCTGGCTCCAGGGGAGCTCGACCATCACAGAATCACCGCGAATGTGGCCATGATGAGCAGCAGCAGGTAGACCGGCCGCTCCAGCAGCGACTCCACCGTCAACAGATAACCGCCCAGCCGCTGCAGCAGGCGGCTCAGCTTGCCGCCGCCGTGAAACACCAGGTGCCGCTCGAAGGCGTTCAGCCAGCCGGCGCTCCACTGCAGCAGCCGGCCCGCGGCGCCGTGGCCGCGCACCACCTCCGTCGTCCCCGGCGCGCTCCCCTCCGGCAGACCGACCAGCCGGCTCACCACCCGCTGGTCGAAGCTGTTCACATCACTGGCCAGCGCCCGCGTCGGCCGCACCAGCAGCCAGTCGGTGAACGCCTCCAGCCAGAAGCGCTGCAGGGCGGCGGTGTAGAGCCCGCGGCTGCGGCTGGGCGGGTTCACCGCGGGCGCCGCGCCGGTCAGCTCCAGGTAGGAGGGGGAGAGCAGGAACTGGTAGGCGCGCCACGCCGCGTGCAGCCCCAGGTACCAGGCGGCCAGGGTGAACCAGCCGAGGCCGCAGGCGAGCACCATCAGCCCCACCTGGGTGGTGGTGGCGAACATCAGGCTGCTCTTGACGTCGGTCTGCACCAGCCCGCTGAGCCAGCCGTAGAGCGCCGTCAGCAGGCCGACCGCCGCGATCAGCCCCATCACCGCCGGGGACTGCTCCAGCACCGGCTGCAACCGGATCAGCAGGTAGACGCCGGCGTGGATCATGAGGGCGCCGTAGAAGATGGCCGACGACGGGGTGGGCCCCTCCAGCGCCCGCGCCACCCAGGGCGCGAACGGCACCTGCGCCGACTTGGCCAGCGCCGCGATGACGAACCCGAGCGCCAGCACGCCGGCGCTCAGGGTGCCCAACTCCGGCGCCCGTTCGGCCATCGCCCCCCACTCCACCGAGCCGAGCCAGAGCAGGGCGAGCACGATGCCGAACAGGAAACCGGCATCGCCGATGCGGTTGGTGACGAAGGCGCGCAGGGCGTTGCCGGTGGCGGTGGGGCGCTCGTAGGCGTAGCCGATCAGCATCCAGGAACTGACGCCGGCCAGCTCCCAGCCGGCGAAGGCGAGCACCGCGTTGCCGGAGAGCACGATGAGCAGCATGCCGCCGGTGAACAGGCTCATGCCGAAGAAGAAGCGGTGGAAACCGGGCTCCCGGTGCAGGTAGTTGACCGAGAAGCGCTGGGCCAGGAAGGCGATCAGCGCCACCAGCGTGGCCACCGGCAGGCTCAGCCCGTCGAGCGTGAAGCCGACCGGAATGGTAAACGCGCCGCTCTCGAACCAGGTGCCGAGGGTCACCGTCCCCGGCGCGCCGGAGACCAGCGCCACACCGTCCAGCAGCAGGAGCAGCAGCAGCGCGCCGAGCGCCGCCCACACGCCGATGCGCGCGGTGGCGGTCTCGCCCGCCTCGCCCCGGCCGGAGCCGGTGACCATGCGCAGGCCGATCGCCAGCGCGGCGAGCAGCGGCAGCAGCGGAATCAGGCCGACCCAGCTCATCCGGCGCCCTCCGTGCGGGCGGCGCTGGCGATCAGCGCCGGGGGCAGCGCGTCGCGGTGGCCGTCGAACCAGTCGGCGGAGTGCTCCACCTGCGGCAGCCCGTCGGCCCCGCCCTGCCAGAGGACCCACCCCTGCCCCGGTTCGAACAGGTGGATGCGCGGCGCGTCCGGCGCCTTGGCGGCGAGCCGGATCCAGCCGTTGCCCACCAGCTCCTGCAGCGGCGGCTGGCGCTCGTAGATGCGGGTCAGGGTCTCGGTGGCCGCCTCCACCACCACCAGCAGCCGCATCGGCTCGTGGATCTCGATCATCTGCCGCGGCAGGCCGGTGCGCAGGTCGGAGCCGGCCCCCTCCATCACCCCGAGCAGCCCGGTCACGTTGTGGAGCACCTTGGTGCCGCAGCCGTAGCCGTCGTTGTCGACGCTGGAGAAGTAGTACTCCAGGCTGATGCCGGCGCCGACCGGCCCGGCGGAGAGCAGGGTTGCCTCCAGCACGCTCCCGTCCGGGTCGCGGGTGGGGTCGTAGGAGATGAGGAAGGCGCGCCGGTCGAAGAAGGCGCCGCGGCTCATGGAGCGGCGGCCGATGAAGGCGGTGGCGTTGGTGGCGTGACCCAGCTCCGGCCGAGCCTGGGAGAAGTCCGCCGCGCGGGCGGCCACGTGCCGCCACGCCTGCGGCTCCGGCAGCTTCAGCGGCGCGGAGGCGAACCGGCGCGACCGCTCGCGGGCGTGGCGCCGCCCCGCCTCGAGCAGCTCCGCGCTCAGCTTCTCCAGCGCCGGACGGAACGGTTCCGGCAGCGCCGCCTCGTCGTACCAGTCGACGCGGTCGTCGCAGGTGTCGTGGGTGGCGCCGACGAAGCGGGTCGAGTCGGGGATGACGATGCCGCGTGCCGCCAACCGCTCGCGCACCTCGGGCCGGTTGGCCATGGCGGCGAACACCCGCGCGTTGGGGCCGCCGTGGCGACCGGAACAGGCGCCGCAGGAGTAGGCGGAGGCGTGCGGGTTGTTCTGGCTGTGGGAGCCGTGGCCCATCATCACCACCAGCGGCGCGAAGCCGTCGGTCAGGCCGATGGCGCGCAGGAAACCGCCCACCCGTTCCGCCTGCTCGTCGTCGGTGAAACCGAGCTGCGGCCGCTGCGGGGTCGGGGGCGCCTGTTCGGCATCGGCGGTGAGGGTGAGGCGGGTCGGCACGCTCCCTTCGAAATCGCGCCGCAGGGTGTCGGCCCAGGCGGTGAAACGGCCCGGCAGCAGCACCTTGCCGGCCAGCAGCAGCGGCGCCGCGACACCGGCGGCCGCGGTCAGCACGGCGGCCGGGAGCATCCCCCGGCGGGTGCCGCGGAACAGCAGCTCGCGCCAGCGCAGGCGGTGGTCGCGCCGCTCCCGGTGCTGCCGCCACGCCGGGTCGCTCTCCTCGGCGGGCAGTTCGCGCACCTCGTGGACCGGGGTGACCACCACCGGGCAGAGCCCCAGCGCCTTGTCGTCGTCGAGCCCGCGCCAGTTCATCGGAATGTTGAAGAAGCCGGCCGCGCCCAGGGTCTCCAGCGCCGGGTTGATCTCCTCCAGGTGGCGGCGCATCCCCTCCTCGCGGTCGTCCATGCAGAACACCAGCTGCGCCTCCGGCAGCGGGCGGCGCTCGGCCCACGGCCCGCGGCCGTGGTTGGCGATCAGGGCGGTGAAGATCCGCTCCCGGTAGTGGCGCTCGTAGGCGGAGAGCCAGGTCCAGCCGGCCCGCTCCTCGGTCAGGTGGTCGAGGCTGTCCAGCAGCGCCGCCGCCCCCTCCGGCCCCGCGGCGCGCAGTTCGGCGCCGCAGAGGCCGAGGTGCTGGGCGAGACGGAACAGCGGCCAGGCGGAGCGGAACACCGACCGGCCGATGGGGCGATCGGCGGCGGGGCTCTGGCGCCACACCCAGATGAGGTGCGCGGCCGGACGCCACGCCTCGTCCATCAGTTCGGCGGTCTCGTGCTGCGACTCGTCAACCAGGCGCTGGGCGTGGGTGGTGAGGTATTCGGGCAGGCGGGCGTTGAACAGGAAGTGGCGCACCGACAGCTCCGCCGGGTGGCGGCGGAAGTACCAGCGCAGCATCGGCAGGCTGGCCTCGATGCGCCAGTGGTGGCGGCAGATCCGCTGGGCGAACATCCGCTCCATCACCAGCCGCACCGCCAGATACTCCACCATCTCCACCGGCGTGTCGTGGCCGTCGTAGCGGGGGTGGTTGTGGCGCCAGAGGAACATCCCCGACCAGCCCGGCAGCTCCAGGGCGAGCCGCTCCAGGTAGCCCTCCCAGCGCGCCTCCGGCAAACCGAGCAGGCGCAGCTCCTGGGCGATCAGCTCCGCCGGATCCTCCGGCAGCCGCTCCAGTTGCAGCCGCCACTCCGGGCGGTCGCGGAACAGCCAGGCGTAGTCCCGGTGGGCGCTGGCCCGCCAGGCGGCGTAGAACCCCTGGTCGCGGCGCGGGTTGTGCCACCCGGCCAGCCCCTGATCCAGGTGGGCGGAGAGCTGGCGCACCAAAGGCGGCAGCAGCTCCTCCATGAGGTCTTCGCCGGTGAGGGCGAGCAGCAGGCCGCGCAGGGTCAGCTCCTCGCCGACCCGGTCGAAATGGGACTCGAACAGCCGCGCCGCCTCCTTGCGCACCAGCCGGTCGACGCGGCTGCGCGCCTCCCCCGCCGCCTCGTCCTCCTCCGGCGCGGCGGCCATCGCCGCCTCCTCCTCGGGGGAGAGATCGATCAGCTCCTCCGGATGGATGCTGGCATGGGTCAGGCCGAGCGTCTCCAGGCAGGCGGCCCACAGCTCGCGCACCGCCGCCGCCTCGTCCTCCACGCCGTGGGCGCGGGCGGCGGCCAGCAGCCGCTCCCGGCTCTCCGGCGGCAGGTCCGGCTGGCAGGCGGCGAGGGCGTTCTGCTCCTCGATCTGCCAGTTGAGCTGGCAGGCGGTGACCGGACGGAAGGGGTGCAGCAGTCCGGCAATGATCACATCGCGGCGGCGCACCAATCCGTCGCCGGCTGCCATCAGCTCCGCGTCGCCGTCGAGGTCCGGCTGTTCGGCGATGGCCGCCTCCAGGTCCGCCCGGGTCACCCGGCCGCGCCGGTAGAGTTCGCGGAAGGTCTCGTCCGGCAGGTAGCCGCGGGCGCCGGTGAGGCGCCGCGCCTCGGTCAGCGCCTCGCGGAACGGCAGGTGCTGGAGGCCGTGCAGGGTGTTGTGGTGGACGAAGTCGCGGATGGGCGCCTGCCCCGGCAGCACGTGCTCCAGGTGGGCGACCAGCGCCCGCAACCGGTCGCGGATGTCGCCCACGGGCTGGGTGGCGGCGTGGGCGGTCATGGCGCGAACACCCGGCTGAGCTGGTCCACCGAGGCGGCCATCAGGGCGAGGGTGGGGGCCGGGAAGACCCCGATCAGCACCATGCCGGCGCTCAGCACCCCGGCGCTGGTCAGTTCGGTGCGGCTCAGGTCCGGCAGCCCCTGCATGCGCTGGCTCACCGGGCCGGTGAACAGGCGCCCCACCGTGCGCAGCGCGTAGGCGGCGCTGATCAGCACGCCGAGGCTGAGCAGCACCATCCAGGCGCCCCAGCGCTCGAAGCCGCCGATAATGGCGTGCAGTTCGGCGATGAAACCGGCGGTCCCCGGCATGCCGACCGCGGCGACGAAGGCGAGCACGGTAAAGAAGGCGAAGCGCGGCATCACCCGCACCAGCGAGCTGTAGTCGGCGATGTCGCGGGTGTGGGTGCGCTCGTAGAGCAGGCCGATGAGCAGGAACAGGGCGCCGGCCACCAGCCCGTGGGCCACCATCTGCATCACCGCGCCGGTCAGGCCGGCCACGTTGAGCGCGGCGATGCCGAGCAGCACCACCCCCATGTGGCTCACCGACGAGTAGGCGATCATCGCCTTCAGGTCGCGCTGGCGCCAGGCGAGCACACCGCCGTAGACCAGGCTGATGAAGCCGAGGGCGGCGAGCACCGCCTGCAGGGAGATGGCCGCCTGCGGCAGCATCTCCACCGTGCGCACCAAGCCGTAGGAGCCCATCTTCAGCAGGATGCCGGAGAGCAGGATGGAGACCGGGCTCGGTGCCTCCACGTGGGCCACCGGCAGCCAGCCGTGGAGCGGGAACACCGGCATCTTCACGCCGAAGCCGATCAGCAGGCCCAGGAACAGCAGGATCTGGGTCTCCGCCGGCAGCGAACGTGCCCCCTCCGCCATCACCGCCATATCGAAGGTGTGGCCCGGCGCGGCGTCGTAGAGCACCAGCAGCGAGATCAGCATGAACACCGAGCCGCCCATCGTGTAGAGCACGAAATTGAGCGCCGCCCCCTGCCGGTTGGCCCCGCCCCAGCGGTCAATCAGGAAGAACAGGGGGATGAGGGTCATCTCCCAGAACACATAGAAGAGCGACCAGTCGCGGGCGGTGAACACCCCGATCATCGCCGCCTCCAGCAACAGCAGCAGCGAGTAGTAGCCCCGCACCCGCTCGCGAATGCTGGTCGAGGCCAGCACCGCCACCAGCGTCAGCAGCGTGGCGAGCAGCACCATGGGGAAGGAGAAGCCGTCCACGCCCAGCGTGAAACTGGTGCCGAGCCTCGGATTCCAGCGGTGGGACTCCAGCAGCTGCACCCCGGCCACCGCCGGGTCGAACAGCGCCAGCAGCCCCCAGGCGTAGGCCCCGGTCACCGCCGCCATCGCAATCGCCACCGCCCGAATGGCGCGCGGCGAATTCCCCGGCATCAGGGCGATCGTGATCGACCCCGCCAGAGGAAGCAGCAGCAGCAGACTCAGAAACGACATGGAATAGGAGGGCCGTTACAGACAGACCGGCACGCCGGGAGGCCCGGCGTCCCCCCGGTTGACCGGGGTGCCCCAAAACGGGGCGGGAAGCCGGCGATCTTACGAAAATCGGGGCCCGACGGAAAGCGGCAGCCCCCGACGCCGCGCCAAACCGGCCCGCCCGCTCGACGCCCGCACCCGGCCGCGGCACGCCTGTATTAGCGTTTCACAATGTGTACCCATTTGATTTTGCGGGGAAACTTGACCGGGTGGCGGGGAAGCCGTGTAATCGGGGTGGGAAGGCGGTTTGGGGGCTTGGGGTTGGGGGCTGCGGGGGCTGAGCCGGTTGGTGGTTCTGGTGGGGGGCGTGGCGGAGTCGATGCGAATAATGTGCGGCGGCATATTCACCCGCGAAAAAGCATAAGACGCTGAAATACCGCAGAAAGCGAACCCCACCCCAGGGTGTTATGCCGCTGATATTCACTTTTGCAGCTTTATGCGGCCAATCAGCGGCATAACGCCCCTAACCAAAGACTCGAACAACCCGCCCTACCTACCGGGAAGGACAGGCGAAAGCCGCCCCACACGAACAACTTGGCGGGATGTTATGCGGCCATTCGGCCGCCTACTTGTAGTTGGGCTTGACCAGAGGGAACCAAGTGCAGCAGTTTCTCGCGGCCACAAAAATCATTGATTGGGATCATCCTGACGTTCTCTCCCGGGCACGGGCTCTCGCCGAGGGTGTGAGCTCTGTTGAAGTTGTCGCAAAGCGCTGCTTCGAGTGGGTCCGCGACGAGATCAAGCACTCACGAGACTACCAGTTGCAAGCCGTGACCTGTGCGGCTTCGGAGGTACTGAATGTTGGCAGTGGTTACTGCTATGCCAAGAGCCACCTTCTGGCAGCACTATTGCGGGCGAACGGCATTCCCGCGAGTCTTTGTTATCAGCGTCTGAGCCGCGATGATAACGGTCCGCCTTTCTGTTTGCATGGGCTGAATGCTGTCTTCTTGCCAAGTGTGGGCTGGTATCGCATCGATGCACGAGGAAACCGGGACGATATCAATGCCCAGTTTGTACCTCCCGTCGAGCAACTTGCGTTTTCCATCAAACTGCCGGGGGAGATAGATTTTCAAGAAGTTCTGGCTGAGCCTCTGCCCGCCGTGGTTGATGCCCTCCGGTCGCACTCCACGGCCGATGCTCTATGGACACATTTGCCAGACCTTGAGGAAACTGTCGATTTAAGCAAAGCCCAACAACGGCGTTGATTCTGATGCGAAAAAAGGACCGCTGTGCAAGTCACACCAAACGGTGGGCGACCAAGTAAAGTTGATTGAGAAGTGGATATATGTTTATTGGCGAAGTAGCTAAACGCACAGGAGCTTCATTGAAGGCGATACGTCTTTACGAGGCTCTGGGCTTGCTAGGGCGGGTTCGGCGAAAGGGGTCGTACCGTGTCTATTCGGACGAGAATGTTCGACAAGTTCAAATGATCCGGCAGGCGCAAACTCTGGGCCTCCGTCTTTCCGAATTGGAGCCGGTGCTGCGCTCTGGCCGGGGCGAACCGGACTTGGGCCAGTTACGACAGCAGTTGGGCCGTAAGCGTTCAAGCGTTCGCCAGGACATGAAAAGGTTGGCGCAGCTTGAGGTGCAGCTTTCGCAGATCCTGCGGGAAATCCAGATGTGCATGTCCGTCGACTCTCATCCAGACGTTGCGCAATGCGAACATTTGGGCGGCAGATCAACCACATGCGAGTTAAAGGGGCCAGGCTCACAATAAAACGCGTATCACTACATTTACATTTAAGGGGCCAGGTTCGCATTTAAGGGGCCAGGCTTGGCCAGGCTCGAATTTTCTCGCAGCGCCTCAACGCGCCTGCACTGGCGTTCCCATTTAGAAGACGCCTGCTGTTGGAGGAAGAGAAGCGAAACGACTGGTATGCCCGGATTTCAGCCGTCTCAGGGCTCCTTTCCCCACCTTGACTCCACCCGGGCCGGGATTTAGCCTCCGGGTAATACTCTTACCAGGGTCGAGCCATGCGAATCACCAGCAAGGGGCAGGTCACCATCCCCCTCGAAATCCGGCGGCAAGCGGGGCTTGCTCCGCACACGGAGGTGGAGTTTGTCATCGAGGAGGGCCGGGTCGTGCTGCGCAAGGCGGAGAGGAAGACCGGGCGCGGTGCCGCTGCCGTTGCCCGCCTGCGGCGGGCGCGGCGGCGAACGACCCTCAGCACGGATGAGATTCTGGCACTGACCCGCGGCGAATGAGCCCCCGCCGGATTCTGGTGGATTCGAACGTCCTGCTGGACGTGATCACTGCCGATCCCCGCTGGCAGGCATGGTCTGCGGGGGCGCTGGAAAAGCACCTCGAGACCGACCGGCTGGTTATCAACCCCATCGTTTACGCCGAAATCGCGTTCGATTTCGAGTCCATCGAGGAGGTGAACGAGTTACTGCCAAGCTCCGACTACGAATACGCCCCACTTCCAAGAGAGGCCGCGTTTCTGGCGGCGCGGTGTCATGCCCAATACCGTGCTGCCGGGGGCTCCCGGGCGATGATCCTTCCCGACCTCCTGATCGGTGCTCATGGTGTCGTTGAGCGCATGAGCCTGCTCACCCGCGACGTGCGGCGTTACCGTACCTACTTTCCGGGGCTCAGGCTCATCACACCCGATGAGCCGGCATAATGGGACTAAAAATGTAATTACCGCCATTACAACGGATATGACATCACCCCGACGCACCCGATATCTTCTGCGGCGATAGTTCCCACGGTGAGCGCTGAATGCCCCATTCGAAAACACTGAATGTCACCACTGCGGTTCTGATCATCAGCAATCTGGTGCCGCTGGCCGGCGTACTGTTTTTCGACTGGATCGTGTTCGAGGTGCTGCTGCTGTTCTGGGCGGAGAATGTGGTTATCGGCGCGATCAATGTGGCGCGCCTCTGGACCCTGTACCAGCGGCGCAATCACGGCACGCTGCTGCTTTTCATCCCGTTCTTCTGTTTCCACTACGGCCTGTTCGCGCTGGTGCACCTGGTGTTTCTGATGGCGGTTTTCCGCCCGGATGCGCCTGACTCGTACTCACTGGCCGCGCTGTTCGTACCCCTGGCCGCGCTGGTGGCCAGTCACGTCTATTCCCATTACGCGCATTTCCTCGGCCGTCAGGAATACCTGCACGTCACCCCCCAGCAGCTGATGACGCAGCCCTATTCCCGTGTGCTTGCGCTGCACGTGGCGATCCTTTTGGGTGGATGGGTTGTGCAGTGGTTCGGTGAGCCGGTCCTGGCATTGGTCGCTCTGGTGCTGGTCAAGATCGCCTTTGACGTGCCGGCCCACCGCCGGGAGCATCGCGAGAAGGGCGAGCGGGAAAAGAGCCAACGTGCCCAGGCAGCCGGGCAGAAACCGCCGCGCGACGCCGTGTTCAAGGGCTGGGGCGATGACCGCCAGGGCACCGATCCGCACTGATTGCACTCACTAAGGGAAATAGATGATGTCGAGCGAAACCAGACAAGGCCCCGCGCAAGCCGCCCGGGTGGTTGAACAGCTCCGTCCCAGGCTGGCAGAACTTGAACGCGAGCGTATGCAGTTGCGCGAGCAGACTCTGCGGCTTCTGGTGGTGATCGGCGCGGCCAGCGCGATCATTGCCCTGCTGGTGCGGTTGGTGCTGGGTAGTGGCTGGGGTGGAGTCGCTTTTCTGGTGCTGATCGCCGGTGTTGTTGTTGCCGGATGGCAGATCGTGCGCCGGCAGACCCGGTGGGAACAGCAGGTGCTCGATGCCGTCATCCCGGTGATCTGCCAGTCCCTGGGCGACATTGCCTATCAGCCTGGCGTCGAGGTCGGCGATTTTCTGCCCGCCTTCGAGAAGCTCGGTGTGGTCGGCCACTCCAACCGACAGCGGCTCAGGCACTACTTTCGCGGCCGGCACCAGCAGACCGGCTTCGAGTTTGTCGACGCCGCACTCGACCGAACCAGCAGCCGCAAGGGCAAGGGCAACGGCGGCGATGCCGTCACGGTCTTCCAGGGCCTGCTGTTTCGCATTCAGCTGCCTTTCAGTGTCGACCAGCGCCTGCTGATCAGCCCCAGAGTGAGTATCAAGCTGTTCAACAAGCGCGCTGACATGTGCGAAATCACGCTGGGAGACGAGGCCTTCGACGAGAAGTTCGTCGTCCACCACGACATGGACCAGACCGATGGCGCCGCGTTGGCTGAGCAGGTGCTGACCGCCGATTTTCGGCGTGCCCTGCTCGAACTCAACCAGCAGGAGGGCAAGCTGGCCTACGAACTGGGCGCCTTCGTGATCGGCCTGATGTACGACAGCCTCTACATGGCGAAGACCCGGTATCAGCGAAGCGGCTCGATCGGCAAGCTCCAGATCGAAAAGCCGGTTCCGTTTCTCGACGTGCGTTTTTTCCTGTTCCGTGACTCACGGCTGGAAGAGGGGGTCGGCAGGATGGTCGATGATGTGGCTACCGTCTATCGCGTGATCCACACGCTTCCACTGGCGCCGGTAAACCCGGCCAAAACCTCAGCCCCTGCACACTGACGGTGCGTGGCTTTGACGGGCAGAACTCAGGCGTTGGCGCCAGAAAGGACTCCATATGAAATGGGCGTTTGTTGATTACGAGAACGTGGGCTCTATGGAGGCGCTGAATCTTTCAGAGTACGAGAGGGTCTTCGTGTTTTGCGGCCCCAAGAACACAAGAATCAAGGTGGGTGCGCTTCCCTCGGAGGGGTTCTGCCGGATCGAATTGATCGGCGTGACTACGATGGGGACCAATAACCTGGACTTCCATTTGGCCTTCCATCTCGGGCGCTTTCACGAGGTGGCGGACAAGGGCGTCACATTCCACGTCATCAGCAATGACGGTGGTTTCGATGGGTTGGTCAACCACCTCAGGAAGATCGGGAGGGGGTGCAAGAAGGTGGCAACCAGGGCGGCCACGCCCGCGAATGCGCCACCACCGGCATCGGCGCTGAGTGAAGGGGCTGCGCTCGTGGTGTCGCGGCTCAGGCAGCTCGATGGACGGAAACGCCCGAGAAAGAGGGACAGCTTTCTTAACTGGATCAAGTCCCAATGCCAGGGGCTGAACGGCAACGCCTCGCCCGAGACCGTCTGTAAAGAGCTGGTGAACGCAAAACTGGTCCGTGAGTCCGGCGCGAACATCTCTTACGACATCGAGCCGGCGTAGTCAGGACGCGGCGTAATGATTCGGTGGCCGCAGTGAAAACAAGCCGTCCCGTTTGCGCCGCTACGCAGCTGCTTTCCAGCCGTCGTCGGTCTCCTCCAGCTCCAGCCGCTCCGCGTGCTCCTGGCGGCTAAGATGGGCCAAGCGCTCGGCCATTTCTCGCACGACGGTATTGCCCCTGGCGTGCTCCTCGAACAGCGTCCGTAACAGGCGTTCGGCTGGCCCGCTTATGGCGCCGCGACCGCTCTCCCAGTTGCGGACGGTGGTTTCGCCCACGCCAAGGATGTCCGCCAGGTGCTTTTGTGACATGTCCATTTCGACTCGCAGAAAGCGTACCTCCTCTGCGGTCAGGCATGCGCTCTTACTGACCACGTCCAGCCCGATGACCTTGTGAAGGCCGTCAACGTCACGGATCGAAACCGCATCCCCGTAAGGCGATGGGTGGATCTCGTAACCGTTGCGGAGCCAGACATAGCCAAGTCCGCACTCCGTGTAGTGGTACATGGCTCTGCCTCTCTTTAGTAGGTCGTGATAATCAGGACGAAATTTCCGTCGCGGTCCTTGTCCAGGGCGGCGACGACACTTACGGTGTCACCGGCAGAGATCGTTTCCATCTTGAGTACCCACTTCCCGTGTATGTCCCGGCTCGGGCCTTCCACGATGAAGCCGAGCCTCAGACACTGCAAAACCTGCCGGTTGGTTATCTTCCGCAGCGCCATGCGCTCTTTCGCGTGCGGGGTAAAGCGGACGCGGGAAGAGTCCGCGGCAACCTCCTTCACGATGCGAAGCGCGGTTGCGGGTGTGAGGTCCAGTGGAATAACGACAGTCGCCTTCCGCATGCGTCAATAATTGACGGTCTGTTCAAGGTTTGTCAAGCACGCCACCGGATGGTTCCTTCGCGGCAAGCAACTCCGGCAGCCTGCTGCACCGGTGTATTTGGATTGCGTTTCTGTGCGCAGGAAAAGCGGCTGCTGATGCCAGGCACGGCGGATCACGGCTTCGCCTAATACGGCCTTGCCGACGGCTGACCGCGGGTGGAATTTCCCGGCATTCGGGGTATGCTGCTGGCCCTCGCGTGCGGTGCCGCCGACGTTCCCCGCGCCTCTGTCAGACGGGGCACGGCGGCCGGCGACGCGGGCACCCTTGCGTCCCGGCGTGGTCTGGCCAGTGATGGCCCGGCTCCCCGTTATGCCCGCTTTCAGCAGGATGGGCTGAGTTCGGCGCCAATTCATCGTTCTGCAATGGCACAGTCGGACACACTGACCTCCCCCGGCCGCTGGCTCGCCGCCCAGCGCCATTTGGCGGGGCCGGCCCTGAACCTGGCGGTGGGGCTCGGATTGGCGGGGGGGCTGCTGCTCATCTGGCAGGCGAACCTGCTGGCCAGCGTGGTGAACGAGGTGGTGGTGGAGAAGGCGGGCCTCCATGCGCTGTGGCCGTGGCTCTGGACCCTGCTGGCGGTCTTCCTGCTCCGCGCCGTCATCGCCTGGTCCTCGGAACAGGTGGCCTTCACCGCCGCGGCGCGGGTGAAGCTGGCGCTGCGCGATCGGCTCTACCGCCACCTGCAGGCGCTCGGCCCGGTCTACCTGCACGGGGAGCGCAGCGGCGAACTCTCCAACCTACTGGTGGACGGGGTGGAGAAGCTGGAGGCCTATTACTCTCGGTTCCTGCCGCAGATGGCGCTCACCGCCCTGGTGCCGCTCGCCATCCTCGCCTTCGTCTTCCCGCTGGACTGGATCTCCGGGCTGGTGATGCTGGGCACCGCCCCGCTCATCCCCCTGTTCATGATCCTCATCGGCAAGGGGGCGGAGCGGCTCAATCAGCGCCAGTGGCGGGAGCTGGCCCGCATGAGCGCCCACTTCCTCGACGTCATCCAGGGGCTCACCACCCTGAAGCTGTTCAACGCCAGCCGCCGCGAGGCGGCGGTGATCGCCGCCGTCTCCGACGCCCACCGGCACAGCACCATGAAGGTACTGCGGGTGGCGTTTCTCTCCTCCCTGGTGCTGGAGTTCTTCGCCACGGTGAGCATCGCGGTGGTGGCGGTGCTCATCGGCTTCCGCCTGCTGTGGGGGGAGATGGTGTTTCTGCACGGCTTCTTCGTGCTGCTGCTGGCACCCGAGTTCTACCTGCCCCTGCGCACCATGGGCACCCACTACCACGCCCGCATGGAGGGGATCGCCGCCGCCGAACGGTTGATCGAGGTGCTGGAGACCGCCGCGCCGCCGGCACCGGCGACCCCGGTCGCGGTGCCGGCGGGCGGGCCGCCCGGGATCGAGTTCCGGGAGGTGGCCTACGACTATCCGGGGCAGCGCACCGCCCTGGCCGGGGCCACCTTCCACGTCGCCCCCGGGGAGCGGGTGGCGCTGGTGGGGCCGAGCGGCTCGGGCAAGAGCACGACCATCAATCTGCTGCTCGGTTTTCTGCGCCACCAGTCCGGGAGCATCCTCGTCGATGGGCGGGAATTGGCCGGGATGGATCACGCCGCCTGGCTCGAACGGGTGGCGTGGGTCCCGCAGCGCCCCCGTCTGTTTCACGGCACGGTGCGGGAGAACATCGGTTTGGGGCGGCCGGAAGCGTCATTGGAGGCGGTACGGCAGGCGGCACGCCTCGCCCAGGCGGAGGAGTTCATCGAATGTCTGCCGCAGGGCTACGACACCCCGGTGGGTGAAGGGGGCCAGGGGCTCTCCGGCGGCCAGATCCAGCGCATCGCGCTGGCGCGTGCGTTCCTCAAGGATGCCCCTCTGGTGGTGCTGGACGAGCCCACCGCCAGCCTGGATCTCGAAAGCGAGGCGCTGGTACAGGCGGCGCTGGAGCGGCTCGCCGAGGGGCGCACCGTGGTGGTGGTGGCCCACCGGCTCGCCACGGTGCAGAGCGCCGATCGGATCATCGTCCTCGACGGCGGCCGGGTGGCGGAGAGCGGCAACCACGGGGAGCTGATCGCCGCCGGCGGCCTTTACGCACAGATGGCGGCAGCCTACGGAGGCCGGTCATGAGGGAGCTGTGGCGCCTGGGCCGGCTGCTCGGCCCCTACTGGAAGTGGATGGCGGTCGGGGTGGCGGCCTCGTTCCTCACCCTGCTGGCGAACGTGGGTCTGCTGGCGCTATCGGGCTGGTTTATCGCCGCCATGGCGCTGGCGGGGCTCGCCGGGGTGAGCATGAACTATTTCACCCCCGCGGCCGGCATCCGGCTGTTTGCCATCGTGCGCACGGTGGGTCGTTACGGGGAGCGGCTGGTGACCCACGAGGCCACCTTCCGGCTGCTGGCCCAGCTGCGGGTCTGGTTCTACACCCATCTGGAACCCCTCGCCCCGGCACGCCTGCAGCAGTACCGCAGCGGCGATCTGCTGAACCGGATCCGCGCCGATATCGACACCCTGGACAACCTCTACCTGCGCATCGTGGTGCCGGTGGCGGTGGCGCTGCTCGGGTTTGCCGCCGTGGGGCTGTTCCTGTGGGTCTTCGACCCGCGCCTCGCGGCGGTCAATCTGGCACTGCTGCTGGTGGCCGGGGTGGCGGTGCCGCTGCTGATGCAGCGGCTCGGCCGCCGGCCCGGCCGCGCCCTGGTGGAGAGCAGTGCGGAGCTCCAGGCCACCGCGGTGGACGGGCTGCAGGGGATGAGCGAGATCCTCGTGTACGGCGCCGGGGAGCGCCAGGCGGCCCGCATCCACGACCTGAGCCGGGAGCTGACCGCGGCCCAGGGGCGCATGAGCCGCCTGAGCGGCATCTCCCAGGCCGCGCTGGGGCTCTGCGCCAATCTCGCCATGTGGCTCATGGCCCTGCTGGCGATCCCGCTGGTGGCGAGCGGCGCGCTGCAGCCGCCGCAGCTGGCGATGCTGGTGCTGTTCGCGCTGGCCAGTTTCGAGGCGGTGATGCCGCTGCCGCAGGCGTTTCAGATGCTGGGGCAGACCCTCGCCGCGGCGCGGCGCATCTTCGAGATCGTCGACGCCCGCCCCCAGGCCCCGGACCCGGCCGCCCCCTCACCCAGCCCCGCCCGCTTCGACCTGGCGCTGCGCGGTGTCACCTTCCGTTACGCCCCCGACGCCGCACCGGCCCTCAGCGATCTCCATCTGGAGCTGCCGGCCGGCCGGCGGGTGGCGGTGGTGGGGGCCACCGGCTCGGGCAAGAGCAGCATCGTGAATCTGCTGCTGCGCTTCTGGGACCCAGAGGCGGGCAGCGTCACCCTGGACGGACACGACCTGCGCGCCTTCTCGGGCGACGATCTGCGCCGCCATTTCGCAGTGGTGGCCCAGCAGACCCACCTCTTCACCACCACCCTGCGGGAGAATCTGCGGGTGGCCGACCCGGAGGCCACCGATGCGGATCTGGAGCGGGCGCTGGAGGCGGCGCAGCTACTGGCGTTCGTCCGCTCCCAGCCGGAGGGGCTGGACACCTGGGTGGGCGAGGCGGGGCTGCGCCTCTCCGGCGGCCAGGCGCGGCGGGTGGCCATCGCCCGGGCGCTGCTCAAGGATGCCCCCGTTCTGCTGCTGGACGAGCCCACCGAGGGACTGGACCCGGCGACCGAACGGGAGATGATGGCGGCCATCCGGCAGCTGATGGACGGCCGCAGCGTGCTGCTCATCACCCACCGCCTGGTGGGGCTGGAGGCGATGGACGAGATTGTGGTGCTGGATCGGGGCCGGGTGGTCGAGCGCGGCAGCCACGAGGCGCTGCTGGCGGCGGGCGGCGTCTACGCGGGCATGCACGCCCGGATGATTTCACCTGCCGCCTGACCAAACGCATCCGAACGTATGGGGGCGCTACCTCTTCCGCATCGCCCGACTGCGCGTCGAGCGCTTCAGGTCGTCAGCCCCATGAACAGCGTGGGCAGCCGTTCCGGCAGCCGCTGCACGTGGTCGACCACGGTGAAGTTGCCGCCGAAGATGCGCGAGACGTAGGCGTCGGCATTGGGATCAAGCGTCAGGCAGTAGGTCAGCACGCCGCGGGCGGCCAGCTCCTCCACCGCCTTGCGGGTGTCCTGGCGCAGGTATTGCGGATCGCGCACGTCGATGTCGGCGGGCTCACCGTCGGTGACCAGCAGTACCACCCGCTTCTGGTTTGGGCGGGCGCGCAGGTGTGAACCGGCGTGGCGCAGGGCGGCGCCCATGCGGGTGGAGAGCCCGCCGCGCATGCCGGCGAGGCGCGACTTGGCCGCCTCGTCCCAGGGCTGGTCGAAATCCTTGAAGCGGTAGTACTGCACGTCGTGCCGTCCGTCGGAGGCGAAGCCGTGGACGGCGAAGGCGTCGCCGATCCCGTCGAGCGCCCAGGAGAGCAGGGTGGTCGCCTCGCGGGCGAGTTGCAGGACGGGACGGTCGCAGCCGTCGGGGGTGTCGTTGGTGGACTCGGAGAGGTCGAGCAGCACCAGCACAGCGAGATCGCGGGTCTTGCGCTCCAGGCGGATGTTGACGCGTGGGTCCGGGTCGAGGCCCATGCGCAGGTCGACCAGCGCACGGATGGCGGCATTCAGGTCGATCTCCTCGCCATCCTCCTGGTGACGTCGGCGCACAAGCCCCTGCGGCTGGACCGCATCAATGATGTGTTTCAGGCGGCTCGCGATGGGCCGGTATTCGATCAGAGTCCGGTCCACCAGTTCCGGATCGCCGAGGGGTTGGCGCTTCTCCAGTACGGTGGTCCAGTCGGGACGGTGCAGCTGCACCTGATAGTCCCACTCCGGGTAGTGGTAGGGCTCGCTGACCGGCTCCCTGCCCTCCAGTTGGTTGATGGAGACCCCCTCCGGATCGCCGTCGCGGAAGAACTCACTCTCCAGGGTCCAGATCTCCTGCGCGTCGTCGCCGGCCAGCTCGTTGTCGAGCTCGTTCACCATCTCCATGACGTTGACCTTGCGCCGTTCCTGGCGCGTTGCCGCGGAGAGGTAGTCCGCCTCCTGCCAGGCGATCTCGTCGAAGGCCCAGATGTAGCGGTTGTCGTCACGGTAGGGGAGGGCGATCCCCTCCAGCAGGCGCAGGCTGGGCATTGCCGCCCGCTTGCCCAACTCGTTGTGGAACTGGACCCCGAGATCCCACGCGAGGCCGGCCGAATCGCCCCGGGAGGCGAACTCCCGGTGGAAGGTGTCGGCCGATGCACGCACCCAGGCGTCCTCGTCCCGGTACTCCTCATCGAGCATGGAGCGGGCGAGCCGTTCCAGAAGATGTACCACCGGATTGCGCGGGTCGTCGTCCGTCTTTACCGCTGTATGGAACTTAAGCCAGAGCTGTTGCAGGCCGGGGAATTCGCGAATGGCCAGTGCCTCGACCCGGGCGTCCTCGACCAGGCCGACGAAGAACATCTGGCCGGGTGTCAGCGCTTCCGCGGACAGCGGCTCCCGGGTGTACCCGAGGTGTGCCGCCGCATGCGTGGCGGCGGCACGGTAGAGTTCGCCGCCGCGAATGCCGCGGTGGTCGTCATAGGCGTCGGGCAGATGGATGACCCGGCGTTCGATGTAGGGCCGGTAGCCCTCCCGGCTCTCTACATCCCCGGAGGTCGGGCGCAGGAAGAAGTCGCTGCCCCACAGCGCACGCAGGTAGAAGTTGAGCTTGCGCTGGTTGTCGACGAAGAGGGTGCCGCGGCGCTCCTTCTGCAATACAGCCAGGGAGTCGGCGCTCACGAGTGCGAAGTAGCTGCCGAGTGCGGAAAAGTCGCGGGCGTGGGCCTGCGCACCCCACAACGCCCAGCGGCGCAGGCCGCCGAGAGTGAGTTTCGAAAACAGCTCGTCGAGTCGGCCGAGCATCGGTCGCAGCCCGCGCGGGGCCTTGGCGGAGAGCTGGTGCAGCAGCGCGAGATACTGCCGGACCAGCTCCGCATCGCCCAGGCGGCGCGACGCCACCGGCAGGGTGGCGAAGATCAGCCCGATGATCTCGCCGCTGACCATGGAGGCGAGCTTCATCGCCTGGGTGACCACATCGGGGATGACGTCCTCGCCCACCTCCTTGGCGACCGACGGCATCGCCTGGAGATAGCTCACCACCAGGTCCTTGCCGCGGCCGAGTTCGCACAACCCCTTGGCGCCTTCCAGCCAGTTGGTGAGACCGCGCGGTGACATCACCCGCGCCGCCTCGGCGAAGCTCGCCTCGAAGGTGTCGTGCACGTGCGGGTCGGCCTGTTCCAGAAAGGCGCGGTACTGTTCGATATCGATGCTCATGCTTCCTCACCGAAAACCACTTCACCACGGAGGGTGCAGTGGCCGCAGAGTCGTAGGAGCCCGGCCCTCCGGGCGAATGGCGGCAAAGCCGCTTCAACGTCGATTCGTTCCCGTAGGCCTACTCGCCCGCGGGGGCGGGCGCCTACGTCTTTCCCTTCCAAGGACAATGCAGCATTCACCTGTCCCGTGCCCTCGTGCAGTGCTGCGCGCTTGATGAGACACGCACACACGCCGACATGACAGCCACGTGGTGACTGGAGTTCGCCAGGACCTGATTAGAAGGTCCCTTCCCCTTCAAGGGGAAGGACAGGATGGGGATGGGTTTCGTACAGGCGCTGCGGGGTCCACCCATCCCCACCGGACCTCCCCTTGAAGGGGAGGGAGGTTCGCCGTGCCAACATAAGTCCCACACTGCGTGCAGCACTACACTAGAAGTAGGTCGCCACCGCCTGATCCAGCGTCTCGCGCATGTCCGGATCGTCGGTGATCGGCCGAACCAGGGTCATGGTGCAGGCCGCCTTCGGCTCGATGCCGCGGGCGATGAGATTGCCCGCGTAGACCAGCAGGCGGGTGGATATCCCTTCGTCGAGGCCGTGCCCCTTGAGGTTGCGGGCGCGGTGGGCCACCTGCACCAGCCTTTCGGCAACGGCCATCTCCACACCGCTCTCGTGACTGACGATCTCCGCCTCCACCTGCGCGTCGGGGTAGACGAAGTCGAGCGCGCCGAAGCGCTGCTTGGTGGACTGCTTCAGATCCTTCATCAGGTTCTGGTAGCCGGGGTTGTAGGAGATCACCAGCTGGAAGCCGTCATTCGCTTGGACCAGTTCCCCCTTCTTGTCCAGCGGCAGCGTGCGGCGGTGATCGGTTAGCGGGTGGATCACCACCGTGGTGTCCTGGCGCGCCTCCACCACCTCGTCCAGGTAGCAGATGGCGCCGATGCGGGCGGCCACCGTGAGCGGACCGTCCTGCCACCGGGTGCCGTTGGCATCGAGCAGAAAGCGGCCGATCAGATCGGACGCGGTCATGTCCTCGTTGCAGGCCACCGTCACCAGCGGACGGCCGAGTTTCCACGCCATGTACTCGACGAAGCGGGATTTGCCGCAGCCGGTCGGCCCCTTGAGCATCACCGGCATGCGCGCCTCGTAGGCGGCCTGGTAGAGGGCCACCTCTTCGCCCACCGCGCGATAGTAGGGCTCCTCGCGGACCAGATACTGATCGTGCCCGGCCGGGTTCTCCGCTCTCTGGCCCGACGGTTTCAGTGCCGTTTCGGAAATTGCTGCCATGTCGATTCCTCCCATGCCGCCACATTTGGCGGCGCCCGCAGTGCACGGGCGCGGAGATTTCCGCGCCCGTGACGTGGGGCCGGTTAGGCGGCCTTCATCGGGCCGCGGAAGATCACCATCGATGCGCCCTGGGACTGGGCGTAGTTGTCATACCCGATCAGCCGCACATGGTGGTCGGGGTGCGCCTTGTGGCACGCCTGGGCCTCGGCCAGGATGCGGTCCACATCGGTTTCGCCGAACATCGGCAGCTTCCACATGTACCAGTAGTGGCTGAACGAGTTCTCCGGCTCGGTGTGCTCGATTGCCGGGTTCCAGCCCTTGCTGACGATGTACTCCACCTGCTTGCGCACCTGCTGGTCGTCCATCGACTCCAGGTAGGAGAAGGTCTCGAACTTGCGGCTGGTGGGGTCGCTCAGCTTCGACTGATAGTCCTGTACGTCACTCATGATGGTGGCTCCTGAATTTGAAGAAACATGATTGACCGCAGAGGTCGCAGAGAACAAAAGAAATTCGTCTCCTCTGCGTCCTCTGCGGTGAACTCTTTTGGGTTACCGATGCGCCACGTCGAGTTTGTCCACGGTGTCGAACTCGAACTTGATCTCCTTCCAGGTCTCCATCGCCATCTTCAGTTCGGGGCTGTTCTTGGCAGCGGCGGTAAGGATCTCCTTGCCCTCCTTCTCGATCTCGCGACCTTCGTTGCGGGCCTGGGTGCAGGCCTCCAGCGCCACGCGGTTGGCGGCGGCGCCGGCGGCGTTGCCCCAGGGGTGGCCCAGGGTGCCGCCACCGAACTGAAGCACCGCATCGTCACCGAAGATGGAGACCAGTGCGGGCATGTGCCACACATGGATGCCGCCGGAGGCGACCGGGAACACGCCGGGCATGTGCGCCCAGTCCTGGTCGAAGAACAGGCCGCGGCTGCGGTCCTCGGCGATGAAGCGATCGCGCATGGTGTCGATCCAGCCGAGGGTGGCCTCGCGGTCGCCCTCCAGCTTGCCGACGACGGTGCCGGAGTGCAGATGGTCGCCGCCCGAGAGGCGCAGCATCTTCGCCAGTACGCGGAAGTGGATGCCGTGACGCGGGTTGCGATCGATCACCGCGTGCATGGCGCGGTGGATGTGCAGCAGCATGCCGTTGCGACGACACCAGTTGGCCAGACCGGTATTGGCGGTGAAGCCGCCGGTCAGGTAGTCGTGCATGATGATCGGCATGCCCAGTTCCTTGGCGAACTCGGCCCGCTCGTACATCGCCTCCGGGGTCGGCGCGGTGACGTTCAAATAGTGGCCCTTGCGCTCGCCGGTCTCCGCTTCGGCCTTGTGGATCGCCTCGGCGACGAACTCGAAGCGCTGGTGCCAGCGCATGAACGGCTGTGAGTTGATGTTCTCGTCGTCCTTGGTGAAGTCGAGTCCGCCGCGCAGGCACTCGTAGACGGCCCGGCCGTAATTCTTGGCCGACAGACCGAGCTTCGGCTTGATGGTGCAGCCCAGCATCGCACGGCCGTACTTGTTCATCCGGTCGCGCTCGACCTGAATGCCGTTGGGTGGCCCGCCGCAGGTCACGACAAACGCGACCGGCACGCGCACATCTTCGAGGCGCAGCGAACGCACCGCCTTGAAGCCGAACACGTTGCCCACCAGCGAGGTCAGCACGTTGACCACGGAACCCTCCTCGAACAGATCGAGCGGGTAGGCGATGAAGGCATAGAACGCCTCGTCATCGCCGGGGACATCCTCGATGGCGTAGGCGCGGCCCTTGTAGTAATCGAGATCGGTCAGCAGATCGGTCCACACAGTCGTCCAGGTGCCGGTGGAGGACTCTGCGGCCACCGCGGCGGCGGCCTCCTCACGCGGCACCCCGGCCTGCGGCACCACCTTGAAGCACGCCAGAAAGTCGGTGTCCTTCGGCGTGTAGTTCGGCATCCAGTAGGTCTCGCGGTACTCTTTCACGCCCGCGCTATAGGTCTTGCCTGCCATTGGGTGGATCCTCGTTCAGGGGAATGGAAGTCGGAATGAGCCCGCGAAGTCGGCAGTTGCCGGCCGTACGGCCTGCTCGCATCCGGCACGTGAGTAACTGTAGTCAGGGGATGTGATTTCGAAAAATTTATATTTGCAATTTCGGTTATTTACTCTAGTAAATACATGAGGGTGCCCTTACTTCTTCTACTGTCGTCCGAACGAGAACGTACCAATCGATGCCATTCCACCTGACGCTCCAGCAGATGCGGCTGTTCGAGGCGGTGGCCCGACACAGGAGTTTCAGTCGTGCGTCCGAAGAGCTGTTCCTGAGCCAGCCGGCGGTCTCAATCCAGGTCAAGCGTCTGGAGGGATCGATCGGCACGCCTCTGCTGGAGAGGGTGGGCAAGCGCATCTATCTGACGGCCACCGGCGAGGAGGTGTACGCCGCCTGCCGGGACATTCTGGCGCGGCTTGAAAGCCTGAAGACGACCGTCGACGACATGCAGGGGGTGGTGAAGGGGAAACTCCGGATCTCCGCGGTGACCACGGCGAAGTACACGCTGCCGCATCTGCTCGGCGCCTTCGTCCAGCGCTACCCGGAGGTCGACGTCAGCCTCAAGGTCACCAACCGGCGTGACGTGTTGAGCGACCTCGCGCTCAACGAGAGCGACATGGTGGTGATGGGGCAGGTGCCGCCCGAGATCGAAGTGGAGGTACACCCCTTCCTCGAGAACCGGCTGGTGCTCGCAGCGCCAACCGACCACCGGCTCGCCAAGCGGCGGCGTGTTCCGTTGAAGGAGCTGGAGGGCGAGCGCCTGCTGGTACGGGAGGCCGCCTCGGGCACGCGGCGCGCCACTGAACAGCTCTTCGCCGAACACGGCGTGAGCTTTACGGTGCGGATGGAACTGGGCAGCACCGAGGCGATCAAGCAGGCGGTGATGGCAGGACTGGGAATCTCGGTCCTGCCGTTGAACAGCCTGGCGCTTGAGTTGGCGACCGGCCGCGTCGCACTGCTCGATGTGCATGGATTCCCCCTGCTGCGCCACTGGCATGTGGTCTATCCACGGACCAAGAAGCTCTCGCTGGCAGCGCGCACCTTCATCGAATTTCTCGCAACCGATGCCGAGGTGGTGGTCGCCCGATTGATGCAGCAGGATGGCGATGCGGAGCCGCCGCGTGGAGGGCGATGCTCGCAATGACAAAAGGCAGGTTCGTGTGGGAACAGTTCACTCGGACTGCTCAATCTCCGCACGCACCCTGGGCAGACTTTTCGGGTAGCTCTGCTGGATGAAGCGAATAAGTTGCTCCCGCACATGGCAGCGCAGGTCGAAGGCGCGCGGGGAGTTCGACGCGCTCATCAGTGCGCGGATCTGGATGGTCCGCTCGGTGGCGTCGGTCACCTGCAACACGTGGCTTTTGCCGTCCCACAGGTCGGTGGACTGGAGAATGCGCAGAAACTCCTCGCGCAGCGGATCAATGGGGAGTGTGTAATCCGCATGGATGAACACCTCTCCGAGAAGGTGTGCGGTGGGGCGGGTCCAGTTCTCAAATGGCTTTTCGACGAAATAGGAGATGGGTACCACCAGCCGCCGCCAGTCCCATATCCGTACCACCACATGGGTCATTGTGATCTCTTCGACCCACCCCCACTCACCTTCCACAACCACTGCATCGTAAATCCGAATCGACTTGGTCAGGGCGATCTGGATGCCGGCGATCAGGTTTGAGAGCGTGGGGCGGGCAGCAATTCCGATAACGATGCCGGCGATACCGGCGGATGCAAACAGCGTGGTACCCAGTCCCTCGACCACGGGGAACAGGCTCAGGATCCAGGCGGCGGCGATAACCACAATGGCCGCAACGGTGATGCGCTGCAGCAACTGAATCTGGGTAAGCGCCGTCCGGGCCGCCAGGTTGTCCGGCTCGTCGACCCGAAGCCGAAGCGCGGCGAGATCGATGACCGCGACGATCAGTCGGACAGAGAGCCAGGCGAGCGCGGCGATGAATACCGGAGTGACAACAAACTCGACGAAGGGGGTGAGCGCCGGGGGCAGCCGAACCCACAGCGAAGCGAAGAGGAGCGACAGCAGGGGAAAGATGAACCGGGTTGGCGTCAAGGCCGCAGCCAGCAGTGCAGCACTGACCGCGCTGCGGTGCCTGGTCGTAAATCGGCTCCAGAGATAAAACAGGAGGGCGTGAATACCCAGGGCGACGATCGCCGCCAGGAGGAACACCAGAAGCGCACCGGGCCATCCGGGTATCCTGTCGAGCACCTCTTCCACGACCGCTTCCCCGTCGGCGTTAGCGCACTTTCCGGTTACTGTTTGTCATGCAGTTCCCGCTTCCTGTGGACCTCGGCCCCGAAGGGGGATATCAGGGTGATTTTTCTGGCCTCCCGATCCGACGGCTCAACGTTGAGTCGCCCCTCGACCTGCCAGAGGCGCTCACGGACGTGCAGAAGGACATCGTAGTCCTCCTTTCGCTCGCCCTCCTTGGGCTGGTAGAGGAAGTCGATGTAGCCCGCCGCTGGCTCAACAATGAGCACATGCTTGTTGTCGGCTTGGGAAAGAGTGATGGTCACTTTAGGAATTCTGGAATGGCGCGCCCCATACAGCAGAATGTCGCGAACCACGTCAAAGAGCACATGACGCTGCCCGGCACGCTCAATCTCGTGATGGCCGTGTTCGATGACCACCAACTCCATGCCGTAGATCAGCTTCAGGTGTCTGGCGAACTGCTGCAGCGCCCTAACCAACCCACGAGGCTCGCGCAGCACGGCAAGATCGGCAAGTTCGATGTCCTCGGCCTCGCGCGACCGATCGATCTCAAGGTGCGGCAGCGTCAGATCGCGCCACCAGAAGGGGATGAGACCAACCCCGACAATGATGAAGGCCCAGGTCGCCGTGAGCCATGCGTCCGGTGGACTCACGATCAACCGACCGACGCCGAGCAGCAGCAGGAACAGTGAACCGCCGGTAAGCAGTATTGAACGCACGCGGCGCCACAGCGCCTGGCGGGGGGCGTTCGGGCGATCGCCGGCGAGGGCGGCGGTGTTTGCCCACCAGCCGAACGGCTTCACCCGCTCGTAGAATGAGACCATGACATGATCGTTGGTCTTGGGCGTGAAGAAGGTGATGCCGACTGCCGCCGTGGTGGTCACCAACGCCATGATGCCGAGGCGGATCCACTCCTCGTCCGGGTCGGTGCCGAGGAACCAGAGCAGCAACGGAGCGGTGATGATCGAAGTCACCATGGCAGCGAGCTCCGAGTGAAGGTTGATCCGCTCCCACAGCCATCGCAACACCAGCACCGAACCCACCCCGGCGCCGAACAGCAGAGAGATGAACCACGCGGTCTGGATCGATTGCAGGTTGGCCATGATGGTCAGTGCAATCGCCAGGATGACCAGGTTGGCGATGCGGGCGACGATCACCAGCTCGTGGTCCTTCGGCTCCCGTTTGAGGAAGTGCTGCGACACCACCCGGTCGTAGACGTCGTTGCTCCAGTAGGAGGCCCCCCAATTGAGGTGGGTATCGACCGTGGAGGCGAGCGCCGCCAGCAGGGCCACCAGCATCAGGCCGCGAACCCCCGGCGGCAGCAGATCGTTGATCCCGGTGACGAACAGGATTTCGCGCGCCGCGGTGAACCCCTCGCCCCCGGTCTCGGCGGGCGAAAACGGATAGAGCACCAGCAGGCCGACACCGATCACCAGCCACAGCAGGCTGCGGAAGAATATCTGGGCCCAGGCGAAGATCACCCCCGCATAGCGGGCGTCCCGATCGGTGCGGCACCCCATGGAGCGCTGTGCCAGGTAGCCGGTCCCGTCCGCATTCATCTGGAAGAACCACTGCAACCCGATCAGTACCAGAAACGGCAGGAGCGCATCGGCGGTGTTGGCGGGGGGGGAGAAGGAGAGCAGGGTGGAGGCCTTCTCGACGCCGTAGATCTCGACGACGCGATCCGACAGGGCGGCGAACCCGCCCACCTCCATCAGCACGAACCAGGCGTAAAGGGCGGTACCGAGCATTGCCAGGATGAACTGGGCAACATCGGTGAGGACCACCGCGCGCAGCCCGCCGGTGGTGGCGTACATGGTGGTGAAGAGCAGGATCAGGAGAATCGAGATTAGATTATTGGTGGTCGCGATCTCCTGTGGCTGACCGGTGACGCTCTCACCGAGCACCAGTCCAGTGCCGGTGACGAACGACAGGATCGACTCGTAGGTGCCGGCAGGCAGCCACTCATGCCACGGCAGGAACACCTCGGCGATGCGGATTGCAGCTACCAGCACCATGCCGAGTACGATGGTGTTGATCACCGTGCCGTAGTAGACCGCCTTCGCCACGCGCAGCAGCAGCACCAGCCTCCCGCTGTAGCGGGTCTCGGTCAGTTCGGCATCGGTCAGGATGCCGCCGCGCCGCCAGCCGACGGCGAAGATGAACGCCATCATCAGGAACGCGAGTCCGTAAATCCAGAGCCGCCACACGGCGAAGATGCCGGCGGTGGCGATGAGTCCCGCAACCAGCAGCGGCGTGTCTGCCGCGAACTGGGTGGCAGACATGGAGAATCCCGCTCTCCATCCGGGCAGTGTCTTGCCGGCGAGAAAGAACTCCTGGAGGTTTTGAGAGGCGGCCTTGCGCGAAATCAGGCCTACGCTGACGGCGTACACCACGAAGGCGAGCACGATGATGAGATCGAGCATCGGTCAGCGGCCTCCTGCTCTTACCACTTACGCACACCCGAAGTACAACAGGCATCCGGCGTTGGCGGTGTCACGCTGTGCTTTAGGCGGCAGCGCGCACCACCGCCGTCACTCTGTTCGAAGGTCCACGCCTGGCACCGGGGCTCTGCCAGGCAGGCGGTCTGGCATGCCTCCGCCACGGCGGCCGCCGGTGTGAACACACGGTAGTCGGCGCCGAAGCGCTGAAACCCCACCTCGAGAGCGGACGACCCATCCGCGGGGAGGTCGTTCAGGCAGGAGATGAACTGGAAGCCATCGCAGGAGGGGAGCGTGCAGACCCTGTCGTCGCCGAGGATGTAGGTGGGCGTCTGCGCGGCAACGTCGATCGCGATCTCCCACAGGCCGGCACCCTGAAATCCCTGGTCGCGGCAGAAGCGGTCGGCCGCAGGCCCGCCACACCCGGAAGCCCAGTGGAGACACCAGTCGACACGGTAGTCACCGACCATCGGTTCGAAGAAGGTTCGGGGTTTCGGCGGCGATGGCGAGGGACCGACACGCTCCTGGCACGCCTCCACGAACTGCCGTAGCTGAGGAACCCCTGCCGCGTCCATCTCGGGCATCAGCCAGCCCCCTCCGGGTCGCCGCAAGGCGTATTCGTAGTAGTCCCACATGAACCGCGGGCGGTCCTCGTTGTAGCGCCCATAGTTTTCCGGCGGGTAATCGGATGGATCGCCCGCGCCCCGCAGGCGCCCGAACTCATCGATGCGCCAAGGCTTGCGGCGATTGAATGCTGCGTCGCCGGTGTAACTGTTCATCGAATCCACCGCCCTTTCCATCCACCCTTCGAGGCAGGCCTCACCGGTACGGCCCGCCCAGGGCGCGTCCGTTTGCGCGGCGACGGGCGTGACTGCAAGGGTAAGCAGTGTGAGGAGTAGTGGTCTCATCAGCGCCCCACCGGAAGCGTCAGTACGGGACCGGTCTGCCGGATCTCGCCGGCCTGCAACGCAAACATCTGCTGAAGCAGCATGAAGGTCGACTTGCTGCTCAGATCGGTATCAGTGATGTAGAACCAGTGGTCCCGGTAGCGGATGGAAACGGCCGAGTGCTCGGGCTGCCGGTCGGCGCTCCGGACTTCAAACAGATCGCCCAGCAGATCGCTCCAGTTGAACGGCTCCCCGTTCTCGTGGCGCGTGACCGTGACCAGGCCGTCACGCACGTCGCGCGGCGGCGGGACGATAGACTGCGACAGGTAGGCCATCATCCCGGTGACGGAGCGGGTGCCCACGCCGATCTGATCCGGAGCGCGGGTGGCAGTATCGGTGGTGAGACGGTAGGCGGTACCCTCGGGAGAGAGGCCGAGGATGGCACGAAACTCGCGGACCTCCGGCCAGCCGGACGCGTGCGCAGGGATGCGAATGACGGGGATTCGCTCGCTACCGTCTGCCTCGCTGTAGCCCAACTCCATCACCCCCCGCAACTGCAAGCGGCGGAGCAGGCCGACCGCAGTGAGGAAATCGGCGTAGGTGGGCACCGCCTCCGGTGTCGCGCCGGAGGCGGTGGGTGCATTCTTAATGCCGTTCAGTCGCTCCGCCACTACCCGGAGTACGGTGTCGATCGGCCAACCGGAGTGGTACAGCAGCAGCACAGTCTCGATCTCGACCGGCTGAAGCACCCGTTGTACGAACTCCTCGCCCTGCAACGGTGCCATGGTGACGGTCGGCGTGTCGGAGTAGCTGAGGGTTGCACCGAATCCGACCTCCGCATCAGCTTCGCCATCCTCGATGAAGAGCAGATTGGTGTCGATGCCGCGGGTGAGGTCCCACTGATTGGAAAGGTCGGACACCTGGAGGAACAGGGGGGATTCCCGGTAGCGCAGCCGCACCAGATTGAGCAGCATCTCTTCACTGTTGGTGCGCTGGATCGCCGTGTTGTAGTCGCCGCGGGTCGCTGCAATTCCGGACGGACCCGGAGATGAACACCCTGCCACAAGGAGAAGCAGCACGACGCACGTGCCAAGCGCTGCCACCCGCTGAGAAGGAGGTCTGTCCCTGACCATGAAAGGCGCTCACCCTGAGTTCCTGAGTGTTTAATCTAGTCAGTGCTATAACAGTTAGCGACGCGTCGGGAAAATATTCAACGTTCTGCCTTCGTGATCGGGTCGCGCTTCAGCCGCCTCACATTCGGAGTTCTCCATGGCAAGTCCACTCAGGCCGCTGCTACTCTCCATACTCCTGGCTTCCGCACCGGCGTTCGGCCAGGGAACCGAGACACCCACTACCGTTTCCGAAGAGGATCACGTGACCATGGGAACGGTCGAGGTCGGCGTCGGAACGACCGCCGCCACCACCACCGGCTCCAGCGGCCCAAAGGACGGAGACGGTGGGGAGACGGCGGCGCGGAGTTATAGCTGCTATAACATCAGTCACACCGCAGAGTACGAGCGGTGTCTGCGGGCGGTAACCGCCCCTGGCAACGAGTCCCGGCAAGGAGGCCGGTAACCGACGCAAGGAGACGGCATGGACGGCTCTCTCTCCCGGCGAGCGTTTCTGAAGGCGGCAGGTACGGTTGCTACCGCCTCGGCACTGCCCGGCACTGTCCTGGCGCAACCGACAGCGACGCCCCGGACAGCCCCTTTGCCCGCGCAGCCTGGCGCGGCACCGGCGCTCTTCCTCTTCTTCACCGTCCCGGAGGCGGAGTTTGTAACCGCCGCGGTCGATCGGCTCATCCCCGCCGACGCACAGTGGCCGAGTGCCTCCCAGGCCGGTGTCGTCAACTTCATCGACAGGCAACTCGCCAGCGGCTACGGCAGCGGTGAACGGCTCTACCTTCAGGGCCCATGGCAACGGGGTATGCCCGGACAGGGGTATCAGCTCCCACTCACGCCGGCCCAGCTCTACCGCATCGGCATCAGTGCGGCAGACCGGGCGATCACGCAGCGGTTTGACGGCCAGCGATTCGCAGATCTCTCGGCGGCGCAGAAAGATGAGGCGCTCGGTGCCATCGAGACCGGAGAGTTGGACTTCGAGGAGCTGCCCGCACCAGTATTCTTCGAGACCCTGTTGGCCAACACCATCGAGGGCTTCTTTTCCGATCCCGTTTACGGCGGTAACCGTGACATGGTCGGTTGGCGCATGGTGGGGTTTCCAGGCGCCTATGCGAGTTTCATCCATGAGGTGGACCAGCACGGAGTGCGTTACACCCGTGCGCCGATCGGTATGGGGCAGACCGGCCACTAGCAGGCGTGTTGAAGACCTTCTGAATAAATCGCACGGGCTCAGCGCATTCACGGGTCTGAAACCAGTGGACGGAGGGGAGGCCCATGTACCTTCTCCCCAGGGAGAGGGGTTGTCTGACGGCACGCAAACAAGGAGGTTTCGTGGCCAAGAGGATGAAACCGGTCGACGCGGTGTTGGTGGGCGTCGGCTGGACCGGCAGCATCCTGGCGAAGGAGTTCGCCGATGCCGGGCTGACGGTGGTCGGTCTGGAGCGGGGCGGTTTCCGGCAGACGGTTCCCGATTTCCAGGCACCGGGCATCCATGACGAACTGCGTTACGCCATCCGCTACGGCCTGATGCAGGACACCAGCCGGACAACCCTCACCTTCCGCAATCGTCCCGATGAGCAGGCTTTGCCCATGCGCCAGCTCGGCTCCTTCCTGCCGGGGACCGGGGTCGGCGGGGCCGGCGTGCACTGGAACGGCCAGACGTTCCGCTTTCAGCCCGCCGACTTCGTCCTGCGCACCCATCTCATTGAACGCTACGGCAAACAGTTCGTTCCCGACGATCTGCCGATTCAGGACTGGGGCGTCACCTACGACGAACTGGAGCCCTACTTCGACCGCTTCGAGTACCTGTGCGGCATCGCCGGCAAGGCCGGCAACATCAAGGGGGAGATCCAGCCCGGCGGCAACCCGTTCGAGGGGTGGCGCAGCCGCGAGTATCCGCTGCCGCCGATGAAGCAGGCCCACGCCGGTGCACTGTTCGGCAAGGCCGCCGCCTCGCTCGGCTTCCATCCGTTCCCGGTCCCCTCCGCCAACCTGACCGACCACTACACCAACGAATACGGGTTGACGATGAAGCCGTGCATGTACTGCGGCTACTGCGAACGGTTCGGCTGCGAACACTTCGCCAAGGCGAGTCCGCAGATCTCGGTGCTGCCGGCGGTGCTGAACAACCCGAATTTCACCCTGCGCACCCACGCCAATGTTACCCGCGTCAACTTCGACGCAAAGGCGAGGCGTGCCACCGGTGTGACCTACGTGGATGCCCAGGGGCAGGAGTTCGAGCAGCCGGCGGAGATGGTGTTCCTCTGCGCGTTCGCCCATCACAACCCCCACCTGATGCTGGTGTCGGGCATCGGCGAGCCGTACGACCCGAAGACCGGACGCGGCAACGTGGGGCGCAACTACACCTACCAGACCATGAGTTCGGTGTCGGTGTTCTACAACGAGGAGGTGAACATCAACCCGTTCATGGGCGCCGGTGCGCTAGGCACCGCCATCGACGATTTCAACGGCGAGAACTTCGATCATGGGCCGCACGGTTTCGTCGGCGGCGCCTATGTCGCGGCCTACACCACGGGCGGCCGGCCCATTCAGCACCATCCGGTCCCTGAGGGAACGCCGCGCTGGGGTCTGGAGTGGAAACAGGCGGTGGCGCGTCACTACAACCACACCGTCGGCATCGGTTCGCACGGATCCTCCATGCCCCATCCGGCGAACTACCTGGACCTGGACCCCACCTATCGGGACGCATGGGGCCTGCCGCTGCTGCGGCTGACCTACGACTTTCCGGAAAATGATCGGCGCATGGCCGAGTTCCTCGCCGACCGCATGCTCGAGATCGCCAACGCGATGGGCGGCGAACAGGTGTCGGAGAATCGGCTGGGCGGGCGCTACAGCATCGTCCCCTACCAGACCACCCACAACACCGGCGGCACCATCATGGGTATCGATCCCCAGACCAGTGTGGTGAACCGCTACCTCCAGAGCTGGGACCTGCCCAACCTGTTCGTCATGGGCGCGTCGGTGTTCCCGCAGAACCCCGGCTACAACCCGACCGACACGGTGGGCGCCCTGACCTACTGGACCATCGATGCGGTCCTCAATCGCTATGTGAAAAACCCCGGCCCCCTGGTGTAAGCGCATGCTCCGACTCCTCCGACAGCTGGCAGCAACCACGCTCCTCGCACTGGCCGCGGCGCCGGCACCGGCGCAACCCAACATCGCCAACGGCCAACTGATCGCGGTGGGCGGCCGGGAGGGGCAGGTGCAGACCGCCTGTTTCCGCTGCCATGGAATCGACGGTGCCGGCGACAGCAGCGGGGCGTTTCCCCGGCTCACCGGCCAGTTCACCGAGTACACGCTTAAACAGATGCGCGACTATGCCAACGGCAGCCGCCCCAACGACATCATGACTCCTATCGCCCAGGCCCTTTCGGAGCAGGACTGGCTGGATGTTTCCGCCTTCTATGCCCAACTTGAGGCGCCCGATCTGGGACGGCCGGCGTTCGATGTCGCTGCCCTCCAGCGGGGAGCCGATCTCTCCGCCAGCGGCTCGGCGGAACGGGGCGTACAGGCATGCATCAACTGCCACGGTCCAGCGGGCATCGGCATCGAACCCCACTACCCCTATCTTGCGGGGCAGTTCGCCACCTACATGGAGTTGCAGTTCCGGTTCTGGAAGGAGGGGGTGAGGAGGAACGACCACTACGGGGTGATGACCGACATCGCCAATCGCCTCACCGACGAGGACGTTCGCGCCGTTTCGATCTACTTTGAATCGCTGCGTCCACCGGGAAGCACCGATCCGGACCTGCGGGGTTCGGACGCGGCATCACGCCCGGAGCGGTGATGAGCGCGTTGCGGATGCTTGGATTGCCCCTACTGCTGACAGCGCTCGGCGGATGTGACCGGTCTGCCGAGGTGCCGGCCCACCTGACAGTGTCTGGTGGTGACGTCCGCATCGGCGAGCAGCTCGTGACCAGCTACGGCTGTGGAGCGTGCCATGTGATTCCGAAGATCAGGGGAGCCAACAGCCACGTCGGGCCGCCGCTGAACCAATTTGGCCGGCGCAGTTTCATCGGCGGGCACCTGCCGAACAGCCCCGATAACCTCGTGCGGTGGATTATGGACCCGCCCGCGATCGCACCCGGTACCGCCATGCCCAACCTGGGGATCCCCCGGGAGCAGGCGCGGCACATCGCCGCCTATCTTTACACGCTCAGGTAACGAACGTGCAAAAGGCGCCGACAGGGATCCTTTCCATATCGAGTGCCGCCGCCCGGCTGCTGGCGCTGCTCTCTCTCGGGGGGGGGCTGTCGGGATGCAGCATCACCATCGAGGGGGTTCAGTCGGCGCTCGATCCGCGGAGCTCCATCGCCGGGGAGATCAGCCAGGTGTGGTGGGCGATGTTCTGGGGCTCGCTGATCATCCTCGCGCTGGTGATCGCGCTCGCTCTGTACGCACTGAAGCGCCGCTCCCGTCCAAGCCGCCTCGGCCACAACAGCCTCATTATTGTCGGTGGCGTGCTTCTGCCGGTGGTCACGCTCTCGGCGCTGCTCTCCTACGGCCTCAACATCGGCCACGATTTCAAGTCCGGTTCGGCGGCCCCGGCGGAACTGACCATTGAGGTGATCGGCAAGAGGTGGTGGTGGGAGGTGCGCTACCCAGGACAGGGCAACGGCCCGCCGGCGGTCTCCGCCAACGAGATCCACATGCCGGCCGGCGTGCCGGTGGAGTTCGCGCTGACCACCACCGACGTTATCCACAGCTTCTGGGTGCCGAACCTGGCCGGCAAGATCGACATGATTCCGGGCAAGGTCAATCGCGTGCAGATCCAGGCGGACACGCCCGGGGTCTACCGCGGCCAGTGCGCAGAGTACTGCGGTGCGCAACACGCGTGGATGGCGTTCTATGTAGTGGTCCATCCCCCCGAGGAGTTCGAGGCGTGGCTCAGAAACGAACAGGCCCCCGCACGCACGCCCGACAGCACATTTCTGCGCCAAGGCCGTGAGTCCTTCATCAACACCGGTTGCGGAGCCTGCCATGTCATTCGCGGGGTGGAAGGGGCGGTGGGCACCCTCGGCCCCGATCTCACCCACGTGAGCAGCCGCCTGTCGCTCGGCGCCGCGACCGTCGATAACAATCTCGGTACGCTGGCCGGCTGGATCGCCGACAGCCACACCATGAAACCGGGCAACCTGATGCCTCCCTTCGCCGCGTTCGACGGCGCCACTCTGCGCGCCATCGCCGGTTATCTGGAGAGCCTCGAGTGAGCGAGTCGGACGCCTCGATGCTACGGCCGCTCGCCGGCGATGCGCCGCGCAGCCCCGGCGAGGCCCGGCTGCGCAAGGCGTGGGCCAAGCCGCAGGGCATCGCCATGCTCAGTGCGGTCAATAACACCATCGTTGGCCGCTACATCATCGCCACCGGCTTCACCTTCTTCATTCTCGGCGGGATCCTCGCCCTGTTGATGCGCGCACAGCTCATCGTGCCGGAGAACGATCTGATCGACTTCGAGCTGTTCAACCAACTCTTCACCATGCACGGCACCACGATGATGTTCCTGTTCGCGGTGCCCATCATGTTGGGGTTTGCGGTTTATCTGATGCCGCAGATGCTGGGGGCACGCGACCTGCCGTTCCCGCGCATGAGCTCCTACGGCTTCTGGTGCTACTTCATCGGCGGCGTGCTGGTGTTCGGCAGCCTGTTCATCGGCGCCGCACCCGATGGCGGCTGGTTCATGTACCCGCCGCTCACCAGCCTGACCTACTCGCCGGGTATCAACACCGACATCTGGCTGCTCGGCCTCTCCTTCGTGGAGATCGCGTCACTCGTGGCCGCGACAGAACTCATCGTGGGCATACTCAAGACCCGGGCCCCGGGGCTGTCGATCAACCGTATGCCGATCTTTGCCTGGGCCGTGCTGGTGATGGCATCGATGATCGTCATCGCCTTTCCTCCGCTGCTGGTGGCCGACATCATGCTGGAACTGGAGCGGGCATTCGGCTGGTCGTTCTTCGATGTCGAGCGCGGCGGCGACCCGCTGCTGTGGCAACACCTGTTCTGGTTCTTCGGCCACCCGGAGGTGTACATCATCTTCATCCCGGCGGCCGGGGTGGTGTCGATGGTAGTCGCCACCTTCGCCCGCCGGCCCCTGTTCGGATACACCTGGGTGGTCGCCGCCATGATCGGCACCGGCGTGATCAGTTTCGCCCTGTGGGTCCACCACATGTTCGCCACCGGCATGCCGCGCATGTCGTTAAGCTTCTTTTCGGCGGCGAGCATGGCAGTTGCGGTGCCCGCAGGTATTCAGGTGTTTTCGTGGCTGGCCACTCTGCTCGGCGGACGACCCGTGCTCAAGACGCCGCTATTGTTCGTATACGGCTTTCTGTTCACCTTCGTGCTCGGTGGTCTGACTGGCGTTATGGTGGCGCTGGTACCGTTCGACTGGCAGGTGCACGACACCTATTTCGTCGTCGCTCACTTCCACTACGTCCTGTTCGGCGGCATGGTGTTTCCGCTTTTCGCCGGGCTCTACTACTGGATGCCGCTCGCCTCGGGACGGCTCCTGTCGGAGCGCCTCGGCCGCTGGGTGTTCTGGCTCATGTTCCTCGGCTTCCAGATCACCTTCCTGCCGATGCACCTGACCGGGCTGCTGGGTATGCCGCGGCGGGTCTACACCTTCCCCGCGGGCATGGGCTGGGATACCCTCAACCTTATTTCCACCGTGGGCGCATTTATTCTGGCGGCCGGCGTGCTGGTGTTCATCGTCGATCTCTTTGCCCACTTCCGTCGCGGCGAGCGGGTGATCCACAACCCCTGGGAGGCGGGCACCCTCGACTGGCTGCCGGTGGCCCCGTTCCAGCCCTGGACCACCTTCAGTGTGCCGCTCGTACACGGCCGTTACCCGCTTTGGGACCAGCGGGAGCTGGTCGCGGAGGTGGACAAGGGGGGGCACTTTTTACCCGATGCGCCGGTCGGCCGCCGGGAGACACTGGTGACCGACATGATCACCGCCGAGCCGCAGCAGGTGCTGCGCATCCCCAGTTCGAGCTGGATACCGCTGAGCGCCGCCATTGCGACATCGGTATTCTTCGTTGCGGCCATCGCCAAGGAGTACGCCTGGTCACTGATTGCCGCCGCTGTCACTCTGGCGATCTTCATTCTCTGGGCCTGGAGCAATGCACGCATCCCCGAGGCGGATGCGGTCGATGCCGGCAAGGGCATGTCGCTGCCCGCCTACGTCACCGGCATCCATTCCCACTCCTGGGCCGGACTGTCGATCGGGCTTGTAGTCGACTTCGCCGCCTTCGCCTCGCTGCTGTTCACCTACTTCTATCTGTGGACCGCATGGCCCGATAGCTGGCCAACCGAGCCGTTCACCACCGGGTGGTTCCCCCTGGTGATCGGCATATTGATTCTGGCCGCCAGCAGCTACGCCATGGCATGGGCATCCCGGGCCAACCGCCGCGATGACGGCCGGGGCTACTGGATCGGCATCCTCGCGGTCTTCGCGCTCGGCGCCCTTTTCATGGCCTTCGTCATCCCGGTGTTCGCCCGGTCTGGGCTCGACCCCACACGCCACAGTTTCGATTCCACCGTCTGGGCGATCATCGGCTACCACCTGTTGCACATGGGGGTCGGGCTCGTCCTGGCGACCTACACCATGGCCCGCACCCTGGCCGGTCACCTGACCAGCCGTCACAACACCGACCTCAACAACACCGCGTTGTTCTGGCACTACACGGTTGGCATTGGAATCGTCTCGCTGCTGGTGCTGTTTCTGGTGCCGTTCTGAGGGATGAAGACGATGAGCCCGCAGACCGAGATGCCGCCGCACCGGAGATTGCTCCTCCTTGTCCTTCCAGTCCTGGTCTGGTTCGCCTACTTCCTGCTGACCTACGCCGTCATCGCCGTCGGCTGCGCCTTCAGTATCCGGCGTGAGCTGTTCGGTTTTGGCATCGTGCAGTGGATAGCTGCCGTTTCCACCATCGTCACGTTTGCCATCATCGCGGTGATCGGCATCCAGGCATTCCGCCGCTGGCGAGAAGCCCACAATGCCATGAAATGGCGCGAAACCACCGCAGCACCGGACATCGACCGCCTTCGCTTTTTTGCACTCGGTACGCTTCTGCTCAGCCTTCTCTCGCTCATTGCAACGGTCTGGGTGGGGCTGCCGATCCTTATCGTGCCGCCCTGCGCGTGAACCCCTGTCGCCGGACTCATGCCACCACTGTGTCGGTGCCTATACTCGATCGGGAATGCTCCCCGTTGTCTCAGCGGACAGACACGAGAGGGATGGATCCCATGCCGGAGAGCGAAGCGCGTCAAGGGATAGCCCGGATGCCGACAGGTATTGCCGGGCTCGATCAGGTGCTGGGCGGCGGGGCACCGGCCGGGCGTGCCATCCTGGTCGCCGGCGAGAGCGGAACCGGCAAGACCGTGCTGCTCAATGAATTTCTCTACCGCGGCATGACCCAGTTCAACGAACCGGGCCTGTTTGTCACCTGCGAGGAACCGGCGGAGGACATCCGGCGCAATGTCGCGGGGTTCGGCTGGGACTATGCGGAGCTGGAGGCCGCCGGAAAGCTGGCCATCGCCGATATCAGCCCCTCCGCCAGCGACATGGTGACGGTGGAAAACGAGAGCTACAGCTTTGAGCCGCTACTGAACATCATCGGCGGACTGGTAGAAAGCCTGCACGCCCGACGCATCGCCATCGACAATCTGGCCAACCTGTTTCTCCGTTACCAGTCGGAATCGGCGGTCCGTCAGCTGTTCCATCAACTGACCCTGCGCCTCAAGGAGCGGGGCCTCACCAGCATGATCAGCGCCGAGCGCAGTGTGGGTGGGGAGAGTCTCCTGTCCAAGCGCGGGTTGGAAGAGTTTGTGGCCGATGGCGTGATCGAACTGACCCAGACCCCGGGCCGACACCGCTACAACCGCTGGCTACGCATCCGCAAACTGCGCGGGGTCAATTACCAGACGGCACAGATGCAGTTCGTCATTACCGAGCGGGGGATGGAGGTGTTCCCCCCCATTCCCCTGGAAAAGCCTCTGTCGAAGTCGAAGCCGGCGGCGCGCCAGGCGTTCGGGATACCGAAATTGGATGCCATGATTGAAGGCGGTCTGCCCGCGGGACACATCGCGCTGTTCAGCGGCAACACCGGAACGGGCAAGAGTGCCTTTGCCCTGCACTTCACGGCCACCGGGCTGGCAGCCGGTGATGCGTGCGTGTATGTCACCCTGGAGGAGCCCGGAGCGCAACTCATTCAGAACGCCGAGCAGTTCGGTTGGCCGTTTGCGGAGGCGCAGCGAAAGGGACGACTGGTGTTCCTCGAAGTGCCCATGTCGGACGTACGCACCGACCAGCTGCTGTATCAGATCGTCAACCTCGTCCGGCAGACCGGGGCCAGGCGTCTCATCATCGACTCCCTCTCCGGTTTGGAGCGGGCGATCCCGCAGCGCGAGGAGCTCCGGGATTTTCTGGAGCAGTTGGTGCGCTTCTGCAAAATGGAAGAGATCACCAGCGTGATGACCTATGCCGCCCCCGCGGTGTTCGGGGCAACACGCGGGCAGCTGATGGCGACGGTCTCGGTCACCGAGGCGCAGCTCAGCTCCATTGTCGATGCCATCTTCCTGTTGCGCTTTGTCGAGCAGGAGCAGGGCGTCATCAATCTGCTCAACGTGCTGAAGGTGCGGTCAAGTGCCCACGACAGGCATATCTACGAATACTCCATCACCAAACAGGGTGTGGTGATTGGTGAGCCGATGATGCCGATTTCTCCACAGTAGGTTGTCGGGGGCGTGATGCCCTGATCCGTACGGCTCTCTCCCTCACCCACCGTCGTGTGGGAGCTGGAAGGGGTGATCGCCGATGTGCCCTTGGGGACGTGTCGCACTACACTATGCCTGCCGGGGCAGTGTTGCCCGTCAATTTGGTCCAATCCACAACAAGAAGGTCGTTATGAGAATCAACCGTCCATACATCCTCGTTCAACTGGGCGCACTGCTACTTGCAACCGCCGCAACCGCCGGTGCCGCACCAACCGCGGAGCCCCGCGTGACCACCAATGACCTGGCCGTCGGCAGCGGTGCGGAAGTGGTCCCCTACTCGAAGGTGCAGGTGCACTACACCGGCTGGCTGGAGGACGGCACCCAGTTCGATTCCAGCCGCGACCGGGAGCCGTTCGAGATCCAGGTCGGCGCAGGTCAGGTGATCCCGGGGTGGGAGATGGGGCTGCAAGGGATGCGGGCGGGCGGCAAGCGGGAGTTGGTCATTCCTCCGCAACTTGCCTACGGCCGCAGCGGCGCCGGCGGTGTGATCCCGCCCAACGCAACATTGAAGTTCGAAGTGGAGGTGCTCTCTGCCGAGCCGCCGCCCTTCGCCGGCGTGGGCAATGGTCAACTGTCCGAAAAGCTCAAGAAGGGGGTGAAGATTGTCGACATCCGCCGCCCCGACGAGTGGAAGACTACCGGAGTGGTCGAGGGGAGCATTCTTCTCACTGCATTCGACGGCAGAGGCCGCTTCGTACCCGACTTCCCCTCCCGGTTGGCCGAGGCGGTCGACAAGGAAGAGGAGGTCATCCTGATTTGCCGCACTGGCAACCGCACCGGCGTCCTTGCCAATGCCCTGGCCACCCAGGGCGGCTACTCCCGGGTGGTGAATGTAACCGACGGCATCACCCGGTGGATCGCCGAGGGCGGCGCGGTGGTGAAGCCGTGACACCGCGGCCGGAAACCACCGTTTCGAGATGGTCCGCAGAAGCCGTGGATGCGTTATCAACCTCCCCACCACCGCGTTGACCGATGAGGTGGTCGGCATCGGCAGCGGACAGTCTTGATTTTGGGCAGTTTCCCGCACCCGGCATGTGTGATATCGACACTCCCCATGGCCTGAATCAACAATTTAAATATCGTGAATACACACCTGCCGATTAACATTTAAGGTCAAATGGCTTACTTTGCAGGAACGTGACTGCCGGATCCTGTTATGCCCTCGTCCATTACGCTGACCGAACTCACCGAAGCCCTTGCAAATGATGAGCTGGTTTTCTACTACCAGCCGAAGATCTCGTTGGTGAACGGTCGCCTCAACGGTGCCGAGGCGCTGGTCCGGTGGCAGCGATCGGACGGCACAATGGTAATGCCTGGCGACTTTATCCCGCTGGCGGAGAACTCCGGTTTCATTACCGAGATCAGCCTGGCGATGTTTCCGCGACTGGTCGCGGACATGCTCATCATCAACGACATCGACCGGGAGTTGACCACCTCCTTCAACCTCTCGGCACAGGACTTCGAGTCCAGTGACATGCTCGACACCATTGTCGCTGCGGTTACCAGCAAGCAGCTGGATGCGCGGTGTCTTGAGGTTGAACTGACCGAGGCGTCATTGATCCGTTTTGACGACCTGGCGGTCCGGGAAAACCTGCGTGCGCTGGGCGCGCTGGGCGTGACTCTCACCATGGACGACTACGGGACCGGCTACTCCTCAATCGACAGCCTGAGCCAGTGGCCGTTCGACAACGTCAAGCTCGACAAGGAGCTTATCGCCCGCATGCAGGAGACGGAGAAAGCCACGACCATTGTCCAGGCCAGTATCCGCATGGCCCACCAGCTTGGCATGCGTGTGGTGGCGGAGGGGATTGAAACCTCCGAGGTGTACGACTTCCTGCTGCACTCCGGCTGCACCGACGCACAGGGCTTCTGGCTCTCCCGACCAATGCCTCTGGACGAATATCTCGCCTTCATCCGCAACGACCGGCGCTGGTCCGGAATGCCCACCGGCCTGATCCACATGGCGATCCTCGATCACATCCACTGGCGCCAGGCGCTCATCTCACAGGTGACCGAACTCGCCTACAACGGGGGCGTGGCGCCAATTGCGGTCCGCTCTATGGAGGCGGAACTCGATCCGCATCACTGCCGGCTCGGCATGTGGTACTACGGCCCCGGTCAGGCGTTCCGGGGCAACGTCCTGTTCGATCGTCTGGAACGCCCGCACACCCAGCTCCACGCCCTCGGCCGTGAACTGCTCGAGGCGGCCAAGTCCGGTGCGCCACGGGAGGAGCTGATCGTGCGTCTGCGCCAACTCACAAAACAGTCTGCGGTGCTGTTGGAGATTCTTCAGGCCCTGGAGAGCGAGGCGATGATCGACAACGACTGGCGTGGCCAGGCCGGCAGTCGGTAAACGGGGAGAAGATCCCGGCGGTAGCGCCACCGCCGGGATTCGAACGTCACAGGCCGATTAATCGCGCGGCATGACCTTGTTGCCGGACCTTGGCCAGAATCACGCCGGAATCAGTTGCGAACCGGTTGTAGTCCACGAGCAGCACCCGGCCGACAGTGGGGCTCACCCGCACATCGACGATGCCCGGTTCGGCTCGAAGTTCCGTTCCAACCTGCTCAATCTGGTCGGGTCGCATGCCCGGGGGCATCTGCAGGATGGTGTTGGTACGTGTGTTCATGATGACTCCCTTTCCTTGTTGTTGTTTACCGGCGAAGGAGAACCGACGGATACAGCCAGCGGCGAGCCTGGCCTCCTTCGGGTTTGTTTTGCCTTTTCACGTGTTCTGCAGGGTGTAATCCCTGGCACCTGTCAGTGCTTTCTCTTCATGCCGCCGAAAGGTATGGTTGGCGGGAAACGGGTTGTCAAGAAAGCCCCACTTCCAGGTCACCCCACGGTGCTGGCGGGGCGGTGGATTGGAAAGGGCCTTTACGACGGATTAAGGATCCGCGGCGTGGGTGGACTGACCTCCAGCCCCTTCATGGAAACGTTTGGAATTTATGAGCCCAGATTCCGCGCAGCTGCCGATCTCCGCCCGTGTTTCGATCCCGCTGCAGGAGATCGAGCTGACGGCGATCCGTGCCGGCGGTCCCGGCGGGCAGAACGTGAACAAGGTGGCCAGCGCGGTGCACCTGCGCTTCGACATCCGTGCCTCCTCGCTGCCGGAGTTCTACAAGGAGCGGCTGCTGGCGCTGTCGGACCAGCGCATCACCGGCGAGGGGGTGGTGGTGATCAAGTCGCAGGAGCACCGCAGCCAGGAGAAGAACCGGGAGGCGGCGCTGGCACGGCTGCAGAGTCTGATTCGGAGTGTGGCGGTGACGCGGAAGGCGCGTCGCCCGACCCGGCCGACGCGGGCCGCCCGGGAGCGGCGGCTCAGCGAGAAGCGGGCGCGGGGAGAGACCAAGGCGCGGCGCGGGCGGGTGGAGGAGTAGGGCGGGCAACCGTCGGCTGAGGGGGGGCGCCGCCAGCCCTCGCCACACGTCACCCGGTTTCCATCGACTCCACCCGGTTTCGCCCCTTCTCCTTGGCCCGGTACATCGCCCCGTCGGCGAGTGAGAGCAGCTCCGTCAAAGATGTGGAGGTGGGCCGCGCCGGACGCCGGGTCGGCAGGTATCTCGCCGCTGCCCTCGAGTCCTTCAGCGGCTCGCCGGTGGCCTGGTGAGAAATGCGGGTCAAGGGAGCAGGCGGAGAGTTTCCCGGTGCCGAAGCACCGGACGGAGGTTCAGTTCACCGGCGCCTTCGGTTCGAGCAGTCCCTGCCGGGCGAACAGTTCGAGCATGCGGGCGGTGTTGGCGGCCACCATCTGTTTGAGTTTGTCGCCGCTCTGATCACCAGCCAGGGCGCGCAGGGTCTCATCCTCGGTGAACCGGCGGGTCAGCGCCTCCACCAGCTCGTCCACCGTCAGGCTGCCGTCGAGCCGCTCCAGCAACGCTTCGCTGAACGGGTCGAGCTGGACGGTGGTGTGGCGCACCCCGGCGGCGTGGCCGATACCGGCGCGCGCCTGGGCGAGGGCGAGGCGGTTTGCGCGCGGGCGCTCCTCGATCCGGTGGAACACCGGTTCCGGCGTGACGGTGGCGCCGATCGCCTGGTGGGCAAACAGGCTGAACATCTCGCTGGCGAGGTGATCGAACTGCTCGGCCGCGGCGGCCCCGCCGCCGGCCGCCACCTGCTGCTGGGCGGTCAGCGCCAGCTCCTCCAGCGCCACGCTGTCCGGGAACACCGTCCCCAGATGGACCAGCGCCGCCTTGGTGAGCGGATGACTGACCTGGATGCGCTCGCCGGCCGCAGTGGTGAACGGCGCCTCCTTGGTGCGGCGCAGGTCGAGCTTCTTCGGCGGTCGGAGGTCGGAGTGGAAGGCGTAGCCGGTGAACGGATCCAGGTCGGGGTAGTGAGCCACCCGGCACTCGGCCCGGCAGAGCAGGCTCTGGCGGAAGTTGCGGTTGGTGAGGAAGTCCATGTACTGCCAGCGCTCGACGGGGTCTTCGATCAGCTCCAGCATCTGGTCCGCCCGGTCGCCGAGCGGGGAGGCGAACATGGAGTGGAGTTCGGTATCGCAGAGGTATTGCAGGTCGTGTCGCGCCGCGTCGGCCACGAAGCGGGAGAAGAGGAACGGCTCGTTCACGCTCTCCAGGTACTCGTGGTAGAGGTAGCTTTCGTGATTGCCGCGGATGCGGTCGATCTCCATCCGTAGATAGCGCCCGTGCAGGGCGTCGCTCCCGTCCAGCGACGTATCGATGAAGTCGAGCAGTTGCTGCGCGCCGGCAAGCCGTTCGAGGGGGGCTGTCAGGTGGCGGGTGTGGTGGAGCAGCATGTCGCGCAGCATGCCGCGCATGCGCCAGCCGGGCAGGGTGTTGTAGCTGATGTAGGCGATGCCGTTCTCATTCAGCCGCCCGCGGCAGAGGGCGAGGATGCGCTCGCGCACCGCCTCCGGCGCCCACGAGTAGACCCCGTGACAGATGATGTAGTCGAACCCCTCGCCCTCGGTGGGGAACTCCAGGATGTCCCCCTGCTGCAGCTCGACATTGGGGAGCCCCACCGCCTCGATGAGCCGCTCTCCGTCGGCCACCTGTGTCCCGGAGAGTTCGATGCCGACAAAGTGCGACTGCGGCAACCGGAACGCCATCGGGATGAGGTTGCCGCCGCTGGCACAGCCCAGCTCCAGCACCCGGCAGCGGGCCGGGTCGGCCGCCTCGACGCCGAACAGCCGGGCGATGGTGGCCAGGAAGCTGGGATGGGTCTCCGGGAACGGGCTGCTGTCGTAGGGTATCTCGTCGTAGCTCATGGCGGGGTTGCTCTGGCCGCTGTTGAAAAACCCCCTCTCCCTCAGGGAGAGGTCCGGGGTGAGGGCCTGCTAGTGCGTGCCGACACCCATCCAGATCAGCTTGGTGTCATTCAGGTGTTTCGGCCGCTCGCGGGGCATTACCGTGCGGCCGTAGGCGGAGGGCCACACCCACAGCTCCGTCTCTTCCGCCTGCTCGATGGTCGGCGGACCGAAGACGCCGCTCACGTAGTCGTGCATGGCGACGTGATAGACCGGCTGATAGGCGATCTGCATGACGGTGAGGGTGTCGCCGGCGTAGTGGAAGCTCACATGGCGAGCCGGAATACCGTTGAACGAGGCGATCTTCCGCTGGCACACCCGGTTGCCGAACGGACCGACTGCCGCCAGGCACTCCAGCCCCAGGCTCTCCAGCACACTGTTCAGCTCCTCCTCGCGGATATCCGAACGCAGGTGTTCCAGGGCGAGCTGCATCTCCGGATCGCCGCGCAGGGAGAGGATCATCGAGTCGGCGAAGCGCTGTCCGTCCCGGCTGGCGACAACCCAGAGGAGCGGCCCGATCAGGAGGGTCAGCAGGAGAAGGCGAATCAGGCGCTTGTGCAGGTTGGGCTTTTGGTCGGCCACGTTCGGTGTCGCTGTTCGGGGGCGCTCCATGTTAGTGGCTCCGAAGGCGGATGTCACAGCCGGCCGCCGGGGACGCATGGCGCCGACTGTGCCAAACTGGCCCCCCGCCCGAACCGAGGTCCCGCCATGAGCCGCTGCCGTGTGGAGAAACGGATCTGGAAAGACCGTCTGAAGAGCTCCGATTACACCTGCCTCTGCTACGAACTGGAGGTGGCGGACACGCCGGCGCGGGGCAGTGAACTGCACGAGGGGCGCTGGTTCTCCGGGCCGGTCAGTTCGGTGATCTGGAATGTGGACGAGGCGTGCTTCCACTGTCGGGTCGAGGACGAGGCGCCCTCCATCGACCGTGATTACGAATACACCCACGAGTTTCTGGTCGAGAACGCCGTGAGTGAGGGGTGGCGGCCCTGCGCTCCCCGCGGGATGGAGTGATCCGGCCGGCACCGCCCGTTCACCCCTGATACAATTGCGTTTCTCGACTGCACCCCCTTCCGAGAGGTCTTCCCGATGTCCCAGGAATCCAGCGCCTACGACGACGCCGCCCGCGAAGCGGTGGAGCTCGGCAACCGCATTGCCGATGAGGACCAGGAGGCGGACCTGTGGGACATCTCCGACGGCCTGCTGGCCGGCGCTGTCCATTACTGGCTCTACACCCGCCAGCCCTGCGACGACCCCCGCTGCGAGGAGTGCGGCCCCATCAGCACCGCCGAAGAGCGCATGAAGGCGCTGCGGCGGCTGATCGACGAGTTCGCACGGGAGAGCGAGTACTACCACTCTCCCAACGACATCAACGTCGGGCGAGCGTAGCACCAGGCCGGTTCCCCGGTGCTCCGGAGTTACCACAGCAACCGGCTCGAACGGCTCGCCGACCGCCTCGCCGGGGTGCTCGACCGGCCGCTCTCCGACCCGCTCCAACCGGAGCTGATCATCACCCAGAGCCGCGGCATGGCGCGCTGGCTCACCTTCGCCCTGGCCGAGCGCCACGGCGTCGCCGCCAACCTCCGTTTCCAGCTCCCCGCCGCCTTCATCTGGCAACTGTTGTCGACCGCCCTCGAAGCGGGCGAGGAGGGCGGTTCCGCCTACGATCGGGAGCTGCTGGTGTGGCGGCTGATGCGGGTACTGCCCGGCTGTCTGGAACACCCCGCCTTCGCGCCGCTCGCCGGTTACCTGCGCGGCGGCGACGACGAACTGCGGCTGTGGCAGCTCTGCCTGCGCATCGCCGACACCTTCGACCAGTATCTGGTCTACCGCCCGGAGTTGATCCTGCGCTGGGAGTCGGGGGCCGAGCCGGACGACTGGCAGGCGCGCCTGTGGCGGGAGGTGGCGGCAGCGGCAGGCGGCGCTCCCCACCGCGCCCGGCTGCTGCACCGCTTCCTCGCCGGGGGTGAACTGTCCGGGGAGCGGCTGCCGGAGCGGATCACCCTGTTCGGCATCCCCGGCCTGCCGCCCCCCTATCTGGAGGTGCTTGCCCGCCTGGCGGAGCGGACCGGGGTGCACCTGTTCCTGATGAATCCCTGCCGCGAGTACTGGGGCGACATCGAACCGGAAAAACGGATCGCCCGCCTGCGCGAACGGCGCGGCGACGATGCGCCCGATTACCTGACCTCCGGCAATCCGCTGCTCGCCTCCCTCGGCCGCCAGGGGCGCGACTTCATCGATGCGCTGGTGGCCCGCGGACCGGAGGAGGAGGCGCTCTACGCCGAACCGGACACCGGACGCCTGCTCGGCGCCATCCAGGCCGACATTCTGGATCTGCGGGAGCCGCCTGAGGCGCTCCCCGGTGACGACTCGCTGCAGCTGCACATCTGCCACGGCCCGATGCGCGAGATCGAGGTGCTGCATGACCGCCTGCTCGACCGCTTTGGGCGCGACCCGGACCTGGAGCCGCGCGATGTGGTGGTGATGATCCCGGAGATCGAGCGTTACGCCCCCTACATCGAGGCGGTATTCGGCGCCGCCGAGGGGCGTCGCCACATCCCCTACGGGGTGGCGGACCTCTCCGCCCGCGCCGCCCACCCGATCATTCAAGCGTTCCTGAACCTGCTGGAGGTGGCGCGCGGGCGTTTCGCCGCCAGCGAGGTGCTGTCGGTGCTGGAGGTGCCGGCGGTGCTGCGCCGCTTCGGCCTGGACGAGGCGGAGTTCGAGACCGCCCGCCGCTGGGTGGCCGAGAGCGGGATCCGCTGGGGGCTGGACGGCGAGGCCCGTGCCGCCCTCGACCTGCCGGCCGGCGACGAGAACACCTGGGCGTTCGGCCTGCGCCGCCTCCTCCTCGGCTACGCGATGGGGGAGGGGGACACGCTGTATCACGGCGTGGCACCGCTGCCCGCGGTGGAGGGGCTGGGCGCCGAGGCGCTGGGTCAGCTCTGTGCCTTCGTCGAGGAGTTGGCGGAACTGGGGAGGCGGCTCGGCAGGCGGCGCACGGCGGCCGAGTGGGCGGAGCTGCTCGGTGAGGCGGTGGATCGCTTCTTCCGGCCGGACAGTGAAGAGAACGAACAGCTGCAACTGCTGCGCGACGCCCTCGACAGTCTGGTGGATCGCACCGACCGCGCCGGTTTCGACCGGCCGTTCGGTCTTCCGGTGCTGAGCGACCTGCTCCAGCAGGGCCTGGCCGAGCCCCAGGGGGCCCGCCACTTTCTCACCGGGGGCGTCACCTTCTGCGGCATGGTGCCGATGCGCTCGCTGCCGTTCCGGATGGTCTGCCTGGTGGGGATGAACCACGACAGCTTCCCGCGCCAGAGCCGCCCGCCCGGCTTCGATCGCATCGCCGCCGATCCGCGGCCGGGTGATCGCGCCCGCCGCGACGAGGACCGCTACCTGTTTCTGGAGGCGCTGCTCTCCGCCCGCGACGCGCTCTACATCAGCTACAGCGGGCGCGGTCAGCGCGACAATGCGCCGCAACTCCCCTCCACGGTGGTGAGCGAGCTGCTCGACTACATCGGGCAGTTCCACGGCGAAAAGACCCTGGCGGCGCTGACGGTCGAGCACCCGTTGCAGCCGTTCAGCCGGCGGAACTTCGATGGCAGCGCGCCCGAGCTGTTCAGTTATGCGACGGAGTGGCTGCCCGGGGTCCGGGCGCGTGCCGCGGGGGGCGAAGGGGAGGCGCCGTTCTGTGACGGACAGCTCGCCGTGCCTGCCGCCGAGGGGGCGATCGAACTGGCGGAGCTGGTGCGCTTCTTCCGCCACCCGGCCCGCCACTTCTTTCGCGAACGGCTCGGGGTGCGGATCGAGGAGCACGCCGACCTGCCGGAGGATGAGGAGCCGTTCGACCTGGGCGGACTCGACCGCTACCGGGTCCGGGACGAACTGCTCGCCGCCGCCCTGAACGGGGAGAGTCCGGAGGCACGCCGCGACCTGTTGAAGGCGCGCGGTTCGCTGCCGCCCGGCCCCTTCGCCGATCTCGCCTTCGATGAGACGCTGCCGGCGGTGGAGGCGCTCGCCGAACGGCTGCACCTCTGTCTGGAGCAGCCGCTGCCACGGCTGGAGCTCGCCATCGCCGGCAACGGCTGGGAGCTGGCCGGCTGGCTGGAGGGGCTGACCGGTGCAGGGCTGGTGCGCTACCGGGTCGGCACCCTGCGGCCGGCGGATCGCATCGCCCTGTGGCTGGAGCACCTGGCCCTCTGCGCCGCCGCCCCGGCGGGGGTGCCGACGGTCAGTCGCTTCGTCGCCCTCGATAGCGAGTGGGTGCTGCCACCGGTGGCCGCGCCGCTCGAACGGCTCGGCGGACTGATCGAACTCTACCGGCAGGGGCAGTCGCAGCCGCTGCGCTGCTATCCGTGCACCGCCCACGACTATGTCGCCGCCCTGCGCGGCGGCAAGGGCGATCCGCTGCGCAAGGCGGCGACGCGCTGGTATGGCAGCGACTTCTCGCCGGTACCGCCGGAGGGGGCGGACCCCTACTGGGCCGCCGCGACCCGCGGCTGCGACCCGCTCGACGACACCTTCGCCGACCTCGCCGAATCGGTGTTCGGCCCGGTGCTGGATGCGGGGGGGGAGCCGTGATGCCCGCCGCACCGCAGCCGCTCGATCCCCTCAATCTGCCGCTGGAGGGGGTGCGCCTCATCGAGGCGAGTGCCGGCACCGGCAAGACCTACACCATCGCCGCCCTCTACCTGCGCCTGCTGCTGGAGAAGCGGCTGTCGGTGCGCGACCTGCTGGTGGTCACCTACACCCGTGCCGCCACCGAGGAGCTGCGCGATCGCATCCGGGCGCGGCTGCGCGAGGCGCTGGCGGCGCTGCGCGGCGCGACCTGCGGGGACGACCTGCTGGCGCAGCTGATTGCCGCGCAGCCCGATCCGCGCGCGACGGCCGACCATCTGGAGCGGCAGATCACCTGCCTCGACGAGGCGGCGGTGTTCACCATCCACGGCTTCTGCCAGCGCATGCTCCAGGACAACGCCTTCGAGAGCGGCGCCCTGTTCGACGCCGAGCTCATCACCAGCGAGGCGGAGCTGCTGGACGAGGTGGTGCGCGACTTCTGGCGGCGGCGTTTCTACGCGGCGGGCGAGGGGGTGGCGGCGCTCGCCCGCGAGCAGTGGGGCACCCCCGACGGCCTGCGTGCGGCGATCCGGACCTACATCGCCCGCCCCGATTTGCAGGTCGCCGCCGGGCCGGCACCGGCGCCGGACGCCTATGGGCGGCTGTTTGCCGAGTTGCAGCGGCTGTGGCGCGCGGAGCGGGAAGATATCCTTGCCCTCATCGCCGGGAGCCAGGCGCTCAGCCGGGCAAAGGATGCCTATAAGGAGGTGAATGTGGCGGCGGCCACCGCCGCCCTCGACGCCTTCGTCGACGCCGCGCCGGTGGAGTATGCCTTGCCGGACGGGATCACCCTCTTCACCACCACGATGCTGTGCGGCGCGGTGACGAAGAGCGCCGCGAAGAAGGGGCTGGGCGCCCCCGTACACCGCCTTTTCGATCTCTGCGATGAGCTGGTGGCGCTGCGCACGGCCCAGGCGCGGCAGTTGACCGCCGAGGCGATCGCCTGGTGCCGCGACGAGCTGCCGCGGCGCAAGGAGGCGCTCGGTGTCCTCGCCTTCGACGACCTGCTCTCCCGGCTGAGCGACGCCCTCGACCCCCGGGCGGGTGACTCCGCGGCCGAGCTGGCCGACCGCATCGCCGGCCGCTTCCGCTTCGCGCTCATCGACGAGTTCCAGGATACCGACCCGGCCCAGTACCGCATCTTCGAAACGGTCTACGCCAACCGGCCCGGCTGCGGTCTGCTGCTCATCGGCGATCCGAAACAGGCGATCTACAGCTTCCGCGGCGCCGACGTCTTCACCTACATGGCCGCGAAGGCGGCCGTCCCGGCGGCCAACCACTACACCCTCGGGCGCAACTGGCGTTCGACCGCGCGGTTGGTCGGGGCGGTCAACGCCCTGTTCGCGCGCAACGCCGCCGCCTTCCTGTTTCCCGGGGAGATCGACTACTTCGAGGTGGAGGCGGCCGGCCACGCCGACAACGAACCTTTGCGCATCGACGGCGAGGTGCCGGCCCCGCTCAACGCCTGGTTCCTGCCGCGGCAGAATGATAAACCGATGGGCAAGGGGGCGGCCGATGCGCTGCTCGCCGCCGCCTGCGCCCGCGAGGTCACCCGCCTGCTGCAGGCGGGTGCCGAGGGGCGGGCGCTGATCGGTGAACAGCCGCTGCTGCCGAAGGACATCGCGGTGCTGGTGCGCAGCCACAGCGAGGCGGCGCAGGTGCAGGCGGCGCTGCGCGGCCAGGGGATCACCAGCGTCTTCTTCAGCCGCGACAGCGTCTACAACACCGAGGAGGCGGCGGAGCTGGCCCGCCTGCTCGCCGCCGTGGCGGAGCCGGGGAGCGAGTCGCTGCTGCGCGGGGCGCTCTGTTCGCGGCTGCTGGGGCTGAGCCTCGCCGGTTTCGACGCCCTGCTGGCCGACGAACTGGCGTGGGAGGAGCTGGCCGCCGACTTCCACCGCTACCACCGGCTGTGGCTGGAGCGGGGCTTCATGGCGATGTTCCGCCGCCTGCTGGAGGAGCGGGGCATTGCCCGGCGGCTGCTGGCCCTGACCGACGGCGAGCGGCGGCTCACCAACCTGCTGCAACTGGCGGAGCTGCTGCAGAACGCCAGCCGCGAACACCACGGCATCGAAGGGGTGCTGCGCTGGTTGGCCGGGGAGTGCGCACGGCCGGACGGCGACAGCGAGGAGCAGCAGCTGCGGCTGGAGAGCGACGAGGAGCTGGTCAAGATCGTCACCATCCACCGCAGCAAGGGGCTGGAGTACCCGGTGGTGTTCGCGCCGTTCCTGTGGAAGTGCCGCCTGACCGGTGACGGCCCGCTGCTGTTCCACGACGAGCGGCGTGCGCTGACCCTGGATCTGGCTGGGGGCGACGCCAACCGGGCGCGGGTGGAGCGTGAGCGGCTGGCCGAGGATGTGCGCCTGGCCTACGTGGCGCTGACGCGGGCGCGTCACCTCTGCTGGTTCGCCTGGGGCGCGCTGCGCGATGCCCCCGCCTCGGCCCTCGCCTGGCTGCTGCACGGGACGGACGACCTCCCCGATGTGGAGGCGTTGGCCCAGCGGGTCGGCGCGCTCGCCGACGAGGAGCTGCGGCAGGGACTGGAGGCGTTCGCCGCCCACGGCCTGACCGTGGCGCCGCTGCCCGGGGAGATGCCGCCCTGGCGCGGTGCCGAACAGACCGCGTGCGAATTGCAGGCGCGCGAGCCGGGCCGGGCGATCGCCGCCGAGTGGCGCGTCACCAGCTACAGCGCACTGACCGCGGGGGCGCATGCGGACAGCGAACGGCCCGAGTACGGCAGCGAGCGGGAGGATACCGAGACGGAGGGGACCCCGGCGGAACCGATCTTCGCCTTTCCCCGCGGCGCCCACGCCGGCCGCTTCATGCACGCCCTGTTCGAGGGGATCGACTTTGCCGCACCCCTCGATGGCCAGTTCGTTGCGCGCCAACTCGCCCGTCACGGCTTCGACCCGGCGTGGCAACCCTGCATCGAGGGGATGGTGCGACAGGTGCTCGCCACCGACCTGGACGGCGACGGCCTGCGCCTGGAGAGCGTTGCCCGTGACCGGCGGCTGGACGAGCTGGAGTTCCACTATCCGCTGGCGCGCCTCGCGCCGGACGAACTGAACGCGGCGATCGACGGGCTCGGCGCGTTCACCGGCGGGCCGCGCCTCACCTTCGCCCCGCAGCGCGGCATGATGCGCGGCTTCATCGATCTGATCTTCGAGCACCGCGGGCGCTACTACCTGCTGGACTACAAGTCCAACCACCTCGGTCCGCGGCTGGAGCACTACGCCCGCGACCGGTTGGACCACGCCATGGCCGAACAGCGCTACGACCTCCAGTACCTCATCTACACCGTGGCGCTGCACCGCTGGCTGCGCCGCCGTCTGCCGGCGTACGACTACGGGCGCCACTTCGGCGGTGTCTATTACCTGTTCCTGCGCGGCATGCGCGCCGGGCACGGCGCCGGCTTCGGTGTCTGGCACGACCTCCCGCCGCTGCCGCTCATCGAGCGACTCGACGCCCTGTTCGGGGGTGGTGAATGAACCCAAAAGCGGCAATTGGACTCTCGCCAAGATGCACGAGTGCATGGAAGCACGAGGTAGGGCAATGCAGGAGCAACTTGCCGAGAGATGCAGAGAAAACAGAAATAAGGCAGTCGTTGCGGTTCCACTCGGAAGGTGAGCCATTGATTGGGACCACCGTGTATTTTTCTTGGCGTGCTCGGCGTCTTTGCGAGAGAAAGTGTGGTTTTTAGGATGAACCTGTGGCGCGCGCTTCGGGAGGCGGTCGGCGGCGGCCTGCTGCGGGAGGTGGACTATCACTTCGCCCGCACCCTGGCCGATATTGCCGGTGAGGAGAACGGGGCGGTACTCGCCGCGGCGGCACTGGTCAGCCGGGCCGGCGGCGACGGCCACGTCTGCGTGGACCTGGCGGCCTGGGCCGGTACGCCGCTGTGGGAGGCGGTCGAGACGCCGCCGCTGGAGGCGTGGGTTGCCGCCCTGCGCGCCTCGCCGCTGGTCGGTGAACCGGGCGGCGAACTGGCACCGCTGGTCCTGGACCCGGGCAACCGGCTCTACCTGGCCCGCTACTTCAACTTCGAACGGCGGGTGGCAGCGGAGATCGGGACACGGCTGGAAAGTTTGCCCATGCCCGATCCGGCGGCGGTGCGGCTCGCACTGGACCGCTACTTCCCCGACCCGGCCGACGCCCAGCGGCTGGCGGCGGCGGTCACCCTGTCGCGCCGCTTTGCCGCCGTGGTCGGCGGCCCCGGCACCGGCAAGACCCACACGGTGGCGCGCATCCTGGCGCTCACCGTCGAGCTGGCCGATCGGCCGCCGCGCATCGCCCTGGCCGCCCCCACCGGCAAGGCGGCGGCCCGGCTGGGCGAATCGGTGCGCCGGGCCAAACAGACGCTGCCCTGCCCGGATGCGGTCGGCCGCGCCATACCGGAGGAGGCGGCCACCCTGCACCGCCTGCTCGGCTACCGGCCCGAGGGCGGTTTCCGTCACGGACCGGACGACCCGCTCCACCTGGAGCTGCTGGTGCTGGACGAGGCGTCGATGGTGGATGTGGCGCTGATGGCGCGGCTGCTCTCGGCGCTGCCGCCGTCGGCACGGGTGATCCTGCTCGGCGACCGGGACCAGCTCGCCTCGGTGGAGGCGGGCGGTGTGCTGGGAGACATCTGCAATCGCGGTGGCCCCATCGGCTACAGCGACGAGGCGCGGGCGCTGTTCGAGCAGTTCGGGTGCGAGGTGCCGCCCAATCCGGCGGGCGCGGCCGCCGGCCCCCTCGCCGACGCGCTCGCCGTCCTGACCCGCAGCCGCCGTTTCGAGGCGGGCAGCGGGATTGGGGCGCTGGCGCGGGCGGTGAACGGCGGCGATGCCGCGGCGGCGATCGCCTGCATGCAGGGCGACGATGCCCGCTGGTCCGAGGTGAATCTCTCCAACCTGGAAGGCGCTGTGGGCGAGGCGGCGGTCGCCGGTTGGCGGGCCTGCCTCACCGCACCGGATCCGGCCGCCGCACTGGAGGCACTGCCGGGGTTCGTCTTCCTCTGCGCCCTGCGCGACGGGCCGTTCGGGGTCGGTGCGGTGAACCGGATGGCGGAGCGGGCGCTGGCGCGGGCGGGGCTGATCCGGACCGGGGATCGCCACCTCGCGGATCGCGGCCACTACGCCGGGCGGCCGGTGATGATCGCCCGCAACGACTACAACGTGGGGCTGTTCAACGGCGACGTGGGACTGATCCTCCCCGACCCGGAGGGGGCGGGGCGGCTGCGCGCCTTCTTCCGCGGAGCGGGCGGCGAACTGCGCCGCATCCCGCTCAACCGCCTGCCGCCCCACGAGACCGCCTACGCGGTCACGGTCCACAAGTCGCAGGGGTCGGAGTACGGCCACTGCGTGGTGGTGCTGCCCGATCAGGATGCGCCGGTGCTGACCCGCGAGCTGATCTACACCGCGGTGACCCGCGCCCGGTCGCAGGTGGCCATCTGGGGGGCCGCCCCCGTCTTCGCCGCCGCGGTCACCCGCCGGGTGCGCCGAGTGTCGGGTCTGTGGGAGGCGCTTTGGGGTAGCGGTTCTGAATAAACCCCTTGATTGACTCTCGCCGAGACGCAGAGAGCGCAAAGGAGGGCAAACACATCAGAGGGTGAATCGGCCCATGGATGTGAAGTGCCTTTGTAACTTCAACGTAGGATGCGGTGAGGAACGAACCGCATCGGTCGCGATTGACCATCCTGTCCCTCGATCGATGCGGTTCGCAGGCTCACCACATCCTACGCGGCTACGGGGTTGCCTTTGTTGGTTTCTTGGCGTGCCCTGCGTCTTGGCGAGAGCCAATGTAGGATGCGGTGAGGAACGAACCGCATCGGTCGCGATTGACCATCCTGTTCCTCGATCGATGCGGTTTCGCAGGCTCACCACATCCTACGCGGCTACGGGGTTGCCTTTGTTGGTTTCTTGGCGTGCCCTGCGTCTTGGCGAGAGCCAATGTAGGATGCGGTGAGGAACGAACCGCATCGGTCGCGATTGACCATCCTGTTCCTCGATCGACGGTTCGCAGGCTCACTACATCCTACGCGGCTACGGGGTTGCCTTTGTTATTTTCTTGGCGTGCCCTGCGTCTTGGCGAGAGCCAATGTAGGATGCGGTGAGGAACGAACCGCATCGGTCGCGATTGACCATCCTGTTCCTCGATCGACGGTTCGCAGGCTCACTACATCCTACGCGGCTACGGGGTTGCCTTTGTTATTTTCTTGGCGTGCCCTGCGTCTTGGCGAGAGCCAATGTAGGATGCGGTGAGGAACGAACCGCATCGGTCGCGATTGACCATCCTGTTCCTCGATCGATGCGGTTCGCAGGCTCACCACATCCTACGCGGCTACTGGGTCTTTGCGAGAGCAACTGTTTTTTTCCGGACGTGAGCCCTCCTGCGGCATCGGTTCGGGATTGCGGGATAATGGTGACTTCTGGACGAGCGGAGGCTTGAGATGAACCGGATTGCGATGGTGGTGGCGGCAGCACTGCTGGTGGCCGGTACGGCCGTGGCGGCGGAGAGCGCGGATCGGGAGGGGCCGCCCGGCCACGCCAAGCAGCGGCAGCTGCCGCCGGGGCTGCAGAAGAAGCTGGAGCGGGGGGGTGAACTGCCGCCCGGCTGGCAGAAGAAGGTGCAGCGCGGTGAGGTGATCGACGCGGAGCTCTATGCACTGGGTAAACCGGTTCCCAGGACGATTGCCGACAGGCTGCCCGCACCGGATCAGGCGGGGACGCAGGACGTGGTGATCGAGAACAAGGTGATCCGGGTGCTGGATGCCACCCGCACCATCCTCGACGTATTCGACATCGAATGAGTGGTCTGGCGGCACGCTGGCGGCGGCTGCTCTCGGCGCGGCGCCCCGGGGCGGAGGAGCCGGCCGGGGGCGAGGCGTACCGCACCGATTTTCAGCGCGACTACGACCGCATCGTCTTCTCCTCCGCCTTCCGCCGGCTGCAGGACAAGACCCAGGTGTTTCCGCTCGCCGAGAGCGACTACGTCCGCACCCGGCTCACCCACAGCATCGAGGCCTCCTGCGTCGGCCGCACCCTCGGCACGCGGGTCGGCGAGACGCTGGTCCAGCGGCACGACCTGGGCGGTATCACTCCCGCCGACGTGGGGGCGATCGTCGCCGCCGCCTGCCTGGCCCACGACATCGGCAATCCCCCCTTCGGCCACACTGGCGAGGACGCCATCCGCCACTGGTTCGCCACCTCGGCATTGGGACACTCGCTGGTGGCGGAACTGGACCCGCAGCAGCGGGAGGATTTCCTCCGCTTCGAGGGCAACGCCCAGGGATTTCGCGTGATCACCCGCCTGCAGACGCCGAGCAACCGCGGCGGCCTGCAACTGACCGCCGCCGTGCTCGGCGCCTTCACCAAGTACCCGCGCCGATCGCACATCACCGGGCCACCTGCCGGTGTGGGGACGAAGAAGCACGGCTTCTTCGCCGCCGAGGAGCCGTGGTTCGCGGAGGTGGCGGAGGCGACCGGGCTGGAGCCGGTGAGCGACGGGGTGTGGCAGCGCCACCCGCTCGCCTGGCTGGTGGAGGCGGCGGATGACATCACCTATCAGATCGTCGACCTGGAGGACGGCTTCAGGCAGGGGCATGTACCGTTCGAGACCGCCCGCGACCTCCTGCTGGCGGTGGCGGACGATTCGCGCACCCGTTCGCGGCTCGCCGGCATCGGCGACGGGAAGGGGCAGATCGAGTATCTGCGCGCCAAGGCGATCAACACCCTGGCCGGGGCCGCGGCGGAGCGGTTCCTGGCCCACGAGGAGGCGATCGTCGCTGGCGGCTTCGAGACCGATCTCATCGGCGGCATCCCCCAGGCGGAGGCGTTCCGGGCCATCTGCGTGCTGTCGCAGCGGCAGATCTACACCGCCCGGCCGGTGGTGGAGGTGGAGGCGGCCGGCTTCGAGGTGCTGGGTGGGCTGCTGGCCCTCTACATGGAGGCGGTGGCGGAGGCGGCGGGCGATCACCCCTCCACCCGCAGCCGCACCCTGTTGCACCTCATTCCGGACCAGTTTCTCGGGGCGGGGCGCCTCCCGGACCCGGACCCCTACACCCGCCTGTTGCAGGTTACCGATTACGTGGGCGGCATGACCGACACCTACGCGGTGGCCACCTTCAAGAAGCTGCGCGGCATCTCGCTGCCGGGCGCTTGAAACGTGATCAGCTCTCGCAAAGGCGCAGAGAGCGCAAACAAGGTCGAAGGTATGCCTGTGCGGGCGCGCTTGGCTTCTTGGCGAGAACACGGTTTTTCCAGAGGAGAGAGTGATGGATGCGGCCGATGCCGAAGAGTTGCGCGCGAAACTGAACGCCGAGACCGGCAAGCTGGGCTGGCCGGAGCTGGAGCCCCACTTCGCCCGCGGTGTGCTGGTGCGGGTGGCTCCCGAACTGGACCTGCTGGAGGTGGCCGAACGGATGGCGCAGGATGACAAGGCGGTGTTCGAGGGATGGCTGGCGACCGGGCAGATCGCCCGGGTGAGCGAGGCGGAGGCGGCCGCGTGGAGCAACGGAGGGACTCTGTTCTGGGCGGTGGTGGTGGCGCCCTGGGTGCTGATCCAGCCCGTCGAAGCGACCGCCTGATCGTACGCAATATCCCGGAATGTGGGGCTTTTTGGTCCGGTGGCGTTTTGTTGGAAACCCACCTATGATTGGTTTTGTGTGCTGCATCCGAGCTTGCAGTCTTGCCGGCGGACCCGCCCGATTCCAGAGTTTTCTGAATCCCGGTGGTTGCTCCTGTAAGCCCCTGCAAGGCCGATCCGCATGCTGAACCGGTTCATTTTCAGAGGTGATTTTCAGTGAAAGGCACGGTCAAGTGGTTTAACGACAGCAAGGGCTTCGGTTTCATTACTCCGGAGGATGGCGGCAAGGACGTGTTCGTACACTTCTCCGCGATTCAGGGAGCGGGATTTCGGACCCTGGCAGAAGGTCAGCAGGTGACCTTCGATACGGAGAACACACCCAAGGGGTTGGCGGCGGTCAACGTGCAGCCGGCCTGAACACCCGCACCGAGGACTTACAGTTGTAACCCCGAAGACCCCGCCTCCCGGCGGGGTCTTCGCACCGGGAGCGGGCTATTCGCCGGGCGCGTCGGCCAGTCCTTCACGAAAGGCCGCAAATTCGGAACGGTCGAGCATGCCGTCACCATCCTGATCCGCCGCCTCGAACCGGGCGTCGATATCCACACCGGGCAGTTCGAAAACCCCCATCTCGGTCGGACTGATCTGCCCATCCCCGTCGGTATCGAGTTGCCTGAAATCGGGCATGCCGGTGGCGGTCTCTTTACGATCGATACCGTAGAAGTTGCGCGCCTCCGCCTGCCAGCCGTCCGGTCCCGGTTCGATCAGCTCTTCACGCGAGAAGGTCGGGGCTTCGGTCAGGCGTTGCCGATCCAGGGCGAGGACGGCCGGACCCGCGTCGGCGGGAAACCGGACCGCGGCCCAGGGGACCGCGGTCAACTCGGCGGAGGCGGTGAGGGCCACCACCACGAACTGCACCTGTCCGTCGGGGGAGAGGATCAACTCCTCCACCCAGCCGATGCGGTCACCGCCCGGAAACTGCACCTCACGACCGGTCAGCGTCGTCGAGCGCAGTCCGCCTTGGGCGGCGGTCTCAGGGGGTTGTTGTGCGGTAACCGGGACGGAGAGTGACAGCCCTGCAGAGAGCAGGGCAAAGAGAATAAGCCGGCGCATACGACCTCCCTGTCGTATGGGTACTCCGACAAGTTTGGCAGATGGTGGCCGTGCCGCTAGTGGGCGTGGCCGCCATCGCCGTGGGCGTGGCCGTGCTCCAGCTCCTCGGAGGTGGCATCGCGCACGTCGATGACCTTCACATCAAAGTTCAGGTTCACACCCGCCAGCGGATGGTTGCCGTCGATGGTGACGGTTTCGCCTTCCCGTCCGGTCACGGTCACTACGAGCATCTGACCGTCCGGGGACTCGGCGTGGAACTGCTGGCCGGGTTGCGGGTCGGCATCACCGAAGGCGTCCACCGGCACCTCCTGGGTCAACGCATCGTTGCGTTCGCCGTAGCCCTCTTCGGGGGCTACCCGGACCGTCACCGCGTCGCCGGCCTGCTTGCCCTCCAGGGCCTTCTCCAGACCGGGAATGATGTTACTTGCGCCGTGGAGGTAGGCGAACTTGCCCTCCTGGGAGCGGTCAATGATCGCCCCGTCGTCGTCGGTGAGGGTGTAGTCGAGGGTAACCACCTTCTCTGCTGCTATCTGCATGATTGCTTCCTGTTGGATAAGTGGAAGCCTGCCAAACTCGGCGGGCTCTTCTGCCCATGGTAACAGCGAAGGCTTCATGGTGCAGGCTCGGGCCCTGGTTTTCGGCTTGTGGCGGCTCCCGGTCAGGAGGCGGTCTCTCGCCCTTTGCGCTTCTTGATATCGCCGTCCAGGAACTGGTCGAGGACGGCAAGCAGGTCAATGGCGCTCAGCATGCCGGCGACCTTCTCCTCCTTGTTGAGTACAGGCAGCGCGCCGAAACGGTGTTCATGCATGATGCGGGCGGCCTTCTGCAGCCGGTCGTAGGTGTAGACGGTGATCACGTTGGTGGTCATGATGTCCCGGAGTTCCATGTGGTCGTCCAGGTTATAGACATGGGCGATATCCGGCGCCTCGTCCACCCAGTCGGGGCGGCGCAGGTCGCGATCGGAGACGACTCCCAACAGGTGCAGCTGATCATCCACCACCGGCAGGTGGCGGACCCGGTTGCGCCGCATCTTGAAAAAGGCCGAGCGCAGCCCCTCGTCGGGCGAGCCGGTGATCAGTTTCTGGGTCATCACCTTGGTGACCTTCATGCGCACAATCCCCTGTCGGTTGGTTGGATTACAACTTACCAGCCGGGGGTGCGGGGGGGAAGTCAGGCGGCCGACATGAAGTGGCTGCGCATATGGTTCAACCCCTTGCGGTAGTGGTCGAACATCATCGCCAGCCGCAGGAAGACATCCTGCAGGTCGAAGTCGCGCGCCATGTGGTGGCGGGCGGCGCGGTCGAAGTGGGCGCGGCCGGTCTCCGCGTAATATTCAGGGCTGACCGGACGGCGCCCGAAGCGGTGGCGGTGCTCCAGCCAGCCGAACTGGAGTCCGGTCAGCCACAGGGCGTAGTTGCCGATGTGGGCGCAGGTGACGAACTCGCGGCGCGGGTCCGCCTCCAGCATCTCCTGCATCAGCTCCACCACATAGGTGTGCGGTTCGGCATCGCCCGGCTCCACCCGGTAGAGCCGATCGGTGTGGATGAACAGGGCGAGCAGGTTGGCGAGGTAGTTGATCACGCGCCGCTCCAGCGGGGAGCGGGGGCGGCCGAGGCTGCGGCGCAGCAGGATACTGAAGAGCAGGAAGGGGGAGACGTCGAGGAGAAGGCGCTCCCGATTGCGGATCAGCTCGAAAACGTAGTCGCTGGTCAGCATCGACTCGAGCGTGGTCGGCAGCTCGCCGATGACCTGCGCAATCTCCTCGTAGCTGGTGCCCGCACGCGGCATGTTCTCCACCAGAAAGCGCAGATCCCCCTCCGGAAGAGCACCGAGATCGGTGTGGGCGAAATCGGGTCTGTTCATGCCTCCCGCCTCTCACCTGAATTTTCACGCCTGCTGAGCCTTGTTCTACGACGGGACTCAATAACCGTCAAGCCCCCGTTTTGAAGGGGAATTTCGAACCGGCAAAACTGTGATAGCTTTCATGGATGTGAATGCCGAGGAGAACCCATGAGCCTGCCGCAGATCCGGACCGCCATCCCCCAACGCCGCTATCAGTTCGGCGAGTTCCTGATCACCGTACTCGGTGAGATCGAGTCGAAGGATGATCGCGACTACCTCTACATGCTCGCCGTGGGGCGCGAGGGGGATGCACGCCCCAACCTGTTCGTCTCCTCCGAAAAGAACGGCGAGGAGGGACGTTTCGCCATGCGTGTCTCGATGCCGGACGGCTCCCAGGTGATCGACGAGTCCGATCAGTGGGACAGCCTGGAGATCTTCGTCCGCGACGCCCTGAATGTCGTGCAGACCATGCTCAACCTGGGCGACGAGCGCCCGTATCAACTGGACTGACAGAACCAAAAAACAATCTACCGCAGAGGACGCGCAGGGGCGCAGAGAGGGTATTACGGGCGTGGCGGGGTAAGCACTTTGTTGCGTTACGGCTGGCGAGTCGCGTCGAGACGGTTCAGGCAAATTCGCCCGGTTTTCCTCTGCGTTCTCCGCGACCTCTGCGGTGATCCTGTTTTCAACGGGGAAAAAGAAAAAGCTCCGGCGGGCCGGGCGTTTTCGTGTTGGCCGAGCGGACGGGCCTAGAACGGGCGTGACAGATGCAGGGCGCAATCTCATTGCGCCGGACGGCGTTGGTGACAGGGTATGGCGTTTCAAATGGACGCCCATCGGCGCAGTAGGATTGCGCTCAATCAGAAAAAAAGAAGGCGCCCGGAGGCGCCTCAAGGGGGTGTCGAAGGGATTTCGACTAGAGGAAAACTATTGCAGGACCGTTAGGCCATCGCGTAACGCTCCTTCGCCTCACGGGCGGCCTTCGCCTCCTGCGGATCGTAGGCTGCGCCCGACCAGAGCATTTCGTAGGCAATCTCCTCGTTGCCGTTCTCGCACAGCTCCAGCACCTCCTTGAACAGGGGTTGGAAGGTGTTCGACTTGTGCGACTCCTCGTGCTCGGCGAAGCTTTTCCAGAAGGTGATGATCAGCGCCTCCTTCTCCTTCAGCGGGTTGGCGACCGCCTGGCCGACGGTGCTCCCCTCGTTGGAGATCTGGCCGCTGTTCAGGGCGACGAAACCGCCGATGAAGCCGGTATCGGAGTGATAGGTCTTCACGTTCTCGCACAGCATGGCAACCCGCTCCTGCAGGTCATCGATGGTGTACTCCGGCTTCAGGATCACCCGGTTGATGGTCACGACCCCGTCGTGGGGAAAGTTCCGGATCAGGGCTCCGGCCATGTCGCACCTCCTCTTTAGGGTTGCGAGTACATTAGCGGTCATTAACCTACTTAATTGCTAATGTATTATTCCTACGAATAAAGTCAAGTATTATTTCGGGCGGATGCCGTGGCTGCCGGTCGGGCGTATCATCGACCGCTCAGGAGGTACCGAATGAAGCACCTTATCTATGTGACCTGCGGCCTGCTTGTTCTCTTATTGGCCGGTTGCAGCAGTCGGCCGGCGGATGACGAGATCCGCGCCGAGATAAAGGCGCTGCTGGCCGACCACGGGGCGGGCCGGGTGTTCGAGGTGGAGAACCTGCGCCGGGTCAACGGTGTCGCGCGCGGTGAGAACGCCTACGACATCGACGTCCGCTACGAGCTGCATTTCCGGATGGATCTGGCGGATGTGCCCGGCGAACTGCAGAAGGAGAGCGGCAGCATCTTCGCCGCCGGCATGGGGGCAGTGAGCCTCGGCATGGCCTATGGCGACTTCAAGGCGGGCGAGGTGGTGCAGAAGGAGGAGCGTTACCGCTTCGTGCGCACCGAGCAGGGCTGGCGCATCGACCGTCCGCCGAAGGGGTGAACAGCCGTGTGGGGTGGATTAGGCGGGCGCTAATCCTCCCTGCATCTATCGCGGCTTCCGCCGCTCCTGCAGCGGTTTATCGGGCGTCATGCAGGAGCAGCGGAAGCCGCGAGGGCCTATCCGTTCAGCGGATGAGGACGAAAAGCGCTCCACCATCGCGCTGAATGTTCAGCAGCAGCGCATCATTACCCTTGACCGCCTGACCGAGACTCTCCAGGTCGGTCACCGGCCGGCGGTTGGCCTGGGCGATCACATCCCCCTTGCGCAGGCCCGAACGCCAGGCGGGCGTGTCGCGCGCCACCTCCACCACCTGCACCCCGTCACCCGTATTGCCGAGCACGGCGCCGGCCAGGTGGCGGCTCACCTTCGCCCCGTCCGCCTTGGTGACCTCCGGTTCGGTGACCACTGCACGCAGGGTCATCGGCCGGCCCTCGCGCAGCAGCTTGATCTCCACCTTCTGACCCACCCGCACCAGACCGACGGCATTGCGCAGATCGGCGCCGTTGCGGATTTCGCGCCCGTTCACCTCGACCACGATGTCGCCGGCCCGCAATCCCGCCTTGTGCGCCGGGGAGCCGGACGCCACCTGCGTGACCACCGCCCCCTGCGCCCGCTGCATGCCGAAGGCGGCGGCCAGTTCCGGCGTCAGGTCCTGGGCCCCGGCGCCGAGCTGGCCGCGGCGCACCTCGCCGTGCTCGATGAGCTGGGCCATCACCTCGCGGGTCATGTTGATGGGAATGGCAAAGCCGATGCCGATATTGCCGCCACTCTTGGAGAGGATTGCCGTGTTGATGCCGATCAGCTCGCCGCGCAGATTGACCAGTGCACCGCCGGAGTTGCCGGGGTTGATGGAGGCGTCGGTCTGGATGAAATCCTCATACCCCTCGATGCCGAGACCGGAGCGCCCCAGTGCGCTGACGATGCCCGAGGTGACGGTCTGCCCCAGTCCGAACGGGTTGCCGATCGCCACCACAAAATCCCCCACCCGCAGCCCGTCGGAGTCGGCCAGCGGCAGGGCGGTCAGGTCTTCGGAGGGGACCTTGAGCACCGCGATGTCGGTCTCCGGGTCACTGCCCACCACCTCGGCGATCAGGGTACGGCCATCCTGCAGATTGACCGAAATCTGGTCCGCCCGCTCCACCACGTGATGATTGGTGATGATGTAGCCGGCCTTGGCGTCGACGATCACCCCGGAGCCGAGGCTCTGGGCGATGCGCTCACGCGGTTGCGAGGGGACATCGAAGAAGTGGCGGAAGAAGGGATCGGAAAAGAGCGGATTCTGCCGCACCGCCACCCGGGTGCGGGTGAAGATGTTCACCACCGCCGGCGTGGAGCGCTCCAGCATCGGCGCCAGGGTGGGCAGCTCCTTGCCCTGGCTGTCGAAGAAGGGCAACCCGGCGACCGCCGGCTGACTGAGGGGTGCGGCCAGCAGGGCCGCGGCGAGGAGTACTGGGAGGCTTTTCATCGTTTCTTTGTATCTGTCTGTCGCTGAAGAAAGGGGGCGCGGTCGCCCGCGCCCCCGGTTGGTCGTCTCAACGGGCCGCCTGGGTCGGTTGGACAAAGATCTCCACCCGCCGGTTCATCTCCCGGCCCGCCGCGGTGTCGTTGGTGGCGCGCGGTTCGCTCTCGCCCCGGCCGACGGTTTCGATGCGGTAGAGCGAGATTCCCTGAGTGCCGAGATAGGCGGCGACCGCCTCGGCGCGGCGCTCGGAGAGCTTCTGGTTATACGCATCGCTGCCGACCGAATCGGTGTGGCCCACCACCGTGATGCGGCTGTCCGGATAGCGCGCCATCACGTCCGCCACCTTGTCCAGGCTCGGCTTGAAGCCGGGGCGGATCTCGGCGCTGTCGAAGGGAAAGCTGACCTCGTTCTTCAGGGTGAGCTTGAGCATGTCGTCGCGCACCCGCTCCACTTCGATCTCGTTCTGGCGGCGCTCCTCCTCCAGGGCCTGGCGGTAGGCACGCTCCTGCTCGTCCATGTTGTGGCCGATCACGCCGCCGGCCACACCGCCGACCACGGCACCGACCGCCGCGCCGCGTTTCCGGTCGACCTGATGGCCGACCACCGCACCGGTGACTGCGCCGATAACGGCGCCGGTGGTGGCGCGCTGGTTTTCGTTGGTGGTGGCGCAGCCGGTGAGCAGCAGGCCGCTGACGGTGATGACTCCGAGCGTCTTGTACATGTCGTGCAACTCCCTTCCGTGATAAGGCGTGGGTTAACTCCCCAGGTGCCGCCGTGGATTGAAGGGCAACTCCCGGGCCATTGTCTCGTATAACGCACGGGCACGCTCACTGTCCGCGGGCGGCGTCAAGATTTGCAGCACGGCATATTGATCCCCTGGGGGATCACCCGGGGGACTCCCCGGCAGGCCGCGCCCCTTGAGGCGCAGTTTCTGGCCGCTTCGCGCGCCGGCCGGGATACGGAGGTCCACCACACCGCCCAGGGTGGGCACCTTTATCTTGGCACCCAGCGCCGCCTCCCAGGGGGTGATGGGCAGGTCCAGATAGATGTCGCGACCTTCGGGGCGGTAGATCGGGTGGGGCTCGAAGGCGATCTCCAGATAGAGGTCTCCCTGCGGTGCGCCGCCGCGCCCGCTGCCGCCCTGCCCGGGCAGGCGGATCTGCTGTCCTTCGCCAATCCCGGCCGGGATCTTCACTCGCAGCGAGTGGCGGCGCGGGGCCATCCGGCCCTGTGCGTCCAGCTCCGGGTGTTCCAGTTCAATGGTGCGGGTCGCGCCGCCGAAGGCGTCCTCCAGCGATATCTGGATGCGGGCCTGGCGGTCCCGACCGCGGCCGTGGAACTCCGTATCTCGGCGGAAACCGCCGGCGAACGGCCCCCCGAACAGGCTCTCGAAGAAATCGCTGAACCGTTCGTCACCGGGGGCGCCGGAAAATTCAAAGCCCGCATCCCAGTTGGGCGGCGGGGTGAACTCCTCCCCCTGCCGCCAGCGGCCGCCGAGCCGGTCGTAGGCGGCGCGCCTGGAGGGGTCCTTGAGCACCTCGTAGGCCTCGCCTACCTCCTTGAATCGCGTCTCGGCGTCCGGCTCCTTGCTGACGTCCGGGTGATACTTGCGGGCGAGCCGGCGGTAGGCGCGCTTGATGTCGTCCTGACTGGCGCCTCGCTCAAGCCCGAGAATCTTGTAGTAGTCCTTGAACTCCATCGCGACAAGTACAAGGGGCGAGAAGCGCCGGTTCCCGCGTTTCTCGCCCCCTGTTCCCCGGTCAGGCCTCGACGGTGATCTTGCGCGGCTGGTGCCGCTCCTGCTTCGGAATGACCACCTCCAGCACGCCGTTTTCGCAGCGGGCGCTGATCGCCTCCGTATTGGCGGTGTCCGGCAGGGTGAAGCGGCGATAGAAGGTGCCGCGCGGGCGCTCAACCCGCTTGTACCCCTCCCGCTCGTCACCGCCTCCCGGATTGCGCTCGCCGCGGATAGTGAGCATCCCCTGCTCGCTGTGCAGTTCGATATCCTTCGGATTGACGCCGGGGACATCGGCCAGGATGGTGAAGCGATCGGTCTCTTCGCGGACATCCACCGCCGGCACCCAGTCCGCGGTGGAGGTTCCCTCGCCCTGTTCGGTGCGGGTGGGGTCGTAGACGCGATCCATCTCCCGCCGGAACTGCTCCAGCAGGGCCCAGGGGTCGTGACGGACAATAGCCATGATGCACCTCCTCGAAGTCTGTTTCCTGAACGCGCCGACTGCGCCGATATTCCCCATATATGTACGCCCCGGCGCCAGATCAAGGCGCCCCGGCTGCACGAAGAAACGACGGCCCGGTGAAAGGTGAGCGGGCGCTTACTACCCCCGCAGCGGGTAAGAAAACAGGAATATTAGCGACACAATATGTTGTGGGTTTGTGTCGTATCTGCCGCCGATCCCCAGGCGCTTGAATTGCAATGACAACTTCCGGGGCGTCGCCCGCAACCTATTGAATAATAAGGGCTTGGTTGCAAGGTAACCAGCCTGTTTACGTGGTTGACAACCCCCCACAGCACCTATAATCTTTCCGGCCAATCACAACATCTTGTGTTTTGATTATCCGGGCCCACAAGAAGCCGGACAGTACAAAGCCAGCCAGGGAGAGTCCGTACGTGACCAAAAGCACTAGCGCGCCCAAATTGAAAGCCGTCGTCACCCAAGTTACCGAAATCCCCTTCCAGCCCGCCTCCCTCGACATCTGGGACAAGAAGTACCGCCTCAAGACCAAGGCGGGCGAGGTGATCGACCGTGAGATGGACGACACCTACAAGCGGGTCGCCCGCGCCCTGGCCGACGTGGAGCCGGACGCGTCCGCCCGCGATGACTGGTACGACAAGTTCCTCTGGGCGCTGCGCCACGGGGCGATCCCGGCCGGCCGCATCACCTCCAACGCCGGTGCGCAGGCCTATAAGCCCGCCACCTCCACCATCAACTGCACCGTCTCGGGCACCATCCGCGACTCCATGAACGACATCCTGCAGAAGGTGCACGAGGCGGGGCTGACGCTGAAGGCCGGCTGCGGCATCGGCTACGAGTTTTCCACCCTGCGGCCGAAGGGCGCCTTCGTCGCCGGGGCGGGGGCCTACACCTCCGGCCCGCTCTCCTTCATGGATATCTACGACAAGATGTGTTTCACCGTCTCCTCGGCGGGCGGTCGGCGCGGCGCGCAGATGGCCACCTTCGACGTCGGCCATCCCGATGTGGCCGACTTCATCAAGGCCAAGCGCGAGGACGGCCGGCTGCGCCAGTTCAACCTCTCCCTGCTGATCACCCAGGAGTTCATGGAGGCGGTCAAGGCCGACCGCATGTGGAAGCTCGCCTTCCCCATCTCCGAAAAAGAGGCGGAGCTGGATCGGATCGACGTCAACGACTCCGAGCAGGTGGTGTGGCGCGAGTGGCCCACCAGTGAGGACTATCTCACCGACGATTCGGGCCTGGTGGCGTGCAAGGTCTACAAGACCATCAAGGCGCGCAACCTGTGGAATCTCATCATGACCTCCACCTACGACTACGCGGAGCCCGGGTTCATCCTCATCGATCAATACAACGAGATGAACAACAACTGGTTCTGCGAGAACGTGCGCGCCACCAATCCCTGCGGAGAGCAGGGACTGCCCGAATACGGCGCCTGCCTGCTCGGCTCGGTCAACCTCACCAAGTTCGTGCTCGACCCGTTCACCGAAAACGCGCGGTTCGACTGGGAGACCTTCCGCGAGACGGTCGCCACCTTCACCCGCATGCTCGACAACGTGGTGGAGATCAACGGCCTGCCGCTGCCGCAGCAGCGCGCCGAGATCGAGTCCAAGCGCCGCCACGGCATGGGCTATCTCGGTCTCGGCTCCACCTGCACCATGCTGCGCATGAAGTACGGCGCCGAGGAGTCGCTGGAGTTCACCGAGCGGGTCACCCGCGAACTGGCGCTGGTCGGCTGGCGCACCGCCCTCGACCTCTCCAGGGAGAAGGGGCCGGCCCCGATCATGGAGCAGGAGTTCGAGGTCACCGCCGAGATGCTGCGCAAGCGTCCGGAGATGAAGCGCGACGGCTACAAGCTGGGCGACAAGGTGCCCGGCAAGGTGCTGCACGCCCGCTACAGCCGCTACATGCAGCGCGTCGCCGAGGTGGATCCGGAACTGGTCAACGAACTGGCTGAGGTGGGCGCCCGTTTCACCCACCACAGCTCGATCGCCCCGACCGGGACCATCTCCCTGTCGCTGGCCAACAACGCCAGCAACGGCATCGAGCCGTCGTTCGCGCACCACTACTCGCGCAACGTCATCCGCGAGGGCAAGAAGTCCAAGGAGAAGGTGGACGTCTTCTCCTTCGAACTGCTCGCCTACCGCGAACTGGTCAACCAGAAGGCGATGCCCTACACCGACGATGCGGAGGCGAAACTGCCCGACTACTTCATCAGCGCCGAAGAGGTCACCCCGCGCCAGCACGTGGACGTGCAGGCCGCGGCGCAGAAGTGGATCGACTCCTCCATCTCCAAGACCGCCAACGTCCCGACCGAGTACCCCTACGAGGAGTTCAAGGACATCTATCTCTACGCCTACGACAAGGACCTCAAGGGCTGCACCACCTTCCGCTACAACCCGGAGGTGTTCCAGGGCGTGCTGGTCAAGGAGAAGGACCTGGAGAACACCACCTACCGCTTCGAGCTGGAAGGGGGGCAAGTGGTCGAACTCAAGGGCAACGAAGAGATCGAGTACGACGGCGAGATCCACACCGCCGCCAACCTCTACGACGCCCTCAAGGAAGGCTACTACGGCCGCTTCTAGCACAAGACAAAAAGGCAGGCGCCCGGCGCCACCGAAGGAAAGAGGAACCACCAATGGCAGTCAAAATCGAAAAAAAGATCGTCAGCTACGGCGTGGTCAAGCCCGAAGATGACAAGAAGCCCGAGGCCCAGGCGGCCGCCCCCGCGCAACTGGTGCAGGAGGACAACGTCGTCCACCTCACCGAAACCCTCGAACGCCCCGAGATGCTGCTCGGCTCCACCTACAAGGTGAAGACGCCGCTCTCCGAGCATGCTCTCTACGTCACCATCAACGACATCATCCTCAACGCCGGCACCGACCACGAACTGCGCCGCCCCTTCGAGGTGTTCATCAACTCGAAGAACATGGACCACTTCCAGTGGATCGTTGCCCTCACCCGCATCATCTCCGCCGTGTTCCGGAAGGGCGGCGACGTCACCTTCCTGGTCGAAGAGCTGCGCTCCGTGTTCGACCCGCGCGGCGGCTACTTCAAGAAGGGCGGCAAATACATGCCCTCCCTGGTGGCTGAGATCGGCGACGCCATCGAGTGCCACATGCGCATGATCGGCCTGCTCAAGGACGAGGGGCTGGACGAACACCAGAAGGCCCTCATCCAGGCCAAGCGCAAGGAGTACGAAGCGACCGTCCAGAACGCCGAGGCCAAGGACCCGCAGGACTTCCCCGATGGCGCGCAGCTGTGTGGGAAGTGTCAGACGAAGGCGGTGATTCAGATGGATGGGTGTTTGACTTGTTTGAACTGTGGGGATAGCAAGTGCGGCTGAGCCGCTGTTGAGTCGTTAGCCATGGAGGGCCAACAATGCCTACAATTGCTCGCATCGGAGCCTACCGATTCTTCTTCTACGCAGGAGACCGGGGCGAACCGCCCCATGTGCATGTGGAGCGGGACAAGAACGTGGCTAAGTTCTGGCTGGAGCCGGTCCGCCTCAGCAGCAGCGGCGGGTTTCCCCGCCGGGAGATAAGCAAACTGCAAATGCTGGTGCAGGAGCACCGCCACTCGTTTATGGAGGCATGGAATGACTACTTCCACGGTTGAGATCGAAGTGCCCGCCATCACTGCCGTCTCGGTCACGGAAGATGCCGTCACCGTCGACCTCGCCGATGGTCGCACCATCGCTGTTCCCCTCGCCTGGTTTCCCCGTCTTCTTCACGGCTCCCCCGCAGAGCGCAGCAACTGGCGCCTGATCGGTAGTGGACACGGTATTCACTGGGAAGACCTCGATGAAGATGTCAGCGTTGAGGGATTGCTGGCGGGGCATCCATCGGGGGAGAGTCAGGCTTCGTTTCAGCGGTGGTTGGTGGGGAAAGGCACGAGACAAGACCTGACCCCGTGATTGCGTGCGCCGAGGCCAAGGACCCGCAGGACTTCCCCGATGGCGCGCAGCTGTGTGGGAAGTGTCAGACGAAGGCGGTGATTCAGATGGATGGGTGTTTGACTTGTTTGAATTGTGGGGATTCGAAGTGCGGGTGATGGGGCGCTTGAGGGAGACGGGTTGGAGAGATTGGAGGGCGCAGCGGATGCGGGGATGGGGAAAGGGAGTTTGGGGGAATTTCGGTAAGTAATAGAAACCGGGCTGCCGCGGGAGTGGGGTCCGGTTTTTTTGTGGGAGGTGACTCGTGAAGTTTCAGCAGTTAACCATTCGTGAATGGCAGCAGTTTCAAGATATCTCAATTAATTTCCATGAAAATCTCACCATTCTGACGGGAGCAAATGGGAGCGGAAAAACAACGCTGCTTCAGCTTCTTGCGAGGCACTCGGGCTGGAATATTCATTCACTGGCAACCCCGAAATTAGACAGGAATACCGGGCTAATAAAATATTTTCAAAGGTTTCTTGGGTTTGAATACGACCATACAAATATGCCAGAGATCGGCCAGCTAACATACTCGAATGGGGTGGCATGTTCCCTTACTGTGCCGCAGGGTAATGCGGCGCAATACCAAGTGCAATTCTCGAAGCTGCACGCGGTTCAATGTCTATTTGTGCCTTCTCACCGATCAATTTATAGATATCAGCCAGTATCCCAGATTCCAACGGCAAAAAAAGATCGCCAGTCTGCATTCCAAGAAGTTTCTAATAGCATTAGACAGCGTTACCTAGGCGGCACTGAGCAGCCCAGTAGCTTTTTCATGAAAACAACCTTAATCGGATGGGCGATCCAGGGTTATGGCGTTCGCTCCGAGAATAAAGTCATCATGCCGACGGATGCGGAACAAACCAGGAGTTACGAGGGGTTTCAGGAAGTATTGAGAAACGTCCTTCCAAAAAGCCTTGGATTTGATTCTTTTGAGATACGCAACATGGAAGTTGTGTTTGTCTGTAATGGTGGGAGAGATGAGTTCCTGCTTGAGACGGCATCTGGCGGTATTAGCGCATTAATCGATCTTGCATGGCAGATATATATGTTTTCTACATCAAAATCTGAAGCCTGCACTGTGATGATTGACGAGGTTGAGAACCACCTCCATCCCATAATGCAGCGAGAGGTGTTGCCATCTCTTGTCGCCGCATTCCCTCAGGTGTCCTTTGTCGTTTCTACGCATAGCCCACTCGTCGTTAACTCGGTTTCCGATTCGGCCGTATATGCGCTGAGATATAACGAAGAACGGAAGATTGAAAGCCGTCGATTGGATTTTCAAAATAAAGCGCGTACGGCGGCGGAAGTGTTAAACGAGGTGTTGGGCGTATCCTCGACACTTCCCGTGTGGGCAGAGCTGCGCCTGAATGATCTTGTGGAAAAGTACTTCTCTTCAAGTTCATCAAGTTTTGACTTGGACGGAATGAGAAAGGAGCTTGCTGAGTTCGGTATGGAACGACTTATGCCAAACGCTATTGGCCGGATAGAGGGTTAGGGCGATGATTCGTTTAAGTCGACCAGATTGCCCACACCCGGATGCCCTCGCAAATAGTAATTACAAACATCCCAAGAATAAGCAGGCATTGCATGATGCGTCGTTCGGGAAATGTATGTACTGCGAAAGCCACGTGTCGCACATTGATTATGCTCACGTAGAGCATATAAAGCCAAAGGCAGATGGAAAGTATCCGTATCTAAAATACGTGTGGGATAATCTTGGCTACTCCTGTGCGATATGCAACGTCAATAAAGATGAATATTTGGGGTCAGAGTAAAATAAAGACCCTTGCTGCTCAGGCGTTTTTGCGCTCTGGCACGTGCAATTTATGGGGTCAGGATCGAATTATTTGTGGTGAAAAACAACAAAGAAAAGACGAAAAGGGGACGGAGGGATTAAATTTCGTACAGTTGGTAAAGAACCCTTCGTCCCCTTTTCCGCGAAACCTAGGTTTAACCTGGGTTTTGCGGAAGGGATAGCGAAATACGACACCTAATTGGGTTCACCCATTCGCCGCAGTACTTTAAGAAATATTTGGGGTCAGAGTAAAATAAGCTCGGTCGGTCGGGAATTAAAGGGGCCCATTAGCCGCCTCCGTGCAACAGGGCGTGTTTGCCCCTGACGATTTCTCCGTCATTTCAAAAATGTCGGCTCCTGATAAACGCGCCTGCATTCTCATTCAGTGTGCTGTCTCAAGTGAGACGCACCAGTCACCCATCAGGATCAAGGCTCAGCAAGCCCATGGCATTTGCTTTGCCCCTGGCGGCATGCCGCCCCAGAAAATCCGCAGTGCCCACGCATGGCCAAGTCGTTTGTACAGACCCGGGGCTGTCCTATGACTCCACCCTCAAAAGGGCTCATGCGTAGGGCGCCTCAGCAAAACCGACATCAGGTGCCGTGACGGCTGCAATCAGAGCTCCTAGGCTTTTCGCCAACCCCTATACCGCAGTCCGTCACGGCAAAACCATCTATCCGAAAGCCCGCTGCACGTCGAAAGGCTCGTGATTACGGAGCAAATATTTGGGGTCAGAGTAAAATAAACACCCTTGCTGCTCAGGCGTTTTGCGCTCTGGCACGTGCAATTTATGGGGTCAGGATCGAATTATTTGTGGTGAAAAACAACAAAGAAAAGACGAAAAGGGGACGGAGGGATTAAATTTCGTACAGTTGGTAAAGAACCCTTCGTCCCCTTTTCCGCGAAACCTAGGTTTAACCTGGGTTTTGCGGAAGGGATAGCGAAATACGACACCTAATTGCATATTTGGGGTCAGAGTAAAATAAACACCCTTGCTGCTCAGGCGTTTTGCGCTCTGGCACGTGCAATTTATGGGGTCAGGATCGAATTATTTGTGGTGAAAAACAACAAAGAAAAGACGAAAAGGGGACGGAGGGAGTAAATTTCGTACAGTTGGTAAAGAGGTAATCCCTTCGTCCCCTTTTCCACGAAACCTAGGTTTAACCTGGGTTTTGCGGAAGGGATGGCAAAATCCGATACCTAATTGGGTTCACCCATTCGCCGCAGTACTTTAAGGGGCCAAATTCGGCAACAAGGGGCTAGGCTTGAATATTTGTTATGGAAGGATACGATGAAAAACATTAAGCGAGCTCTATTGGTATTCTGTGCAATGTGTTTGTCGTCATCGGTATTGGCGGAAAAGGCATATCGTGATGTGGTGAGGGGTTGGCAGTCGCATGAGGACGTAGCGAACTGGCTTGAACAGAACTTTGAGTTCGATAAGGAACGACAGAAGTTGGTTCGCTCCCGGCTCAAGTCGCAAGGGCCGAAGGGATTGCTGGTTCGTAGCCCGGACAAGCTCTTCGAAGGAAAGCGCGGTTACTGTGGCGATGCGGCCAACTTTGCATTCGATGCATTGAATGAAATTAGCTTTGATTACAACCCCCAGTGGGTGTTCATCAAGAATGGGGCCGGTGGCGCAAATCACTGGGTCACCGCGTTCCATCATGAGGGGGATCTCTACATTATGGATTTTGGGGCCGGTGAAAAATGGAGGCCCATGGAGGGAGTGCATGGTCCCTACGTGTCATTGGATGAATACAAGGAGTTCCTGGCCTCACTGAGGATTCCGAACTTTAGGGTCGAACAGGTTCGTTTCCGTGATATGCCCGGTTCAGAGGATTGACGGTGCCCGATAGTTCGCGCCAGGGGACGAGACAGGGGACGGAGGGATTAATGTTTGTACAGTTGTTCAAGACATAATCCCTCCGATCCCTTTTCTCTATTGCGCCCAATACTGTGGCATTCCGAGGCCAGGAACAAATCAGGCCAGACATGAGAGAGAACTGATGCGGAATCAGGAACCGCCCCCGTGGTTTTTTGGCCCTGCCTTCATCATGATGGGGGCGCTTGGGTTGGTCTTTGGTGAGCCTAGTCCGGGCATTCCGCCGGTGCTGGCGTACGGGATTACCAGCCTGTTCGTAGTGGCCGGTGTTGTGTTGAGCCTGTGGTCGCTGGGTGTGAAAAATGCCGAGTTGTGGTTAGGGCGGATCGTCGGAACCGTAATCGCCGCCGCCTTCACCTGGCTGGCGCTGCTGGCACCGGAGGAGATCCAGTGCACCACGACCACCTATTTCATAGGCCACACCGAAAGCAGCATGACGACCGGTTGCGATACCTCGCCCTTTATCGCGCTGGCGGTCATTCTCGACCTCTTCGTCGGGTACAGCCTGCTTACGGAGTTCAAGCGCTACAGGAAACGTAAGGCCAAACAGCCAACGTGAGACCACAAGCGAATTTAAGGGGCCAGGCTCGAGTTAATAGAGGCCAAAGCGGATTCCTCTCAGTGGAAGATGCTTCCCCCAGCTCAAGGGAATAGGCGATGCAATTGACTTCTGATCGTGCCCCGGGAGCGACTCGTCCGGAAAGGTCCGCCCGCGCGTTTCTGGCCGGTTCTGGCAGGCGGTTTATCTGGCAGCTGCTGTTGAGCGCCGCGCTCGTGTTGACGGCTTACACCGGCATCTTTGTCTGTATTCTGCTCACTGGAAGCCGTGTGGCGGGGATGCTGCTCGGATTCTGGTCAGCGCTCCTCGTCGGGCAGTTGGGCTTTGCGTTTCGCTTCCTGTCGGCGGGTTACGCGCGCCGTATTGCGGTTGCCTTCGCGGTCTTCCTGGCCGCATCGTTGGTCAGCTATGTGTCCTACTTCGTCCTTCCCACACTGCCGCAGGGGATGTACGGATTCTGGGCGATCATGATCCCCTATCTTGCCGCCACCATTGCCGCTTGGGAGTGGATCTTCCGGCGGGGATGTTCTTGGTCAGAGTAAAATAGGTGCCTCGGTCCGGGCTCTCTGGCTGAGGTTCACTCGATCACTCGAAGTGTGGTGACCTTCCGGACCTCGATTGGATAGGTCATTGTTCCAGCAGAAAGCCTCATCCTGAGACGGAGACGGTCACCTGTGACCTGTTCCAAAATGCCGCTCCGCACCGCGCCATCTTCGGTGGTGATCTCTACCTTGCTGTTGAGGTGCTTGCCGGCGTCCGACACGGGAATGATCCCCGTTGCCGGGGAAGAGCGCTTTGGAGTGCTTTGCGCGATGGGTCTGACGGTTGGGCGCAGTGGCGCGACGGGCGCTGGTTGCATGACACTTTCCTGCTGGATCGGAGCCTTCTCGGAACTCCGTGTCTTGCTGCTGTTCCACTGGATTTCACTGAAGGCCATCCTGGTGCCGTTAATCGACATCTGCATCCCGAGCACGTCGACGACACCATCCAGGGTGTAATGCTGGAGCGACATGGGATCGAGACCGGGGTCGGGGTCAATCTTCACATCCACAGAGCCCCCGTTGAGCATGAACTGCTTGTAGGCCGCAGCGGCTTTCTCGGGCAACTCAACGTCCAACGCTTCGGTCAGAAGCTGGAAATTGCGCTCCACGTAAGCCGCACCATCTCCACCGCTCATGCGGGCACAGTAGCTGTTGCGCAGCTTGTGATAGCCGATGTCACGGTAGTTGATGGATGACTTGGGAATGCCGCTCGCGGCCAACGCGGTAATGCTCGTTCCAACCCTGAATTCGGCACTGAAGTCCATGCTGTAGAGTCCCTCGGCCTTGGCGTTCGCCGTAACCCGCGCGCTGTTGAGCGCATCGTCATAGGTGAAGTGGGTGCCGACATCCACATTGAGGGCCCCCATGCCCATCCGCCGATAGTCCTTCAGGGTGAAGCTGCTGATTTTTCCGCAGCCCAGGGCGTCCACGCTTGAAAGGAGATCCAGGCTGCCGGACTCCGCATCACCAGCCTGCCGCTGCATCTGTTGCATCTGCTCCAGCATGGAGAAGAGTTCACCGTTGATATCCAGTTGCAGACTGCTTATCTGAATTCCGAGTTTCTTCGGTATCTCTCCTCGTTCGATGCTCTTCCCGGCGGCGATGAAATAGCCGGCATGGGGGGCACTGAAACGCAGCTTCTCGATCCGGAACTCATCGGCCACCATGGTTGGCTTGACGGTGATATCGTCGAAACCCACTTCATCGCCCAAGGGGGAGACGTGTACCGACCTGTAGCGGATCTCCGCCAAGGGGGCCGCCTGCCTGACAGCATCGTCGGCGGTACTCTTGACCTCATACCACAGGTAGCCATAGCCGGCGCCGTAGATCAGAGCAGGAATCAGCAAAACGAGGAGCGGTTTTGGCATGCGCATGCGATACCCCGGAAAGTGGTGTGTTCAGTCCATGTGAGGTAGCCCTGAATTTCCGGGCACCAAGACAAAGGGGGATCATGCTCCGGAGAGGTGTCCAATGCAAAAGCGCAATACCTTGACGAGGGAGTTCAAGCTGGGTGAGTTGGGTGCGCTCCGCCGCGTCTTCTTACGCGATATCACATCCGATCCGCTGGGCGCGCTCCTGAATTCGGGGTGCGGCGACCTCGCGGAGAAAGCGATCACCGCCCGCGCCATAGCCCCACGGCCGTTCGGATGGCTGCGCGAGCATGTCTCGCTGAAGAGCTACCGCACGCCGGAGATAAATGCAGCTGTCAGCCATCCTCCCCTGGCGCTCGTAAACGGTGGAAAGATTGTAGGCGATATCGAAATACAATGGCCTGTGACCGGGCGCCCCCTCGGCAATCTCGGCGGCGTATAGCAGCTGCGCCTCAGCGACGTCGAGATCGCTCGTCATCTCGTAGACACGCCCCAACTCATTGTGAACCGCGGCCTTGGCACGCGCATAGCCGACGCTCTGCTGGTTGAGCCGCTCCACCTCCACGAGCGCCTTCTTTAGGCTCGGGATAGCGCCCCGTGGTCGCCCTCTCTGCAGCCAGTCACGTGCACTCTCGATAAGTTCCCACGGGTCGGAGGTGTCCGGCGGAGCACCATAAGGTTGGGCGGCGCAGCCGGCGATGACCGCCGACAACACCACCGGGAAAAAGAACAAGGACACACCCATTCGCCGCTTTGGAGGACTGCGAGTGCGACCACGCTGATGGATGGTGTGAACCGATGGCATGAGGACTCCTCCATGTCTTGGGGTCACAGAGCGAATTCTAGACGACATCAAATGGTCACTCGGTTGACGAGCTCGGATGCCATCGCTGGAGAGGTAGCGTGGATGGCCGTTCCACCTGCTCGCCCCGATTGTGGACCGCGCATGTGCCGCGGGCGCCATAAAGTTGACCCAAAAAACTGCGAATGGGGTTTTTCAAAAAAGGCGTGAGAGCTCCATGTTCATTATTGCGGTGCGGGTCACGTGGTCTCTGTAGACTGAAACGCGGTCCGTATCACTCCCCGGAAGTAGAGTGGCCTCGCCACTTAGAAAACAGTAATGGGGATAACCACAATGAAACACGCCACTATCTGCGTTGCCTTTGGGCTCGCTGCCGTTTTTGTCAGCTCCTCCGCCATGGCAGCAAAATCCGCTGATGTTATCGATAAAAGCAACGGGTTCCCGAGCGGGCCACACTACAACCTGAACTTCAACGCCAAGAAATCCAACTTCCGCTGTCCGGAGCCGGTGTTTGACGAGTACGGCAATCAGCTCTACGGCAACGTCATCTTCATGCCGAGAGAACAGGGCAGCGACCAGATCACTGTCCTCATGGAATCGGGCAAGAAGGGTCCGAAAAGCGCACCTGACACCAGCACGCTTGAGGTGACCGACTGGTGTACCGAAAGCTTCCCGAATGACGGGAGCGACGGCGTCGGCGATGCGGCCTCCTTGCGCCTCCCCAAGAACGATGCCGGCTACCGCGTCTATGCCCGTGTGCTCGGAAAGCCGGGGGACGGCACCACCTCGTTGACAGCCATTCCGGGCCTCGTGAGTGTTGAGGACGAGTACGGCAACGACTTGCTCTATCTCGGGCTGGTCACCGACAACGGCTTTGAGTCTGCGTCGGGTACCGTGTATCGGACTGGCGGCGGCAAGGGCAAGGGAGTCCAGGCGGCGACAGACATCACCGGCCTGTTCGAGTGGTCTGGCGAGATCTGCTACGTGCAGCCGGATGCCATCGATCTCTATTGCGGTGAAGACGGCAGTGCGTGCGAGAGCCGTGAAATGTGCTGCACCGACGCCGATGGCGATGGGGCCTACGACAGCTGTGATGCGCTCGCGGATGTGGGCACGGATGATGGCACTGGTGTACTAAGCTGCCCGGCGGTGAACGCCGACGGCGATGCCTATCTGGCCACCGCCACCGAGTGCCGCACCTATGACGATGAGTGGGTGTTCAATATCGGCGACTTCGTCACCTCCCTCTGGGAGATCAGCAACGACGGTTCCTACCGCGTACAGGTACGCTTCTACCCGCAATGAGGTAGGTGTCGCTGCAACGCCAGGGGCGGCCTTCGGGCCGCCCTTTTTCGTTCACTTGCGAAAACGCTCCGGCCAGGGGCGCTTGCGCCAAGCCTCGGGTGGGTCGGGCTGGCGGCATGGCGCCTCGGGTCACGGACATGCGAAGTTGGCGGCCGAGCGCGATGGCGGCCTACGAGGGCGTTAGCACTGGAGCCGGTTAAACGGCGGAAGCCGGAAGGGGCTGGACGCGTTGCGGGCGCCGACATGCGCACCCCGGGGTCTCCTTAGACCTCCGCAAACACCATTCAGCGCTTGCGCTTGCCGCCAGACTTTTTCTCCTCCTCCGCTCCAACCTTCTCGATGCTCTCGAGCAGGGCGTTGTCCAGTACAGGTACGGCGGGCAGGCTCTTGGCGTCTTCAACCAGCGGCTCAAGCTGTTCACGCAGAGTTCCGCACAGGGTGTGCAGTTCGCGGTAGCTCTCGGCCAGCTTGGCGGCGTTGTCCTGTGCGGCTTGCATCTCCTTGACGCTTTGCTCCAGCTTCTGTTTGTCCTTGCGCAGGGTGGCAGCGAGTTCTTCCGCCTGCTTGCGCGCGTCGGACTCATCCATCTTCTGCTTCTTCAGCGCCTTCAGCTTCTTGAGCACGTTCTCCGGCGTATCGGCCAGAGCGGTGTTAACCGCCTTGAGTGCGCGCTCCTTCTCTGCCAGGCGCTCCTTGAGTCGGCTCACCTCTTTGGCGGCATTGGCGCGCTCGTCGGCCATCTGCTGTTCGACCTTCTGCTGGTTGCCCAGCACCTCGTCACGCGCGGCTTCCGCGGCAGCCAGGACCTTTTCATTGTCGGCCAGTTTCTTTTCCATGGCCGCGATGGCGACCTTGGCCTGTTCCTGGGCCTTGCTGACGTCGACGTCGGCCTCGATGGAACGCTTGATGGCGTCGTTCAGGGCCTTCTTGAGTTCTTCCTGGGTGCAGTTGGGGTCCAGCTTCAGGGCATCGGTCGCGGCCCGCATCAATACCTGCTTGCTTACGGCAAGGTCCTTCCAAACTTTGAGCTGTAGTTCTACATCGGTTTCGGCCACATGGTTCTCCTTGGGGGCTGTGGTGTCGAAGGGAGATAGATTTCGAGGGCGGGGATTTTAGCCGAAATCACGCGCAGTTGCGGGGGTACATCCCAAAAATGGGTGAGATTGGGTGGGTCGGCGGGTGCTGACGAAGTCCGCCGCCTTGGGTCGGAGTGCGCCGGCGAACAGGAGACGGCCCTTTCTCACTAGAGTGAGCGGCGGCGCCAGCGCCCTGAATGCTGCCAGCTATTCTTATCGCCACACTAGGCGTTAATCAGCTTTCTTTACCTCAAAGGAGGGGGCGATGAAGCTAGGGAAGGTCGTCTGTGGCTGCCTGTTGGGCGGTCTTTTTGATGTGGCGGTGGCCGGTGAGGTCCCGGTGCCGTCGCCGCAGGTCCTTGAACGCGGACACTATCTTGTCGCCACCGCCGGTTGTAACGATTGCCACACGCCCGGCTATCCGGAGGCCGATGGCATGGTGCCGGTGGACGAGTGGCTCACCGGTGCCAAGGTGGGTTTTCTGGGGCCGTGGGGCACCACCTACCCGAGCAACCTCCGGCTCTCAGTGCAGGCACTCTCGGAGGAGGAGTGGCTCGTACGGGCGCGCCAGCCGATGCGCCCACCCATGCCCTGGTTCAGCCTGCGCGACATGAGCGACGGTGATCTCAAGGCGTTGTACCAGTTCGTACGCAGCCTCGGACCCGCCGGCGAACCTGCGCCCCCCTATGCGCCGCCGGGCCGGATGGTGAGTACCCCCTATATTGATTTTGTGCCGAAGAATCTGCCGCAACAGGCCAACGCGAAGTAAGTTCGCCCCTCTCCCTCGGGGAGCAGGTCAGGAGAGGGTGGGCTCTGTCCCCTGGCAATCGCCCTCTGCGTGGTCCGCCTTTGTCTGCCTGTCGCCCCCGGAGGGAGAGGAGCCTGTCCCCTCGGGCCGCTTGCCCGCCGCATCTCCCTTGCCTTCGTCCACCCCGAGTAGGTCGTCATCGAACCAATTTGACAGGCAGTGGGGCCAGTCGCAAGACTGCGAGTCTGTGATCGGGCATCAACCGGTTCCGCGTTGTCGGCCGGGAACAATGACAATAAGGGAAGGTGTGGTTTCGGGGCATCTTCCAAAAAAAATAACTTTAAAAACAAGGGGAAACTTCTGCATGGCACTGAATGGCACCACTCCTCTCGGACAACCGCCCCAAACTCCAGTCAGCGGCAACATCCGCATAGTGGCGATCCTGCTGCTCGCGGTGGTGGCAGGCGCCGCGGCCATCGGCTGGTACTGGCTCAACCGCCCCATCAGTGCCGATGCGCTTGCCATCGAGGCGGCGGTGGCGGACGGTTCTCTGGTGGCCATCGGTCATGTGGACGTGGAGAGGATTGTAGAACTCAAGACCCGGTGGTTCGGGAGCGATGATTCGGGTGCGGTGCCGATCCCCGAGGAACACAAGGCATTGCTGGAAAAGCTGTTCGCGGGTGACGCCAATTTCACGGACAACCTCGAACACCTTATCTTCGCCATCAATGTGCTGGCGGAAGAGACGCGGGTGGAACCCACGCTGATCCTGGCAGGCCGGTTTGACGAAGCGGCTATTCGCACCACCCTCGCCGCCGAGTATCAGCTGGAGTCGCTGGGCAACGGCCTCTGGTCGATGGTCAGGGCTCCGAAACAGGCCGAAGGGCGCAGTTGCCCCGAGCCGGAGTCCGCCAGGCCCCGGCCTGTTGCAAAGCCCCATTACCTCCACATCACACCGCAGCGGCTGCTGATCTCGGGCAGCGACGCCCAGGCCCGGCATATGGAGCAGCGCCTCGTCAGCGGCGACCCTGCGGCCCAGGAGCTGGAGGCGTGGCGCGCCTACCGCCGCGGTCAGCTGGCCAGCTTCATGGTGTTCATCCCCGCCGATGCGAGCCGGGCGGTCGACGGCCTCCCCGGCATGGTGGCACGCAAGGCGGCCACGGATACGCCGCACATCTCGCAAATTGCGGCCCGGGTCGGCCTGGCGCCGCTCAGCGCGGGTTTGCACGCCGATGTGAGTCTGACCAGCAGTGACGCCGGTTGGATCAGTGAAAAGGCTGCCAAGCTCCGGCAGGGGCTCGAACAGTGGTCACAGGACAGCCGTAACGTATCCCCCTCGCTCGGGCGTCTGGTGTCGCGTATCTCCGTGGCGGATACGCCGGACACCCTGCAGATCGATGTGGGGGTCGACGGGGAGATGTTGAGCGAGATCGGCCAGACCGTCCAGGAGGCCATCGCCAGCTTTTTCACCGTGAAGGTCTCCGACGGTCGGCGGGACGAGGGCCCGGTGGTCGATCAGATCATGCAGCATCCGACTGACTACGCGGCGAATGCCGGGCTGGAGCGTTTGCCAACCTACGAGCCGGCCAGCTACGAAGCACATCCGCTGTTCATGGACGGCAGCTTTGCGGCCAACCTGGAGTCGGTGACGCGAAATAGTGAGGGGCTGTTTGAGTTCAAGCTGACGGGAGTGGTCCCCCTGCCCAAGGGGGAGTTTGGCTCCTTTCGTGTGGGCAGTCTGACATTCTGGATCGATGAGGTTGCCGATGCGGAGGGGCGTTCTCTGCTACGGGACGAGCACTGCGTTGAGCCACCCCGGTGGGGCAAGCGCAACCACGAACCGGTGGTGGACACCTCCCTGTTCACCGACAAGGTTACGGTGCAGAAGTGGGTCAGGCTCGCAGAGGGCGCCGCGCCCGGCGATGCAGCGGTCATCAGCGGGCGCCTCGAGTTCTCCGCGCCCGTGCAGGTCAGGCGCTTTGCCCTGCCCCTGACTGCGGGCGGTCACATCGAGCACCTGGGGTTACGGTTCTTCGTCAACCGCGTAGGGGAGGACGGCAACGTCAGCTTCCAGATCTCCGGGGAGAAGGATCGGTTCCTGGAACTCCGCGCACTCAACCAGGATGGCAAACCGCTTCAGACCGACTGGATGATGGGTGATGTGGAAAACGGCCGTCTCACGCGGCACTTCAAGGGAACGATCCATTCACTCGAGATCTATGTCGCCGAACGTTACACCAAACAGCAGGCGGCGTTTACGTTGCGGGACCTGTTCGCCGCACCGGAGAAGAAAGAGCAAACGGTGAGAGCGCCCTGGTTCGCTCCCGAGGCAATTCCGGAGAGCGCGTGGACGCAGTATGCGGCGCTCGACATGAAGCGGCTGCATGCCGATCCGAAAGAGGCGGAGTGGCACGGCGGAGAGAGGCAGGGTCCGCCGATCGCCACGCTGATCAAGGCGCCCATCGCGCTCGATCTGACACACAAGGTGGAGGCGTGGGGCAACAATCCTGCACTGCGCATCTACTATCCCATGATTCCCGAACTGCCCGGGGTTCTCTCCGGCCTCAGCTATCGCATCGATGAGCCGGCGAGGGAGAAGACCGGGGCGGAGCGATACGTGAAAATCTTTTACCCGTACTACCACATGAATGGTGAAACCACCGTCCATTACAACCGTGAGCACCAGATCAACGGTAAGCCGTTCGTGGGGCAGCAGATCAACCTGATTGCAGGCCTCGAGCAGAACGAGCGCCTGGAGCGGTTTGCGGGGCGGATTCGCTTTCGCCTGCCGACCCGGACCGCATCCACCCGGCTCCCCTTGGACGAGTTGTGGCAGGGGCGGAGTGTCGACGGGGTGACCGTCACCCTCACCGCCCTTGAGCGCGGCATGTTTCCGGGCTACGCCATGAAGGTCGAGGGCGCTGTGGATCGGCTTGTCAATCTCCACGGCATCTCGCCTGAGGGGGAGCGCATCATGGCCGCCCCGATCAACTTCCAGGAGGGTGGCTACTGGACCATGACGTTGCCCTTTACTCCGGGGATGCGGGAGGCGGAGCTGGTGATCGCCACGGAACAGAAGGTGTATGACTATCCCTTCGACTTCAAGCCGAAGTATCCCGAATCGCAAGGAGCCAGTCCGGCGGACTAAATGGCCCGGACCACGCCGCCCTGTTTGCTAGCCGAAGGGAAGCAATCTTCAATTTTGGTGAGCCAATACTAAGGAGTCGCGGATGGATCAGGAGTTCATGCAGCTTGCCTGGGAGGAGGCCGAAACGGGCCGGGACGAGGGCGGGATTCCGATCGGCTCTGTGCTGGTGCACAAAGGGCGGGTGATCGGCAAAGGGCATAACCGGCGGGTACAGCAGGGCAGTGCCGTCCTCCATGCGGAGATGGATGCGCTGGAGAACGCGGGCCGGCAGCCTGCCGCCGTCTATCGGGAGTGCACGCTCTACACCACGCTTTCGCCCTGCCCCATGTGTTCGGGAGCGGTCCTTCTCTACGGCATTCCACGCGTGGTGATTGGCGAGAACCGGAGCTTCAAGGGCGATGAAGCGCTGTTGCGCTCGCGCGGAGTGGCATTGGAGGTGATGGACCATGCCGGGTGCATCGATCTGATGACCCACTTTATCGCGGATCACCCGGAGCTCTGGAACGAAGACATAGGTGTATAGCCCGAAAGGCCTACAACTTCAGCCGGCGGCACTCACGACCGCAGGCGGCAGAAGAAGGAGACAGGATGATGAGAGTGAACAGCCGTTCTCCGGCTATCGGGGCACTCTTCGCCTTGATGTTGCTGGCGATCGCACCGAACCTGCCGGCAGAGGGACCGTACCAGCAGGTCCAACCACTGCTGAAGACCGACAAGAGCGTTCTGGGTGAGCCCTTGCTGTTGCCGGATGGCAGTCTGCTTCAGGTCACGTCGACGATTGTCACCATCGCGCCCGGTGAGGAGACAGCCTGGCACAAGCACGGCGTACCGCTCTACGCCTATGTGCTGTCAGGTGATTTGACGATCGATTACGGCGACCGCGGCGAGCGCCGGTTCAGCGCGGGGTCGGCCTTCATGGAGGCGATGGACCATTGGCACCGAGGAACGAACCGCGGCAGCCAGCCGGTGCGAATCCTGGCGGTGTATCTCGGCGTGAGCGACGCCCCCGCGGTTATCCCGCGACCGTGAGCTGGCGCGATGCGGAACAGGCGGTTCAGCTTTTCCTCCGGTAATGGGTCACCATGAGTTCATGCCACTGTCCGTCATCGCCGAGCATGCGCGATGAGGTGATGCGGTGGTCGTCGGACTCGAATTCGATCGAGTCCTTGAACCTGGCCATCGTTCCCGGCGCGGCCATGTTGGGCCCCACGGAGTCGAGCGTCAGCGTCTTGCCAGCCGCGTCCACTTCGCCTTCGTACACCCAGAGGTGGCTCATCATCGACCCGATCCAGGTGCCCACGTAGCGCTGCTTCTGCGGGTCGTAGCCAAGCGTCAGGATCATGGTGGCGGGCGGCTCACCCTCGGGCATCTCGCCGTGCGACTCCGCCACGAACCACAGCCCGCCGAGCGACCGGACACTCTCCGTTCCGGTATATCGGAACGGGGCCTGTCCCGGCTCCATGATTGCCTCACCTTCGAATGTCCACTCGCCGCCCAACCGCGCCAGCCACCGGTGCTCAGCCAGCGGCTCGGCCTGCATGGTCGGTGCCTCTGTCGTACGATCGTTCATCGCTGTGCTCCTGTTCACCCCTCGCGGGGGGCTCGCCGGCCGACGCCGGGAGATGGTCAACCCGTCTCATTTCCCGTAACCGACCGGGATGTCGCTAGAAGATCAGGCTGAAGATACCGATCACCACCAGCAGTCCGATGATGAAGATGATGGCCGCACCCCATCCCAATGCTTTGAAAACCATTCCCTGCTCCCTGTTCACGCTGGCGATCAGCCGCCACTGATTTCGAGTCTAGCCCACCGGTTCGGGGCGTCATCCACCGGGGAAATCACCGTGAGATTTCTTGTTACGCCAACACCTAAACCCCTTCGTTTCGGCGCCTGATAGATTGATAATGGGCTTCTTGGGGTTACTTTGGCGGGAGTAAGCGTTTGACCATCCTTTACTGGCACTGGATTGTGTTTGGACTTTTGTTGATGGCTGCGGAGCTGGCGGTTCCGAGTTTCACCATCTTCTGGTTCGGGCTGGGGGCGTTTCCGGTGGCAGCGATGCTTTTTTTCGCGCCGGACCTCGGATTTGGAATCCAGATTGCGGTTTGGTCCGTCGCTTCGGTGGCCTTTACCGTCGCATGGTTCCGGTACTTCAGGCCGCAGATGGAGGAGCATCGGACGCTCGCAGGCATGTCGCGGGAGGCGATTGTGGGTCAGGTGGCGACGGTGATCACGCCGCCGGTGGATAATGGCCGTGGCATGCTGCGCTTCACGGTGCCCATCGTCGGGCGGCAGGAGTGGGCGTTCTATGGGGCTGAACCGGGGCTGCGTGCCGGAGAGCGGGTAGTGGTGACGGATATCTCCGGCAACACGCTCGTCGTTTCGAGACAAAACAACAACAAGGGAGAGTAGCAGTCGTGGAAGCAATCATTGTTTTCGGAGTACTCGCGGTCTTCGTCATCCTCACTGTTGCGCTGGGTGTTCGTATCGTGCCGCAGGGCTACAAGCATGTGGTGCAGCGTTTCGGTAAATATCACCAGACGCTGAACCCCGGCCTCAACATGATCATTCCCTACATCGACAGCGTGGCCCACAAAATCACTACCAAGGACATCGTGCTGGACATCCCCTCCCAGGACGTCATCACGCGTGACAATGTGGTCATCATTGCCAACGCGGTGGCCTACATCAACGTGCTTAATCCGGAGCGGGCAGTTTACGGTGTGGAGGACTACAGCATCGCCATCCAGACCCTGGTGCAGACCTCCCTGCGTTCCATCATCGGCGAGATGGACATGGACGATGCGCTCTCGTCGCGTGACCAGATCAAGGCGCGCCTCCTGGCTTCGATTTCCGACGATGTCTCCGAGTGGGGGATCACCGTGAAGACCGTGGAGATTCAGGACATCAAACCCTCCAAGACCATGCAGACGGCGATGGAGGAACAGGCCGCAGCCGAACGCCAACGCCGGGCCACGGTGACCCGCGCCAACGGCGAGAAGGAGGCTGCAATCCTGGAAGCCGAAGGGCGGCTGGAGGCCTCCCGTCGCGATGCCGAGGCGAAAAAGGTGTTGGCCGATGCCTCGCGCGAGGCGATTTCGATGGTGGCCGAATCGATCCAGGACAAGGAGCTTCCGGTGATCTTCCTGCTTGGCGAACGCTACGTGGACGCACTCAAGGGTCTCGCCACGAGCCCCAACGCCAAGACCGTTCTGCTGCCGGGCGATCTGCAGGCGAGCTTGCAGTCACTATTCGGCGCCAGGAAGTAACAAAAGTGCCGCGCTATGCCTAAGTAGCCCGGTGCCGAACTCATTGAGTGGTAATCCTTAAACTCCGTCGTTTCATCCGATGCCTCCAAGAACTTTGCTCAGTTTTGCCGAGAGCCTGGCTTTTCCGAATTTCGCCAACCTCTACACGCGCCTTGGAATCGAGGAGCTTCGGGTAGATTCGGTTCGCAGGGCGCTTGCGGCGGTGAAGAAGACGCCGCCGGATTTTATCCTCGCAGAGTTTGTCTATGCGTGGGGCAACAACTATGCGAGCTGCCATATCGGCAATCTCGACTCCCTGTTGGCGAGCCTTCCCAAGTACGCGCCGCAGACACGGGTGATTGTGTTGGCACAGCGGACGCAACTGGAGTACGTGCAGCGATTGGGGGAACTCTACCCCCTGCACGGGATTGTGCCGCTGCCGGTGTCGGAGGCGGAGTTGGAGATGTTGTTGGGCGACCGGACGTAATCACCCGTGCCCACCGCCGAGCCCAGGCCGGCATGGGTGCAGATGGCGCACACCCTGCGGGCCTTCGCCTACGGGCGGCCCTATCTGTTTTTTCTCCTGCTGGCGCTCGCCTTGGTCGCAGGGTGGCAACTGCTGCCCCCCGATCCCGAACTGCGCGACAACCGGGGACGGACCGCCCTCACGCTGGCGGCCGAGCGCGGCGATGCGGGCCAGGTCGAGCGGCTGCTGGCGGCAGGTGCAGTGGTGGATGCCCGTGACGACTGCCTCTGGACACCGCTGATGCATGCGGTCGCCAATGGTCATGCGGCGGCGGCCGAACTGCTTACCGCGGCGGGCGCCGATGTCGATGCGCGTGACAAGGGCGGCTATTCAATCGTGATGATGGCGGCGGGCAACGGCCACGCGGCGCTGATTCCGCGGTTGGTGGAACTGGGCGCCGCCGTGGACGCCCGCGACGACTCCCTCGGCTGGACGCCGCTGCTCTGGGCGGCGCGGGAGGGGCACGCGGAAGCGGTCGAGGCACTGCTCGCGATAGGCGCCGATTCGTCGCTGCGCGATCACAACCGGCGCGATGCGGAGGCACTGGCCCGGGAGGGTGGCCATGGGGCGTTGGCGGCGCGGCTGGGACAGCTCCACCGATTGTGCGAGGAATAGCGGCGGCAGGGCCAGGCAAAGATCACTGCCAGCAGGGTGGTGAGTGGGTTGGCATATGCTTTGTCGGGTGCTGTCGAGACGGCTGTGGTTATCGACGAACAGCTTGGCACAGCGGATGTCGGGCCCCGCACGGGGGGTGCGGAACCGTGACCCGGCTCCGGGTACTCCGGTTCCGCCATCCTCTTCCCGGTACGGGCTGGCGGCGACTGTTTTTCTCTTTCACCGCCAGCGCCTCTCATCACCGGTGAGGTGGCGCACCGATGCGTGGCGAGGCAAGCCTGCAGTGAAGCGGAAAATGTGCGGGGCACCGGGTCCCGAGCCGCTATTCGATGTAGGTCTTCGCAGTGCGCATGCCGTGCAGGGTGACGGCAAAACCCGCCAGGCCGGTTGCCTGGAGGATGGCGTGGTAGATCTCCTCGGGGGTCGCGCCGGCCTTGCGGGCCTGCGAGACGTGGGAGACCAGGCTGCCTTCATGTTCCTGTGCGGCGGCGATGCCGATCTTGATCAGCTCCACGGTCTTCTTGTCGAGCGGCCCCTCCTGGTCGCAGGTATCGCGCAGGTTCTCGTAGGCGGCCCAGGCATCCGGAAAGTTGTGTTTGAACTCGTCCAGCGTCTTGTGCATGGCTGCTTCCCTCCATGTCCGGCAGGCCAAATTTCGGATACACCTCTTCTGCCGAGCGTAGTGCATAAATCATGGCCGTGCGTTACGGCTTCTTTCCGGTGCCCGACCCGGACAGCGCACCGGGTTGCCCGCTGGAGTGCTTCTTGCTGTATCGGTGACAGCCGATCATCGATGCGAGCACATCTGCCTGTTTTGTTTCTGTTTCACCTGGAACCGGTTTCCGCCCGTGAGTGCTTCCGGCACCAGTATGGGGCAGCCAGCACAGGTTTGGGGCGCATGCGTGGCGGCACGTGACCAGAACCGAACCACAGGGAAAACATCCGTATGGACCAGCCCGTCATCAGCGCCATCAACCACTATCTCGAACAACTCCACCGCGAATTTGCCGGACTGACCGAAGGGGAGGTTGCCTCCTATATTCCGGAGCTGTCACACGCCGATCCCGCCTGGTTCGGCATTGCCATTGCCACGGTCGATGGACATGTCTATCAGGTGGGCGACACACGGCAGGGCTTTACCATCCAGTCGGCCTCCAAGCCGTTCGTGTACGGCCTGGCGCTGGAAGAGCATGGCTTGGACTACGTGCTGAACCGGGTGGGGGTGGAGCCGTCGGGGGAGGCATTCAACTCCATCAGCCTGGAGCCGGGGACCGGTCGGCCGCTCAATCCCATGATTAACGCCGGCGCGATTGCCACCGCCAGTATGGTGCAGGGTGACAGCGATCCGGCGCGGCTGGCGAAGGTGCTCGGCATGTTCGAACGCTTTACTGGTCACCCGATGAAGGTGGACGAAACGGTGTACCTCTCAGAGCGGGCGACCGGCCACCGCAACCGGGCCTTGGCCCATCTGATGCACGGTTTCGGTATCGTCGAGGGAAATCCGGAAGCATCTCTCGACCTCTATTTCCGGCAGTGCTCGGTGGTGGTGAACTGTCGTGATCTGGCTCTGCTCGGTGCCTGCCTTGCCAACAACGGCATCAACCCCGTGACCGGCGTCCGCGCGTTGAGCGAAAAGCACGTACCGCGCGTGCTCAGTGTGATGGGGTCCTGTGGCATGTATGACTACTCCGGCGAGTGGCTCTACCGAATCGGCATGCCGGCGAAGAGCGGCGTCGGCGGCGGCCTGTTGGCGGTCTTGCCGGGGCAGTTGGCCATAGCGGTGTTTTCACCGCCGCTGGATCCCCGGGGCAACAGTTGCCGCGGCATCGCCGTTTGCGAGCGCATTTCCGACGATCTGAAGCTGCATCTGTTCCACCCGCTGCGTTCCACCACCGCGTCCACTATTCGGGTCGCCTATAGGGCTAACGAGGTGCGCTCCAGACGGACGCGTTCTCCTGCCCAGGAAGCGATGCTCAGCCAGCAGGGTGCGCGGGTGCAGGTCTACGAACTGCAGGGCGAACTGGCCTTCGGTGCCACCGAATCGCTGCTGGAGGCGGTGGGGCAGGAGGGCGATGAACCCGATTTCCTGGTGTTCGACATGCGCCACGTGGTGAATGTCGATCATGCAGCCGGCTGGCTATTGATCGAGTTCGCGCGCATCGCCCACGGACAGGGCAGGACGGTGCTGTTCGTCGGCTGCGACAACAAGTACCCGTTCCAGCGGCGGGCGCGCAAGCAGTGGAATGGCATCGACGAGGCGGGCGTGTTTGCCCTCAACGACATCGACAGGGCGCTGGAGTGGTGCGAAAACCGGCTGCTGGAGCGTAACGGACTCGCGGTGGACGAAATGGGCAGAGTTTCTCTGGCAAGAAGCGCGCTCTGCGCCGGGCTCGATGCCGTGCATGGCGAGGAGCTGGAGCGGATCGGACGCCGGGTCGAGTATCGTCCCAACGAGACCGTGTTTCGGATCGGGGATGCGGGTGACGCACTCTTCATCGTCCTCCACGGAGAGCTGGAGGCACACATTCACGGCCCGCACCAGGAGGTGACGCGGCTTTCCACCTTTATCCCCGGGAACTACTTCGGGGAGCTGCCCCTGGCGAGCGGCGGGGCACGCACGGCCAATGTGCGTGCAGTCACCCATGCCACCTGCATTGAGGTGTCCTATGCGGCGCTCTCCGAAGGGTTGAAGGTCGGGTTGCTGTCGCGCATGGCTACGGACCTTGCGCGGAAACTCGCCGGGCAGGCGCGGGTACAGAAGGTCCTCGGCTGATGATTCATTTCCCGTCGGCCGCCCCTTGATACTGTGTTGCAGGTTCTCGCAGCGGCCGGGGTTCGGGAAAAGGTCCGCTCGCCGTTCAACTGCCTGTGCGGTAGCCCCCAATTTACGGAAATTTAACGTGAGCGGCGGCTTACCCCCGCTTAGAATCGGCGCCATTGAACACCCGCGCACGCCCCTTACGCGTCCCGCTGTTGGCCGGCGTCGTGACGCTCCTGTTGACCACCTCGGCACTCGCCGTGGAGGTGCGCATCGGTGTGCTTGCCTACCGGGGCGTCGAGCAGGCGGTCGAGAGCTGGAGCGGGACGGTCGACTACCTGCAGCAGGCCCTGCCCGGGTACGGCTTCCGCCTGCTGCCGCTCGATTTCACCGCGCTGGATGCGGCGCTCGCCGCCGGTGAGCTGGATTTCGTCCTGACCAATCCCGGCAACTACGTGCAGCTGGAGACGGCGCACGGCATCTCGCGAATCGCCACCGTCGAGTCGAGCGTGACCGACGACCCCCGTTACAGCATCGGTTCGGCCATCGTCGTGCGCCGGGATGCCGCCCTGCAGCAGCTGGGCGATCTCAGGGGCCGGACGCTGCTGGCGGTGGACCGGGACGCCTTCGGCGGCTATCAGGTGGCGCTCGCGGCGTTGCAGGCGGCGGGTCTCGATCCGCTGCGGGAGGTGAGGCTCCGGTTCGTCGGCTTCCCGATGGACCGTGTCGCGCAGGCGGTGGCCGCCGGCGAGGTGGATGCCGGGATTCTGCGGGCCTGTCTGCTCGAAGAGATGGTGGCCGAGGGAGAGCTTGCGCCGGGCCGGCTGCGGGTACTGGTGCCGCAGGGCCACTACGGGTTCCGCTGTGCCGTCTCGACCCCCCTCTATCCCGACTGGCCGTTTGCCAAGAGCCGCCACACACCGCGTGAACTGGCCAAACGGGTGGCGCAGGCGCTGTTCTCCCTGGAGTCGGGTCATGCCCCATCCGGGACCACCTACACCGGCTGGACCATCCCGGTGGACTACCAGCCGGTGCATGAGCTGTTTCGCCGGCTGGAACTGCCGCCCTATGTCCCGACACCGGAGGCCACGCTGCGCGACCTGGTGCGCAACTACTGGCAGTGGCTGCTGGGACTGCTGCTGGCGGCGGCGTGGATGGTGTGGCACACCGCCCGGGTGGAGCAGCAGGTGCGGCTGCGCACCGAACAGCTGTCCGCCGCCAACGAACGGCTCAGGCAGGCGATGCAGGAGCAGGCGGCAGCGGAGGAGATCATCCGCCAGCGGGAGGCGGACCTGGCCCACGCGGCGCGGGTGAATACGGTGGGTGAACTGGCCGCCGGGATGGCCCACGAGATCAATCAGCCGCTGGCGGCGATCGGCAACTACGCCGAGGGGTGTCTGGTGCGCCTGCGGCATCAGGGTGCGGCGCCGGAACTGATCGACGCCCTGGGGGAGATCGATGCCCAGGCCGCCCGCGCCGGGGCGATCGTTCACCGGCTGCGCAGCTTCCTGCGCAAGGAGGAGCCGAAGCCGGTGCCGATCGATCTGAACGATGCCGTGGTCGAGGCGGTGTCGCTGTTCACGCCGGAGGCACGCCGGCACAAGGTGGTGGTGCGCACCGGTCTGGCCGCGTCGCTGCCGCCGGTCTGCGGCGAACTGATCCAGATCGAACAGGTGGTGCTGAACCTGCTGCGCAACGCCCTGGAGGCAGTGGAGGAGGGACGGTGTGCCCGGCGCGAGATCGCGGTGACCACGGCGCTCGCCGGTGATCGGGTCCGGGTCACCGTGGCGGACTCCGGTCCCGGCCTGAACGAGGAGGCGCGGCGCCGGTTGTTCGAACCCTTCTTTACCACCAAGCCGCAGGGGATGGGGCTGGGCCTCTCCATCAGTCGCAGCCTCGTCGAGGGCCACGGCGGCCGGCTGGTGCTGGCCGATGCGCCGGGCGGCGGAACCGCCTTGGAGTTCACGCTGCCGATCGCCGGAGGCGACGAATGAGTTTCGAGCCGACCCTGTTCGTGGTGGACGACGACGAGGCGATGCGCCGGTCGTTGAAGTGGCTGCTGGAAACGCTGCGGCTGCCGCTGCAGACCTTCGACAGTGCCGAGGCGTTTCTCGAGGGCTACGACGGCGCCCCCGGCGTGCTGGTGCTTGATGTGCGTATGTCGGGGATGAGCGGACTGGCCCTGCAGGAGCGGCTGGCCGGGAGCGCCCCGCACCTGCCGGTGATCCTGCTCACCGCCCACGGTGATGTGCCGATGGCGGTGCAGGCGATGCACGCGGGGGCCTTCGACTTCGTGCAGAAACCCTATAACGGCCAGGCGCTGCTGGAGCGGGTGCAGGCCGCGCTGCGGGAGGCACGCTTCCGGCACGAACGGCAGGGTGAGCGCGCGGTTCTGGCCGGGCGGCTGGCCTCGCTGACCCCGAGGGAGCGCGAGGTGCTGGATCTGGTGGCATCCGGCGAGCCCAACAAGCAGATTGCCCAGAGGCTCGGTATCAGCCTGCGCACGGTGGAGGTCCACCGCCACAACCTGATGGAGAAGCTGAACGCCCATACGGTGGGGGAGGTGATCCGCATCTTCCTTTCGGCAACCGGCGCGGCGGAGTAAGCCGTTCCCCCGCCACAAACAGGTGCCCCGGGAACTAAGTAGAAACCACAACAGCGCTGCGGCCAACCACAATACCCTTTCTCCTCTTCCGGGATTAGCCTCGAACCCGTATCGACGAATTCGAGACGAGGTCAGGCCCCATGGACACATCCCGTCGTAACTTCCTCAAGGGCATCGCCGCCGGTGCGGCGGCGACCGCAGTCACCCCGAGCCACGCAGCGGTCGAGCGCCCCATGGGCGACCCCGGCCGGCGCTGGGGCATGGTGGTCGACCTGCGCCGCTGTATCGGTTGCCAGGCCTGTACCGTCGCCTGCGGCACCGAAAACCGGACGCCGCTCGGCAGCTACCGCACGGTGGTCACCCACTACGAATTGAACGATGGCGACCGGCCGCGTCGTGCCGTGTTGCCGCGCCTGTGCAACCACTGCGAGGAGCCGCCCTGCATCCCGGTCTGTCCGGTCGGCGCCACCTTCCAGCGCGCCGACGGCATCGTGCTGGTGGACAACACCCGTTGCGTGGGGTGCGGCTACTGCGTCCAGGCCTGCCCCTACGACGCCCGCTTCATCAACGAGGAGACCGGCACCGCCGACAAGTGCACCTTCTGCATGCATCGGGTGGATGCGGGGTTGCTGCCTGCCTGTGTCGAGACCTGCGTCGGCGGAGGGCGCGTGTTCGGTGACCTCATGAACCCGGAGAGCGCGGTTTCGAAGCTGATCGCGGAACACCGCGTCGACCGGCTGAACGAGCACGCCGGCACCGAACCCCAGGTCCGCTACATCGGTCTCGACGGGCGGCTGAAAAGCAAGGTGGAGGGTACCCCGTCACCGCTGCGTGCATCCCTCAAGGAGGTGGTGTCATGAATCCCGAACTGCTCGAACTCACCGGCTTCGCCCACGAGCCCGCCTGGCTGCCGTGGGCGGTCCAGTACTTCTTCCTCATCGGCCTCAGCGTGGGCGCGTTCCTGATTACCCTGCCGACCTATGTGTTGCGGCGGCGGTCGGACGACGGTACCGCCCGCGCCGCGCTGATTGCCGCGCTGACCACCGGTCTGGCGGCGCCCATCGCCCTGCTTGCCGATCTGCACCAGCCGGACCGTTTCTGGCACTTCTACCTCTACGGGCAGCACACCTCGTGGATGGCGTGGGGCGCCTTCTTCCTGCCGGCCTATGCCGGCCTGCTGACCCTCTACGGCTGGTTGTGCCTGCGGCCGGAACTGGCGGCACGGGCGGGCAGCGGCGGGCCGGTCGGTCGGATCGACGGCCTGCTGGCCGGTTCGGGGAGGCGGCTGCCCGGCGCACAGCGCACGGTCGGCTGGCTGACCGCCGGCGCCGCGGCGCTGGTGGCCCTCTACACCGGGGCCGAGGTGGCGGTGGTGGCGGCACGGCCGCTCTGGCACTCCGCGCTGCTGCCGGTGGTCTATCTGGCCACCGGAGTGGCCGGCGGCGCCGGTCTGGCACTGCTGTTCGCCAACCGCGCACCGGCGGCGACCCAGGGCCTCCTGCGCTGGCTGTGCGTCGCCCTGGCGCTGACCGGCCTCACCGTGATCGCCTGGGTACTGGGCCTCGGCGGCAGCGGGCCGGCACGTGCGCTGCTCGGTCTCGCCGAACACCGGCCGCTGACCTTCGGGCTGTGGCTGACCGCCGGGCTGCTGGTGCCGCTGGCACTGGCCTGGTTCGGCCGCGCACCGGTCGCCGCGGGTCTGCTCGCCATCGCCGGCGCCTGGATGTGGCGCTGGGAGATCTTCATGGGCGGGCAGGCGTTGCCGAAGAACAGCGCCGGTTTCTACGGCGTCCACCTGTCGCCGGGTCCCGAGGGTCTGCTGGGTATCGTCGGCACGCTCGGATTGTGGGTGCTGATTGCACTGGCGCTGACCACATTGCTGCGCCCGACCGCCAACGCACAAGGTTGAGGAGAGTCCCATGAGCATCAATCGTCGCCACTTCATCAAGGGCGCGGGCGCCGTGGGTGCCCTGGCCGCCTTCGGCGTCGGCTACAGCCATACCGCCGATCGGTTCCTGAAGGGATTCCTCGATCGCGGGCGCGCCGACGACCCGTATGCGGGCAATGCCCCGCAACCGGAATACCGGGTCGATCCGGCCACCGGCCGGGTCCAGCTCAATCCGGCGCAGCAGGTGTCGTACACCGTCTGCATGGGTTGCACCACCCTGTGCGGGGTACGGGTCCGTGTGGACAAGGCGACCGACCAGGTGCTGCGGGTCACCGGCAACCCCTACCACACCCTCTCCGCCGACCCCCACCTGCCCTACGGCACGCCGGTGCTGGAGAGCTTCGCCGGTGTGAGCCGCCACCAGGAGCGCGGGCTCGACGGCCGCGCCACCGCCTGTGCGCGCGGTAATGCGGTGCTGGCGAAGCTCGACAGCCCGCAGCGGGTGCGGGTGCCGCTGAAGCGGGTCGGTCCGCGCGGCGCCGGCCTGTGGGCGCCCATCTCCTTCGAGCAGCTGGTGGCGGAGGTGGTGGAGGGCGGTGACCTGTTCGGTGAGGGTGAGGTCGAAGGGCTGCGGGCGATCCGCGATCCGAAGACGCCGCTCGACCCGGCGCAGCCGGAACTGGGGCCGAAGAGCAACCAGATGGTGCTGCTGACCGCCTTCAACGATGGCCGCCAGGCGTTCGCCCGGCGCTTCGCCGTCAACGGTTTCGGCACCATCAACTTCGCCGGCCACCGCGCCTATTGCGGCCTGTCGATGCGTTCCGGCTACGCCGCACTGCTCGACGACTGGGGCGCGCAGCCCCACCTGAAGCCGGACTTCGCCAACGCCGAATTCCTGCTCTTCATCGGCACCTCGCCCGGCAACGCGGGCAACCCGTTCAAGCGCCAGGGCCACCTGATCGCCAAGGGGCGCAGCCGCGGCCTGAAGTACGTGGTGGTGGACCCGGTGCTGACCAACGCCGACAACATAGCCGCCGACACCAACTCCCGCTGGCTGCCGATCCGGCCCAACACCGACGGCGCACTCGCCATGGGGATGATCCGCTGGATCCTCGAGCACGACGCCCACGACAGCCGCTTCCTCGCCAGCCCCAACCCCAAGGCGGCGGAGCGGGCGGGTGAGGCGAGCTGGAGCAACGCCACCCACCTGGTGATCACCGAACCGGGCGCCGACTTCGGTCGCATGCTGCGCGGTTCCGATGTGGGTCTGACGCCGAAGGGCGACGACGATCCCTTCGTGGTGGCCGATGCCGCGGGCAACCTGCACGCCCACACCGGCACCGATCGCGGCGAACTGTTCCACCGGGGAGCGGTGACGCTGACCGGCGGCCGCGACGCGGCGGTCGCCACCAGTCTGGCGCTGCTGCGCGAGGCGGCCTTCGAACACACCCTGGCCGAGTACGCCGACATCTGCGGCATCGACGAGGTGGAGATCGCGGATCTCGCCCGCGAGTTCACCAGCCACGGCAAGCGCGCGGCGGTGGATACCCACGGCGGCACCATGGGCAGCAACGGTTTCCACGCCGCCTACGCCATCGTCATGCTCAACGCCCTGGTCGGCAACCTCAACCACACCGGCGGAACCAGCGCCGGCGGCGGGCGCTTCAAGGACGTGGCCCCCGGTCCCCGTTACAACCTGGCCGCCTTCGAGGGGATGCAGAAGCCGTCCGGCGTCGGATTGGGGCGCAACAAGTTCCCCTACGAGAAGACCACCGAATTCAAACGCAAGCAGGCGGAAGGCAGGCCCTATCCGTCAGCGGCACCCTGGTTCCCGCTCAGTCCGAACATGGGCTCCGAGTTCCTGCCGGCGATGCTGAACGGCTACCCCTATGCGGCCAAGGCGCTCATCCTCTGGAGCACCAACCCGATCTACGGGGTCTCCGGCCTGCCCCAGCAGATGGCCGAGGGGATGGCCGATCCGAAGCGGCTGCCGCTCATCGTCTCCATCGACCCGTTCATCAACGAGTCCAACCAGTACGCCGACTATCTGGTGCCGGATTCGGTGCTGTACGAGAGCTGGGGTTGGGCCGGCGCCTGGGGCGGCCACCTGACCCGGGTCAACTCGGCACGCTGGCCGGTGGTGGAGCCGCGCCAGGCGCGCACCGCCGACGGCCAGGTGATCGAGATGGAGAGCTTCCTCATCGCCGTCGGCAAGCGGTTGGGACTGCCCGGCTTCGGTCCCGGCGCCATCGCCGACAGCGACGGCAACACCCATCCGCTCGACCGGGCCGAGGACTACTACCTGCGGGCGGCGGCCAACCTCGCCTTCGACGGCAAGCCGGTGCCCGAGGCGGAGGACGAGGAGATCGCCGCCACCGGTGTCACCCGGCTGGTGCCGGAACTGAAGCGGGTGTTGAAGCCCGAGGAGTGGCGCAAGGCGGCCTACGTCTATGCCCGCGGCGGGCGCTTCGAGGACCCGGAGCAGGCCTACCAGGGCGAGTTCCTCGGCCGGCGCTTCCCGCGGGCGATGCAGATCTACAACCAGCAACTGGCCCTGGCCCGCAACAGCCTGACCGGCGAGCGCTATCGCGGCACCCCCTACTGGCAGCCGCCGGTACTCGCCGACGGCACGCCGCTGGAGCAGGCCTATCCGCCGGACGCGTGGCCGCTGCGTGCGGTCAGCACCAAGTCCCAGCTGCAGTCGCCGCACACCATCGGCACCGCCCGGTTGCAGCAGATCCAGCCCGCCAACCCGATCGGACTGCACCGTGAGGATGCCCGGCGGCTCGGTATCAGGACCGGTGACCGTATTCGCGTGGTCAGCCCCGGCGGCAGCGTGGAGGGGATTGCGCTGGTGCGCAGCGGCATCCAGCGTGGCGTGATCGGTATCGAGCACGGCTTCGGCCACCGGGAACTGGGCGCCCGTCTGCACCGGCTCGGCGACACGCCGTTGCCGAAGGCGGTCGCCGCCGGTGCCGGCGTCAACCACAATGAACTCGGCTGCCCGGAGCCGCACCGTCCCGGCATCACCTTCCTGACCGACTGGGTGGTGGGCAACGTGGCCCGGCAGGGACTGCCGGTGCGGGTCGAGCGCATGTGAGTCGGCGGGGTGCCAGGGAGGGCACCCGCTCCCGCCCCGTGCTACTCTGGCGCTCCCGTTTTTGCGCCCAAACTTCCGATCATGAGTGCCAAACCGCAACGGCTGAGTTTCCCCGAGGCCGAGGCGCGCCTGGAGTGGCTGCCGCCCCTGCTCGACGCCTACCACGTGACCGATCAAGGGGTCAGCGAAGGGATCCGGCGCGAGGTGGCACAGGGGCGTGTGCTTGCCTGCGGCAAGGGGTGCGGCAGCTGCTGCAAGGCCCATGCGGACATCCCGGTCTACCCGCTGGAACTGATCGGCATCTACTGGTACGCCTCGGAGGAACTGACGGAACCGTCGCGTACACGGCTCCGGACGCAGCTGCTGGCACACCGCCCGGGCGGCACCTGCCCCTTCCTGCTCGACGGCGCCTGCGCCATCCACCCTTTGCGGCCGATGGCCTGCCGCAACTTCAACGTCTTCGGCACCCCTTGCGCGGCGGGGGAGGACGCCTTTCACACCCGCCGCGGCGACGTCCTGACGCCTATCCGTCGTTATCAGGAGGAGGCGTTCCTCCACCTGCTGCCGTTCCACGGCGTGAGGTCGAAGGCCGACCGGCGCCAGGCAATCAAGAGCGGCGCGGTCCATGCGCTCGCCAAGGTGTTGCAGCAGCTGGACTGGTCGAAACTGGCCGAGCGGATGGACGGCGCCGGTCTCTGAAGTCACATCGAACCGCATCCGTCGCGGACTAGACTTTGTCTGAAAGCCCGGCTTCCGGGTGACCTTGGGCGAGGGCGTCGGATGAAGTCTTTGAACTGTTTCGTGGCTGCGTTGCTGTTCGCCTTGCTCCTGATGACGGGGCTGGAGCGTGGGTGGGAGCCGCTCGCGGTGGGGCTGTTCTTTGTCAGCGCCGTGCTGTTGTGCGCTGCCGGTCTTTCACTGGATCGCAGGAGTGCGGAGGGCGATTAAGTTGTCCAATCAGGGAGTGTTGCAGCTCTTCAACTATAGAGGAGAATTTCAGGCGCACTCGCGCGATCCGTTTTCGGCCAGAGCGGCTCCGGTCGTCCGGTGTGGTAACCCTGGAGGTAGTCGACGCGCATGTCGATCAGCATGCGCTGTTCGGCTGCGGTCTCCACCTGTTCGGCGATGGTGCGGCGCCCTGTTGCAGCGGCGATGTCGATGATGGAACGGGCGATGGTATGCATGACCGGATCCTGCTGCATCTGCCGGATCAGTGCCCCGTCCAGTTTGATGTAATCCACCGGCAGGTGACGCAGATAGGCGAACGAGGAGTAGCCGGCGCCAAAGTTGTCGATGGCGGTGCGACAGCCCAGTGTCCGGAGCAGTGAAACCAGTGCGGCGGTTGCACCCAGATCGCCGATGGCCGCCGTCTCGGTGATCTCGAACATGAGACGTGACGGTGCGATACCGGTGCGGTCGAGGAGTCGGGTGATGAATTTCGGCAGGCCCGCATCGGAGAGGGAATGAGCCGAGAGATTGATGCTGAAGAGGGTGTTGTCCGGCTCCGCAATCGCCAGTGAGACGGTCCGTTCGATGACCCAGCGGTCGATGGCGGCGGCCAGATTGAAGCGCTCCGCCGACGGAAGAAAGCCGGAGGGCATGATGAGGCCTCCCTTGCCATCGTCGCAGCGGATCAGTACCTCGTAACCCAGCAGTTCGCTGTCTGCCGCGTCCACGATGGGTTGTCGCTCCAGAACGAACAGGTCCTTCTCGATCGCCTCCACGATGCAGCGCTTCTGCCCCATGTCGGAGGAGACGGTCGCGGAATCCTGGCGGTCCTCTTCGTGGTAGAGATGGCAGCAATTGCGCCCTTTGCGCTTGGCGATATGGCAGGCGAGGTCCGCCCGTGCCACCAGTTCCTCGGCACCCAGACCCTCCTCCCCCAGGGAGGCAATCCCAATGGAGCAGCCGACATCGACGGCGCTCCCTTCGTGGTGCAGCGTATAGTCGGCCAGCAGCTGGCGATAGCCCTCGGCGGCGAGCACCCCCTGTTCCTCACCCGATTCGTAAAGCAGCACGGCAAACTCGTCACCGCCGAGGCGGGCAATCAGATCCCCTTTTCGCATGCGCTGGCGCAGCAGCGCCGTGACCTCAACCAGGACCCGATCACCGGCCTGGTGGCCGAAGGTGTCGTTGACGTACTTGAAGTTGTCCAGATCGATGTAGAGCAGTGAATACGCGTGGCCGCCGCGGGCGGCGCGCTCCACCACCCGCTTGAGCTCCTCCTGGAAGGAGTGGCGGTTGTACACCCCGGTCAGCGAGTCATGCATCGCCAACCGCTGCAGGCGACGCAACAGTGACTGGCGTTCACTGACGTCCGCCACCAGGGCGGTGTAGAGTCGCCGTCCTTCCAGGTTGAGGGCACCCACCTTCACCGACAGGGAGAAGCGGCTGCCGTCATGGCGGTGGGCGGTGAAGATGGGCTCCTCCATCAACTCCCCGGTCAATGTGTCACAGGCGTCAGGCCCGTTCCAGCCGACAAGTGTTTCCGGGTCGCTCAGTTCGGGGACCAGTTGTCGCACGTTGTGACCGATAGCCTCGCCGGCGGGAACACCGAACAGTATTTCGGCTGCCTGATTGAAGGTTTCGATCACGCCCTCACGATCAAAGGTAATGACACCGTCGTGGGCGTTGTCGAGGATCAGTTCCAGCCGCGACTGGCGTGAACGGACCTGGCGCCGCATCCCCTCGAAGGCGCGCACCAGCAGTTGGGTCTCGGCAGCCTGTGCCGGCGGGAGGGTTGCCTCTTCCCCGCGCCCCTCCGCCTCCAGTGCCCTGGCCACCTGCATGAGCGGATGGCGAATGAAGCGCTCGAATACGTAGTAGCCACTGATGAGAAGCAGGACGAACAGACCGGCGAACAGCCAGAGCGAATGGCCCAGCAGTTGCGCCGTCCCCATCGCGTCGACGATGCCGCTGCGGAGAGTGGCGGAGGTGGCATCGCTGAGGCGCTGTGCCGCACTCCAGGTCTCTCTCAGCAGCGGCTCGACTTTGTTGGTCAGCAGCGGAAGATCGGTGCGCCAGCCGTAGGAGCGATAGATGGTCGCCGCGCGGCGAAACCCCCGTTCATAATTTTCCGCCGCCTGGCGCATGACCGGGAGCGCCTCCGACTGCTGAAATCCGAGTCGGCCCGCTTTCTCGTACTGCTCCAGTTGCGCGAAATAGTGGTTTACCTGTGCCAGGAACAGGCGCCGATCACTCAGATTGCGCTGCATGCTCTCCTGTGGCGTGCCATAGACGCCGAAGCGATTGGCGAAGAAGAGGCGGGTCTGCATGAGTTGCTGAATCCAGGCGTGGCGCAGATCCAGAAGCAGCAAGCGCATCTCTCCCATGTCGTTCTGCTCCGCCTCCGCCAGAGAGAGCTGTAACGCCTCCAGAAGCGTCTGGCTGGTGGGGTAGAGGTCGCCGAGTACGATGGGGATGGCCGGATATCGGGTCTCGACGCGAGCGGAGACTTCTGCCAGCCCGGCAGCACTGGTGCGCAGCTGTTCGGCCAGCTGAACCAGTTCTGCTGCGTGTCCGGAGTAGCGGTCGTTGGCGGTGACCGCCGGGTGGCTGCGGAGGGCGTGGGCCCGTTCGACCATCACATCGAGACGGGTGGCAAGGCGGTCGCGACTTGCCCTGTCGGCGGTGACGATCAGGTGATAGAGCTGAGATTCCGCCTGTTGCAGTGCCCAGACGAACTGCTGCGCCGAGTCCTGGAGCGTCTGGCTCTGTTCGATGGACACGAAACCGCTGCGCGCCGTCTGCTGAAGCAGCGACTGACTGTAGAGCACCATTGCCAGCAGCAACAGGCCCAACAACAGGCCGGCGGCGAGGAAACGTCCACGTAGACTGTTGCCGATTTTCATCCCCCACCCTGGCGGCCACGGACATAAGCCCATGCGCCTCTCTTATTTTCCGTGTTTAGATCAATAGTCCCATTATGAAAGAGACTCAACTTGTGAATTCAGTTACTTGCGGAAACGCAAGTTGTAATGGCCTGGGGATGACACGGCGGTCCATTTGACGGATGCACACGCTCTGCTATCGCTTGCCATGCAGCCCCCTCCCGGCAGTAATTGCCCTGCAAAGAGCGGGGTCTATGGAGCGCGACGATGCACGACTGGCGTTGGGATTACGGCTGGATGCCGCACGGCTTCGGTGCCGGATGGATTGTCATGCTTCTGTTATTGACGCTTCTGGTGGTCTCGTTGGTGATCCTCGTTCGATGGTTCGCCGGATCACCCGCGCCGCCGTCCGGCACGGCGCCCCCTTCCGGCGATCGGGCATTGGCGCTCCTGCGCGAACGGTATGCGCGGGGCGAGATCGATCGCGAGGAGTTCGAAGAGCGCAAGCGGGTGCTGGAGGAGCAGCAGTAAGCCTCACCGTAGGGGACAGCCCACCGCCTTGCAGGCGGCCAGCGAACCGAGGCACACCTCCACCCCGGAGAAGCCCTGCTGCAGCAGGATCGAGGCGGCGATGATGGAGCGTCGGCCGGTGCCGCAGAAGGTGACGATGGGGCGCTCGACCGGTATGTCGTTCAGCCGGCCCGGCAGTTCGCCGAGATAGATCTCCGTCGCGCCCGGCAGGGCCGCTGCCGCGATCTCGCTTCGGCTGCGCACGTCGAGCAGCGTGAACGGTTGGTGCGACTCGAGGCGTCGCTTCAGTTCGGTGGCGTGGATCGCCGGGACAGTGGCGTAGGGGCGTCCGGTCACCTCCCAACCGTGCAGTCCCTCCTTGAGCCAGAGCCGGATACGCTCATAGCCGAGCCGGTGCAGTCGGGTGACCGCCTCTGCGATATGGAGAGGGTGGTGGCTGACCAGGCCGATGTCCCGCTCGTAGGAGAGAAACCAGCCGGCGAAGGCGCCGAGCATCTCCAGCGGGATGGCCAGCGATCCGGGGATCAGGGCGCCGGCGATCGCCTCCGGTTCACGCAGGTCGACCAGTTGCATGCCGCCGGCCTGGGCGGCGGCAAAGTCGGCGGCCGATACCGGCTGCGGCCACCGCTCAGGCCCGAGCAGGGGTGGGCCCTCCCCGTTGAGCCGCTCCATCTGGCGGAAGTAGGGCGGCTGGTAGGGCTGTTCGGCGCTTTTGTGGCGGATGAACGCCTCGCGCGTGAGGGACAGTTCCCGGTTGTGGCGCCGTTCGTAGCCGAGGGTGGAGAGTTCGCGGGCGGCAATGGACGCGCCGCAGACCGAGCCGGCGCCGTGGGCGGGGAAGAGCGGTACCGAATCGCCGAGCGGCAGCAGCTTGCGATGGATGCTGTCGTGCAGTCTGGCCGCCGCCTCTTCCGGTGAGTCGGGATAGAGATCGATGCGGCCGCTGCCGTCGACGAAGAGGGTGTCGCCGGTGAACACCGCCACCGCCTCGTCATCGCCGGTGGCGGTGTCGTAGAGCGCGAACGACAGGCTCTCCGCGGTGTGGCCGGGGGTCTCCAGCACGGCAAGTTGCAGTGCGCCGGCGGTAAAGCGTTCCCCCTCCGCCGCGGGCTTGCCGTAGCCGAAAGGGAAGGCGGCGCCGTGGTGGATGACGGCACCGGTGCGCTGCGCCAGTTCACACGAGCCGACGACGTAATCCTCGTTGCGGTGGGTCTCGAAGATACGGGTGATGCGCGCCTCGTGGCGGTCGGCGATGGCTAGATAGGGCTCGCAATCACGGCGCGGATCGATGACGAACGCCTCGCCGCCGTCACCAATCAGGTAGGAGAGGTGGGCGAGCCCCTCGGAGCGCACCGTCTCAAGAAACATGCGCCTTTTCCGAGTGTGTTCCGCAACGCGGTTCGGTTCGACCGTGCATCCGTTTTCCGGCCGGCTTAACCGCCGGCGCCCGCCTCCGGCAGGGTCGGGGAGGCCTGCAACAGCGTCTCCATGTTGAACCAGCAGCGGGGACGTGCCTCCCGGTCGTGGCCGGCCTCCCGGGTACACGCACCGGCGCGCGGGTCGGCATCGGAGAACGGGACCGCATCGTCGACCGGGCAGAGCGCACCCGCGACGAGGGTGTCGAGCCGGCACTGCGGGGCGGGATAGCCGTGCTCCAGGGTGACGGTTCGCTTCACCGGGTCCTGTCGGGTCAGGTGGGGCGTTTCGGTGGCCCTCGAGTGGGCAATCCAGCGGGCGAGCGTCAGTCCGGCCAGGATGTTGCGCCGGCAGACGGCGCGGTCATCGGCATTGCGGTAGGAGGCGGCGCAACCCGCCGCGAGGTCGTCCGGCACCGGGTCGTCATAGTGCTGTTCGTACCGGGTGGTCTTCAGGTAGCGCTTCATGCACTTGGCGCTGGCGAAGTAGTCGGACTGCCCCTCCGAGCTGTAGCCGAGGGCGTGGGGAGCGCCGCCGATGTGGTGGCCGAGCTCGTGGCAGACCACCAGGGCATAGGCATCGCGGTTCAACATGGGATGGCGCGCCAATCCGCCCACCAGTTCGATCTCCCGCACCTCACGGATCTGCTGCGTCTCCCCATCCACCTGCTCCATGAACCAGGAGCGCGCATTCTCTTCGTGGTCCTCCCAACGCCGGTCGACCACCAGCTCTCTGCCGGCACGGTCGAAATCCTCCTGATGCAGGTTGACGATGGTGTCGATGATGTAGTCGAAGCTCTCTTCATCCACATCGTTGATGTTGTACGGGTAGACCGGCGTGAATTCGCCTGTGTGGCGCCGATCGTCGGGCAGGATGCAGCGGACGCGCAGCTTTTCGCCCTTGCCGTAGTAGCCGACCTTCCCGTCGAGGAAATCGATGTAGCGGACGATGCCATCGTTGTATTGGGACGAGGTCCAGTAGCGCCCCTGTTCCTTGAAATTCGGGAGTGACTCGGAGAAGCCTTCGGCAGCGCACGACTCACCGTCCGGGGAGTCCGGGTCGATGTTCCTCTGACCGAGCCGGGCATGACAATACATCCGGGCCATCTCCTCGGCGGTTGGCAGCACCATCCCTTTGTCCTCGCACACGCTCAGCGCCTGGTGCCATGTGTAGTCGGCGCCGGAGGGCTCGTCGCTCGGTGCGACGTCGAAACCGAGGACTTCCTGTGGCGGAACGGCAGCGATCGCCAGGGGGGATGTGAGGAGCAGGGCAAGCAGGCCGATCGGTAGATTCATGAGTCCTCCGTGACGCATGAAGATACGGGCCGGGCAGGGCGCGCCGGTGTACTCAGTGGGGCCGCAGCTTGTGGGCGATCCGTTCGTTACGGCCGGTGATCACTTCGATCAGGGCTTTTTCCTCATCGTCGCCAAGGAGTCTGTCCGCCTGGGGCAACAGCTCTTCGGTCTCGTAGGTCAGATGGGCACGTACCTGACCGCTGAGCGCGCCGATGCGGTACTTGATACCGCTGTCGTCCATGGCCCAGTGGGTGGCGTCCTCAACGGCCCGGTCGATTTCGGACAGTTCGTGGCGGGAACGCTCGACCAGTTCCCTTCCCCGCTCTGCGGCGGTGAAGATGGGGTAGATATAGTCTTCGGCGATCCGGTTCTGCTCCGCGATGGAGACGCGTAGCGCGTCGAGCAGACGGCTACGGCTTTCCGGATCGCCCGCCGTGGAGTCCTCCAGCAGGGAGAGGGTGCGCAGGATCTCCCTGTTCTCCGCCTTTATCGCTTCGAAGAGCCTCATAACACATTCCCTGTGTTGGTCGGATTGGAGCGCGGCCCGCTCTTCGGCAGGCGCCGGGGGGCCGATTCATGTCAATCATCAATTAGCAGAATAGCCAACCGGTGGAGTGGGTTGATCGATCGCGGCGTGCGTGTGGACACCCGGCCGGGGGAAGGGAAGATCGAGCGGTGCCGCCGAGCCTGCTGAGACGAGGCAGAGCCCCGCCAGCCCCGGTGCGCCGAACTGTCTGGTGAGCCTCGTTTTCGCCTCGTCGTTCACCTCGCCGGTGAATCCGACCACCGCTTTGAGACCCTGCTCGGAGCAGACGATGGTGGGGTTCTCCACAAAGAAGTGGGCAAGCGCTTCGGAGAGGCGGGGGGCAAACAGGAAGACATGGGGTTCATTGTCGTCGTCCGGACGGGCCGCAGCCCCCCACTCGCGCTTGGTGCGATAGACCCCGTCATTGAGAAAGGGGCGGCTCCTGCCGGCGTCGAGTGCGTCGAACTCCCCCGCTTCAGCCAGCCGGAGCTGGAAATAGTAGAGCGCCATCTGTGCGCCGCCCTTGATGTAGCGGTCGGCGGCGTCGAGTACGCCGCCGGAGTGGAACTTGAGGGTGCGGTCGGCGGTGGTACAGAGTGCGCCGGCGACCGGTTCTCCGCCCTGGGTGACGAAGAGCAGGAAGCCGCGCCGGAAGCGCTCCAGGATCTTCTCGTAACTCTCCACCACTGCCAGCGGACCGAACTGCCGCCGCACCAGCGGCAGGTACATGCGGTGGTAGTAGAGCGCCAGATCGGACGCTTCCCGTGAAAGGCGGTAGTCGAGGCCGAACTTTGTCTCCAGCTTGCCCGAGAGCTCCTTTTTCTTGCGGTGAAAGCCGGACCTGATTGCATCCCAGGGGCCGTCGGTCGCGATCACCTGGCGTACATGGGGCCGGGCCTCGAAGGTGCAGAGCCGGTTGAAGAGCCATCCATATCCCTGGGGAAGTACCGCCACACAGAGATCGAAACCAGGGTTGGCGGCGATCACCCGGCGCGCCAGCAGCGGATTCCAGATCCGTCCCTGCCGAAGCAGCTTCGGCGCATCGCCATACATGCGGGCCTGCAGGTGTTCGGTAAAGTTGCCGTTGTCCACCAGCAGGCAGCGAAACGGAACTCCGCACACCTTGAGCGGCCCCTCCACAAGGGCGGTATGGCTCGTGTGCCGGGCGAGGGCGGGGTAGAGTCGTCGCTTGATACGCTTCAGGGGTTCCATGCGATACGACGTGGCCCATCCTTGCCACCCCCCTTGGTGGCCGCCAGCACCAGGCCGACCAGCGAGCCGCGTGGCGCGATCTGCAACGCAACGAGTGGACGGCGTTTCTTCCACAGCTGATTGACCGTTTGGCTCCCCGGGTCGGCGCAGGAGTCGATCCAGCGGACCAGCGGTGCCTCGTGGGCGCGGCGGGTGTCATGGAGCGACAGAAGAGTGCCGGGCGAATAGCGGGCGAACGCCTCCGAGTAGGCGGTGCGGAAGGCATAGAGGCCGTCACCGGACCGGAGTAGACAGTTCATCGCCACGGCCCGCCCCTCCAGGCGCAGCGCCGACATGACCAACCTTCCGCGCCGGTGCGCCTCAGCGGCGACGTGGTGGAAAAATCCGGGGGCGTTCGGTACCCGGGCCAGGGCGCTGCCACGCTCTCCTTTCCAGCCACCCGCCTCGAGGGCGAGGAACTCGTCGATCCAGGGCGCTGCCGGCGCGTCGGCGGCCAGCTCGTCGTAGAGGAGTGTGCCATGCTCCGACAGCCGTCGTTCCAGCCGCTTGAGATCGCGTCGACGGTTGCCCTTGAGGACGGCGCGGAGATAGGTTTCCGCATCCGCGGCGGGACGAAACAGGGCTCGGCTCTTCTCGGCGCGCCGACAGCACCACCTCTCCGCCGTGACGGCCCCGCTCAACCATTGGCATACCGGCCCCTCGCCGTCTATCAGCGACAGCTCGTAAATGCCGTCTCTCCGCCGCTGCAACTCATCGAGGAGCGCCAGCACTGCATCGCGGCTACGTACCAGTGGGGTGCAGAGCGAACAGTAGTAGTAACGCAGCAGCCGGAAGCGCACCAGCGACACCGCCCGGAGCGGTCTCTGTTCAAAAGGAAACAGGGCCGCGAGCCGCCGTCGCGCACCATCACGTTCCCAGACCAGGAATACCCGGAGGTTGGCCTTCGGGTGGAAGGCCTCCAGGGCCGGCAACATCATCCACGGCTCGTAGAAAAGGTTGGGTTCGGTGGCGCCGTCGGCCAGCTCCTGCCACTCCCATTGGACGGCGGCGAGTTCCGATGCGGTGACCGTCTCGACCCAGCGCTCCGACGCAGGGGAATAAGGCAGAGTCAGTATCGCGCCGGACATCGAGACCTCCTGTCTCATGGGCAGGCCGGGGAGTGACCGTTGCTTGGCGGGCCGATCAGGGCAACTCTAGGTGATACGTTGTTATTCGCAAGTCGTGCATAAGACCGAACCGGCCTAGCCGGGCCGCACCTTCGATGCCGCCAGCCGTGCCCGTTCACGGCACTCATCGACGCTCTCGCCCCACGCCAGCGCCACCCCCATGCGGCGTCGCTCGAACGAACGCGGTTTGCCGAACAGGCGCAGATCGGTCTGCGGCACCCGCAACGCCTCATCCACCCCCTCGAAGAGGATTCCGTCCGCCTCCACGCCGCCGTAGATGACGGCGCTGGCACCGGCATTGCGCAGCAGGGTGGAGACCGGCAGGCCGAGCACGGCGCGCGCGTGAAGCTCGAATTCGTTCTGTACCTGGGTCGCCATGGTCACCATGCCGGTGTCGTGGGGACGCGGGCTCACCTCGGAGAACCACACCTCCTCGCCGCGGATGAACAGCTCGACGCCGAAGAGCCCACACCCGCCGAGGGCACCGGTTACCTGCTCCGCCACCGCCCTGGCGCGCTGCAGCGCCACCGCCTGCATCGGCTGCGGCTGCCAGCTCTCCACGTAGTCCCCCTGTTTCTGCAGGTGGCCGATGGGGTCGCAGAAGTGGGTCTCGACGGACCCGTCCGTGCCGAGCGCCCGCACGGTGAGCAGAGTGATCTCGTAGTCGAAATCGATCATCTCCTCGACGATGACCCGGCCGCGGTCCACCCGGCCTCCGCTGGCTGCATAGTCCCAGGCCCGCTCCAGATCCGTGGGTCCGTTGACGGTGGACTGCCCCTTGCCGGAGGAGGACATCACCGGCTTGACGATACAGGGATAACCGATGCCGCCCTCCACCGCGGTGCGCAGTTCCTCCAGGCTGCCGGCGAAGGCGTAGCGGGAGGTGCGCAGTTTCAACTCCTCGCCAGCCAGCCGGCGGATCCCCTCACGGTTCATGGTGAGCTGGACCGCCCGCGCAGTGGGGATCACGGTGGCGAGCCCGTCCGCCTCGATGGCGGCGAGTGCATCGGTGGCAATCGCCTCGATCTCGGGGACGATAATCTGTGGCCGCTCCTGCTCCACCAGCGCCCGCAGCGCCGCCCCGTCGGTCATGTCGATGGCGTGGGCCCGGTGGGCGACCTGGTGACCCGGTGCGTTCTCGTAGCGGTCCACGGCGATCACCTCCACGCCGAGGCGCTGCAGGGCGATGATCACCTCCTTGCCCAGTTCGCCGGAGCCGAGCAGCATCACGCGGGTGGCGGTGGGGGAGAGCGGGGTACCGATTTTCATGCTTTCTTTACCTGTTGGAGGTTGAGGCGGGCGTCGCAGGCCGGGCGCTCCGGATCTTGGGTCTGCTGTGGGAGCCCGCCCCCGCGGGCGAACGCAACCGCAAGTCCCGAATCCGAAGCGGCTCCGCCGCTGTTCGCCCGGAGGGCCGGGCCGCTCCTGCGCATCCATGCGCGCGCGGCATTCGTCCTTCCGTGGACATCGCTCCTGCGCGGCCGATATTCAAAACGGAGTTCCCGATGACATTGACGCTACAGCCGATCGTGGCCCTGATCGCGGGCATCCTGATCCTGCTGGTGCCGCGGCTGCTGAATTATATCGTCGCGGTGTACCTGATCGTTATCGGCGTGCTTGGACTGATCCGCTGACGGGACAAGGCTGGGAAGGGGGTGCCCGAGGTCCCTCTCGGGCATGGAACTCGGGAGTGGCGGTCAGACCTCGATCAGACCGGCCTGAATCGCCTTGGCAACCGCATGGTGCGGTTGACGGCGGACAGCTTGCGGACCGCGTTCGTCAGGTGGCGAACAATCGTGTGTTCGGACACCGTTAGGATCAAGGGGTCTGCGAGATTTCGCAAGAACACGCCAGAATTCTCAAGAAAGGTCGCCCGTCGTTCCGGTGAAGGCGTAGCCGATATTGCGTATCGCCCGGATCGGCAGCGGGAGGTCGGTGTGTGTCGCTACCTTGGCGCGCAACCGGCTGATGAGTGAATCGAGGCGCCGGGTCTCGTCCGGGCTGCCGCCGGGTGGCAGCCCCTCGCACAAGGTTTCCCGGGCCACCGGGCGACCCGCCTCCGCCAGCAGCTTTTCCAGCACGATGCGTTCGGCGCCGGTGAGGGGAACGGCGCTGCCGTCGGGGGCGATCAGTGCCTGTTCGGCGCGGTCGATGCGCCAGGCGGGGGCGGGCGGCTCGGCGGAGAGCGCCAGCCGCTGCACGAGGTGGCCGATAATGGCGTGGAGTTCACGCAGGTCCACCGGCTTGACCAGGTAGGCGTCCGCGCCGGCACGGGCACCGGCGATGCGGTCCTCCACCTGCCCGCGGGCGGTGACCATGATGATGCCGAGGGTGAGCCCCCGTTCCCGGCGCAGGCGGTGTGCGGCCACCAGCCCGTCGCCATCCGGCAGGCCGAGGTCGAGGAGCACCACCTGCCAGGGCTCGGATTCGAGGCACTCCACCAGTCCGGCCACGCTCCCCACACCGTGCGCGTCGTAGCCGGAGAAGCGGAGGTAATCCACCATCTCCTCGCGCAGATCGGTCGCATCGTCGACGACCAGGACGCGTATCTTCATGCAGCTCTCTTCGAACTCCGGTTGGCGGCGTCCCTGGCGGATGTGTTGCCGGTCGGGAGGGCGCGTGCAGCGCCCCCCGTTTCCGGTCCGTCGTCGCCGATTTTACCGGAGTGCACCCGGGAGGGATAATCGCGTCCTCAACGAACAGGCAAGCGGTCTTACGTGCATCCATCCCCCCGCTCGACCGGCTCTCTCTGGCGCGGTCTCTTCGCCCTCCTCCTGCTGTTGTCCGCCTCGGCCGTCCAGGGCGCCGGATTCGTGGCAGGGGAACGGGCGTTCCGGTCGCTGGCCGGCCACCTGGCGATCTTCCGCGACCCCGGCGGTCAGATGGGGCTGACCGAGGTGCGGGAGGCCGGGTTCACCCCCCTGCCCGGCGGACTCTCCGCTGGCTACACCCGCGACGCCATCTGGTTGCGCTTTGAACTCGCTCGTACCGCCGAAATGGAGGAGGAGTGGTGGCTGATCGCCCAGCCTCCCTACCTCGATGACCTGCGCCTCTATGTCCCTGAGCCGGAGGGGGGCTACAGCGAACGGCGGGCCGGCGACCACGTGCCGGTGGCCGATCGGGAGACCGGTTTCCGCGAGATGGTGTTCAAGCTGGAACTCGACGAGCTGCCGCGGACCTACTACCTGCGGGTGCAGAGCAGCAGTGCCATGACGATGACGCTGTCGCTCGCACCGCCGGACCTGTATGGGGAGCGGGCCAGCCTGGAGAATGCCTTTCTCGGCCTCTTCTTCGGCATGATCCTGATCGCGGCTGTGATCAGCGCCCTGAGTGCCTTCTGGCTGCGTGAAACCTTCTATTTCGTCGCTACCGGCTACCTGCTCTCCTTCGCCGCCCTGCGTTTCACCCTGGTGGGACTCGACCAGCTGTTCATCTACCCCGGCAACCCGGCGGTTGCCGACAATGTGTTGGGGGCGGCGCTTTGTCTGCTGACCGTCTTCTACATCTGGTTCCTGCTCTCCTACGTGGAGCCCCAGCGGCAGTTCCCCCGAATTTCGCGTTTCCTGGGCTGGCTCACCTGGGGGGCCTTTGCGGCCACCCTCTTTTCGGCCGCGGGTTACTACCACGTCATCGTCGGGCCGCTGGCGAAGTTCCATGCCCTGCTGCTGCCCGGCCTGCTGCTGCTCGCCGTGGCCATGCTGCGGGCGGCGCCGCAGCGCGCGCTGCTTTACCTGCTCATCTTCGGCCCCGGCACGTTGGCGGCCATTGGCCAGTTGCTGCGCAATCTGGGCTATCTTCCGGTGAATTTCTTCACCACCTACCTGTGGGAGGTGGCGGTGGTGATTCAGCTGCCGCTCACGGCGTTGGCGGTGCTGATCCGGGTGTGGGAGACCCAGCAGGCCCACCTGGCGGCCAAGTCGCTCGCCCTGGAGGCGGCCCACCGGCTGGAGAATGAGCTGGAGCGGGAGGTGACGGCACGCACCACCGAACTGGCGGCGAGCAACGCGGCCCTGGTGGAGCGGGAGCGTGATCTCATTGATGCCAAGGCGCACGCGGAGGAACTGCTCGCCATCGAACAGGCGCGGCAGCAGGCCCAGAAGAGCTTCATTCGCATGGTCGCCCACGAGTTGCGCACGCCGCTCTCCATCATTGCCGTCGGGGTGACCAACCTGCGCACCCAGACCGATACGCGGTTACCGGAGCTGGCGCCGCGCTACCGCCGCATACAGGGCGCCATCTCGCGCCTCAACGCACTGGTGGACAACGCGCTCGCCGAAGATCGCCTTGCCGCCGCCGAGTTCGACATCCACCCCGAGCCGCTACGCCCCTCGGAGCTGGTCACGCAGATCCGGGCCCAACTGGTGCTGACCGAGCAGCACCCGCTCCAGATCAACCTGCCCGGGGATGACAGCCCGATCCTGGTCGATCCGTGCTGGTTCACCCTCGCGGTGCTCAATCTGATCGACAACGCGGTCAAGTATTCACCGGAGGGCGGGGCCATCGTCCTCGACATCGTCCGCATCGGTGAGGGGCTCGACGTCCGGGTTGCCGACAGCGGCATAGGCATCGCAGCCGAGGTGCTGCCGACGCTGTTCGACAAGTTCTACCGGGCGCCGCAGGCCATCGCCACCGGCGTCAGCGGACTCGGGCTGGGCCTCTATCTGGTACAGCGCATCGCCGCCCTGCACGGCGGGACGGTGAGCGTCGAGAGTGAGCCGGGCCAAGGCAGCCGGTTCACCATCCACCTGACGAGCCATCGGCTCGCCACCTGACGCCCGGCTCACTGTCCCCCGCGTAACGGCTACCCGGCCGCGGACCCGAACCCGTCAGTAGTGCGGCGGCGGCGTCTCCTCCGATTCGTCGCAGACGGCGGAGATGTTCGCTGCCGCGAGCCGCTGGCGCAGGTTTTCGACCGTCTCGGCAAGCTGCTCCAGCTCCCGTCGTTGCTGCACCATCAGCGTGTTCAGCTCTTCCATGGCCTGCTCCTGAAAGGCGAGCTTGGTCTCCAGTTCGACAAGGCGTTGTTCCACTGCTCTCTCCTGATCCGGTTCATTGTGTTAGTGATTTGCGCGTCCGACGAGCGCCTCCTCCTCAATGCAGGCGAGGTCGGACAGTGCCGCGGCACCCCGTTCGATGAACACGCCGGCTGCCTCCTCCGCGCAGAGGCTGGAATAGATGGCCCCGTGCGCCACATCGCTGAAAAGCAAAAGGATCCCGTTCGGGAAATGGTGGAGTTCGGGCGGGACATCCTCGGCAGGCAATACCGGGTCCAGCTCGCCATGGAGCAGCAGGGTCGGAATGTCGGTGCGCACCGGACGGGACTCTACCGCGGGCGCGGTCGGCACGCGCCAGAGCTCACAGAGCGCCACGCTCGCCTCCAGCCCCTCCAGCGCCAGTTCGCCGAAGTAGCCGCCGTGCATCGCCTTGCGTCGCGCCTTGTCCAGATCGGCGAAGGGGAGCTCCTCCGCACAGTAGTGGCTCAGTTGGGCACCGTCGGCATAGTAGGGGTCCAGCAGATCGCCAATCAGGGCGGTGACCGGCTCCTCTGCCGGGGCCGTATCTTCCTGATGCAGTGAAAGGAGCAGTCCGGGGAGCCGCTCGTTGAATCTGTCCACATAGAGGGCCATGAACAGCGCATCCACCAACCGCCTGCCGGTGAGCGCCACGCTCTGCGGCCGGCCGCTCCACGGGTCGATCACCTCCATCCGTGCGGGCCTTTCGTCGAGCGCTGCCAGCAGGGAGGGCAGGCGCGCCACAAGCTCCTGGTAACCGGCAGGGCAGCCATAGGTCGGATGGCAGCGGCTGAGGGCACGGGAGAGGGCGACGTTGACCAGCGCGGGCCCTTTCTCGGGATAGCGCACCTGGGGGAACACCACCCCGTCGAGCACCATGCTCGCGACCCCGGCGGGGTAGTCTCGGGCGACGGTGAGGGCGTAGCGGCTGGCGTAGGAGACGCCGTACAGATGCCACTGTTCCACCCCGAAGGCGTGCCGCATCAGCTCCACGTCGGCTGCCACCGAGGCGCTCCGGTACTGACTCAGATCGACACCTTCGGCAATAAGGCGGTCGCGACAGCGTGCGTACGCGGTACGTACCTGGCGGTCCTCTTCTTTCGGAGCGAGCGCACGGGGCAGAGCCTCGCGAGCGGTGTCGATGAACTCGGTGCAGACCAGTCGCGGCTCAGCGAGACCGACGCCGCGCGGATCGATGGCGATGAGGTCCCGCCCGCGATCGACCGAGAGTTGGCGATAGTCGTGCCAAAGATATCCCGCCTCCGCCTCCGTGGTCAGCCCAAGGGGGTGGCCGGGACCTCCTCCACCGAGGTGCAGCACTGGTGCCTTCGGTCGCTGCCACCACCTGCGGTCGGCAGTGAACACCACCACCGGAAAGCGGATCTGGCGCCCGTCCGGCCGGGCGTGATCTTCAGGCACACGCATCTGGTAACAGCGGGTGGCGGGGCCCGCCGGGTCCGGATTGAACCAGCAATCGACCGGTTGCAGCCGTTCGCCGAGGGAGGGGCCGGTCCCTTCGCATCCGCTGGCGAAGGGCAGCAGTAGCAGGGTGAGGAACAGACTCCGCTTCATCGCGCAGGTGCGGAGGTCAGCGATCGGCGCGGCAGCGCCCCACGGCGTTGAAGTCGCAGCGGCTGCGATCGACCCAGGTGGCGCCGCTGAGTTTGGTCTCGTCGAAACGGGTCTGGAACAGTTCGGCCCCGACCAGGACGGCGCGGGTGAGATCGGCGCCGGTCAGGTCGGCCGCCAGCAGGTTGGCGCTCGAGAGATTGACGCGCTCGAGTCTCGCACCGGCGAGTTGCGCCCCCTCCAGGCTCGCCTTCTCCAGGTTGGCGCTGTAGAGATTTGCCTCGCGCAGATCGGCGCCGTTCAGCGTGGCCTGCGGCAGCTGGGCATCCGAAAGGTCTGCACCCTCCCCGGAGATCCGGCTGAGGTCCGACTGGTAGAAGCTGGCGCCACGCAGGCGCGCCCCCGCGATGGTGGCATCGGCAAGTGAGGCCCGGTCGAAGCGGGATTTGTCCATCAGTGCACCGGAGAGGTCGGCCTCCGTTAAATCAGCGCCGACGACACGGGTCTCCGGCATGCGCGCCTGGCTGAGATTGGCCTGGCGGAGATTGGCGAAGTAGAGATCGGCACCGGCGAGCGAGGCGCCGCTCAGGTTTGCACCGCTCAGGTCGACGTGGGAGAGGGTGGCCCCGCGCAGGTCAGTACCCTGGAGATCGGCGCCGCTTTTGTCGCATCGCATCCAGTTGACCCCCGGCGCGGGCGGATCGTCACAGGCGCCGTGGGCGCCGGCGCTCCACGACAGAAGGAGAAAAATCGGCAGGAAGAGACGGTTGTTCATGGCTTGGTTTAGTGCTGCACGCAGTGTGGCACTTCTTATGTTGGCACAACGAACCTCCCTCCCCTTCAAGGGGAGGGCCGGGGTGGGGATGGGTGGACCCCGCAGCGCCCGTACGAAACCCATCCCCATCCTGTCCTTCCCCTTCAAGGGGAAGGGACCTTCTAATCAGGTCTTGGCGAACTCCAGTCACCACGAGGCTGCCATGTCGCGTGTGTGAGTGTCTCATCAAGAGCGCAGCACTACATTAGGCACTGCGGGTCACTGTATCACCGGCCTTCGGCGCATTGCCACCGGTCAGCCCGTTCAGCGGATACTGCGGCTCCACTCGCCGTAGCGGTGAACGATGCGTCCGCGCGGGAGCGACAGGAGAATGAGGGCGATCCCGGCGAGGAGGGTGAAGGCCGCCCCGCCGAGGGAGTAGCCGCCCAGCAGGAAGGGCGCGAGCACCGCCCACGCCCCGAGCAGGGCGCCGCCGAATCGCAGTGGGCGCGCTATCTCGGCGAACGCAAGCACAGCGAAGGTGAAGGCCAGGGCCCCGACCAGATGGTCGCTGTCCGCCCCCGCCCCTTCGGTGCCGAACAGGAGCCGGGTCAGCATCAGCAAGGCACCGACCGCCGCCATGGCGGCCAGGTTCCACGGCACACTGAGTCCGGTGGTCAGCGCTTCGCGTACCACCTCGCGGGCCGGTCGCTCGAAGTCGTCGGAGCGGTCGGTTTTCCCCTCGTCGCTGGCGCCGCCGTACAGCAGGGTGCGGAGCAGTGGCGTACCGGCACGGCGGCGGGCGCGAAGGTACTGAAGGGTTGCCAGCACCTCGTCCACGGCATAGGGGATCTGCAGCAGGACGGCGGTGGCGCCGATCAGGCACAGGGTGCACCAGGTGCCGAGCAGGACCGGTTGGATGAGGATGAAGATGAGGCTGGTACCGCCCAACGGCACGATGAGGAAGCCGAACAGCAGCACCACCCACGGCACGGTGCGCCAGCGCCGCCGATCGCCAATTGCGCCGGTGGCGATCTCCAGCGCGTAGACGGTGGCACCCAGCCCGGCGTCGGCCACCGGCCACGCCTCCGACGCCCAGGAGGTGATGATCTGCTCGGTGCCGCCGCCGAAGAACGGGTCCCATGCCGCATCGATGTGGCCGAGCTGGTAGGCGGCCAGGTAGCGGGAGATGATGAAGCCGGCCAGGGCCAGCAACACGATGGGGATGCGTTGATACCACCCGGAGGGGTTGTAGTCCCAGCCGGGCGGGATGTCGGACTCGGTCATCCAGCCGGCGACGGTGACCCCCGGCGCCGGCGGGATGGCCACCGCAAAGGTGATCGCCAGTATGCCGACCAGGGTGTCGTTCAGATAGGCCGCCGCGCTCGGGGTCCAGAACACCAGCGGGGCGAACAGCAGCCAGATGCCGAACGCGGCCACCGTCCAGCGCGCCCACCCCTTTTCCCGTGACATCGACACCAGCGCCAGCACGGCGATGAGCAGGCCGACGATCACCGCATTGGCGGTCATGAAGGTGTGGGAGTAGGCCAGGCCCCGGCCGGTGGGGGTGATGATGGGGGTCGGTTCCATCCAGTGCTGGGCGAGGCCGAGGAGAAACGGGCTGGCCATCAGCCACAGCCCGAGGCCGAGGTTGGCGAAGTGGCACCAGAGGGTGCGCGCATGCGCCTTGCGGGCGCGGGCGTCGTGCGCCATCACCGTCCGGCCGGCGCGGTCGGGCAGCGCCTCCGCCTCCTCCAGCCAGGGCCGTACCGGGATGCGGTTGTGGCGATACCAGCCGAGCGGGTCGCGCCGCAGCGTCTCCAGCATGCGCGGCAGCCGATCACGAAGCCGGTGCTTCGGATGCCAGTCGAGCAGGGTCTCGGCACGGTGCACATCGAGCTCGTAGTGATCGTCCGCCAGCGCGATCATGAACGGGCGGATGAACGGCTTGATCCCCTGATCGAGGCTGTCGGGGATGACGGTCTCCAGCTTGTCCTGCGCCCAGCTTCCGCCGGCGGCGACCGGCTTCGGGATCTCGCGCGTCACCCACCCCTGGCCGTAGAGGCTCTCGCCGATCAGGTTCTGCAACTCCGCGTAGCTCACCACCTCCGGCTCCCCGATGAGCAGCGTCGTCTCGGGCGGCAGCGCGGCACGCCGGTCGACCAGGCGGCGGAAGGCGTCGGCGACATCCTCCAGATGGACGAAGGCCTGGCCGTGGCTGCTGTCGCCCGGAAACAGGTGGCTCAGCCACTGCCGTTCGTAGATGCGCTGTATCTGATAGGCGAGGGCCGGGACATCGCACTGGTCGGTGTAGACCCCGGCGATGCGCAGTATCGCGGAAGGGATCGGGCCGTGCTCCTCGCGCACCACCCGTTCCGCCTGCGCCTTCGATTCGGGGTAGGCCCACTTGGGGTCGATGGGCGACTCCTCGGTGATGGGCACCCCCGGTTCGGTGGGGGCGTGGACCAGCATCGAACTGGCGTAGACGAACTGCTCCACATCGAAGTCGCGCAGGTGACGCAGGAGACGGCGGGTCCCCTCCACGTTGACCGTCCCGTAGAGGGGGTTGGGTTCGCCGCTGAAGTCGAAATAGGCGGCCAGGTGGATCACCGAGGCGATGCGGCTCCCGTAGCGTGCGCGGAATTCGGCAAAGGCCTCCGTCATCCGCTCATCGGAGGTGACATCCACGGTGATGCAGTCGGGCTCGTCGCCGCACTTCCGCTCCAGCCCCACCACCCGGTAGGCGTCGCCGAGCGCCGCGCTGATGGCCGTCCCGATACGGCCGCCGGAACCGGTGATGAGAACGATGGGGCGCTCTGACTCCATTGGGGACGGGTCCTGTCGGCGGCTGGCCACTCCGAACAACATGGACGGCAAAGTGTCATTTTTCCAACCGGTCACCACGCCTTTCGGCGGGTCGGGATTTACGCGAGGGCTCCGGCACGGCAGTATCAAATGTCATTGGCGGGAAAACACGCCGGTTGTTCACGCGGGTTCATGAATGGTCGTTAAGCGCAAAGCCGTGCTTCTGTTGTGGTTACTGGGGGTCGTGCTGCCGGGTGCCCTCTCCGCCGGCCCCGACGGTGTTCAACCCGGTTCGGGACCGCTGGTGATCACCGTCCTCCCGTATCTTTCTGCTGCCGAGTTGCACCGGCGGTTTGACCCGCTCGCCGCCTATCTTGGTGAACGGCTGGGGCGCCCGGTCCAGGTCACGGTGGCGGCGAGCTACGATGACACACTCCGGCAAATCGGTGCCGGCGAGGCCGACATCGCCTTTCTCGGGCCTGCCCCCTATGTCCGACTGGTGGATGAGTACGGTCCCAAGCGGCTGCTGGCGCGCCTGGAGGTGAACGGCGAGCCCACTTTCCACGGTTACGTGGTCACCCGCGAAGACAGCCCCATCGACAGCCTGGACGATCTCGCCGGCCACGCCTTCGCCTTCGGCGATGCCCAGTCCACCATGAGCCATCTGGTGCCCCGCGCCATGCTCATCGAGGCGGGTGTGCCGGTGGCCCGGCTCGCCCGCAGCGCGTTTCTCAACAGCCACGACAACGTGGCGCTCGGTGTGCTTGCCGGAGATTTCGATGCCGGTGCCATGATGGGGGACGTCTATCACACCTACCGTCCCCGCGGACTGCGCGCTGTCGCCATGTCGCCGCCGATTTCGGAGCTGCTGTTCGTGGCCGCCGATCGGCTCGGTGATGAATTTGTTGATGCTATCCGCAGTGCGATGTTCGGTCTGCAATCCGCCGAGATTCTCTCCGGTATCAAGGCCGGGGTGACGCGGCTGGTCCCGGTCACCGACAGCGACTGCGACTCGATGCGCGAGCTGCTGGACCTGATCGCGGCGGAAGAAGAGTCGGGTGGTGGTGATGACCGATAGGCGTCGTTATCGGCGCGTACTCGGCTGGTTCCTGCTGACGCTGGTCCTCATCCAGGGACTCGGCCTTGCCTTCCTTGGCTCGCAGGAGCATCGGATTCTCCTTCAGCACGCCACCGAGGAGATGGAGCGGGAGGTCGTACTCATCGGCAGTCTGCTCCGTGAGCCGCTACTCAAGCACGACTACACCACCGTGGTTGAGTTCGTCCGCCGCTGGGAGCAGCAGAATCCCGCCGTGGTGCGGATCCGTGCGATCGCCCCCAACGGCTTCGTTCTCGCGGAACACACGAAAGAGCACCCTCGGGCGTTCACTGTCGAGGCGAGCCACCGGATCACACAAGGCCAGCGCACTCTGGCCACCCTCCAGGTGGAGCGCGATCTCGAGGATGTGGATGCCGAACTGCGGCGGCTCGGGCTGCAGTTGGCATTGATAGGCGCGCTGCTGACGGCAGGCCTCGGCTGGGCACTCTGGTGGATACTGGATCGCCTCGGCCTGCAGCCATTGCAGCAGGAGATCGCCCGGCGCGAAGCGGTGGAAGCTGAACTGCGTGCCCACCGTGACCGGCTCGACGAACAGGTGACCGAGCGGACCCGCGACCTGCAACGGACGGTCGAGGCGCTCCAGGCCTCCGAGACAGCGCTGACCGGCAAGAGCGTGGATCTCGAGGAGGCCAACCTGGAACTGCAGCAGTTGGTCTATGTCATCTCCCACGACCTGAAAGGTCCGCTGCGCGCGATCTCCCACCTCGCCTCGGTGCTGGATGAAGAGTGCGGCGAACTGCCGCTTGAGGGGCGCGCCACTCTGCAGGTGTTACGTGCCCGCGCGCAGCGGATGCATGCGCTGATTGATGCCCTGCTGGCCTATTCACAATCAGGTCGCCACGAAGAGGTACAGCGGGTCGATTGCGGTCGCCTGGCGTGGGATATCATCGATTCCCTCTCCGCTCCCGAAGGGTTTACCTTCAGCCTGGAAGGGTTGCCGGTACTGGTCACGGAACACCTGCACCTGCGGCAGACGCTGGCCAACCTGATCAACAACGCTATCGACCACCACGACCGGCCGGCCGGCCGGGTGCAGGTCGCTGCGCGGGAGGTCGGACCGGCCACCTGGGAGTTTTCAGTCACCGACGACGGTCCGGGGATCGCCCCGGAGTTCCGGGACAAGGTGTTCGAGGTGTTTCAGACGCTGGCTGCGCGCGATCAAAAAGAGCACAGCGGCATGGGGTTGGCACTGGTAAAGAAGATGGTCGAGAACCGGGGTGGTCGGGTGTCCATCGAGGCGGCGGGTGAGCGTGGGAGTGTCATCCGCTTCACCTGGCCGGGTGACGCGGGAGCCAGCCGCGGTGATGACGCCGTGCAGGTGGTCTCCAGAGGGTAGGCGGGCGGTGTCGCTGCGCGCTGTCGACGGCCTCGCAACGACACCACCTCGTTTCTCTTGCCCAAGCCCGTGTCAACGGCCCCGCAGGGCAGCGATCCGCTCCTCCAGCGGCGGGTGGGACATGAACAGCCGTGCCAGGGTGCCGCCGCCGCCCTTGATACCGAAGGCGGCCATCTGATCCGGCAGGTGTGACGGTTCATGGGCCGAGCGCAGCCGCTCCAGCGCGGCGACCATCTTCTCCCGCCCCGCCAGTGATGCCCCGCCGGAGTCAGCCCGGAACTCCCGCTGGCGGCTGAACCACATGATGATGACGGAGGCGAGGATGCCGAGCACGATTTCGGCCACGATGCTGGTTACCCAGTAGCCGATGCCGGGTCCGTGGTACTGGCTGTTGTTGCCCTGCAGCGCGCGATCCACCAGGTAGCCCACCACCTTGGCGATGAAGATGACGAAGGTGTTGAGCACCCCCTGAATCAGGGCCATCGTCACCATGTCGCCATTGGCCACGTGACTCACCTCGTGGGCCAGTACCGCCTCCACCTCATCCCGGCTCATGCTCTCCAGCAGCCCGGTGCTGACCGCCACCAGCGAGTTGTTGCGGCTGGGGCCGGTGGCGAAGGCGTTGGGTTCGGGTGAGCGGTAGATGGCCACCTCCGGCATGGCGATGCCGGCGCGCTGGGCCTGGGTACGCACCGTCTCCACCAGCCACTGTTCGGCGGCGCTGCGCGGCTGTTCGATGACCTGCGCGCCCACCGACCGTTTCGCCACCCACTTGGAGATGGCGAGCGAGATAAAGGAGCCGCCCATGCCGAAGATGGCGGCGAATACCAGCAGCGCACCGAGATCGATGCCGTCCGGCCCGAGAAAGCGGCCGACGCCCAGCACGCTGACCACCAGGCCGAGCACCACCAAGATGGCCAGGTTGGTGCCGACAAACAGCAGAACACGTTTCATCTGTAACCTCCGGGTTTTCGGACAGGTGACTGCGGGATGGACCTCCCCCAGCTTTGGGGCGCCACTCTACCGGGCCGAATCATGAAAGAAAATTCGATTATTATTGATAACCGATTCGGTAATATCGATCTATGCGCGGGCTGAACTACAACCACCTCTACTACTTCTGGATGGTCGCCGGCGAGGGCGGGGTGAGCCGGGCCGCCGAGCGGCTGCACCTCACTCCGCAAACCATCAGCGGCCAGCTGCACCTGCTGGAGACCCACCTGGGCGAACGGATGTTCACCCGCGCGGGGCGCTCGCTCGTTCTGACCGAATCGGGGCGGCTGGCGTTCGAGTATGCGGACGAGATCTTCCGGCTGGGGGCCGAGATGGAGGATGTGTTGCAGGGGCGGGCCGGCAGTCGCACCCTGCCCTTCACGGTCGGCATCGTGGACGTGGTGCCGAAGATGATCGCCCAGCACCTGCTCGAACCGGCGCTGGGGCTGGAACGGCCGATACGCTTCGTCTGCCGCGAGGGGAAGCTCGAAGAGCTGCTGGCGGAGATGGCGGTGCACCGGCTGGACATGGTGCTGGCTGACACCCCGCTCGCCCCCGGCAGCAATGTGCGGGCGTTCAACCACCTGCTCGGCGAGTGCGGTATCACCTTCTTCGCCGGGGGCGAACTGGCGGGCCGTTACCGTGAGGGTTTCCCCCATTCACTGAACGATGCGCCGATGCTGCTGCCGGCCACCAATACGGCCTTGCGTGGGGCGCTGATGCTGTGGCTGGAGCAGCACGATATCCGCCCACGCATCACCGGCGAATTCGAGGACAGCGCGCTGATGACCGCTTTCGGCCAGGCGGGCGTCGGGGTGTTCATTTCGCCCAGCGTCATTGACGCGGACATCATGCGACAGTTTTCGGTGGAGCCCATCGGCCGCACCGACAAGGTGCGGGAACGGTTCTACGCCATCTCGACCGAGCGGCGTCTGCGCCATCCGGCGGTTGTCGCCATCAGCAAGGCGGCCCGGCTGGAGCTCTTTTCGTCCACAGTGGAGCCGGACTGACGCAGGGCGAATCGACTGCCTGCGGTAACAACGGTGGCCGCACCCGTCCGACGCACTCCACACCGAAAGCCGCCTGCCGGATCTTCACACCCCTGCGGTATCATGGCCCCTTGGACAAAAAGGATTTTTTTCGCCATGTATTCGGTGTTGCCCGCCATCGTTGCCCTGCTTTTCCTCGGGTACGGGCTCTATGTGGTCTCCTCCCAGGGGTTTACGGCCACCACCGGCACCTTCTTTGCGCTCTGTTTCACCACCTTTGCCTGGCAATTCACCTGGGCGGTGCTGTTTCAGACGCATGAGCCGGCACTGGCGCTCCCGCTGGTGAAGTTCGGCTACCTGCTGATCCTCTTTCTGCCCACCACCCTTTACCACTTCCTGGTCGAACTCGCCGGCCCGCCCCGGGAGAAACCGTTCGTCTACCTCTCCTATATCGTTGCCGCCCTGCTTGCAGGATTTCTCGTCGGGTCGGACCTCTTCGTCACCGGCTATCACGACTATTTCTGGGGCTACTACCCGAAGGCGGGGCCGTTGCATCCGGTGCACGTGGCGCAGACCGCTATCGTGGTCTCCCGGGGGCTGTACATCGTGTGGCGGCAACAGCGCACCTCGGTGTTGGCGCAACGCGCCCGCTTGCGGCTATGCACAATCGCCCTGTTCATCTACTCTCTCGCGGCGGTGGACTACCTCTGCAACTACGGCATCGAGTTCTACCCGCCGGGTGTGGTGTTCATCGCCATCAGCCTGGGCCTGCTGGCGCGGGCCATCGTCAAGCACGACCTCTTCTCCCACCCGCTGGGGGTGGCCGCATCGATGGCGCACGAGATCCGTACCCCCTTGGCCACACTACGGATGCAGGCCACCTCGGTGGCGCGCTACTGGGAGATCCTGTTCGAGGGCTATCAGGCGGCGGTGCGGCACGGGCTGGTGGAGCCGCGGTTGCGGGAACGGGAGCTGCGGGTGCTCGAGCGGTTGTCGCGGGATATCGAACATGAGGTGCACCGCTCCAACCTGATCGTCGACTTCATGCTCGCGGCGAGCACTATGGAAAAGATCGATCGGTCACAGTTCACGAACCATTCAGCACGCCGCTGCCTGGACGAAGCGCTGCTCCGTTATCCGTTCCCGTCAGGCGGGCGTGATCGGATTAGCGTGGACTCGGCGCAGGAGTTCCGGTTTTTCGGCAGCGATCTTCTGCTTGAGCAGGTGTTGTTCAACCTGATCAGGAACGCGCTGCATGCCACAGCCGGGAAGGGGACGATCCATATCGCCCTCCAGACAGGTGACGGCCGTAACGCGATAGTGGTTACCGACACCGGGACGGGGGTGCCGCGCGATGTACTCCCCCGCATCTTTGAGCCCTACTTCAGCACGCGCCATGCGGGTGCCGGCATTGGCCTCGCCTTCTGCCGCCGTGTGATGGAGGTGTTTGGTGGAAAGATCCGTTGTGATTCCACCGAGGGGGAACGGACCACCTTTACACTCAGCTTCCCCGCCGTACCCGGGATCGGTGAATCTGAACGGGCGCAGGGTGCGCTCGGGGCGGCCTGAGCGCCGCCGGGGGTGGCCCCCCGACGGCGCGTGGCGAGGTCAGTCCTCCTTCAACTCATACTGTTTTACGCGGGCAAGCACCGGATCCGGAAGCGGGGCGATGCGCCTTTCGTGATCAGCGAACACGATCTGCTGCCTGCCCGTTGCCACCACGGTTCCGTCGACGAGGAACTGGAACCTCAACCAGAACGAACAGCGCCTGATCTCAAAGGTGTTCATCCGGCACTCCACGCTCTGGAACGGAAAGGTCTCCCGCAGGTAGTCCTGCTGCGCGTGCTTGGTGATGAATACCCCCTGATCACGCAACATGTCCGCCGAGATGCACTGGAAGAACCAGCGCTCGCGGCAGACCCCTTGCCACTCGAAGTAGCGCGCGAAGTAGGTGTTCGCGTAGGCGTTCGAGTCCTTCAGATAGATGTCGATGGTGTGGGTGAAGGTTTTATGCTCCGCACCGGCTCGCGGCTTTTTCGGCCGATGAGTTGCGCGAGGCTTTTCCGGGCTTACGACACTACTTGCATTCAACATGGTGGCTCTCCTTCAGGACAGGTTGAGCATTCCGGTCACGAACGTGACCGTGTACGGTTGCTGCGCCGACGAGGTGCAGCAACCTGTCCCCATGTTGAAGTGAACGCACCGTCGGTGGAATGGATTGCCGGTGAATTGGGGTGAATGTGTCAGAATTGTGTCACCAATGATCTGATGTCGTGCATGCCCCGGTCCGTGGATTCATCGGATTAACAAAACGAAACGACCGAGGTTTGCCGCGACCTGTACAGGAGGATGAGTTTCATGGTTGTTGACAGCCTGCAGAGTGCCGAGCGGTATTTCGAACTCCATCGCCGATTTCCCGCCGCCTTCGATTTTCTCCGCTCTCCGGGAGTGGGTGCACTGCCCTCCGGGCGTCACTCCATCGACGGCGACAACCTGTTCGCGATTGTGTCACAGGGACCCGCGCGCACCCGCGCGGAGGCACGGCTCGAAGCGCATCGGAAGTACATCGACATCCAGATGGTGCTGAAGGGCACCGACGAGATGGGGTGGAAGACGATTTCAGCGTGCCGGGTTGGAGGTGGGTACGACGATGACAGGGATGTGCAGTTCTTCGACGATTCTCCCTCCGCCTGGGTGGCGGTGACCGCCGGTACGTTCTGTATCTTTTTCCCCACCGATTGCCATGCGCCCCTCGTCGGTGAAGGGACTATCCACAAGGTCGTGGTGAAGGTGGCGGTTTGATGCTGACAGGCATTCGCTTCAAGTGGGTGTCGGGCGACTCAGCAGATAGCTGCCGACGGCGATGAACAGAAGACCGGTGACCACCGGTACCCAAAGGGTGTCGGTGCGCCACACCATAATCAGCCAGCTCGCCGTCATCAGGGTAACCGCGGTTGCCTTGGCGCGGCTGGTAATCGCCCGTTGCTCCTGCCACTGCCGCAGCGGAGGGCCCAAGTGCCGGTGGTTGTGGATCCAGTCGTGCAGACGGCGGGAGCCGCGATCCGCGGCCCACGCGGCGAGCAGCAGAAAAGGCACCGTCGGGATGCCCGGCAGGAATACGCCGACCAGCGCCAGCCCGACACTGAGGTAGGCCAGCAGGGCAAAGGGCCAGCGAATGCGGTCGATGGGTTCGGGCGGCGGCATCGTGCGATTGTTGCCGCACAGGTTACGGATGTCCACGGGGGCGCCTCACGGCGCCGGAGAGCGGGCAGGCAAGAGCGCAACAGTACGCTATAAATCTGGTTGGCTTGGCGGTTTGCCTGCGGCGGAGACGTGACATGGGACGGGACCTGGCGGACGACACCGGAAAGCTGCTCCTGCGACTCACCCTGGGGGTGCTGATCCTGTTGCACGGGGTGCGCAAGATTACCGACGGCGTCGGGCCGATTGAATCGATGCTGGAGGGGGCCGGCCTGCCTACGGTGATCGCCTATGGTGTCTATCTGGGCGAGGTGCTCGGTCCACTACTGCTCATGGTCGGCTGGTATGCCCGGGTGGGGGCCGGGCTTATCGCCATCAACATGCTGTTTGCAATCGGGTTGGTGAGTTGGGGCGGAGTGCTGACGCTGAATGATTTCGGTGGCTGGGCTGTGGAGCTGGAGGGCATCTATCTGTTCACGGCCGTTGCCCTGGTGTTGATGGACCCGGGGCGGTTCAGCGTGAACCGCCGCTGAGTCCCGCAAATTGCCCGCACTCTCCTTGCGGGCGGCAATCCACTGCCGGATTCGGGCAACCCCATGCCGATTCGCAACCTGCAACCCGCGGCCGATTGCCTGTCGCTGCACCATCCATGGCTGGCGCGCATGTTGCAAACCCTGAGGGACGATAAACAGAATGGATAGAACCCCATGGGAGTGGCCACCATTTCGAAGGCGGCGATCGGGCTGGGGGCCACGATTCGGGATGCACGCCGACCTTCCCGGCTAGGCCCATCGGAAAATAGAGTATTGGAGAGCGGTGCGGAGCTTGAAGAGGAGGTCCGGCTGCGTCTGTCGGAGGAGGGGCTTCGAACAGCCCGTTTCGACCGTGTCGCCATCGATGCCGCAGCGGCCGACGACTGGCCGGCGGACGCGGTGGCCCTGCCCGAGCTGATCGAATTCCACCGCTGCATGGCCAGTGCGCAGGCGCAACTCCGCCGGGCGGCGGCGCGGCTTGGAATGGACCCGGACGAGCGCGTGTTCATCGATACGACGGATGGGGGATTTCGGGTGGTTACGACCAGTGGCCGGGCAGCGGCGCTGCAATCGGCCATTGATCGCGACGACGGGCTCAGGTCGGCACTGATTGGTGCCTACAGCACCGCGCATATCACACGCATCGGCACGGCCGTCGGCATGGCGATACGGGCGTCCCGCGCCAATCCCGCCGACGAGTCGGCCTATTTCGACTGGGCAACCGCCATTGCCCGGCGGGCGCTGGAGATGGAGGTTCGCTTCACCTTTGAGCGCGGCGTGCTCTCCGCCATGCTGGTGGATGATCAGGTCTACGCGGCTACGCGCAGACCCGCGTAACCTTGTTCACCTCGTGGATCTCGTCCACTATTTCCTCCTGCTCCCCAACAACAAAGAGAAGCTGCATGCACCTGTTTCGAACGCTCTCACTCCTGGCCCTCATTCTCGCCGCCGCGCCGGCAGCGGCTGATAAGGCACAGCCCGATAAGGGCTGGTGGTGGGATAACGAGTGGTGGTTCGAGGGGGCACTGCCAGCACATGAAACCCACGCGGTGCGAACCGAATGGACCGATGTGGCAAACGGGGATGTGGATATCCCGACGCTGGTGGCGCGCCCCGATGACGGTGAAAAGTACCCCGCGGTGCTGTTCCAGCACGGAAGGCGCGGGCTGGACGACCTGCTCCAGCTGCATGTGAAGCGGCTGGCGGCGCGCGGTTTCGTGGTGCTGGCACCGGATGTGTACAGCGGCCGCTTCGTCGAGAAGTTTCCCATCGAGCATGACTACGCGCTGGAACAGGATGTGGGGGCCGCACTCGGTGCATTGCTGAAGCGGCCGGACATTAGTTCCCGACGGGCCTGTCTCTACTCTCACACCCGTGGCGGCTACTACACCCTCAAGGTTGCGGTCACGCAGCAGCGCCAAGGCAGGGATGTGGCCTGTTACGTCAGCTATTACCCCCACATGCAGGACCCCAACGCACCCGAGCCGATGCAGGTCTACCGCTACGCACCGGAGGCGGACGAACTGACCATTCCGACGCTCATCTTCATAGGTGACGAGGAGCAGTATCAGCGTCGACGCGGGATCGAAATGGCGGTGGAGTCCTTGCGGGAGAAAGGGCGTCCGGCACAACTCATCATCTATCCGGGCGTGGGGCGCGGCTTCGATTTCCGGCCCGGCACGGTACGCACCTTCGCCGACGATCTTGCGGCCAGGGATGCGCTGTGGCGGGCAACGCGCTTCATGCGCGAGCAGTTGCAGTTGGTCCCGTAGTTTTTCGAAATACCACAATAACGATATGTACAAACATCGACAGGAGACTTCATGAAAACGAACACAGGCATTGCTCCCGGACGCAGCTGGTTTCTGGCTCTCTCCATCCTTGTTCTCGCCACCAGTTGGGTCCCCGGGCGGGCTGAAGCTGCGGACTTCTCCGACGGGGTGGTCAAGGTGGTCTATCACGCCGATTTCGCCGATCCGCGCCGTTTCAGCGCCATGCTCACCAGCATCAACAACATGGTGACCTACTACCAGAACGAATTGATCGACTACGACGTGCGCGTGGTGTTCGTGGCCCACGGCATCCGCTTCCTGACCGACGACAAGCTGGCGGAGACCCCGTTTGCCGAGGATGCTGAACTGGCCGAACGGCGGGACAACATCAAGGGCCGGCTGCTCTCCCTGAACGAGGTTCAGGGTGTGAAGCTGGAACTGTGCAACATTACCCGTGGCCAGACCGGACTGGCCGAAGAGAAGCTCTACGAGCCGGTCGAGACGGTCCACTCCGGCGTGGTCCGGATTGCCGAGTTGCAGTCGCAGGGGTTTGCATATCTGAAGGCGGAGTAGTCGCCCGGCCACTCTCTTCGTTATGGGGCACAAGGAGGTGCCAGTCACCCGCAAGCCTCGGGGACGGTGCTCCGGCTGTCCCGTTCGCATCTGAGGAACAATCAGGAACTCCCGTCACGTGATTCGGTACCGCGCCCTGTATCTGCTTTTTTGCCTTGCCCTCCCCGCGGTGGCCACTGCCGACGAGAGCGACGCCCGGCACTGGATCCCGCCCGAGCGCTGGCCGATGTGTTGGCTGGCCGCCGATCTTCTCAGCGAACGGTACCGTGGGGGGGCGTCGGTCGGGGCCGGGCTCGATAGACAGTTTACCGGGGCGCTTGCCCTGGCCCGTGGTTTCTACGAGGCGGCGACGAAGACTATCTTTATCGCGGGTGGGCGGAGTTCCCGGGAGGCGCTGGAGCGCTTCGGGGCGGCACGTCTGCAGCATTCGGCCGCAACGACGGCCGAACTGGAACGGATTGCCGCCGCCTGTGTGTCGCACCAGCCGCGCAGCGGAACACCGGAATTCGATCGCTTATTCCCCTGGTACGCAGAGGCGGTGCGCCGGCTTGATCGCGAGCGGATTCGCTAGTGTACTGTTTCACTCTTGGCGGCACTTTCAGCGAGTCGCCCGAAGGGAGCCCCCCAAAAGCGCCAATGCCGCGTTGCAGTCCTTGCCAAGGGCTTGCCATTGCCTGCGGACTGCGCCTTGCCTTGGCGCTTTTGGGGGCTCTGAAAGTACCGCCAAGAGTGAAACAGTACACTAGCCCCGTCAGGACGCTCGGACTCGCAACATGCGGGAGAATGCCGTGAATCGGACAGCGTGTGCCCTGTTGCTTCTCCTCCTGCCGGTGTTTGCCGCGGCCGAATCCACCCTCTGGACCGTCACCTCGGATGGGGGGGAGATGATCTACCTCGGTGGTTCGGTCCATGTGTTGCGCGAATCGGACTATCCGCTGCCGCCCGAGTTCGAAGCTGCGTATGCCGATGCCGATCGCCTGCTCCTGGAGCTGGATATGAGCGGGGTCGGTGATCCGGAACTGCAAAAATTGATGGTGGAGAAGGGCAGTTATCCGCCTGGGGAGTCGCTGACCGACGAACTGTCGGAACGGGTGTATGGGCGGCTGGCCGAATACGCCCGACAGCGGGGGATTCCGCTGGCATCACTGAACCGGATGCGACCGTGGTTGCTGACCCTTATGCTCACCATGATGGAAATGGAGGCCCAAGGATTCAGTGCGGATTCGGGGCTCGATCTTCAATTGGGGCGGCGGGCCATGGCCGATGGCAAGCCGATAGCGGGGCTGGAGTCCCCGCTGGAACAGATTGAGGCGTTGGCGGCTCTTGATGACGGACTGGGCGATGTTCTGGTGGAGGACTTTCTGCGGCAGATGCGGGTGCTGGGCGAAACCCTCGATGACCTGATTGCCGCCTGGCGAGATGGTGACGTCGAACGCCTTGATGAGTTTGTCACTATCGAGATGCAGGCGGCCAGTCCCCAGGTCTACGAGCGGCTCATCGTGGAACGCAACCGGCGCTGGCTGCCTGCCATCGAGCAGGCGCTGGAATCGGGCGAGAAGGTGCTGGTGGTGGTCGGGCTCGCTCACCTCGTTGGCGAGAACAACGTCCGTGACCTGCTGGCGTCGCGGGGGTACCGAATTGAGAAGCTTATCCTGCATGAGGGGACTCCTTAACCTGCCGCTACCATGGTGGCCTGCCGGTGGTTAGCCGGTGGATCTGACGCTCTCCCCCCCTGGTGTCGGGTATACTGGCGGGCGTGAGTTCACCTGAAAGCCCTTCCATGGATAGATCGTCCGCAGGCCCCGCCGTTTCCGATTGGCGCGTGCTTGATCGCATTCCGCTCGTGGCGCTGTTCGCTGCCAATCTGGTCCCCCTGTTCGGCGTCTTCTACCTGCAGTGGGATGCTGCGGGACTGCTCATCCTCTACTGGCTGGAAAACCTGGTAATCGGGTTCTACGCACTGCTGAAGATGCTGCACGCGGGCGGTCCGCTCAGCCTCTTCACCGGCCCGTTTTTTGTGGTTCACTACGGGGGCTTCTGCGCCATCCACGGCTTCTTCATCGTTGGCCTCTCCGGGATGGGGGTGCCGGAACTCGGCGGGGGAACGGCGTTCGGGCCGCTGGTGTTCGTCGAACTGTTGTGGAACGTTATTGTCTTCGTTGCAGGCAAGGCGCCGGAGGCCTTCTACCTGCCGCTGCTGGCGCTCGCTGTCAGCCACGGCATCTCGTTCGTGGCGCATCATCTGGTTCGTGGTGAAGATGTGAACCGCCCGGTACGGCAACTGATGTCCGAACCTTACAAGCGGATTGTGGTGCTGCACGTTGCCATCCTGGCCGGTGGGTTCGCCGCGATGAAAATGGATTCGCCCTTGGGCATGCTGCTGGCGCTGGTGGCCCTCAAGATTGGGCTGGACATCTATCTGCATCGTCGTGCCCATCGACAGCAGTCGACACGACCTGCTCGGGAGGCGCTCGCGTGAGAGCACCGATTTTGATCGCTTTGTTGAGTGCGGGTCTCGTCGCCACGGAAGTGGCGAATGCCACGCCCGATGCGGTACAGCTCATTGAGCGTCAGGACGGTCGGGTGGAGGCGGTGATCGTTCCGGCCGCTTTGCCCGCCGCCGATGCTGCGCGGCAGCCGGAGACCGTAGACGAACCGGCGGCCAACGAGAGGGAAACGGCCGCGGCGACCGACGACACCGGCCGGCGGTGGTGGCGGTTCTGGCGTTGGTTCGGCGATTGAGGTGCATGATTCGGAGGATAATATGTCGGATGAGAGAAAATCGGGCGGGCTTTTCGGCCTGCTGCTGCTCGACTTGGTAGGTGCCGTGCTCTTCACGGTCGGTGCGGTGGGGGTGTTCGGCGGCGAGGGCAGCCTGCTGCCGCGGGAGTTCCAGTTCACCGGGCACAACTTCCTCCTGATGACCGTCGGGATAGCGCTGATCCTGCCCTATGCGCTGGCTGTGATCCGGCGCGGTCGCGCCCAGGCGAAACAGTAATCTCGTCCCCAATCACCAACACAACAGGAACACCTAGAGAACCCATGAGCCAGAACGGGCGCAGCGTTTTGCAGAAAAAGGTCTCGCCACAGGAGGCGGGGGACGTCATCGATTTTCTTGCCCGCCATTCCGGTCTCTCGCGGAGTGTGTTGAAGGATGCCATGGGGAAAGGGGCCGTGTGGTTGAAGCGCGGACGGAGCAATGAGCGGCGCCTGCGCCGTGCGCGGAGCGAGCTGAAGGCCGGGGATGTGGTCTCCTGCTATTACGATCCGGAGCTGCTCGCCCGTACGTGCCCGGAACCGGAACTGGTTGCCGACGAGATCCGCTTCAGCATCTGGTTCAAGCCCGCCGGCCTGCTCGCCCAGGGAACCCGCTTCGGGGATCACTGTGCGCTGGAGCGCTTCGTCGAGAAGCGGGTTCGCCCGACGCGGGCGGTCCATCTCATTCATCGCCTGGATCGCGAGACGGCGGGGCTGATGGTGTTTGCCCATGACCGGGTGGCCGCTGCCGCGTTTTCGGCCTTGTTCCGGACCGGTGAGGTGGAGAAGCGCTATCGCGCCGAGGTGATGGGCGATCTCGCCGCAGCACTGGGGGAGAGCGGCGCCCTTTCCACGCCCGTCGATGGCAAACCGTCGGTGACCCGTTTCACCGTGCTCGGTTTTGATCTCGACCGGAACATCACCACCCTTGATCTCGATCTTCAGACCGGGCGGACCCACCAGATCCGCCGACAACTCGCGGATGCCGGTTTTCCAGTCATCGGCGACCCGGAGTACGGCAGCGGAAACAAGAATCGGGAAGGGTTGCGCCTGCTGGCCTGGCACTTGGCGTTTGGCGACCCGCTCACCGGCCAGCGCCACGACTACTCCATCGCACCGGAGGCGCATGGCTTTGGGTAGCAGCCCCCCGCATCGTGTGCCGGATACCTCGGTGGCCTTGCCGCCGCGTGTGGTGAGACGTGCGGGCTAGGCGTCGCGGCAGAGCGCTGCTCATCATGCGCTGGTTGCTTCTCGGCATTCCGGCGTTGTTGGTCTTGGGCGGTTATCTCTACACACTCTCTTTCGGTTACCTCCACCTGTCGCTGCGGGATGTGGCTCACCTGGATGGCGGGCGGGTCGCCGGCGCCTCACTGCAACTGCTGGACGCCCGCGGCGAGGTGATCGCCACCGGGCGCACCGACCTGCTCTATGGGGCGGTACAGCTCGACGAACCGGATTTCGGCGATTGTGCGGCCGGCCTGTTCACCGAGCGGGAGCGCTGGTATGCCTGCCGGCACCAGCGCGGCCGCTGGCACGACGACCTGGCGGGGCGGGTTGCCGCACTATCCCTGTCGGCCGGGGAGTGCCGTCTGCGCAATGTGCCGCTTCTCCTGAGCGCGAATCGTGAAGCGGCACTGACTTGGTGGGTGCCGCTGCCCCGCATCGGCGGAACACCGCTGACCTATTACTCGGCCAGCGTGAGCGTGGATCTGCGGGAGTGCCGCTTTCTCCCACCGGTCGGGGAACGGGCTTAGCCGCTTGCAGCCGGCGGCTCGGCTACGCACCACGGTGGGAAAGATACGCCTCGTGTGTTGTCGAAGTGGGCACAGGGGGCTGTACCTGCACCAGGGTTCCAAGTTCCCGTTACTGTTGGTAGTCTTCGACAAACGGCCCGCAGGCCGTATCCCTGTTCTGAGGTAATTCAGATGTCCGACAATCAGGAGAGTCGCAAAGACCTCTCGGCAGACGAAATCGATCAGCTTCTGGACGGTGTGGCCGAACACGCACCCGCCGGGGACGATCTGCTGGCCGACTTCGATGATGCGTTGGCGGCCGGCGGTGCCGACAAGGGCGCGTCGGTGGAGGAGGACGAGGGTGACCTCTCCGATTTGGATGCCTTCCTGGACGAGTTCGAACAGAGCCTGGATACCGATGAGGCACCCGGCGAGATGGTGGAGGAGCCGCCTGCGGCAATGGAGGGGTTGGCCGAAGAGGAGCCGCTGGATGACCGTCTGCCCGATGACGAACTGCCGGAGCCCGAGACGCAATCCGCCGCGGCAGCGGAAGGTGCCGATGCGGATTTGGTAGAGCCGGAGCCGGTGGTTGCCGATTCGGCGGATGAGCCGGACGCACCTGAGCTCGAACTGGAGCCGGATGAGCCCGCGGAGGCGGTTGTGGCGGAGACGCCCGAGGCATCGGCTGCCGTCGTTGACGAGAGCGGCCTGGAAGAGCTCGATCACGATTTTGACTCGCTCGATGAAGATGACCTGAACCTCGCCGACGAGGAGGATGAGGAGGAGTCGCTGCCTGAGGCACCGGCGGTGGCGGTTCAGGCCGGTCGCGGGGATCTGTTTACCGATGCGGTTGAGGACATGGAGCTGCCCAAGCCGGACCGGCCGGCGGTCTCCGCACCGGCTCCGGCCCCAGTCCCGGCGGCACCGGACCGGCGCCCGCTGGCGGCGGCGATGGTGGCACTGGTCCTTGCAGTGGCCGGCAGTGGCAGTCTGGGTTGGCTCGCCATGGGGTTAAAGGGCGAGGTTGCCGAGTTGAGCGCTGCGGTCGAGGCACTCAGCGGGCGCGACTTCGGTGGCGCGTCCGATCCGTCGAGGGTCGATCAGCTGAGCCGCGAAGTGGGCCAGCTCAACCAGCGGCTGAGTGAGCTGGCGCTGCTCATCGAAGGACCCATGAGCCACGTGCGGGAGTCAAACCGGCGCGAGCTGGAGAGTATCTTCAATCGGCTCGACGACACCGAAAAACGGCTCTCCGGCGTCGATACCGCCCTCGGCGAACTGAAGCGCGCACCGGTGAAGACGGCGGTTGCCGAGCCGCGTGCCGCCGCGCCGGCCAGGCCGGCGGCCAAGGCACCGTCCAAGCCTGCCCAGACGGGTAGCTGGGCGGTGAATCTGGTCTCACTCAGCTCTCGCAATACCGCCGAGCGGGAACTCTCTGTCCTGCGTCAGGCGGGGGTCAATGCCGAACTGCAGCAGGTCACCATCGGTGGCAAGCAGTGGTACCGGCTGCGGGTCACCGGGTTCGAGAGCAAGGAGGCGGCGGGTCGTTACGCCCAGCAGATCCGGGGCAAGACACAGATCGAGATCGATCCCTGGCTCGACCGCATTTGACGCGCCAGGCGGCGCAAGTCAGTCCCAGGTCTGTGTTGAATCGAGAAAGCACCAGACACGGTGCATCCCGGCAACGCCCTCATCCAGCATGATCGCCAGCGGGGCTGCGTCAAACTGGCGGTTGCGGTTGCGTAGCCAGAATGACGGCATGGTCGGGGTGAGTGGAAACACCACCTGGAGTGACTCGGAGATGCCGAGAATGTGCTTCGAGCGTTCCATCACCTCCCCCTCCTCGGGTAGCGCCTCACCCCCGCGACGGTAGCGGGTGAGCAGGCGGGGACTGGTCTTTTCCGGGAGCCCGAGCAGTGCGATCTGCTGTGCCGTGTTCAATCCCCATCCGTCCAGGATCGAGATCACCAGACAGGCGAGTCCGGTCCGTTCCTCTTCATTCAGGTGTGCCATCAGGCCTTTCCCGTTCGGTTTTGTTCATTATCGCGTCGCCCCTGCGGTGCGTCAAAATTTCCTTCCAGTTTACTAAGGAATTGCTGCCTGGTTCCCTTTGCAGACCGCGCCCGGTGCGGAATTGACGCGATGGCGCCGGCAACTATGCTATTGAAAGTGCGGGAAACCACTCGGCCAGGGAGGGAGTGCCTGTGAAATTCACCGTGGATATCCCCGATATAGCGGAATGCGGCGTGACCGAATGCGTCTACAACACCGACCGCGCCTGTCACGCCCACGCCATCACGGTCGGTGACGGTATTCGCCCCGGGTGCGATACCTATATGTCGTCGACCGTCCACACCAAGGCCCGGGAACGGCGCGCCGGTGTCGGTGCCTGCAAGGTGACCGGCTGTGTGCACAACGATGATTTCGAGTGCTCAGCCCAGCACATCCATGTCGGCTTTGCTGGCCAGAGCGTCAACTGCCTGACCTTCACCGCCCGCTGAGCCGCTGCGGTCCTTTACAATGGCGCGATGACCACCGAAATCGCGTCACCCGAACAGTTTGAGCGGTATATCAGCGAACAGTCCGGGGTGCTGGCCTACTTCGCCGCACCGAACTGCGCCGTGTGTGTCGGGCTGGAGCCCCGGGTGGAGGCGATGGCCCGGGAACTGTTCCCCAGGCTGGCTCGGGTACGGGTGGATTGCGAACAGGCGCGCGAGCTGGCCGCGCAATTGGGGGTTTTCACCATTCCCACGGTGATTGTCTATTTCGAGGGACAGGAGACCGTCCGCAAATCACGCAGCTTTAGCCTGGGGGAACTGCGTGAGGCGATTGAACGCCCCTACCACCTTTTCTTCTGACTATCCCACCCGTTCCCGCGAGCGTCAGAGGCTGACGAATCGGCGGCGTGCGTTCAGCACCTTCACCAGATAGCGGCGCGTTTCCGCCCTTGGGTGCTCATCACGCAGGCGGCTGTACACCTCGGCAGGGGAGAGGCTGTTGATCACCGCGACGGCACGCTGGCGATCCGGGTGAAAGAGTTGCAGCACGTTGCCGGCCCCGCCGTTATAGGCCGAGATAATGCAGTACTCGCGGCTGACCGGGTCCCGAATCTGCCCCAGATACTTGCTCTGCAGCATGTCCAGATAGGCGGCCCCGAGTTCGACGTTGTTGTCGGGTATGAACAGGTACTCCTTGCTCGGGGTGTGGTCGTAGCCCTTCACGTAACGGTAGGCATCCCGTCCGCCGGTGGAGGGTACCAGCTGCATAAGGCCGTACGCCGGGGCAGTGCTGACGGCGTAGGGGTTGAACGAACTCTCGGTCTGCATCACCGCATAGATCAGGCTCCGGCTCACGCCGAAGGCCTCGGCGTAGCGGTTGACCAGTGGCGCATAACGCTGCGCCTGCCTGCTCTGGTAGTCACTCACCATGCTGAAGCGGACCGCGTGGGCGGTCCGGGTGCCCGCCTCGGCATGCACCGGGCGCCGTTCCATCCGGTTGCGCACCAGATAATCGGCAAACCGTTCGGCATCGGCCGGGCCATTGATGGTGCGCCCGTTCTGGTCGGCCACCAGTCCCGCCAGATAGGGGCGACCGCTCAACTCGATCGTGCGTGCCGAAAACAGATCAACGGCGCGCGGGTCGTCTGGAGTGAGCAGGGTGGTGACGATTGCGTTGCGTAGGCTCCGTTCCGGGGCCTTTTCGTCCACCGTCTCCACGGTCACCAGGCCCTGATCGAACTGAATGATGGCGCGGCTCTGATAGTTCTGGGTGTACTTGACGTAACGCGTGTTGCTCGGCGTGACCGTCTCCGCACGCCCCCATTCCTGCCCCGCCTTACCCTCCAGAAAGGCGCGCAGCTGCAGGAATTGGCTGCGCGCGGTCTGGATATCCTGCACCAGGGCCACCGGGTTGTGCTTGTAGCTGGCCACCCGACTCTTGGCGGTACTGGAAAGCGCCCGTTCCGGATTGCGGGAGGTGGCGATATCGACCACCTGCCGGACCGAGCACGAAGAGAGGAGCGGGACAAGGGCAACCGGCAGCAGGACTCGCAACACGGTCCGACGCTTGTTTATCATCATGCGGCTTAGCATATCGAAGCGATCTGTCAGGGGAAAGCGGGAACCGATGGACGACAATGACGGCCTCTGCGCCGAGCTTCAACAGCTGGCACGGGTGGGGATCATGGAACTGGCCCTGCCTGACGGGGTACTGCGGTGGTCGGAAACGGTCGCTGAACTGCTGGGACTCCCGCCAGGTACCCCGGCCAGCTATGAGCGCTGGATCGGCGCCCTGCACCCGGACGATCGAATGACCGCGGGAGAGGCCTTCGAGTCGCTGCTTAACGGCAACCCCCAGGCGGGGTTCTCCGTTCGCGTCCAGCAGCAGGGTGTCGGTGGGACGGACCCCGGTTCCGTTCACCCATTGCGCCAAATCCGTTGTGAGGCGCGGCTGCAACGGCGCGCCGAGTGGCCGGAACGCATCACCTGCACCGTGCAGGACGTCACCGGACTCTTTCCGGCAGAATCGGGCGGTGACGTTTGGACGCTGCTCGATCACGCCATGCAGGAGGTCTACCTCTGCGAACCCCTCTCACTGCGGATCATTCAGGCGAGTCGCCGGGCGCAGCAATTCACCGGCGCGGAGCTGCAGCGCCGTTCGATGGCGGACCTGCTGTCGGCAGCGGCCTGCGAAAGGCTGCACGCAATCGCGCAGGGCCTGTGCACGGGGAGCCTGGAAGAGGCCGTATTCGAGACCGAACTGAAGGCTGAGGACGACAGCGGCCGCCCGGCGGAACTGCGCATCCGCCGCGCCCTTCAGGCCACGCCACCCCTCCTTGTCATCCTGGTTCAGGATATCAGCGAGCGCAAGCGGATCGAGGCGGCACGCGAGGAGCTGCTGGCCTCCATCAGCCACGAATTGCGTACACCGCTGACCGCCCTGCACGGGGCGCTGACCCTGGTTTCCGGTGGGGTGGGCGGCGCATTCACCACCCCTTCGGCGGCCGAGATGGTGGCGATTGCGCAACGCAACGCGCTGAGGCTGCTCCGCCTGGTGGAGGACCTTCTCGATCTGCACAAAGCCGAGGCGGGGGTACTGCAGGTAGAGTGTGGCAAGGTCGAAGTGATGCCGCTGGTCGAGCAGGCGATCGGGCTTCACGCCGGCTCGGCAAAATCACGCGGGGTAAAGCTGGGTGTTGCGCATGAGGTGCCGGGGGTCCAAGTGTATGCGGACCGGGAGCGGCTGGGGCAGGTGCTGGACAACCTGATTGCCAACGCAGTGCGCTTTGCCCCATCGGGGAGCGAAGTGGCGGTGGCGGTGACACGGCACAGCCGGTATGCGCGGGTGCTGGTGGCGGACAGCGGGCCGGGCGTTCCGCCCTCGTTCCGGGAGCGCCTCTTCCGGCGATTGGCGCGCGGCGATGAGTCCGATCGGGGCGGCAGCGGGCTGGGGCTCTCCATCTCGAAGGTGCTGGTGGAGCGAATGGGTGGGGAGATCGGCTACCTGGACCCCCCGGGTGGTGGTGCCTGCTTCTTTGTCGACTTGCCCGCCTGCGGGGGCGCCTCCCCCCGGATCCACTCACAATTTGAGGCTCCCTAACGACCTGTTCAGCCGGGCGGCACGTGGGTGATGCGCTGGTCGAACACACGTCATCTACATGCAGAACGGCTACATGAGTCTGAACAACGGAGCCGAGAGTGACGAGTCACGGGCAGTGATGGTGGACCACCACAACTGCCGGCTGGGCAAGTGGTACGACAGCGGGCCGGGTTACGAACTGTTCCGCAACATGCCGACCTATCCCAGACTCTCCACACCCCATGCGGCGGTACACGAGAACATCCACAGCGCCATTCACCTGCTGCATGAGGAGTGGGACCGGGATGCGGCCATCCACCCCCAGCTCATCCACCACTTCGAACGGGCGGAGGAGGCGAGTTGGTGCGTGGTGACCTCCATCGAGCAGCTGCTTGCCGAGCGCCACCCGGAGCTGTCGAGCACCTGACCGAGCGGCGCTTTCGCTCTCTCATGGAGAGGGAACTGAACTGCTTGGGAGAAAAGGAGTGGATACGGTCAAGGTCTTGGCTAAGAACATAAAAAAATCCGGTGATCAAACGATCACCGGATTTTGATCTCGTCTCCGAGTCAGTCAAGCAGGTTGTTACTCAACTGATGGCATTAGGGCCGACGCCCCCTTTGCGCGTTCCAGTGACTACATGGGCTGGGTAATGGTGAAGGCCCCCCGGATATCGCCGAGGTTGAATCCGGTTGCCTTGTCTTCCGGGTAGAGCTCGTTCAGTTTCGCCCCAACCGGTGCCGGGATCTCCTGGCCGTGGCACTTAAGGCACACTTCGCCGGTCGGGATCGCCTTCATGAATCGGAACGCCTTACCCCCGTCCTGTTCCACCACCTCGGCATAGGCCATGGTCTTCGGGTCCTCTCCGGCGGCCTTGCGTGCCTCGAACTCCTCCAGCACCTTACGCTCCCACGCATCCGGCGCATTATTGGGGTTGCGCAGTCTGAGACTGGTGCGGCCCACCTTCCAGTTGTGCTTTTCCGACTGAGTCTGCGCCACGGAAGGGGCGATCTGGTTGCAGACGCCGATGGCGTTGACCGGTCCGCCTGCCTTCATCGCCTTTTGCAGGTGGCCCTGGAGTTCGCCCATGAACTCTTTGATTACCGCAGCGCTCTGTTGCTTGCGCTCGGTCATCTCATCGGCAATGACGGGCGCCGACAGCGGTGCACAGGCCAAGATAATCGTGATTATTCTCTTTTTCATATGACTCCATCCTCGCTTGGTGAAACTTAACCTTCAAAGTCTAGGATCCCAATTCCAAATGCGTCGGTGACTTTGTCACCGAAGCGCCATCGAAAACGGCTAACCCAGGGCCGCCTCCAACTCCGCAAAGGTCTTCGCCACCTCCGCGGTTTCGATGTTGACGCCGAGCTGCTTACTGATCTGCTTGGTGGAGAAGATTCCCCGCACCATCTGCCGGCGCTCCTCATCCAGGTCGACCACCAGCGCGTGCTGTCGCCCGACCCGCTTCAGCGTCTCCACGATGTCACCGACTTTTGCGTTGACCACATCCACCATGAACAGCACTTCGAGCTGATCCTGCGGTGTCATGATATCCCGCACGAAGATATCTTCACGCTTGCATCCCACCTCCTGCTGATACTTTACCGGCTTTTCACTGCGCAGGTCGGTGAGGGTGATGAGGCCAAGAATGTTATGACTCTGATCGGTGACCAGGAGCAACCGGACGGCACTGGCCGTCATGCGCTGTTCGGCCTGATCGACATTGGCGCAGGGGCCGATGGTGATGGCAGTCACCTTGGTCAGGTCGGTCATGACGTTGGTTGCCGGGCTGTCGACGCGCACCACCTCAGGCAGTTGCTGTCGCGGGCGCTGGTAGGTGATCCCCGCTTCCAGTTTGCTGTAGGGCAGTGTTCTGTAGTTTTCGCTCATCTCCATCCTCCGCGGTTTGGCCGCGTGCGGCCGATGGTAGTTTGATAAAGGAAAGGGTGGGCTTTTGCAAACTTGCGGGAACAAATTAAATTCAGGCGGCTATCAGTCGCATGTATTTGAGCGGATGCTTATGGAGGACGGGGAGAAAAAAAAGGCCGGGGCAAGCCCCGGCCTTTGATCAGGCGGTGTGTGTACCGGACCTTATTTGGTCACGCTCTCCTTGAGGCCTTTGAGGGCAGTGACCTTGACGGTGTTGCGCGCCGGCTTCGCCTTGACGGTGATCTGCTCGCCGGTGAACGGGGAGATCATCTTGCGTGACTTGGTGGCGGGTTTGACCACACGACGAATCTTCACGCCGGTATCCGGAACGGTGATCTCGCCGGAGCCTCGCTTGGCCATGTGGCGCTGTACCATTCCACCGAGCGAGCTGAACACAGCGGCAACGTCCTTCCTGGAGATACCGGTCTCCTCGGCGATGGCGGTGATGATCTGGGTCTTGGTCTGCTTCTCGGCAATCGGCTTGCCGGCAACAGCTTTCTTTGGTGCCGCGCTCTTCGGAGCAGCCTTCTTTGCAGCGGTTTTCTTCACGACAGCTTTCTTCGGTGCTGCTTTGACGGCGGCCTTTTTCGGGGCAGCCTTCTTTGCGGAGCTCTTCTTCTTAACGGCCATGAGTTTCTCCCTGTACGTGGTTGAGCAGATTGAGGCGCTGAACGCGCCAGATTGTGAACAGAAACCGCGAAAAACACAAGAAATAGCAGTCTCCACGCGCATTCGGGTTAGAATCACCGAAGGTGCGAATGCGAGGTTAATCGATGGTTCGCGAGCTTCAAATCAAGGTGCCCGGACAGGGGCTGCATGAGATTACTGCCGACGTGGTCGCGGCAGTGCGTAGCGCCGGCATCCGTGAAGGGCTCTGCACACTGTTCATTCGGCACACATCGGCCAGTCTCACGGTGCAGGAGAACGCCGATCCCAGTGCGCGTGCTGATCTGGAAAACTGGCTCAACCGACTGGTGCGCGAAGATGACCCGCTTTTCACACACACCCTCGAGGGCCCGGACGACATGCCCTCTCATATCAAGGCTGCGCTGACCGCGACCAGCCTCTCTATCCCCGTGGTCGATGGTGTCCCCGCGTTGGGCACCTGGCAGGGTATCTACATCTGGGAACATCGCCGCCAGGGCGGTAGGCGGCGGGTCGTGCTTCACATAGGTTGCTGAAGCCCGGCATGGAATCACTCCTTTACCTCCCCACTTGAATGCTTGATGTCATCCTTCAATCCGGTGCGTTGATCCTGTGCGGTGTCGTCTGGCGGGTGGTGCGGCCACTCGGTTTGGCCGCTGATGAGTTGCGCCGGAATCTGACGGGTCTGGTCTATGTCCTGCTGTTGCCGGCGCTTGCCTTGCTGGTGCTCTGGCGCGCGCCGCTCGGACTCGATGCGGTTCGGGTGGCGGTGGCGGCGGCCATCGGTGTCGGGCTGGGTATGGGGTTGGCCTGGCTGTGGTTTCGCGGCGGCAAAGTACCGTCGGCGGCATTTGGTGCCCTGGTGCTCGCCGCCGGTTTTCCCAATGCGACCTATCTGGGCTTACCGGTGCTGGAGGCATCGCTTGGGCCGTGGGCGCGCAGCGTCGCCATACAGTACGACCTTTTCGCCTGCACGCCATTGCTGCTCAGCGTGGGAATCGTTCTCGCGAGCCGCTTTGGGGAAGGGGAGCCGGGGCATCCAGTGCGCGCCCTGATGAAGGTGCCGCCCCTGTGGGCGGCGATTGCAGGCGTTGCCCTGAATGCCGGCGGCGTGCCGCTGCCGGAGCAGTTGGCGGACTGGCTCGACCTGCTGGCCGATTCGGTGGTCCCGCTGATGCTGTTCGCACTCGGGCTGGGGCTGAGCTGGCAGGGGGGATGGCGCGGGCAGATCCCGTTGGTGGTGCCGGTGGCAGCGATTCAGCTTCTGATTACCCCCTTTGTGATCTGGTGGGTGGCGCAATGGCTGGGCCTTGGCGGTGAGATGCTGATTGCCGTTGTGCTCGAGGCGGCGATGCCCAGCATGGTGCTCGGCATTGTCCTCTGCGACCGTTTCCGCCTCGACGCGGGGCTCTACGCCATGTCAGTGACCGTGACGACCGCGCTCAGTCTGCTGACCCTGCCTTTCTGGTTCGATCTGCTAAGTTGATGATGCCTATGCAAGCCGGCCGGGGATTTGATGGAAGATCACCACGGTGGGTATGATGCACGGATGAATCGATATCTCCGGATTGCCATCCTCTGGATCGCAGCGCTGGGCCCCGCGGGGGTTCTTGCTGAAACCGTCTTTGTGGACGATAAGCTGCGGGTCGGTGTGCGGGACGAACCCAAGTCGCGGGAGGCGCCCATTGTGGTGGTAACCACCGGTGCCGAATTGAAGGTGCTGGAGAAGGACGGCGGCTACCTGCGGATACAGACCGAGGACGGGATCGAGGGTTGGGTGAACGGCATCTACGTAACCAGTGAGATGCCGGCCCGAATGCGCCTGCGCCAGATCCGGCAGGAGAAGGAGCAACTGGAGAGTGAAGTCGAACGGCTGCGCGACAGCTCCTCCGAATTGGTCGAAGAGAACGAGCATCTGAATGCGAAGCTCGCCGATTTGATGCAGGAGAACGGGGTGTTGCACGCCAAGCTGAGCCGCTTTTACGAGGCCAGCGGCCCGAAGGAGGCGGTGGTGGAGGAGCCGGACTATACCTGGGCCTACGTGGCGGGCGGCATGGGCATTCTGTTCCTCCTCGGTTTTGCGTCAGGGCTCAAGTTCTACCACCGACGCATCGAGCGGCGCCTGGGCGGCTTCCGCATCTGATCCCCTGCACCAGCGCCTCGGCACGCTCAATCCCTCACGGGCTGGGGTTCGGGTGCCGGGTGTGGATCGCCTCGATGCCCTCCAGCACCTCCCCGGTGAGCGTGAGTTCGGCGCTGGCGATGTTACTCTCCAGTTGCGCCATGGTGGTGGCACCGATGATGTTGCTGGTCACGAACGGGCGGCTGTTCACGTAGGCAAGGGCCATCTGCGCCGGGTCGAGACCGTGTTGCTGGGCCAGTTGCACATAGGCCCCGGTAGCGGCCACCGCCTGCGGATTGCTGTAGCGGTCGTAGTCAGGCCAGCGGGTGAGGCGGGCGCCCTGCGGGTTTTCCCCTTCCAGATACTTGCCGGAGAGCACGCCGAAGCCGAGCGGTGAGTAGGCGAGCAGCCCTGCCTTTTCCCGGTGCGCCACCTCGGCCAGCCCGATCTCGAAGGTGCGGTTGAGCAGGCTGTAGGGGTTCTGCACGCTGACCACGCGGGGCAGTCCGTGCGCCTCCGCCGCACAGAGGAACCGCATCACCCCCCACGGTGTCTCGTTGGAAAGGCCGACGTGGCCGATCTTGCCCGCCTTCACCGCCTCTTCAATGGCGCGCAGGGTCTCCTCGATGCGGGGCTCTTCCTGCTCCTCCTGCGGTTCATAACCGAGCCGGCCGAAAAAGTTGGTCTTCCGCTCCGGCCAGTGGAGCTGGTAGAGGTCGATGTAGTCGGTGTTGAGGCGCTTGAGGCTGGCGTCCAGCGCGTCCAGGATGGTGGTGTGGTTGTAGCGGGTCCTGCCGTCGCGGATGTGATCGATCCACCCCTCGCCGGGGCCGGCGATCTTGCTGGCGAGAAAGACCTTCTCGCGCCGCCCGCCCCTGGCCAGCCAGTTGCCGATGATGCTCTCCGTGCGACCGTAGGTCTCCGCACGCGGCGGGATGGAGTAGAGCTCCGCGGTGTCGATGAAGTTGACCCCGTGGTCGACCGCGAAATCCAGCTGTTCGTGGGCCTCCTGCTCGCTGTTCTGTTCGCCGAAAGTCATGGTGCCGAGGCAAATGACGCTGACCTCGATATCGGTATGGCCGAGCGGTCGGTACTCCATGGATTCTCCTCAGGCGGTAAGATAGCGGACCCAATCCAATACCCTACTCCATGAACAGCACAATTCCCAAGGTCGGTTTCGTCAGCCTCGGCTGTCCCAAGGCGACGGTCGACTCCGAACGCATCCTCACCCGCCTGCGTGCCGAGGGGTATCTGGTCAGCCCCAGTTACGCCGAGGCGGACCTGGTGGTGGTCAACACCTGCGGCTTCATCGATGCGGCGGTGGAGGAGTCCATCGACGCCATCGGCGAGGCGCTGGCGGAGAACGGCCGGGTGATTGTCACCGGCTGCCTCGGCGCGCGGGAGAGTGAGATCCGTGCGGTACATCCGCAGGTGCTGGCGGTGACCGGGCCGGATGCGCTGGAGGCGGTGATGGGTGCGGTCCACGCCCACCTGCCGCCGCAGCACGACCCTTTCGCCGACCTGGTGCCGCCGGGCGGCATCAAGCTCACCCCGCGTCACTACGCCTACCTGAAGATCGCCGAGGGGTGCAACCAGCGCTGCACCTTCTGCATCATTCCCTCCATGCGCGGGCCGCTGGTCAGCCGCCCGGTGGAGTCGATTCTGGCCGAGGCCGAAGCGCTGGCGGGCGCCGGCGTGCGGGAACTGCTGGTGGTGGCTCAGGACACCGCTGCCTACGGCGTGGATCGGAAGTACCGCACCGGCTTCTTTCAGGGCCGTCCGGTTCAGGGGCGCATCGAGGTGCTGGCGCGGGAGTTGGGGCGACTCGGGATCTGGGTCCGTCTCCACTACGTCTACCCCTATCCACACGTGGACCGGCTGGTGGAACTGATGGCGGAGGGAGCGGTACTGCCCTACCTGGACGTGCCGCTTCAGCATGCGGACCCGCGTGTGTTGAAGGCGATGCGCCGGCCCGCGGACGCCGAGAACATGCTGCGCCGCATCGAAAGATGGCGCGCTGTCTGCCCGGAGCTGACCCTGCGCAGCACCTTCATCGTCGGTTTCCCCGGCGAGACCGAGGCGGAGTTCGAGGCCCTGTTGGCGTTCCTGGAGGAGGCGCGGCTGGATCGGGTCGGCGCCTTCGCCTATTCGCCGGTGACCGGCGCTGCCGCCAATGCCCTCGCCGATCCGGTGCCGGATGCGCTCAAGGAGGAGCGGCTGGAGCGGCTGCTGGAGCTGCAGGCGGCCGTCAGCGCCGATCGGCTTCAGGACCGGGTAGGACGGATCGAACGGGTACTGGTGGATGAGGCGGATGAAGGCGAGGTGATTGCCCGCAGCGCCGCCGAGGCGCCGGAGATCGATGGCGTGGTGGTTGTCACCGGTGCGGTCGATGCCGAACCGGGGGATTTCCTGGACGTGCGGATCAGCTCCGCCGGCGAGCACGACCTCTACGCCGAACCGATCTGAAAATGCCGGAGGATGGGAGACGCGAAGCGATACCCATCGAGTTTCATCCAGGCTGGAAGAGACGGAAGCCGCGAAAGGCGAACCCTACGCCTCTATCGCGGCTCCGCCGATCCTGCATGGTGATTACTGCTGCCAGCGCTTTCCGCGCATGCAATCGCCCTTGCGTTCAGCGCGCATCATCATCCTTTTCTGCCCCTTCGCGGTCTTCATGCGGTCGCGGACCGCCTTATGTGCCTCCCTTTCACTCTTCTTGCAGGCGCGATAGGTGTCGGGGGTCTCGGCGCGGCTGATGCAGGCGTCGGCCTCCTGAAGGATGCGGATGCGCTCCTGACGGCGTTCACTGTCGAGGGCCCGGAACTGCTCGAAGCGGGCCTTTTGGGCTTGCGGGTCGGCCGGTGGGGTGGTCTGGGCGGCGGCGGCAAACGGCAGGGCCGCCAGCAGAGCCAGGGGAATCAGTCGTTTCACGGGATAGTCCTCGGTTGCTGGGTGTCTTCACTTTCCAACAACGCGGGACATCCAGTTCGGTTGACATGGATGGTGTTGTTCGGAGTGCAGAGCAGGTAGTGAAGGGGAGTCTCCGTGCCCTCTGCGGTGCATTGTTTGTCGGTGGCGTAGAAACGGAAAAGGCCCGCCGAGGCGGGCCTTCCCGATACTGACGCAGTGCGTTTACTTGCCCTGCAGCTTGCGGCACTTCTCGATCATGTCGTGGATGATGGGAGACAGGATGATCTCCATGGCCAGGCCCATCTTGCCGCCGGGCACCACGATGGTGTTGCGCCGTGACATGAAGCTGTCGTGGATCATGCTCAGCAGGTAGGGGAAGTCCACCTTGAACTTCTTCGGGTCGCGGAAGCGGATCACCACCAGGCTTTCGTCCGGCGTCGGGATGTCGCGGGCGATGAAGGGGTTGGAGGTGTCGACCGTCGGCACGCGCTGGAAGTTGATGTCGGTGCGAGAGAACTGCGGCGTGATGTAGTGCACGTAGTCGTCCATCCGGCGCAGGATGGTGTCGACGATCGCCTCGGCGCTATAGCCGCGCTGCGCGTTGTCGCGGAAGATCTTCTGGATCCACTCCAGGTTGACGATCGGCACCACGCCGATGAGCAGGTCGGTGAATTTGGCGACATCCGTCTCACCGTCCGCCACGCCGCCGTGCAGACCTTCATAGAACAGCAGATCGGTCGCTTCGCTCACCTCCTCCCAGGGGGTGAACTCACCCGGGCCGAGATTGGTGCTGAGACGGGCGTTGTGTTCGGCCGCCTCCTCGTCGCTGTGCAGGTAGTAGCGGCGGCGGCAGGAGCCGGTATCGCCATAGGTTTTGAAGGTCTCTGCCAGCAGGTCGAAATGGTTTGCCTCGGGACCGAAGTGGGAGAGGTTCTTGCCCTCGGCGGCAAACTTGTCGATGGCCGCCTTCATCTCCTGGCGGTTATACCGGTGATAGCTGTCGCCCTCGATAACCGCCGGTTTGATGTTCTCGCGGAAGAAGATGTGCTCGAACGCATTCTTGACGGTGGTGGTGCCGGCCCCGGAGGAGCCGGTCACGGCGACGACAGGATGCTTCTCAGACATGGGTGCGCTCCTTGTTTCTCTAAGGTTTCTGGTTGGCGACCCATCCGTCCCGCGGCGGGTCTTGTAATAAAAGCTCTCTACCGCAGAGGTCGCGGAGGGCGCAGAGAAAAACCATTCACTTGCACAAAGCCCCATGAGGCTTCGATTGGTTTTCCCTTGATCCCTTGCGTTCTCCGCGACCTCTGCGGTGAATCCATTTTCTAAGACCGTTCGCGGGCGACGGCGCGGTAGCCGATGTCGCGGCGGCAGTACATGCCCTCCCAACGGATGGCGTCCACCGCCCGGTAGGCCCGCTCCTGGGCCTCGCCGACGCTCGTACCGAGGGCGGTCACACACAGCACGCGCCCGCCGGCGGTGACCACCTGACTGTCCTTCTCCGTTGTCCCGGCGTGGAATACCTTGAGATCGGCGCCATCGAGGCCGTCGAGCCCTTGGATGGGGTCGCCCTTGCGGTAATCACCCGGGTAGCCGCCCGCGGCGAGGACCACGCCGAGGGCCGCCCGTGAATCCCACTCGGCGGTGACCCGGTTCAGGTGGCCGTCCACCGCCGCTTCGCACAGCGCCACCAGATCCGAGTTCAGCCGCATCATGATGGGCTGGGTCTCCGGGTCGCCGAAGCGGCAGTTGTACTCCAGCACCTTCGGAGTGCCGTCGGGGGCGATCATCACCCCGGCATAGAGAAAGCCGGTGTAGGGGCGCCCCTCCGCCGCCATGCCGCGCACGGTGGGTTCGATCACCTCCGCCATGATGCGCGCGTGGATTTCAGGCGTTACCACCGGCGCCGGGGAGTAGGCGCCCATCCCCCCGGTATTGGGGCCGGTATCGCCATCACCGGCGGCTTTGTGGTCCTGGGAGGAGGCCATCGGCAGCACGTGCTTGCCATCGACCATGACGATGAAACTCGCCTCCTCGCCGGTGAGGAACTCCTCCACCACCACCCGATGTCCGGCATCGCCGAAGGCGCCGGCGGAGAGCATGTCGCGGGCCGCCTCTACCGCCTCGTCGACCGTCTGCGCCAGGATCACCCCCTTGCCGGCCGCCAGGCCGTCCGCCTTCACCACGATGGGCGCGCCCTGGGCACGAATGTAGGCCTCGGCCTGGTCCGGATCGGAAAAGGTGCCGTAGGCGGCGGTGGGGATGTTGTGCCGCGCCAGGAAATCCTTGCTGTAGGCCTTGGAGCCCTCCAGTGCGGCCGCGGCGCGGGTGGGTCCGAAACAGCGCAGCCCGGCCTCGGTGAAGGCGTCCACCACGCCGGCCACCAGCGGCGCCTCGGGGCCGACGATGGTCAGTTCGACCCCGTTCATTTTGGCGAACGAGACCAGTTCCGGGATGTTGGCCGGGTTCAGGGGCAGATTTTCGAGCTTCGGCTCACGCGCCGTCCCGGCGTTGCCCGGCGCCACGAACACAGTCTCAACCCGGGGCGACTGGGCCGCCTTCCAGGCCAGGGCGTGTTCGCGCCCGCCGCCGCCGATTACCAGAACCTTCATTCAGAAATCCGTCGTTCGTGAAAAATAGCCGCCTAGTTTACGAAAGCGGGTGGGGCGTGTCTCCCTCGCGTAAAAAAACCGCCACCGCGAGTACAACCCATGTGGGCGCACCAAGATTGCGCCCTACGTGTGCTGTCGGAGTTGGTGAAGCGTGAAGCGAACAGGTAACCCGTTTGCTTCACGTCTCACGCTTCACGGCATTCAATGCCGGAAATGGCGCATGCCGGTGAAGACCATGGCGATATCGTGCTCGTCCGCGGCGGCAATCACCTCCTCGTCGCGCATCGAGCCGCCCGGCTGGATCACCGCCCGGATCCCCGCCTCGGCGGCGGCGTCGATGCCGTCACGGAACGGGAAGAAGGCGTCGGAGGCCATCACCGAACCGGCCACCTCCAGCCCCTCGTCGGCCGCCTTGATGCCGGCGATTTTGGCGCTGTAGACACGACTCATCTGGCCGGCGCCGACACCGATGGTCATGCTCTCCTTCACGTAGACAATGGCATTGGACTTGACGAATTTGGCCACCCGCCAGGCGAACATCAGGTCCCGGAGTTCATCCTCCGTCGGTACCCGCTTGGTCACCACCTTGAGCTCGGCCGGGTCCACCATGCCCCGATCCTGATCCTGGAGCAGCAGGCCGCCGCCCACCCGCTTGAAGTCGAGGGCGGCGAGCGGTTCGGCCGGCCAGTCGCCGCAGGCCAGCACGCGCACGTTCTTCTTGTCCTTGAGTACATCGCGGGCTTCATCGTCGATGGTCGGGGCGATGATCACCTCGACGAACTGACGGTCGGCGATCGCCTTGGCGGTGGCCGCCTCCAGCGGGCCGTTGAAGGCGATGATGCCGCCGAAGGCGGAGGTGGGATCGGTGCGGAAGGCGCGGTCGTAGGCCTCCAGCTGGGTGGCGCCGATGGCCACGCCGCACGGATTGGCGTGCTTGACGATGACGCAGGCCGGTGCACCGGCAAACTGCTTGACGCACTCCAGCGCCGCATCGGTGTCGGCGATGTTGTTGTAGGAGAGCTCCTTGCCCTGCAGCTGCCGGGCGCTGGCCACGCAGCCGGTCTCCGGCGCCCGCTCCACGTAGAAGGCGGCCTGTTGGTGCGGGTTCTCCCCGTAGCGCATCACCTGCTTCTTGTGGAATTGCAGGTTGAAAGTGCGCGGGAACTCGGTGCGGCTGCCGTCGGCCTGGATGCGGCCCAGGTAGTTGGCGATGGCCCCGTCGTAGCCGGCGGTGTGCTCGAACGCCTTGATGGCCAGGTGGAAGCGTACTGCGTCCGCCACCCGCCCGTCGGACTTCACTTCGCCGAGCACCGCCTCGTAGTCATCCGGATCCACGACGACGGTCACCGAGTCGTGGTTCTTGGCGGCGGCACGCACCATGGTTGGGCCGCCGATGTCGATGTTCTCGATGGCGGTGGCGAGATCGCAGTTGGGCTTCGCCACGGTCTGTTCGAACGGATAGAGGTTCACCACCACGAGATCGATGGGGCCGATGCCGTGTTCGCCCATGACCGCATCGTCGATACCGCGTCGCCCGAGAATGCCGCCGTGGACCTTGGGATGCAGGGTCTTCACCCGCCCGTCCATCATCTCGGGGAAGCCGGTGTAGTCCGAGACCTCCACCACCGGTACGCCCTGCTGGGCGAGCAGTTTGGCGGTGCCGCCGGTGGAGAGGATCTCGACACCGATCTCGGCGAGACCGCGGGCGAATTCGGCGATGCCGGTCTTGTCGGAGACGCTGATGAGCGCTCGCTGGATCTTCTTCATGATGTGCTCCGTGGTGCAGGTGGGCCCGCGCGGCCGGTCAGTCCAACTCGTACTGCTTCAGTTTCTTGCGCAGGGTGCCGCGGTTGATGCCGAGCGCCTGGGCAGCACGGGTCTGGTTGCCTTCGGCGTAGTTCAAAACCACTTCCAGCAGGGGCCGTTCGACCTCTGCCATGAAGAGTTCATAGAGGTTATTGGGTGCATGCCCGTCCAGGTCTGCCAGATAGCGCTCGAGCGCCTCCTTGACGGAACCGTTCAGTGGAAGCCCCCCCTTTTCTGACGTGCTCATGCCGCCATCTCCTCCCGGTCGACACAGCGGTCAAAAAACGCCCTGACCATCTGTAATTGTTGTTCCGCGTCTTGTGTGCGGTTTACTGTCTGACGAAACATGGCGCCGTCGCGCCGACCCTTGCTGTACCAGGCGATGTGCTTGCGCGCCACCCGGACCCCCGTCTCTTCGCCGTAGAAGGCGTAGAGGTTCTGCAAATGGCCGAGCAGCAGGTCGCGTATCTCCGCCACCGTCGGTGCCGGCAGCCGCTCGCCGGTAGCGAGGTAGTGACCGATCTCGCGGAAGATCCAGGGCCTGCCCTGGGCCGCGCGGCCGATCATGATGGCGTCGGCGCCGGTCTGTTCCAGCACGCTACGCGCCTTTTCCGGGCCGGTGATATCGCCGTTGGCGATGACCGGGATGCGGATCGCCGCCTTGATGGCCGCGATGGTGTCGTACTCCGCCTCACCCGAATAGCCGTCGGCCCGCGTGCGGCCGTGTACCGCCAGCGCCTGCACACCGGCCGATTCGGCGATGCGGGCGACCGCCACGCCGTTGCGGCTGGTGCTGTCCCAGCCGGTGCGGATCTTGAGGGTGACCGGCACCTCGACCGCCGCCACCACCGCATCCAGGATGCTTCCCACCAGCGTCTCGTCGCGCAACAGGGCGGAACCGGCCGCCACGTTGCACACCTTTTTCGCCGGGCAGCCCATGTTGATGTCGATGATCTGGGCGCCATTGTCCACGTTGTAGCGGGCCGCCTCGGCCATCATTGCCGGGTCCGCGCCCATGATCTGCACCGAGCGCGGCTCCCACTCGCCGCGGTGATCGGCGCGGCGCTTTGTCTTCTCGCTCCCCCACAGCAGGGAGTTGGACGACACCATCTCGGAGACGGCCAGGCCCGCCCCCAGCTCACGGCAGAGCTGCCGGAACGGGCGGTCGGTCACGCCGGCCATGGGTGCCAGGACCAGTTTGCTGGCGAGGGTGTGGGGTCCAATCTGCATGGCAATCCGGGAGTCGCAGGACCGCGAATGATAGCGCAGGGCGCCATCCATCATAAAGAGCGGGAGGGGAGTCCCGGTCGGGGCGACAGCAAAAACTGGCCGTATACCCGGCCCAGATCAATAAAAGGTGAACTCGAATCCTACGGCACGCGCGTCCGGATCGGCCACCTCGAGGTGCAGTTCGGCCTGCTCAAGGGCGTTGAATACCGTACCGTCGGTACCCTCCGCCAGATACTCCTCGGGCCGGAAGCGACGGCTGGCAATGGCGTTGCCCGACAGGTCGTGGAGGACTACCTCCACCTCCGGATAGGGTTGAGGGAAGGCGGCGGAATTGAGCAGCGTGCCGGTGATGATCAGCGCCTCCTTGTAGTGGGAGTGGCTGCGGATATCCCGCCGCGCCAGGCGGATCGCGTCCGGTGCCCGGCGCAGGGGGAGTGAGCAGTGACCGACCTCGCACATCCGCTCCAGCCAGGGCCTCAACTCCGGATAGACGGCCAGCCGGTCCCGCTGGAACCAGGCGAATTGTCCGACGAGGATACCCACCAGCAGCAGGCTGCCGAGGCTCCAGGCAACGAGCGCGGTTGCACCGCCCGACGGCGGCAACGGCTTGAGCGCAAGAGGCAGTTCGTCGGCAGGGAGTGCCGGCCTGGCGGCCTCCCGGCCCGGGTGAGCTCCTGCGGCGACGCCTTGCGCACGGTGCAGTTCCCGCGGCTCCACTGCAATCGACGCTTCTGCCGATTGGTCTCGATGGACACCCCTTGCCCGCTCCTCGGCAGCCACCTGGGCAAAGGGACTCGGACGCTCCGTCCCGGCATCCATCGGGGCAGGGGCTGGCGAGGGTTCTGTTCTTGCCGGTGGGCGTTCCGGGGGCGGAAGCGGGTCTTCCTCCGCGCCCCCCGGCGGTTTCAGCAGCGCCTCGATGTTGACCTCGCTGAAGCCGCCTTCCGGGGCGCTCCCCGGTATTGCGCTCTCCAGGGGGAGGTGAACCACCAGATTCTCATTGGCATTGAACACCTCCTTGCAGTTGCCGCAGCGAACACGGCCCTCCGCCGCGCGAAGCTGGTCGGCGGTGACGCGGAACACGGTGCGGCAATCGGGGCATTGGGTGTGCATGCGGGCGCCCGACACGTTAGCCCATTTCGCTGCCTTCTTAAAGAGTTACAGGGTCCGGTTTGCGAATTCCCGACACTCTCACCCAGCCGTCCTGTACCACGGGCGCAGCCAGATCGAAGGCGGGCGCGTAGGCGTTGGCCACCGCGTCCGCCTGTTCCGGCAGGATGCCGGAGAGCGCGACAACGCCGCCGGGACAGACCAGGCCGGAGAGTTTGGGTGCCAGGGCGATCAACGGGTTGGCCAGGATATTGGCCACCAGCAGGTCGGCGCAGCCGTTGAAAACCGCCTCCGGGAGCGTCGCCTCGATCCGATCGCCGACACCGTTCCGCGTGGCGTTGTCCCGGGTGGCGGCAACCGCCTGCGGGTCGGTGTCGACCGCCCAGACCTGCGCGGCCCCGAGGCGCGCTGCAGCGACCGCCAGAATCCCCGAGCCGCAGCCGTAATCGATCACCCGCATCCCCGGAGTGACGTGGCCGTCGAGCCACTCGAGGCAGAGGCGGGTGGTCGGGTGGGTGCCGGTGCCGAAGGCGATGCCGGGGTCGAGCAGCACGTTCACCGCCTCCGGTTCGGGCGGTTCGTGCCAACTGGGGACGATCCAGAGCCTGCGGCCGAAGCGGGTCGGCCGGAACCGGTCCATCCACGCTCGCGACCAATCCTGCTCGGCGAGCGGCTCGATGCGGCGCGGTGGCAGCGGCTGCGGCGCGAACGCCGCCTCCAGCTCCCTCAACAGGCGATCAATGTCGATATCGTCCGAAAACAGGGCGACCACCCGTGTTGCTCCCCACAGGGGGGTGGTGTCCGGCGGGGGCTCATAGAGCGGTTCGTCACCAGCATCCTGAAGCGTGACGGAGGCGGCGCCCTGGTTCTCCAGCAGCTCGGAAAGCCGCTCTGCGCCATCGGGATCGGTCTCCAGAAGGAGTTGCAGCCAGCCCATTTGAATATTCCAATGTTCCATGTGGTTAATGTTGCCGTTACTATACGGCATCCGGGGTTTTTGGCCTGAAATTGAGCCAGGTCAAAAAAATCTTAAGGCAAGGTGGTTCGCCGCCGACAAGGTAATAGGCACTATCCGAAATCGCATACAGGTAGTGCCCAAAAAGGGTGCATGCCCCCCTCGCGAGCGGCGGATGCTTTGCGAATCCTCCACTGTGCAGGCGCCTGGAAAAGTGGGGCGAACCGAAAGATTCTGCGCTGTGGGTGGCATGGAGAGAGTCGCTGGACCGCGACTTGCATAGTTTTTCCTGATGCCTGATTCGGCCCTTGGGTGGGGTAAAAACATGATCAATACGCAGTCCATCGGTGTTCGTGTCTCCGGCTCCATCGCTGCCCTGGTGATCCTGATGGCGGCGGTCTTCTTCCTCCTTTACGCGAGCCACAGTCGCGACCAGGTCATCAAGGGGGAGGTCCACGCCGCTCGTAACCTCATACTGATGGCCGAGTCGGTGCGCGAGGGGATGGCCGAAAAGTGGGAACTGGGGCTGTTCTCCCCCCGGATGCTGCTCGACCAGCCCTACGTCACCGAGCGGGAGCGCAAGGAGAAGATCCTGGCCGCCGTGCCGGTGGTCAGCGCCTGGGAGGCCGCCAAGGCGAAGGCGGATGAGGGCGGATTCGAGTTCCGCACCCCGCGCGAGGGTGCACGCAATCCGGACAACGAGCCGGACCGGGTCGAGGCCCAGGCCTTGCAGCACTTCCGCGCCAATCCCAGGGCGGACGAATACTTCATCGTCGACGAGCAGACCAACGCCGTGCGCTATTTCCGCCCGGTGCGCCTCGACAAGACCTGTCTGAACTGCCACGGGGACCCGGCCACCTCCCAGCAGGTGTGGGGCCGGAGCGATGGCAAGGACATCACCGGTTTCCAGATGGATAACAAGAAGGTGGGCGATCTCCACGGCGCCTTCGAAGTGATTCGCCCGCTCAATGATGCGGACGCGGTGCTGCAGAAGACCCTGTTCACCTCCAGTCTGTTGGTCGCCGGCATGCTGGCACTGGTGGTCTTCATCATGTGGTGGATGACCGGCCGCATGGTGAGCCGTCCCATCGACTCGGCCGTGGCGAAACTCGTTCGTGCGCAGGAGAACGGTGATCTGACCTTCCGCCTCGACGAGAGCGGCAGCAGCGAACTGAGTCGGCTGGCGCTCGGTTTCAACGCCTTCATCGCCAAAATCCAGACGCTGGTCGCCGATGTCTCCCTCTCCGCCGAACAGGTGGCCGCCTCGGCCCAGGAACTGGCGGCGGTGACTGAACAGACCAGCGAGGGGGTGCGTCAGCAGCAGTCGGAAACCGACCAGGTGGCGACTGCCATGAACGAGATGGCGGCGACGGTCGATGAGGTCTCGCGCAACGCCACCTCCGCCGCCGACGCAGCCCACCACGCGGACGAGTCCTCCGATAAGGGCAAGCGGGTGGTGAGACAGGCGATCGATGCCATCGACGCACTGGCCGGCGAGGTGGAGAAGACCGCCGGCGTCATCCAGAAGCTGGAGGGGGACAGCGAGAACATCGGTGCCGTCGTCGACGTGATCAAGGGGATCGCCGAGCAGACCAACTTGCTGGCGCTCAACGCCGCCATCGAGGCGGCCCGCGCCGGCGAGCAGGGCCGCGGCTTCGCGGTGGTGGCCGACGAGGTACGCACCCTGGCCTCCCGCACCCAGCAGTCGACCCAGGAGATCCAGACCATGATCGAGCAGCTCCAGGCCGGTGCGAGTCAGGCAGTGCAGGTGATGGAGCAGGGCCGCAAGCAGGCCCAGGACAGCGTGGGTCGGGCGGCAGAGGCCGGTTCCGCGCTCGACGAGATCACCCGGGCGGTGAGTACCATCACCGACATGAACCACCAGATCGCCAGCGCCGCCGAGGAGCAAGCGGCGGTCGCCGAGGAGATCAACCGCAATATCACCAACATCAGTCGGGTGGCGGACCAGACCTCCGACGGTGCCCAGCAGACCGCCCGTTCCAGCGAGGAGCTGGCACGGCTGGCGGCCAGCCTGCGCGCGCAACTGGATCAGTTCAAGGTCTAAACCGCAGACGGCGGTGGCAGTCACCTGACCGAGGCCCCTCTGTAGGAGCCCACCCTGGGCGAATCGGCTCCGCCGCTGTTCGCCCGGAGGGCCGGGCTCCTACACCATTGTTGGGCTTGCTGTAGGAGCCCGCCCCGCGGGCGAAGCCACCCAATGTAGCCTGGGTTGCGCGAAGCAATACCCGGGAACCCGCGCCGCAGGCGCACAACCGCGAAGCGCCCGCCGTTGTTGGAAGACCCCCCACCCAAGCCTTACCATTGCCCCCAGCACAAACGACAACAGCAAGCCCCGCGTGAAACCCACCCTCGACCACCTGCCCGAACACAAGCGCGACGAACTGCGCGCCATCGCCGACCACCTGAGCGGCCAAAAGGGTGTGGAAATGGTGATCCTGTTCGGCAGCTACGCCCGCGGCGACTGGGTCGAGGAGCGGGCCGACGACGGCGTCCACTACAAATACCAGAGCGACTACGACCTCCTCGTGGTGACCGAGAGCGCCGCCTTGGCCGACCGCTCCGGCCACTGGCTCAAGATGGAAAGGGAGGCACGGCGGCTGGCCCGCACCCCGGTCACCCTCATCGCCCACGACATCGACTTCGTCAACCGCCGCCTGCGCAAGGGCCAATACTTCTTCTCCGATATCAAGAAGGAGGGCGTCCTCCTGTTCGACGCCGGCCGCTTCCAACTGGCCGAGCCGAAGGAGCTGACTCCCGCCGAACGGAAGAAACTGGCGGAGGAGGATTTCGCGTATTGGATGCAGGGTGCGGAAGGATTCTTCGAGCAATACGAATTTGCGCTCGAAAAAGGTCGGTTGAATATTGCTGCTTTCCAATTGCACCAGACGACGGAACGCCTCTATTCAGCAATCCTCCTCGTCTTCAGCCGCTACAAACCCAGCACCCACGACCTCGAAACTCTCGCCAAACAGGCCGCCGCCCTAGAGCCGAAATTCCTCGAAGCCTTCCCCCTCGGCACCCCCGACGAGCGCCGCCGCTTCGAACTCCTGCGCAAGGCCTACGTCGACGCCCGCTACAAACCCAGCTACCAGATCACCCGCGAAGAGCTCGACTGGCTCGCCGCCCGCGTCCAGCACCTGCGCCAACTGGCCGACCAACTCTGCCGCGAGCGCATCGCCTCGTTCGTCCCTAACGACTGATGAACTGACCGGCCAACCCATTCAGGTGAGTCGGGTGACCGGAAGGGGTTTACATGGATATCAACTAATATCACCATATGTAAACCCGTCAGGGAGTCAGCAGGAGGGAGACGATGATCGGGGGACGAATCAGACAGGCCCGTCAGGCGGCGGGCCTCTCTCTACGTGCGCTGGGGGACAAGGCCGGCGTATCGGCGATGGCCATCTCCAAGTACGAACGTGACGAAATGACCCCGGGTTCGGACGTTCTGCTTCGATTGGCCCGTTCGCTGGGCGTGCGCGTTGAATTCTTCTTTCGCCAGCAGACCGTTCAGCTGACCCACGTGGAGTTCCGTAAACGGGCCTCACTGACCAAGGCGGGTGAGCAGCGCATTCTTGCCGATGTATGCGACCGGCTCGAACGGTGGCAGGCGCTGGACGAGATATTCCCACCCTCCGAAGAGATGCGCTTCCGCATCCCCAAGGGAGTTCCCGGCGCCATCGACAGCGGTGAGGTGATCGAGCAGGCCGCCCTGGCGGTCCGGGAAGCGTGGGAACTGGGCCACAATCCCATCCCCGATCTGGTGGATACCCTCGAAGAGCACGGCATTCGTGTCATCGTGGCGCCCAGTCTCGGAGAAGAGAGCTTCGACGGGCTGACTGCCCGGGTGGATGGCATGCCGGTGGTTGCCATAGGGAGCGCCTGGCCGGGTGATCGGCAGCGTTTTACCCTGGCACACGAACTCGGCCACCTGGTCCTGCACGGGCGGCTGGATGCGGCTCTGGACGAGGAGAAGGCGTGCGACCGCTTTGCCGGCGCCTTCCTCGTGCCACCGGATGTGGTCACCGAAGCCCTCGGCCCGAAGCGTCGCTGGATCGAGCCGCGGGAGCTATTGCTCCTCAAACAGGAGTACGGCCTCAGCATGGGCGCCTGGACCTACCGGGCTCGCGATTGCGGCGTACTCGACAAGACCACCCACGGACGCTACTGGGGATTCCTCCGCAAGCAGGGCTGGGTGAATGAGGAGCCCGGTCCACGCTACCCGGCCGAAACCAGCCGCCTGTTCGAAAAACGGGTCTATCACGCTTTGGCGGAGGATTGGGTCAGTGAATCCCGCGCCGCCGAACTGCTGGGGATCTCGCTCGCCGAACTGCGCGCGTGTCGGAACATGGAGTGTTCGGCGGATGCTTCTCATCAGTGATGCGAACATCCTGATCGACATGGCAGAGGGCGGGGTGCTGGAACCGATGTTTCGGTTGCCCGACACCTTTGCCGCGCCCGATGTGCTTTTTGCCGAAGAACTGAGCGACCGCCACCCGGAACTCCCGGATCTGGGGCTCCAACTTATCACTCTGCATGGCGACGGGATCATCGAAGCGTTCCGCCTCAAGCAGCTCGTGACTGGGCGCGACGCGCCAAGCCAGAACGACCTGTTTGCACTGGCCCTCGCCCGACAGGAAAACTGCCCCCTGCTGACCGGCGACCGCCGCCTGCGCACCGTCACGACCGAGCACCACCCGGAGATCGAGGTGCGCGGCACCCTCTGGCTGATGGAGCGGATGAAGGGATCACGACTCATCACCGCCTGGGACGCGGCGCTGGCCTACGGGCGGATGAAACGGAGCGGCAGCCGGTTGCCCTGGCCGGAGGTTGAACGCCAATTGCGCGTTTGGGGCGTTACAATGGCCAATCCCCGCGAATCCCGGACGGGCTGACTGCAAGATGGCACACCTTCACGAAGAGCTTGGCAAGCGCGCCGTCTCGCCCGCACCCCGGTCACCCTCATCGCCCACGACATCGACTTCGTCAACCGCCGTCTGCGCAAGGGGCAGTACTTCTTCTCCGACATCAAGAAGGAGGGCATCCTCCTGTTCGACGCCGGCCGCTTCCAACTGGCCGAGCCGAAGGAGCGGACCCCCGCGGAGCGAAAGAAACTGGCGGAGGAGGATTTTGCGTATTGGATGCAGGGTGCGGAAGGATTCTTCGAGCAATACGAATTTGTGCTCGAAAAAGGTCGGCTGAATATTGCCGCTTTCCAATTGCACCAGACGACGGAGCGCCTCTACTCGGCCATCCTGCTCGTCTTCAGTCTCCGCCCGCGTCCAGCACCTGCGCCAACTGGCCAACCAACTCTGCCGCGAGCGCATCGCCTCGTTCGTGCCTCCCGGCTGACCCCTTCTCCCAGAGGGAGAGGGGACTCCTCATACCCAGATTGGGTATCAACATGCCCAAGATGGGTACAAGGCGCACAGGCACCTCCTGGAGACCCTTGACTCCCGGTCCGTGCGGCACGATTGAGGAGCGCGTAATCTGCCGCGTAAGATCGGTCTCAAACCATGGTCCAACTCGCTACGGCTGACCGAATCTGAAATGGTGGTGAATGGCTGATCGCATAGGCCGCAACGATCCCTGTCCGTGCGGGAGCGGCAAGAAGTACAAGAAATGCTGTCTCGGTACGGAGAGGAGCGGACAGCCAGGCGCCGCCGAGGAGATCCGGCAGGCGCTGTCCGGGCGCGAATTCGACTCGATGGATGAGTTGGACGGCTTCGCGCAGGCGGTTACGGCACAGCGCAACCGCGCACCGGTTGAGGCGTTCCATGGCCTGTCGCCCGAACAGATGTATCGCTTCCTCTATTTCCCCTGGGAATCGCCGCAACTCATCGCCTTTGCCGACCCGCTGGATGTGACGCCGGATGCGCCGATCGTGACCCTGTTCGATTCGCTGGCGGAGGCGATTGGGGATACGGGGCTGAAGCCGACCGCGAAGGGCAACCTGCCACGAAACCTGTGCCGTCAGGCGGCGCTGCGATATCTGGGCGAAGAGGGATATCGGGAGCGCACCCGCTTTGCGGGTATCAACAAGGAAGAGGACTTCTACGAACTGCATGTCACCCGGTTGGTCGCGGAACTGGCAGGGCTGGTGCGCAAGCACAAGGGGCGGTTCATTCTCAGCCGCGAATGCCGCCGCATTCTGGATCGTTCCGGCATGGCCGGCATCTATCCGCGCCTGTTCAGGGCCTATGCCGAGCAGTTCAACTGGGGCTACGGCGATCGCTATGCCGACCTTTTCATCATTCAGCAATCCTTTTCCTTCCTGCTCTTCCTTTTGTCGCGTTACGGCGAGGTGGAGCGGTCCAGCGCCTTCTATCAGGATGCCTTCCTGAACGCCTTTCCCGCCGCGCTCGAAGAGGGCGAATCCTCATACACAACCCCCGAGCGGTACGTGGGCCGCTGTTTAACCCTGCGGGCGCTGGAGCGCTTTGTCGCATTTTTCGGTCTGGCGCGGGTGGAGCCGATCTCCAAAGGCTCGCTTCTGGTCGAGGAGTGCCGGACTCGTAAGCTGCCCCTGCTGGATCATGTCGTCCAGTTCCACGTGTCCGTGTGATCGTGGGCTGTCTGCTATAGCTCTATCAACCGACGAGCAAGGGAGGCAGCCATGCGGGCCCTGATGATCAGCGCCGACGGCTTCGAGGATGCGGAACTGCTGGAGCCGCTGAAGGGGTTGCGGGCGGACGGGATTGAGGTGGAACTGGTGACACCGGGCGGCAGCGCGATTCACGGCAAGCGCGGGGTGACGGTGGAGGCGGACGGAGCTGTCGAGCAGGCGGATCCGGGCGCCTACGACCTGTTGGTACTGCCCGGCGGGAAGGCGCCGGCGAGCCTGCGCAAGGAGCCGAAGGTGCTGGCGATTGCGCGCGAGTTCTTCGCCGCCGGCAAGCCGATCGCGGCCATCTGCCACGGGCCGCAGATCCTGGTCTCGGCGGATCTGGTGCGTGGGAGGAGGGCCACCGCCTACGCGGCGGTGGCACCGGAGCTGAAGGCGGCGGGGGCGGACTACCGCGATGAAGAGGTGGTGGTGGACGGGAATTTGATTACTTCCCGCAAGCCGGGGGATATCCCGGCTTTTTTGCGCGCAATTCGGGAGAAGGTGGGTGTCTCGCAGAAGGTCTGAGACGCGCGGGTGTTTCGAAGCACCTCTGTAGGAGCCCGCCCCCGCGGGCGAATGGGGTTGGGCGTGTTCGCCCGGGGGGCCGGGCTCCTACAGGTGTGACCAGACGCGGCGGTTACATCCCCAGCCGTTTTTCCAGGTAGTGGATGTCTGTGCCGCCGGCACGGAAGGCGGTGTCGCGCAGCAGGTCCTGATGTAGCGGGATATTGGTCTTGATCCCTTCCACCACTGCTTCGTCCAGGGCGCTGCGCATGCGGGCCAGCGCGGAGTCGCGGGTGTCGCCGTGGACGATGAGTTTACCGACCATGGAGTCGTAGTAGGGCGGTACCACGTAGCCGTTGTAGATGTGGGAGTCGACGCGCACGCCGGGGCCGCCCGGGAAGTGGAGCTGCTGGATGGTGCCGGGCGAGGGCATGAAGGTAGCCGGGTCCTCGGCGTTGATGCGGCATTCGATGGCGTGGCCGCGAATGACGATATCTTCCTGTTTGTAGCGCAGCGGCTCGCCAGCGGCGATGCGGATCTGTTCCTTGACGATATCCACGCCGGTGATCATCTCGGTCACCGGGTGCTCCACCTGGACGCGGGTGTTCATCTCGATGAAGTAGAACTCGCCATCCTGGTAGAGGAACTCGAAGGTGCCTGCACCACGATAGCCGATCTTGCGGCACGCCTCGGCGCAGCGTTCGCCGATTTTTGCCCTCAGTTCGGGCGAGATCCCCGGTGCCGGGGCCTCCTCGATCACCTTCTGGTGGCGGCGCTGCATGGAGCAGTCCCGCTCGCCGAGGTGAATGGCGTTGCCGTGTTCGTCGGCGAGTATCTGGAACTCCACGTGACGCGGACGTTCCAGATACTTTTCCATGTAGACGGTGTCGTTGCCGAAGGCGGAGCCCGCCTCGGCACGGGTCAGGGAGATGGCGTTGAGCAGGGTCGCCTCGGTGTTGACCACCCGCATGCCGCGTCCGCCACCACCGCCGGCAGCCTTGATGATGACCGGATAACCTATCTGGCGGGCGATGCGCAGGCTCTCGTCGCCGTCATCCCCCAGGGGGCCGTCGGAGCCGGGCACGCAGGGAACACCGGTCGCCTTCATCGCCTTGATGGCGGAGACCTTGTCGCCCATCAGGCGGATAGTCTCCGGGCGTGGGCCGATGAACACGAAGCCGCTCTGCTCCACCCGTTCGGCGAAGTCGGCGTTCTCCGAGAGGAAACCGTAGCCGGGGTGTATGGCGACCGAATCGGTGACCTCGGCGGCGCTGATCAGCGCCGGGATGTTGAGGTAGCTCTCGGTGGAGGAGGGCGGACCGATGCAGACAGACTCGTCCGCCAGTCGCACGTGCTTCAGCTCACGGTCGGCGGAGGAGTGCACGGCGACCGTTTTGATCCCCAGCTCCTTGCAGGCACGAAGGATGCGCAGCGCGATTTCGCCCCGGTTGGCAATGACGATCTTTTCGAACATGGGCGGACTCAGTCGATGATGAAGAGCGGTTGGCCGAACTCCACCGGCTGGCCGTTTTCGACCAGTACGGCCTTCACGGTGCCGGATTTGTCCGCCTCGATCTGGTTCATGATCTTCATCGCTTCAATGATGCAGAGTGTGTCGCCGGCCGAGACGCTGCTGCCGACTTCGGCGAATGCCTTCGCAGCGGGCGAGGAGGCCCGGTAGAAGGTGCCGACGATGGGGGAGGTGACCTTGTGCCCCGAGATCTCCTCCGGCTCCGGCGCGGTTGCCGGGGCGGGGGCGGTTGCCGCGGCCGGCGCCGGTGCGAAATTCATCACCGGTGCCGCCGGTGCGGCGGATTGGCTGTAGCGGCTGATGCGGACCGACTCCTCGCCTTCGTGGATCTCGATTTCGGCGATGCCGGACTCCTCCAGCAGTTCGATGAGCTTTTTTACTTTGCGGATATCCATGTGCGGTCAGACCTGTCGATTGTCTTTATTTTTATCGCGGAGGGCGGCCTCCAGGGCCAGTTCATAGACCACCGGGCCGAGCCCGCTGATCACCCCTCGCGCGACGTCGGAAAAATAGGAGTGGCGGCGAAACGGTTCGCGGGCATGCACGTTGGAGAGGTGCACCTCAATGAACGGAATCGCAACTGCCGCGAGTGCATCCCGGAGCGCCACGCTCGTATGCGTGAAGGCTGCCGGATTGATGATGATGAAATCGATTGCCTCATCGCGGGCGCGGTGTACCCGTTCGACCAGTTCGTGCTCGGCATTGCTCTGGAAGCAGGCAAGCTGCGCCCCCGCAGCCGCTGCACGTTCTGTCAGTCGCGCCTCGATGGAGGCGAGATCACTATGCCCGTAGTGCCCCGGCTCGCGGGTGCCCAGCAGATTCAGGTTGGGACCGTTCAACACCAGTAAACGCATGAATTCGGTTCCCCGCGGGTCGTTTTCAGATTCTTCGTCGTAATTACCGGCATAATCGCCGTTACTTCCCGGCAAAAGCCGTCTGCAGCGACTCGGGCACGCCGCCACGCGGCAGATTTTGCCCGAAGGCACTGCCGATGTCCATGAGATGGGGCATTCTTCTCCTTTTTGGCGCAATTACCCCCATGTTTGGGCAGATTTGAGCCATGGTTGAATGATGATGGGCGGCCGGTCACAATCCGGTGGCGACCAACCTGTCCAGGGGCTTCCTCAATGCGAATAATCCGAAACCTGTTTCTTTCCATGCTTTTGCTCGGCGCTGGGCCGGTCGTCGCGGACCCACCCGACGGGTACCCGTTCCTGGCCTATGACGAGGGGTTGCGTCTTGCAGCCACCGAGAGACGGCCGATCTTCCTCTATTTCGGACGCTATGGCTGTGGCTGGTGCGACAAAACCAACAAGGAGTCGTTCTCCGACCCCGAGGTCCAGAAGCGGTATGCGGAGAACTACGTCCTGATCTATGTGGATGCGGAGAGCGGCGACCGGCTCACCCTGCCGAGCGGTGAACGGATCACCGAGATGGAGCTGGGGGCGCGCATGAATGTATTCGCCACCCCGGTTTTCGCCTGGATGGCGCCTGACGGGACACAGTTGCTGAAGGTCCCCGGCTTCAAGACTGCCGAGGAGTTCCGGCAGTTCGACGACTATGTGCGCGGCGGTCACTACAAGAACCAGGATCTGCTCGATTACCTGGGGTCGCGCTCATGAGGCGGCTTGCCGCCGGGATGTTGCTCCTTGCTGCTCCGGCTGCGGCGGAATGGGTGTTCTCCGCGCCGGTGTCGGTCGGCGGTGAAACGGCGACGGGGGTATTTGCGCACCTGGAGTCCGCTGGCCGCCGTTCCCTCGCGGTGCAAGGGGATGGGGTGGCGGTCGTCTGGGAGGACAACCGGAGCGGGGCGCCGCAGGTGTACCTCGCCCTCAAGCCGTCGGCGAATGACGGTTTTCGTCCACCGGTACAACTGAGCACCGGCAAGGAGGCGTACGAACCGGCTGTCACGGCGCTGCCGGGCGGTTTCCTCGCCGCCTGGGAACAGGACGGCGGCGTGCGCATGCGCGTGATCACCGCCGAGGGCGTCGGGCCGGTGCAGGCACTGGGTGGTGTACGCGCCTCGCAGGTGACGCTGCATCATGCCGACGGCGGGCTGTTCGCCGCCTGGGCGGAACGGGAGGGCCGGTTCGGGCGTGTGCTGCTGGCGCAGCTCACGGTGGCGGGTGAGTCGGTGCGTGCGGGGGACCCGATCCCGGCGGATTCCGAGACGCCGAAGGATCACCAGCTCTATCCCGCGCTTGCCGATGCCGATGGTCGCCTGGTGGTGGCCTGGGAGGACCGGCGCGACGGCCACACGCGCCTGTTTTATGCCTGCTCAAAACCAAAGCAGTTCGAATTCGCCGAGATTTTTGCGCTGAACGAGCGGCCGCCGGCACGGAGTGTCACCTTCGGCAGCGGCACCGGTGTCACACGGGTGGCGCTGGCGGGAAACGGCGCGCAACTCGCGGCGGTGTGGATGGACAAGCGGGACTTCCAGGGCGGTTATGACACCTATGCGGCGCTGCTGGATGGGAACTGCCGGTTCGGTGCCAATGAAAAGGTGCAGGACCTGTTCGGGGAAAACACGCCCCAGTGGCACCCGACGATTGCCGTCGCCCCCGACGGCTCCACTGTGGCTGCCTGGGATGACCCGCGCGACGGTTCACCGGATATCTGGCTCTCCCTTCGGAGCGAGGACGGGTGGAGCGACGACCTCATGGTGGAGCCGGCCCACGGACCCGGCCGCCAGGACAACCCGGCGATCGCCTTCGACGCCGAGGGGCGCCTGCACCTGGCCTGGCTCCATGCCGAGGAGGAGCAGGCGGTGCGCGTTATGTATGCGGTCGGGACGCGGGAGGATTAACCGAACGGGAAACCCCTCGGACTGTGGGATTCCCACTGTGGGAGCGGCGTGTTCGCAGCGATAGACCGTGCGATCGCGCCGGGGAGGGCGCTCCTGAAGGTGGCTAACCGGGTTCGTGTGGGGTAACGGTTTCGGAACACCTGTTGGCACCGTCCCCGCTACTCCAGGCTTTCGATGGTCTTCAGGCGGTAGTTGATCTTGGGGGCGTAGGTGCGGCCGACGCTGTTTTCGGGGTCGATGCGCAGAATATATTCAAACAGCTTCAGGGACTCCTCGAACCGCTTGGCCTCGTAGAAGCGCTGGGCCGCTTCCAGGATCCGGGGCAACTCCCGCTCCAGGGTCGCGTCGAAGTCGGCCAGCACCCGCTCGGTCTCCGGACCGACCCGCTCCGAGTCCAGCGCCTTTTGCAGGTAATCGACGGCACTCACGTACTCTCCTCGGCCCAGCGACTCCCGCGCCTGCGCGATCCAGCGTTCCACCTCAGCGGTTCGGGCTTGAACCAGCAGCGCGAGCGCCTCCGGGTTTTCACCATCGATCGCCAGCGCCTCGGCGGCGTACTCGAGCGCCTTGGCGGAGTCGTCCTTCTGCAGCCGGTAGCGGGCGAGATTGATGAAGTAGAGCAGGTCCTTTTGTTGCTGTAGCTTGCGCAGGCTCTCCCGTGCCTCGTCGTTGTCGGGATCGATCGCCTGAACCTGCCGGAACGCCTCCGTCGCCGGCTCCACCCGGCCGGCGTCAATCAGGGAGTGGCCGGTCTGCAGGAACCGGTCGACATAGCGGCGCCGGTCCCTCTCCACGGCACGTTCGATTTCAAGCGCTGTGCTGTTCCGCGCGTCGTAGGCAAGCAGACCATCCACCCCTGCCTGCATTGGGGTGATCTCTTCGGGTCGACCGCCGTAGCTCCGGAAGGCGCTGCGCAGTGCCTGCTCCAGACCGGCGATCAGGGAGGCCATCTCCGGGTCGCGCAGCAGGGCGGTGTGTGCCTGGCGGGCACGCTCATGATCGGGGCGCAGATGAAGTGCCTGGTTGAAGGACTTCAGGGCGCCCGCCTTGTCCCGCTGCGTGCTCCCCATCCCGCGCTGAAAATGGTACTCGGCCCTGCGCTCGGCCTGCGCCCTGAGCCGGTCGGCCCCGGCCCTGGCTTCCTGCCGGCCGGGATCGAAGAAGTGGGCCTTCTCGTAGTGACTCAGCGCGCCGAGTAGTTCGCCGCGCCGCTCCAACCGCTCCGCCTGCCTCAGGTGTGAGGCGACCCGTTCGCCCACCTGCCGGTAGACATCGCGCTGGGTCGGATCGGGAAGGTTTTCGGGGGTGCACAGCCCCGCGCAGCCGCCGAGCGCCGCAACAATCGGTGCGACCAACATCGGAATGAGGAGCTTGCGCACGGGAATGCCTACCTCTTGATCTGTACGACCTCCACCGGCTGGGAGAAGCCCTTGACCGTCAGCGGCGCCATCGCCTCGACCGGATGTTCCTGGCGGGTGAGCTGATAGGCGCCCTTTTCGATGAGCACCTGGGAAGCTCTGGCCTCTGAGCAGAGTCGGGAGGCCAGATTGACCGCCGAGCCGATGGAGGTGAAGTCCATCCGATCGTACGCGCCTATGCTGCCGACCACCACCTTGCCGTGATTGATACCGATACCCACCTCGAGGACCGGCAGCCCTTGGCCGGCACGCTCCCGATTGCTTTCGCCGACGGCGCGCTGGATCTCCACCGCTGCGGTGATCGCCCGCTCGATGTTTTCCGGGCCGGAGAACACTGCCATTACCTCGTCACCGACGAACTTGTCGATGTCTCCACCGAAGCGGCGGATGATTCCCGTCTGCAGGGCGAGGTAGAAATTGATGACAGCGACCAGCTCCTGGGGCGGGATCCTCTCGCTCATGGCGGTGAAGTCGCGGGCATCCGAGAAGAGGAAGGTGAGGGTCTCGTATTTGCCGCCCAGCTGCACCTCCTCGTGCCCGCCGCTCCGGATCATGTCGAGGGTGGAGCCGGAGACGAATCGTTTCATCGCCTCCCGCTCCCTGAGCCCTTGAACCATGCGATTGAACTCGTTTCCCAGGTCCTGGATCTCGTCATTGGTGGCGATGTCGAGCCGGACCTCCAGGTTGCCCCGGGCCACCTCCCCGGCGGCGTGGGCGACGGTGATGATGGGCCGGCTCAGCCGTCGTCCCAAGGCGTAGGCAAGCAGAATTCCGGCCAACAGAACGAAGGCGGTGGTCGCCGCGGCGATGCGCAGCACGCTGCGTATCGGACCGAAGATGGCCTCCTGCGAGTAGCTCAACACCACGCCGCCCAGCAGGTGGGTCCTCCCTTGGTACTCGAACAGGATCGGCTTGAAAAAGCGGTAGGCCTCGACGGCTTTCCCGTCCGCGCCCGGAAAGGAATACGGCTCGAAGGAGACTGCATCGGAGTGGGGGACGAGCAGGCGCCGAGTCAGATCACCGTCCAGTGGCGGTTCGGCCTGGTTGAAACCAGTGAAATAGAGCAGGTCCATCTCCTCGCCGCGCTTTTCGGTGGCGTAAACGGCCACATCGAGCAGGCCGGTGATCACCGAACCCCGGGTTCCCCGCAGCACCTCGTCGAGGTTGACGCGGCTCTCGGGGCTGCGCTCAAGGAGCGCCGTGTGCGAGAGGTCCGCGATCCGCTCGATGGAGGTGTGCACCACCTCGAACGCCTTTTCGGTGATGGAGCGTTCCATCAGGTTGGCGAACAGGTAGCTGAGGGTGCCCACCGTAAAGAAGATGGTGAGGGTAATGAGGCCGACCAGCTTGAGTCGGAGACCGCCGCGGCGCAGCCCCTGGGCCAGCGCGCCCGCAAGTTTCCGGGGGAGCCGCCGATCCCGGGTCATCTGGTGCAACCGGGCCAGGATGGTGGCTCCCGCCTGGAGCAGGGGGGCGATACGGGCCCTGACACGGGGGGGAAGATACATCGCGCGCCTTCTTCCGGGGTAAAGGGTCCACCGCGCTTCCGGCCGGAAAGGACTGCCGTGTTCAGGCGGTGCCAAAGTGCACCGCCCGCGGTTTTAGCGCGCCGAGAAGCTGTAGGTCGGGTTAGGCGCACAGCTTGCGCCGCAACCGACATGCGGGGTTGTCGGGTTACGCCCTTTCGGGCCAAACCCGACCTACGGAGCTCCGACCGGCAGCCGGTTACCGAATCGCGTTCTCCACGTGGGCGCGGAAGCTCTCCGCGTTCATGAAGCCCACCACCCGGAAGTTCCGGCGTTCGATTCCGTCCGTTCCGTAAAAGATGATGGTGGGCGGGCCGAACAGGTCGAAGTGCTTGAGCAGCGCCTTGTCTTCGGCATCGTTGGCCGTCACGTCCGCCTGGAGCAGCACGGTGCCGGAGAGTGACTGGATGACCACCGGATCGGAGAAGGTGTACTTCTCGAACTCCTTGCAGGAGACGCACCAGTCGGCGTAGTAGTCCAGCATCACCGGCCGGCCGGCGGCGCGGGCGGCAGACACCTCCCGTTCCAGATCCGCCACCGTCTTGATGCGTTTGAACTCCAGGTGCGCCGCCTGCGCGGCACCGCCGGAACCACCGCCCGCCAGCCTCAGGTGGCTGATCGGCGAAAGCGGATCGCTGCCGCCGCTGCCGGCACCCACCAGCAGCAGGGCGCCCCATACCAGCAGCGCCACACCGAGCCCTTTCCACAGCCGCTTCCAGCCGGAGGCCCCTTCCTTAATCTGCTCCAGCGCACCCATGTAGATGGCGGAGACGACAATCAGGAATGCCCACAGCAGCATAGTGACGAAGGCGGGCAGAATGCGCTCCAGCATCCAGATCGCCACCGCCAGCATCATCACGCCGAACACCGCCTTGACCGCGTCCATCCAGCCGCCGGCGCGCGGCATCAGCTTGCCGGCAGAGGTGCCGATGGCGAGCAGCGGCGCGCCCATGCCGAGGCTAAGTGCAAACAGTGCACCGCCGCCGAGCCACGGGTCGCCGGTCTGACCGATATAGATGAGAGCGCCCATCAGCGGCGGGGCGACGCACGGGCCGACGATCAATGCCGAGAGCAGGCCCATGACGGCGACGCCGGCCAGCGTGCCCCCCTCCTGCTTGTTGCTCAGCTCCGCCAGCCTGCTCTGCAGTCCGCTCGGCAACTGCAGTTCGTAGAAACCGAACATGGAGAAGGCGAGCGCCACGAAGATGGCCGAGAAGGTGACCAGGATCCACGGCTGCTGGAAGGCCGCCTGGAGGTTGGCGCCAAACAGGCCGGCGATCACCCCGGCGATCGTGTAGGTGGCGGCCATTGCCAGTACGTAGACCAGTGACAGCGCGAAGGCGCGACGGGTGGTCAGGCCCACCCCCTGGCCGACGATGATGCTGGAGAGGATCGGGATCATCGGGAAAACGCAGGGGGTGAAGGCGAGTAGCAGCCCCAGGCCGAAGAAGGTGCCGAGGGTCACCAGCGTGTTGCCGCTGGCCATCGCCAACGCGAGGCTGTCCTGTTCCGACAGTGGCGGGGCGGTCTGTGCCGTTTGCGCCGGTGATACGGTACCGGTAGCGACACTGGGTGCCGATTCTCCGCCAACGCTGCCTGCCGGCAGGGCAAGCACCGTCTCCTGGGTCAGCGGCGGATAGCAGATCTTACCCTCCGCACAGCCCTGATAGCCGGCCAGGAGCGTGACCTCGGCGGCATCGCCGTGGTCACGTACCAGCGGGATGCGTACCTCGATGAGGCCGTAGTGGACCTGGATGCGGCCGAAGAACTCGTCATCCTTCTCCTTGCCGGCCGGGATCTGCGGCGTGCCGGCACGGATGCCCTCCGCCCCCTGCACCTCGAAGTTGAACTTTTCGCGGTAGAGATAGTGCCCCGGCGCGATGTCCCAGCGGGCGATGAGGGTGTTGCCGTCCACCACGTCGGTGCTGAAGGCGAAGGCCTGTTCGGGCTCGAGGATCTCGTCCTCGTCACCGCCGAAGCCGAGGGCGCCGGCAAGATCGTTCGCCGCCGCGAGCGTCGGCAGCGCCACGTTCAACTCCTGGCGGTGGGGCGGATAACACACCCCGATGTCGGCGCACCCCTGCGATTCGGCAAGCAGCGCGAGGGTGTTCGGCGCCCCGTCCGCACGCCGGACCGGTACCTCCGCGGTGAGTTTGCCCCGGTAAGTTTCCACCTTGCCGAAGAACTCGTCCTCCTTGATCTTGCCCGGCGGCAGGCGCGGTTCACCCAGGGTGATGCCTTCGGTCTGGCTGGTCAGTCGCAGCTTGCTGCGATAGAGGTAGTAGCCGTCCGCCACCTGCCAGGTGACGCGCAGGGACTCCCCGTCGATCGCCTCCACAGCTGCGGGGAAAGCCTGGTTGGGTGGCAGCAGTTCTTCCTCGGCAGTGGCGAGCCGTGAGAAAAACAGAAAAAAAACGGTCAAAAGTAGAAGTGAAAGGGGGGAGGCGCGTTTCATCTCTTCTTATCCTGTTGGGCGTCTATCCAGGCGAGGTAGGGGGAAAGCCCCGCCTCGATTGGGACCGCAATGATTTCCGGCAGTTCGTAGGGGTGTTTCTCCAGGATGGCCGCCTCCAGTTGCGGGTAGCGGTCAGCCCGGGTCTTGATAAGCACTACCTGTTCGTTCTCCCGTGCCACTTGGCCTTGCCACTCATACACCGAGCGGCCGCCGGGGAGTACGGTGACGCAGGCGGCGAGCCCCTCGGAGACCAGGAAATCGGCCAGGCTGTCGGCCGTGTGGTCATCGGGACAGGTGGTGATGACAAGACTGTAGGCCATGGCCGGACGATAGCGGATGGTGCCTGTTTCGGTAAAGCGCGACAGACTATACTGAGCCGCCGGTTACATAAACACTCCATTTATAATGCCTTTTTTCTATCTGTTCTTATTCGCGCTGATTGGCGTGCCGATCCTGGAGATTTACCTCCTGATCACGGTCGGCGGGCTGATCGGGGCGATTCCCACCATCGCCCTCGTGGTATTCACGGCGGTGCTCGGCGCCCTGTTGCTGCGCGTCCAGGGACTCTCCACCCTGAACCGGGCGCGGCAGTCGATGGCGCGCGGCGAACTGCCCGCCCTGCCGATGCTCGAAGGCGTGGTGCTGCTGGTCTGCGGCGCCCTGCTGCTGACCCCCGGTTTTTTCACCGACACCATCGGGTTTCTCTGCCTGGTGCCGCCACTGCGACAGGCGCTGATCCGTGCCGTGCTGGCCCGCGGGGTGGTGGTGACCCCCGGTTCGCACCGTCCCGGCTCCGGCCCCCATCACCAGGGGCCGCGCACCCTGGAAGGGGAATACCGCCGCGAAGACGACGACTGAACGGCGGTCCCGAGGCACCGAAAAATTATCGATCCACGGACAACATGGACGCCCCATGATTCGCGTCCCTTCACCTTCTTTGCGGACAATCGCCCGCCTGAAGCGAGACAGGACCGGCACGAAAAAGTTCCCACCCACCCCTTGACTCTCGAAAGTCCGTCACTATTATTAGCACTCACAACATGCGAGTGCTAACAACCCTGGGCGCTCGCTCGGGGTTTTTTCGTATTCGTTCAATTAGTAAGGAGAAAGACTGGAATGAATATTCGTCCGCTTCATGATCGCGTGGTTGTCCGTCGGCAGGAAGAAGAGCGCAAGACCGCTGGCGGCATTGTCATTCCCGACACCGCTACCGAGAAGCCCATTCAGGGTGAGGTGATGGCGGTCGGCAAGGGCAAGATCCTTGAGAGCGGTGAAGTCCGCCCGATGGACGTGAAGGTGGGTGACAAGGTCCTGTTCGGCAAGTACTCCGGCACCGAGGTGAAGCTCGATGGCGAGGATTTCCTCGTGATGCGCGAGGAAGACATCATGGCGGTCGTCGACTGATCCGCACCACCGTTCAGAATCCATTGAAGAGTTCGAGGGGAAACAGACATGGCAGCTAAAGAAGTCAAATTTTCCGACAGTGCCCGCCACGAGATGCTGCGGGGCGTCAACATCCTGGCCAATGCGGTCAAGGTGACCCTGGGCCCGAAGGGCCGTAACGTCGTGCTCGAGAAGAGCTTCGGCGCGCCGACCATCACCAAGGACGGCGTCTCCGTCGCCAAGGAGATCGAGCTGGAAGACAAGTTCCAGAACATGGGCGCGCAGATGGTGAAGGAGGTCTCCTCCCAGACCTCCGACGTCGCCGGTGACGGCACCACCACCGCGACCGTGCTGGCCCAATCCATCCTCACCGAGGGCATGAAGGCGGTGACCGCCGGCATGAACCCGATGGACCTGAAGCGCGGCATCGACAAGGCGGTTATCGCCGCCGTCGAGGAGCTGAAGACGCTCTCCAAGCCCTGCACTGACGACAAGGCGATCGCCCAGGTCGGGACCATCTCCGCCAACTCCGACGAGTCCATCGGCCGCATCATCGCCGACGCCATGGGCAAGGTGGGCAAGGAGGGGGTCATCACCGTCGAAGACGGTCAGTCCCTGGAGAACGAGCTGGACGTCGTCGAAGGCATGCAGTTCGACCGCGGTTATCTGTCGCCGTACTTCGTCAACAACCAGCAGTCCATGTCCGCCGAGCTGGACGACCCGTTCATCCTGCTCTGCGACAAGAAGATCTCCAACATCCGCGAGCTGCTGCCGGTGCTGGAGGGCGTTGCCAAATCCGGCAAGCCGCTGCTGATCGTCTCCGAGGACGTCGAGGGCGAGGCGCTGGCCACCCTGGTGGTCAACTCCATCCGCGGCATCGTCAAGGTTGCCGCCGTCAAGGCGCCCGGCTTCGGTGACCGCCGCAAGGCGATGCTGCAGGATATCGCCATCCTCTCCGGCGGCCAGGTGATCTCCGAAGAGGTCGGCCTCTCCCTGGAGAAGGCGACCCTGGATGACCTGGGTCAGGCCCGCAAGGTGCAGGTCACCAAGGAGAACACCACCATTATCGACGGTGCCGGCCGCAAGGAGGACATCGAGGCCCGCGTCACCCAGATCCGCGCCCAGATCGAGGAGACCACCTCCGACTACGACCGCGAGAAGCTCCAGGAGCGCGTGGCGAAGCTGGCCGGCGGCGTGGCCGTCATCAAGGTCGGTGCCGCTACCGAGGTGGAGATGAAGGAGAAGAAGGCCCGCGTCGAAGACGCCCTGCACGCCACCCGCGCGGCGGTCGAGGAGGGCGTGGTGCCTGGCGGCGGTGTCGCCCTGATCCGTGCCCTGTCTGCCGTCGAAAAGGTGAAGGGTGACAACCACGATCAGGACGTCGGTGTCAGCATCGCCCGTCGCGCGATGGAGGAGCCGCTGCGCCAGATCGTGGCCAACGCCGGTGACGAGCCGTCCGTGGTCGTCAACAAGGTGAAGGAGGGCAAGGACAACTTCGGTTACAACGCCGCCTCCGGCGAGTACGGCGACATGATCGACATGGGCATCCTCGACCCGACCAAGGTGACCCGTACCGCGTTGCAGAACGCCGCTTCCGTGGCCGGTCTGATGATCACCACCGAGGCGATGGTCGCGGAGCTGCCGAAGAAGGAAGAGCCGATGCCGATGGGCGGCGGCGACATGGGCGGAATGGGCATGATGTAATCGCCCAGCGCTCTCTGCTGTACCGGAAAGGGCCCTTCGGGGCCCTTTTTTTGTAGGCACGCGACTGCATGTACGCAGGAGGTGGGGTGTGAATAGATTTTGGGCAACCATGGAGACTGTCTCCAGGGTAGGAGCCCGGCCCTCCGGGCGAACAGCCGCGAAGCCGCTTCCTGCCGAAGGTTTTCTGTAGCCCGGTTTGCCCGCAGGGACGGGCTCCTACCGCTGTTCTCAATGTCTTCGTGCCTCTGTGGTGAGTTTTGGGGTCGCTGTAGAATGGGAGGGTCGCCGACCCACAGGACCGTCATGGACTCCATCCTTCCGCTTGAGCCCCTCCCCGAAAGCCTCCGCCCCCTGGTGGAGTGTCACTGGAACAATTTCCTTGAGTCGGTCGGTGCGGTGCCCGCCTGCCTGACGCCGGAGCGGCTCGACGAGTTGGTGCGGGTGTGGGCCGTCAGCGATTTCATCGCCCAGACCTGCATCCGCCATCCGGAGCTGCTGGTCGATCTGATTGAGAGCGGTGACCTCGATCGCCCCTATCCAGAGGGGCATTTGGTAGAGCGCCTTCGTGCCGCTCTCGACTGTACGGGTGACGACAACACGCTGGGGGTGGCGCTGCGCCGCTTCCGCCGCCGCGAAATGGTGCGCATCGCCTGGCGGGACATCGCCGGCAGGGCGGATCTGGCGGAGGTGACCGGCACCCTGTCGGACCTTGCCGACGCCTGCATCGATCAGGCGCTGGCGCGGCTGCACGACTGGCACGTGGCGCAGTGGGGGGAGCCGGTCGGTGTCGAGAGCGGGGAGCCGCAGCGGCTGGTGGTCCTCGGCATGGGCAAGCTCGGCGCCCGTGAACTCAACTTCTCCTCCGATATCGACCTCATCTTCACCTACCCGGAGGAGGGGGAGACCCGGGGCGGACGGCGCGCCATTGCCAACCAGGAGTTCTTCATCCGTCTCGGCCAGCGCCTTATCACCGCGCTCAACCAGACCACCGCCGAGGGGTTTGTCTTCCGGGTCGACATGCGGTTGCGGCCGTTCGGGGAGAGCAGCGCGCTGGCCATCGGCTTCGACGCGGTGGAGGCCTACTACCAGGTTCACGGCCGGGAGTGGGAGCGCTACGCCATGATCAAGGCGCGGGTGGTGGCCGGCGACCGGGAAGCCGGCGCCGCGCTGATGGAGACCCTGCGTCCATTCGTCTATCGCCGCTATATCGACTTCGGCGCCTTCGAATCCCTGCGCGACATGAAGGCGATGATCGAGCAGGAGGTGCGGCGCAAGGGGATGGAGGAGAACGTCAAGCTCGGCGCCGGCGGCATCCGCGAGGTGGAGTTCATCGGCCAGGCGTTTCAGCTCATTCGCGGCGGCCGTGAGCCGGCCCTGCGAATCCGTCCCATCCTAGCGGTGCTGGCGGCGGTGCGGGACTTCGAATGGTTGCCCGGATTCGTGGTCCGTGAACTGGTCGACGCCTACACCTTTCTGCGCACGGTGGAGCACCGGCTGCAGGAACTGGCTGACCAGCAGACCCACAACCTGCCGGCCGACCCGGTGGGCAGGACGCGCCTGGCGTTCGCGATGGGCTTTGCCGACTGGCCCCCCTTCGAAAAGAGGCTCCGTGCCCACATGCAGCGGGTCCACAGCCATTTCGACCAGGTGTTCGCTGCCCCGCAGACCGAACATGCGGAAACGGACCGGCTGGATCTGACCGGCGTCTGGCGTGGCAGCCAGGACGAGACACAGGCGGCGGAGGCGTTGCGCGCGGCCGGGTTCCGTGACGCGGAAGCACTGATTTCCCCGATCGCGGCGCTCCGTGAATCCCGAGCCTGCCGGTCCCTGTCCGCCGGCGGGCGTGGACGTCTCGATCGGCTGATGCCGCTCCTGCTGGGCGCAGCAGGCGGCACGGATAATGCCGACGAGACCCTGCGCCGTCTGTTGCGCCTGGTGGAGTCGATCACCCGCCGTACCGCCTATCTGGCACTGCTGGTCGAGAACCCGGTGGCGCTCTCCCAATTGGTGCGCCTGTGTGCCGCCAGCCCGTGGATCAGCGACCTCCTTGCCCGTCATCCGTTGCTGCTGGATGAACTGCTCGACCCGCGCACCCTGTATGAACCGCCGGGCCGCGACGAGCTGGCCTTTGACCTGCGCCAACGGTTGCAGGGAATCGACCCCGACGACCTGGAGCAGCAGATGGAGGTGCTGCGCCACTTCCGCCACGGCAACGTGCTGCGGGTGGCGGCGGCCGATGTGATGGAGGCGATCCCCCTGATGGTGGTCTCCGATCACCTGACCTGGATCGCCGAGGTGATTCTGGATGAGGTGCTGGCGATCGCATGGCGTCATCTGATCGCCCGGCATGGTCGGCCCCCCTGCGGTGAGCGGGTCTGCGACAGCGGCTTTGCTATTGTCGGTTACGGCAAGCTGGGGGGCATCGAACTGGGGTACGGCTCCGATCTCGATCTGGTGTTCCTGCACAGTGCCGAAGGGGACGGGCGGATGACCGACGGCGAGAAGCCGATCGACAGCGCCGTTTTTTATGCCCGCCTCGCCCAGCGCATCATCCACCTGCTCGCCACCCGTACCGCCGCCGGCGCCCTGTACGAGGTGGACATCCGTCTGCGCCCGAGCGGCTCCTCCGGGCTGATGGTGAGCAGTACCTCCGCCTTCACCCGCTACCAGCGGGAGGACGCCTGGACCTGGGAGCATCAGGCGCTGGTGCGGGCCCGGGTAGTGGCCGGCGATCCCGAGGTGGCGGAGCGGTTTGCCGCCGTGCGCCGCGAGACCCTGACCCGGGATCGGAATCGGGAACTGCTGCGCACCGAAGTGCGTGAGATGCGCGAGCGGATGCGCCGGGAGCTGGACAAGGGGGACGAGTCCGGATTCGACCTGAAGCAGGGGTCCGGCGGTATCGCGGATATAGAATTTGTGGTGCAATATGGCGTTCTGGCGTGGGCCCACGCACACCCCGCTCTTCTCGAGTACACCGATACCATCCGGCTCCTTTCCGGACTGGCCGGGGCCGGTGTATTGCAAGAGGCGGACACGGCACTGCTGAGCGATGCCTACCGGGTCTACCGCAACGAGGTCCACCGCCGCACGCTGCAGGAACAGCCTGCCGTGGTTGAACCGGCCCCGTTTGCCGAATACCGCAATGAGGTGACCCGCATCTGGCGCGGGCTGATGGAACCCTGACGGGGTTTTCGTAATGACGAGGAGGCGTAGAGTTCGATGACGATGGAAGACCGCGACGGTCTCATCTGGCTGGATGGCGAACTGGTGCCCTGGCGCGAGGCCCGGGTGCATGTCCTGACCCACACCCTGCACTACGGCATGGGTGTGTTCGAGGGGGTACGCGCCTACCACACCGATGCCGGTACGGCCATCTTCCGCCTCCAGGAACATACCGACCGACTGTTCCGTTCTGCGCACATCCTCAACATGAAGATGCCGTTCGACAAGGCGACCATCAACGAGGCGCAGCGCGCGGTGGTGCGGGAGAACAAGCTGGAGAGCGCCTACCTGCGACCCATGTGTTTCTACGGGGCCGAAGGGATGGGGCTGCGCGCCGACAACCTGAAGGTGCATGTGATGGTGGCCGCCTGGTCGTGGGGTGCCTATCTCGGGGCCGAAGGGATGGAGAAGGGGATCCGCATCCGCACCTCCTCCTACACCCGTCACCACGTCAACATCACCATGTGCAAGGCGAAGGCGAACGGCAACTACATGAACTCCATGCTCGCCCTGCAGGAGGCGCTCGCCTGCGGCTGCGACGAGGCGATGCTGCTGGATGCCGAGGGGTACGTGGCCGAGGGGTCGGGCGAGAACATCTTCATCGTGCGTAACGGCGTCATCTACACACCAGATCTCACCTCCGCACTGGAGGGGATCACCCGTGACACCATCATGCAGCTGGCCGCCGAGATCGGTGTTCCGGTGCGTGAGAAACGCATCACCCGCGACGAGGTGTACGTGGCGGACGAGGCGTTCTTCAGCGGCACCGCAGCCGAGGTGACCCCCATCCGCGAGGTGGACGGACGCGTGATCGGCAGCGGCAGCCGCGGCCCGATCACCGAGAAGCTGCAGTCCATGTATTTCGATCAGGTGCTCGGCAAGCGCGAGACGCACCCCGAGTGGCTGACGCTGGTGAAGTAACAGGAGGGGGCCCATGACCGGTTCAGAGAAGAGCTGCAACGCCGAACGCCGCTACGAGGTGACGCGCGCCGATCTCCCGGTGCACTGCCCGACCGAAGAAATGAGCCTGTGGAACTCCCATCCACGGGTCTACCTGCCGGTCGATCAGAATCCCGGCCACGAGGCGCGCTGTCCCTATTGTGGTGCCCTCTACATCCTCAAGGGGTGAACCGAAGCGTTCGCCCGGAGGGCCGGGCTCCTACACGGTTTCGGGCTTGCCGTAGGAGCCCGCCCCTGCGGGCGAATGGGTTGAACGGAGCCGACGCGGCTTCGCCGCCGTTCGACTCGCGGCAATCGGTGGCGCGGACACCCTCTTTTAATCAGGCCGGTAACTCGTGCCCAAGGATCTTTCCAGCTTTTCGCCACGACCGTTTCTGGCGCTGAAGTTCTGGCCCTGGTGGCTCGGGATAGGCGTGTGGTGGCTGGCGGCCCAACTCCCATATCGCGCACAGCGCCTCCTCGGCACCGGGCTCGGCCTGCTGATGTACGGGCTGTTGGCGCGCCGGCGCCGGATCGCACAGGTCAACCTGGCGCTCTGTTTCCCCGAGTTCGACGAGGCGGCCCACCGGAAGCTGCTGCGCGATACCTTCATCTCTTCGGGCCTCTCGGTGTTCGAGACCGCCACCGCCTGGTGGGGCCGTGAACGGGCGCTGGCGAAACTGAACCACATCGAGGGGCTGGAGCACCTGGATGCCGCCCGGGCGGCCGGCAAGGGGGTACTCCTGCTGAGTGCCCACTTCACCTGCCTGGAGATCGGCGGGCGGTTGCTGGCCCAGCACCGGCCGTTCCAGGTGGTCTACAAGTACAGCCGCAATCCGCTCTTCCACGCGGTGATGAAGGGAAGCCGCGCGCGCCGTTTCGAAGGTGCCATCGAGCGCAGCGATATCCGCTCCATGCTCAAGGTGCTGAAGCAGGGGCACAACTGCTGGTATGCACTGGATCAGGATTTCGGTTATCAGAATGCGGTGTTCGCCCCCTTCATGGGGGTGCCGGCAGCGACCCTGACCGCCACCTCCCGCATCGCCCGCCTCACCGGCTGCAAGGTGGTGCCGTTCTTTGTCCGCCGCCTGCCGGGGGCGCAAGGCTATCGGTTGACCCTGCTGCCCGCGCTGGACGATTTCCCTTCCGGTGACGACCTGGCCGATGCTACACGGACCAACGCCCTGATCGAGGCGCAGGTGCGCAAGGCCCCGGAGCAGTACCTGTGGATGCATCGCCGTTTCAAGAGTCGGCCGGAGGGGGAGGCGGAGGTGTACTGATGCGCCGCCCGAGCTGGAGCTACCGCCTTCTGTTTCTTGCCCTGGGGCCGGCGATCCTGACCCATGCCGCATGGCTGGCCGTCAAGGGTGCGGGGCTGCGTTACTTCCTGGAGCGCACCGGCCTGAAGATTCCTGCAGGAGAGTCGGGGCCGATCTGGGTGCATGCCGCCTCGGTCGGGGAGGTCAACGCCGCCGCGCCGCTTATCCGGGCGTTGCGTTCCCGGATGCCGGAACAACCTGTTCTGCTGACGACCACCACGCCGACCGGTGCGGCACAGGCGGCGCGCAGCCTGCCCGATATCCCGCACCGTTACCTGCCGCTCGACTTCCGTTTCGCGGTGGCACGTGTCCTCGATCGGCTCCGGCCGCGCTGCCTGCTGGTGATGGAGACGGAGATCTGGCCGCGGCTCTACTTCGGCTGTGCGCAACGCGGCATTCCACTGCTGATCGTCAACGCCCGCCTGTCACCCCGCACCGTCGGGCGCCCGCCCTGGATGCGGCGCACGTTGCGCACCGCGCTACAGAATGTCACCGCCGTCCTGGCGCGATCCGAGGAGGACCGGAGGCTCTACATTGCGCTCGGGGCGGACGGCGTGAGTACGGTGACGGTGGGCAACATCAAATTTACCCAGCCCGACACACCGGCCGACCCGCTCGCGCTCCCCCGGCCCTATCTGCTGGCGGCCTCGACCCATCAGGACGAGGAACTGCGCCTCGCCCGGGTGTGGATGGCGCTGCCGTTTACACGCTCACACCTGCTGGTGATCGCACCGCGCCACCCGAACCGCCGCGACGCCATTCTTGAACAGCTCGCCACCGCCGGCGCCCGCGTTGCGGTACGCAGCCGCGGGGATGCGGTCACCGAGGCGACCGACATTTACCTGGCCGATACCCTGGGCGAACTGCGCGGGTTCATTGCCGGCGCGGCCGCTGTGTTCGTCGGCGGTTCGCTGGTGCCCCGTGGCGGACAGAATCTGCTGGAGGTGGCCGCCGCCGGCCGGGCGCCCATTTACGGCCCATCGATCTACAACTTCCAGGCGGAGCACGACCTGTTGCAGTCTCGTCAGGCCGCCTTTGTGGTGGAGAACGAGCGGGCGCTGTCTTCATTTCTGGCGCGTGCGTTATCCGATGACGAGTTGCTGGAGGCGGCCGGCAGGCGCGCACGCCGGGTCATCGACGACCAGCGGGGGATCGCCGAGCGCTACGCCGAAGCGATCATCCGGCGTTGCTCCGTATAAGTACTCGTCACATCGACTGGTAGCCGCTCAGCAACGCCGTCCAGCCGGACTCGTCGAATCCGAACCCCGGCCGTAGGCCGCAGAGCTTGTCGAGCGAGCGCCTGAGTCGAGCCAGGTTGCCGTGTTGCCAGTTCGCAGCGGGAGTACGCAGGACCGCCCGATCGAAGTCGATGACGAAAACACCGTCTCTGGCATCGAGCAGAATGTTGTGGGCATTGAGGTCGGCGTGTTCGAGCCCCGCCACGTGGAAATGGCGCACAGTCGACCCGATGTGATGCCAGAGCGCCGGGGCCAGGGTGCCGTCACCCAGCCGTTCGGCCAGCGTGCGCGTGTCGGCGATCCGCCCAGTGATGATGTCGGCCCGGTACCACAGGGCCGAGTGCGTGACCTGGGCGGCGACAGGTGACGGTACCGGAAGTCCCCGCCGCTTGAGTTCGGTGAGCACACGGAACTCGCGCCACGCACGCGTCCTTTCCAAGCCGGTCCAGAGATATCGGTCCCGGTTGAAGTGCCGGACCAGGCCGCCGCGCCGGTAGTGACGCAAGGCGTACTGGTGCCCCTGATGACTGAAGAACCAGGTCGAGCCACGTCCGCCGGCCGCTTCTGCACGGCTGCCCACAGCGTGCCAATGGGCGGGGTCGAAGAAGTACGCCTCGGGCGTATCCAGGCATGCCGCGTCATACAGAATCGCGCCGTCGCCGCTGTGACGCTCGCGAATCTCCATGGCGGGAGACGCCGAATCCGGAGTGTGGTGGTGCGGTGTCTGACCATCCTTTACCATAGCGGCCTATTATCGCTCCTCAATTCAACCCGTTAATACCCCGGGGACGACCGAACACACCGTGACTTCGCTTCCCTTGAGCACTCCACCGGCGCAACTCTGTCTGTTGCGCCTGTCGGCCATCGGCGATATCAGCCACACCCTGCCGGTGGTGCGCACCCTTCAGAAGGCCTGGCCGCAGACACGCATCACCTGGGTTATCGGCAAGCTGGAGCACTCACTCGTTCACGATATCCCCGGCATCGAATTCGTCGTCTTCGACAAGTCCAAGGGCTGGCGGGGGTATGCCGAGCTCCGGAGGGCGGTGGCAGGGAGGCGCTTCGATGTCCTGCTGCATATGCAGATGTCGCTGCGCGCCAGCGTTGCAAGCCTGCTGATCCCGGCCGATATCCGGCTTGGATTCGACCGGACCCGCGCCAAGGACCTGCAGTGGCTTTTCACCAACGCCCGCATCGAACACCGCGATCGGGAGCACGTGATAGAGAGTTTCTTCGGATTCACCGATGCGCTCGGAATCCGTGAGCGGGTCCTGGCGTGGGACATCCCCATCCCGGAGGAAGCGCGCCGCTTCGCCCGGGATCATCTGGAGCGGGGGAAACCGGCGTTCGTCATCAGCCCCTGTTCCAGCATGGACTACCGCAACTGGACCATCGAGGGATACGCTGCGGTGGGTGACCACGTGGCGGAGCGACACGGTATGCAGGTGGTGCTCTGCGGCGGCCCGTCGGCGGTCGAACGCCGCTATGCCGACGGCATCAGGCAGCGGATGAAACAGCCGGTGACCGACCTGGTGGGGAAGACCAGTCTCAAGGAGTTGCTGGCGGTATTGAATGCAGCCGAGGTGGTGCTTAGTCCTGATGCCGGGCCCGCACACCTCGCCACCGCCGTCGGAACACCCGTCATCGGGCTCTACGCCGCCACCAATCCGGATCGCGCCCGTCCCTACCTCAGTGCCGATCTCGTGATCAACAAGTACCCCGAGGCGGCGTGTTCAAAGTACGGAAAAGAGGCGGATGCGGTACCCTGGGGAGCGCGCGTGCGTGCCCCGGGGACAATGAGCCGAATCTCGCCGGCCGACGTCATCGAAGTGGTTGATGCAATACATTCAGGAGCCGGCCGCCGTACCTCACGAACTGGGCAGGAGTGAAAAAAGTGAAAGAAAAAATCAAGCATCTGAACAGAACCTTGCGCATCCCGATCAACCGCTACTTTGCGTTTCGTCAGTTGAAGAAGTTTCATGAACGACAGCGCTCCATTGACGAGATCGTCGAATGGGCGATGCGATTCCCTTCCAAGGGCTATTTCAGGGTGGACTCCATCCAGAAGCGCAGCGAGATTACTGCCCTCGCAGAGGCGGTCAAGGCGCTGCAACCGCGAAACGTCCTCGAGATCGGTACCGCGCGTGCAGGCACCCTGTTTATCTGGTCACAGCTCACCTCGAACAAGGTGGTCAGTTGCGATCTGGAGAGCGCGGGGGTCAAGCGTGCCTTATTCGAGTCATTCCCCCCGCCCGGCTCGGGTTGTGTCGTCAGACATATCGACGGGGACTCCCATTCCGAGGAGATGAGGAAGCGCGTGGAACAGGCGTTCAACGGCGAGCCGGTGGACTTTTTGTTCATCGACGGCGACCACACCGAAGTGGGTGTTGAGAAGGACTATAACGATTACCACCATCTGGTCAGGCCCGGCGGAATCATCGCCTTCCACGACATCGTCGAAAAGCAGGCCCTCGCGACCAATCAGGTGTACTTCTTCTGGAAACGGCTCAAGGAGGGGCGGAATATTCAGGAGTTCATCGATGATCCCGCACAGACCGGGTTCGGAATCGGTGTACTCCGGGTTTGAAAGTGTGTCGAAAAGCGGCCTTCCCGAGAGACGCCAACAGTGCGGTTACGCCGTCGGATACTGCGATAATCCCACCTTGCAGATATAGGTTCCTGCTTCCCTGTTTCGCTGAATGATGGCGAGATTTTCATTCACCCTCTGGCGGCGAACAGGGTGGTACAGGTGGTACACGGCGGCCTGGAATTTAATATTCTTTGTGTGGATGTCGAGCCCGTTGAAGCGCCACTCAAGGTCGTCATCCTCTCCGCCGGCGCCGGGCAACTCCTCGTTATAACCGTTGATCCTGTACATGTCCTCCCTGTGGCAGGAGAAGTTGCAACCCATGATGCCGAGGTGGCGTGTGCTGCTGGCGATGGAGTGCAATAACCGCGAGGAGAAGCCCACCTCATAGGAGCGTACACCATCGAAATGCAAGGGGCCCGCCAAAAGAAAGTAGAGCAGGCGGTTTTGCAGCGGAAAGATCGCTTCCGGCCTGCTCCTGATTCGCCTTGAGGCGCGCGGTCCCAGGTAGACGCGACGTCCGGTGCAGACCCGACCAGGTTCAGCGAACTGCAAGTGTCTTTCGACGAAGCGCCGATGGGGAATGCAGTCTCCATCGAGAAAGATCAGGTAATCACTGTTGGCGCAGGCGATGGCACGATTGACCGCCCGGGTCTTCTGGAAGCCGGCGTCCTCCTGCGTCAGGTGGCGCAATGGCAAGGTGGTGGCAGTCTGCTTGGTGATAAAGTCGGCCATCTCATCGCACGTACCATCCTCCGTGACGATGATTTCAAATCCGCGTTCGGTCTGTCGCTCGAGTCCGGCCAGAATGCAGTTGAGTGCCTCGACATCCTTGTAGACGGCGATGATGACGCTGGCTTTGAACCTTTTGGCCCTGGTTTTCATGGTTTCCCTGGATTGCTTTCGATTAGGGGGCAGGCAGAACTATTTGTGAAGCACGGCAACAAAATTGCCGTCCGCCTCCTCGAATGCGGGGTGGCATTGGATGCTACGGAAGCCCACCCGCTCGGCCAGCCTTTTGACATTGGCGCAATTGAAGAGGTGGAGATGCTCCAGCGGCTTCAGGGCACCCCACCCGCAACCATCCCGAACAGCGCGATCACATCCGACGTCCGGCGTCTGGATCACCAGTACACCGCCGGGCTTCAGCAGGTCATGAGTCCGCTTTAGATCACCAAGGACATCTTCAAAGTGCTCGATAACGTCGATGCCGGTGATTAGATCAAAACTGCCTTCACCGAGTATGGGGGCGGCATCTTCAAAACGCTGCGAGAGGATATGGGTCCGGTATTGGGGATAGGAGTTCACAAACGGTCGAATGACCTCGGGAACCAACTCGATGCCGTAGACATTCCATCCCCGTGCATCGGCAGCAGCGAGCAGGAAGCCCTTGTTGCAACCGATGTCCAGATACTTGCGTCCCGTGCCGGCGGCTTGCACCTGGTCATCGGCAAACTGAAATATCTTTTCGGCACGCTGCATGGACGTCTGGAAGTTTTTCGCACGGGAGAAACGGCGAAAGGGTGCTGTGATCCGCCTGCGCAGGGATTTGAGCCGGTCGCCGCTGTAGGCCTTGTAGAGTTGATCGGGGGGAAGCAGGCGATCGATGTAAACCAGGCCGCAGTGGGTGCAACGCAGGTAGTCCTGGCCGTCGAGCCGGCAGAACTCCTCTGCAAACTGGTTTGTCTCACAGACCACGCATGCGCGCCGTTCCATACCCATTGGAGCCTCTGTTCAAAAGTGGGTTTGCCGTGAAGTATCCTAGAAATCTTTCCCTCTCACCCGGCAGTAGCGATAGTACCAGCCTGACGTCTTTTTCCAGAATGCAAAGGGACGGGTCCCCGGAAAGATGGTGGCGCGACGGATCCGGTAGAGGTCATCTGCGAGGCGTACCGGGCCGCTGACGGTTGCCACGCCAAAGCGGTAGCCGGCGGCGCGGACGGCCTGGGTTTCCCGGTCGCCGAGATCCCCGTAGGGGTAGGCGAACGAGACCACATCGGTTCCCAGAAGTTCGGACAGACGCAGACGCGACGCCACCAGTTCCTCGTGCAGTTCGTCGGGCGTGAGCGCTGGCAAATGGCGGTGACGTAAACCGTGGGATCCAATTTCGATCCGGCCCGAACCGTGACAGGTACGCAGCTGCGCGTCATCCATCAATGGAGCCTCCGGTTCGCCCGCCGGCAGGTCCCAGGCATTGGTGCGTATGTTCCGGTCGCCGAGGGCGAAGATGACGGCACGGGCATCGTGCTTCTCCAGCAAGGGCAGCAGGTTGCTGTGGTTGTCCTCATAGCCGTCATCGAAGGTGAGTATTACCGGCCGCTTCGGCAGCGGATCGGTCAGCAGGTCCTTGAAGGTGACTGTGGTGAATCCCCGTTTGCGCAGGTGCGCAAGCTGATCGTCCAGTTCATCGCGGGTGACGAAGACACGGAATTTGCTGTCGGTCGGCGCTTCCGTGACCACCCGGTGGTAGGTGAGCACCGGGATCTCCCGGTAGCGGGCCAGGCGCCGGGCGAGGTTCGCCTCTTCGTAGACCTTCATCACCTGTGCGCAAACGGCCGTTTGCCCATATTCCGCCAGGTATCCAGGATATCGAGTGAGGTCAGTTTCCAGTTTGCCGGAAAGGAATCTGGTCACCTCATCTTCCAGCCGATCGATATCGGGAAACTCGGTCTCGGCACAGTCGCCGAAGTTTGTCGCCTTCGCTCGCGCGATGGTCGATTCGTTCACCAGACCGACGAAGGCGCGTTCGCCGACCGCGATGACCGGCCGACCGCAGGCCATCGCCTCCAGGGCAACCCGTCCGGCCCCGATGACCAGATCGGCCTTGCGCATGAAAGGGGTGACATCGGATACGAAGTCCACGAGCGTCACGTTATCGCCTGCCGCCGTGGTGAAGCGCTCGCTCATCGGTCCGCCCACCAGGGTGAAGTGTGCAGACGGGAAACGGGGTGCGATCCGGGTCAGCAGCCGGTACGCAAGGTCGCCCTTCGGGCCGGTCAGCCGACCCACCCAAACTAGCTCAGTCGATGCCATTGCGAACGAGGTGGATCTGGGCATCCCGAAGGCGGAGTTCGGTGCGGATATGCTCGGCAATGTGCTCACAGACGGCGATGATGTGCCGGCCGTAGACATTGTGGCGGGAGCGGGCGGCACGTCGGCTCTGCCGGCCGTGCATGGTCGACACGTAGGTTACCGGGACCATTCGGCTCACGATGTTGGCGATCCAGCTCGCCGCACGTGAATGCGCGTGGATCAGATCGACCTCCTCCTCACGACAGAGCCGCGCGAGGCGGCGAATGTTGCGCACACGGTTGACCAGCGAGCGGTCGTGGATACGCATTGGGATGTACCGGCCTTCGGTGGCGACGCTCAGCGTGTCCGAAACGATCAGACACTCGTGCCCCTGTTCCACTTGGCAGCGGATCAGCCCTGCGGCATACACCTCCGGTCCGGTGAGGTGGGTTTGCGACAGCAGGTGAAGGATCTTCATGCCGCCTTCCGCACGCTCTTCAACATCCCGGCGCTCGACTCGAATACCTCATCCACCGAGGGCAGTTCGCCGTCGGGTCGGAACACCGCATCATGGCGGCCGTCCCGCGGCCAGTAGGTGTAGGGGATGGTGGAGAAGAAGATGCCGACGGTGGGGGTACCGGCGGCGATGGCAGCATTGCGGACACCGGTATCGTTGGCCACCACCAGTGAGGCGCCCTGCAACAGCGACATCAGCTCATCAAGACTGGCTGTCTTCGCTCCCTCCACATTGGGGAGGTCACCCTGGGCGCTCAGGATATCGTCAATCGACTCCCACTCCTTGACCCCCTCAAGAACCACATGGTCGTGGTCCGGGTAGCGCTCCGCCATCCGCGCCACCAAATCGGCAAACCGTTCGTGCGGCCAGCATTTGCCGGGAATGGATGCGGAGGGGAAATAGACCACGTAGGGACGCGGCCGTTGGAGAGGGGACGATGTCAGCGCAAAGTCGAGAGGGTGGCGGGTGTGGAAACCGAAGAGGTGGAGCATGTCCATCATCACGTCGGCCTCGAAGCGGAATTCGCTACGCAGGACCGCGACATCGTACAAGAGCGGGCGCTGCCAGGCGTGGTACGGGAAGCCGACCTTGAGCCCGGCTTTGTTCAGCAGACAGAGCCAGTAGGAGCGGGTGGTACCGGCCGCATCGAACAGGATGTCGTGGTAGCCGAGCGCCCGCCCGGCGGCTATCTGCTCGCGCAGGGATGCCTGTCGATTGTCACTGCCGATGGCAACATGCACCCGGTCGACGAGATCCGTCGGTGCGCCGTAGGTGTAGTTGCTGACCAGGCTGAGCGTAATCGACGCATTCGGAAAGTGGCGGCGCACCTCGTGAATGAAAGGGCGCGTGATGATCATGTCGCCGATGGCGGCATGACGGATGATCGCAATCGACTCGACGCGCTCGGGGTTCAGCCGGGCCGCTTTTTCGCGACCTTTCCGGGACGCCCATGCGCCCCGTACAAACCACAATTTCATACCTGTGTCCCGTTCACATCATCTCGACGGCAGACAGCCGTTGGCGGGCCTGCCTATAATGCCCCGAATCCGCGGGTACGATTATGAAACCGACTCCCGAGCGAATCCTCATCATTCGCAACGACAAACTGGGCGACTTCACTCTCAGCCTGCCGGTCTTCACTCAACTCAGGCAGCACCTGCCCGGCGCCGAACTGCACGCACTGGTGCCTGCCTATACCCGACCGGTGGCAGAGGCGTGTCCCGCCATCGATGCCACCGTGATTGACCCCGGCCCCGGCGCAGGATTCAGGGCACAGTCACTTCTCGCCCGTGAACTGCGGCGCAACCGCTATGACGCAGCGCTGACGCTCTTCTCCACAACCCGGGTCGGTCTGCTGCTTCTGACCGTCGGCATCCCCTACCGTTTGGCGCCGGCGACCAAACTTTCTCAGCTATTCTACAACCACCGCCACACCCAGCGGCGGTCGCGTTCGGAAAAGCCGGAGTACCGCTACAACCTTGATCTCGCCGAGCGGCTGCTGGTGGACTTCGGCATTGCCGCGCCCCGACGGCCGGAGCCGCCCTATCTCCAGTTCGATAGCGGAGAACTCGGCCGCGTCGGCGACCAGTTCGCCCACGAGCACGGCTTCCCGCCAGACCGGCGGCTGATCTTTCTGCATCCGGGGAGCGGCGGCTCCGCGCCCAACCTCTCGCTGGAACAGTATGCAGCGCTGGCAAAGGGGCTCGCTCTCGGCGAGCGCTACGCCCTGGTGATCTCCGCGGGTCCGGATGAGTTCGATACCGCCAGGCGGCTGTCGGACATGATACCGGACGTACGACACCGCATATATCACTCGCAGGCCGGTCTCACCCGCTTTGCCATGCACATCGCGCTCGCCCATCTGTTCATCGGCGGCTCCACCGGGCCGCTGCACATCGCCGGCGCGCTCGATTGCCGCACCGCCGGTTTCTACACGCGCCGGCGGTCGGCCACGTCGCTCCGCTGGCAGACCTTGGCGCGGGACGAGCGCCGGCTTGCCTTTGAGCCGCCATTGTCCGCCGGCGAAACGGAGATGGCGGCGATCGACGTGGACGCCGCCGCACGAGAGATCAACGCAAAGCTACTGGCCTGACCGCCGTAAATAGTTGCGGATCCAGAGATCGGCGTATTTGGCGAAGGTCGAGTGGGCGGAGAGCAGCGCCAGCAGCAGTCCGTGGCGGCCGTCGAGAAAGCCGCCCCGCAGCAGGTACATGCGGACGAAGCAGCCGAACCCATGCCAGAGGCCGTTGAGGAGGGATGTACGCTTGCCGCGCGCCACGCGCTGGTGACCGAACTCGGCGGCGTACTGGGCCGATTTGACCAGGTAGTGCTCCAGGCTGCGATAGGTGTAGTGGAGCAGATCACCCTTTAGCCGGCCGATCGTCACTCCGGCGTCGAAACCCAGCTTCTCATGGACCCGCTCGTCGCCGTAGCGGGCCCGCTCCCGCGGATAGAGACGTACCTTGTGGGCCGGGTACCAGCCGCCGTGGCGAATGAACTTGCCGAAGCACCACGGCAGGATCGGCATCTCCCAGGCCCGGCTGCGATCATCCTGCCGGACCACGGCGAGGATCTCCTCCCTGAGTGGATCGGAGATCCGCTCGTCGGCATCGATCATCAGGATCCAGTCGCCTGTGGCATGGAACTGGGCCCGCTGGCGCTGGATACCGAATCCCTGCCAGTCGGCCTCGACGAACACCTTGTCGGTGTGGCGGCGTGCCCGCTCGACGGTGTCATCGAGGCTGCCGCCGTCGACCACCACGATCTCGTCGACCCAGCCGAGGGCGGCGAGGCACTCGTCGATGATCTCCGCCTCGTCCTTGACGATCAGCGCCGCGGTCAGTCTAGTCATGCGCTTGAGCGTGCTTGCGGTACATGAGCGAACCCATGGCCACGCAGAGGGTGAGCAGGAGAATCGAGGTGAAGTTCCCCTTGATAATAACCGAGCCATCCACCAGTGACACGGTCGCGATGCCCACCAGATGGATGACGCCGAGCGCGGCACTTCCTCCGAGGTCACGCCGGCTCAGGAACAGATACAGGGGAAGGGCCAGCATGGCGAGGAAAAGGGTGAAGCCGAGAATACCTTTTGAAACCCAGGCTTCCAGATAGGCGTTATGAGGATGACCATGGTGGGCGACCTCCGGATGGACGTGACCCTGTTCGACATGGGATTGGGCTGCGTCGGTGTAGTTTCCTCGCCCCACACCGGAGATGGGGTGCTCGCTTATGATGAACAGCGCGGTACGCCACATCTCGATGCGTACCCGGTCATCGGCGAGCTTGCCTGGAGTACGGCTGGGGTCCTCCAGCGCGAAGTAGGTGGCAGCCTCCTGGTGGACACGATCCACACGATGTTTTACGAAATCGGAGCCCAGGTAGGCGCCGGTGGGGATGGTACAAGACAAGGCCAGTGTTACCACAAGCCATCGGCCGCGCAGGAACGTAAGTGCCCAGAAGACGCTCATCGCGATAACGGCCAGGTAACCCGCGCGGGAACCCGTCAGGCCCAAAGCAACCAGTGCCGCTACTATCGCAGCGCCATGCAACAGGCGCCATGCGAGCGCCTTTTCATAACGCAGTCCCACCGCACTTGCGACGACCAGAAACGCTGCGTAAGGGCCGAAAAGGGTCGGCCCGTAAATGCCCATCGCCTGAAAAAAGCCAAGCACCCGGATGTCATACACCGCCTGGGCGCATGCAACAAACCCTCCGATGGCAGCGCCCCGAACCAGCCAAATCCAGAGCCCCGGGTATTGTCGCACCATGAGGTAGATGGGGATGGCGAGCAAATAGCGAATCTCTACCCCCAGGTACCGCCCCCCGTCATGTCCGAACTCGCTGAACAACAGGCCCAACGGATAAAGCAGAAAGAATCCCCCGAAAATCCATAACAGCACCTTCTCGGACCGTTCCAGTGTGTATTCACGAGGCTTGAAGAGAAGGTAGAGGGCCGTGAGCGTTATCAGAACGAATAGAGTGCTGAACCAGTGTCTTACACTGAGCCCGGCCATCGGAAAGAGAAAGACCAGGGTATGGATCCAAAGTTGAAGGCGAGGTGTGGACGCAATGGCTGCAACACCCATCGGAGGATGGGCTGTCCTGTTGCAGGTAGCCACGGCTTGGTGAAGCCATTTCGAAACATGGGCAAACAAGGGAATGGATCGACCCTCAACGCCGTATGTGGCGGAGGAGTCAGAAACTCGAGTGATCATTGCTGAGTCGAACCATACAACGGGTGAACACATCGTCCACTGAAATTCCGTTTAGGCATTCGGTGTTCCCCAATGGACACTCGCGTTTGAAGCAGGGGCTGCACTCCAGTCCGAGATAAAACACGGCGGCGTCATCCGACAGTGGTGGTGTATAGCCGGGTGATGACGAGCCGTAGATTGCGGCCAGAGGGCGTCCGACGGCGGCCGCGACATGCATCAGGCCCGAATCGTTGGTGACAACGGTATCACAAGAGGCGATCAGGTCCACGGCATCGACGAGACGGGTGTGACCGCACAGGTTGTGTACATCGGGCTCCAGGCCTGCCGCAATCTGTTGTGCAATGTCGTGATCCCTGCCCGAACCGAAAATCCAGACCTGATATCCCTCGCGAACCAGTCGCACTGCCAGATCGCGGTAATGCTGAGCAGGCCACTGCTTGGCCGGGCCGTATTCGGCACCCGGCATGAATCCGATAATGGGGCGACTGCGTTCAAGCTTGAGCTGCGTCATCACCCGTTCCCGATTGGTCTCGTCCACCATCAGGCGCGGCTTCGGAATCGGCGGCGGAAGTACGGCATCGCGCGGCAGGCCGAGGGCGACGTAGCGCTGTACGGTCTGGGCCAGTCGGCTCTTGTCAAGCGCACGGATATCGTTGAGCAGGCCATAGCGCAGTTCGCCGCGGTACCCTGTACGGATGCGGGCCCCGGTGAGAAAGGGGATGAGCGCGGCCTTGAATGAGCGGGGGGTAACGATCGCCCGGTCGTACCGGCGGCCCCGCAGTTGGCGGCCGAGCCGAACGCGTTTGCCGAGGCCAAACTCGCCGTGGCCGATCGGGACCACGATGGCCTCGTCGACCTCCGGCATCCGCTCGATCAGCGGGACCGACCAGGCCGGCGCCAGCACGTCGATGCGCGCGCCGGGGAAGCGTTGGAGCAGGGTTATGTAGAGCGCCTGAGTCATGACCATGTCGCCTACCCAGGCCGGTCCGACCACCAAAATGCGCTCCCCATCTCTCCGTTCGGATGGGCCGCGGGGTGGGTGCGGAGGAGGGGCGGGAGAGGGGGGGTCGGAAACGGGCACAGTCACATCACTCGGCAGGGGGACCATTTTACCGGCCGCCGGCGGAGCCGGACAAGGCGCCGGGCCGATATGGTATTATCGCCCCTTTGGTCCTGTGCCCCGTTCCATGAAGCTGCACATCCCCCCTTTCGCCGATGCCCGTGTCCTTATCGTCGGCGACGTCATGCTGGATCGCTACTGGCATGGCGACACCTCCCGTATCTCGCCCGAGGCCCCCGTTCCGGTGGTCCGCGTGGACGACGCCGAGGAGCGCCCCGGCGGCGCCGGCAACGTGGCGCTCAACATTGCCGCACTCGGTGCGAATGCCACCGTCATGGGGCTGACCGGCGACGACGAGGCGGCTGCGAGCCTGGAACGGGTGCTCGCGCACGCCGGCGTCACCTGCCGCTTTATACGGGTGCCGGACTACCCCACCGTGACCAAGCTGCGGGTGATGAGCCGCCACCAGCAGCTCATCCGCCTTGATTTCGAAAACGGCTTCGCCGACATCGACTCCACGCCGCTCCTGGAGAAGTTCACAAGGCAGCTCGAAACGGCCGACGTGGTGGTCCTCTCCGACTACGGCAAAGGGACCCTGACGCACGGCCGTGACCTTATCGACACCGCGCGGGCTGCCGGCAAGCCGGTTTTGGTGGACCCCAAGAGCAACGACTTCGGCATCTACCGGGGGGCCGCCCTGATCACCCCCAACCTCAAGGAGTTCGAGGCGGTGGTCGGCCACTGCCGCGACGAGGCCGATCTGGTGGAGCGCGGCATGCGCCTGATCGAACAGGAGTCGCTGGGCGGTCTGCTGATTACCCGTAGCGAACAGGGGATGACCCTGCTGCAGGCGGGGCACGCGGCGCTCCACCTGCCGACCCGGGCCCGCGAGGTGTTCGATGTCACCGGTGCGGGGGACACGGTCATCTCCGTTCTGGCAGCGGCCCTGGGTGCCGGGCTCTCGCTGCCTGAGGCGACGGCGCTCTCCAACATCGGCGCCGGCGTGGTGGTCGGAAAACTGGGCACCGCCACGGTGACGGTCCCGGAGATCCGCCGGGCGGTGCACGAACACGAGGACTCCCTGCGCGGCGTTCTGACCGAGGAACAGCTGCTGCTGTCGGTGGAGGACGCCCGCGCCCACGGTGAGAGCGTGGTGATGACCAACGGCTGCTTCGACATCCTCCACGAGGGGCATGTGGCCTATCTGGAGGAGGCGCGCAAGCTGGGTGACCGCCTGATCGTGGCGGTCAACGACGACGACTCGGTGCGCCGGCTCAAGGGGGCCAGCCGTCCCATCAACCCGCTCGACCGGCGCATGGCGGTGCTGGCCGGCCTGGCGGCGGTGGACTGGGTGGTCCCGTTCAGCGAGGACACCCCCGAGCGGCTCATCTGCTCGGTACAGCCCGACATCCTGGTCAAGGGCGGCGACTACCGTCCCGAAGAGGTCGCCGGTTTCGACTGCGTCACCGCTGCCGGCGGCGAGGTCCGCATCCTCCAGTTTCTCGATGGCTGCTCCACCAGCCAGATCATCGACACCATCCGCAGCATCCCGGAATGAGGAGAAGCCAAACGTGATCATCGTGACCGGCGGCGCCGGTTTCATCGGCAGTAACATCGTCAAGGCGCTCAATGACCGCGGCGAGACCGACATCATCGTGGTGGACGACCTGGAGGACGGCACCAAGTTTCGCAACATCGCGGACCTGGAGATCGCCGACTACCTGGACAAGGACGACTTTCTCGATCGCATCCTGGCGGGCGATGAGTGGGGGGGCAGCGTGCGCGCCATCTTCCACGAGGGGGCGTGTTCCTCCACCACCGAGTGGGACGGCCGCATGATGATGGAGAACAACTACGAGTACTCCAAGGCGCTGCTGCACTGGTGCCTGGAGCACCGTGTGGCCTATCTCTACGCCTCCTCCGCCTCGGTCTACGGCGGCGGTACCGTGTTCAGCGAGCGGCGCGAGCACGAGGAGCCGTTGAACGTCTACGGCTACTCCAAGTTCCTGTTCGACCAGTACGTGCGGCGCCTGCTGCCGACCGCACGCAGCCAGGTGGTCGGCTTCCGCTACTTCAACGTCTATGGGCCGCGCGAGCAGCACAAGGGGACCATGGCCTCGGTCGCCTTCCACTTCAACAACCAGATCAAGGCGGAGGGGCGCTGCCGTCTGTTCGAGGGGTGCGACGGCTACGGCAACGGCGAGCAGCGGCGCGACTTCGTCTTCGTCGGTGACTGCGTGGACGTGAACCTCTGGTTCATGGACCACCCGGAGCGCTCTGGCATCTTCAATCTGGGCACCGGCCGCTCGCAGGCGTTCAACGATGTGGCCAACGCGGCGATCGCCTGGCACGGCCGCGGCGAGATCGAATACGTCCCCTTCCCCGACCACCTCAAAGGACGCTATCAGAGCTTTACCGAGGCGGACATCTCCGCCCTGCGCCAGGCCGGCTTTGATGCGCCGTTCAAAACGGTGGAGGAGGGGGTCAAACTCTACCTCGACTGGCTCAACCGGGGCTGATCCATGTACACGTTGGGCATCTGGGGCTTCTCCGCTGACCAGCCGGAGGTGATCTGGCACGACACCGGCGCGGCGATCGTGCGCGACGGTGAGGTGGTGGCCGCGGTCAATGAGGAGCGGATGTGCCGGGTCAAGGTGGAGACCCCGTTTCCGCTCGCTGCCATCGACGAGTGTCTGCGCATTGCCGGGATCGGCTTCGAGTCGATCGATCAGGTGGCGATGGCGGGCGAGCCGATGTCGGCCGAGCTGGTGGGCAAGATGCACTGCTGCTGGAACGAGTTCCGCCAGGGCGGCCACGACCTGCGGACCAAGATCAGTCTGCTGAGCCGTACCTATCAGTTCTGGCGTCGCTCCAAACCGTGGCTGAGTCCGGGGCGCTTCCAAAACCGGGTGCCGCCGCAGCCGGTCCAGGATCGCCCCTTCCATTGGGTCCCGCACCACTCTAGCCACGCCGCCACCGCCTGGTTCTGCTCCCCGTTCGACGAGGCGGTGGTGCTGACCCTGGACGGTTCGGATTCGGCTGGCGGCGCCGGTCTGGTGGGGCACGGTACCGCCGCCAAGGGGATCGACTTCTTCGATTCGGTGCTGGAGACCAACTCCCTCGCCCTGCTCTACGGGCGGTTCACCGAACTGCTCGGATTCAAGGCGCTACGCCACGAGGGCAAGGTGCTGGGGTTGGCCGCCTATGCCGATCCCGCCACGTTGCGGCCGATGTTCGATGCGCGCGGACACTGGGACGAGCGTAACGGCTGGTGGCATATCCCCGGCTTCACCGCCGCCATCAGCCGCAGGCGCTCCACCGATCTGCGCGATCAGTTCGGCGACAAGGGGCGGGAGGAGATCGCCGCGGCGCTGCAGGACTTTGTCGAGGAGATGGTGTGCCGCAAGGTGCGGCGGATCTACCGCGACCGCCCCGATCTCAAGGGTCTGCCCCTGGTGGTGGCTGGTGGCCTGTTCGCCAACGTCAAGCTGAACCAGCGCATCCTGGCCCTGGAGGAGGTGAGCAATCTTTATGTCCACCCCAACATGGGCGATGCCGGCCTGGCGACCGGGGCCGCGCTCTATGCGGACGCGCAGACGCGTGGTGATTGGAGCCCCCACTTCCTCAGGACCGCCTACCTGGGCACCGATATCGGAACCGCCGAGGCGGAGGAGGCGGCGAAGGCGCACGGCTTCTCCCTCGAGTCTCTGCCGGAAGAACAGGTAATTGAAGCGGTCGCTTCCGTGCTGGCAGCCGGCAAGGTGATCGCCCGCGCCCAGGGCAGGATGGAGTATGGCCCACGCGCCCTCGGCAACCGCTCCATCCTCGCCAAGGCGGACGATCCCTCCATCAATGATTGGCTCAACCAGCGACTGGAGCGCTCGGAGTTCATGCCGTTCGCGCCGATGGTGCTGGCCGAATGCGCCCATGAATATTTCCCGGATTATCGGGAGGAGCATGTGGCGGCCCGTTTCATGACCATCACCTACGATGCCAGCGAAAGGGCAAAAAGGGAGATCCCGGCGGCGATTCACGTGGACGGCACCGCCCGGCCGCAGGTGGTCTACCGGGAGGACAACCCGGAGATGCACGCCCTCCTGAGCGCCTACTACGCCAGGACGGGGGTGGCGGCGCTCATCAACACCTCCTTCAACATGCACGAGGAGCCGATCGTGCGCACGGCGGAGGAGTCGATCCGGGCGGCTAGGCAGGCGCGGCTGGATGGTCTGCTGCTGGGAGGGTTCTGGATCCCGAAGGAGAGTTTGTCGTAGGACAGGAATCGCGACTGCCGCTCCAACACTAACCCGGTTTCAGCGCCGTAGCCTGTAGGAGCGGCGGAAGCCGCGACGGTTTGGCCGTATAGGCGCAATGAGATTGCACCCGGTCTCTTGTTGGAGGGTTGAAGCGGCTTTGCCGCTGTTCGCCCGGAGGGCCGGGCTCCTAACAGCGCCCGTCGGGTTTATGCGGTTTGGGCCTGCGCCTCTTCTGGAACAGGCCGCGGCGTATCGTTGAACTGCAATTCGTATAGCCGGGCGTACCGCCCGCCCTTCTGCAACAGTTCGTGGTGACGTCCGCTCTCCACGATGCGCCCCTCGTCGAGCACCACAATGCGGTCCGCCTTCTCGATGGTGGAGAGGCGGTGGGCGATCACGAGCGTGGTCCGGTTCTCCATCAGCTTTTCCAGCGCCGCCTGGATGTGTCGCTCCGATTCGGTGTCGAGGGCGGAGGTCGCCTCGTCGAGAATCAGGACCGGCGCATCCTTGAGCAGGGCGCGGGCGATGGCCAGTCGTTGGCGCTGCCCACCGGAGAGCAGCACGCCGTTCTCGCCGACCACAGTGTCCAGTCCCTGCGGCAACTCACGGATGAAGTCCATCGCATGGGCCGCGACGGCAGCGGCCTCGATCGCCTCCGGTGAGGCGTCGGCCAGGGTGCCGTAACCGATATTGTGGGCGATGGTGTCGTTGAAAAGGGTGACGTGCTGACTGACCAGCGCGATCTGCCGGCGCAGATCGAACAGGCGCAGGTCGCGGATGTCATTGCCGTCGAGCAGGATGGTCCCCGACTCCGGTTCGTAGAAACGGGGCAGCAGGTTGGCCAGTGTCGACTTGCCGCTGCCGGATCGCCCGACCAGCGCCACCGATTGCCCTGGCTCGATGGTGAGGTCGATACCGTGCAGCACCATCCCCTTCTCCGCCTCGTAACGGAAGTGCACATCGCGGAACGCAATCCGCCCTTCCGCACGCCCAAGGGTAAGGGTGCCGGTATCGTTCTCCGCCGGGGTGTCGAGCAGTTCGAAGATGCTCTCGGCCGCCGCGATGCCGCGCTGAATCATGGCGTTGATCTCGGTCAGCTGCTTGATGGGACCCTGCAGCATCATCATCGCGGTGACGAAGGAGACAAAGGTGCCGACGGTCAGCGCCTCCAGCATCGACTCCATCGTACCCACGTAGATCACCCCCGCGGCGGCACTGGCACCGATGGTCTGCACCACCGGTACGCTGGCGGCGGAGGTGGCGATGAGCTTCATATTGAAGCGCCGGTTCTGTTCGTTGGCCTCCTCGAAGCGGCCCCGCTCGTAGCCCTCGCCGCCGAAGGTCTTCACCACCCGCTGTCCCTCGATGCTCTCCTCGGCAATGTGGGTGACGTCGCCCATGGAGTTCTGCAGGCGGGTGCTGTAGCGCCGGAAACGACGGTTTACATAGCTGATGATCTGCGCCACCAACGGCGCGCCCACCAGCAGGATGCTGGCCAGGATCCAGTTGAGGTAGAACAGCCAGGCGAGCAGGCCAATCACCGTCAGCGAGTCGCGGACCAGCACGGTGATGGCGTTGGTGGCAGCCGAGGCGACCTGCTCCACGTTGTAGATCAGCTTCGACAGCAGGGTGCCCGACGGGGTGTGATCGAAAAACCGGATCGGCAGCCGCACCATATGGTTGAACATGTCCCGCCGCAACGACTTGATCACCATGCGCGACACCCAGCCCATCCAGTAGACGCTGGTGTAGGAGGCGATGCCGCGCACCACGAACAGGGCGACGAGCGCCAGCGGCATGAGGCTGATGAGTTCCGGATCGCGGTCGACGAAGCTGGCATCCAGCAGCGGCTTCATCAGTGCAGCGAACGCGACCTGGCTGACGGCGATAACACCCGTGGCGAATACCGCCACTACAAAAGGGCGCCAGTGGGGGAGGGTGTAGCCGAGGAGCCGCCGGTAGATGCGGATCCCCTGTTTACCGGTCTCGGAATCGGGCATAAAGCGGATCGTCAGGGGGTCGGGTCGGGCAATCGGTCAGCGAGTAAAGGCACGTGACACATTATCATAAACCGCCGTCCCGGTCGGCGGGACAGGTCTGCTACTCGACGGAGAGGATTGCGCTGACCAGCGTGTGGCCGTTGTCCTGGCGTACCAGCTTTACCAGGACGTGGCCGAGTTCGGGCGCCAGCCACATGACGGCATCCTCTTTCTCGATCCGGATGGTGTGAAGCGCACCGAGGGCGGTTTCGAGGGTCTCCTCGCCGACGATCCGGAAGTCGTAATCACGGACACGATCGCGATCGGCGATGCGGTAGTCCAGTTCCTCCCGCCCGGCGATCACATCCTCGCGCAGTGCAATCTGATAGCTGAGCTTGTCGAATACCCCCGGTTCGAGCGGGAGTTCGGCTTCCTGTCCCTTGAAACGCGAGGTGGCAGTCCCGTTCTCCCAATCGAAATAGACCTGTTCGACCGAGCGCCGATTGCGCCCCACGTGTTCGGAGACGAACTCCAGTGGCGTGATGCCGTCCCCGTTGATGCGCACCACACCCCGCTGGGTGAGCCGGTCCGGACGAAACAGGGCGATGAGCCCCGTCGTCTCCATCTCCACTTCGATGTGGTAGGTGTCGGCGCTCTCCCGGTTGAGCCGCTGGGACATCACCCCGACCTGAAACCCATCCACCAGCACCGAGTAGCGTGCGTCGAAGGGCTCAGGCGCGGTAATCGCCAGCGCGGGAAGGGCGACGCCGAGCAGGAGTATCGCGGCCACTCTGCACAAGAGAGTCATGGCCGGTTTTCGCAGGGAGGCGGTTCGTTCAAAGATAGTTCGGCCGCAGGCCACGGCGTTCCGCCATGTTGTTGCCGAGATCCCGCAGTTGTGCACTGCTGAGGATGTGCTGCGCCCGGTCCAGCAGTTCGGACTCTTCCTGCTCGATGTGGTTGCGGTAGGCCGCATTGAAACCCTCGACGATGGTCGCGAACCTCTCCTGATCCTCTGCGATTCGATCGGGCTTTTCCAGTAGCGGCTGCAGCGCGTCCCAGTGTGCCGCCATCGCCTTATGCTCGCCCTTGAGTCCATGAACCAGATCCGCCAGCTTGAGCGACTGGCGCGAGAGGATGGGAAACAGGTCCTGTTCCTCGTCTTGATGGTGGTGTTGCGCGGCGGTGGAGAAGTAACGGTAGACCTGGCCAAACGCCTTGCGCGCCTCCGCGTCCAGGCCGTTCTCCTTCACGTGTGCAATCGCCTTCTCCAGCGTTTCGCAGTGGCGCAGGATACGCTGATGGCACGCCCTGAGCAGTCCGAGCGGGTCGGTGAAATCGGGCGCTGCGGAGGGGAATAGCTCTTCACTCATGATCGATGACTCATTGGTTACTTGACCAGCGCGGAGATCGCTTTGAACTGTTCATGGCGCGCATCGCGCAGCCACTCGAACAGCACCGATTCGGTATTGGTGATGACCGCGGAGCCGCGCATCCGTTCGGTGGCATTGCGGGCGTTCTCGCCGCTGCGGGAACAGATCGCGTCCTCGGCCACGAACACGTCATACCCCTCGTGGGCCAAACCGAGGGCGGTCTGCAGGACACAGACGTGCGCCTCCATGCCGGCAATCACCACCTGTCTGCGGTGGCTGTCGGCCAGCACCCGGCGGAAATTCTCCTCGCCGCCGCAGGCGAAGCAGGTCTTCTCGACAATAGCAGTTCCTGCGGGCAGGTGGCCGGCGAGTGCCGGTTCCGTGTGCCCCAACCCCTTCGGATACTGCTCGGTGGCGATCACCGGCACACCGAGCAGCCCGGCGCCCTGTACCAGCATGCCTGCGCGGGCAATCACCTGCTCCCGATCGGCCGACTGCATTGCTGCCGCCAGCCGCGGCTGTACGTCGACCACCACCAGCAGCGCATCCTCCGCACGGCAGAGGCCGGCTGAGTTCACCGGTTCTCCTCCAGCCAGGCATTCACCTGGGCCACATCCTCTCTGTCCAGCGTGCCGGCAGCCTGCTTCAGGCGCAGGGTGGAGACGATGTAGTTGTAGCGGGCCTGGGCCAGATCGCGCCGGGCACCGTACAGGACCCGCTGTGCATCGAGCACATCCACCACGGTGCGGGTGCCGACCTCGAAACCGGCCTCGGTGGCCTGCAGCGCCGTTTCGGCCGAGGTGACCGACTGCTCCAGCGCCCGCACCTGGCTGATACCGGTGACCACGTTCAGGTAGGCGTCGCGTGCCTCCCGCTCGGTGTTGCGGCGTACGCCGATCAGCCCCTGCTGTGCCTGCTGATGCCGATACACCGCCGCGCGGATCTGCGAGGTGATGAGGCCGCCGGTGTAGAGCGGAATGCTCAGTTGAAGCTGAATGGCGGTATCGTCGCGCTCGCTCCCGGTCGGATTGTTGGTGGTATCGGAGTAGCTGTGGCTGGCCACCAGATCCAGGTTCGGGTAGCGGCCAGCCCGCTGCAGCTGAATGGTCTGTCGCGCCACCTGTTCGGCCGCATTGGCGGCCAACAGGTCCAGATTCTGTTGCAATGCGGTGCCGACCCACTGGTCGATATCGGCCGGCGACGGGGGGATGAGGGCCATCCGCTCGGTCAGCACAGCCAGCGACTCCGGCAGCACGCCGATAATCGCCCGCAGCGCCTCCTGGGCGGTGAACACCTGGTTGCGGGCGGCGATCGCCTGGGCGACCGCCAGGTCGAAGCGGGCCTGGGCCTCGTGCACATCGGTGATGGCGATGAGCCCCACATCGAAGCGCTGCTGCGCCTGATTCAGCTGCTGCTCCACCGCGAGCCGCTCCGCCTCGGCGAAGGTCAGGGTGTCCTGCGCCGCGAGCAGTGCGAAATAGGCCTGGGCCACCCGCAGGATGACCCCCTGCTCCACCGAGCCCAGCTCCGCCGCCGCCTGGGCGATCTGCGACTCGGCCTGCTCCAGCTGCACCAGATAATCCCTGCGGAAGATCGCCTGCTGGAGGTTCAGCGCGTAACCGTGGCTCCCATACTCCTCCACCCCGACAGGGGAGGGACCTCCCGAGCGTTCCACGTCCTGACGGTTCCAGGCGGCGTTGGCACCGACGCTGATGCTCGGCAGCAGAAATGAGCGCGCCTGCGGCCGCGCCTCCTGCACCGCCCGGAAGCCGGCCTGTGCCGCGTGCAGTTCCGGGTCGTTCTCCGATGCCAGTTGATAGACCTCGAGCAGGTCCGCGGCACCGGCACTGCCGCCCCAGATCAGGGCGATACCGGCGACGAGGTGGTTGAGCTTCCGCATGTTCTGTTTACCCCGATGGGTGGCGTGCCGATGGCCGCCAAGACGAAAGCCGGCGCAATGCGCCGGCCCTTTCTTCCTATATATGGTGTGTCCTGCCGGGCATTCAAGCCCTAGAATTCGAATCCGTTCGGCCGCGGCGCATTGGTCAGCGGCGGGATCACCGTTTCGAACAGGCTCTCCCGCAGCCACTCGTCATCCGCCACGCGGGTGATCAGCAGCGCCTCCATCACCGGCGCCTCGCCGACCACCACGAACAGCCGTCCGCCGATGTTCAGGCCCTGTTTGAGCCCGTCCGGCAGGACCGGTACCGAACCGGTCATGGCGATGGCGTCGTAGGTGCCGCGCCGGGGCCAACCCTCCACGGCGTCGCCTTCGTCCAGGGTGACGTTCTCCACGCCGTGCTCGCCGAGCAGCTTTTCCGCCAGGGCCTTGAGCTCCGGGACGATCTCGACACTGAACACCTGCCCGCCAAGGGCGGCGAGCAGGGCGGTCACATAGCCGCTGCCGGTGCCCACCTCCAGCACCGAATCCTCCGGCTGGATGCGCAGGGCCTGCACCATCCGTGCGGCGAGGCGCGGCGGCAGCATCACCTGGCCGTGCCCGAGGGGCAGCTCCATGTCGCAAAAGGCGAGTGCCCGGTGTTCGGGGAGGACGTAATCCTCGCGCGGCACCTTCAGCATCAGATCCAGCACCCGCTGGTCCAGCACCTCCCAGGGGCGGACCTGCTGCTCGACCATGTTGAAGCGGGCCTTTTCGAAATTGAGATCGGCCATGCGAATACCTGTTCGTGTCAGCACCTTGTTGAGAGCCCAAAGGTTACGGCGTGAAGGGGCGGGTGACAAGTTGCCGTGAGGGTCAATGCGGCAGCCCCCGGATTGTAAGTACTTACTATCGCCTGCCGTTATTAAAATGAAGTACCCTCCACGGCGCAACACGGCCGTGGAAAACGGAAGACCTTTTCGCCTTGCGGACTCCACAGCAAAGGAGGAGGTCACCAACGCCTTGAATGCCCGACCCCCATGCTATAACTTTGGGCTAGCTGGGGGTGCCCAAGAGCACTGGCCCGTTCGTCCGGGCCCTTGGGCTGAGAGCATACCCTTTGAACCTGAACCGGCCAGTACCGGCGTAGGGAAGCGGCTCGCGGGCCCGCATTCGGGCTGCATCGTCCTTCCTGCCGTTCCGGCCGCCCCGATGACCGCGAGGACCCCTTCCGCATGAGCGCCATCCCCGAAGACGCCCTGAGCCGTACGGCGAAGATCAACGACGCCTCCATCCAGCCGTTTCCCAACTCGCGCAAGATCTACGTGCGGGGCAGCCGGCCGGACATCCGCGTGCCGATGCGGGAACTCGCCCTGACCGACACCCACACCGACCGGGGCGTGGAGAAGAATCCGCCGCTCACCGTCTACGATACCTCCGGTCCCTACACCGACCCCACGGTGCGTATCGATATCCGCGAGGGGTTGGCCGACCTCCGCTCCGCCTGGATCGAGGCGCGCGGCGATACCGAGTTCCTCGACCAGCTCACCTCCGACTACGGCCGCCGCCGCGCCGCCGATCCGGAACTGGCTGCCCTGCGCTTCGCCGGCCACCAGCGCCGCCCGCGCCGGGCCAAGTCGGGCTCCAACGTCACCCAGATGCACTACGCCCGCCAAGGGATCGTCACCCCGGAGATGGAGTTCGTCGCCATCCGCGAGAACCTGCGGCTGGAGCAGTACCGGGAGCAGTTGGCCGACCAGCATCCGGGTCAGAGCTGGGGCGCCAGCCTGCCGCAGGCGATCACCCCCGAATTCGTCCGCGACGAGGTGGCGCGCGGCCGCGCCATCATCCCGGCCAACATCAACCACGTGGAGCTGGAGCCGATGATCATCGGCCGCAACTTCCTGGTGAAGATCAACGGCAACCTCGGCAACTCCGCCGTCACCTCCTCCATCGAGGAGGAGGTGGACAAGATGACCTGGGGCATCCGCTGGGGCTCCGACACCATCATGGACCTCTCCACCGGCAGGAACATCCACGAGACCCGCGAGTGGATCATCCGCAACTCGCCGGTCCCCATCGGCACCGTGCCCATCTACCAGGCGCTGGAGAAGGTGAACGGCAAGGCGGAGGAGCTCACCTGGGCGATCTTCCGCGACACCCTCATCGAGCAGGCCGAGCAGGGGGTGGACTACTTCACCATTCACGCCGGCGTGCTGCTGCGGCACATACCGCTCACCGCCAACCGCCTGACCGGTATCGTCTCCCGCGGCGGTTCCATCATGGCCAAGTGGTGCCTCGCCCACCACCAGGAGAGCTTCCTCTACACCCACTTCGAGGAGATCTGCGAAATCATGAAGGCCTACGATGTGGCCTTCTCCCTTGGCGACGGTCTGCGCCCCGGTTCACTGGCGGACGCCAACGACGCCGCCCAGTTCGGCGAACTGGAGGTGCTCGGCGAACTGACCCAAATCGCCTGGAAGCACGACGTCCAGACCATGATCGAGGGCCCCGGCCACGTGCCGATGCACATGATCAAGGAGAACATGGACAAGCAGCTCGAGTGCTGCGGCGAGGCGCCGTTTTACACCCTCGGCCCCCTGGTCACCGACATCGCCCCCGGCTACGACCACATCACTTCCGGCATCGGCGCCGCCATGATCGGCTGGTACGGCTGCGCCATGCTCTGCTACGTCACCCCCAAGGAGCACCTGGGTCTGCCCAACCGCGACGACGTGAAGGAGGGGATCATCACCTACAAGATCGCCGCCCACGCCGCCGACCTGGCCAAGGGCCACCCGGGGGCCCAGATCCGGGACAACGCCATGTCCAAGGCACGCTTCGAGTTCCGCTGGGAGGACCAGTTCAACATCGGCCTCGACCCCGACCGCGCCCGCGACTACCACGACCAGACCCTGCCCAAGGAGGCGCACAAAGTGGCCCACTTCTGCTCCATGTGCGGCCCCAACTTCTGCTCCATGAAGATCACCCAGGACGTGCGCGACTACGCTCGGGAACACGGCCTCACCGAACAGGATGCCCTCAAGAAGGGAATGGAAGAGAAGGCGGTCGAGTTCAAGGCGACCGGTTCCGACCTCTACCGCAAGGCCTGAACTCCGGCGCCACGCCGGAAAAGGGGGGCTGGTCTTGAACGGCAGCTTGAGCTCCGCGAGCGGTCCCCAGCGTTGGCCGGTGGGCGGATGAATAGGGGGCGTCCCGTTTTTCGGCCCTTCAACAGGGACGATCTGCCCGAGCTGGAGTCGATGGTCCTGGCCCTCTACACGGAGGATACCGGGGGCGAGCCAATGTCGCCGAAGAAGGTCCGGCGCACGGTCGACGAGTTCGATCGTCATCCGGGCAAGGGGCGCATCGTCATCTTCACCCACGACCAGACCGTGGTCGGGTATGCCATTGTCGTCTACTGCTGGAGCAATGAGCATGGCGGCGACATTGTGACTATCGATGAGATCTTCGTGAAGCCACAATGGCGCGGTCGCGGAATCGGCACCGCCTTTCTGAACTCGAGCGCCTTCGGCGGTGACGCGGTGGGACTCCGGCTCGAGGTGACCCCCACCAATCAACGGGCCCTTGGCTACTACCTGCGACAGGGATTCGCCCCGGAGGCGAACCAGCGAATGTTTAGGTGGATTGGCCGATAGGCGGTTCTCGGCACTCTATTAAACCGCTGAGGGCACCGATAGTGCCGGTCTCAGGCCGCGCTCGTCTCCATCGTTTCCGGTTTCTGTTTCGGCCAGGTGAAGGTGAAGATTGAGCCGCGAGGCGCCCGCGCGGAGACAGCGATACTCCCGCCGTAGTTGAGTACCAGTTTGCGGACCAGGGCCAGCCCGATGCCGGTGTATTCGGTTTGGTCACGCGGCTCCAGGGTCTGGAAGATCCGAAAGATCTGATCGTGGAACTGTTCGGGAATGCCGGGGCCGTCGTCGGCAATGGAGAAATGCCAGACCGGCCCATCCTCGTATGCATCGATCCAGACGTGCCCCTCCTGCGGGCGGTCGTGGTGCTTGGTCGCATTCTCGATGAGGTTCTGCAGGACCTGACCGAGGTGCGTGCGATGAGCTGTGACGGTCGGCAGTGAGTCGGCGGGCTCCACCGAGAAGCCGGGGGGCAGCGGGAGATCCTCCATAATCTGTGCCACCAGTTCGGCCACCGGTACCGACTCCACCGCACCCGGTTCGTAGCCCAGGCGGGAGTAGGCCAGCAGCCCGTTGATGAGATTGTCCATACGCATGATCCGGCGGCGCAGCAGGACCATCCGCTCGTTCGACTCGGCGTCCGTCGCTGATCCCAGGTCCTCCTGGATGCAGGAGCAGAGCTGGGAGACTGCGCGGAGCGGCGCGCGCAGGTCGTGGGCGACCACGTGGGCAAACTGTTCCAGTTCGGTGTTGATGCGCTCAAGCCGGTTGTTGCTCTCCAGCAACAGTCTTTCGAATGCCCGCCGATCGCTGATATCGACGAAGGCGCCGACCGCCCCGCACACGTTGCCCGCATCGTCCAGCAGCGGCGCGGCCTTGCCCTGCAGAACGAACCTCCGCCCGTCCACCAGCCGGATCTCCAGATTGTGATAGTCGGTCGCTCGTCCGTGTGCGGCGGCCCGTTGCAGGGGAAGCTCGCGCCCCTGCAGCCGGCGGCCCTCGAACCACGCCTCGAAATTCACCGCGGGGGCGCCGTTGGCCGGGGTCTGGGAGAGATTTCCGCCCCAGCCGAAAAGCGCGCTCGCCGCGTCGTTGCCGATGACCGCGTGACAATCCGGATCCTGGGCGATGATGACCGGTATGGGCAGTGTGGAGAGGATGGTCGCCAGCTTCACGGCCTCGTCACGCGCTTCCCGCTCATTTTCGGCCAGCGCCTGTTCGGCAAGCTTGCGGTCCGTGATGTCCCGTGAGACGGCAAGAAGCTGCTCGGGAGGGCGGATGTCGCCAATGGGGGTGATCATCACATCCCACCATTTCGGCAATCCGGTCACGGTCGGGCAGAAGCCCACGAACTTGCCGGTGCCGCCCGCCGCCGCTTGCGTTACCGCGTTATGGGCCAGCGGACGGAACTCGGTGGGCCAGATATCGATCCAGGAGCGTTCGAGGAGCGGTGTGACATCCTCTATCTCCATCAGCGCCTGGCCGCCGTGGCTCATGTACTTCAGGCGCCCTTCCCGGTCGAGCACCTTGATGCAGTCATGGCTGCTCTCTATCAGCTCGCGGTTGAAGTGATCGCTCTCGGCAAGGGCGGCCTTGGTGCGCCGCTGCTCGGCGGCGAGCGCCGCCAGCAGCAGCCCGGTGATCGAGCCGGCGAGGCCCATCACGCTCACCGTTACCATTGCGTTGCTGCCATTGATGTCGAACGCCCCCTGGCCAGCCACCGTCCCGGCGATAGCTACCGAAAAGACGGCGAGCAGCAAGACCGTGACGTCACGCACCGGCATGCGGACGGCGCACCAGGCGATGGGTACGATGAGGAGTGGGGTCAGGCTTGCAATCAGGTGGTGTGCGCCTCCGACCTCGAAGAAGATGAGGACCGTTCCCGCGATGGCGCCCAGGCCAATCAGGTAGTCGGTGCTCGTGGGGTTCGCCGGCTCCTGAGATTTGTTCATCCAGGCCAGCAGGGGCGGGGCAAACAGGATGACCGCACCGGCATCGGCCACCCACCAGATCGCCCAGGACGCAAAGAACCGTTCCTGCGCCAGTTGGCCACCCAGGAACAGGGAGGTAACACCACCACTTGCGGCCAGTGCAGCGTGGAACACCGCGCCGAGCATGAAAAACAGAAACACGTCGCGCACGCGATGGAACGGCGAAAACCCGGTTGCCGAACGGGTCAGCAGTGACGCCGCCACAAGGGGGCCGACGGTGTTCATCACGCCGATACCGAGTGCCACCGGCAGTGGTGCAGAGAACGAGCAGCAGCTGGCAAGCACTGCGCCGGTATACAGTCCGGGCGCGATGCTCCAGCCGTAGCGCAGTGCCGCAGCCAGGGCGATTGCCGCCGCCGGCCAGATGGGCGAAGGCAGCATCCCGAACTGCTCGAAATAGAGCCGGGTGAGGTGGGCGACCGCCCAGTAGAGCAGGCACAGGAGCACATTCCTGAGCAGGAAGTGAGCCAGTTCGGCGCCGTCGAAATGACGGACCACCGAGGGGGGAGGTGTGGGCATCTGCAGGCGGCTGATTGTTGTTTTACAGCGAATCCTACCGGTGCAGGGGTAGAGTGCCAAGAAGGACGATTGTTGCCGGCGCACGTGAGTGAACCGACTCGATGACCGAGGAGTCCCGCACGGGAGCGGCTGCGGCAGGGCGGGCGCCCCGCCGCAGCGATCTTCAGGCTTTGCGGACGATGTAGTAGTCGTTCTGGATGTCGTCGTCGATGGTGCGGATCTCGATTGCGTTGAAGCCGGCTTCGCGCAGCAACTCCTGCGCCTTCTCCCGGCCCCACATCGTGCCCAGACCCTCGCCCCCCTGTGCCAGTGAGACGGTCATGCAGTGCATGCAGGAGACGGTGTAGAAAAGGGTGCCCAGCGGGTGGGACAGGTTGTTGTGCAGTTCGCTGGAACTCTGGATGTCCTGCATCAGGTAGACACCGTCCTGTTTGAGCGTGCGATGGATCCCCTTCAGCAGCGCCCGCGGTCGCCCCTGGTCATGCACGGCATCGAACGTGGTGACCAGATCAAACGCCTCCGGCTCCGCACTGTGGTCAAAGTCACTGAGATCCCGCACCAGGAACTCAACATTGGTCAGTTCACCGGCTTCGGCCTCCCGGCGGGCAGTGGCGATCGCCTCTTCCGACAGGTCGTACCCGACGAAGGTGCTGTTGGGGAAGCGCGCCGCCATGAGGTTCAGCGCCCTGCCGCTGCCGCATCCGAGATCCAGCACCCGTATGCCCGACGCCAGCCGATCGGGGAGACCGGGAACCAGGGGCAGGATGCGCTCGAACAGGGCGGCCTGAAGAACCTGGCCGCTGTCCTCCGCCATCACCGCATGAAAGCGCTGAAAGCGCTCGTAAGGGACCCCGCCGCCGTTCTGGAAGCAGGTCACAATCTCCTCCTCCACATCGCCCAGCATGGGGACGTACTGGGCATAGAGGGCGATGTTGTCGGCCCCGGCGCCGCGGGTGAGAAACGCGGCGTGCTCGGCGGGCAGCGACCAGGTCTTGCTGTCCGGGTCGTACTCCACGATCCGCCCGGTCGTCATGGCTCCCAGCCACTCACGGACGTAGCGCTCGTCGAGCCCCGACCTGTGGGCAATGTCGGCACTGCCGGCGGGGGGCATCGCCGCCAGGGTGTCGAACAGTCCGGTGCGATGGCCGATCGAGGTCATCAGACAGAGTGCGCCTTCATTCAGGGCACCGAGCATGCGCTCGGCGAAGGCGTTGGCGCGATCAGCACTGAAATCGGGTAGTTGGTGGTTTAGGCACATTGCGGCTCCTCCATTTGCGCTTGATTGAATTATACCAACCGGTCGGTATTAGCGTAGAGGCATGTCCGCGTCGTGGCAAGGGCACTGGTTTCAGTGATATTGCTGGTTTCTGAAGGAGTCCATAGGTGTCGCTTCCGCAGGCAGCGCCTTGTTACAAACTGATCGGTTTGTTATCTTCTCCGAAGAGCCATTCCGGACCGAATCACAATGTCGAGAGACGGCAAAGCCACCCGCGAGAGGATTCTGGATGCGACCCACGAACTCGTCATGTGCAAGGGGTACGCCGCCACCTCCATTGACGACATTTTGGGCAGGACGGGCCTGACCAAGGGGGCGTTCTTCTACCACTTCAAGTCCAAGGCGGAGTTGGCGAGGGCGTTGCTCCAGCGTTATGTGGAGACCGAGGAGCGCCTGTTGGCGGAGACCCTCGGGCGCGCGGAACGGCTGAGCCGGGATCCGCTCCAGCAGGTGGTGATCTTCATCGGCCTGTTCGAAGAGATGTTCGGGGGGGTGCCCGACACCAATCCGGGTTGCCTGCTCGCCTCCTATTGTTACCAGAACGAACTGCTCACGGACGAGATCAAGGCGATCTACGCCTCGGCCATGCAGGATTGGCGAGGCATGCTGGTGGGTAAATTTCGTGAGGCTGCCGAACAGCATCCGCCCCGGATGGAGGTGGCGCTGGATGAACTGGCCGACATGTTCGTGACGATCCTGGAGGGGGGCTTTGTGTTGGCGAGGACGCTCGGTGACCCGAGTGTGATCGCATCCCAGGTCAGGCAGTACCGAAACTACGTCGAACTCCTGTTCTCTCCTCCCTGACCCCTCTGCAGCTAACCCGTGCTCCAGGCACGGGGTTTTCGCATGCCGGCGATCTTGCAGGCCTGCTTCACGTAGCCGTAGGGAAAGAGCTTGAACAGGTCGTTGCGGGCCGCGCGGCCGTGGCCCAGCTCCTCGGCAAGGAATTTGATGACGAAGCGGCTGTCGGGGATGATCTGGTGCTCGTCGTAATAGCGGCGCATGAAGCCGAAGATCTTCCAGTGCTCCTCGGTGAGCGTGATGCCCTCCTCGCGGGCGAGCTGTTCCGCCACCTTCTCATCCCACGCCTCGGGGAAGAGCAGATACCCTTCGGCATCGGTCTCGGGCATCCGTGCTTCACTATCGGAGATCATGGTTCACCTCCCTTGCCAGTGGGTTGGGTTCACACCTGTGCCTCCGCCAGCCGGCGGCAGAGACAGGCTTTGCTGCCGACATCGCACTCCCTTCCACGCAGGTGGCAGGGGACGGGGTCGTGGGCATGGTGGACCGCCAGTGTGTAGATCCGAATCAGGTCCCGCTCGGTCACATCGATGAAGGAGTCGAGCTGGGAGAGCGCGTAGACCAGATCGCTGTGGGCGATCATCGCCTTCTCGCCGACGGGGGCCTCACTCTCCCTGTTCCCGGCGAACTCCACGGGATAACGCCGCCAGTGAAACGGGAGATTCACCAGCATCGCCACCACCAGGAGAACCACCCCGTTCGCAAGCACCGGCGTAACGACGAACGCATAACCGAGTTGATGTACGGCGTCGCCGCCGACCACAGCCGCCAGCGCGGTGGCTCCCCCCGGGGGATGGAGGCAATGGAGGTAGTACATGGTCACGATGGAGAGGGCCACCGCCGCGGCGGCTGCGATGATTGGGTCGGCAACCTGCTGCGCACAGGTGACGCCGATAACGGCGGAAAGCAGGTGACCGCCGAGCAGCGGCCAGGGTTGCGAAAGGGCTCCGTGGGGCACCGCGAACAGCAGCACGGTACTGGCGCCCATCGAAGTGACCACCAAAGCCGCCCCCCAATGATCGAGTACACCGCTGCTGACCCATAACAGGGCGAGGATTCCGATAAACCCGCCTGCGGCCGAGAGCCATTTCTCCCCATGACTGGCCCGATTGGGGTCGCCTGGCGCAAACTGCTGCCAGTAGCGCCGCAAACGGTGAGACTTTACCTCCGGGGTCATGCCGTTCCTTCCTGACAGTGCGTTCGCCGTATAACCTAGATTTTCACTATATATTTAGCAAACGATAATTATCGCTGGTTGGTATCGATAAATCCGATATGATGCCGCTGTGGATACCGAATTTGCACGGACCTTTTTAGCGGTGGTGGCTGCCGGAAACTTCGTCGGTGCCGCCGAGCGCCTGCACGTCACCCAATCCACCGTCAGCGCCCGGATCCAGGCGCTGGAGCGCCAACTGGGGGTTCGGCTGCTGCACCGGGGGCGTGGCGGTGCCGAACTGACCCCGGCAGGCCGGCGCTTTCTGCGTCACGCCAAGAGTCTGGTCCGCACACTGGAGCAGGCGCGTCACGACGTCGGGCTGCCCGTGGGCTACAGCGGGACGTTGACCGTTCGCGCGCGTATCGCCCTGTGGGACGGCTTTCTGCCCCGTTGGACGGCGTGGATGCGTCACCGAATGCCCGATGTCTCCCTGCGAATGGAGATCGGTTTCGAGGAGGAGACCATGCAGGGGCTGGTGCAGGGCACGACCGATATCGGGCTGATGTACACACCGGAAAATCGGCCCGGGCTCGGTATCGAGCACCTGTTCGATGAAACCCTGCTGCTGGTCACGACCGAGCCCGGCGCCACCTGGGCCGACAAGCGCTACGTTCATATCGACTGGGGCCCGGAGTTCGAGGCGCAGTTCACCACCCGCTTCCCTGAGGTGGAGCCACCCACCCTGGTGGCCAACGTGGGGTGGCTCGGCATCCAGCAGGTCCTCCACTCCGGCGGTGCGGGCTTTTTTCCTCTGCGCCTGACCCGGGAATTGATCGAACAGGGCCGGTTGCGGCGGGTCGCGGACAGTCCCTGTTTTGCGCTGCCGGTCTACCTCGTCTACCCGCAGGACCGTACCGATGCGCCGCTGTCTACGGCGCTGGAGGGGCTGCGGATTCTTGCCGGGCGGGAGCGGGAGCTGGTGGAGTTGTCGGGACGCGGCGAGGGGGTGTGACTCTCCGCCGGTGCAGCGCACCCCCTGACGTTGTCAGGGCCGCCGGTTGCGCTTCTTCTTGCTGCCGGAGCCGGGCAGCGGCGGTGTCTCCCCGGGACCGATCTCTTTCTCCGGCCGCGGGATATCCAGGTCCCCCAACATCCCCTCCACATAGAGCATCTTCACCCACACGATAGCGACCGCAATAAGCGGGGTCGCCAGCAGGACGCCCAAAATGCCGGCCATCGCGAACAGGATGATCTGCGCCAGGATGGTCAGCACCGGCGGCAGGTAGACGGTGCGGTGGTAGATCAGCGGGGAGATGACCAGGCTTTCGATCTGCTGAATGATGACGTAGAGGAGGATCACCCAGAGCCCCTTCTCGACCCCTTCGGTGAAGGCCAGCAGCACGGCGGGAACGGCGGCCACAATCGGGCCGAAATAGGGGACGAAATCCAGGATGCCGGCGAGGATCGCGAGGATCATCGCCAAAGGGATGTCGAGCGCCCACAAGCCGCCGAAGGTGAGCAGCCCCACCCCGAGCATCCGCGCCAGTGAACCGATCATCCACCAGCGCAGCGTGAACCCGGTCGCAGCCATCACCTGCGCGGCCCGGGCACGATACGGAACCGGCACCAGATGGAGGACACCGTTGGTGTAGAGCCTGGGGTTTATCGAGAGATAGATGGCGACGAACAGTAGGATGAAGAGACCGAAGAACACCTGGACCGCCGTATAGGCCACGCCCGACGCGCGCAGCAGAATACTGGTCACGTCGGTCCCGTTTTCGCCGTCCAGGGTGGGTAGCAGGTCCAGCAGCCAGCGGCCGAAGGGACGCGCCTGCATCGACCGGTAGAGCGATTCCAGCGCTTCCGGGATGCGTTCACGCAACTGGGCGGTCTGTTCCGCCACGCCGGGCGCCGCCAGCACCCCGATCGTGATGACCAACGCCAGTGCCCCCCCCATGACCGCCGTCAGCGCCCAACCCTCGGGCATCCCGGTGTGCTCCCGCAGCCAGTCGGCCAACGACCGCAGCACTACCGCAATCAACAGGGCGGCGAAGGTGAGTAGCAGCGCCTGGGAGGCGTACCAGAGGGCGAGTAGAAGCAGCAGCAGTCCGATGACCACCGAACTCGCCACCAGCACCCGATAGGTGAATGAAGGCGACGGCATCTCCGTTGACTTGTTGGCGTCCATGCGGCCTTTTCCCGGTGGGGCGGTGTTGGAAAGAAGAGTAGCGCGCCCGGTCCTCCCTTTGGGAGATGCCGATTTAATCCATCCCGGACTAAATCAGCTACGCCCGATCCGGCACCTGTCCGGGCCGGGCTCCCGCCAATCAATCGCTTATGCGATTGTTGCGGCGGTCCATCCCTGGACCGCACGGAAACGCTGATTAAATCAGCGTTTCCCTTGGTCTCGGCGCATGGTCTGCGTAGACTGTTCCCTTTAGGTTAGAACCTGTCCAATTCAACCAGCGGAGATGCAACGATTATGAAGAAACTGGCACTGGCCCTTTCCGGCATGCTGGCCTGCGGCGCCGTCGGTGTCGCCGTGGCGGATCAGTACGAGGATGCCATCAAGTACCGTCAATCCGCCTTCACCCTGGTGAAGGGCAATCTGGGACCGATGGGGGCGATGGTGAAGGGCGAGACGCCCTTCGACAGCGCCGCGTTTCAGCGCCATGCGGAGAACCTGGCGGCCCTCTCAATGATGACTGGCGACGGTTTCATCGAGGGCTCAGACCTGGGTGACACCAAGGCCAGGCCGGCGGTGTGGGAGAAGCGGGCGGCCTTCGATGAGAAGATGGAGGAGTTCCGCAAGGCCTCGGCCGATCTGGCGGCCGCCGCGAAGAGCGGAAATCTGGACACCGTCAAAAGGCCGTTTGCCGTTGCGGCCAAGACCTGCAAGTCCTGCCACGACGATTTCAAGAGCAAGTAAGCGGGCGTCAATGCGAGAAAAGACCGCGCGGCCTTCCGCGCGGTTTTTTTTATGGCGGTGAAACGTCAGGAGATGACGAAGTAGACTGCCCCGGCGCAGGCCGCAAGCAGGATGGCGGCGAGCAGCGGGCTCCCGCCGTGGACCTCCTCGGCGGGTTGCTCTGGCGACAGGCGCTTGTGGCCGGTGATCATGGCCGGGGCGAGTTTCTCGCCCTTGTAGAGCGTGTGGAAAACCACTGCGGCAATGTGGAGCGCAATCAACCCCAGCAGGAACGGAACGAACTGTGCGTGCAGGGCGGTCATCCAGTCGCTGGTCTCCTTGGTGACCAGGTGGCGTAGGGGGCCGTCGAAGAGGATATCGTCGTTGCTGAACAGCCCCAGCATCGCCTGGGTCGCCAGCGCAGCGAGCAGTACCACCACCATCCAGCCACCGAGCGGGTTGTGGCCGAGCGGGTGGTCGTGATCTCGCCGCAGCAGGGTCCGCGCGTAGCGCAGGGTGGCCGCCGGTCCGCGCAGAAAGTCACCGAACCGGGCGTGGGTCCCGCCGCAGAACCCCCACACGATACGGAACAGCACCAGCGCCAGCACGGTGTAGCCGGCCACTGCGTGTTGATCGATGGCACTATCCATCACCTTGGCGGTGACGTAGAGCACGATCACCAGCAGCACCAGGGACCAGTGAACCAGCCTTACCGGCAGGTCCCAGACCTTGACGTGGCGGTGCGTGGCGATGGCGCTCAGTTCGGGCATTCTCGATCCTCGGTTTCGACCGGAACACTCTATCAGAGGTGTTCGTGCTCATGCAGTCGCACGGGTATCGGGTGTCGCCGCGGGCGCATCGGCATCGGTTTGCGGTGGTCCCTCAACAGGCAGCCAGATACGGAACACGCTGCCCTGGCCGGGTTCACTCTCCACCTCGATTCGGCCGCCGTGCTTGGCGACGATACTGTAGGAGACCGAAAGGCCGAGCCCGGTCCCCTTGCCGACCGGCTTGGTGGTGAAGAAGGGCTCGAACAGCCGGCTCAGGTTCTCGGCCGGAATTCCGCTGCCGGTATCGGCCACCTCGATCCAGACCCAGTCGTCCCGCACCCCGGTGCGGATGGTGATGGTGCCCTTCTCCTCGATGGCCTGGCCGGCGTTGACCAGCAGGTTCATGAACACCTGGTTGATCTGCGCCGCCAGGCAGTTGATGGCCGGCAGTTCACCCAACTCCAGAATCACCTCCGCCTTGTACTTCAGCTCGTTGTGGACAACGTTCAGGGTGCTCGTCAGCCCCTTGTGCAGGTCGGCCAACTGCCACTCCGACTCATCCACATGGGAGAAGTCCTTGAGGTCCTGAACGATCCGTTTCACCCGATCGGTGCCCTGTAGCGACTCCCGGATGAGTTCAATCAGGTCCTGGCGCATGAAATCGAAGTCCATCTGCATCCTGGCCCGGTCGAGTCGCTCACGTTCGGTCGCCGGCAGCAGGCCTTCCGCCTCGGCGCAGAGATCGATCAGCTGTATCAGGTTGCGGGCGTACTCCTCCAGGGTTGAGAGATTGGAGGCGATATAGCCGACGGGGTTGTTGATCTCGTGGGCAACTCCTGCCGCCAACTGGCCGATGGAGGCCATCTTTTCGGATTGGAGCAGCTGATCCTGCGCGTCCTGAAGTCTCTGGATCAGGTTGCGTTGCTCAGCCTTCTCCCGCTCCAGCCGTTCGTTGGTATCGCGCAGCTCGGCGGTCTGTCGTGTGACTTCCGCCTCCAGCCGGCTGCGGGCGTGCAGCAGTATCTCCTCGGCGCGCTTGCGTGCGTTGATGTCGGTGGCGGAGCCGATGAGCCCAAGAAATTCACCCTGGGGCGAGTGTCTGGGTACTGCCGATTCCTGGTACCAGCGGTAATGGCCATCCTCCTGACGCAGCCGAATTTCGTAGGTGAAGGGTTGACGTCCCTTGAGACCGTCGTCGACCGCGGTGAGGTGACCTGGGCGGTCCTCCGGGTGGATCAGGTCGATCCAGCCTTCGTGCCGAAGCTGTTCTGGGGCATGGCCGGTGACACGGCTCCAATGGGTGTTCAGGTACACCATCCGTCCTTTGGCATCGCAGACCCAGATCAGCACGGGCACGCTGTCAGAGAGATGGCGGAAGCGCAGTTCGCTCTCCTTCAGCGCATCGAGCAGTCTGCGTTCCACCACATCGCGGTGGTTGTCACCGATCACCCCGGCCCCCGGCAGGGGCGGAGCATCGCCCTCCGTATCTGCCCAGTGCCCCGCTTCCACGATGAGGCGGCCCATCTCCTTGTCCGAGAGAAGAATGTGGTCGATGAGCCAGCGGACAAGGTAATCGAGAAGGGCATCGTCGACGTCGGTTCCCTCCAGTGGGGCATCCCCGGCCAGCGGCCGAATCATCGCTGTGAAGGCGTTGTGCTCCGCCTTGTGGCGTTGGTAGTGGGCGCGCATTTCCGGCCCCGCCGCGCGCATCAGTTCCTCTTCGGTGGTGAAGTGATAGACCGTGTACTCGAAGAGTCCTTTGAGGATGTCGCGCAGGGTGGCTTCATTGCCCCCGACCGACACCGCCTCATCCAGCCGGTTGATCAGATCGACCAGATGCCGATGCTGGTAGTCGACCGATTCCAGCCCGACGCTGAACTCATCCCGCCATTCGAAAATCGCCATCTATCCGCCTTGCCCGCCCGACGCTCTGCGGCCGCGATAATCGGGACCCGTTTGGGCGTGGTTTGGAGGCGCCATGATTCCATGGGGAGAAAATGCGTGCGGGAACGGTGTTCACAAATGCCGACCCGAAGGGGGGCGGGGCGGGAGTGGCATGAGCGTTCGGGTGGCGCGCCATGGGGGAAGGCCCGGGCCGGCAACGCTGCGGTTCGTTTCGGGCAGGCTCAGGCGGTTTGATCGAAGTTCTGTCCCAGCCGCTCGATCTCCGAGCTGCCGGCGGAGGGGGCTGGTGCGGGCGGAACCGCTTCAATGAGCTGCGCCGCGTTCTGTTGCTGCATATCCAGGCTCTTGCGCAGGGCGGCCATGGCGACCACGTCCCCCTGGCTAATGGCACTGGCAGCTGTTGTCGAATCGGCCATAACTTTCTCCTCTTCTATTGGGGTGAGGCCAAGTTCTGGTGCACGTCAGCGAGCTCTCCCAAATAACTTAGCGTCCCGTTAAGGTCGCACTTCAGGGTGTGCCGGGAAATGGGCAAATCTCCTAATTTGGCTCCCGCCTCCCTCACCCTCCGGGACCAGCCTGAAGGCTGGCCCGACGCGCTCCCGGCGAATCGGGGACCCATGCCCCGCAGGGCAGGCTGTTTTTCAGCCGCCTGCCAAGGGGACAGGCAAAAATGGCCGGTGAGTGGTGAGCCACAGGCCGTGCGCTTCGGATGCCCGGGGTACGGTATAATCTGCAACGGAACGAAAAATTGGGTAGGAGGTGGTGGATGCCCACATACGATTATCGCTGCGAGGCCAACGGCCGCGTGGTCGAGGTGCAGCACCGTATCAGCGAAGCGGTCGCTACCTGGGGTGAACTGTGCGAGCGGGCCGGCATCGAACCAGGCGATACCCCGTCCGACGCCCCGGTGGTGAAGCTGGCGACCGGAGGCAATGTCGTTTCGAGCCGGAGCCTCGGCAGTGGCGCAGCACCGGCGTGCAGTAGCGGCGGGTGCTGTTCGGGCGGTCTGTGCGGAATGAGCTGAATTGACTGCCGGGTTCGGCCCGGCGGTTTCCCTCAAAATCCGGCGGTTACGAAGCAGAACCAGCCGTTCCTCATGTCCAGCCCTGCCGGATTATGGTAGGGTGCGAACCGAGATCGGGGCTTTGAGGCCCCCTCCCGCCAGGCCTAGTCTGCCGCTCCCGCCAGGCTATCCCTCGACAAGCGATTCATCACATATGCCGCAGGCTTAGCCAGTCGGTAAATTCCTTGGCGGCCATCGCCGCATCGAGCCACACGGAGGTTCAATGCTGACCATTTTTGTGGGCAACCTTGCCCCTGAAACAACCGAAAATGACGTGCGCGAGCTCTTTTCCGAGTTCGGAACGGTTCGCAATTTGAAGGTTTCGTTCGACGTGTTTACCGGAAACTGCCGCGGGCGCGGGCTGGTGGACATGGAAGGGCATGAAGCGCGGGCGGCCATCGCTGCGCTCAACGGCCGTACCTACAAGGGTAAACAGCTCCGCGTGGCACTGGAGCGGAAGGATTTCAAGGGCGGTGGTCGTGGTGGCCGGCGGCGTTGATTCGCCTTGGCCCGGGGCCGGCCCCGGAAGATGCTGACGTACAAAAAAAGAACCCCGCCGATGGCGGGGTTCCAGCAATAAAACGCCGTTCTTGCTTGTAGTTACTGGGCGACGACGTTGCTTGCCTGCGGACCCTTGGGGCCCTGCTGGACCTCGAAGGAGACCTTCTGACCTTCGGCGAGCGTCTTGAAACCCGAGCCCTGAATGGCGCTGAAGTGCACAAACACGTCAGCCCCGCCGTTGTCCTGGGAGATGAAGCCGAAACCCTTCGACTCGTTGAACCACTTAACAGTACCAGTTGCCATGTTCTTACCTTGATAAAGTAAACAGAGATGCGCTTGCAGTATGAAAAGAGGGGGGTTTCAAGAGGTTTACGCGAAGGAAAACGACCAAAACCAGCCACTGCCATAACCTGAAGCTGTTTGACTATAACCCAACCTTTCCGGTGAAGCTACAGGATTTTTCAAGCCTCTGAGACCCGTCCGGGCCACTAAAGTTCGCCCCTGAGAGGGCAGAAATCCGTAAATTCAGGACGGGATTTCCTCAGAACAGCTCGATGTCATCGGTGACGGCCGCCGCCGTCAACTCCCCGGCCTCCACCAGGCGATCATAGCTGCAGACCCGATTGCGGCCGTGGGTTTTGGCGTGGTAGAGCGCCTGATCCGCGTGGCCGACGACTTCGGACGGGATATCCTGGGTGGTGATGGGGACCACACCGATGCTGATGGTGACCCGGCCCACCTTGGGGAAATCGAACGCCTCCACCTGCTCCCGAAAACGCTCGAATACCCGCATTGCCATCTCCTCCCCCGTTGGGGTCAGCACCGCCACGAACTCCTCCCCGCCGTATCGGAACAGCAGGTCGGAGGTGCGAAAGGTGGAACGCATGATCTGCGCCATGAGCAGCAGCACTTCGTCGCCGTAGAGGTGCCCGTGGGCATCATTGATACGCTTGAAATGGTCGATGTCAAAGATGCCGAGCCAGTGCCGTCCGCTCCGCTCCACCCTTCGCCTCTCCTCCTCGTCACCGCCACTGCCGCGGGTACGGTGTGCTTCCTGGCTGGCGAGAATGCGGGTGATGTGGGCGTCGAAGGTACGGCGATTAAGCAGGCCGGTGAGCGTGTCCCGCTCACTCTCGTCCAGGACCAGCAGGTAGTTACGGTAGATGCGCAGAAAACCGTCGATGAGCCTTTGTTCTGCGGAGGGGCAGCTGATGCAGCTAAAAAGGAAAACGCGGCTCACTCTCTCCCCGACCAGCACCGGGTAAAGCAGGGTGACACCGCCGGAGGGCTGCTCCAGAATCATCATCTCCCGCTTTGCCATGCAGCCGATTATCCCCGGCTCGGGGGTGACAAGCCGGTGGCTTCCGGTTCGTTCAATGCCGCCCTGCTCGCACCCGCGCCGGACGCGGATGATCTCCTCCACCCCCGTGCTTCCACCCCCGAGGGCCCTGAGCAGCGCGATCTCGTTGACCGGCAGGAGCTCGATCATGGTCTGCACCAGGCTCGCCTCCAGGGAGTCCTGGTTCCGCTCCTGGGTGATGCGGACGACCGATTCGAGCAGGTGCTCTGCGGTGAGTTTTTCGGTGGACAAACGACGCTCCGGGGCGGGTGGGGCGGTAGCCATCATACCGGCAAGGTATGTGGCGGCTGTGAACTCGCCCGGATATTTTGCCACACCGATCGCCCGGCCCACGCGCTTGGGGGCCGGACGCCGGAAGAGCGGCTGATACCGCCTCAACAGACTCTGACTCCTACCCCGAGAATAGCGGGGAAATCCCCGCTCTCCTCCGCTTCTATGCTTTTTGGCAGGGCAGCGTGTCGGAGGTTCGATGGCCGAATATGACACGGTGGTGGTCGGTGGCGGCATTGCCGGGCTCAGCCTGGCGCAGTTTGCCGTGCGCGCGGGTTGGCGGCCCCTGGTATTGGAGGTGGCCGGGCGTACCGGCGGCTGCTTGCATACCCGGCGGACGGAGAGCGGATTCTGGCTGGAGTTGGGGGCGCACACCTGTTTCAACTCCTACGGCGGGCTGCTGTCGATTCTGCGGGAGGTCGGGCTCGGGGAGTCCTTTCTGGCGCGACGACGACTCCCCTACCGGCTCTGGACCGACCAGGGGGATCGCGCCATCGCCGGGCAGCTGCACTATACGGAATTGCTGGCTGCCCCCTTCCGCTGGCGCTTCGCCTCGCGCCGGGACAAGAGCGTGGCTGACTACTTCGGTGCACTGGTCGGTCGTCGCAACTTCGACGAGGTGTTCGGACCGGCGCTGGACGCGGTGATCTGTCAGCCCTCCGGTGAGTTTGCCGCCGACGCCCTGTTTCGCCGCAAACCACGTGACAAGCGGGTGCCGCGCGGCTTTACCCTGCCGGGGGGGCTGGAGACGGCGGCGGAAGCGATCGCGACGCACGGCGGATTCGACGTGGCGACCGGCGAGGCGGTGACCGGGTGCGCCCGTGACGGTAACGGCTTCGTGGTCACAACTGCAACGGGCGAGTACCGAACCCCGCATCTCGCCTTCGCCACGCCGGCCTGGGTGACCGCCAACCTGCTGCAGGCACCGTTTCCGGCGCTGTCCGCGATGCTGGCGCGTATCGTCCCGGCGCGGGTCGAGAGCCTGGGCGTGACTGTTGAACGGGAGCGGGTCCGATTGGCGGCCCTGGCCGGACTTATTGGTCGCGCGCAGCCGTTCTATTCGGTCGTCTCCCGTGACGTGGTGGAGGACCCGGCGCTCCGCGGATTCACCTTCCACTTCCGTCCGAATACCCTGGACCACGCCGGCAAGCGGCATGTCGTCGCCACGGTGATTGGCACCGATGATTTTATGGAGGCGGGTGCTGCCGAGTGGGCGCTTCCGGCGTTGCGGGCCGGTCACGCCACCTGGGTGGAGGGGCTCGATCGCATGCTCGCCCGCCTGCCCGTCGCACTGACCGGCAACTACTTTCTTGGTGTCTCCATCGAGGATTGTGTCGCCCGATCCGACAGCGAGCTCGCCCGTCTGCGCCGCGGGGCGTAACGTCAGGAGTCGAAGACCAACGACAGGGACCTCAGGTTCTTGTCCCCTGCATACCGGGAAAGGCAGAATCGTCCGCATGGACGACCCCGCCCGCATACTCCGCGCCATCTTCGGCTATGAACACTTCCGCCCGCCCCAGGACGCGGTGATCGACCACCTGGTGGCCGGGGGCGACGCCCTGGTGCTGATGCCCACCGGCGGCGGCAAGTCGCTCTGCTATCAGGTGCCGGCACTGGCCCGCCCCGGTGTCGGTGTGGTGGTCTCACCGCTCATCGCCCTGATGCAGGATCAGGTGGCGGCGCTACGCCAGCTCGGGGTTCGGGCCGCGTTCCTCAACTCCACGCTGAGCGGAGCCGAGGCGCGGGAGGTGGAGAACGCCCTGCGTAAGGGGGCGCTCGACCTCCTCTACGTCGCGCCGGAACGGCTGCTCACGGCACGTTTTCTGGCACTGCTCGACGCCGCGCCGCTGGCCCTGTTCGCCATCGACGAAGCGCACTGCGTCTCCCAGTGGGGCCACGATTTCCGGCCCGAGTACATCCAGCTCTCGGTGCTGGCGGAGCGCTATCCACAGGTGCCGCGCATTGCGCTGACCGCCACCGCCGACGCCTTGACCCGCGAGGAGATTGCCGAACGGCTGCATCTGACCCGGGCACGCCGGTTTGTCAGCAGCTTCGACCGGCCCAACATCCGCTATCGCCTGGCCCAGCGACAGAGTCCGCGCGAACAGTTGCTGCGCTTCATCCGAGAGGAGCATCCTGGGGAGTCGGGCATCGTCTACTGCATGACCCGCAAAAGGGTCGAGGCCACTGCCGAGTGGCTGGCGGGGAAGGGCATCGATGCCCTGCCGTACCATGCCGGACTGGATGCGGCGACCCGGCAGACGCACCAGGAGCAGTTCCGTACCCGGGAGGGGGTGGTGATGGTTGCCACCATCGCCTTCGGCATGGGGATCGACAAGCCGGACGTGCGGTTCGTCGCCCATCTGAATCTGCCGAAGAGTGTCGAGGCCTACTATCAGGAGACCGGGCGCGCCGGCCGCGACGGACTGCCGGCGGATGCCTGGATGGCCTATGGCCTGCAGGATGTGATCGAACTGCGGCAGATGATGGCCTCCTCGGAGGCGGACGAGGCCCACAAGCGGATCGAGCACCACAAGCTGGAGGCGATGCTCGGGCTGTGCGAGATCACCACCTGCCGGCGGCAGGCGCTGCTCGCCTATTTCGGCGAAATGCGGGCGGAGCCGTGCGGCAACTGCGATACCTGTTTGGAGCCGCCGGAGACCTGGGACGCCACCACCGCCGCCCAAAAGGCGCTCTCCTGTGTGCACCGTACCGGCCAGCGGTTCGGTGTCACCTATCTGGTCGACGTGCTGCTCGGCAAGGAGGATGAACGCATCCGCCGCTTCGGCCATGAGCGGCTGAGTACCTTCGGAATCGGCACCGAACACTCGGCGGCCGAGTGGCGCGGCATCTTCCGTCAGCTCATCGCCCGCGGCCTGCTGGCCGTGGATGTGGGTGGCCACGGCAGTGTACTGCTGACCGAACGCTGCCGGCCGGTGTTGCGGGGGGAGGAGCGCCTGCTGCTTCGGCGCGAACAGCAGGCGCCGCAAAGGGCACGCCGTGCGCGGGCGGAGAGGCACGTCTTTACGGATGAGGCCGATCGCGCCCTGTGGGAGGCGCTGCGTGCGCTACGCCGCAGGCTGGCGGAGGAGCAGGAGGTGCCGCCCTATGTGGTGTTCCACGATGCCACCTTGCGGGAGATGGTGGAGTCCCGCCCCACCTCACTGGGCGAACTGGCGGCGATCGGCGGTGTCGGTGAACGCAAGCTGGCCGCCTACGGCGCCGCTTTCATCAATGCCATTCGCGAGCACGAGACGGGGCGGTGGTTTGCGCAGGAGAGTGGGAACTAGAGTGCAACAGTACACTAGCCGCGGCGCCGGTTGCGGAGTGCCTGCAACTGCAGGTAGTCCTGCAGATCGGAGAGGAAGAAGTAGCGGTTCTCGTCGTAGTCGAAGTGGGCGCGGGTCTCCGGCTCACCGCGGTGCCAGCGCTGCGCCACCTCACGGAAGGTCACCGGGAGCGTGGCGTTGAACGGGGAGGATTGGACCAGCATGCCGGCCACCCGTCCGAACAGCAGTTCCAGCCGGTTGCCGTGCGGACCCTCGATGGTCGGCAGGATATCGCGGTAGAGGGCGAACAGCCTCAGGTAGTCGTCCAGGTCAGGACCGGTCATGGGGTGCTCCGCTTGCCGACCCTCATGTTAACGCCTCCCTCGCGGTCATAAAACGATTTGGTACTGGCCCGGGGCCGGCGTGGATGTTCCTCCCGAGTGGAGGGGCCCCTGCCGGAATCCGAATCACCCCGAGCGACCTCCCTGGCGGTCATTCCTGACCAATTTTGTCGGGCTAAACTCAGGGCATGGACGCCATCGAAGTCGACAGGGAAGTCGGCCCCGGCGGGGGAACAATGCAGGTCCCGTTTCAGTCCGACGAACGGAGGCTGGAACGGTTACGGCGGCAGCGGGCGATCGAACCGGACAGGCTGCGTGTTCGGGAGGAGTGGGTCTTTCGCCTGCTGGCGCGGGCGGGGGAGGGCGGGACCTACTGAAGCGTTGGTGTCTGCCGCCGGACGGGTAGTTGGTCTACATGGCTCTTCCAGGTGAACATGTCCACAATGTGTCCTGATTTGCGCTTGCATTCGTGCGTGGGCATGTGAAGATTTGTATTCCGCTTCGGCCCACCGCTTGCTGCTGCGACTGTATCCTCATAAATCGTCCTGGAATAAACCGAAATGAGCCAACTCAAGCCTTACCTGGAGCAGTTGCGCGGTCTGGATGGCTCCGACCTCTTCTTCAGCGCCGACGCACCGGTCCACGTCAAGGTTGAAGGCCGCCTCCGACCCCTTGCGGAACGGGTACTCTCCGCAACGGAGGTGGATGCGCTCGCCCGTTCGATCATGTCTTCGGAGCAGATCGCAGGGTTTGCCCGGCGCCCGGAGCTGAACCTCGGCCTGTCGCTGGAGGGCGGCGGGCGCTTTCGGGTCAACATCTACCGGCAGCGCGGCTCCATGGCCATGGTGGTGCGGTATCTGAGGGATGTGATTCCGAGTCTCGAGTCGCTCAACCTGCCACTGCTGCTCCAGGAACTGATTATGAAGCCGCGCGGCCTGTTGCTGGTGGTCGGCGGTACCGGCAGCGGCAAGTCGACCGCACTCGCCTCGATGATCGACTACCGCAACCAGCACTCGGCGGGGCACATCCTCTGCATCGAGGACCCGATCGAGTACCTCCACCGCCACAAACGCTCCCTGGTGGACCAGCGCGAGGTGGGGATCGATACGCTCTCCTACGAGGACGCCCTGAAGAACGCCATGCGCGAGGCGCCGGACGTCATCATGATCGGCGAGATACGCGACAAGGCGACGATGCAGAATGCGTTGGCCTACGCGGAGACCGGGCACCTGTGCATCTCCACGCTGCACGCCAACAATGTCAACCAGGCCCTGGAGCGGATCATCACCTTTTTCCCCCACGAGCAGCATGACCAGCTCTACATGGATCTGTCGCTCAACCTGCGCGCCTGCGTTTCGTTGCGGCTGGTGCCGGGGGTGGACGGCCTGCGGGTGCCGGCGGTGGAGATCATGATCAACAGCCCGCTGGTATCCGATCTGATCCGCAAGGGGGATATCGCCATGATCCGCGAGGTGATCGAGCGTGACGACAACAGCGGCTCGCAATCCTTCGATGAGGCGCTCTATGCGCTCTACCGGGCCGGGCGTATCACCCATGCGGAGGCGATGCGTCACGCCGAATCGGTCACCAATCTCCGGCTGCGGATTCAGCTGGAAGAGGCCGGCCTGAAGGAGGGGCTCAGCGACCGGCTGAACGATCTCACCTTCGAGGGGGACGACGACTGACCCGGCACCGGTTCGTTCTACCTGGCAATCAGCGCTCCGCCGCTCCCCAGCAGGACCAGTGCGATGAACCGCACGAAGGTCTCGCGGCTGAGGGTGACGTGCACGTGGCCGCCCAGCCACAGGCCCGCTGCCAGGAACGGCAATCCCATCAGCACGAGCAGGACGCTTTCGCTGCCATAAAGGCCGGAGGCGCCGAAGCCCAGAATACGCATGCCGCCATCAAGGACGAAAATGGTGGCGATGGTGCCGCGAAAGGCGCTCTTCCCCAACTCCCGTAGTCCGAGATAGATCACCGTGAACGGTCCGCCGGTGCCGAACAGGGTGCCGATGAGCCCGGCCAGGGTCCCGAGCGGGGCGGCCCACCAGCGCGAGCCCCGCAGCGGGGGCAGGGGCAGCAGCGACCAGATCGCATAGGCGATGACGAAGGCACCGAGAGCGGTGGTGAGCAGCCCCGGCTCCAGGTGGTTGAGGGCGTAGAGTGCGGTGACGATGCCGGCCAGGGTAAACGGAATCAGCGGCCACAGTTCGCGCCACTGGATGTGGTGAAAGTTGCGGGCCCCGTGACTGAGGGAGGCCAGATAGTCCAGCAGTACGATCACCGGCACGACGAACGGCACCGGCAGCATCAGGGCCAGGAGCGGCACCGCCACCAATGCCGAGCCGAAGCCGGCGATGCCGCGCACGAAATAGGCGGCAAAGAGGATCGCGGCACAGGCGGCGAGTTGGACAGAGGTAAGGGATTCGAGCATCGGCAGGTAGGCAAAAGCGGCGAAAGGTACGCCGTGCCGCCACCACCGTCAACCGGCCCGTCCGGACAACAGCCGTTCACCACAAAGACACAGAGGACACAGGGAACAAACCTTGAATCGTCTCTCGGTCTCCTCTGTGCCGCTGTGGTGCGACTCCCTGAGTTACCTCTTCTGAAGGAACTCGGCGAACAGCGGTTCCAGCGGGGCGACCGCCTCGTGGATGTCGTCGGGAAAGGCGCGGGCGAGCATGTCCAGCAGGATGATCGCGTTGACCGGGGCATCTTTTTGCTCGGCGTGGCGCAGGCGGGCCACCATCCCCTGATTGACCGCCTGGATGTTGCGGTAGATGGTGATCAGTCCGCTCAACTCCCAGTCGGCCGAATCGCCCCGGTGGCACCGGAAATACTGCGCCATCAGGTAGCTCGACACCGCACGAAACAGTGTCTCCTCCTCGCTGGCGAGCGGCAGGTGAAAGCGGGCCATGGGCCGGAAGAAGGCGGTGTGCGGACAGGCGCTGGAACCGATGGTGAGGCCGAACAGGGCGCTCAGCGCCCGCTGCAGCGTGGTGTTGGCAGAGATGCTTCGCTGCAACGTCTCCACCTCCAGCGCCACCGGTCGGAAGGAGTCGAACCGGCAGAAGCGGTCGATCAGCAGTGCCAGATCCCCCGCCACCGGGCAGTGGGGGTGCTCCGCCGGGTCCAGTGGGCAGTGGGCGCAGCGCTGGAAATCCAGACGGCTCCAGGCCGGGAGCGTCCCGGGCGGGGGGAGATCCCGGTGCGGGGGGGTGAGGTCGACGGTGTGCTCGACACGCTCGTCACCGAAGTCGAAGCGGTAGATGACCCTGTTCACATCCATCGGCAGTTTCATTCCCGATTAGACAGGGAGAGCGGGCCCCGGTTGGCCGGGTCCTGGCGATAAAACTGCGTGAGCTGCCCGTAGACCGCAGGGTACGACTCCCGTAGCCCCTGCGGCAGTTCGAAGAACGCCTCAGTGGCGACGGCAAAGAACTCGGCCGGCGATTCGGCGGCATAGGGGTCGAGAAACGGTTCCCGGCCCGCATCCAGCTCCCCGTTGTGGGCGTCCCAGGCGGCGGTAAATGCCTCCGACCACGCCGCCAGTGACATCCCCCGGTGCAGCGGGGGCAGGCCGTCGGCGCCGCCGTTCAGCCCGTCCAGCTTGTGGGCCATCTCATGCAGGATGACGTTGTAGCCGTCCGGCTCCACCCCGGCTTCCACGTCGGACCAGGCCAGGACCAGCGGACCGCGTTCCCACGCCTCGCCGGTGCGCGCCTCGTGTATCCGGTGGACCACACCCGCCTCGTCCACCTCCTCGTGGTCGACCACGAACTCGTCCGGATAGACGATCACCGAGACCCAGCCGTCGAACCAGTCGGGGCCCAGGTTCAACAGCGGCAGAGAGGCTTGGAGGGCGATCGCTCGCCGCATCAGCGGGGTGAGGATCAATCCCGCCGCACCCTCCAGGGATTTTTCGTGAAGGAACAGCGTCGCCAGCTCGCGTAGCCGGGTGGCCTCGTCCTCGGAAAGCGGCGCGAGCAGCGGCAGCCGCCCCCAGACGCCGGCCCAGGCCGATGCCGAGGTGTCGCTGCGGGCCAGCAGGCGCCGTCGTCTCCACTCCCGAAAGAACATCGGCTATTAGTGACTCATCCGCCGCCCGGTCGCAAGCGGGACCGTAATGTGGCGAGCCGGATCCGGGCGGCCGCGAGGGCCGCCCGGCGGCGGGGATTACTTCGCGGCCAGCGCCGTCTTGCGGTTGAATATCTCGTCGAAAAACAGCTGGAGGTAGGCCCAGGAGCGTTGGTCCGCCCTGGCGTTGTATTCGAGGTTGTCGATGCCGAAATCCCCTGCGTTGGGGTTGGTGAAGCTGTGCTTGGTACCACCGAAGGTGGTCAGCTGCCAATCGGCGCCGGCCATGGTCAGCGCCTCTTCGAACTGCTGCACCCGCTCCGCCGGCACGAAACCGTCATCGGCACCGTGGAAGGCGGCGATTGCGGCACGGATGTTCGGCATTTGCTCCGTGGTCGGCGTCGGCAGCGAGCCGTGGAAACTGGCTACCCCCTTCAGGCCGGCGCCCGCATAGGCCATCTGCATCACGGTGGCGCCGCCGAAGCAGTAACCGATTGCCGCCACCTGCTCCGGATCCACCATCTCCTGCTGGCGCAGTACCTCCAGGCCGAGCAGCGCGCGTTGCTGCCACTGCTCCACATTGGCGGTGATCTGTTTCATCCACTCACCGGCCTCATTGCCGTGCTCGGTCACCTTGCCGTCGCCGTACATGTCGACCGCGAAGGCGGCGTATCCCAGTTCGGCGAGCATCCGGGCACGCTGGCGGGCGTAGTCGTTCAGGCCCCACCATTCGTGGACCACGAGCACGCCGGGTCGGTGCCCCTGGATGGCGTCATCCCACGCCAGGTAGCCGGTCAGCTTGGTGCCGTCATGGTTGTACTCGATGGTTTTTGTCCGCACCTCGGCGGCCGCCGGTGCGGCCAGCCCGAGGAGAAGGAAGAGGGACAACAGGTAACGCAGTGCCTTCATGAAACTCTCCTGATTATTATTCGCGCTATTGCAGAAACTATAGGTGTTTCACGCCCCGTCACGTCCGGTGCGCAAGTGCGCCATGCCACCGGCGTGATGTTGCGGGAGAAGGATCGCACGGAATGGAGCTCGTGCGAATTGGCAATAAAAGGGGGAGTACCGGCCGCCGTGGCGACCGGCGGTGGGGTTCAGGCGTGGACCGGGCGGTTGGTTCGCGAGGCCTTGCGCAACTGGGGGGCGAGCAGGGCGAGAGCCACGGCACTCGCCGCCAGGAGTGTTCCGTTGGTGGCGGACGAGGCGCCTCCGATCGATAACGACAGCACTCCGAGGGTTATCAGGGTCATGGCGCCCACGAGCGCCGAAAGTGAACATCCTTCTACAAGCTTCTTCTTGGTTATCATCGGCATACCCCCTGCCCGGCACCGACGGACAGTGATCCGACGGGTAGGGCGCTTCGTTGGTGGATGGCATACCGAAAGGGGGGTACAACCGACGCTGGTGTCGATCGGCAACCCCGCTGCCCTAGTGTACTGTTTCACTCTTGGTGGCACTTTCAGCGAGTCGCTGGCCGGTCAGCTGCAAGGCGCGCTTGTGCAGGAATGGCAGGCCCCTTTCAAGCAAGCGCAACGCGGCAGATGGCCGGCCAGCGGCTCGCCCGAAGGGAGCCCCCCAAAAGCGCCAATGCCGCGTTGCAGTCCTTGCCAAGGGCTTGCCATTGCCTGCGGACTGCGCCTTGCCTTGGCGCTTTTGGGGGGCTCTGAAAGTACCACCAAGAGCGAAACAGTACACCAGGAGTCATGCTCCCGTAGGCCGGTGGCTTTGCGCCCTTACCTTTCGGTGAAGTTTGCCTTTCATGGTCAGCCGACATATCGTCTCCGACCACACCATTAGATTTAACTTATGGGCGGTCGGCGGTCAATGCAAAAATGCGGTCGTAGCGGATCTTGAGCGCCAGAATGGCCAGCGCGAGTACCAGTGTGATGGCGTTGGCGGCGATGATGGGGAGCGCCTCGGTGGCGATGCCGTACATCAGCCATAGCAGCAATCCGGAGCTGAACAGAATGAAGGTGCCGTAGGAGATGTCATCGGCCGATTTGCTCCGCCAGATCTTTACCACCTGGGGGATGAAGGCGAGGGTGGTGAGAGTGCCTGCGGCAAGTCCGAGGATGGTGTTGGCGTCCATGGAGGCAGAGTTTAACTCCGATTTCCCGCCCGTCAGCCATTCCAAGTGGGAAATTGCGGGCTGGCCCCGGCTGCGGGAACCGTCAATGCACCGTCTGGTCGGGCTCCGTGGCGGGGGGCGCCGCTGCCCCCACAGCCTCCGAATCCCACACCTTGACGGCATTGACGAACATCACCGCAGCCTGCAGCGGGGTGGCATAGGTGGGTGACTGGAACAGCTTGCCGAAGCGCTGGCCCCGCTCGAAATCACCAAGCTGGCGCGCCTCCCCATGGCTCGCCGGCCGGAACCGGAAGGCACCGGCAGGTTCTTCGTGCAACTCCACCACGAAGTTGCAGGCGGCGCTCACGAGGTATTCGAGGGCTACAGTATCAGGCAGGGGTTCGGGCATGCGAGGCGGCCTATTATTGGCACACGGCAGTACACCTCGATGGTATGCCGGGGAGTAGGTCGGAACCGGACCTGCATCACAGCACCACCGGCTTGGCAAGGCGCGCTCAGGACGGGTCAATACCAGGCCCTGGCGGGTGCCGGAGACGGTGAACGGGAGAGAGAGCATTTTTCAATCCTGCTATCGGCGGCAAAGGGATGAGCATGTCGAAAAAGCGGCGCACTGAGATCCTGGTGGCGATCATCCTGACCTGCGCCGGCATCGCACCGGCCGCGGCCGTCGATACCGTGGCCCTGGAGATCGGTACCCCGAATCGCGTGGATGCAAACCTCGGCCGGGTAGTTCTTGGTTGGGAGGTGGCCCCGCCGGGCTGGGCTGCCCGGTGGCCGCTGAAATGGACCTGGGAGGCGCGATTCGGCTATTGGAGAACCGGCAACTCCGACGTGGTGACCCGGGAGGTTTACGAGATCGGGGTTTCCCCGGTGGTGCGTCTGGAGGCGGAGGGGGCGGGCTCCCGGCCCTATCTGGAAGGGGGGCTTGGGCTGCATCTACTCAGCGATGACACAGTCGGTAACCGTGATCTCGGCTCCGATTACCACTTCGCCAGCCATATCGGTGTGGGCTGGATCACCGAGACCGGGTTCCGCCTCGGGCTCCGTATCCAGCACCAATCCAACGCCGGGCTCGAGAAGCCCAATCGGGGGATCAATCTGGCCGTTCTGAATCTTGCCTATCCACTGCGGTAGGTGCCCAGCCGGGGTGGATGCGGCCGCCTACTCGTGGTGGCGTGTTGCCTCATCGAGCAGTTTGCTGATGCTGTAGAGGTAGTTGCCGCGCTGGCTGTGGACCAGCATGTCGCCCTGCAGATGGTACATGCGGACCAATTGGCGGGCAGTGCGGAAGGCACGGACCTCGTCATCCACGCTCACCAGATGGCGAACGTGGCCGTCCGGCCCGTAGTAGATGACGCTCCAGCCATAACTGAACTGCCGTATCTGCAAGGGCGGCCGCCGTGTTTTATGTGCCTCGTTGTGGGCGGCTCCTGGCACCGTTTTCTGGACCTCCGGGTTGGAGGAGCAAGTATACGCGGCCACGCTTTACCTGTGGTGCCAGCCGGGCTGGCTCAGGGCGCGGCATTCGCCGCGGCCTGTTTTCCCTCGGCGAGGGTGGGCTTGGGGAGCAGACTCTTGAGTTCGGCATGGCGGGTCGCGGGTGGTTGCCCTGCGAGTCCTTTGGCTGCGCTGTAGAAGCGAGTCAGGTCCCCGCCTTCCCGTTGGAGGAGCGCCTCGAAGGCGGGAATCAAGTCGTTGTAAGTGGCCACCAGCGACAGGTGGGCGTTGTTCAGCGGACGGTTCATCCAGCCATCGTATCCACCGTAGCCACCCCACTGATCCTTCAGTTCCGCGTAGGCGTGCTTCAACTGCTCGAACACCTGGCGCTTGGCCGCCCGCTTCGCGGGGGCATCGCCGGGTTCGCGGTAGACGGCCGCAAGTTGACGGCGGGTCTCCAGCAGGAGCGCATCGAACTGCTGCCGCCGATCCTCCCGCCGTTTGAAGGCGGTCAGCTCATCCGCACGATCGTTCGCCTGCAGCCAGCGGCGGACCCCTTCACGGGCGACCGTCTCGGCGAACGACTCGTTGAAGGCGGTGTCGTTCTTCACATACAGCTTCTGGTGCGCCAGTTCGTGGAAGATGACCGATGCGAGATCCACATCGGGGCGCGCGATCATGGTCGACAGCAGCGGATCATCGGTCCAGCCCAGGGTGGAGTAGGCCTGGGAACCCGAGACCTGCACGTCGTAGCCGCTCCGCGCCAGTTCGGCCGCCTGCTGCTCCGCCTGCTCGCGGCTGAAGTAGCCCTTGTAATTCACGCACCCGCTGAAGGCGAAGCACCAGCTTTTGGGGGTGAGGGAAAACTCCGGCGTGGCCACCACGTTCCACACCACATGGCTGCGCTGCACCTCGGCATAGCGGCGGTAGCTGTCGTTGTCGGGAAGGCCCAGTTCGGCGCTGGCGAAGGCGCGTGCCGTACGTGCGGTACGCAGCTTGGCGGCCACCTCCGGCGAGGTGTTCGGGTCGGCGAGGACCTCATCAATGGGCCGGGCGCCGGAGGTGAGTGAGAGGTGGCCGCTCACCGCCTGGGCGTAGTACCCGAGGGAACACCCGGTCACCAGGAGAGCGAGGGCCGGGAGTGTGATAAGAAATGTGAGCGTGAGGCGTGGCATGGGACCGTCGGTTGGATGCGACGGTCCGATGATGCCACGGCTGACGGTGCCCTGGTGCGGGCTGGGTCACGAAGCGGGTCAAAGCCTGGTGCTGACCCACGGGGCGGGGCGATAAGTGTTTTTTCCTTACCTCCAGTTTTTAACTGAGATCGGCGGCACCCTGCAGCGCCGCGATCGCCTCGGTGGCGACGGCGCCGGCGGTGGCGAAGCACTCCCCGATCAGCTCCCGATCTCCGGCCTCGGTGTTCAGGCCCAGCAGCCGCGCCAGTTCACTGCGCGCCGCCTGGCGTTCCAGGGGGGCACTGTCCCCGTATTCGATGGCATCCAGCAGATCGGCCAGTGCAGACAGGAAGTCGCGTAGTTGCAGTACGTACTCGTCAATCGCCGGTTCATCCGGTCCCGAGTGCGGGCGCTCGCGTCGGATCGCCTCGATGGCCCGATTGCAGATGACGCGTCCCAGTTCCAGCGTTGGCCCGATGAAGTCGGCCGAGTCGGGAATCTCCGGCAGGCAGTCTGCGCCGGTGATCGCCTGCACGCGGCAGCGGGCCGCGCGTAGCCCCGAGAGGTCGGCCAGCCACAGGTCCTGCAGGGCGTGGAACAGGTTCTCCAGGCGAAACAGTTCATAGGCGGCCGAACCCGGCAACGGCGGCAGGCCGCAGATATCCGCCAAGGTCGAATTACCGTCCTTCTCCGGACCGGTTCGCTCTCCCATTAAAAGGCACTCCTCGCGAGTGGATGTTGTGCGGGTGCGGACTGCGAAAAACGATAGCAGTGGGTGGTGCCAAGTCAACGCGGGAGAGCAGGCAAGAAAACAATTCACGCATGAACTTCACGCGCATACACTATGAAGCTGTCGAAGGGCCTCGGAGACTGGGGGGATCATGCCGGGAGAAGCGATCCATCATGGGGGGGGATCCAGGTACGGGGTGGTTGCATACGCTCTGATCCTGCTTGTCGCGCTCCTTCTGATGCCTGTGGCGGCGCCATGGGCTGCGGTGGGTGCGCAGGAGTCGGACTTGAAGGCGCAACGCGACGCCTTCACCAAGGCGCGCAAGGCCCTGCGTGCCGGTCGGACGCAGGAGTTCAAGCGCCTGAGTTCTCAGCTCCAATCCTATGCCCTTTATCCCTATCTGCGGTACGACTACTTGCGCAGAAACCTGGCTCGTGCGCAGCCGGTCGAGATTGCCGAGTTTCTGGGACGGTACGACAGCACCCCCTTGGAGGGGCGGCTGCGTAGTGCCTGGCTGGGCCATCTGGCCAAGCAGGGGCGCTGGGAGGATTACCGCCGCTTCTACCGGCCGGGTCTCGGCACCGACTATGACTGCCATGCGCTGGTCGCGCGGCTGCGCGGCGGCGAGCGCGACTCCCTCTGGCCGGATGTCGAACGTCTGTGGACGGTCGGCAGCTCACAGCCCAAGGCGTGCGATCCCGCCTTCGGCGCCTGGATGGAGGCGGGCCAGCGCACCCGCGAGATCACCCTGCAGCGGATCGAACTGGCGATGGAGAAGGGGCAACTGGGGCTGGTCTCCTACCTGTCCGGCCTCCTGCCCAAGGCCGATCAGGCGTGGGTCAGCCGCTGGCAGGCGGTACATCGCAATCCTGCACGTGAACTGGCGCGGCTGGATGCCAAGGGCGAGTGGAGTGCCAGGCTGTTCACCCACGGCATTGTCCGCCTGGCCCGGCGCGAACCGCAGGCGGCAGACCTTCTGTGGCGCAAGCGGCATGACGCATTCAGCCTGACCGCGGAACAGGCGCTGCGGGGCGAACGGGCCATCGCCCTCAACCTGGCACTGGATCACCTGCCCGGGGCGGCGGCACGGCTTGCCAGCCTGCCGGAGCACAACGAACTGACGCGTGCCTGGTGGGTCCGTGCAGCGCTCAGAGACCTCGACTGGGGTGGCGTGCTGCCGGCGCTGGCTGCGATGCCGCTGGACGAGCGGGCGCTCCCGGAGTGGAGCTACTGGGAGGCACGGGCGCTGGAGGCGACCGGCCGTACCCGGGAGGCGGCCGAACTCTACCGGCGGGTCGCCACCTGCCGTTGCTATTACGGGTTCCTCGCCGCCGAGCGGGTGGAGCTGTCGCCGCCTATCGAGAGTGTCCCCCTGGCGGTGGACGAGACGGTGCTGAACCGGATGGCCGAACGCCCGGCCATGCAGCGAGCTCGCGAGCTGCACCTCCTCGACCTCACCCTGGATGCGCGCCGGGAGTGGCGTGACGCCATGGCATTGATGAGCCCCGCGGAGTTGCGTATCGCCGCCAAACTGGCGGACGGCTGGGGCTGGCACCACCAGGCAATCCTGACCCTGGCTCGAACCGAATCACTCGACGATCTCGAGTTGCGTTTTCCCACCCCGTTCCCGGACCAGGTCACGGCGGCGGCGGAGCAGCGGGAGCTGGACACCGCCTTCATCTATGCGGTCATGCGCCAGGAGAGCGCCTTCCATCCGGCGGCCCGTTCCCCGGCGGGTGCGCTCGGCCTGATGCAGCTGATGCCGGCCACCGCCAAAAGCACCGCCCGCCAGCTCAAGCAGAAGGTGCGCAACAACTACGAAATATTGTCAGTGGACCGCAACATCGAACTCGGCACCGCCCACCTGCGCTACCTGATGGACCAGTATCAGGGCAACCGGCTCTACACCATGGCGGCCTACAACGCCGGGCCGCATCGGGTGAAGCGCTGGCGTTCTGCGCAGCCGTTGCCGGGGGATGTGTGGGTGGCCACGCTGCCTTTCAGCGAGACCCGCGAGTACATCAAACGCATCCTCGCCTATACGATGATCTACGAGTGGCGGCTGGGGCTGGAGCCGACGCCGCTCTCCCAGTATCTCGCCAGCTCCGATTTCGCCGAGCTGCGTATCAGTAGCCGCTGACCCCGTCAGGGCGGTGGTCGGGGCTGCCTATACTCTCCCTGACATCGTCCCCTGAGGGCATCCGGCCATGGATGGCAGCGACCGCCCCGAACCGGGCGTCATGACGGACGCCGAAGCCGCCTGTGTTCCGGCCGTCCCGACCCTCTGGCGCCTGGCGCTTGCAGCGGTGATTGTCATCGCCGTTCTCGCCGCGCTCTACGTGGCGCGCTCCCTGCTCCTGCCCATCATGCTGGCCCTGGTGTTCAGCTTGTTGCTGAGGCCGGTGGTCCGCTTCCTCAATCGAATCCACCTTCCCGAGGCGCTCGGTGCGGGCCTCGTGGTCATTCTGGTGCTGTCGGCCGGCAGTGCCACCGTGGCGCTGCTCTACGGCCCGGCGATAGAGTGGGCACAGCGCCTGCCGGAAGCGCTGGGACGGTTCGAGCAACTCCTGTTCGGTGTCTTGCAGGTGCTGATGGAGGTGGCCGTCCCGGACCCGACGGAGTTGGCGGGGCCGATGGAGGCGGGGGAACTACTCGCTCCTCTGGTGCGCGGTGTGGTGCTCGATCGCGTCTGGCAGCTTGTCGGCGGCAGTGTGGTCACCCTGTTTCTGGTCTACTTCATGCTGGCCTCGGGTGACCTCTTCCTGCGCAAGACGGTGCGGGTGATCTTGCGCGCCGAAAACAAGCGCCGTGCCATTGCCGCCGCGCGTCTGATCGAGCACGACGTCTCCCGTTACCTGTTCACCATCGCCGTCATCAACACCGTGCTCGGGGTGCTGGTCGCCGCCGTGATGTGGATGCTGTCGATGCCCAATCCGGTGCTGTGGGGGGTGCTGGCGGGCACGCTCAACTTCATTCCCTACATCGGTCCCTTCATCACGCTCTCCACCATTGCCGCCGCCGCCCTGCTCACCTTCCCTACCGTCCCGGCTGCCTTGCTGCCGCCTGCCGTATTCCTGGTCCTGACCACCCTTGAGGGCCAACTCATCACCCCGCTGATTCTGGGAGCCCGGCTGCTGTTGAATCCGGTGGCGATCTTCCTCGGGATCATCTTCTGGGGCTGGTTGTGGGGGATCGTGGGCGCCCTGCTGGCGGTGCCCATCACCATGAGCCTCAAGATCCTCTGTGATGCGGTACCGCCGCTCAATCCGGTCAGCGAATTCCTCTCCCGTGAATGAGTGTCTTGCCGCTGGAAAATGATCTCGCGCCCCGGCTGCATTGCATTGAACTCTCGCAGAGACGCCAGAGCACGCAAAGAAAAGCAGAACGGGTTACCTGTTCGATGCCACCCATCGGGTCCCTTTGCCCTGCCATGACCGGCGCTTTTCTCTGCGTGCTCTGCGTCTTCGCGAGAGTCACTGCCGTTGAGAGCGCCCCGGGCGGGCTCGGCGGTGGAGGTGTGTCGAACAGGGTTTTCGGGGTATCCTGCATCCATGGATACGGTGCGTTGTCTCTATTGCGGTGTCGATGTGCCGGCGGACGCGGAGCGTTGTCCCGGCTGCGGCGCCCCTTCCCACTTTCAGCGTCGGGGTGCGGGCGAGGCGCGTCGGCGCCGCTTTATCCTCTTCTTCATCGTGGTGGTGGCGGTCTGTGCCATCGCGATTGTTACGCTGCCCCGGTAGCGTGTCATGAACACACTACGTTTCCTTGCCCTCGCCGCCGCATTGTCATGTGCGCTACCGGCGGTTGCACAGCCGGCCGGCTCGACACGCACGCTGCCGCCGGTCTCGCTGGGCCAGTGGTACCCGCCACAGAGTGAACGGCAGGTGTGGCTGCACACCATGTTCTCTCTCCGCACGGCGATGCAGGCTGTGGGCGAGTACGCCGCGCTGGAAGATGGCGAGCGACTGCACGCGTGGGCGGAGCGGTTCGTCGAGGCGTACCGGCGGCTGCCCGAGATGGTCCCTGAGTGGGAGGACGAGGTGGAGTCGGCGTGGGCTGAACGGCTGCTCGATGCCGCCCGCACCGGCGATTTCGAGGGAGTGAACAGCGCCTTGCGCAAGGTGGGCGTGAGTTGTCGCTCCTGCCATCGGGAGTACCGGGCAGCCGCTGCAGCGCTCTACCGCATTCCCGATTACCGCCAGGTACTGGTCGAGGACAGCGACACCCTGGAGGAGCTCCCTTACGCCGAGTTCATGGAGCGGTTGGCCTCCGCCCTCAACCGGATCAAGATCGCCCTGCGCGACAACCTGCCGGAGCGCGGTCTTGCGGCGACCGAACAGTTGAACACGGGGCTTCACGCCCTGGCTGAGAGTTGCGGGGGGTGCCACAAGGATGCCGCCCCACGTGAGCGCATCCTCGGGGCGGCCCTCTCCCAATCCATCGAACGTCTGCGCACGGCCCTGGCTGACGGCAGTGTGTCGGCAGGTGGCCGGGCGCTGGGAGAGGTCGGTGCCTACGCCTGCGGGCGCTGCCACTCGATTCACCGTCTGGGCGCGGACCTGCGCCGCCAGATGGTGGAGTGAGCGCAAGCATGGTGAAAGCCTCACCCGTGACCTTCTGTTCACCCCTGCTCATATAACCGGTGACCGGTAACGGGCGTTCAGGTTCTCTGCGCATCGAGCGGCATAGGCGGCCACCTCCTCACACGGACCCGGTCGCAAACCGGTTATGGAGTTGATGCGGTTGCGGATGATGTAGCGATGCCACCGCTGTTCCCCGGCGCCGGGCGGACCCGGCGCCTCCTCAAGCAGCACGACCCTGTAATCGAGCGTGGATTGAGCCACAGCCAATTCCCCCTCGGGCAATCGAACACGGGGAAACGTAGCCTGCCCGTGTGACCGTTTCATGAACCCTGTCTGACACCGACGTGTGAACGCGCTTCATTTCGGCAGGTGGTGGAAGGTCACCACCACGCGCCGGTCGTAGAAGAGCCCCTCCGCATCTTCCCTGCCGTGGCTTGCGTACTGCAGGCCGCTGGCGGTCTGGGCGATGCGCTGCGGCGGAATCCCGCTCCCTTCGAGCAGGGTGCGCACCGCGGCGGCACGCCGCGTGCCGAGTTCCCGGTTTGCGGTCGCGCCGCCGCGGCTGTCGGTGCGCCCGTCGATGTGCACCATCAGCTGCGGGAGCGACTTCAATGCTTCGGCCAGGCGGCCCAGTTCCCGCGCCCGCTCCGCCTCGATGCGGTCGCTGCCGGTACGGAACGGGACACTGATGGAAAAACCGTTCTCGATGGCGAGCAGTGCCGCCCCCGCCTCTGTGCCGGCCGTGCACGCCAGTTGCTCCCGTTCGCTGCTGCGTCGGGCAAGTTCCTGCCGATCCCGTTCGGAGGCGGCGGCCTGTTTTCTGAGGTTGGTGAGTTCGTTTTGGGCCGCATCGATCTCGTCCCGACGGTCCCGTTCCAACCCGATCAGTCCGCCGGCGGCAGAGCCGAGCACCAGCCCGAGAGGGCCGCCCGCCAGCGCGCCGAGTGCGGCACCGGCAAAGACACCGGTGCTCTGTCCAGTTGGCTGGAATTCGGCGACGGCGGGTGCGGAGCCGAGGGCGACGAGAGCCGAAAGCACGGAGGCGGCGATGGTCTTTTTCATGACGTTTCTCCTCAGGTTGTTTGGGTGTCGGAGGAGAGTAAAACCCGCGCCGGTGGCGCAGCCCGGGTCGAAAAGGGGGCAGTGCGGGGATAGAATGTGGCGGAATTCGGGACAGGCGGCAGAAGATGAGGCGGATTGCGATCGTCGAGGACGAACCGGCGCTGCGGGAGAACTACGCCGACGTGCTGCGCCGCCATGGCTACGAGGTGGCCGCCTACCCGGATCGCCGGAGCGCCCTGGAGGCGTGCCGGGGGCGACTGCCGGACCTTGCCCTGATCGATGTCGGGTTGGGCGACGAGGTGGAGGGGGGGTTCGACCTCTGCCGCGAACTGCGAGCCCTCTCGGCTACGCTGCCCATCGTCTTTCTCACCGCCCGCGATAGCGACCTCGACGCCATTTCGGGCCTGCGCCTCGGTGCGGATGATTACCTCACCAAGGATATCTCCACTCCCCACCTCACCGCGCGCATCGCCGCACTGTTCCGGCGCCTGGACGCCATCAGCGCGCCGCGTGAGGCGGACAATCGGGTGGAGCGCGGTTCACTGCAACTGGACCTCGATCGGATGTACGCCGCCTGGCGTGGTACACCCGTCGATCTGACCCTCACCGAATTCTGGATCGTCCATGCGCTGGCGCGCCGCCCCGGTCACGTGAAGTCCCGCGAGCAGTTGATGGAGGAGGCCAACATCGTGGTGGACGGCGACACCATCACCTCCCACGTCAAGCGCATCCGCCGCAAGTTCAAGTCGGAGGACGACGCCTTCGCCGCCATCGAGTCGGTCTACGCGCTCGGCTACCGCTGGAAGGCGGATGGCTAGTCACCGCGGCGGTCCGGGTCTCCGTACCAAGCTGTTCGTTGTCTCCCTGACCCTGCTGGCGGTACCGTGGGCCGCCTACCGCTACGTGGGCGAGATGGAGCGGTTCCTGCGCGAAAACCAGGAGCAGACCCTGCTCGCCACCGCGCAGACGGTCGCCGCACTGCTGCGCGACCGACCGGCCCTGTTCGAGCGCCACTCGGCGCGGCTGGCGGGGGTGGCCGAACAGCACATCCACCCGGTGCGCACCACCGAGGCGGCCCCGATCGTGGACGGCTATCCGGAGGAGTGGCGCGGGCGACTCGATCTGGCGCGCCGCTTCGAGGCCGGGAGCGTCGCCGTCGATCACCTGAGCGTCCTGCACGGCGAGCACCTCTACCTGCTCTTTTCCGTCACCGACGACCGCCTGGTCTACCGTGATCCGACCCGGGCCGAACCGGACGGCGACCACCTGATCCTGCATCTGGGTGAGCACGATTACCTCCTCAGCACCAGCGCCCCCGGCCGGGTGAACGCCTACCGCCTGCGGGCCGACGGCGAGCTGCACTGGGAGCCCTCCGTTCGCGGCGAGTGGCAGGAGAGCGCCGACGGCTACACGCTGGAGATCCGGCTGCCGCTGGCGCTGGCCGAACAGGGGTTCGGGTTCACGCTGGTGGACGTGGATGAGAGCGACGGTGCCGCCGCCGGGCGGATCGAGAGCCGCGGCACCCTGCTGCTGCCCGATGCGGCGATCGAACTGCTGCTGCGTGAGATGGGGCGCGGGCTCGGCCGTATCTGGGTGGTGGACGGCGCCGGGCGCGTGCTGGCGGTGGGCGGGGAGCTGACCGGTGCGCACCGGGAGGAGGGTGAGGGCGCCGGTCTGTTGCTCGAACTGCTCCATCGGCTGGTGATTACCCCGCCCGGTTTCGATGCGGAGGACCCGACCCGGCGCGCGGTACGGCTGACCGGCGAGGACACCCTCTCCGCTCTGCGGGGGCAGCCGGCGAGCCGCCGGCGAAGCGGCTCGGACGGCGGCGCGGTGATCGTCTCCGCAAGCTATCCCATTGAGCTGGAGAGCGGTGTTGCCGGCGCCGTGGTAGTGGAGCAGTCGGCCAACGCGGTACTGGCGGTGCAGAACCGGGCCATTCGCCAGCTCTTCAACACAACCGTGCCTGCCTTCGCCGGGGCGCTGGTGATCCTGCTGCTGTTCGCCACGCGGCTGTCGCTGCGCGTGCGTCGCCTGCGTGATCAGGCGGAGGCGGCGATCGGACCGGACGGCCGGGTGCGCGGTGCGGTGGCCGACACCCGCTCCGGCGACGAAATCGGTGATCTCTCCCGCGCGGTCTCCGCCATGCTCGGCCGCCTGGGACAGTACAACCGCTACCTGGAGACGATGGCCGGAAAACTCTCCCATGAACTGCGCACGCCGCTGGCGGTGGTGCGTTCCTCCCTCGACAACCTGGCCTCCGTCGACTCTGAACCGGAGCGGGCGCGCTACCTGGCGCGGGCGCGGGAGGGGGTGGAGCGGCTGGGCGGTATTCTCTCCCGGCTGAGCGAGGCCACCCGGCTGGAGCAGGCGCTGCGCCAGACCGAACTTGAGACGCTGCCGCTGGACCAACTGGTGAGGGCCTGCGTGGAGGGTTACCGCATCGCCCATCCCCACGAGCGTTTCGAACTGGAACTGGGAGGGGCGCCGCTCGCGGTCCGGGCGGCGCCCGATCTGATCGCACAGATGTTCGACAAGCTGGTGGACAACGCCATCGGGTTCCGTGCACCGGGAACGCCTATCCGCATCGGTTTGCGGCGAAGCGGTGACCACATTCTGCTGTCGGTCGGCAACCAGGGGCCGCTCCTTCCGGCGGAGATGCCCGATCGGCTGTTCGACTCCATGGTATCGGTACGCGCGCGCAAGGAGGAGCGTCCGCACCTCGGGCTCGGCCTCTATATCGTGCGCCTGATCGCCGACTTCCACGGCGGCGAGGCACGGGCGCGCAACCGGCCGGCGGGCGACGGTGTCGAGTTTACGATTCGGCTTCCCTGGTCTGAGAGGTCCGGGACGGACCTGTTCAGACCTTACAGCGGGCAGAGGTGATGGAGAGAGGGTTCAGCGAGGAAGGGCAGTGGTGCGGGAAGGTGGAGTGCCGGCTCTGCGGGCTGCGCGCCCGTGCGCTGTTCGCCGGACTGTCCGAAGCCGCCCTGGAGACGATTGGCGATGCGATCGAAGAGTGCCGACTGCCTGCCGGGGAGTCGATCTACCGGGGCGGTGAACCGGGAGATGCCCTTTTCACCGTTCGCTCGGGGTTGGTCAAACTGGTTCAGTACCTTCCAGGCGGCGGACGGCGCATCGTGCGGCTGGCGCTGCCGGGCGACGTTCTCGGACTGGAGGCACTGCTTGGCGAGACGTATCAGCATGACGCGGTAGTCGCCTTCGAGAGCCGTGTCTGCCGGCTGCCGGCGGCCCTGATTCAGCGGCTCTCCGGTGCCGATCCGCGACTGCACGGCGAGTTGCTGCGCCGTTGGCAGCGGGCGTTGAGCGAGGCGGATGCCTGGCTGACCGAGCTCTCCACCGGGCCGGCCCGCCAGCGGGTCGCGCGGCTGCTGCTGCGCCTGTCGGACAGCTCCGGTGAAGGGTGCTGTCCGCTGTTCGGAAGGGAGGATATGGCCGCCATGCTGGCGATCACCACCGAAACGGCAAGCCGTACCGTTGCCGGACTGAAACGGGCCGGGCTCCTGGTGGACGGGCGGGGCGCACGGTCGTTCCGCTGCGACCGCGCCGCCCTGGAGCGTATTGCCGCCGATTGACGATTTTCAATGCGGACCCACCGCTGATTCCTTACCATCGCCCTCGGTCTATGGTGCGAGTGGGGAGGGTAAGGAATGCAGAATCCGCAGGCGCGACTGGCACACATGCCGGTCTCATTTTTCGCAGTGGTGATGGGGCTTGCCGGGCTTACCATCGCCTGGGAGGTGGCGGAGCGGCTCCTGCCCATGGGCGAGTGGGTCAGCTGCGTGCTGCTGCCGGTGAGCGGCACCGTTTTCCTGGTTCTGTCACTGCTCTATGGACTGAAGCTGATCCGGTTTCGTGACGCCGTCGCCGCCGATCTGCACCATCCGGTCAAACTCAGCTTCTTCCCCGCCTTCTCCATCGGCCTGCTCCTGCTCTCCGTGGCGACGCTCGGACCCGCACCCGTGCTTTCCAAATGGCTGTGGCTGACGGGTGCCGCCCTGCACCTGGCCTTCACCCTCCACGTGCTCGGTGCCTGGATCAATCACACCCACTTCGAGATCCACCACATGAACCCCTCCTGGTTCATCCCGGTGGTCGGCAATGTGGTGGTGCCGGTCGCCGGCGTGACGCACGGATTTGTCGAGACCTCGTGGTTCTTCTTCAGCGTGGGCATGCTGTTCTGGCTGGTGCTGCTGGTGATTGTCCTCTACCGCATCATCTTCCATCCCCCGCTGCCGGAGAAACTGGTGCCGACGCTGTTCATCCTCGTCGCACCACCCGCGGTCGGCTTCATCGCCTACACAAAACTGGCCGCAGATCTCGACGCGTTCGCCCGGGTGCTGTACTACTCGGGGCTGTTTCTCACCCTGTTGTTGTTCACCCAGTTCCGCCGCTTCGCCCGCCTGAAGTTCTTCCTCTCCTGGTGGGCCTACTCCTTTCCCCTGGCGGCAATCACCATAGCCACTTTCCTCATGCACGAGCTGTCAGGCGTGCGCGCACTGATGGGGTTGGCGGTGATTCTGCTTGGCATTCTTACCCTGGTCATTGCCGCGTTGATCACGCTCACCGTCGCGTCCATTCGACGGGGAGAGATCTGCGTGGCGGAGCATTGAGGAGGTTTTCTGATGAAGTCGATCCTGTTTCAGAACAAGTACCCGATAGTTTCTCTGGAGGTCCCCAAGGATGAGACCTCCTTCACGACGGTGGATGCGATCGTGGAGCACCTGAAGGGCCTTATCGATGCCCATCCGGTCGCGCGCTTCATCGCCACCTTCGATCACTACCAGCACACCCGGGACCTTCAGGACGGGGAAATTGCCCCTGACATCCGCGATGCCTGTAACGTGATTTTCTGCTTCGGCACCAAGCTGCCCAACCCCGATGTCATGGCGGTTCGGCCGCGCTCCATCGGCGTGACGGAACTGCCGGACCGTTTCGTAATCAACTTCATGGAAGCTCCGATGCCGCCTGCCAATGATGCGATGCGGGTGTGGGTCGGGTCGGTCAGAGATCAGCCTGCGGCCAGCTCCGAAGAGGAGGCACTTCCTTGCAGGTTGGAGCGTTCAGGAGAGAGTGCATGAAAATCGCGGTGACCAGTCAGAACTTCCGCACCATCACCGGTCACGCCGGCAAGAGCCGCCGTTTCCTGGTCTACGAAGTGCCCGAGGATGGCGAACCGATGGAGGTGGAGCGTATCGACCTGCCGATGGGCATGGCGTTCCACGATTTTCGGGGCGACGGACCGCATCCGGTGGATATCGCCGACCTGCTCATCACCGGCGGCTGCGGCGACGGCTTCCGGCGCCGCCTCGCGGCCCGCGGTGTCCAGGTGGTGGCCACCAGCGAAACCGATCCGGTGGCCGCCGTCCGTGCCGCCGCCCGCGACGAACCGCTGCCGCCCCCGGCACCGCATGAGCACCACCACCCCCACACCTGACAGACGAATGGCAGCAACAAAGGTCCGTTTACCCCAATGGCGGTGAACGGAAGTTCGAGAACTCCACCCGCTGGTCCATTTCAGACCAGCAAGGGAGGGGCGTGGAGGTAGGCGGCCGCCCGCCGCTTCATCTCGATGTCGTGATAGACATGCTCCGCGTGCTCGGTCGTGATCGCCAGTGCGGAGGCCAGCGCCTGTGGTGAGCGCCGGTTGTTGAACGCCCACAGGGCCAGGTCCATTGCCTGGTATGGCAGGGCAAAGTAGAACTCGTCCTGGCCCTGGGGGAGGCTGTAGGTGTCGGTGCTCGGAGGGGCGGTACGGATCTCCCCGGGGATGTCCAGGTATTCGGCGAGGGCATAGACCTGGCTCTTGTACAGGTGGGCGATGGGCTTGGTATCCGCGGCGCCGTCGCCGTTCTTGACGAAGAATCCCAGTTCGTATTCCAGCCGGTTGGGGGTTCCGACCACAGCATAGTTGAGTCGGTCGGCATGGTAGTACTCCATGACCTTGCGAAGCCGCTGTTTGAAATTGGTGCCGGCAACGATGGCCAGGTAGGCGTCGAGCCCGAGCCGCTTTTCAAAAGTTTCCCCATTGGGCGAGCGGACCACCAGGTTAAAATGGTTGATCGCTCCGCTGGCACCTCCCCGGATCACGAGCTTGCTGCGCCAACCGGGACCATAGTCGGGAAATACGCGGCGCATCGCCTCATCGCGCCGCTGGTAGCAGCCCAGCGACTCGAGCGGCGCGGAGATATCATGCATGTGGCCCCGAACTCCCAGCGTGTCCAGGAGCGTACGCGCCCTCGGGGTGCCCTCGCCGGAGGCATCCCTCTCCGGCATCATCAGCGCACAGACCCGCTCCGCACCGACGGCTCGCACGCACAAGGCGGCGCATACGGCACTGTCCACGCCCCCCGATACGCCGAGAACGAAACCGCGGCGATGAAGCCGGTCGCGTAGCTGGCCGCGCAACGCGCCGGTAATACGGATCACCTCCCGTTCGGGATCCAGCGCTAGCGCATCGTGGGGGACGGGTCGTTCTGCAATAACATCCGGTGTTGCCGCCATGTATGTCTCTCCGTTCAGATTGCGCGGGCAGGGAGTTCCACAGAGGGGAGTCGGCCGATCAGTGCCGTCTTGTCCACCTTTCCGTTGCCGGTCCGCGGCAGGCTCTCCACCAGTTCGAGCCGCTGCGGTACCGCATGTGGTTCAAGGAGTTCGGTACAGCGGGCACGCAGCGCTCGCGGCGTCAAGGTCGCCTCGGGCTGAGGCACGATGAAGGCGCAGATGGCGCTGCCCACCACGGGGTCGGGAATGCCTATCACCGCCGCCTGGTGAACGCCGTCAATCGAACAGAGTGCGCTCTCCACCTCGGTCGGGCTGACCTTTTCTCCGCGGCTCTTGATGATTTCGTCGCTGCGCGAGACAAAGTAGAGGAAGCCCTCCTCGTCCACGCGGAACAGGTCATGGGTGCAAAGCACCCGTTCTCCGGGCCAGCGGCCAGGCTGCAGCATCTCTGCGGTCTGAGCCGGTCGGTTCCAGTAGCCGAGCATCACATGGGGACCGCGCACGTGGAGAATTCCGGTTTCACCCGGGCTGACCGGTGTGCCGTCCTCGCGAAGCACCGACACCGCGGTTCCGGGGATCGCGACTCCCACCGAGCCGCGCTTTCGGTGCAGCTGTTCGGGAGGCAGATAGCTGACCCGCTTGCATTCGGTCAGTCCATACATGCAGTAGAGTGCGGCACTGGGAAAGATCCGCGTCAGGCGATCGATGAAGTGGTCGGGGAGTGCCGCTGCGGTGTTGGTCACGGTGGTTACCGAGGGAAAGCGCAACGCCTTGCGCGAGTCCGCCTCGATTATCATCGAGAACAGGGTTGGTACCGCCGGAACGACGGTCGCCTGCTCGCGCCTGATGGCGTCGAACACCTTGGCCGGAAAAGCAAATCCCTGCTCCAGGATGAGGGTCGCGCCCAGGTGAATGGCCATCAATAACTGGTAGAGCCCGTAATCGAAGGACAAGGGCAGCACATTGAGTATGCGATCCGCCTCTCTCAGCCGAAGGTACTCTGCGATGCTCTGGACGGCGAACAACATCGTCTGATGGCTGTGCATCACCCCCTTCGGTTCGCCGCTGCTGCCCGAGGTGTAGATGAGGGCGGCAAGGTCGGTTGCAATGACGGTGGCCGCCCCTTGGGCTTGCGGGGGTTGGGTTCGCCTGCTCCCTTCACTGCCGTTCATCAGACAGGATCCATCCGGACCGCATACCGTCCGCAGGCGGGTACCGGAAAGCCCCTCCGACAGGCGGCCGATGCAGTGCGGCTCCGTAATCAGGGTCCTGGCACCGCTGTCATCCAGGATGGCGGCGAGTTTCTCCGTCGGGGTCCGGGGATTGACCATCACCAGTACGCCGCCGGCCAGCCAGCAGCCGTAGACGGCCGTGGCCGCGTCAGTGCTGTTCTCCAAATGGACTGCAATCCGATCGCCCGGCACGATGCCGTCGCTGGCGAGCTGCTCCGCCAGCCGCCTTGCGGCAGAGAGCAGTCCGACGTAAGTGAGGGAACCGTTGGCGTCCGTAATTGCAACCTTGTCGCGGAGGCGTTCAGCACTGTAGCGGAGTGAGTCCGGCATGAGCCGGTGAATCCGCGGTTCAGGCATGACGGGGTTCCTCCAGCACCGAGGCACCGGCAGGAGGTGCGGGGCGCTTGCGCTGAATGAAGGCGCATATTTTGTCGACCGAATCCAGGTTCTCCGGAAGCAGTTCGTCATCCTCGACCGTGAACGCAAAGGTCTCTTCGAGAAAGGCGACCAGTTCCAGCACCCCGGTGGAGTCGATGACCCCGCGCGCGAGCAGGGACTCCCCATTCTCGAGAGCCGACTCGACGTCGGTGAAGAGGAAGCTGTCAAGAATGAAGCGGCGTACCTGTTTTTCGACCGTCATGGAAAGCTCCTTCCTTGGTGGGCGGGCAGGGCCGGCACACACCCTGTGAACCGCCCGTTTCCTTGATAAACGTCCTGTGCCATATCTGCGTGGAGAGAATGCCGACAAATGCCATGTTGTCGCGGTAGCCGGTCTGTCCTCCGCGGGACAACTTCTTTAACAGGTGCTCCACCTTGTCCGGCGCGAAGTAGCCTGTATCGCGAAGTGCCTTTGGGGACAGCATCTCCGCCACGTACTCCGTACATCGTCCATGGGCAAAAAACGATGCCGCGTCGGGAGCCCGATAGGGCTGTTTGTGCCGACCGCTTATGTCGCTCGGCAACTCTGCCGCCATTGCCAGGCGGAGCAGGTACTTCTCATTCAGGGCGCGCATCTTGAAATTGGGGTGGAGCGAGTTGCCAAACTCGATGAGACGGTGATCAAGAAACGGAAACCGCCCTTCGACACTGTTCGCCATCAGCATTCGATCGCCCTGTGAACACAGCAGATAGCGATTCATCAGTCCTCGGGCCTCAAGGTACTGCGCGCGATTGAAGTGGTGCCAGTTGCCGAATGCGGCCGGCAATGTGGCGTCGACGGCAGAAAAATTGTCACGGAGATGGGCTGCGAGTTCGGATGAGAAAAAGGTCTTGCAGCCGGCGGTCGTGGTCCATCGGGGCAGGTGGGAGAAATAGGGCGATTCAGGATTCTCCAGACCGCGGCCGAAGAACTCCTTCAGATAGTGAAGCGACTGCGACCCGGTGATGTTCAGGTAGGGATAGAGCCGTTTCAGCAGTGTTGCCCGGAAACGGGAGTCGGGGCGACGGGACCAGAAGCGGCGGATCTTCGCCTCCTTGAAGATGTCGTAGCCACCGAATACCTCGTCCGCACCCTCGCCGGTGAGTACGACCTTGAACCCCTCCTGGCGCACGCGCCGGGAGAGCAGGCGCATGGGTGCCGGTGCCGTGCGCAGTATCGGAGTCTCCGTGTGACGGATGACCTCCGGAAAGCTGTCCGCGATATCGTCGGCACCTACCTGCATGGCAGTGTGGTGCGTACCGAGACGGCGGATCATCGATGACTGGAAGCGGCGTTCGTCGAACGCCGGATCATCGAAGCCGATGGAGAATGTCCTCAGCCGCGCATCCGAATAGCCGGCAACCACGGCGGCGATTGCCGAGGAGTCAAGCCCGCCGGACAGATAGGCGCCAACCGGGACATCGGCGCGCAGCCGGAGTCGGGTTGCATCGACCAGCAACTCCTTGAGTGCTTCGGCAAGTTGGGCGTCGCTTCCGGGACGGTACTCGTCGTTTTCCGGATAGTCCCATCGCCAGTAGGTCGACGTGCGTACCCGACCGTCGCTGATGACAAGCATCTCCCCCGGTTGCACCTCTTGGATCCCAGCAAAGGCAGTCTGGGAGCCGACCGGCGCCCAGAAGGTCATGATTTGGTCGAGTGCGGCGAGATTGGGCGAGGCCGCCATGCCGCCGGCCAGCAATGCCTTTATTTCCGAAGCAAACAGCAGGGAACCCCGGTCACGGCAGTAGAAGAGTGGTGCAATTCCCACGCGGTCACGGACGAGCAGCAGTCGGCGGCTGCGCCCATCCCAGAGTGCGAACGCGAACTGCCCGTTGAGGTGCTGGATGAACGCGTCGCCATACTGTTCATAAAGGTGGACGAGCACTTCCGTGTCGCTTGCCGTAGAGAAGCGGTGTCCGTGCGCGAGCAACTCCCGGCGCAGCTCAAGGTAGTTGAAAATCTCGCCGTTGAGCACCACCTGGATGCTCCCATCCTCGTTGCCGATGGGCTGTGCACCACCTTCGAGGTCAATGATGCTCAGACGAGCGTGAGCGAGTCCGACCTCTGGGGAAGTGAAGAACCCATAGCCGTCGGGCCCACGATGCCGCAATGCCCTGACCATGGCGTCGAGCCGGTCGCGCGCAATCGGAGCCGTATCCTCCCTTTCTCTGACTATCCCTGCGATGCCGCACATTTGTGTTGTCTCACATGCGCCGCTGCTCGAGCGCGGCGCAACGGAAGAGGTTCCTTAACTCCGCTTATGCTTCGCCCCCGGTCCAAAAGGTGCCGGGATGTCTGCCTGAATATAGCAGCGGAAAATTGTGTTTTCGCCTTTGGAGATTCACGGCCCCGTGGGGGCGGGGGTTCGTCCTCCGTCCGGCTAGGGCATGGGGGAGAGCGTGTCTCCGTGGGTGCCGGTACGGGTCGGAACGGTCCCGGTACTTCCGGCTTGGGAGAGCAGGCGATCGAGACGCATGATACGGGCGGGAACGCCGATCGCGGTCGTTCCGGTCGGAACATCGGAGATGACCAGTGAGTTGGCCCCTATGACCGCCCCGTCCCCGATCGTTACCGGACCGAGGACCTTGGCTCCGGTGCCTATAAATACATCGTTTCCGATGATCGGCGCCCCCTTTCGACCCATGTTGTTGCCGATGGTGACGTCGTGCATGACGCCCACGCGATCACCGATGACGGCGGCGGGATGGATATGGATGCCACCGGAGTGAACGAGATGGAATTCCTCGCCGATTTCGGCCTCGCAATTGATGGTGGAGCCCGTCAGCACTTCGATACCCAGAAACAGCACCCCGTAGACTTTTTTGGCCAGAAATCGGGCCGGTGCGGGGAGTCCGTTGGCCCAGCGTCCGAACCGGTAGACCGCGAGCGTCCAGAAGGCCGGGTCTTTGATTCCCCTGTGCCGGTGGTAGTCGCCCCGGACCTTGTCGAACATGGCGGCTGCTCCTTGTTTAGCGGTAAGGCGCCTGGCGGGACCTAAGACAGGTCGAACCTGCCGCGCGGACTGGCGTCGCCGGGGTTCCCCCGCTCGGGGCGTCCCATGCGCAGCTCCTTGCGCGCATCTTATGTAACGAAGCCGGAATAATCATGGTCTTAAATCGGTGCCTGTCAACCGCAGCTGCGGTTTCCGGGCGCGCCTGACTGTTCATCCCCGCCCCGGGTGTGGCGGCGAACAGTGGCGCGAGGTCCTCTCTGCTAACCTCACTCTCGGCTCCCACCATCATGTGCGGCGCGTCGCCGCGAAAGCATCGGTTTCGAAAGGACAAGAACCATGATGTCCGATAGTGCACTCGCCGTACCGCTTCGGCGGCGCATCATCCATGCCGCATCCTGGTCCATGGTGGGGTTCGGCCTGACGCAGGCGCTTCGCCTGGCGGGCAATCTCATGATGACCCGCCTGCTTGTTCCCGAAATGTTCGGGGTCATGGCGGTGGTAACCGTCGTCATTGTTGGACTCCACCTCCTCTCCGATGTCGGTCTGCGTCAGGTGGTGGTGCAGAGCTCCCGCGGCGGTCGCCCCGAATTCCTGAACACGGTCTGGGTCATGCAGATAGTGCGCGGCGCCCTTGTCTGGCTAATCGCCCTTCTGTTGAGCCTCGGGCTAACTATGGGAAACCGGGCGGGATGGCTGGCCGCCGACTCGGTCTACGCGGAGCCGATGTTGCCGCTGGTACTGGCAGTCACCTCGCTGTCGGCGATGATTGCCGGATTTGAGTCCACCAAGCTGGCGACCGCCACCCGGGCGCTTGCCCAAGGCCGGCTGATCCTGATCGAGATCGCCGGCCAGGCCGCCGGACTGCTCGTCATGATCGGATGGGCCCTGATGAGTCGCACGATTTGGGCCCTGGTCGCAGCGTCGATTGTGGCCAGCCTGGTGAGAGTCATCCTGAGTCATACCGCACTGCCCGGCGCCACAAACCGCCTCAGCTGGGACAACAGTTCGGCCCGGGAGGTGTTCGGGTTCGGCAAGTGGGTGTGCCTCTCCTCATTCACGGGATTCCTGTTGAACTCGGGGGACCGTCTCCTGCTCGGTGCGCTGGTGAATGCCAAGACGCTGGGCATGTACTCCATCGCCTACTTTATCGTCAACGCAGTGACCCAGGCTGTTTCCAGGCTGAACGGCCGGGTTTCGTTTCCGGCCCTCAGTGAGGTGGTTCGGGATCGCCCCACTGAGCTGGCAAAGGCTTACCACAAGCTCCGCATCCCGCTCGACCTGGCGACACTGCTGCTGGCGGGGGTCATGTTCAGCGGGGGGGAGTCGCTCGTCGGACTGCTGTACGACGACCGCTATATCGAGGCGGGCGTGATGTTGCAGATACTGTCGCTCTCACTCCTGGCCGTCCGCTATGACCTGGCGAGCCAGTGCTACCTGGCATTGGGAAAACCGCAGCTTATCTCGGCGATTATCTTCGTGCAGCTTGTGGCTCTCTACGCCTTCGTGCCCCTTGCCTTTTTTCGTTACGGACTGGAAGGGGCGCTGTGGGTGATTGCTCTCAACTTCGTGTTCAGCCTGCCGCAGGTTCTCTACTTCAAGACGAAGCATGGCCTCCTCGACCTGAAACGGGAGCTACAGACACTCCCGGCTCTGCCGGTCGGTTTGGCACTCGGCGCGGCACTGAACGGAATCGCATAGCAAACGGGGAAGACCGAGGGCTCCGGCTTCGGCCCTGCGCGCTCGCCCCGCCAGCGGAAGTGGTGAACTGCCGGATGGCCTACTACGCTTCCCAACGGGGAGGGACAGCCCTCTTACAGCACCCATTCTCGGTGACGCTCAGCGGCACCCCGTCGAGAACTGTCCGGCACCGGCGATACGCCGCCCAGGCCCGCGCGGTCGACAGCCTGAGTTGTCGGTTGGACAAGAACCGGGATGAGAGAAGGTCTGTTGCATGTCCTGAACAGCCTCTGCGCGATCCCCTGCGAAGTAAATGCATTGAGAGCCCGGCTCGCGTGGCCGTAACCCGGAAAACAGGTGGCGATGTACGAGAGATTCTACGGCGTCCGTGAAAGGCCATTTTCCATCCTGCCCGACCCGGGTTATCTGTTCATGGGGCGGCGCCATTCGCTCGCCTACACGATGCTCGAGTATGGTATCCGGAGTCAGGCCGGATTCACCGTCATCACCGGTGAGATCGGGTGTGGAAAGACGACGCTGATTCGCCGCCTTCTCGACGAATTGGGCGAAGAGGTGACGGTCGGTCTCATCTCCAATACCGGTGACCAGCTGGCAGAGCTGCTGCAGTGGGTGATGCTGGCATTCGACCAGCCCTACGAGGGCAGGTCCCGGGTGGCACTTTTCGACGACCTGAACCGCTTTCTGATCCAGGAGTATGCGAGGGGCCGACGCACCGTGCTGATCATCGACGAGGCACAGAACCTCGGCACGCGGACACTCGAAGAGTTGCGCATGTTGTCGAATATCAATGCCGACAAGGATCAGTTGCTGCAGCTCATTCTCATCGGACAACCCCAGCTCAAGGAGCTGCTGAGAAGCCCGGCACTGCGCCAATTCTCCCAACGAGTCGCGGTGGATTTTCACATCGCGCCCCTCGACCCCGGCGAGGTGCCGGCCTACATCGCGCACCGGCTGCGAATTGCGGGGAGGGATGAGCCTCTCTTCACTGCGGAAGCGTGCCGACGGGTTGCCGAGACGAGCGGTGGCGTTCCGCGGGTGATCAACATTCTTTGTGACACCGCCCTGGTCTATGGCTTCTCCATGGAGTCCGGTGCAATCAATGAGGAGGTCATCGAGGCCGTCGTGCGGGACAAGGCGGAGTTCGGGGTGTTCTCGTTCGAGGAGGTACGCGAAGATCGCCCTGTGGATTCGGCTGAGTCGCCGACCGACGGACGCCACTGGTCGTTTGGGACCCGGGGCTAGCCCAGGACGGGTGCCGAATCCGCGTCCGTCACGGGTGGGCAACGAACGGCTCCATGTGCCCCCTGCGGGATGGACTGCGAGAAGCGACAATCGTTGAAAGATATGGTGGATGCAAGAACAAGAATGGAGGGGTTCGCATGAAAGGGATTATCCTAGCCGGGGGTTCGGGTACACGGCTTTACCCGCTGACTACGTGCATCGGAAAGCAGCTCCTGCCTGTCTACGACAAGCCGATGATCTACTACCCCCTATCTACCCTGATGTTGGCCGGAATTGCCGACATCCTGGTGATCACCACGCCCCATGAGAACGGGCTCTTCCGCACTCTGCTTGGAGACGGCAGTCAGTGGGGCGTGCGTATCTCCTATGCCGAGCAGGCGCGTCCGGAGGGCATCGCACAGGCATTCCTGATTGCACGTGATTTCATAGGCGGAGAGCGCTGTGCCCTCATTCTCGGCGACAATATCTTTTATGGGCACGGGCTGCCGGAAACGCTGCTGCATGCCGCCGATGAGCTGAACGGTGCCACCGTGTTTGGCTATTGGGTAAAGGACCCGCAGCGCTACGGTGTCGCGGAACTGGATTGCAGCGGCCGGGTTACCGCACTGCGAGAGAAGCCTAACGTTCCATGCTCGAACTTCGCAGTGACCGGGCTCTACATGTACGACGAGCGGGTGGTCGAATTTGCCGAGAAGCTGACTCCGTCGGCGCGCGGCGAACTGGAGATCACGGACCTGAATATCCGCTATCTGGAGGAAGGGGCGCTGCATCTCGAACGGCTCGGGCGCGGGGTCGCCTGGCTGGACACCGGAACGCACGAATCCCTGCTTCAGGCCGGGCAGTTCATTCAGACCATCGAAGAGCGTCAGGGACTGAAGATCGCATGTCCGGAGGAGATCGCGTGGCGACTGGGTTACATCGACACGATGCAGCTCAAGCAGCTGGCGGCTCCGCTGCGCAACAGTGGCTACGGTGAGTATCTCCTCGGCTTGCCGGAGCAGGGGGAGCCCGCGCCGGCATCGGCGTAAAACTTCCCTGGGTTGAGTGGATTAGGGCGGTGAGCCCGGCCCCTTGCGCGCCAGTAAACCGCGCTCCCGCAGATAGCTCTCCTCCGCGTCCGTGAGGTCCACCTCATCGTAGCCGGTGACCATCGGCTTCACGTGAGCGACAAATGAGTGACCGGTGGTCAGCAGGTAGATGTGGGCGATGACGAAGGCGAGGATGGCGTAGGCGCTCAGCAGATGGACCGCCGCCACCACGCCCAGCCAGCCGCTGGCGTCCGCCCACAGGTTGTAGCCGAGATAGGCGATTCCCGAGATCCAGATGGCCGGGAAGAGCACCAGCTTCAGGGCGAGGTAGGCCAGCGCCTGCAGCGGATTGTGTTTGCGCCAGTAGACCTTGCGGTAGGGGTGGTGCTCCCCCTTGAAGATGCCGTAGGCGTAGAAGCGCGCCACCGTCCACAATCCCTTGGTGGTCGGCACGTAGTGGCGCCAGGTGCCGGTGGTGAGATGCCAGAAGACGGCGAACAGCCACAGTGCGATGAGGGCGATGGCGCTCCAGGTGTGTACCGTTACCGCGGTCTCGAAATCGATGGTGCGGTGCAGGCCGTGAACGGCCAGGCCGGTGAACATGAGGGCGAAGATGAGCGCCATCTGCGCCCAGTGCCAGAAGCGCTCAAAGCGGCTGAAGATCAATACGCTGCGAGTGGTCATGAGGCCCTCCTCCGGGCGGACGAAGCGAATCGCAACAGCGCGTGCCCCAGGACCCCGAGCAGTGCACCGCCTACCAGCAGCACGCCCAGCCAGTCCACCCAGCGTCCATCGCGACCCGGCAGGTAGAATCCGCCCACGCCGGCGAGGCGACCTTCACGTGCGTGGCACTCGGCGCAGGCCACGGCCTCCTCTTTGGGCGCGACCATGTGGGTGATGGGCCAGTAGGACAAGGTCTCGATAAAACCGTATTCACCACTGTAGGGGAGGCCACTGTGCGCCATCCCCGCCTCGATCGCCCTGGCGAAGTCATAGTTGCCCCAGTAGGCGTCCTCGTCATCGCCCCAAAGGTGCATGTATACCAGCGTGTTGTTGCCCTTGTCGTAGGGCTGCACCGTGCGCATTTCCTTGAACGGCCAGATGCGTGAGTTCGGGTCCTCGGCCGAGCCGCCGAAGCGGTTGATTGCGATCGGCGCCTCCGCCGGGTCGAATGCGGTGTCGATGGTGGTGTGGCGAATCCGTCCGTCGAACCATGCGTAATGCGGTTGCAGATGTTCGCCGTATTCGAAGCTGCCCTTGATCGACTTGTAGGTGTCACGATGGGTGCCATCTCCCTGGGTGTAGTTCGTCTCCTTGAACCCCTCGCCATTCTGTGTGCGCCCGGCGGTGCGCCAGTCCCAATCGGTCATCGTGGCCACGCCGCCGCGTGCCATGGCGGGGATGTGGCAGGTCTGGCAGGCGATCCGGTCCACATGGTCGTTCAGCTTTACCCCGGCCACCGAATCGATAGGATGGGGCGAAAGCCCGTGACACGATTCGCAGGTGGCCGCATTACGGCGCTCGCCCGGCTTACCGGTACCCTCGTTATCTTTGGCCGTCACGTGGTAGCGGCTGCCGGCCACGGCATGCGTTTCGGAGACATGGCAGCGGGTGCAGGCGAAGTTTAGGCCGTCGGCATCCATGTGGACGTCGACCGGTCGAGTCGGACGAGTGAGCGAAGAGTCCATGTCACCGTGCTTCACGCCGTCGCCGCCGCCGCCATAGAAGTGGCAGGTACCGCAGTTCTCGCGTCCCACGCTGCCGACGTTGCGGGCGGCCTCGCCCAGGTCGATGGGCGGTTTGCCCTGGAACATCACGGAGCACGCCTCATTGCCCTCCGTCAGCGGGCTCTTATAGTAGGTGCCGGTACGGTCGTGGCAGACCAGGCAATCGATGTTGTTCGGATCACCGGCATCGACCACCTCCTCCCACTTCAGGCCGGCGGGTCCGAAGTCCTCCTCCTTCCAGCCGTAGCTGGCATGGCACTGCGCACATATCCCCTCGTTGCCGCGCGCATTGGTGCAGAAGGTGTTCACCAGGTGTCGCTTGCCCAACTGCCGACCCGTGTCCGGTTCAGTCCCCTCCCACGTCCAGTGGATGGTGCTCATGAACTGTTTTCCGGCCTCGGTGTGGCAGGAGAGACAGGCGCGAGTCACCTCGGGACCGTCACGAAACGGACCCTGCAGTGCCTCGAACTTTGTATGGTCCGCGGTGGAACTGCTTTCGGTACGGAGTGTGGGGGCAACCTCCTTCACAAGACGGAAGTTCATGTCCACATCAACCGCCGACTTCCCCAGTGCGATTTGCGTCGATACCAGCAGCAAGCCCGTGAGCACCATCTTCAGCACGGTTGGAATCCTCGATTATGCGGGCAGTCGCAGGGCACGCCTGCGCTCCCCGATGCTACAGGGTGAGCAGTGCGCGACGCATTGAGAATTCGCAATCGAGTCGACGGGATGTGAGGGTGAAAACGTGACGTGCCGCATCGGAAAGGCGGGAAAACGGGATGGCGATTGCCGTGCTGCCGGGAGAATATGAGAATGGCCAGCATTGAGCTGGCCATTCGGGTATTGCCGGGTTGATGTGCGATTGACTTAAAGCGCCTTCTTGCAGAAGTACCAGTCGACGCACTCATGGCCCTCTTCGAGCCGGGCGGCGGCATCACTGACGCTGGCGGGCGGCGGCACGATCACCTTGTCCCCCGGCTGCCACCCTTCCGGCGTGGCGACCGCGTGTTCGTCAGAGGTTTGCAGTGCCTTCACCAGGCGCACGAACTCCGGGATTGAGCGGCCGTTGCTCATCGGGTAGTAGACCATCGCCCGCAGGACGCCTTCCGGGTCGATAACGAAGGTTGCGCGCACAGCCGAGGTATCGCTGGCACCGGGCTGAATCATGCCGTAGGCGTTGGCCACCTTCATCGACAGATCCTCGATGATGGGAAACGGGATCTCGACGCCGAACTTCTCCTTGATGTTGCGCACCCAGGCCACATGAGCGAAGTTGCTGTCGATGGAGAGCCCGATGAGTTCCGCATTCATCGCCTGGAACTCGGGATAGGTCTTGGCGAAGGCCATGAATTCGGTGGTGCAGACCGGGGTGAAGTCGGCGGGATGCGAAAACAGCACGAGCCACTTACCGCGGTAGTCCTCAAGGCGTTTCACACCGTGCGTGGTCTTTGCCTCGAAATCGGGCGCTGCCTCGTATAGGCGGGGCATGGCGGGGACGACTGCGTTCATGTCTGACATTGTGTGCTCCTTCAGTTGGGTAGTGGTGTTGTTCAGGGACGGACGCAGTATTTGTTTTTCCCGGAAGGTAGTGAAATCGTTTGTTTCGAAGCGTGTGATAGGTTTCGCCGATGAATCTTAGAGATCTGGAATACCTGGTGGCCCTCGACGAGGAGCAACACTTTCATCGCGCCGCCGAACGCTGTTTCGTCAGTCAGCCGACCCTGAGCGGGCAGATCCGCAAACTGGAAGAGAGCCTGGGTGTGTTGCTGGTGGAGCGCAGTGGGCGCCAGGTGCGGATGACTGAGGCGGGGCGCGAGGTGGCGGCACAGGCGCGGCGGGTATTGGCGGAGGCGCGTTCGGTGAAGTCGATTGCCGACGCCTTTCGCGACCCCTTGTCCGGCCGCCTCGATGTGGGCGTCATCCCGACCATCGCACCCTACCTGCTGCCGCTGTTCGTGCCGCACCTGCGTGCGCGCTGCCCCAATCTGCGACTGTTCCTGCACGAACACCAGACCGCGGTTCTGCTGGAGAGGCTGCGCCGGGCGGAGCTGGATCTGCTGGTGCTTGCCCTGCCGGTGGACAGGGGTGAACTCGTGGAGGTCGACCTCTACCAGGAACCATTCCTGCTGGCGGTGACGAAGGGGCATCCGCTGGCGCGGCGCAAGCGGATCGAGCTGGATGTACTGCAGGGGGAAGAGGTGCTGCTGCTGGAGGAGGGGCACTGTCTGCGCGGCCAGGCGCTCGATGTCTGCCTGTTGGCCGGCGCGAGCGAGTACGGCGGTTTTCGTGGCACCAGCCTGGAGACCCTGCGCCAGATGGTGGGGGAGGGGATCGGTGTCACGCTGATGCCGCAGCTCGCCGCCAGCCGCCGCGATGACGGTGTTCGCTTCCTGCCGTTCGCCGACCCGCCGCCCTCCCGGCGGGTCGGCCTGTTGTACCGCCGAAGCAGCCCGCGTGCGGCGGCCTTTGCCGCCGTTGGGGAGACGATCCGCGAGGCGGTTGCCCCCCTTCTGGGCTGACCATTCGCAGCGTGATGTGTCACATCAGGCGGCGTCTTTCCGCTTCGCCTTCAGGCGCGTGATCCCGAGCAGCCTCAGCACGTAGCGCTCGTACAGCGGTTCGGAGCTGCCCTTCTTCATCTTGCGGATGAAGTATTTCTCGAACGCGATCTTGGCGTAGTGGACCCATTTGCCCTTTTTGAACCAGGTGACGTTGCGCGGCGGGATCTGCGGCAGGGCAACGAAGGCGGCACCGGAGTCGCCCATGTCCGCCAGACAGATGGCGTTCCAGGTACCGGTCTCGGTCGGTTCGCGGCCGGCCAGCTGGTCCCGGATGTTGTGGACGATGGCGGTGGTCATCGACTCGATCATGTAGCCGGTCTTCGGGGCACCGGTCGGCACGGGGGTCTGCTCCACCGGCGGAATGGCAATGCAGATGCCGAGGGCGTAGATGTTGGGATACTTCGGTGAGCGCTGCTGTGCGTCGACGATCACAAAGCCGCGGGGGTTGCACAGCCCCTCCACGGCGGCCACCGCCTCGACCCCCTTGAAGGCGGGGAGCATCATGGAGAACTTGAACGGCAGTTCGTGTTCACGGACTACCTCGCCCCGGTCGTTCAGCTCTTCGACGAACATCATCCCCGCCTCGACGCGGGTCACGCGGGCGTTGCAGATCCAGTTGATGTGCCGGTTGCGCAGCTCCGATTCCAGCATTCCCTTGGAGTCGCCGACACCACCGAGGCCGAGGTGGCCGATGTACGGCTCCGAGGTGACATAGGTCATCGGCACCCGGTCACGTACGCGGCGCCGCCGCAGATCGGTATCCACGATGGCGGCGTATTCGTAGGCGGGACCGAAGCAGCTCGCCCCCTGGAAGGCGCCGATGACCACCGGGCCCGGGTTCTGGGCCAGCTCCTGGTAGGCGTCGAAGGCGGTCTCCGCGTGGTCCACTGTGCAGACCGACTGGGTGTGGCCCCCGTGGGGGCCGGAGCCGGGCACTTCGTCGAAGGCGAGTTGCGGACCGGTCGCCAGCACCAGGTAGTCGTACTCGACGCTGGAGTCATCCGCAAGCAGCAACCGGTTCTCATCGGGGATGACCTGGGTGATCGGTTGCGTGATCAGCGCAATCCGTTGCCTCTCCACGTGCGGGCGCAGGGGGAATGTGGTGTCCTTGCGCCGGCGCCAGCCGACGCCGATCCACGGGTTGGAAGGGACGAACTGGAAGAGGTCGGTCGCGCTGATCAGAGTGATGTCATGTTCGCGACCGAGCGCATCGCGCATTTCATAGGCGGCGGCGAGTCCTCCGGTGCCGGCCCCGACGATTACCACGTGTGCCATCAGTCAACTCCAGGTACGGTTGAATATCGATAAACAGGACGGCGGCAAGGCCGCCGAAACAGCCTTGCCGCTACGAAATGGCCGCGAACGCGACGCAGGTTAGACAGACAAAAGCAGAACGATGCCTCCTGCCATCAGCACCCACCCGATAAACGGATGGAACACGATCCGCCACAGTGACAGTCGCGGCACGAAACCAACCCCGTGAATGAAGCCTGCCGCCACGCCCCACATCAGCAACGCCAGAACTCCGGAGCGGAGATCGCCGGCACCGGTGGCGACGGCCTGGGGATAGGCCAGCACCAGCACCGTCAATGTGACGGCCAGCGCAAACGAAACGAAGTGGCCGGCGGTCTGCTCCGGATAGGGGATGGTCATTTGCCGGGGTCGGAGCAGGGCTCCTCCGACTCAAGCCACATGGCGTTGATCACGCCGAAGGACAGGGCCAGCAACAAACCGAGAATCCAGGCGAAATACCACATCTAGCACCTCCAAAATCGAATTCGAGCCACAGAGACCACAGGGAACGCAGAGGCGGAGTATCCGACCCGCCTCTGTGTCCTCTGTGTGCCCTGTGGCCATGCATTGGTCTGTTCAGTACGCGTCGTGCGAGTGCTCGCGGATGAACTCCACGGTGGTCTTGCCCCACAGCGCGCGGTAACACCACACGGTGTAGGCCAGGATGATCGGCACGAAGATCACCGCCGCCCAGAACATCACCGTCAGGGTGAGGTGGCTGGAGGGCGCATCCCACACGGTCAGGGAGCTGACCGGCACGGTGGAGGAGGGCATTACGAACGGGAACATGGAGAAGCCCGCCGTCAGGATCACCCCGGCCATCGCCAGTGAGCTGGTCACAAACGCCAACCCCGGACGCCGTGCGCCGGCCAACAGGATGGTCAGCAGCCCGCCGCCCAGACCGAGCACCGGGGCGGCCATCATCCAGGGATAGGTCGCGTAGTTGGCAAGCCACGCCCCCTCGGCGACTTCCACCGTCTTGGCCAGCGGATTGGGCAGTGCGTCGACCGCAGGCATGGAGAGGATGCGATAGCCGTCGATGCCGAGGGCAAGCCAGATACCGGCACCGGCGAAGGCGACGACCATCACCGCCGAGGCCACCATCGCCGCGCGGCGGGCGCGCGACTCGATCGGCTCCGCCGCCCGCAGTTGCAGCCACACCGCGCCGTGTGCCACCAGCATCGAGAGCGATATCACGCCCGCCAGCAGTCCGAACGGATTGAGCAGTTCGAAGAAGCCGCCGGTGTAGGTCGGGCGCAGGAACTCGTCGTGCTGGAAGGGTACGCCGAGCAGCAGGTTGCCGAAGGCGACGCCGAACACCAGTGCCGGTACGGCGCCGCCGACGAACAGTCCCCAGTCCCAGGCGCTGCGCCAGCGCGGGTCCGCCACCTTGCTCCGGTAGTCGAAGCCGACCGGTCGGAAGAAGAGTGCGAACAGCACCAGCAGCATGGCGACGTAGAAGCCCGAGAAGGCCGCCGCGTAGACCGCCGGCCAGGCGGCGAAGATGGCGCCGCCCGCCGTGATGAACCACACCTGGTTACCGTCCCAGTGGGGGCCGAGCGTATTGATGATCACCCGCCGCTCCTCATCGGTCTTGCCGAGGAACGGCAGCAGCGCGCCGCCGCCCATGTCGAAGCCGTCGGTGATCACGAAGCCGATCAGCAGCACGCCGACCAGTACCCACCAAATCAGTTTCAAAACCTCATAGTCCACAATCATTGTCTTACTCCTGAATCTTCTGCTGCACGCCGGCCAGCGCCGGTGCACCGAAGCTGCCCTTCTGCTCGAAGTGGTAGCGCCCCGTATGCAGGCTGGAGGGGCCGAGCCGCGCGAACCTGAACATGAGGTACATCTCCACTACCAGCAGCAGGGTGTAGAAGCCGAGGAACCCGGCAATGGAGAACCACAGATCCCCTGCACTCAGCGTCGAGGTGGAAAGCGCCGTCGGCAGCACCTCGCCGATGGACCACGGCTGGCGGCCGTATTCGGCGACGAACCACCCCAGTTCACAGGCGATCCAGGGGAGCGGGATGCTGTAGAGCGCTGCCCTCAGCAGCCAAGGACGCTGGCCGGCGGTGCGCCGTGCGCAGTGCCAGAAGGCGAGGCCGAACAGGATAATGAACCAGAACCCGAGCGCCACCATGAGGCGGAAGCTCCAGAACAGCGGCGCCACCTGCGGAATGGTGTCCTCTACCGCCATGCGGATCTGCTCTTCGGTGGCGTCGACCACGTTCTCGGTGTACGGCTTAAGCAGCAGGCCGTAACCCAGGTCCGTCTTCACCGCGTCGAACTGTGCGCGGGTCGCCTCGTCGGTCTGGCCGCCGCGCAGGCGCTGCAGGAGGTCGTAGGCGATCATGCCGTTGCGGATGCGCACCTCGTGCTCCGCCTTGAGGTCCTTGATGCCCTTCACCTCCGTGTCCACGGATCGGGTGGCGACGAGGCCGAGGGCCCAGGGGATCTTCACCGCGTAGTGGGTGGTCTCGTTCTCCTGGTCCGGGATGCCGAACAGGGTGAACGCAGCCGGGGCCTCGTGGGTCTCCCACTCCGCCTCGACCGCCGCCAGCTTAACCTTCTGCACATCGCCCAGCTCATAGCCGGACTCGTCACCGAGCACCACCACCGACAGCGCGGAGGCGAGGCCGAAGGCGGCGGCGATGGCGAATGAGCGGCGGGCAAATTCGAGGTCACGCCCCTTCAGCATGTAGAAGGCGGAGATGCCCAGCACAAACATCGCGCCGGTCACGTAGCCGGCCGACACGGTGTGGACGAACTTCACCTGCGCCACCGGGTTGAGCAGCACCTCGGCGAAGGAGGTCATCTCCATGCGCATCGTCTCGAAGCTGAACTCCGATCCGACCGGGTTCTGCATCCAGCCGTTGGCGACCAGGATCCAGAGCGCCGAGAGACTGGATCCGATCGCGGTGAGGAAGGTGACCAGCAGGTGCTGCCGTTTCGACAACCGTTCCCAGCCGAAGAAGAACAGGCCGATGAAGGTAGATTCGAGGAAGAAGGCCATCAACCCCTCGATGGCCAGCGGTGCACCGAAGATGTCGCCGACGTAGTGGGAGTAGTAGGCCCAGTTGGTGCCGAACTGGAACTCCATGGTGATGCCGGTGGTGACCCCCAGGGCGAAGTTGATACCGAACAGCTTGCCCCAGAACTTGGTCATGTCCTTGTAGATGGTCTTGCCGGTCATCACATAGACCGACTCCATGATCACCAGCATGAACGACAGCCCCAACGTCAGGGGCACAAATAAAAAGTGGTACATCGCGGTCAGCGCGAACTGCCACCGCGAAAGGTCGACGACCGCTTCTGGAATCATTCTCTACTCCTCGATAGTGTGTGGCTCACCGCCCCTCGGGCCGCCGAACAGGACTCCGCCCCGGCACCGAAGGGTGGCGTACGGAAAGCGGACCGAAGGCCCGGATGGAGGGAGGCCGGCTTTTGCGGCAGAACGATGGCGGGCTTGCGAACCAGAACATGACCGGAATGTCGCGCTGCCTCTCCTCATCCGGAAATTGCCAGCGGCTCTCACCCGTGACCGACGAAATCCGATCCGGACGGAAAAAAGGCCCGCGTCCCTGCGGGTGTGGAGAGAGCTACTGATGGCATCGATTAGGGGCAAACCTTATGCCAGAAAAGGCACTGAAAATGCGGGGTTGTTAACAGAACGAGAAGCTTTGGTAACCGCATGATTCACAAGTGAATAAGAAATCGGCTTTGGAAGGGCTTCAAATGGCGGGCTGCCGACGCTGGCGGTTTGCCTCCCTCTTGGTGGTGTTATGGCTGCCAGTTACGGCATATGGATGGAATGGCTGATCGAGCGGCTCAAGTACTCGCTCACCCTCACGGCCCCCCGAGCAAAAACTGGGCATCGGATCGCCACGGCGTAAACATCGTTGTGCGATCCTTCTGTGCCGTTGAGCAATCGGATGCGGGTTGGCGGCCGCAGCGCTATGCTGGGCATCCCCCGCTCGATCACCACCGCCGTGGAGATACGCCATGCCCTTGATCACCGGCCCTCGCTTGTGGGTCATCGCACCGCTGCTGCTGATCCTGTGCAGCTTCGCCGGCGGGGCGTGGGCGGAGCAGGAACAGGAGACGGTGCGTATCGGCGTGTTGGCCAAGCGGGGTGCCGAGCAGGCGCTCGCCATGTGGGGTCCCACCGCCGATTACCTGAGCCGGCAGGTGAACGGTTACCGGTTCGAAATCGTTCCCCTGGACTTCCCCGAGGTCTATCCGGCCACCGAGGCGGGGGCGGTTGACTTCATCCTCGCCAACTCCGGCATCTATGTGGAGCTGGAGGTGCAGTACGGCGTCGGCCGTATCGCCACGCTCCGCAATCTCGGCCCCGGCAGCCACACCTATACCCACTTCGGCGGCGTCATCTTCACCCGCAGTGATCGAAGCGACATCAACGGACTCGCCGATCTGTCGCGGCAACGCTTCGCCGCCGTCGAGTTCAACTCCTTCGGCGGCTGGTGGGTGGCCTGGCGGGAACTCCATACGGCCGGTATCGATCCCTTCCGGGATTTTGCGGAGATGCGTTTCACCGGCACCCACGACGCGGTGGTGCATGCGGTCCTCGACGGCAGCATCGACGCAGGCACGGTGCGTACCGACACCCTGGAGCGGATGGCGGCGGAAGAGAAGATCGACCTTTCCCAAATCAAGGTGATCGCGCCCCACACCCACCGGGGCTTTGGTTACGCCGTCAGCACCCGGCTCTATCCGGAGTGGCCGTTCGCCAAACTGGCCCACACCAGCGATGCGTTGGGCGATCGGGTTGCCGCCGCGCTGCTCGCCATGCCGGAGGAGAGCGAGGCGGCGCGGGCGGGACAGGTGACCGGCTGGACCGTGCCCAGCAACTACCAGCCGGTGCATGACCTGATGCGCGAGCTCAAGATCGGCCCCTACCAGGGCCTCGGCAAGGTCAGCTTCGGGGATCTGGTGCGCCACTACTGGCCCTGGATGGGGGTAATCGCCGGCTTCCTGGTGGTGCTGGGGGCAAGCAACGCCTATGTCTCCGCCCTGAACCGGCGGCTGCGGCGCAGCGACGAGGCGCTGCGGGAGGCGCGCGACAACCTGGCGGAGAAGGTGCGGGAGCGGACGGCGGAGTTGGAGTCGGCACTGGCCAACTTGGGAGAGAGCAACCGGCGGCTCGACCTGGCGCTGCAGGACTGGAACGACGCCTTCGACGCCATCCAGGACCCCATCTTCATCCATGATGCGGCGATGCATATCGTCCACGCCAATCCCGCCTACGCGCAGCGGGCCGGCTTGAGCCTGGACGAGCTGCTCGGCCGCCCCTACTGGCAGGTATTCCCGCCCCTCGACGAACCGTTGCAGGCCTGTCGCACCTTCCCCGAGGCGGTCCATGACGAGGGGGAGGAGATCACGCTGCCGAGCGGAGAGGTGTTCGTCTCGCGCTCCTTCGGCATCAAGGCCGCCGACGGCACCCTGCACAATGCTATCCATATCCTGGAGGACGTGACCGCCGAACGGCGTGCCGAGGCGCGCCGGCGCACGCTCAGCCGGGCCGTCGAGGAGGCGCGGGAGGGGATGGTGATCCTCGACCGGGAGCGTCGCATCGCCTACTGCAATCCGGCATTCGGCCGGCTGTTGGGCAGCAGCGAGGGCGGCACGGATCAGCGCCCGTTCGAGGAGCTGTTCATCGACGAGACGCGAGGGCTCGAAGAGATGTGGGCCCACGTCGAAACTCAGGGCAACTGGTCCGGCGAACTGCTGCTGAGCGACAAGGAAGGAAATGCTGTCCCGGTCTATCTGTCGGTGAGCGATATCCATGACGGTGACGGAAATGCCGAGGGGTACGTGGCCAGCGCCCTCGACCTCAGCGCCCTGAAGCGGGCGGAAGGGGAACTGCAGTACCGGGTGCGCTTTGAATCCGAGCTGGGCGGCATCGCCGCCCGTTTCCTCGCCATCAACGGCGGCGGGCTGGATCGGGAGCTGAGCGGCGGACTGGCACGGCTGGGGCAATTCCTCGGCATCGACCGCGTCCTCTTGATGCGCTGTGGCCCCGATCAAAACGTGGCGACACAGTCCCACGCGTGGTCCCGGGCGGACGACGGTAATGGATGCGTCGCCTGGGACCTGCAGGAACTGGAGTGGCTGCGGCGCCAGCTTAACAGCGGCGAAGTGGTGCACATCCCCGACGTGGCCGGCCTGCCGGACGAGGCCCGGGCTGAGCGGGCGTTCTTTGGCAGCTGCGGCACACGCGGCACGCTCCTGGTGCCGATGTTCTTCCACGGCACGGTGATCGGATTTCTTGCCTTCGAGGCGGTGACCGATGCCCACCCCTTCCGCACCGAGGATATTCGCCTGTTGCGCACCGCCGCCGAGATTGTCGCCAACGGCCTGATGCGGCACGAGGCGGAGGCGGCGGTGCGCCGCAGCGAGGCGAGTCTCGCCCAGGCACAGAAGATCGCGCACCTCGGCAACTGGGACTGGAACATCGTCACCAACGGACTCTACTGGTCGGATGAGATCTACCGCATCTTCGGTGTGGAGCCGCAGCAGTTCGGCGCCACCTACGACGCCTTCCTGAACTATGTGCACCCGGACGACCGCCAGCAGGTGATCGAGACGGTAAACCGCGCCGTCGCCGCCCATGAAGCCTACGCCATCGACCACCGCATCGTGCTGGCTGACGGTACCGTGCGCGTGGTCCACGAGATGGGCGAGGTGACCTACGGCACCGACGGTACGCCGTTGCGCATGATCGGCACCGTCCAGGATGTGACCGAGGCGCGCCAGGCCGAGACCGAACTCAGGCGGCTCAATCGCGCGCTGCGCACGCTGAGCCGGGGAAACACCACACTGGTCCACGCGACCGATGAGCAACAGTTGCTGGAGGATATCTGCCGGACCTTGATCGATACCGGTGGCTACCGCTTCGCCTGGGTCGGCCGTCCGCTGGATGACGAGGGGCGCACCGTTGCACCCCTGGCGTCCGCAGGGCACGAAGAGGGGTATCTCGATCAGGTGACCGTCGGTTGGGGTGAAGACCGCTTCGGCCAGGGACCGACCGGCACCGCCGTCCGCCGGCGCGAGCTGGTGATCGTCAGGGACACCGCGACCGACGCCAGCTTCTCCCCGTGGCGCGAAGCGGCCGGCGCCCGCGGCTACGCCTCGGTGATCGCACTGCCGCTGCTCACCGAGGAGGAGCTCATCGGCGTACTGACCATCGACGCCGCCGAGCCGGACGCCTTCGACGACCGTGAGGTGGCGCTGCTCACGGAACTGGCCGGCGACCTCGCCTTCGGCATCCGCATGCTCCGGCTTCGTGCCGAACGGGAGCGGGCGGTCGCCGCCATGCACGACAGCGAAAAGCGCTATCACGATCTCTACGATACCGCGCCCGCCGGTTACGCCTCCGTGGACACCCGTACCGGCAACCTGCTCCAGTGCAACCCCGCCTTTGCCGAGATGTTGGGCTATGCGCGTGATGAATTGATCGGCCGCCCGATATTCGACCTCTACGCGGACACCGCCGAAAGCCAGATGGCCGCCCGGCAGGTGTTTCACGGCTTCCTCGCCGATGAGAGCATTCGTGACCGGGAGTTGCAGATGGTGTGCTCCGACGGTGCGGTGATCTGGGTCAGCCTCAGCGTCGAGCCGGTGTTCGATGCCGCCGGCACACTCGTTGAGAGCCGCTCCAGTATCATCAACATCTCGGCGCGCAAGGAGGCGGAGGCGGAGCGCCGCGGGTTTGCGGAGCAACTGGAGCGCTCCCTGCTGCAGACCATCGAGGCGATCGCGCTCACCATCGAGAAGCGGGACCCTTACACCGCCGGCCACCAGCAGCGAGTCGCCGAACTGGCCGTGGCCATCGCCGAAGAGATGGAGTTGCCCCATGATCGAATCGAGGGGCTTCGGCTCGGCGCGCAGATTCACGATATCGGCAAGGTGTACATTCCCACCGAGATCCTCAACCGGCCGGGCAAGCTGGATGATGCGCAGTTCCTGCTGATAAAGGCCCATCCACAGGTCGGTTTCGACATCGTCCGCGGCATCGATTTTCCCTGGCCCCTGGCGGCGATGGTGGCCCAGCATCACGAACGGCTCGACGGCAGCGGCTATCCGGCCGGCCTCAAGGATGGCGAAATCCTGCTGGAGGCGCGCATCATCGCGGTGGCCGACGTGGTCGAGGCGATGGCCTCCCATCGCCCCTACCGCCCCGCGCTTCCGCTCGAGGTGGCGATGGAGGAGATCGAAAAACATCAGGGGGTGTGGTTCGACACGGAGGTGGTCGATGCCTGCCTGCGGCTGTTCCGCGAAAAGAATTTCCACTGGCGCGGAAAAGGTGCAGGGCCCGGTCCCTCGTCACGCACCCGCACCGACTCAAGACAGGCATCCTGAGCTCCGGCGCCACTCGGCCAGGTCCGTGTAGGTGCCGGTGAGCGCAGCGAACCGCATCGGTCGAGGTCGAGCGCTGTCTCGCGACCGATGCGGTTCCTTCGTCACCGCGTCTACGGCAGCTGGTGAATGTAGTGTTGTCCTGAGTGTCGACGAGCCAGTGTCCTTGTCCAGGTTCTCCACCAGCCGGCGATATCTCTGATCACCTGCAACGCCTCCTCCGCCTTTCCGCTCCTTGACAGGCGTGAGTCGAGCTCCGGCCACCGCGCCTTTTTCTGCCACATTTCCTCCCCCCCGCTGCCACCATCCCACCCCGTCGGTGCCCCCCCGCGCGGCTGTAATGGTCTCCGAGCAGACCATTTACAAAAAAAGTGGGAGAGCAGCCATGCGGGAGTCACAGAAAAGCGTCCGAATCTGGATCGAGCGGCTGGCGTTGTTGGCGCTGACCGTATTCGCGTTGAACCATGCCGGCGGGACTTGGGCCTCGGAGCTGGTGCGGCCGTCGGAGGTGGGGGCGGGGACGCTGCTGCTGCGCACCGAGACGGCCGGGCTGTTCCGCCGTGCGCCGACGGTGGAGAGCGACGTGCGGATCGCGGTGACCGGGATGATCGCCCGGGCGCGGGTGACCCAGCGCTTCACCAACCCCGACAGTGCGTGGGTGGAGGGGGTCTACGTCTTCCCCCTGCCGGCGGGGGCGGCGGTCGACCACCTCAGGATGCGCATCGGCGAGCGGGTCATCGAGGGGCAGATCAAGGAGCGGGCCGAGGCACGCAGGACCTACGAAAAGGCCAAATCGGAAGGGCGCAAGGCGTCGCTGGTGGAGCAGGAGCGGCCCAATCTCTTCACCAACTCGGTGGCCAACATCGGCCCCGGCGAGACGGTGGAGGTGACCATCGAGTACCAGGAGACGGTGCGCTACGACAGCGGCGAATTCCGGCTGCGATTCCCGACCGTGGTGGGGCCGCGCTACATCCCCGGCGTGCCGCTGGCGGCCGAACAGACCGTCAATATCGCCGGCACCGGCTGGGCGATGGACACGGGCCAGGTCCCGGACGCCTCACGCATCACCCCGCCGGTGGTGCCGCCGGGGCGCGGGGCGGTCAATCCGCTGAAGCTCACGGTCGAGCTGGATGCGGGTGTGCCGCTGGTGCGGGTGGAGAGCAATTATCACGCGGCGGCGACCGAGCAGCCGGCACCCGGCCGGGCGGTGGTGCGACTGGCGGACGGGCCGGTGCCCTCCGATCGGGACTTCGAACTGGTGTGGGCACCGGAACCGGCCTCGGCACCGCGCGCTGCCCTGTTCACCGAAACGCGTGACGACGCGAGCTACGCGCTGATGATGCTGATGCCGCCGCAGGTAGAGAGCGCATCCCGCCTGCCGCGCGAGGTGATCTACGTGGTGGACACCTCCGGCTCCATGGCCGGCGACTCCATCGTGCAGGCGAAGGCGGCGCTGCGCCGGGCGGTGGAGCGACTCGCTCCGGCCGACAGCTTCAACATCATCCAGTTCAACCACACCACCGACCGGCTGTTCGACGCGCCGCGTCCGGCCGACGGCGCCGGACGCAGTGCCGCCCTGCGCTATGTGGACGGACTGAAGGCCAGCGGCGGCACCGAGATGGCCCCGGCCCTGCGGCTGGCGCTGGCGGGGCGTGAAACGGAGGGACGGGTGCGGCAGGTGATCTTCCTCACCGACGGGGCGGTGGGCAACGAGTCGGCCCTGTTCGGACTCATCGAACAGCGGCTCGGCAACACGCGCCTGTTCACCGTCGGCATCGGCTCCGCCCCCAACAGCCACTTCATGGAGCGCGCCGCCCGCTTCGGCCGCGGCACCTTCACCTACATCGGCCGGGTGGACGAGGTGGGCGAGAAGATGGACGGCCTGTTCCGCAAGCTGGAGAGCCCGGTGCTGACCGATCTCAAGGTGAACTGGCCCGGCAAATACGGCGCCGAGGTGTGGCCCGACCGGCTGCCCGACCTTTACGCGGGCGAGCCGGTCCTGCTCACCGCGCGGCTGGCGGAGACCGGTGGTCAGGCGGTGTTCGAGGGCACGGTGGCGGGCCGGAAGTGGCGGGTGAATCTGCCGCTTGCCGGCGGGCGGGAGGAGTCCGGCATCCACGTACTGTGGGCGCGGCGCAAGATCGCGGCGCTGATGGACACGCTCCGGCAGGGGGCCGAGGCGGGGCAGGTGCGCAAGGCGGTGACCGAGGTGGCGCTGCGTCACCACCTGGTCTCGAAATACACCAGCCTGGTGGCGGTGGATGTCACCCCGAGCCGCCCGCAGGGGGAAGGAGTCGACAAGCGCCCCGTACCGACCAACCTGCCGGCCGGTTGGCAGCACGAAAAGGTGTTCGGGCGGATGCCGCAGACCGCGACCGCGGCACCGCTCTGGCTGCTCGGCGGACTGCTCTCCTTCCTGCTCGGCCTGTTCGGTTTGAAGCGGGGGAGGGGGCAGGCATGAACCGGCGCCGAATCGTTGTGGCACTGCTGATCGCCGGCGGCCTGTTCGCGCTGGCGCAGGGCGGCTGGATCCACGCCAAGGCGGCGCTCGCCCAGGTGCTGCTGCAACAGGCCTGGACCGCCTCCGCTGGCGGTGAGCCGGTGAAGCCGTGGCCGTGGGCGGACACCCATCCGGTGGCCCGCCTGCGGGCCCCGGCCCAGGGGGTGGAACTCATCGTGCTGGCCGGGGCGAGCGGACGCACGCTCGCCTTCGGCCCCGGCCACCTGGACGGCAGCGCGCCGCCGGGCGCAACCGGCCACACCGTCATCAGCGGCCATCGCGACTCCCACTTCCGCTTTCTGGAACGGGTGGCGCCGGGGGAGCGGATCGAACTGGAGAGGCCGGACGGTGCGGTGCGGGCTTACCGGGTCATCGGCAGCGAGGTGGTGGACGAACGCACCACCCGCCTCCGGCTCGATGGCGAAGAGCCCACCCTGACTCTGGTCACCTGCTGGCCCTTCGACGCCGTCGATCCGGGCGGACCGCTCCGTTATCTGGTCTATGCCGAGGCGGAGCCCGATACCGCCGCACCCGCCACAGGGCGCACGGTGATAGCGGTGGCAATGCGGGCGGCACAACAAGATTAGCCCACTCCCCATTCCCTCGTGACTTGGCGACTATAGTTACTCGGGCAGAACCTGCAGCCCGGGCATGTTCGTCCACAAATCCGGGTGCATTCGGTGGTCCCCCGGACCGCCTTTCCATTCGCGGGCACGGCAGCCCCTACCCGGTGACGATCGGCACATGGAGATACCGTTCAATCGCCCCTATATGACGGGCAAGGAGCTCTGGAATATCGCCCAGGCCCATGTCAACGGCCACATGGCCGGCGACGGACCCTTCACGCGTCGCTGCCACGAATGGCTGGAGATGCGTACCGGTACGCCGAAGGCACTGCTCACCCACTCCTGCACGGCGGCCCTGGAGATGGCGGCGGCGCTCGCCGACATCGGCCCCGGAGACGAGGTGATCATGCCCTCCTACACCTTCGTCTCGACCGCCAACGCCTTCGTGCTGCGCGGTGCCACCCCGGTCTTCGTCGACATCCGGCCGGATACACTGAACCTCGACGAGACCCGGATCGAAGCGGCCATCACCCCGAGAACCAAAGCCATCGTCCCGGTCCACTACGCGGGTGTGGGCTGCGAGATGTCCTCCATCATGGCGACGGCGGAGGCCCACGGTCTTAGCGTGATCGAGGATGCGGCCCAGGGGGTGATGGCGAGCTACCACGGACGGCCGCTCGGCAGTATCGGCCATTTCGGCGCACTCTCATTCCACGAAACCAAGAACATCATCTCCGGAGAAGGGGGAGCCCTTCTCGTCAATGCACCCCATCGCGCAGGCCAGGCCGAGATCATTCGTGAGAAGGGGACCAATCGCAGCCAGTTTTTTCGCGGAGAGGTGGACAAGTACACCTGGGTGGACGCGGGCTCCTCCTACCTTCCGGGTGAGCTCATCGCGGCGTTCCTGAGTGCGCAGATGGACGAGGCGGATGCGATCACCGAGCAGCGCCTCGCCATCTGGAACGCCTATCACCGGGCCTTCGAACAGGCGGAACGGAACGGCGCGGTGCGTCGACCGATCGTCCCCGATGGGTGCCGGCACAATGCCCACATGTACTATCTCCTGCTTCCCGATCTCGCATCGAGAACCCGTTTGATCGAAGAGTTGCGGCTGCTGGGGATCGGGGCGGTATTCCATTACGTCCCCCTGCACAGTGCCCCCGCCGGAAAACGGTTCGGCCGCACCCATGAGACGCTGGCGGTGACCGATGCCATATCCGATCGACTGGTTCGCCTGCCGCTCTGGATTGGACTCGAGTCACGGCTCGATGAGGTGATCGAGAGGGTCTTCGAAATACTCGACCTTATTCAGGGTACAGGGGCGAGCAACCTCCCATGGCTGAGCAGACAGAAGGCAAAATAAGGAGAGCAGGTGACGCAGAGTCGAACAGTATGGCCGGACATGGCCGCTTCCACAGGTGGTGTGTCGAGCCTTCGCCGCGGCATCGCGCGTCGTCTCAGTCGTGCACTGAGCCAACTGCGGGCGCTTGCCGGTTTGCCCGGGCGGTTGCCAGCGTGGAGAGACGCCCGGCGCATGCAGTCGCAGGCACTGATGGAGAGACAGGTTGGCCGCCGCAAGAAACTGGTTATCTTCTTCATACCAGGGATCCAGCGGGTAACGGGCGGCGTGCTGCAGATTTTCTCCCTCCATCGGATGACGCGTGAACTCCTTGGCGGCGTGGATACGGACACCCTGATCTGCTGGCTTCCGGGGGAGGGGTGGGATTCGCACCACTTCGACGGGTTCAGCAATGACGTCACGGTATTCCCGCTGGAGATGGTGCTGGACACGATCGCCACCGATTGCGAGTTGATGTTCCACCTGCCGGAGTATGCAACGGCGGCCTTCATCAAGCACGTTGGCATGCGACGCCTCGCGCGGCTGCGTGCGGCGCACCGGCTGCGCATCAACATCCTGAATCAGAACATCGAAAGCATGGCGGCGCCCCGTCTTGTTGCCGGGCTGAAGCGGATGTTTCCCGATCTCTGCTGCACCGCCGGCAATCCGGCGTGGGCCACCGAGGAGGAGCAGCGGCGGCTCAATATCCCGATTCACGTCCTGCCCACCTGGTACTACCCGGACGATGCACCGTGGCTCCCCTACGAGGCGAAGCGAAACCTGATGATCGTCTCCCCGGATCGCAATCCGCATCGGGAGCGGGTGCTTGGTGCCATCGGCGAGGCACTGCCCGATCTCGAGATCAAGGTGATTCAGGGACTGAAGTACGAGCAGTATCTGGAGTTCGAGCGCGCCGCCAAGTGGTCGCTCACCTTTGGCGAAGGGCTGGATGGCTACTTCTACGGGCCGGTGCTGCGGGGCGGAATTTCATTCGCGGTAAGCAACGGCACCTTCGACCTGCCGGGACTGGAGACGATTCGCACGGCTTATGCGGATTACGAGGTCATGGCGGCCCGGATCGCTGCGGATATCCGCGATCTGGATAGTAAGGAGCGCTATGAGGCGTACAACAGAACCGTCCGCGAACCGTTTCTCCGTGCGTTCGGCCGCGAGCGGACCGCGACGGGGCTGTCGGCGTTCTACCGGGAGGCGTGGGGCCTGTTGTAGTTTCAGGCGCTCTGCAGGGCGGGCCCGGGGCTGTTCAGATATTTCATGTACTCCCTTGCGCCGCCCCCGCAGTTGAAAAGCAGATCCAGTATCGTGACCCCGTGGGTGAACTCGCCCCAGAGTTGCGGGTACTCCGGGTAGCCAGCGTAGTCGAACCAGCCGACCCTGATGCCGCGCTCGGCAAAACAGCCCTCGTCGAGATAGTCGCGGGCGGCCGGACCGGAGATGTACTCGGTACCGCCGGCCTGTTCGCAGAGATCCGCCAGTCGCTCGCTCTTCCCCTCGACGAGGCGGTAGTCCCAGGAGTTACTGATTCGGGTCGTGATACCCAGGTAATCGCAGACCGTTTCGATGAGCGCGCGGTTGAGGGTGGAGAGATGGGTGTGCTGCTGCCGGTACACCGGTGAAAGTCGCTCGGCCACCTCGTCGAAGAAGGGGGCGCGGTGATAGCTCTGGAAGAGTGATCGCCAGTGCTTTTCAGCCCAACCATCGCCGTCGATCTCCGTGTCCCGGATCGACTGCAGATACTTGCCTTTCACCCTCACCGGCACAGTCAGCCAGGCGAGGCCCTGCTGGGTCTTGACCCGGTTGCGGTTGCGCCAGTCCCTCCGCGTGTACTGCATGTCGTCGTAGAGGATGAACTCATCCACCGCAGCGATCATGTCGAAATAGCCTTTCCATGGGATGTAGTTGGACTGGACGATCGCGATCCTTCGCTCGGGTCTCTGCATGGCGGGCCCCACCGGTGCGTGCTTGGAGTTGTTGCCGCCGAGTTGCCGCGCGACGGCCGTTGAGTCCCCCAAGTGTAGCCCGCGTTTCCCTCCGCTCCCGGGGAGAGCGGCTACCGCGTTAGCCGACAACGCAATCTCTGCGCGAGATTGCACCGCCTTATTGGCGATGACCGGGGATGAAGCGAAATTCGGAACCGCTGTTCAGCCCTTGACCCCGGTGGCGAGAACGGTCTCGATATCGACCCACAGCCCGTCTTCGGTGACCCGGGCGGACACCTCGGCGAGGTGGGCGTCGCGGAGGGCATCGAGCCGGGCGGCGCCCAGGGTGTCGAGCGCCGGGAACAGGCCGCTGCAGGTGGCCACTTCCCACCAATCCTCCGCACGGGCGAGGTGGTAGCCGAGCTGGACCGTTTCGACCTGGAACTGTTCGAAGCCGGCGTCGGCGAGCAGCGCCTCACAGCCCGCCGGGTCGGAGAGGCGGTGCCAGATGGGGGCGGGCGACTCGACCCCGGCGGCAGCCAGTGCCGCGTGCAGGCCGTCGGCCATCGGCTGCATCGCCTTTCCCGTGAAACTGCTGAAGCCGACCCGGCCGCCGGGCGCCAGCAGCCGGTGCCAGGCGGAGAGCGCCGCTGCCATGTCGTCCAGGTAGAACAGCCCGAAGGCGCAGGCCACCGCGTCGAAGTAGCCGGCGCGAAACTCCGGTGCCGCCGCGTCCATGTCGAACAGGTCGATGTTGGCCAAGGCCATTTTGCGCCGGTTGAACTCGGCACGATCGAGCATCGGATCGGAGACGTCGACGGCCAGCACGCGCCCGCCGGGCACCTTCTGGGCGGCGGAGGTGGCCAGTACGCCGGTTCCGGTGCAGGCGTCCAGCACCTTCATGCCGGGACGCAGGCCGAGCCGATCCACCAGTCGGTCGGCGGCGAACGGGTAGAAACGCTGGGACGGGTTGTCGTACACCCCCGCCAGGCGATCGAACAGGGCTTTGACTTCAGATACTTTCATCACCGAACCTCCGGGCGGCATTAGACCCCCGCCGCGCCGGCGGTTCAAGGATGAAAGGCGGTTTACCGCAGAGGGTGGATGTTGCACTGCGACCCCGTCGCCCCCGCGCAGGCGCGCCCCGGTTCCGGTCTCCCTCTGTATCCTCTGCGTTAACCTGTGTTTTCAATCATCGAGGCGGAAGCCGACCTGCAACTTCACCTGCCAGTGGTTGATCTTGCCGTTCTCCAGCCGACCGCGGGTCTCGATCACCTCGAACCAGTCCATGTTGCGCAGGGTCTTGGAGGCGCGGGCCACGGCATTTTCGATGGCATCGTCGATGCCCTTTTCAGAAGCGCCGACCAACTCAATCATTTTGTAGACGTTCGCACCCATACTTCCCTCCTTGGCAGTCAGGGTTTTGTGGGGACAAGGTTAGCGTATGACACCGGGAAAAATGGGGGAGGCGCGGCGCCAATCCGTGGCGCTTTTGCGCCGCAATCTGACATCGAACGGCATTCTGGCAGCCAGCCGGACGCCGGCGGCCGAAGCGCGCCGTTACACCCGCGTATTCGGCCGCGACGCGGCCATCTGTGCGCTGGGCATGGCGCTCTCCGGCGAACCGGACCTGCTGGACGGGGCACGGGCGGGCCTGGTCGCGCTGGGACGCCATCAGGCGGACAACGGCCAGATCCCGAAGTACATCGATCCGGAGAACGCCGAGACCGATTTCTGGTACGTGGGGTGTATCGACGCCACGCTGTGGTGGCTGATCGCGGTGGAGTTTCTCGGCAGCCACGGTGCGCCTGACCTGTCCGAGGAGCTGGCGCCGCGCATCGAGCGGGCGCTCGCCTGGCTCCACTGCCAGGAGCATCCGCAACTGCGCCTCCTCCAGCAGAACGAGGCGAGCGACTGGGCCGACATCATGCCGCGCTCCGGATTCGTGCTCTACACCAACGCGCTGTGGTACCGGGTGAAACGGCTCTACGGCCTGCCGGGAGCGGAGGCGACCCGCTTCCACTTCAACCACCTGTTCTTCCCCTTCTCCCGCGACCGGCCCGACTACCGGCGCCTGCGGCTGATGACCGACTATGTGCTGGACGGCGCGCGCCGTTCCGATCTCTACCTCTCCTTCGTCAACTTCTCCTTCTGGGGGGAGGAGGGGGACGTGTTCGGCAACCTGCTGGCGGTGCTGTTCGGTCTGGCGGCGGAGGGGCCGGCGGGGCGCGTCCTCGATGCGCTCGCCGCCGAGCCGGTGGATACACCGCTGCCGGTGCGCGCCATCTGCACCCCCATCGCCCCCGACGCCCCCTTGTGGCGCCCCTACATGGATCGGCACGGCCAGAACCGTCCCTGGCAGTATCACAACGGCGGCGCCTGGCCCTTCATCGGCGGCTTCTGGGTGGCGGCGCTGGCGGCGCATGGCCACCGCGAGGCGGCACGGGATGCGCTTGACCGCCTGATTGCGGCCAATGCCCGCGCCAGCTGGGCCTTCAACGAGTGGTTTCACGGCCAGACCGGCGAGCCGATGGGGATGCCCGGCCAGTCCTGGAACGCGGCGATGCTGCTGTTGGCCTGTCATGCCCTCCAAGAACCTGTATTCTGAACAGGTCCACCCATAAGGATTATCTGATGGCCGATCAGACCCCCACCCGCAACATGGCGGTGTTCTGCGATTTCGAGAACATCGCCCTCGGCGTGCGCGACGCCAAGTACGCCCAGTTCGACATCCACCGCGTCCTCGAACGGCTGCTGCTCAAGGGCAACATCGTGGTGAAGAAGGCCTACTGCGACTGGGAGCGTTACAAGGAGTTCAAGCCGCCGATGCACGAGGCGGCCTTCGAACTGATCGAGATCCCCCATGTGCGGATGTCCGGCAAGAACTCCGCCGACATCCGCATGGTGGTGGACGCCCTCGACCTCTGTTACACCAAGGCCCACCTGGACACCTTCGTCATCGTCAGCGGCGACTCCGATTTCTCGCCGCTGGTCTCCAAGCTGCGTGAGAACGACAAGGTGGTGATCGGCGTGGGGGTGAAAAACTCCAGCTCCGACCTGCTGGTCAACAACTGCGACGAGTTCATTTTCTACGATGACCTGGTGCGCGAGACCGAGCGCAAGCGGCGCAAGCGCAAGCCGGCGGTGAAGAAGGCCAAGGAGGGTGCGCCGAAGGGGAAGAGCGAGGAGGAGAAGAGCGAGGAGGAGAAGAGCCATGAGGCGCTCGACCTCATCATCGAGACGGTCGAGGCGCTGGTGAGCGAGCGCGGCGAGGAGGAGAAGATCTGGGGCTCGATGGTCAAGCAGACCCTGAAACGGCGCAAACCCGGTTTCAACGAGTCCTATTACGGTTTCAACTCCTTCAGCAAGCTGCTGGAGGAGGCCCAGTCCCGCGGCTTGGTGGAGCTGGAGCGGGACGAGAAATCCGGCGGTTACATCGTCCGCCTCACCACCGCGTAAGAGCCCGCCCCCGCGGGCGAACCGGGGGGCGATTCGCCTGGCGGTAGGGCTTCTACCGGTTTTCTCTACCGCCGGTGGCTCCTGTTACGATGCTGGTATGGATAACGGCGAACAAGAACAGGTGGTCAATGCCGTCCGCGCCCAGGCGATAGGACTGCGGGTCCTCTCCTTCTGGCTGTTCTGGATCGCCCTCAGTGAGGGAGAGGCCATCTGGAGCTGGGGGGTTGCCGCGACCCTGTTCGCCACCGTGCTCTCCCTGTGGCTGGTCCCCGCGCCGCGCACCGGTTTTCGGTCGCTTCCGGCGCTTCTCCGCGGGTTCGGGCTCGCCCCCTTTCTGATCCGCGAGGGGCTGGCCAGCGGCTGGGATGTGGCGCGCCGCGCCTTTTCGCCGGGGCCGCCGCTGGCGCCGACGCTGCTGGAGTTTCCACTACGTTATCCCGGCGGCCCGGTGCCGATCGCGCTCGCCTACGCCCTCACCGCCATGCCCGGCACCCTGGCGGTGGATCTGCGCGACGGTCGCCTGTTCATTCACGTCGTCGATCGCGGCCTGCCGAACCGCGAACGGGTGGCGGAACTGGAGCGCCGTCTCGCCCGCGTGCTGGGGGAGGAGGCCGATGACTGAAGCGCTGCTCCTGTTTGCCCTCTTTCTGCTGATCAATCTGCTGATCGGCCTGTGGCGGGCGGTCATCGGTCCGACCACCGCCAATCGCCTGATCGCGGCCCAGGTGCTGGCGACCACCGGCATTGCCGTGCTGCTGTTGCTGGCGGAGGCGACCGGCGCCCGCGCGGCACGGGACGTGGCGCTGCTGATGGCGCTGCTGGCGGTCATCCTCACGGTCGCCTTTGTACGGCGGCTGTTTCCGGATTCGGCGGGAGGAGCGGGTGATCGTTGACGCCTTGAGCCTGCTGCTGATCGCCGCCGGGGCGCTGTTCTTTCTCAGCGGCACGGTCGGCCTGCTGCGCTTTCCCGACCTCTACACCCGCCTGCATGCGGTCACCAAGGCAGACAGCCTGGGACTCGGGCTGGTGGTGTTCGGGCTGATGCTGCAGGCGGAGAGTTGGGCGGTGGCGCTCAAGCTGCTGCTGGTGTGGGGCCTGGCCCTGTTTGCCGCCGCCACCAACGCCCACCTGCTCGCCCGTTTCGCGACCTCCGGGGAGAAGCGGCGGTCATGACTGAAACGCTGATCCTGGCCTTCGATCTGCTGCTCGCCCTCGCCCTGGTGGTGACCGCGTGGCTGGCGGTGGACGGACGCGGGCCGGGCCGCGCCGTGGTGCTCTACATCATCTTCGGCTTTCTGATGGTGCTGGTGTGGATGCGGCTCGACGCCCCGGACCTGGCGCTGGCGGAGGCGGCGCTGGGTACCGGGGTGACCGCCGTGTTGCTGATCGAGCTGCTGGCACGCCTGCGGGTAAATGATCGTGAGTGAACGGTTACTTGCGCTGCTGATGTTGCTGTTCGTCGCCTTCGCGGTTTCGGTACTGCTGGATCTGCCGGCGCCGGGGCTCGCTGCGGCGGTGCGGGGGCGCCTGGCCGAGAGCGGTGTCACCAGCGAGGTGACGGCCGTGCTGCTCAATTTCCGCGCCCTGGATACGCTGCTCGAAGCGGTGGTGCTGGTGGCCGCCGCCGTCGGCGCGTTGCTGCTTGCGCCGGTCGGACCGCACCTCGGCGGGGGACCGGCGCCGGCCCCGTTGCTGGGGTGGCTGGGGCCGCGTCTGCTGCCGCTCGCCGCCGTTCTGGCCATCTATCTGTGGTGGGCGGGGAGTGCCCGCCCCGGCGGCGCCTTCCAGGCCGGTGCCGTGCTTGCCGGGGCCGTCCTCCTGCGTGCCCTGGCCCACCACCGGGCCGTGCGCCCCGACCGGCTGGCGGTGGGTCTGCTGCTCGTGGCCGGTCCCCTGGCCTTTCTCACCGTGGCGGTCGCCGCCGCCGCGGGCGGCGCTCCGCTCCTGCGTTATCCGGCCGGTTGGGCCGGGACGCTCATCGTGGCCCTGGAGGGGGGGGTGGCGCTGAGCGTCGGCGCCGCGCTGGCGCTGCTCGCGGCAGGTGGAAGGAGCGCGCGGTGAACGGTGCCATTTACGGGGTGGTGGGCATTGTGCTGTTTGCCATCGGGCTGTACGCCCTGTTCGTCCGGCCGCACGTCCTGCACAAGCTGATCGCGGGCAACGTGGCGGTCAGCGGGGTGTTCCTGGTACTGCTCCGCTCCGGCCACGGCGCCCCCGACCCGGTCTCCCAGGCGATGGTGTTGACCGGCATCGTGGTGGCGGTGGCGATCACCGGTTTTGCCGCGGCGCTTCTGGTGCGCATGGCACGGGTCACCGGGCGCGCCACCCTGGGGCGCTCTTCGGGACCATGAGCGACGCCGTGTCCGCACCCTGGCTGATGGCCGCCCCGGTCGTGCTGCCGCTGGCGGCCGGGCTGATATCGGTCGTGCTGCCGCGCGGGCGTGCGGAGCTGGCGGTGGGGGTCGGTGCGCTGATCCTGATCGCCTCGTCCGCCCTGCTGCAGACGGTGACGGCCTCCGGCACACAGTTCATGGCGGTCGGCGGCTGGACACCGCCGCTCGGCATCGGCTGGCGCCTGGACTTCATCGCCGCCCTGTTTCTCACGGTCACCGCGCTGATCTGCCTGGTGGTCGCACTGTTCGCGCGCGGCTACCTGCGCCGGGCCTTGCCGGCCGTCGACGAGCGATTCTGGCCCCCCTTCCTGCTGCTTTGGGCGGCACTCGCCGCGCTCTATCTCTCCGCGGACCTGTTCAACCTCTATGTCGCCCTGGAGCTGCTGACCCTGGCGGCGGTGATGCTGGTGACCCTGGAGGGGAACGGGGCGGCGCTCACCGGCGCCATGCGCTACCTGCTGGTGGCCCTGGCCGGTTCCGCCGCCTACCTGCTCGGCGTGGCATTTCTCTACCAGGGGGCCGGGACGCTGGACCTGGCGCAGGCGGCGGCAGGCGGTGCGGTGCCGGCCCTCGCCGTGGCCCTGATGACGGCGGGATTGATGGCGAAGGGGGCCCTCTTTCCGCTGCACGGCTGGCTGCCCCCGGCCCACGCCGCCGCCCCGGCGCCGGGCAGTGCGCTGCTCTCGGGGCTGGTGGTCAAGGGGGCCTTCTACGTGCTGCTTCGGCTCTGGTTCGAGGCGGAACCGATCGCCGGGACGACGCGCCAGATCCTCGGTCTGCTCGGCGTGCTGGCGATCGGCTGGGGGGCCCTGCTGGCGTTGCGCCAGGCGCGACTCAAGTTGGTGGTGGCCTACTCCACCGTGGCGCAGCTCGGCTATCTGCTGCTGATATTTCCGTTGGCCGAAGGGGCGTGGCGCACCGCCGCCCTGAGCGGCGGCCTCTACCTGGCCCTCTCCCACAGCATGGCGAAAGGGGCGATGTTTCTCAGCGCCGGGCTGGTGCTCTACGCCGCGGGGCATGACCGGATCGCTGAACTGCGCGGCCTCGCCTCCCGCGCACCGATGACCCTGTTCGCCTTCGCTCTGGCGGGGGTGACGCTGATGGGGCTGCCGCCGAGCGGCGGCTTCATCGCCAAATGGCAGCTGCTGACGGCGGCGCTCGGCGGCGGCCAGTGGCCGTGGGCGGTGGTGCTGCTGGCGGGGAGTCTGCTGACCGCCGGTTACACCTTCCGGGCGGTGGCGTCCACCTTCGGCAGCGCGCCGGCGCAACGGGATTTCCGGACCCCGCCGCGCAGCCTGGAGTGGCTCGCGCTGGGCCTCGCGCTGGCCGCCCTGGGGATCGGGTTCCTGGCCGCCGACTGGCTGCCGCGGCTGGAGGCGGCGTTCCGGTGAGCGGCAACCTGCCCCTGGCGATCCTGCTCAGCTCGCTGCTGCCCGGGCTGGCCATCTTTTTCCTCTCCGAGGAGCGCCACCAGCTGCGGGTGGCACTCAACATCTCCGGGGCGCTGCTCAAGGTGGGATTGGTGGCGGCCGCCCTGTTCGGGGTGTGGCAGGGCCAGCACTACGAGATGTCCCTGCCGCTGGTGCCCGGTTACCCCTTCCTGCTGCGCCTCGACCCCCTGGCGCTGCTGTTTGTCTCCCTGTCGGCGGTCTTGTGGCTGCTCACGACCATTTACGCCATCGGTTATCTGGAGGAGTCGCCGCACCGCAGCCGCTTCTTCGGCTTCTTCAGCCTCTGCGTCTCCGCCACTGTCGGCATCGCCATGGCGGGCAATCTGGTCACCCTGTTCATCTTCTATGAACTGCTGACCCTGGCCACCTACCCGCTGATCGTCCACCGCGAGACCCCGCAGGCGATCCGGGCCGGCCGCATCTATCTCGCCCACGCGCTCGGTGGCGGCATGGTGTTGCTGGCCGGCATCGCCTGGCTGCACACGGTGGCCGGTCCCACCGAGTTCGCCGCCGCCGGCGGTGCCCTCGACCATGTGGACGCGGAGCGGCGAACCGACCTGCTGATCGCCTTCGCCCTGCTGGTGGCCGGTTTCGGGGTGAAGGCGGCCCTGGTGCCGCTGCACAGCTGGCTGCCGGTGGCGATGGTGGCGCCGGCGCCGGTCAGTGCACTGCTGCATGCGGTGGCGGTGGTCAAGGCGGGGGTGTTCGGTATCGCGCGGACCGTCTACGACGTGTTCGGTCCCGCGCTCGCCCACGACCTCGGCGGCACCGAAATACTGGCCGGGGTGGCCGGCGCCACCATCCTCTGGGGCTCGATCCAGGCGCTGCGCCAGGACGACCTCAAGCGGCGGCTCGCCTACTCCACGGTGAGCCAGCTCTCCTACATCGTCCTCGGGGTGAGCCTGTTCGGCCCCGTCGCCACCGTGGGCGGACTGGTGCATCTGGTGCATCAGGGGGTGATGAAGGTGACTCTCTTTTTCGGCGCCGGCAATCTGGCCGAGACCCTCGGCCTGCACCGGGTGAGCGAGCTGGACGGGGTGGGGCGGCGCATGCCCTGGACCATGGGGGCGTTCACCCTGGCCGCGCTGGGGATGATGAGTGTGCCGCCGCTGGCGGGGTTCGTCAGCGAGTGGCACCTGGGGCTGGGGGCGCTGGAGGCGGGGGCGCCGTGGGCGCTGGCGGTGCTGCTGGTCAGCAGCCTGCTGAATGCCGCCTACTTCCTGCCGGTCCTCCACCGGGTGTGGTTCCGGGCGCCGGCCGGTCCGTGGCAGGAGCAGATGCCGCGGATGCGGCTGGAGACCCGGCTTTCGCTGCTGGTGCCGCCGCTGGCAACCGCCGCACTGGTGGTGCTGTTCGGCCTGGCGGCCGGTTCCTCCCTCAGCCCGCTGGCGTGGGTCGGGCTCATCAGCGCGCAGGAGTATCCGGGATGAGTGCCACACTCTGGATCGGGGTGGCACTGCTGCTGCCGCTGGCCGCAGCGCTGGTTGTACTCGGTCGTCCGCGCCCGGCGCCGGTTGGTCTGGTGCCGCTGGTTCCCCTGCCGGCCCTCGGCGCGGCGCTGCTGCCGCCCGGAAGCACCGTGGAACTGCCGTTTCTGCTGCTCGGCACGCAACTGGGGCTCGATGCCGCCGCGCCCCTCTTCCTGCTGCTGACCGCACTGGTGTGGAGCGCCGCCGGGCTCTTCCTCGCCGCCGGCAAGCGGCCGAACCGGCGCTATCTGTTCTGCTGGTTTGCCGCCCTGACCGGCAACCTGGGCCTGGTGGTCGCCCTGGACCCGATCACCTTCTACGCCTTCTTCGCACTGCTCACCTTCGCCGCCTATGGACTCATCGCGGTGGGCACGGAGGAGAGCCGCCGCGCCGGCCGCCTCTATCTGGTACTGGCACTGATCGGCGAGGCGGCGATCCTGGCCGGGTTTCTGCTGCTGGCAGCGGGGGCGGCGGGCGGGATGGCGCTGGCGGCGCTCTACTTCGGGCTGGGGGTGAAGCACGGGGTGTTGCCGGTCCATGTCTGGCTGCCGGTGGCCCACGGCACCGCACCCACCGCCTCCAGTGCGGTGTTGAGCGGTGCCATCGTCAAGGCGGGGTTGCTCGGCTGGCTGCGCTTTTTCGAGACGGGAATGCCCCTGCCCGACGTCGCCGGGGCGGTGACCGCCGCCGGTCTGGCCGCAGCCGTGCTCGGTGCCGTGCTGGGGCTCACCCAGCGCAAGCCGAAGATGCTGCTGGGGTACTCCACCGTAAGCCAGATGGGGCTGGCCACCGCCGCCTTCGGCTCGGCATTCGCCGGGTCATGGGCGCTGCTGCCGCCGCTCGTCGGGCTGCTGGCGTTCCACCACGCGCTGGTGAAAGGGGCGCTGTTTCTCGGCCTGGGGACGGCTCCGACCGGTGCCGGTTATGTGCGGATGGGCCTGCTGGGCCTGCTCGCCCTGTCGCTGGCCGCCTTCCCGGGCAGCGGCGGGGCGCTGGTCAAGGCGTGGCTGGGGGAGGTCGGGGTGGACGGCCGCTGGCTGACGTTCTCCTCGATGGTGACCGCCTTGCTGATGGTGCGGTTTATTCAGCTTGCCCGCGAGCCGCAGCCCCATGCCCAGCCCGCCGGCGGGGCGTTCGGTCTGCTGGCGGTGACCGGCCTTGCCGGGCCGTGGCTTTTGCTGTGGCAGGTGAATTCCGGGTCCGCCGTGCTGGTCGGCAAGGCGGTGGCGCCCGCCGGTGTACTCCCTCTGCTGGCGGCGGGGGTGGTGGCCGCGATCGCCTGGGGTGCGGCGCAGCGCAGCCGGCTCACCCTTCCGCTTCTGCCGCCCGGAGACATCGTCAACCTGCTCCCCCGCCTGCCGCCGCTGCCGCGCGACGAGCGGGGTACGGTGGTGGAGCAGCACCGGCTCCGGGTGCGCACCCGCCGGCTGGCCGCGTGGGAGCGGCGCCTGCGCAGTCTGCCGGTGACCGGCCTCCTGCTGTTCGGGTTGCTCCTGATCCTGGCGGCGACCCTCCGCTAACCCTCCGCAAAAAGGTTTCTGGAGTCCGTACGCGACTCATAGGGGATTTGGACCAAAATCAAATTCCTACTTTACAAATCGGCTATTGCATGCCTTAGTTATCATTTGATGTTGATGTTATTGATGCGGTGGATAATCCCTATCTCCTGATTGTGATCGCCTCTGCAGTGGCGGGGCTGTCGGCGGGCTTCGTGATGCACCGGTCCGATTTCTGCGTGGCCGGGATGTTCCGTGACCTGTTCCTGTTCCGCAACGGATTCATGCTCCGTCAGCTGCTGCTGCTGGTGGTGGTCAGCATGGTGCTGTTCGAGGCCGGCCGCCTCACTGGGCTGATTCCCCCCGGACCGTTTCCCCTGCTGGGGGCACCCGCCCTGACCAGCGTTGCCGGCGGTCTCCTGTTCGGCATCGGCATGGTGCTGGCCGGCGGCTGCGTGGTCGGTACCCTCTACAAGCTGGGCGCAGGCAGTCTGCTCGGCGGCGTTGCCCTGATCGGCATGGTGGCCGGTTCGGCCCTCTATGCCGAGTGGCATCCGTGGTGGAGCCGCCTGGCGGCGGCCACCACCCTGGCCGATGACGTGACCCTCCCCCAGTTCTTCGCGCTCCCCTCGGCGGCTTTGACCCTGCCGCTGGCGGCGGTGGGCGCACTCTATCTCCATCGCCACTATCGGCGCGGTGGGCTCAGCCGGCCCTCCCTTGCGCTCGGGCACATCGCGCCGTGGCGGGCCGCTCTGGTGCTGGCGGCGATCGGGTTCGGCTCCTATCTGGTGGTCGGCATGCCCCTCGGCATCACCACCGCTTATGCCAAGGCGGGGGCGGGGATCGAGGCACTGCTGTGGCCGGAACACACGGCGAACCTCGCCTATTTCGGAGCGGAACCGCTGAACTATATCCCCCCGTTCGCCGCCTCGCCGGTGAGTGGCGGGGCCGGTCCGCAACTGGATGCGATCGCCGCCATCCAGTACCCGTTGATTACGGGTATCGTCCTGGGTGCGTTCATCTCCGCGCGGCGGGTCGGCGAGTTTCGGCTGCATTACCGCGTGCCTGCGGTCCAGTACGCGAGCGCACTGACCGGCGGCCTGCTGCTCGGTGCCGCGGCACGGATGACGCCCGGCTGCAACATCTGGCACCTCTGGGGGGGCGTGCCGGTCCTGGCGTCGCAGAGCCTGCTGTTCCTGGCCGGGCTGCTGCCGGGGGCGTGGGTGGGCACAAGACTGATAAAGCGATTCGTGATTCGTTAAAAAGGAGCGGGGGGGAACATGAACGAGACCACGGAGATCAGGCTGGATATACGGGGGCAGATCTGCCCCTCCTGCCTGCTGCTCACACTCAAGGAGGTGAACGGCAACCACCAGGCGATCCGAAGCGGTGCCGCCGAAGTGGTGGTATTCACCGATGACCGACAGGCCGTTACGACGATCCCTGAGGCCACCGCCAAAATGGGGTATCTCTCGGAGGTCGCGCGTGAAGACGAGGCCTACCGAATTCGGATCTTCACCCGCGACACCCACGGCTGATTCGCCATGGACGAGCAGGAAAAATACCGGGCCACGGTCGGTTACATCCGCAGCAAGGTCGACCAGCTCCTGACGCTGATGGGGACCCTGCCCCTGCGCCCCGAGGAGTTGGACGATTCGACCCTGCTGGAGCTGGATCCCATCGGCATTGTTGCCGACTCCTTCTCCCAGGTGCTGGCGCACCTGCACGACACCAACCACGCGCTGAGCGTCGCCAAGAGCGAGATCCGCACCATACTCGACGTGATGGGTGCGGCGGTGGTGGTGTTGAACGACGACAACACCATCGACGACTGCAACCGCAGCGCGCTGGCGTGGTTTTTCGATGGCGCCGATTACGCGCAGGTGGTCGGTCAGCGTATCGATGCGATCTGTGCATGCGGCGGCGGCATCGAGGCGCTTCTGCGCGAGGGCGGCGAGCGCGAACGCGAGGTGACGTTGGGTAAGCGCCATCTCCAGGTGATCACCTCAGGGATCGTGGACGAGAACGGCGAGACGGAGAAGAGCGTTTTTCTCTACTTCGACATAACCCGGCAGAAGGCGATCGAGGCCAGCCTCCAGCTCTACGTCAAGGTGTTCGATCACACCGCGGAGGGGATCCTGATCAGCGATCGGGACAATCGCATCATCGAGGTGAACGATGCCTTCTGTCGTATCACCGGCTATTCGGCGGACGAACTGCTCGGCAAGACCCCCCGTGTGTTCCGGTCGGGGCTGCACGACCAGCTCTTCTACCGTGAACTGTGGCAGAGCCTCCGGGAGCACGGCTACTGGCAGGGCGAGATCTTCGATCGCACCAAGGCGGGCGATGTCATCCCGTTGCTGCAGGCGATCAGCGAGGTTCGGGATGACAACGGTAATCTGACCCACCACATCTCGGTCATCACCGACATCAGCTCCCTCAAGGAGACCCAGTCCCGGCTCGATTTCCTCGCCCATCACGATGTGCTCACCAAGCTGCCCAACCGGCTGCTGTTCAACGACCGGCTGAACCAGGCGGTGGAGCGGGGCCGGCGCGATCACTCCCGCTTCGCCGTGCTGTTCATCGATCTGGATCGCTTCAAGACCCTCAATGACAGCCTGGGGCACCACGTCGGCGACCGCTTCCTGATCGAGGTGGCCAACCGGCTGCGCGGTCTGGTCCGCAAGGTGGACACGGTCGCCCGCCTGGGGGGCGACGAATTCGTGATCCTGGTGGAACAGCTCTCCTCCCCAGCCTATGCGCAGCAGTTGGCGGACAAGATCGTGCGCGGCCTGAAGGCGCCGGTGACCATCGACGATCGGGTGCTGCACATCGGCTGCAGCATCGGCCTCACCCTCTACCCGGAGGACGGCGAGGATGCGGTCTCGCTGCTGCGCAACGCCGATGCGGCGATGTACCGGGTCAAGGAGTCGGGCCGTGACGGCTACTTCAAATTCAGCCACGACCTCACCGAAGCGGCGTTCGAAAAGCTGACCCTGGAGAACGAACTGCGCCAGGCGGTCGAACAGCACGAACTGGTTTCCTATTACCAGCCCATCATCGACCTGCAGACACAGCAGGTGGTGGCCGCCGAGGCACTGCTGCGCTGGCCGCGCGAAGGGGGCTTCGTGCCACCCGACAAGTTCATCCCCATTGCCGAGGAGGTGAAACTCATCAACGCCATCGGTGCCCAGGTGACGGAACAGGCGCTGCGCCAGCTTGCCGCCTGGGATGCGGCCGGGATCGTGCTGGAGTACATCTCCATCAACGCCTCCGGGTCGCAGATCTTCGCTCCCGGCTTTGCCGATGGACTGATTGCCGAACTGGAGGTTAACGGCATCGACGGCAGCCGGCTCCAGGTGGAACTTACCGAGAACGTGCTGATGCGTGACGTACAGTTCTGCAACACGGTGCTCGACCGGTTGCGCGACCACGGCGTGCGGATCGCCATCGACGACTTCGGCACCGGCTACTCGTCGCTTGCCTACCTGAAGCAGCTTCCCATCGACACCCTCAAACTCGACCGCTCCTTCGTGCGCGACATCCCGGGCGATCAGAACGACTGCGCCATCGCCCGCGCGGTGATCGGCCTGGCCGGCACACTCGGTCTGCAGGCGGTGGCGGAGGGGGTGGAGACCGAAGATCAGGAGCAGTTCCTGACCGAGGCGGGCTGCAGCACCGTGCAGGGCTTCCTCTATGCCCAGGCGCTGCCTGCCGAACAATTCGCCGATTACGTGTCGCGCTTCCAGCAGTCTACCGGCACCGAGCACTAAACCCGATGGCAAAGACGGGCCGGTCAGGCGCAGGGAGGGAGAACGAGCAGGGGCAGGGTGGCCCACAGCACCGCCACCAGGGACAGGAGGGTGACCACCACGCCCGCGAACAGCGCGAAGCGGTGTTCCAGCGGGTGTTCGCCCCGCAGCCGCCGGGCCAGCGCCCAGCCGATGTACAGCAGTGCCACCACCGCCAAGGCACTGACCAGCCATAGTGCCGGCAGAACGGCGCCGCCTACCGCCTCCGGTGACCGGGCGCAGATCACCCCCAGCACCCCGTAGAGAATCAGCAGGTGGCCGCTCCAGATGATGAGCGGCAGCACCATCCCGATCGCACCGATGCGTCGTCCCGTCTCCAGCATGGGAAAAGCATAGGAGCCGGCCGGGCTATGCTTGCTGCTCGGAAGCGAACTCTCTGCAGGGAATGCAAAAGACTCTTCTGATCTCGGCACTGCCGTTCCTTCTGGCCGGGTGCGCGGACGCGCCCTCCATGCTCGATCCGGCCGGACCGGAGGCGGCCGCCATCGCCGACACCTGGTGGGTAATGTTCTGGGGCGGCGTGGCGATCCTGGCGCTGGTGATGGGGCTGGCGCTGGGGGCGGTATTCCGGCGCCCCGGCGGGTGGGCGCCCCGGTCGGACTGGCTGATCGTCGGCGGCGGCCTCCTCATGCCGGTGGTGCTGCTGACGGGGCTGCTGATCTACGGCCTGGTGGTGAGTGTGCCGCCCGGCCCCGAAAACCCCCTCACCATCCGGGTCATCGGTCACCAGTGGTGGTGGGAGGTGCACTACCCGCAGGGTGGGCGGGTGGCGATCACCGCCAACGAGATCCACGTGCCGGCGGGGCGGGATCTCCGCCTGGAGCTGCACAGTGCCGACGTCATTCACAGCTTCTGGGTGCCGCAGCTCGGCGGTAAGCGCGACCTGATCCCGGGGCGGGCCAACCGGCTGGAACTGCGCGCCGAGGCGCCCGGCCTCTATCACGGCCAGTGCGCGGAGTTCTGCGGCGCACAGCACGCCCACATGCGGCTGCTGGTGGTCGCCCGGCCGGAAGATGAGTTCCACGCCTGGCTGGCCCGGCAGCACACCCCGGCCCCGGAGCCGGCCACGCCGATCGAGCGGCGTGGTCGCGAACGGTTTTTTGCCCGCGGGTGCGACGAGTGCCACACGGTGCGCGGCACGCCGGCACGGGGGCGGGACGGCCCCGACCTCACCCACGTGGGCGGCCGGCGCACCCTCGGTGCCGGCACGCTGGAGAATCGGCCCGGCGCCATCGCCCGCTGGATCACCGAACACCACCGGCTGAAGCCCGGCAACCGGATGGAACGCTTCGACCACCTCCCGTCGGAGGAGGTGGAGGCGATCGCCGCCTGGCTGGAGAGAGTGGATTGAACGCCCGCCAGGCGGAGCTGCTGCACGAGCGCTTCCAGAGCTTCTGGCAGTCGCCGACCGGCTGGCGCGGGGCGACGGCGGTGAACCACACCACCATCGGCCGGCGCTATCTCGTCACCGGTTTCACCTTCTTCATCATCGGCGGCCTGCTGGCGATGGCCATCCGGGCGCAGCTGGCGTGGTTCGACAACACCGACCTGGACCACGCCACCTACAACCAGTTCGTCACCATGCACGGCACCACGATGATGTTCCTGTTCGCGGTGCCGATCCTGGAGGGGCTGGCGATCTATCTCGTCCCGAAGATGATCGGCGCCCGCGACCTGCCGTTTCCGCGCCTGAGCGCGTTCGGCTACTTCTGTTACCTGTTCGGCGGCATCTTCCTCTACACCAGCTTCCTGTTCGGCGCCGCGCCGGACGGCGGCTGGTTCATGTACCCGCCGCTCACCACCCGCGACTTCTCGCCCGGTGCCGGCGCCGACTTCTGGCTGCTGGGGGTCACCTTCATCGAGGTCGCGGCCCTGGCGGCGGCGGTCGAGGTCATCGTGTCGATTCTGAAGACCCGGGCGCCCGGCATGACGCTGGCGCGTATGCCGCTGTTCGCCTGGTACATGCTGGTCACCTCTTTCATGATCCTGCTCGGTTTTCCTCCGCTCATCCTCGGCAGCGTGCTGCTGGAGATCGAGCGCAGCTTCGGCTTCGTCTTTTTCGATACGTCGCGCGGCGGCGACCCGCTGCTGTGGCAGCACCTGTTCTGGCTGTTCGGCCACCCGGAGGTGTACATCATCTTCCTGCCGGCCGCCGGGGTGGTGACCATGGTGGTGGAGACCTTCTCGCGCCGGCCACTGGTGGGCTACGGCTGGGTGGTGGCGGCGGTGATCGCCACCGGTTTCCTCAGCTTCGGTCTGTGGGTCCACCATATGTTCGCCACCGGCATTCCGCGGCTGTCGCTCAGCTTTTTCTCCGCCGCCAGCATGGCGGTGGCGATCCCGAGCGGGATCCAGGTGTTTTGCTGGATCGCGACGCTCTGGGCCGGTCGCCCGGTGCTCTCGCTGCCGCTGCTCTATGTGTTCGGCATGCTGTTCATCTTCGTGCTCGGCGGGCTGACCGGGGTGATGGTGGCGCTGGTGCCGTTCGACTGGCAGGTGCACGACAGCCACTTCGTGGTGGCCCACCTCCACTACGTGCTGATCGGCGGGATGATGTTTCCGCTGTTCGCGGGCATCTACTACTGGCTGCCACTCTTCATCGGTCGGCGCGCCTCCGACACCTTGGGCCGGATCGGTTTCTATACCCTGTTCGCCGGCTTCAACATCACCTTTCTGCCGATGCACCTGACCGGCATGCTCGGCATGCCGCGACGGGTCTACACCTACGCGGAGGGGTTCGGCTGGGAGTGGCTCAATCTGCTCTCCACCGTCGGCAGCTTCGTCATGACCATCGGCGTGGCGCTGTTCCTGACCGACCTCTATCTGCACGCCCGCTACGGCGCCGCCGGCGGACGCAACCCCTGGGGGGCCGCCTCCCTGGAGTGGGGCATGCGGTTGCCGGCCCCCGCCTTCAACTTTGTCAGCATCCCGCCGGTCGGGGGACGCCACCCGCTGTGGGAGCGGCCCGAACTGGCGGGCGAGAGCGCGGAGGGACGCCATTTTCTCGGCGACCCCTCTTCCGGCTACCGCGAGACGCTGGGCACCACCCTGGACGGGGCCGAGCCGGAACAGGTGATCCGGCTGCCGAAGCCGAGCTGGCTGCCGTTCTGGAGCGCGGCGGCCGGTGCCTTGCCGCTGATCGGCGTCCTGACCCAACTCTACTGGCTTGCCGTGACGGGTCTCGTTGCCTTGGTCGTGCTGCTGCTTGTATGGGCCGCCGCGCCCGCCTATGGCGGGGCACCGGCCCGAATCGAGGCCTCGCCCGGCCTTCGGTTGCCCAACCAGGCGGAGAGCGGGCAGGGGCCGGGGCTGTGGGGTTCGGGGCTGACGCTGTTGGGCAGCTCCGCGATCTTCGCCTCGCTGCTGTTCGCCTACGCTTTCCTCTGGACCGTCTCACCGGCCTGGCCGGCTTCGGGGTACGCGGGCAGCACCGGAGGAGAGGCGTTTGCCGGTGCACTGCTGCTGGCGGGCGCCGCCCTCGGCGTGTATCTGGCCGGGACGGCACTCCGCAAGGGGAGGGCGGTACAGTTTCGCGTGGCGGTGGCGGTTGCCTGTGTTCTGGCGGTGATCTTTCTGCTGGTCACCGGTGACTGGCTAGCGGGTCTGCCGCCGCGGGGAACGCACGCCTACAGCTCTCTGCTCCATGTCCTCTACGGCTATCAACTGCTGCACTTTGCCGTGGCGCTGATGATGGGTGGGTTCGTGGTGTGGCGCTCCCGCATCGGGCTGATCGATGCCGCACGCACTCTCGAGCCGGCGGTCGCCGCTCTGTGGTGGTACTACGCGGTGGCGGTCGGTTTCGTGGTGCTGGTAGTGTTTTTCCTGCTGCCGCGCCTGCTGTAAGCATCGCCTGTGGGAATTACGTTTTGTTCTGCGTAGGAGCCCGGCCCTCCGGGCGAATTCCGCGCCGTTCGTCCCCTCGGCGCCGCGTCCCGGTGTGTCTCACAGGAGGGGTGGCATGAGTGAACCGCATCGCGAGATCCGCATCCCCAGCACGGCGGCCATCTACAACCACCCGCTGCATCCGATGCTGGTCACCTTCCCCATCGCTTTTCTGCTCGGCGCCCTGGCGACCGATCTCGCCTTCTGGTGGAGCGGTGATCCGTTCTGGGCACGTGCCTCCTTCTGGCTGATCGGCGGTGGGCTGGCCGGCGGTACGGCAGCCGCGTTCGCCGGCATCACCGACTTCCTGACCATCCCGAAGATCCGTGAGATGACCCGCGGCTGGGGCCACTTCCTCGCCGCCGTGGTGGTCATCTCCTTCGCCTCCGCCAACCTCATGCTGCGCTGGGAAGACCCGGGCGGGGCGGTCCTGCCGTGGGGCGTGCTGATGTCGGCCGCCACCGCCGTCATGCTCGCCGTCACCGGCTATCTGGGCGGCAAACTGGTGTTCCACGAACTGGTCGGCACCTACCTCCCCGAAGAGGAGGAGCCCTGATCGATTGATCACCACAGAGGAGCGGAGACACGGAGCACCGGCCATGCAGGATGCCGGTGAGCGCAGCGAACCACATTGGTCGAGGCTTCAGAACGGCTTGGCGACCGCCAGTGTGATGATGGGCAGCAGCAGCACCATCGGGATCAGCAGCGAGAGATCCCAGAACAGCGGGCCGTGGGTCGGCTGGTGTTTCTCGAGGAGCAGCAGGACCCGCCCGCAGAAGAGGTGAAAGAGAACGAGCGGCACCAGCAGCGCCAGCTTCACCGGCAGCCATCCCCCCTCGAAGCCGAAGAAGAGGAGAATCGTGCCGAGGAGTACGGCCAGCAGTGCGGCCGGTGTCATCCAGTGGAAGAAGATGCGCCGCTCCAGCAGCAGCGCATCGTCGCCGGTCCGGCCGCCCGCCTCGGCGTGGGCCCGGTAGAGGCGCGGCAGGTAGAGGGCGCCCGCCAGCCACAGGCTCACGAATCCGATGTGCAGCAGCTTGAGCAGCAGCTCCATGGCAGGCGCTCGTTCAAACCCACCTCAGCTTAGCCGATGGCGCCTGTCCCCAAGGGCTTGAAAAGAGCTTGATCTCGCGGAGACGCGGAGCACGCAAAGGAAAACCTGAACGTTTTCCTGCGTGCTTTGCGTCTTGGCGAGATGAATCTCCTGTGTGCCCGGGAGGTTACTCCCGTGGCTCATCGATCTCAGGCGGCGGGGCGATGGAGCGTATGCGCTGGTGGAGCGCTGCCTTGGCGAGCAGGTGGGCGCTCACCGGTGCGGTGATGAACAGGAACAGCGTGACCAGCAGTTCGTGCAGGCTGGGGCCGCCGGTTTGGGCGGAGAAGTAGATGGTGGAGGCGATCAGGGTGCCGCCGATGCCGAGGGTGGTGGCCTTGGTCGGTCCGTGCAGCCGGGTGAAGAAATCGGGCAGGCGCAGCAGCCCCCACGAGCCGATCAGTGCGAAGCTCGCCCCCACCACCAGGAAAAATGCCACCAGCAGTTCAATGATCATTCAATCACCCTTTGGGCGGTAGTCGGTAGTCGGTAGTCGGTAGTCGGTAGTCGGTAGTCGGTAGCCACTACTCAATGATGTCCCCCCGCAACAGGTACTTGCAGAAGGCGGCGGTGCCGATGAAGCCCATCATCGCCAGCACCAGAGCCGACTCGAAATAGACGGCGCTGCCGAAATGGATTCCGAGCAGGACCAGCAGGGCGATGGTGTTGATGAACAGGGTGTCCAGGGCGAGGATGCGGTCCGGCTGGTCCGGTCCGCGCACCAGGCGCCAGAGGTTCAGCAGCGTCGCCAGGCTGATCATGACGAAGGCGATGTAGACGGCGGTTTGCAGGATCATCCGAGGATCTCCTTCAGCGGGGCCTCGTAGCGCGACTTGATCTCGGCGCACAGCGCATCGGGATCCGGCGCATCCAGGCAGTGGATCAGCAGGGTGCGCCGGTCGGCGCTGACGTCGGCCGACACCGTGCCCGGTGTGAGCGAAACGGTGCTCGCCAGTACGGTGATGGCGAACTCGTCGGTCAGTTCGAGCGGCAGTTCGATGAAGGCGGGGCGCAGCCGGTGTGACCGAAATAGAATGAGATGCGCCACATGGAAGTTGGCGATCACGATGTCGCCAATCACCAGTAGCAGATAGCGGATGAGCCGCAGTGGCTGCCGCACCCGGGGCCGTTCCGGCCAGAAGGCGCTGGTGAAGCGGGGGATGACCACCGCCAGCAGCAGGCCGAACAGCACCTGGGCGACGCTGACGGTGTTGACCAGCAGCAGCCATACCACCAGCAGCGTGACACTGAGCAGGGGATGGGGCAGCCAGCGACTCATGGTGCACCTCCCACGGTTTCACGAACGGTTGCCGCCCCGAGCACCGCCTCCACATAGCGGTCCGGGTTGAGGACCTGGCCGGCGGTGGCTGCGGCCAGATCGGTCAGCGGGCCGCCGAAGATCACCAGCAGCGGGCTGCTGCCGATGAGTGCGGCGGCGGGCAGCAGGCGCAGGGCGGAGGGTGCCGCCTGGGGAGAGGGCGGCCCGCGCCAGAACAGGGTGATGCCGGCCCGGCTCAGTCCGATCAGCAGCATCGCGCTGGAGATCAGGATCACCGTCCAGACCCACTGCACGGCAGGTTCCGGAAGGGCGGCGAGCAGGATAAGCAGCTTGCCGATGAGCCCGCTGAGCGGCGGCATGCCGATCATGGCCATCGCCCCCAGCAGAAACAGTACCGAGAGCACGCCGGCACCCGCCGGGCGTTCCCGCGGCGTGATGCGGGCACCGACACGGCGGCCGTTGGCGACCAGGTCGGCAAGGAGGAACAGTCCGCCGGTCACCAGGGTGGTGTGGACCAGGTAGTAGAGGGCGCCGCTGAGCCCCGCTTCGGTCATCAGGCCGATACCGGCGAGGAGGGTGCCGACCGAGGCGATCACCAGGTAGGCGGTCATCCGCCGCAGGTCGTCGCTCGCCAGCACGCCGATGGTGCCCAGGGCGATGCTCGCCAGCGCCACCGGCAGCAGCCAGGGGTCGGCAAGCCCCGCCAGCGGGCCCGCCTCCACGCCGAACACCAGCGTGAAGACCCGGACGATCGCATAGGCGCCCACCTTGGTCATGATGGCGAACAGGGCTGCCACCGGCGCGGCGGCGGCGCCGTAGGCGTGGGGCAGCCAGAAGTGGAGCGGCAGCAGGGCCGCCTTCAGTCCGAACACCGCCAGCAGCAGCAGTCCGCCGGCGGCGGCGATAGGCAGATCCTCCGCGGGCAGCGCACGCATCTGAACGGCGAGATCGGCCATGTTGAGGGTACCGGTCACCGAGTAGAGCAGGCCGGCGGCGATGAGGAAGAAGGAGGAGCCGATCAGGTTCAGCACCACGTAGTGCAGCCCGGCACGGGTGCGCTCCGCCCCGCCCCCGTGGAGCAGCAGCCCGTAGGAGGCGAGCAGCAGGATCTCGAAGAAGACGAACAGGTTGAACAGGTCGCCGGTGAGAAAGGCGCCGTTCAGCCCCAGCAATTGGAACTGGAACAGGGCATGGAAGTTGTGCCCGTCACTGTCCGCCTCCTGGACGGCATAGGCCAGGGCGAACAGTGCGAGCAGGGCGGTGAGCACCAGCATCAGCGCGGACAGCCGATCCAGTACCAGCAGGATGCCGAAGGGGGCCGCCCAGTCACCGAGCAGGTAGACCCGTACCGCGTCGTCGCCGCTCATCATCAGCAGCTGAATGGCGATCAAGGCCAGCAGCACCGCGGCGACACCGCTGATGGCGCGGCGAACCACCAGTGGCCAGCGGGCGAAGATGAGCAGCAGGGCGCCGGTCAGCAGCGGGATGGCGACCGGCAGGACCAGCAGGTGATCCGGCGACGGGATCATCGCTCCTCCTCCCGCTCACCGCCGTCCACCCGATCGCTGCCCAGCTCACCGCGGGCGCGCAGCGCCAGCACCACCACGAAGGCGGTCATCGCGAAGCCGATGACGATGGCGGTCAGTACCAGCGCCTGGGGCAGCGGGTCGGTGTAGCTCTGGGTGGCGTAGATCAGCGGCGGCTCGTCGGTCTTGAGCCGGCCGGCCGCAAACAGGAACAGGTTGGTGGCGTAGGAGAACAGCACCAGGCCGATGATCACCGGGAAGGTACGGGCGCGGAGCATCAGGTAGACGCCGCAGGCGACCAGCAGGCCGATGGCGAAGGCGACCAGCGCTTCCATCAGGAGCCCTCCTCGGGCGGGTGGATGTGCGGCTGGCGGCTCAGCCGGCCGAGGTTCTCCAGGATCAGCATCACCGTCCCCACCACCACCAGGAACACGCCGAGGTCGAAGGCCATGGCGCTGGCGAGGTGCAGCTCGCCGATGAGCGGCAGATCCAGGTGCAGCACGGCGGAGGTGAGGAACGGGTACCCCAGCAGCAGCGCCCCCAGCCCGGTCACGGTGGCCAGCAGCACGCCGAGGCCGATGATGGGGAAGTAGCGGAAGCGCAGCCGCTCCTGGGTCCACTGGATGCCGCTCGCCAGGTGCTGGAGGATGAGTGCGGTGCCGGCGATGAGGCCGGCGATGAAGCCCCCGCCCGGTTCGTTATGGCCACGCATGAGGATGAAGATCGCCACCACCAGCGCCAGCGGCAGCAGCGGCCGCGAGATGGCGGCCATGATCAGCGGGTGGGCATCACGGGCCCAGCGGCGGCCGGAGAGATCACCCTGGGGCAGCGGCAGCCGCAGCCCCTGCAGCAGGGCGAAGATGCCGGTGGCGGCTATGGCCAGCACGGTGATCTCGCCGAGGGTGTCGTAGCCGCGGAAGTCGACCAGGATCACGTTGACCACATTGGTGCCGCCGCCAAGCGGCTCGGCCTGGGCCAGGAAGTAGTCGGAGATGGGGGCGCCCGGGCGGGTCATCATGGCGTAGGCGAGCAGCGCGATGCCGAGCCCGGCCAGCCCCGCCAGGGTGCCGTCGCGCAGCCGGCGCGGCATCGACACCTCCGGGCGCTCACCACCCGGCAGGAAGAAGAGCGCGAGCAGCAGCAGGATGGTGGTCACCACCTCCACCGAGATCTGGGTCAGCGCCAGGTCGGGCGCCGAGAAGTGGATGAAGGTGAGGGTGACCACCAGCCCGACCACGCTGGTCATCACCAGCGCCAGCATCCGCTGGTGACGCACCACCACGGTACCGACGGCGGCGATCACCAGAATCACCGCTGCTACCACACTGACGCCGTCGATCGGCGTCCAGAGGCCGCCATCGAGCTCGATGCCGCCCCAAAGGGCGGCGCCGATCAGAACCACCACGCTGCCGATCAGCCAGGCGGTGTAGCGCTGCAGTGAACCATTGTCGAAGCGGTCCATCACTCCACGCGAATACCAGGGCGCCGCGCGGGTCCCGCGCCGGAACAGCACCTCCCCGGTCACACTGGGGAACAGCCGGTCGTGAAGCGCGAACAGCCGGTGGCGCAGCGTGTAGATAAGGATGCCGCCGCTCAGCGCCACCAGACTCATCAGCAGCGGCAGGTTGAAGCCGTGCCAGATCGCCAGGCTGAAGGCGGGTACCTCCCCGAGGGTGCCGCGGACTGCGGCATCGAGCAATGGCCGGACCGTCTGTCCGGGGAGGATGCCGACCAGCAGGCAGACCGCCACCAGCAGCTCCACCGGGATCTTCATCCAGCGCGGCGGCTCGTGCGGGGTGCGGGGCAGGTCGATCGGCTCACCGTTGAAGAAGACGTCGTGAATGAAGCGTACCGAGTAGGCGACCGAGAACACCCCCGCCAGGGTGGCCATCGCCGGCAGCAGCCACTGGGACTGGGTGAGCCACTGCACGTGGATGGTCTCGGCGAAGAACATCTCCTTGCTGAGGAAGCCGTTCAGCAGCGGCACCCCGGCCATCGCCGCCGCCGCCACCATGGCGAGGGTGGCGGTGTGGGGCATGTATTTCCACAACCCGTTCAGCCGCCGCATGTCGCGGGTGCCGGCCTCGTGGTCGATGATGCCCGCGGCCATGAACAGCGACGCCTTGAAGGTGGCGTGGTTGATGATGTGGAACAGGCCGGCCACGGCGCCGAGCGGCGTGCCGAGGCCGAACAGCAGGGTAATGAGTCCCAAATGGCTGATGGTGGAGTAGGCGAGCAGCCCCTTCAGGTCGTGCTTGAACAGGGCGGTGTAGGCGCCGAACAGCAGGGTCGCCAGGCCGACACCGCCGACCAGGAAGAACCACACCTCGGTCCCCGAGAAGACCGGGAAGAAGCGGGCGAGCAGGAACACCCCCGCCTTCACCATGGTCGCCGAGTGCAGGTAGGCTGAGACCGGGGTGGGCGCCGACATGGCGTGGGGCAGCCAGAAATGGAACGGGAACTGGGCCGATTTGGTGAACGCCCCCAGCAGGATGAGTACCAGGGTGGGCAGGTAGAGGGGGTGGTTGCGCACCAGTTCCCCCGAGGCCAGCACCACCGAGAGGCTGTAGCTGCCGACCATCCCGCCCAGCAGCAGGAAGCCGGCCAGCAGCGCCAGGCCGCCGCTGCCGGTGATGACCAGCGCCATGCGCGCGCCCCGGCGCGCCTCCGGACTGCCGTGCTTGTAACCGACCAGCAGGAAGGAGGTGAGGCTGGTCAGCTCCCAGAACACCAGCAGCAGGATCAGGTTGTCCGAGAGGACGATGCCCAGCATCGCCATCTGGAACAGCAGCAGCAGGGCGAAGAAGCGGCCGAGCGGGTCGCTCTTGGGCAGGTAGTAGCGGGCGTAGAGGATGACCAGCAGGCCGATGATCAGGATCAGCAGCACGAACAGAAGCGACAGGCCGTCGAGCCGCAGGGCGAAATCGAGCCCCAACTGTGGGATCCACGGCACCGAGGTCAGCACCTCGCCGCCGGCGAAGATGGCCGGCGCATGCCAGAGAGCGGGCAGCAGCGCCAGGGCGGTGGCCGCGCCGGCGGCCCAGGCGGGGGCATCGCGTCCGGCACGAGCCAGCAAAGGGGAGACCACCGCCCCGATGAGCGGCAAGAGGATGATCCAGCCGAGTGCCATGCGTGGTGATTCTTTCTCTGGGGGGAAGTGAAGCCGTCTCCGGAATGCCGTCTACAGCTTACCGAAAAGCATCTCTAGCGAGAAGGATTCAAATCCGGGGGCGGCTTTTCCGGCGCTGGCCCTATAATCAGTGCGGTACGCGCCCTGGCCAGGCCTTGGGAGTGGTGCGCCCCAGGCCTTCTTGAGGTGTCGCATCGCGGGTATGGGCCGATTGCGTGACCTGGATCAGGGATGTCGGGGGATGGCACAGGTAGCTTGAATACCCTTTGGTATGCCGCCGGCGGTGCGGTAGAGAAGATGGTGGGAGGCAAACGCATGGTGGAGTTCGAGAGCCGGTACAGCCGGCGGATCCTGGTCAGGCTGTTGTTGCTCACGGTTATCCTGGCCGGGGTGCTGGTGGCGGGCCGACAACTGGTCGCGGACATCTATTTCCGGGACCAGCTTACCCTGACCGGGTTGGTGATTAACGGTGCCATCCTCGGCCTGTTCCTGATTGGACTCGGCCGGATGATCGCCCTGCTGCTGCGCTACGCCCGTGAGGAGCGCGCGCTCGGCCGCTTCGTGCGAGGCATGGAGGGGGACTTCTACCACCCGGTGGACAGCCTCGACCCGCACTCGCTCATTCTTCAGCGCTACAAGGCGGTGGTCACCCTGAGCAAGCAGGGGGCGCCGGTCAACCACAGTGCGTTGGCCTCCACCCTGGTGGCGAACGAGAGTACCCGTCTCAGCCTGCCGCGCTTCATCAACAATATTCTGATCCTGACCGGCGTGTTCGGCACCATCGTCTCCCTGTCGATGGCGCTGGTGGGTGCCTCCGACCTGCTCGGTAACACCGGCGAGACTTCCCAGATGGGACTGGTGATCCACGGCATGTCCACGGCGCTCTCCACCACCATGACCGCCATCATCTGTTATCTGTTCTACGGCTACTTCTACCTCAAGCTCCAGGATGCCAAGACCCATCTGTTAAGCGGACTGGAACAGGTCACCACGCTCTATCTGCTGCCCAAGTACTCCCACTCCGCCGACCATGTGGCCCACGACCTGGCCGGACTGGTGCGCAGTCTGCGGGAGACAGCGGAGGGGATGAGTGCGGCGCAGAAGGAGCAGGCGGAGTCGGCGCGCCAGCTGCGCGAGCTGATCGCCGCCATGCAGAAACGGGTGTCGCCGATGGGCGAAGACCTCGAAGTGATCAAGCGGGTGCTGCGCGAAGGCTTCCGGCTCCCCGCTGCGGGCGACTGAGATGGAGGGTTTCGTCGACCTGCGCAGTGGTGACGAGGGCGGCTCGGGCGATAGCTTCTGGCCCTCGTTCACCGACATCATGATGGTGGTGGTGATGATCTTCATGATCGCCTCCACCGTTCTCATCCTGCGCAACTGGGACCTGGTGCGGGAGCTGCGCGAGACCATGGACGCGGAGCGGGCGGCGCAGGAGGTGGCGCGCTTCGCCAGCGAAGTGAACGCCACCCTGGAAGAACAACTCGCCAACGCCCAGCATGAGGTCTCGCTGATGCGGATGCGCCTGATGCGTTCGCAAGAGGAGAGCCGCGCACAGGCGGAGGCGCTGGCCGACAGGGAACAGCGCCTGCTGGCGCTGCAGGACCGTCTGGGACAGGCGGAGCTTGACCTTGCCGCCAGCCGGACACGCGGCAGCGAGCTGGAGTCGGAACTGCAGGAGACCACCCGGACCCTGGCCGAACTCCGCTCTGTCTGGCAGACCCAGGAGCGGGAACTGCAGGAGGTCAGGGGTCAGGTGGTACAGCTCGAAACCGCCCGGCGCGAACAGACCGAGGAGATCGCGCGACTGCGGCGTGTCGGGTCCGAGGCCGAACGGTTGCTCGCCTCACTCCAGGGGGACTACGACAGCCTGAAGGTGAAGTACGACAAATTGGTGCGCCCGGCACGGACCGCCCAGGGCAAGCATGTGGTGGAGGTGCGGTACGAGAAACGGGACGGCGATACCCGTATCGCCCTGCGCGAGCCGGGGCAGGCCGCTTACCGGGGCGTTACCCGGGGCGAACTGGATACCCGGCTGGCGGCACTGGCGGAGGGCTACCCGGACCTGCTCTATGTGAAGATTGTCATCCCCGAGAATAGTGGATTGTCCTATAACGAGGCGTGGCGATTCACCAGCGACGTGTTGGAGAAGTACGATTACTACCATCGTCAATAGGAGCGGAAATTTCGCAAAAATTAACTGCGTGCGGCGCCCCCTGTCCGCCCCTTTTTTTGCGAGCCGCTCAGCATCTGAGGGCCCCTGAATCGGGTGCGAAAATCTACACGGAAAAGGGATACCAAATCGGCTGTCCGCTGAGGTAGCATATGCGCCCCGACCGGAGGCCGCCGGCCGAACACTCCGCCGGGAACCGGACGTCTGTCCGGCGTGCTCTGGACCAACCGCGAAGCCGGAAGTTCGCGTGTGCAATCACCCCTATTTTTGCACTGCACGAGGGAATCACGAGAGATGACCTTGAAGACGCGCGACGGTATCGAGTTCGACACCTATGAAACGGGACCGGCGGACGCCTGCGCGGGCGTACTCATCATCCACGACTGGTGGGGCATGCTGAAGTACAACCGGGAGTGGGCCGACCGGCTCGCGGAGCTCGGTTACCGCGTACTGGTGGCGGACCTTTACGACGGCGTGCGGGCACACAATGCCCAGGAGGCCGGCGAATTGATGCGCTCCATCGACCAGGACGAGGCGGACAGCAAGCTGCTCGCGGCCATCGACCGCCTGAAGAAGGGCGGATGCCAGCAAATCGCGGCGCTCGGCTGGTCGTTCGGTGGCCGGCAGGCAATGCAGGCGGCCCTGCTCGATCCGGAATCGGTGGTCTCAGCGGTGCTGTTCTACTGTCGTATGCTGACCGACCCGGAGGCGCTGGCCGACCTGGGTGGGCCGGTCCTCGCTATCTACTCCACCACCGAGACCACCTGGCCGGAGAAGATGGAGCGGTTCGACAGGGCGATGGCGGAAGCGGGCAGGATGGTGGAGAGCCGGGCCTTCGAGGCGGGCCATGGTTTCGTCAATCCGGAGAGCGAGCGCTATGACGCGACGGCTGCCGAGGAGGCGTGGGCCGCGACCACCGAGTTTCTGCTGCGAACGGTGCCCGTGACCTGAGGGCCCGCAACGAACGCGAAGGATGCGATTCAAATCCCTTGAGTCGGCATCTGTTCGCCGACTGCACTGTTGTTCTTAGTTCTCTTTTATCGCTGAAGAGATTGTCCGGCGCAAAGTGATGTTTCGATGCAGGATAGACGTGAACATCAACGCGTCCGCCAGCGCCGGCGGATCGGTATCATTCTCTCCAGCGGAGAGGTGATCTACGCCTGGACCTACGACATCAGTCTCGGCGGTGTTCAGATCCTGTGTGAGTACGGCGCAGACATCGGTGACGAATTCGATGTTTTCCTCTCGCTGCTCGACCCGGAATCCGACACCTACCGCCGCATCGACACGCGGGTCCGTATTTCCCACCTGGTCTACGCCGGCGAACTCGGCTGCTACCGCATCGGGATGCAGTTCGTTCACATCAACGGGGAGGGCCAGGATGTCATTGAGCGCTACATCGAACAGCGATTGAGCCTGCTCTATCACCGCTCGCGTTGACCCCGGCACGATTCGCGGCCGCCACTGCTTCCACAGGAAAGGCCGGCAAAAGTGCAACAGTACACTAGGGCTTGTTCGAACCGCCCGGGGTGTAGAGGTGGGTCGGGAAGGGGGCGACATTGTCGCTGGCGGAGACCGGGGTGATCTTGGCGGTGCCCCCCTTCTCAAGTTCGTCGATACGGACGATGGCGTGCACCGGCACGAAAAAGCGCTTCACCCCCTCGAACTCGCTCTTCAGCCGCTCTTCGGAGGGGTCCACCACCACCGATCCCGTTGTGCCGAAGAGGAGGTCGCCGATCTCCACGAAGCCCAACATCGAGCCGTGGCTCACCTCTCGGGCAAACAGCTCATACACCTTCCCCTGATTGAAGAAGCTGACCCGGTAGACAACGCGCTTTTCCATGCGGTGATCTTACTCACGATGCCCCGGGGCTGCCAGTTGCGGGAGCTGGCAGGCGACGCGCCGCCTGTCAGCATGCGGCTACTGCGTAGTGGCGGCGCAGGATGGTGGCCGTGAAGCCGGGGCGCAGATAGAAACCGCGCGGGTTGGTGCGAATCGGCGCCCCGTCGGCCCCGTGTGCGCCACGCCGGGCCCGGGAGTCGGCCGCCTTCGGACGAATCTGCAGCACCTGTCCGTGACGGGCGGTGACCTGTTCGATGCCCCCGGTCGCGACCATCTCCATCAACTCCTCCCAGTCCTGACGCAGCAGACGGAATGCCTCCGGATCCGGACTCCACAGGAGCGCACTTCCCACCCGCCGTTCGGGAATGGGAATCGTCGGTTCCGCCTCCACAGGCACCCACAGCACCCGGCCCAGCTTGCGGCAGACCCAGGACTCCTCCCACCGCTCCCCGTGGCCGCTCTCCAGCGGCACCGTACACACATAGGTGGACTCGCGGGGCCGCCCGAGGCGGTCCACCGGCACCGTTTTCAACTCGATGCCGAGTGTCTGAAAGTCCGGTTCGGCGAGTGACGCGGCGCTGGCGCCCAGCCAACGTTCCAGCAACTGCCCGACCCACCCCTTGTGGCGGCGGAAGTCGGCGGGCGTCGCCTCCCCCGCCGCCTCGGCCAGGGCGCCAAGCGTGAGCCCCGCAAGCACGCGGGCACGGGCCAGCAACTCCTCTTCATCGCGGGGCGGTCGGGTGGGCGGTGTGGGCATGGCGGGGTTCCACCTGAAGTTCTCGAGCGTGACCAGTGGCTGCCGACCACCTATCCGCGATAGGCGATGACCGGGGGATTGTGCCCGCGGTTACCGCCTGCGTCCACGCTGTGGTAGGCTCGGCCCGCAAGCCCCAGGATGCCAGGAAAGGAACAACAATGAGAACGACTGCGGTTGTGCTATTTCTTGCCTGCGCACTGCCCATGCAGGCGGTCGCCTACGGCATACCCTATGGAAATCCCTACGGCGGAAACACCTACGCCAACCCGTATGGCCAGGCCCCTGCCTGGTCCGGCGGCTACGCGGCACCGGGCGGAACGCTTCAGGGCGGCATCGCCCGGCTCACCGGTTTCCTTACCAGCCGGCCCGATATTTCATCGGGCGAACTGCGCGCCTTCGCCGAACGTGAACTGTCCCCCTACTTCGATTTCGAGCAGATGGCCTGGTGGGCGGCGGGACCGCTGCGCCGCCACCTGTCGCCGGAGCAGCAGGCGCAACTGGTCAATGGGGTGCGGGGGCTGTTCCTGCAGGCAATGGTCGCCAATCTGTCCGGGTACAGCCCGCGGCAGATCGAGTACCTGAATCCGCGCGGGAATCCCGCTACCGGGGAGGTGGTCCTTACCATCCGTGCCTGGAATCCGCAGGGGTACCCGATCGAGGTCGGCTTCCGGTTGAACCGCGGCGCTGACGGCTGGAAGGTGTTCGACGTGGTCGCCGAGGGGACCAGCGCCGTGGCCTACTACCGCCGGCTGCTTGCCGATATGGCGCGGCGTGACGGTATCGACGCCATGTTGGCCAAGCTCCCGGGGGGCCGTTGAGGACTTTCGCCAAGGCGCCAAGCTCGCCAAGAGGCACGAAGAGATAGTATTTTCTTGGCGATCTTTGCGCCTTTGCGGGAGGAAGTTCCTCAAGCGAGTAGTTTTCACTTGCGTTGCAGTGGATGGAGCACGAAGGTGGTGGTCTCCGGCTGCAACGTAAGGTGATCGATGCCGTACTTCCCGGAGAGCAACTGCTGCAACTCCCGTTGCACCTCCTGCCAGTGACCGAACCGGTCGAGGACGACGTGGGCGGTGAGCACCACGTGGCCCGAGGCGAGGGTCCAGATGTGCAGGTCGTGCACCTCCGTCACGTGTTCCACTCCCGCCATTTCATGGCCGATGGCGGGCAGATCGAGGTGCGGGGGGACCCCCTCCATCACCACATGCATGACGTCGCGTAACAGTCGCAGGGTGGAGATCACGATCAGGCCCGCGACCAGCAGCGCCAGCAGCGGGTCGATCGGTGTCCAGCCGGTGAAGTGGATGACCGCGCCGGCGGTCAGCGCGGCGATTGACCCCAACATATCCCCGAATACGTGCAGCAGGGCGCCACGGATATTCAGGGTCGACTCGCCGCGGCTCAACACCACCGCGACAGTCACGTTCACCGCCAGCCCGGCGCCGGCGACCGCCATCACCACCCCGCCCATCACCGGCACCGGGTTGCGCAGGCGTTCAAGTGCCTCCAGGGTGATGCCGGCCACCACCGCCAGCATCAGCACGGCATTCAGCAGCGCCGCGACCACCTCGGCACGCAGCAGGCCGTAGGAGTGGCGGGCAGACGGGGGCCGCACCGAAAGGTAGGCGGCCCACGCGGCGAGTGCAAGCGCCACCGAGTCGGTGATCATGTGGCCCGCGTCACCGATCAGTGCGAGCGAGCCGGACCACACCCCGCCGATCAGTTCGATGAGTGCGAACGCGGCGGTCAGGCCGACCGCGAACAGCAGACGGCGTCCGCCGCGCGGGGAGGGGTGATGGTGATCATGGGAGGACATAGGCGTCTTTCCCGCGGATTGCCCACCGACAGATCAGGGCCTCGGGTGGCCGGTTGCGGGGTTCGAATCCGCCTTCCACTCTCCCGACTTGCCGCCGCGCTTCTCCAGCAGGCGGACGCCGCCGATGACCATGCCCCGATCCACCGCCTTGCACATATCGTAGATGGTGAGCAGGGCCACCTGCACCGCGGTCAGCGCCTCCATCTCCACGCCGGTCGGGCCGGTGGTCTCCACCGTCACCCGGCAGTGAACGGCCGGGGTCCGCTCATCCAGGTCGAAATCGAGGGTGACCCGGCTCAGCGCCAGTGGGTGGCACAGCGGGATCAGATCGGCGGTCCGCTTCGCACCCATGATGCCGGCGATGCGCGCCACACCGAGCACATCCCCCTTTTTCGCAGTACCCTCTCGAATGAGCGCGAGCGTTTCCGGACGCAGGGTGATGTGGCCTTCGGCAACCGCAGTGCGGCGGGTCGCCGGCTTGTCGCCCACATTTACCATGTGGGCTTCGCCGGCGGCGTTGAAGTGGGTCAGTTCGCTCATGGATGAAGTTGCGGGGGCGGGGGCGGAAGGTCATGATAGGCGGCGCATTTTGCGGGTGCAAACGCGGGGGATTTCCATGACGGTAGCAGTGAAGTTTTTTGCCAGCTTGAAGGAGCAACTCGGTTGCGACGGCGCGACGGTGGAGATCGGCGAGGTGGCCACGGCGGCAGACGTCTGGCTGCAGGCGACCGGCGGCAAGTCACTGCCCCCGAATGTGCTGGTCGCGGTCAACATGGAGTATGCGGATCAGAATGCCGCCGTGCAGGACGGTGACGAGGTGGGTTTTTTTCCGCCGGTCACCGGGGGCGCCGAATGAAGGTCGAGGTGCGCGCCACGCCGCTTGCCCCCTGGCGCGAACTGGCTTCCTACGAGGAGGCGCATCCGGAGCTGGCGGGCGGTGCCGGTGCCGCCTCGGTGTTTGTCGGCAGCATGCGCGACAGCAACGCAGGCGACTCGGTGACCGGCATGACCCTGGAGCACTACCCCGGCATGACCGAACGAGAGATGCTCCGTCTCTGCGAGGAGGCACGCGATCGGTGGTCGCTTCTGGACCTGCTTGTCGTCCACCGGGTAGGGGCTTTGTTGCCCGGTGATCCCATCGTGCTGGTGGCGGTCTGGTCGACGCACCGCCGGGAGGCGTTCGAGGCGGCCCGCCACCTTATGGAACAGCTCAAGTCCACGGTCCCGTTTTGGAAACAGGAGCAAACCGATGCGGGCCGGCGGTGGGTAGAGAAAAACACACCTGGTTATTAGCCTGCATTCGCTCAGGGAACTGTTGACGGGTGAGAAATGCAGACTAGATTTCGTTCGTCACAGCACGCTCAATACGGAAGGGCGGTGCGGTAACAGCCGACAGGGAGGAAAAGGCTATGATCCAACACCTGACGCCAGAGCAGGTCGAAGCACTGAAAGGCGAACTCACCACCCGGCGCCAGCAGGTCCGTGAATCGCTACGCGATGAACTGCTGCGTATCGATGAGGAGAGTTACTCCGATCTCGCGGGTGCGGTCCACGACCCGGGCGACGAGTCGGTCGCCGACATGCTGGTGGACATGAACAATTCGCGCGTCACCAGCCTCATCTCTCAGCTGCGCGAGGTGGAATCGGCACTGGAGCGCATCGACGAAGGAAGCTACGGGGTCTGCGTCGACGGCGAGGAGGAGATCCCGTTCGAACGCCTCCGGGTGCAGCCGACCGCACGCCGCTGCATCCAGCACCAGGCGCGTCACGAGCAGACCTTTGCCGAATCGGGACGGCCTAGCCTGTGATCCTTACTCTATCCCGGGCACCGGCCGGATCTCGAACACCATGCTCTCCAAGTCGCCGAAGGCGTAGGTGGGCGCCGGGCCGACACCGGCCACGGTGCCGGGATTGACCAGCAGCGTCTGTCCACCCCCCTTGGCGTGGGCGCAGGTCTCGATGGCGGGCCGGTGATCGTGGCCGAAGCAGATCATGTCCCACTCACCGGTGAGGGCGAGCGCGTGGGCGTAGTGGGGATAGTGCACGAGGAAGATGCGTCTGCCCGCGATCTCCAGCCCCGCGTCCTGTCCGTGATAGTGGACGACGCTGTTGGGCTCCTGCGCCAGCATGAAGGTGGCGTAGGTGTCCCCCATGTTGTTGCCGTGGATGACATGCACTGGCAGCCCGAAGGGTTGCAGCACACGCAGCGTGGTGGGGGCCACCACATCGCCGCAGTGGAACACCGCCCGGGCACCGAGCGCCTTGGCCTCTGCCACTGCGCTGGCGAGCAGCGGGCGGTTGTCATGGGAATCGGAGACGACGCAGACTTTCATGGGCGCGCATCTTGCCACGTGAAGCGTTAAGCGTGAAGTAGACCTCTTGCGTCCCGCCTCGGGCTACCGGCCCACCGCCTACCGTTTCCGTCGCGCTCGGGCGTGCCGAAGGCGGCGGGCGGTGCCGCTCTGCCCCATCCGTTCCAGCCAGAGATCAATTTCTCCCCAGAACCACTCCTGTACACGGCGGTACCAGGGGCGCTGGTGCCACTGCTCATAGCGGTATTCGCGGCTCTGTTCGAAATCACACCGAAACAGCGCCTCCACGCGGGAGGCCAGTTCGCCGCCTCGGGCCTCCTGGTTGGCCTCCAGATTCCAGCGCAGGTTCCAGCGATCCATGTTGGATGAGCCTAGGGTGACCCACTCGTCGCACAGAGCGACCTTGGCGTGCAGGAAGCGCGGCTGATATTCGAAGATGCGCACGCCACTGCGCAGCAGGCGGGAGTAGAAGCGCCGGCCCGCATGACGGACGGCGGGGTGGTCGGTGTGGGGTCCGGGAAGCAGCAGCCGTACATCGACCCCGCGGAGAGCGGCACGACGGAGCGTCCGTTGCAGCTTGCGCGAGGGGATAAAGTAGGCGGTGGCGAGCCAGATCCGCTTTCGCGCCTTTTGCATCTCCCGCACCAGGCTCCGCTTGATCTCGGTGTTGCCGCTGCTGCTGGTGACCACACGCCCCGAGATGCCGTCAGGCAGCGGCGGCGGGACCGTGGACGGCGGTTGGTCGAGCGCGTGCCAGCGCTCCCAATTCCGGGCAAAGACCACCTCCCAGTCGGCGACGCACGGCCCCTCCACCCGAACCATGCAGTCGTGCCAGTAGTCCTCTCCGCCGTCGAAGTCGTCGGTGATGCCGGCACCGCCCACGAACGCGACCTCTCCATCCACCGTCAGGATCTTGCGATGGTCCCGGAAGAGGTTGCGATGAAACTCGAAATAGCGCAGCGGATTGTAGGCGGCCATCACCACGCCGGCGCGAATCAGCCGCTCCCGGTCCCCGCGACTGAAATTTCCGGCCCCGTAATCATCGAGGAGCAGGTGAGTGCGCACTCCGCGAGCGGCGGCGGCGGTGAGTGCCTCCACAAAGCGATCGGCGACGCGGCCGGATTCGGCGAGATAGGTCTCGAACAGGACGTAACGTTCAGCCGCGTGGATCGCCTCCAGCATGGCCGGGAAAAACTCCGGGCCGTCGATCAGCAACCGAAAGCGGTTTCCCTCCCGCCAGGGGAAGCGATAGCGATTCACGTTTCCGCCGCATCCTCCATCACCAATTCTCCTGCGGCCACACTGAGGTGCAAATGACCGTCGATGAACGCTCGCAGCCGGCGGCCCGCCACGGCGGCACGCCAACCGTGCAGGACCGGCGAGTCGCCTTCATCGAGCAACTGTTCCAGGTCGCGGCGGGTGGCGATGGCCGTCGGACTCACCTGCTGTTCGACGCCGCACTGGCGGACCACTGCGGCCATCGCATCGAGAACCGAGTCCTGCGAAGGGGTGAATACCCGGCGCGGGGCCAGTGCCGGCCAGTCGGCACGCGGCACCTCGCGGGCGGCGCGGATGCACGACAGCAATGTGTCGGCATGCCGTTCCAGCACCTGCCGGGTGATGCCGCGGATCCGTTCGAGTCGCGAGGGTGACTCCGGCAGATGACGCGCTATCTCCAGCAGGATGTCATCGGCCGCAACCCAGCGGCGCGGCAGATCACGTGCACGGGCCTCCTCCTCGCGCCAGGCGGCCAACTCGCGCAGGGCGGCCAGCTGGACGCCGCGCAGTCGGTTGCTGCCCTTGATGCGGCGCCACGCCTCACCCCGGTCGGCGGCAAAGGCGGAGGGATCGCCGAGTGCGACGAAATCCTCCGCCAGCCAGTCGGAACGTCCCTTCTCCCTCAGCAGGGCGTCGATCTCCCGGTAGACCTCCACCAGGTAACGCACATCATCGAAAGCGTAGCGGATCTGCTCCGGGTCCAGAGGGCGCCGGCTCCAGTCGGTGCGGGTCTGTCCCTTGTCCAGGTCCACGTCGAGCAGCAGCTTCACCAAGGCGCCATAACCAATCTGATCGCCGAAGCCGAGCACGGTGGCGGCCAGTTGGGTGTCGAAGATGGGGCCGGGCACGGCGCCGCGCAGGCCGTAGAAGAGCTCAAGGTCCTGCCGGGCGGCATGAAAGACCTTGAGGATTTGCTGGTCGTAGAGCACATCCAGCAGCGGTCCGATGTCGATGGCGAGGGGATCGATACAGGCGGCCAGTTCGGGCGTCGCCACCTGCAGCAGGCACAGTTGCGGGTAGTAGGTCTTCTCCCGCATGAATTCGGTGTCCAGGGTGAGCCAGCGGCTCGAGGCCAGCCGCCCGCACAGCTCGGCGAGCCCATCAGGGGTGTCGACGTAGAGTTCCTGCATGGTATGCGTTCACTGAAGTGGCCGGACAGTATAACGCCGTGCCGTGGCCCAGGGGCGGACGCAGCGTCCGATTGCCGCGTTAGACAGTAAACTACGGATATCTGCCGCCGGTGCGTCCATGATTATGGGTTCGGGGCCCGGTATACTGAATCGCAAGCGGTCGTACGGAGCCGATGTGAACGCGGTTATTCAGCGCTTCTGGGAGATTGCCATCCGGCGCGCCGGTCCGCAGGACCTGCCCGCTTCGCGAACACTGCTGACAGCGGTGCTCGGGATGCACTGGCTGATCGGCATCGCCCTTGCGGGCTTCTCCCTGCCGGGAGACAAGGCACTTGCCTCGGCGCTGATTGGTACCCTGCTGACGGTCGGTCTGGTGCACATCGGGTTGGCCATCGCCGGCCTGGGCAGACGCCTGCTCCAGACCCTGACCGCGATGGCCGGTTGTGAAGCGCTGCTTGGACTGATTGCACTGCCGATCACCGCCTGGTTTCACGCCGGTACCAATCAGGCGGTACCGGAATTGCTGTTCCTCGGCATCATCATCTGGAGCATCGCTGTGACCGCCCATATCGCCCGCCATGCCCTCAACACGACGCCCCTCATGGCGGCGGTGGTTGCGGTGCTCTACTTCATCTTCTCGCTGAGCATCGCCGGGCTGATCGGGCCTGCAATCGGCCGAACCTGAGGTCAGCCCAACCCATGCACATCCATATTCTCGGTATCTGCGGCACCTTCATGGGTGGCATCGCCCTGCTGGCGCGCGCCCTCGGACACACCGTGAGCGGGCAGGACGCGAACGTCTACCCGCCGATGAGCGACCAGCTCGCCGCCGCCGGCATTGCGCTGGGTGAGGGGTACGGGGCGGACGGGATTCCGGCCCACACCGACGTGGTGGTGATCGGCAATGCACTCTCGCGCGGCAACCCGGCGGTCGAGCAGGTCCTGGAGCGGGGCATGCGCTACACCTCCGGCCCGCAGTGGCTGGCGGAGGCCGTCCTGCATGGCCGGTGGGTCCTGGCAGTGGCCGGCACCCACGGCAAGACCACCACTGCCAGCATGCTGGCCTGGATCCTGGAGGATGCCGGCATGGCGCCCGGATTCCTCATCGGTGGCGTACCGGCAGATTTCGGCCTCTCGGCGCGGCTCGGCGAGACCCCCTTCTTTGTGGTGGAGGCGGACGAATACGACACCGCCTTCTTCGACAAGCGGTCCAAGTTCGTCCACTACCGCCCGCGCACCGCGGTCCTGAACAATCTGGAGTACGACCACGCCGATATCTTCCCTGACCTGGCGGCGATCCAGCGCCAGTTCCACCACCTGGTGCGCACCGTCCCGGGCAAGGGCCTTCTGGTGGTGCCGGCGGCGGAGAAGGCCCTGGAAGAGGTGCTGGCGATGGGGTGCTGGACCCCGGTCGAGCAGTTGGGTGGTGAGCCGGGCTGGACGGCGAGGGAGGTGGCACCGGACGGCAGCTGCTTCGAGGTGTACTTCAACGGCGAGCGGCAGGGCGCAGTGGACTGGCAACAGCTCGGCCGCCATAACGTGAGCAATGCGCTGGCGGCGATTGCGGCGGCGCGCCACGCGGGTGTCCCGTCGGCAGTCGCCTGCGAGGCGCTTGGCCGCTTCCAGGGCGTGAAGCGGCGGCTGGAGGTACGGGGCACCGTGAACGGAATCACCGTGTATGACGACTTCGCCCACCATCCGACGGCGGTGGCAGCCACCATCGATGCGCTGCGCGGGCGCGAGTCGGGCCGCATCCTGGCGGTGCTGGAGCCGCGTTCCAACACCATGCGTCTCGGTGTTCACCGCGACACGCTCGGGCCGGCGCTCTCCGGGGCCGACCGCGCCTTCCTGTTTGCCCCGGCGGAGCTGGGCTGGGAGGTGGGCACGGTGGCCGCCGCCCTGGAGGCGCGCGGTGTCGTGTTGAACAACCTGGATGCGCTCGTCGCTGCAGTGGTCACGGCGGCGCAGCCCGGCGACCACATCCTGGTGATGAGCAACGGCGCCTTCGGCGGTATTCACGATCGGCTGTTGCAGGCCCTGCGTGCCGCCGCCGCCTGACATGGACGCCCGTCGAAACGCCGTTGCGCTTGCATTCACCGGTGCCTCGGGGGCGCCCTATGGACTCCGGTTGCTCGAGGTGCTGCTGTCGACGGGGCGGACGGTCTATCTGATGATCTCCCCCGCGGCACGGGTGGTGCTGGCGACCGAGTCGGCGCTCCAGGTGCCGGCGCGGCCGGCGGAGACCGGTGAATTCTTCTCCGACCTCTACAAGGCCGCGCCGGGTCAGTTGCAGGTGTTCGGCCGTGAGCAGTGGCTGGCGCCGGTGGCAAGCGGGTCCAGCGCGCCGGGTGCCATGGTGGTCTGTCCCTGTTCGACCGGCACCCTCTCCGCCATCGCCCAGGGGGCGAGCGACAACCTCATCGAGCGGGCGGCCGATGTGATGCTGAAGGAGCGGCGGCGGCTGATCCTGGTCCCGCGCGAGATGCCGTTTTCTCCCATTCACCTGGAGAACATGCTGAAGCTGGCCCGGATCGGCGCCACCATCCTGCCCGCCTGCCCCGGTTTCTATCACCAGCCTGAACAGGTCACCGATCTGGTGGACTTCGTCGTGGCCCGCATTCTCGATCACCTGGAGATCGAGCATCACCTCTCCGCCCGCTGGGGCGATCGGCCGGAGCCGGAATGAACCTGCCGGAGACCATCCCCCTTTTCCCCCTGCACTCGGTGCTGTTTCCAGGCGGTCCGCTGTCGCTGCGCATCTTCGAGACGCGCTATATCGATATGGTGAGCCGCTGCCTGCGTGGTGACACCGGCTTCGGCGTCTGCCTGATTCGTGACGGGGAGGAGGTGGGCCGGGCGGCGCAGGGATTCGAGGTGGGGACCTACGGCCGCATCACCCACTGGGACCGCCGGCCCGACGGCCTGCTGGGGATCACGGTGACGGGTGAACGGCGTTTCGAGGTGGTGGAGAGTGAGGTGCAGTCGGACCAGCTGGTGGTGGCCAGGATACGCTGGCTGGAGGAGAGTCCGCCGATCGCCGTGCCGGCGCGGTTCGGGACCCTGGCGGAGCTGTTGCGCCGCATCATGGCCCAGCTCGGCGAACCCTATGCGAGCCTCGATACCGACTACGACAACGCCGCCTGGGTGAGCAGCCGGCTGGCGGAGCTGCTGCCGATCAAACTGGTGCACAAGCAGTTTCTGCTGCAGAACGCCGATCCGCTACAACGCCTCGAGCGGCTCGCCACCATTCTGGAGAACGGCGGGCTGGGGGAGGGCTAGTTGTGATCTGTCTGTTGGTTGTTCACTCGGGGAGGCGGGGCCGAATCAGCAGCAGGCGGTGCTCCCTCCGCTCCGCCAGCCGCAGGTCGAACGCCTCGGCTGCGGCCAGATCGGCGCGCAGCTGCCGCAGCCCCTCCGTGAATCCGTCCGCCGTGCGCGGGATGGCCAGCACCCCCAGCGGCGAATGCAGCTCCGTCTGTGCCACATTGCCTACCCACAACGGCGCATCTCCGGGCGAAAGCAGGATGTCGGTCGGCCACAGCCGCAGCACCCACAGCCCCTGTGGGGTGGGTCGGAGCAGTAGCAGCCGTTCATTGTGGCCGTCGTGCACCTGAGGCGGGAACGGCACATCGGTGCCGGGTTGTTCGACCGCCAGCCAGCGCAACCAACTCTTCCCGTCCAGCGGTACCGGATCGCGCCAGCCGTTTTCGCGCAGGTGGCGGGCCAGCAATTCCGCTGCCCCGGTGTACTGGAAGGTGAGTGGATGCGCCCGATCGCGCAGCAGGTCGTCGCGCCGCTCCGGGAGTGCCGCCCAGCCGCCCTCCCACCAGTGGTTGGCGGGAAACGTCTGCACCAGCCGCTGCGGCGCATAGCGCAGCAGGTCTCTCTCGAAGTGCGCCGCCATGTTCCAGCCGCCGGCAATCACCAGCGTTATGAGCGCCACTGAAGCGAGCATACCTGGGAGGAGCGGGGTCGCCGGATGGCGACGATAGGCAATACCGATCAGGCTTACCCAGGCGAGGCCGAGGGCAACGCCGCCAAGCACATCCGAGAGCCAGTGCGCGCCCAGATAGAGGCGTGAGAAGGCGATGGCGGCCACCCCGATGGTCACCGTGGCGTAGGTCAGCCAGCGCCGGGTGGCGTCCACCTCCCGGCCGATGAGAACGGCGAGAAAACCGAACACCACCGTGCTGTAGGTAGCATGGGCACTGGGGAAGGAGAACGAGCCGGCACCGTCGTAGAGCGGGATGGGGCGTGCAACGCCGGTGGTGAACTTAAGGAGATAGGTCAGCGCCACCATGAATGCCACTGCCACACCCCAGTGGACTGCCGCCCGGGTGTGCCCTTTGAGCAGCAGCCACGCCAGGACCGCCGCAAACAGTGCCGCCATCACCCGGCCGTCGCCCAGTTCGGTCACGGCGATCATGGAGCGGTCCATCCAGGGGGTGCGCATCTCCTGGAGCAGGAAGTAAAGCCAGGCATCCAGGTTTTCGAGCAGCCCGCCGCCGCTGACGTTGGGTAACAGGGCGAGGAATCCCGTCGTCGCTCCGAGCAGCAGCAGTGCTGCCAGCGTGAGGCCGCGGGTCTCCGGTTGGTCCGGATCGAGCAGTGCGGCGGGTAGTTGACCCGCGCGGGGGTGGAGCCGACTCCATTCGAGGATGGCGGCGATCATCCGCCCGGTGCGCGGGTGCAGCAGGTTGAACAGCCGGTGGACCAGCCAGCCGATGAAGATCAGCAACGCCAGCAGCAGCACCACCAGCACGGCCAGCCGGGTGGCCACCTGTGCCGCCAGTCCCAGCGAGGCGCCGAACACCACCCCCGGCAACAGGTAGGCGGGCGCCCACAGCAGGCCGGAGAGGATGTTGACCGCCAGGAAGCGTCCGAGCGGCATCTCCAGCATCCCCGCCACTGCCGGGACCACCGGACGCAACGGACCGACAAAGCGGCCGAACAGCACCGCCTTGCCGCCGTGACGGTAGAAGAGGTCGGTGGCCCGGGCAACCGTCTCCGGATGGGTCCGGAGTGGCCAGAGGGTCCTCAGCCGCTGGTGATAATGGCGCCCCAGCCAGAAACTCACCCCGTCGCCGGCGATCGCCCCTGCCGCCGCGAAGGCGAGTGTCGGCCAGAGCGCCAGGGTGCCGGTGCCGACCAGGGCGCCGATGGCGAACATCAGCAGCGCCCCGGGCATGAACAGCCCCACCAGCGCCAACGACTCGGCGAAGGCGACGGCGAACACCACCGCGCCCGCCCAGGCGGGGTGGGCGGCGATCCAGTCGAGCAGCGGTGTCAGGAATGCGTCCATGATGGTCGGTCAGAAGCGCCTTATGGTAACTTCGCCCGGACGACTCCGGGGGGATACCTGGAGAGAAACCGGCGAATCGGGGAAGACGATGGAAGTGACACACCCAACCGAACAGAGTCTGAAGAATATGGCCCTGATCGGCTACATCCTGTTGGCCGCCTCCTTTGTCGTGGGGGTGACCGCCATCGCGGCGGTGGTGATCGGCCATATCAAGCTGTCGGAGGCGGAGGGCACCTGGCTGCACTCCCATTTCCGCTGGCAGGTGCGAACCTTCTGGTTCGGGCTGCTCTGGTCCATTCTGGGGCTGATCACCTTCTTCCTCATCATCGGCTACTTCGTCCTGGTGGCCAACGTGGTCTGGATTGTCTACCGCATCGCGCGCGGTTGGCTCAACCTGGCCGAAAACAGGGCCATGTACGTGTGAGCGGGCCGGGAACCCCGGGCAAACAACGCGGACAAAAATAACCACAAACTTTCGAGAGGGGGAGCAGCATGAAGATCGAGACGCTGGCCGTTCACGGCGGCTACACACCCGACCCGACCACCAAGGCGGTGGCGGTGCCCATCTACCAGACCACCTCCTACGCCTTCGACGATACCCAACACGGAGCGGATCTGTTCGACCTCAAGGTGCCGGGGAATATCTACACCCGCATCATGAACCCGACCACCGACGTGCTGGAGAAGCGGGTGGCGGCGATGGAGCGCGGCGTCGGTGCCCTGGGGCTCGCCTCCGGCATGGCCGCCATCACCTACGCCATCATGACCATCGCCGAGGCGGGGGACAACATCGTCACCACCAGCACCCTCTACGGGGGCACCTACAACCTCTTTGCCCACACGCTGCCGCAGTACGGGATCGAGGTGCGCTTTGCCGACCCGAAGGAGGTGGAGGCGATGAGCGCGCTGGTGGACAGACGCACCAAGGCGGTCTTCTGCGAATCGATCGGCAACCCGGCGGCCAACGTGGTGGACATCGGCGCCATGGCGAAGATGGCCCACGGCCATGGCGTGCCCCTCATCGTCGACAATACGGTGGCCACCCCCTACCTCTGCCGCCCGTTCGAGCACGGCGCCGACATCGTCGTCCACTCCCTGACCAAGTACATGGGCGGCCACGGCACCACTATCGGCGGCATCATCGTCGATTCCGGCAAGTTCCCCTGGGCTGACCACAAGGAGCGGTTCCGCCGCCTGAACGAGCCGGACCCCTCCTACCACGGAGTCACCTACACCGAGGCGCTCGGGCCGGCGGCCTACATCGGCCGCGCGCGGGTGGTGCCTTTACGCAACATGGGCGCGGCCATGTCGCCTTTCAACGCCTTCATGATCCTGCAGGGGATTGAGACGCTGCCGGTGCGCATGGATCGCCACTGCGAGAGTGCGCTGAAGGTGGCCGGCTACATCAAGGAGCACCCGCAGGTGGAGTGGGTCAACTATCCGGGCCTTGACGATCACCCCGACCGGCACCTGGTGGAGCGGTACATGGGCGGGCGCGCCTCCAGTATCCTGAGCTTCGGCATCCGCGGCGGGCGCGAAAACGGCGCCCGGTTCATCGATGCGCTGAAGCTCATCACCCGTCTGGTCAACATCGGCGATGCCAAATCGCTGGCCTGTCACCCCGCCACCACCACCCACCGCCAGCTCTCCGATGCCGAACTGGCCCGTGCAGGCGTGACGGCGGACATGGTCCGCCTCTCCATCGGCCTCGAGCACATCGACGACATTGTCGCCGATATCGAGCAGGCGCTGACCGCCGCCCGGTAATCGGGCGGGGCCCCGACCCGCAGCGGGTCGGGGCCGTTTCAGGAGGCGCGGGCGCGCCGGTTGAAAAGCCCCTTCAACCGAAGCTCGAATGCCGCCAATCCCCCGAGCACCATCGCCGTCCCCACCCACACGTCGGCCGTCAGCGGCTCGGCGTTGAACAGGTGGCCGATCAGCAGGGCGCTGACCGGCGTGACCAGCGTGATCAGCGCCACTCGCGTGGCCTCCACCCGCCTCAGCACAAAGTAGTAGAGTGCAAACCCGATCAGCGAGCCGATGATCGCCAGGTAGAGGATCGAAGCCGCCGCCCGCGGGCCGATCGCCGCCGGCCAGTCGCCGTCCACGACCGCCCAGGTCGCAATCAGCAGCGGGGTGGCCACCGTCAGTCCACCCGCCACCATGGCCAGGGCGGGAATCCCGGCGCCGAACCGCTTGACCCACACCGCGCTTGCCGAGTGGATGAGGGTGGCGACCGCCACCGCCGCCAGCCCCGTAGCCGCGGCCGGCCCGAAGCGGCCCGCCTGGCCGAAGATCACCACCAGCCCGGCGACACCGAGCAGCAGTCCCAGCACCCGGATCGGGGTGAGGGTGCGGTCCTTGAGCCATAGCCACGCCATCAGTCCGGTGGCAATGGGCGAGGTGCCGAAGACCACCGAGATCCAGCCGGAGGGGATGTACTGTGCCGCCCAGTAGGTGAGCAGCATCGCTCCGTAGATGCCGAGCCCGGAGGCCACATAGGCGCGCCATGCTTCACGGTGCCAGCGCATCCCGGTTCGCAGCAGACGTACCGCGATCAACGCGAGTACCGCGCTGATCGCCATGCGGCTGGTCACGCCGAACAGGAAGCCCGGACCTTCTCCGCTCCACTTGATGGCGAGCGGGGTGGTGGTCCAGATCACGATGACGCCCAGATAGGCCAACGGCACCGACACCTTCTTCTCCTTTTTTCCACGGGCCGAAAAAGGAAGAGGCCGCAGGTTTGTCGCCTGCGGCCTCTTCGGTTGAAACGGAATGAACTCCAAAAATTTTCCGCTACGTCTTCCCCGAGGCGCACAGGCCGCCGGTCCGGCGGACTACCCGCCAGATGCGCTTCACGGCCTTCATTGCGCACGGTTGCGTAAACATGGTTTGAGTTTCTCCGCTCAGCTCGACGGTGTCAACGGAAAATATCAACCTGGAAACCGCAGTGACTCTCGCAAAGACGCCGAGCACGCCAAGAAAAACAAACTGTCTGTACCCATCAACGGCAACACCTTCCGGGTGGAACAGCAACGACTGCCTTGTTGCTGTTTTCTCTGCGTCTTTGCGTCTTGGCGTCTTGGCGAGACTCCAACTGCCGTTTCTTGGATCAAACGCATTCGACTCGGTTCCTGCCACCGCGTTTTGCCCGCAGCAGCGCCGCATCGGCGTCGTTCAGTACCGCCATGAAGTCGCTGCTGTCGGCGCGCAATGCCGCCACCCCGAGACTCACCGTGCAGGAGACGGGGCCGCGCTCGGTGGAAAGGATGGAGTTCTCCACGGTGTGGCGGATCTTCTCCGCCACCAACCGGGCATCGTCGATGCCGGTATCCGGCAGCACGATGGTGAACTCCTCTCCCCCGTAGCGCCCGAAGATATCGGTGGCACGCAGGTTGTGGCGCACCGCTTCGGCGACCAGTTCCAGGGCGCGGTCTCCGGTGGCGTGGCCGTAGGTGTCGTTCACTCCCTTGAAAAAGTCCATGTCCAGCATGATGACGGCAAGGGGGTGGGCGTGGCGCCGGGCGAGGTCGAACTCGCGCTCCGCCAGCTCGAAAAAGTAGCGCCGGTTGTAGGTGCGGGTGAGGCCGTCGAGGGTCGCGTACTCGTGCAGCTCCTGATTGACATCCTGCAGCTCGCGCACCCGGTGGGCCATGCGCCGCTCCAGCGTCTTCTTCCCCCGGCGCAGGACATCCTTGATTCGGCGTGCGCTGGTCACGTCCCGACAGAGGGCGTAGATGCGCGCTCCGCCGTTGCTGAATACCGGTATCAGCAGCGTGCGCCAGATGCGGCTGCTGTCGCAGTGACCGAAACCGCTGTTGTGCTCGAAGCTGAGCGGTTTGCGCCGGGTAAGGGTCTCATGGAAGCGGGTGGCAAAACGGCGGTACTGCTCCGGTGCCATCACCTGGCTCAGGTCGTGACCGAGTACCTGTCGACCCTCGACCTTCGAGCGGCGCTCCAGGGTGGGATTGATCGCCTCCAGCCGGAAGCCGTCGTCATCGGCGGCGACGATGAACATGCTGTCAGGCGAGTGGCGCCAGATGTGGTCAAAAAAGGCGACCTGCTCGCGGAGCGCATCGATCGCTTCACCGCGGGTCAGTGCCCCCGGCTCCCCGTCGGTTGGTGGCCCGCCCTCCTGCTCCGCCCGCTCCATTGCCCGATCTGCCTCCCTGCGATTCCCTGTCCGATGCGCCGCTTCCTGCGGCCTGATGCCCTTCGGCACCGGAAAGTATAGAACTGCTGCCGTGACCCACCTGAACAGGGGTGGATTTCATGACGGCGGTCACAGTTTCAGGGACGGAGAAACGGATTGCTGCGCCGCTCGTCGCCAAAGGTGGACATGGGGCCGTGGCCCGGTACGAAGCGGATCGGGTCGCCCAGCGGCAGGAGCCGGTCGCGAATCGAGGCGAGCAGGGTCTCGTGATCCCCGCGGGGAAAGTCGCTGCGGCCGACGGAACCGCGGAACAGGACATCGCCGACAAAGGCGAGCTGGGCCTCCGGCTGATGGAAGACCACGTGGCCCGGGGTGTGACCGGGGCAGAGGATCACCTCAAGGGTGAGGCTGCCTACGGAAACCTTGTCTCCATCCTCCAGCCAGCGGTCCGGTTCGAACGGTGCCATGTGGGCCAGCCCGAACATGGCCGCCTGCTGCGGCAGGGCGGCGAGCCAGAAGGCGTCCTCCCGCTGCGGGCCCTCGATGGGTACCTCCAGCCGACCGGCAATCTCCACCGCCGCGCCCACATGGTCCAGGTGGCCGTGGGTGAGCAGCACCCGCTCGATAACGACCCCCTCGGACGCCGCTACGGCCAGCAGTCGATCCGCCTCGCCGCCCGGATCGATGAAGGCACCGCGCCCGGTGTCGTCCCACACCAGTGAACAGTTCTGCTGAAACGACGTGACCGGAATGACTCGGTAGTTCATGGGAATAAAACACTGTCACCGCAGAGGTCGCGGAGGACGCAGAGGTGAGCTACGAAATTTCCTTTCAGTTTGGACCCTCTGCGCTCTCTGCGCCCTCTGCGGTGAAACGGTTTTGATCAAAGGCTGGCGAAGACCCGCCCCGCGGCCTCGATGGTGGCGTCGATGTCCGCCTCGGTGTGGGCGGCGGAGACGAAGCCGGCCTCGAAGGCGGAGGGGGCGAGGTAGACCCCTTCGTTCAGCATGCCGTGGAAGAACAGCTTGAAACGGTCGACGTTGCAGGCCATCACCTGGGCGAAGTTGGAGACGTTCGGCTCATCGGTGAAGAAGAGGCCGAACATGCCGCCGACGGCGTTCACACTCAGCGGGATGTTGTGCTTCTGCGCCTTCTCCTGGATGCCGGTGACGAGGCGGTCGGTCATCTTCGTCAGTCCCTGATGGAAGCCGGGCTGGCGGGCGAGGTTCAGGGTGGCGAGTCCGGCGGCCATCGCCACCGGGTTGCCGGAGAGGGTGCCCGCCTGATAGACCGGGCCGAGCGGGGCGATCTTCTCCATGATGGCGCGTTTGCCGCCGAAGGCGCCCACCGGCATGCCGCCACCCACCACCTTGCCGAGGGTGGTGAGGTCGGGGGTGATCCCGTAATGGGCCTGGGCGCCGCCGAGGGCGACACGGAAGCCGGTCATCACCTCGTCGAAAATAAGCACGCTGCCGTAGTCGTCACAGATCTCCCGCAGCCCCTCGAGGAAGCCGGGCAGCGGTGGCACGCAGTTCATGTTGCCGGCCACCGGCTCGACGATGATGCAGGCCACCTGACCGCCGACCTGACTGAAGGTCTCGCGCACCGCGTCGATGTCGTTGTAGGGCAGGGTGAGGGTGTGTTCGGCCAGCGCCGCCGGCACACCTGGGGAGCTGGGGACGCCGAGAGTGAGGGCGCCGGAGCCCGCCTTCACCAGCAGTGCGTCGGAGTGGCCGTGGTAGCACCCCTCGAACTTGATGATCTTGTCCCGGCCGGTATGGCCGCGGGCGAGTCGGATGGCGCTCATGGTCGCCTCGGTGCCGGAGCTGACCATGCGCACCAGTTCCATCGACGGCACCAGTTCGCACAGCAGGTCCGCCATCTGCGTCTCCAGCACCGTCGGGGCGCCGAACGAGAGGCCGCTCGCCGCGGTCTCCTGCACCGCCCGGATCACCTCCGGATGGGCGTGGCCGGCGATCATGGGGCCCCAGGAGGCGACGTAGTCGACGTACTGCTTGTCGCTCTCCGACCAGAGGTAGGCCCCCTCGCCCCGCTTGAAGAAGAGCGGCTCGCCGCCGACCCCCTTGAAGGCGCGCACCGGCGAATTCACCCCGCCGGGGATATGTTTCTGGGCCGCGGTGAAGAGCTCGTGCGAATGGGGCATGGCAAATTCCAGGTTGCAGGTTTCAAGTTGTAGGAGCCCGGCCCCCCGGGCGAACCAAATGCCATTCGCCCGCAGGGGCGGGCTCCTACGCCTAATTCAGAACAGCGCCGCGAAGCCCGCGGCGGCGGCGCGGATGTCATCGGTGCCGAACAGGCCCGAGATCACCGCCAGGCAGTCGGCGCCGGCCGCCACCAGTGAGGCGCCATTTTCCGGTGTGATGCCGCCGATCGCAACCAGCGGCAGGTCGAGGCGGCGGCGCGCCGCGGTGAACAGGGCCGCGTCGGCGCGTACCGCGTCCGGTTTGACGGTGGAGGGGAAGCAGCTGCCGAAGGCGACGTAATCGGCGCCCTCTGTGGCAGCGTCGATGGCGCGATCCAGTTCGTTGTAACAGGAGATGCCGATGAGTGCGTCCGCTCCGAGTCGGGCGCGGGCGGGCGCGATGGCGCCGTCGTCGCGCCCCAGGTGCACCCCGTCGGCACCGCTCTCCGCCGCCAGTTCCACGTCGTCGTTGACGATGAGCGGTACGCCGGCCGGACGGCAGACGGCCAGCAGTGCCTTCACCTCTTCAAACCGGCGTCGGAGATCGGCCGATTTGTCCCGGTACTGCACCACCGCCGCGCCGCCCGCCACCGCTTCGCGCACCGCCGCAACCAGCCGGTCCCCGGGGGTGAGCGCCGCATCGGTGACGGCATAGAGCCCGCGCAGTCTCACGCCTCCGGTTCCTCCTCGTCTTCGCGGGCCCAGAACAGGCGGTTGGGCAGCAGCTGGCCCATGCCGACCCGGTAGCCGTTGCGCAGGCTCTCCCAGGTGTACTCCTGCGCCTCGTTGATGGCGGAGAAGGGCTCGAGGCCCTGGGCGAGCAGGCCGGCGATGGCGGCGGAGAGGGTGCAGCCGGAGCCGTGATAGCTGTAGGGCAGCCGCTCCCAGGAGAACACCTCGAGACGGCGCATGTTGCCGTAGAGGGTGTTGTCCACGGTGCGGGTCTTTTCGTGGGTGCCGGTGATGAGGACCAGTTCGCAGCCGGCGGCGAGCAGCTCCTGGCCGCAGGCGTCGAGGTTGTCCGCCTCGGGGCAGAGCCGGCGCGCCTCCTCGCTGTTGGGGGTGAGCACCGTGGTGTGGGGGAACAGCAGCTCGGCCATCGCCGCCTGCAGATCCTCGTCAGCCAGCTCACCGCCCCCGCCCGCGGAGAGCACCGGGTCGAGGACCACCGGGATTTCCGGGTAGTCGGTGAGCAGCGTGTGGATCACCTCGACGTTGCCGACGCTGCCGATCATGCCGATCTTGAACACCGCAATGGGCATGTCCTCCAGCACCGCGCGCGCCTGCTCGACGATCAGCGTCGATGCAACCGGCTCGAAGCGCATCAGGTGCCGGGTATCCTGGACCGTGATGGCGGTCAGCACGGGCGCCGCCTGGCTGCCCATGCTGGCGATCGCCTCGATATCGGCCTGGATACCGGCACCGCCGGTGGCGTCCAGGCCGGCGAAGGTCATTACAACGGGCAGGGTGTGGGTGTGGGGCATGGTTGCCTCCGCAGCGGAGTCGGACAGATTCTATCCCGGTTTTCCTCAAGACCGGACCATTCGGTGAGGTATTCCGGCAGGATTGATGTCTATGTCTAAGGATTGCACACGCCTGGCCGCATGGTCCGGTGCCGTGCGCAGGGCCGAACCTACCGGCCGGTTGGCGGGAGGGTGTCTGTGGCCAGGATCTGCTCGAACAGCGCCCAGCTCTCCCGCGCCTCGTCGGCCGTGACCTTTCGGGTGGCGTAGCCGAGGTGGACGGTCACGAAGTCCCCAATTGTGATCGACTCCGGGAACATCAGCAGGCTGGCCTCCCGTTCGGTCCCGAAGGCGGTACAGCGGGCGACCGCACCGTCGATGGCGATCACTTCCATGGGGATGCCGAGGCACATGGAGCGCAGTATAGGGACAAAGGTATGGACTCGTAAGCCCTTACTGATATAGCGTCTAATTGCAAGATAATGCAGCGCCGTACGACAGCGTCGGCGGGTGGATTCGGGGGTGACGTGCAAACGCTTGTACTCGGGATTGGTAACACCCTGCTGAGCGACGAGGGCGTCGGTGTGCATGTTGTCCGGCGACTGCAGACGACGCCCGTTGACGCGGTTCGCTATCTTGATGGCGGCACCCTCGGGCTGTCTCTCACCGCGTACATGGCCGATGCCGAATCCCTGATTGTGGTCGATGCCGCCGAACTGAAGGCGGCGGCCGGCAGCGTGCAGGTGTTTGAGGATGCGGCGATGGACCACTATCTGAAGGCGGGGGGGCGCCGCAGTGTGCATGAGGTGGGACTCATCGACCTGCTCGCGGCTATCAGCCTCGCCGGGGAACTGCCGACCCGCCGCGCCCTTATCGGTATTCAGCCCGGCTCGCTCGACTGGGGCGATTCTCCCAGCCCACGGGTCGCTGCCGCCATACCGCACGCCTGCCGTGCAGTCTCCGAACTGATCGAACGGTGGGCCGCATGAACCGTCTCGACTCCATCCCGGTCAATGCCGTGCCCCATGGCGCGGTGAAGCACGCCGACGGCAATGCGCGCGCCATCCTGCAGCAGATTGCACAGATGCTGGAAACGCTCCTCACGACCGGTGAGACCGGCAGCATCGATCTGCATGCCCTCCCGCTCTCCCCGGCCGATCGCACTTTCCTGTCCGAATCGCTCGGCACCGGCGAAGTGCAGGCGGAGGTGGAGGCGCTGGGAAAAAGCCGGGCGGTGGAGACCGGCATCTCCGGGGTGTGGTGGATCGTTCACCACAATGCGGACGGTGACGTGATCGGCGAATTCGTGGAGGTGGCGTTCTGTCCGGAGATCCTGCTCACGCCGGTCGAGGATGTGCGCGACGGGCTGGATGCACTGCGGGCCCGGCTCTTCGTGGCCGGACGGAATCTGGCAGGCCACGGGGAAGACCATGAGTGACGATACCCTTTCGGACTACCTGAAGGCGCGCGGCATCAGTCGGCGCGGATTCCTCAAGTTCTGCGCGGCGACCGCCTCCATGCTGGCCCTGCCGCCCGCGGCGGGCAGCGCCATTGCCGCGGCGCTTGCCAGCGCACGCCGGCCGTCGGTGATCTGGCTTTCGTTCCAGGAGTGCACCGGCTGCACCGAGGCGATCACCCGCTCCCACTCGCCGAGCCTGGAGAGCCTCATCTTCGACGCCATCTCCCTCGACTATCACCACACGCTGCAGGCGGCCTCGGGCGATGCCGCCGAGGCGTCGCGCCACCAGGCGATGGAGCAGAATCGAGGCAACTACCTGGTGGTGGTGGACGGTTCCATTCCGGTGAAGGACGGCGGCGTCTACTCCACCATCGCCGGCCGCACCAACCTCGATATTTTGAAGGAGACGGCGGCGGGCGCCGCCGCCATCATCAGTGTCGGCACCTGCGCCGCCTTCGGCGGACTGCCGGAGGCGCAGCCAAACCCGACCGGTGCCGTGCCGGTCTCCGCCATCATCAAGGACAAGCCGATCATCAACGTACCCGGCTGTCCCCCTATCCCGGTGGTGATGACCGGGGTGCTGGCCCACTACCTCACCTTCGGCAGTGTGCCCGAGCTGGATTCACTGAATCGGCCGCGGGCGTTCTACGGTGACTACATCCACGACCGCTGCTACCGCCGCCCGTATTACGACCAGGGCAAGTTCGCCAGGAGTTTCGATGACGAGGGGGCGCGCAGTGGATGGTGCCTCTATGAGCTGGGCTGCCGCGGCCCCACCACCCGCAGCGTCTGCGCCACCACCAAATGGAATCAGGGCACCAGCTTCCCCATCCAGTCCGGGCACGGCTGCATCGGCTGTACCGAACCGCGCTTCTGGGATACCGGCGCCTTCTACAAGGCGATCTCGGCGCCGATCGGACCGGTGGGGACCGCCGCCGCCGTGGGTCTCGCCGCCGGCGCGGCGGTCGGCGCCGGCATGGCGCTGCGTAACCGTGCCGCCAAAAAGCGGGCGAAAGAGGGGCACCGGACCATCACCACCGACGATCTGGAGAAGTAGCATGGGCGAAGTCGACTTTCTCCTCTGGGTGCGTGGGCCGGGCCTGACCATCGCGGTGGCGATCTTCCTGCTCGGCTGCGTGCTGCGTGTGTTCGAGATCTACACACTCGGCCGCACGCCGGATCTCTCCGCGCCACGGGAGAATCGGCCCGGCTCCGGCTGGCGTACCATCGTGACCCGATCGGTGCCGAGCGGGGAGAAGGTGAAGCGGTCGGCGGGGGTGCTGGTGCCCGGTTACCTCTTCCATATCGGTTTTTTCGTCTGCCTCTTCTTTTTCGTCCCGCATATCGAACTGATTCGCGGCGTGGTCGGCATCGGCTGGCCGGGGCTGCCCACACCGGTGATCGACCTGTTTGCCGTCATCACCCTCATCGCGCTGCTGGTGACCCTTGCCACCCGCCTTCTGAATCCGGTGCGGCGGTACCTGTCGACCCTGGACGACTGGGCCGGCTGGACACTCACCTTCCTGCCGGTGCTGACCGGCTGGATGGCCTACCACCACCTGCTGTTCTCCTATACCACCATGCTGGCGCTGCACATTCTGACCGCCGAGCTGCTGCTGATCGCCCTGCCGTTTACCAAACTGGCGCACTTCATCACGCTGTTCGTCTCCCGCTGGTACAACGGCGAGGCGTTTGCCCGCAAAGGGGTGGCCTCATGAGCGCATCCCTCGAGCGTGGACTGAACGCACTGCGGGAGGTGATCGACGCGCCGACGGCGAGTTATCTGGCGAGCTGTGTCCGCTGCGGCCTGTGTGCGGACGCCTGCGCCTTCTATACGGAGACCGGCGACCCGCGCTACACGCCCATCCACAAGCTGGAGCCGTTGCGCCGGTTGTGGCGGCAGGAGTTCACCCTGCTCGGCCGCGTGGGGCGCCTGCTTGGACTCTCCCGGCCGGTCACCGATACAGAGCTGGCTGCTTGGAGCGAACTCGCCTACGACGGTTGCACCCTGTGCGGGCGCTGCTCGCTGGTCTGTCCCATGGGCAACGACATCGCCTACATGATCCGCCGTTTCCGGGAGGGGCTGGCCGCGGCGGGCCATGCGCCGCCGGGGGTGATCGGTGCCGTCCGGCGCACGCTGGAGCAGGGCAGCCCGATGGGGGTGAAGCTGCAGACCCTGCAGGCCCAGATCAGGCGGCAGGAGGCGGAGACCGGACTCACCATTCCCGTCGACGTGGAAGGGGCCGACTACCTGGCACTCCTCTCCTCCATGGAGATTGTGAACTACCCGGAATATCTCGGTGCGCTGGCCCGAATCTTCGATCGGGCCGGCGTGAGCTGGACCCTCTCCTCGGAGGCGTTCGAGGCGACCAACAGCGGCATTCAGATCGGCGTCACCGACCTGGCGCGCGAGATCGTCCTGCGCATCGTCAACGCCGCGGAAAAGCTGAAGGTGAAGCAGGTGATCAGCCCCGAGTGCGGCCACGCCTTCACCGCCCTGCGTTTCGAGGGACCGAATCTCATCGGCCGCCCCTACGGGTTCGGCGTGGTGCACATTCTGGAGCTGCTGGACCAGCTGCACGCCGAGGGACGCCTGGAACTCGACGGCAAGCGGGATGGCACGCCACTGACCTATCACGATCCCTGCCAGATCGCCCGGCGCGGCGGCGTCATCGATCAACCGCGCCGGCTGCTCGCGGAACTGGCGGCGGACTTCCGTGAAATGCACGAGAGCGGAAAGATGAACTGGTGCTGCGGCGGCGGTGGCGGCGTCAGCGCCAACGAGCGGGCCGAACCGATCAAGCTCAAGGCCTTCGGGGTGAAGAAACGGCAGATCGAGGAGCTGGGGGTACCCAAGCTGGTCACCGCCTGCGCCAATTGCCGCATCACCCTGGAGGAGGGGCTTGAGCACTACAACATGAACCTGGAGGTGGTCGGGCTGACCGAGATGGTGGCCGAACATCTGGCAGGGGAGAGCAAGGAATGAGCAAGCGAGTCGTCGTCGACCCCATCACCCGTATCGAGGGCCATCTGCGCATCGAGGCGGAGACCGACAGCAGCGGCACCATCACCGACGCATTCAGCTCCGGCACCATGGTGCGCGGCATCGAGATCATCCTGCAGGGACGCGACCCGCGCGACGCCTGGGCCTTCGCCCAGCGCATCTGCGGTGTCTGCACCCTGGTTCACGGTATCGCCTCGGTGCGCGCGGTGGAGAATGCCCTCGACTACCCGATTCCGCCCAATGCACAGCTCATCCGCAACCTGATGATCGCGGCGCAGTTCGTCCACGACCACGTTATGCACTTCTACCACCTGCATGCGCTCGACTGGGTGGATGTGGTCTCCGCCCTGAAGGCGGATCCGAAGGAGACCTCGGAACTGGCGCAGTCGATCAGCCGCTACGCCAAATCCTCGCCCGGCTACTTCGCCGACGTGCAGAAGCGGGTGAAGCAGTTCGTGGAGTCGGGGCAGCTCGGCATCTTCTCCAACGGCTACTGGGGCCACCCCGCCTACAAGTTGCCGCCGGCGGCCAATCTGCTCGCGGTGGCGCACTACCTGGAGGCGCTCGCCTGGCAGCGGGAGGTGGTCAAGCTGCACACCATCTTCGGCGGCAAGAATCCACACCCCCACTTCCTGGTGGGCGGTGCGCCGTCGGCGATCAGCGTCGACTTGCAGGGCGCCGGCGGCGGCGGCCGGGGGGAGACCCGCCGCCAGCGACAGGGGCAGAGCGGCACGGCACTGGACATGATCGGCCTGCAGAAGGTGAAGGATGTCATCGAACAGATGCAGGTGTTCGTGGATCAGGTCTATCTGCCGGACACGCTGGCCATCGCCGGCTTCTACAAGGAGTGGTTCCGCCAGGGCGAGGGGCTCGGCAACTTCCTGACCTACGGCGATCTCCCGGCAGCCGGCATGGATGACCCGTCCCGGTTCCTCATCCCGGCCGGTGTGATCCTCGACCGCGACCTGACGCGCGTCCATCCGGTGGACCTGAACGACCCGGAGCAGATCCAGGAGTTCGTCAGCCACGCCTGGTACGACTACAGTGGCGGCAAGGAGACCGGTCTGCACCCCTACGCCGGTGAAACCAATCTGAACTACAGCGGGCCGAAACCGCCTTACGAACAGCTTGACGTGAGCGGCAGTTACTCCTGGCTGAAATCACCGCGCTGGCGCGGCAAGCCGGTGGAGGTGGGGCCGCTCGCCCGTGTGCTGATGCTCTACGCCAGCGGCCACGAGCAGACCCGCGAACTGGCCGGGCGTGCGCTGCGCGCACTGGACCTGCCGGTCGAGGCGCTCTTCTCCACCATGGGGCGCACCGCCGCGCGCACCCTGGAGACCAAGATCTACGTGGACGCCATGCGCGGCTGGTACGACCACTTGGTGGCCAACATCCGCGGCGGCGATCTGCGCACCTTTAACGAGGCGAAGTGGGAACCCTCCACCTGGCCAAGACAGTGCCAAGGGGTCGGCTTCATGGAGGCGCCGCGCGGTGCGCTGGCCCACTGGGTGGTCATCGAAAACGAAAAGATCGCCAACTACCAGGCGGTGGTACCGAGCACCTGGAACGCCGGTCCCCGCGACGGCGCCGGTCAGGCGGGCGCCTACGAGGCGGGCCTCAAGGGGCACGCCCTCCACGATCCGAAACAGCCGCTGGAGATCCTGCGCACCATCCACAGTTTCGATCCCTGTCTCGCCTGCGCCGTCCACGTCACCGATCCGGAGGGCGAGGAACTGGTGCAGGTGAAGGTGCGATAACCACCTGCCGCCCGCCAGGACGCAAAGGGCCCCCCTGTCCGCACCCCGGGGTGTTCCGGCAATGGTGTTATGTTATAACGTCGAGATCCAAATTCCCGGAGTCAGGTTCATGAGTATCCCTCTTCGCAGCAGTCTGTGCATTGCCCTGTGTGGCGCAGTCACGGCGCTCGCCGCTCAGGCCGACGAGCACCACCGGGAGCACGGTGCCCACACCCACGGCCTGGGCACGCTCAACGTGGTGCGGGACGGGGCGGAACTGGAGATCGAGTTGATCGCGCCGGCGGCAAACCTGCTCGGGTTCGAGTACGCGCCGCGCACCGAAGCCGAACGGGAGGCGTTGCGGCGGGCGGTCGAACAACTCCACCGGGATGCTGAGCTGTTTGAACTGCCGGCGGCCGCCGGTTGCAGATCGGAAGGGGTGGCGATCCACTCGGCGCTGCTGGAGGCGCACGGGGCGGAAGAGCACGGCCCGGACCATGATCACCGCCACGAGGGTGAAGCCCACGCCGATTTCGAGATTCACTACGCCTTCCGTTGCGACACTCCGGCGCAACTCGATAGAGTAACGGTCCGGCTGTTCGAGTCGTTCCCGGCCACCGAGACGCTGGAGGTCCAACTGGTGGGCCCGACGGGGCAGCACCGCACCAGGCTGACGGCACACGACAACCTTCTCACTTTTTGATTGGCCAGATTCCTTGAACGCGCCCAGCCCCGATCAGAGCGGCAGCCCTGCCGTCGAACTGTCGAACCTGGCCTTCCGCTGGCGCGGGGCGGGGCCGTGGTTGTTGGAGATTGAACAGTTCACCATCGCCCGCGGTGAACGGCTGTTCATCCGGGGGCCGAGCGGCAGCGGCAAGAGCACGCTGCTCAACCTGCTGGGCGGTGTGAGCGTTCCGCAGCGCGGGAGTCTGCGCGTGCTCGGCCACGATCTGGCACGGCTCGGCGGATCTGCACGGGACCGCCTTCGGGCCGACCACGTCGGCTTCATCTTCCAACTGCACAACCTGCTGCCGTATCTCTCCATGGTGGAGAACGTGGTGCTGCCGTGTCGCTTCTCGGCCCTGCGGCGGGAGCGGGCGCAGGCGCGCAGCGGCGGCATCGAAGCCGAGGCACGCCGGCTGCTCGAACTGCTCGATTTGGGGGGCGAACTGTTCGCCCGGCCGGTGACCGAGCTCAGTGTCGGCCAGCAACAGCGGGTGGCCGCGGCACGTGCCCTTATCGGTTCACCGGAGGTGATCATCGCCGACGAGCCGACCTCCTCCCTCGACGCCGACCGGCGCCACGCCTTTCTTGCGCTGTTGATGGCGGAGTGCGCCGCCCAGGGGAGCACGCTCATCTTCGTCAGCCACGATGGCGCCCTGTGCGACGAGTTCGAGCGGGTGGTCGATCTGGATAGCCTCAACCGCGCCGCCCCGGTGGAGGGCCCACGTGCGTAGCATCCTGGCCCTCGCCCTGCGCAGTCTCTGGAACCGTCGTTTCACGGCGCTGCTGACCCTGTTTGCGATCTCCCTGAGCGTGGCGCTGCTGCTGGCGGTGGAGCGGGTGCGCACCGATGCCCGAGGCAGTTTCGCCAACACCATCTCCGGTACCGACCTCATCGTCGGCGCCCGCGCCGGCAGCATCCAGCTGCTGCTCTATTCGGTGTTCCGCATCGGCAGCCCCACCAACAACATCTCGTGGGAGAGTTACCGGGAGATCGCTGACCACCGTGACGTGGCATGGACCATTCCCATTGCGCTCGGCGATTCACACAAAGGGTTTCGGGTGCTGGGCACCACCGGCGACTACTTCAGGCACTATCGGTATGCCCGCACCCGTGAGTTGACCTTCACCGCAGGGCGGCCGTTCGAGGCGCTCTACGATGCGGTGCTCGGGGCGCAGGTGGCCGAGCAGCTGGGCTACGACCTGGGGGAGCCGATCGTCGTCGCCCACGGGGCCGGTGCGGTGAGCTTCGTCGAGCATGCGGACAAGCCGTTCCGCGTCGTGGGTATCCTTGCCCCCACCGGCACGCCGGTCGATCGCACCGTGCATGTCAGTCTGGAGGCGATCGAGGCGATCCACCTCGGCTGGGAGAGCGGCGCGCCGTTGCAGGGCCTGTCGCTGCCGGGCCGGGACCGTGCGGATCTGACGCCGAAGAGCATCACCGCCTTCCTGGTGGGGCTCGATTCGAAGATCAAGACCTTCCGCGTGCAGCGCCATATCAACGACTACCGCAAGGAGCCGCTGCTCGCGATCCTGCCCGGTGTCGCCCTGCAGGAGTTGTGGGACCTGATGGCGGTGGCTGAACGGGCGCTGCTGGCCATCTCCGGCTTCGTGGTGCTGGTGGGGCTGACCGGCATGCTGACCATGATCCTGGCGGGGCTGAACGAGCGACGGCGGGAGATGGCCATCCTGCGCTCGGTGGGCGCCCGTCCGGTGCATCTGTTCGCGCTGTTGGTCAGCGAGGCGGTCGGCCTTGCCCTGGCAGGCGCCGCCACCGGTCTGGGGCTGCTCTATCTGGGATTGGCGGCGGTGCGCCCCTTCGTCGCGCGGAATTATGGTCTCTATCTGGACATCGCCGCCCCGTCCGGTTATGAGTGGTCGCTGCTCGGCGGCGTGGTTGGTGCGGCCTTCCTGATGGGGTTGATCCCGGCCTGGCGCGCCTACCGCAACGCCCTGACCGACGGCCTGACCGTCCGTGTTTAATCCTGAAAACCGGAACTCTCGCCAAGACGCAAAGAACGCAAAGAAAAACCGAACAGAACATGCACGTTGGAAGTCACCCGGGACGGGGTGTGCCCATGGGTGTAACACGGGGTCTTTCTTGGCGAGAGTAATTTACAGGTTGAAGGAATCTGGTGAGCTGCAATGAGAGTCCAAACGATGCTGAAACGCTTTTGGTTAACGATGGCTTTGCTGCTACCGGTAAGCGGTTTTGCGCTGCCGCCGGAGTTCGAGGCCAAGGTGGCGGATGACGGGGCCCTCGTGCTGGAGTGGGAGGATCTGGTGCCGGAGGCGTTCCGGGTCGAGAAGCTGCTGGAGGAGCTGGGCATCAACGACATGGCGGATGACGACCCCCGCGCCTACGAGGCGCTGGAGAGGCTCAAGGAGATATGGGCTTCGGCCCCGACCCGCGCCGAACTGGAAGGGCAGGTGATCCGGTTGCCGGGGTTCGTCATCCCCCTGGAGGGGGACGGCAAGAAGATGTCGAGTTTCCTTCTGGTGCCTTACTTCGGCGCCTGCATCCACGTGCCGCCGCCGCCCGCCAACCAGATGGTCCTGGTGGAGATGAAGAACGATGGCGCGGCCATCCGCGAACTCTACGACACGGTCTGGGTGACCGGCCACCTGCGTACCGAGCGCACGCAAAGCGAGATGGGCGAGGCGGGCTATCTCATCGAGGCCACGGAAGTGAAGCCGTATGAGTGAAGTCAGGCGTTACGGCGGGTTAAGGGTTGGGGCGGTGCTTTTCCTCCTTCTTAACTTTTAACCCTTAACTTTTCCAACCCGGCTTCCAGAACCAGGGGCCGGCAAAGAAGAGCAGCGCGGCGACCGAGACGATGGCCGGACCTGCCGGCAGATCCCACTCCATCGAGCCGTACAGGCCGCCGCCCACAGCCATCGCCCCGAACAGACTGCCGAACAGCGCCATCTGTTCCGGCGTGCGGGCGAAGAAGCGCCCCGTCGCTGCCGGGATGATGAGCATGGCGGTGATGAGCAGAATCCCCACCACCTTCATCGCCACCGCGATCACCACCGCAATCAGCAGCATGTAGGCGAGGTGGACCGCCAGCACCCGCACCCCTTCGACCCGCGCCAGCTCTTCATGCACCGTGATGGCCAGCAGGGGGCGCCACAGGAAGGCCATCGCCGCCAGGACCAGCACGCCGCCGCCCCAGATCCAGTAGAGATCTTCCCGGGTGATGGCGAGGATGTCGCCGAACAGATAGCCGAGCAGGTCCACCCGCAGCCCCTCCATGAAGGCAAGCGCCACCAGCCCCAGCGATAGGGTGCTGTGGGAAAGGATGCCGAGCAGGGTATCCCCCGCCAGCCGCTCCTGGCGCTTCAGCAGCACCAACAGCACCGCGACCGCCACGCAGACGCCGACGATGGCCAGGTTGGGGTTGGTGTCGAGCAGAAAACCGAGGGCGACACCAAGCAGGGCGGCATGGGCCAGGGTGTCGCCGAAATAGGCCATGCGTCGCCACACAATGAAGGCGCCGAGCGGTCCGGTCACCAGCGCCACGCCGAGGCCGCCGGCCAGCGCACGCCAGAGAAAATCATCCATTGGGTTCTCCTTCGGCGTGGATCGCGCAGTCGTGATGATCGTGGGTGTAGATGGCCAGCTCTTGCGGGGCGCCGGGAAACAGCTTCCGGTACACCGGGTCGGCGGTCACCGCCCGTGGATGCCCGGCGCAGCAGACGTGGCGGTCGAGGCAGACCACATGATCGGTGGCGGCCATCACCAGGTGCAGGTCGTGGGAGACCATCAGAATGCCGCAGCCACGCCGGTCGCGGATACGCCGGATGAGGGCGTAGAGTTCGGATTGCCCCGTCACGTCCACCCCTTGCACCGGTTCGTCCAGCATCAGCAGATCCGGCTCGCGCAGCAGGGCGCGGGCCAGGGAGACCCGCTGCAATTCACCACCGGAGATGGTCTGCACCGGTGAATCCAGCACCCCCGCCGCCCCCACCTCGGTCAGTACCGCATGCAGCCGTTCGCGGGGGGCACGGGTACCCAGGGTCAGAAAGCGGGCCACGGTCAACGGCAGCACCGGATCGAGGCTGAGCCGCTGCGGCACGTAGCCGATGCGGAGTCCGGAGCGGCGCGTGACCTCGCCCGCGTCGGGCCGTGTCAGGCCGAGCAGCACGCGCAACAGCGTGGACTTGCCGGCCCCGTTTGGACCAATGACGGTGACGATCTCGCCGTCGCCGACCGCCACGTCCACCGCGTCGAGCACCGTGCGGCCGTGAAAGCCCACGGTGATCCCGCGGCAGGCCACGAGTGCGGCCTCACTCACCTGCGTGCTCCCGGCAGTGGTCGCACAGGCCGCTGATCTCGACGGTGTGGTGCTCCGCGCTGAAGCCCAGATCGGCGGCGCTCGCCTCCACCGCACGGGTGATCCGCCGTTCGTCCAGCTCCGCCACCTCCTGGCAGCCGCGGCAGACCAGAAACTGTCCTGCGTGGGGCTTGCCCGGGTGGGTGCAGCCGACAAAGGCGTTCAGGCTCTCCAGGCGATGAATGAGTCCGTGTTCGAGCAGAAAATCGAGCGCCCGGTAGACCGTCGGCGGGGCGGCATTGATCCCCTCTGCGCGCAGTTCTTCCAGCAAGGTGTAGGCCCCGACCGGACGGTGGCTGGCCCACACCAGCTCGAGAACCCGGCGCCTCTGCGGCGTCAGCCGGGCGCCCTGCCTGCGGCACACCTCGGCCGCGGTCTCCAGGGCCCGGGAGACGCAGCGGTCGTGGTCATGGCGGGGGGTGAAGGCGGGGCCGGCGGTCTCGCTGCTCATGGTGGTCGTCCCGGGTGAAAGTAACGTTATACTATAACGCCTTTGACCACGATTGGCCCCCCCATGAAGCGCCTCACCTTCGCCTCCCTGTTCCTCCTTCTTCTCGCCACCCTGCCGGTTCGGGCCGACGGGCCTGTGGTGGTGGCCAGCATCGCGCCGCTGCACTCGCTGCTCTCCGGCGTCATGGCCGGGGTATCCGAGCCGCACCTGCTGGTGCGGGGCGGCGCCTCTCCGCACACCTACACGCTGCGCCCCTCCGACATGCGCGCGCTGGAGAACGCAACCGCGGTGTTCTGGATCGGCGAGGGGCTGGAGACCTTTCTGGTGCGCCCCCTCGGCGCCCGCCAGGCGCAAGGGGAGGTGGTGGAGGTGATGGCTATCCCGGAGATGGTGCTGCGGCCCGCCAGGGAAGGGGGGGTGTGGGAGAAGGGTGATGAGCACGGACACGACCATCACGGACATGGCGGGCACGAGATCGATCCTCACCTGTGGCTCGATCCGCGGAATGCGGCACGTATCGTCAACACGATGGCCGACACCCTGTCCGAGGCGGACCCGGTGAATGCCGCGCGCTACCGCGCCAATGCCGGGGAACTCACCGAACGGCTTGCCGCGCTGGAGAGCGAGTTGCACGGAAAGTTGGCCCCGGTGCGTGAACTCCCCTACCTGGTCTTCCACGACGCCTACCACTATTTCGAGGCCCGCTTCGGACTCTCCCCTGCCGGCGCCGTGACCGTCGGTCCGGAGGTGCGTCCCGGAGCCGCCCGGCTCACCGACATCCGGGAACGGCTTCGCCGGACCGAGGCCCGCTGTGTATTTGCAGAACCCCAGTTCCGATCGTCAGTGGTGCAGGTGGTGGTTGAGGGCAGCGGTGCCCGGATCGGTGTACTGGATCCGGTGGGGGCGGATCTGACGCCGGGCGAGGATCTCTATTTCGAACTGCTGCGTGGGCTGGCCGATTCGCTGGTCGACTGCCTCGGCGATTAAGGATCGATTTTCGCAGAGACGCCAAGCCCGCCAAGAAAAGCAATGCGTCTTGGCGAGAGTCAAACGCTCAGTGACTTTCGAGAAACGTGCGAATCGCCGGGATCTTCGTCTCGAAGCCGCTAAAGCCATGATCGCCGTCGGGGTCGACCACCCGTTCCGCATGGGGCAGGGCGTCGATGGTCCTGGTGTGGTCGAGCAGTTCATCCCCCATCTGCAACAGCAGCAACAACCGGCTTTGGTCGGGGTTGCGGGCATCGAACTGCTTGAGTGAATTCAGGTGGGCTTCGGTGAATTCGAACTGTGAACCGTCGAAGTAGTTGCGGTTCAGCCCGAGCAGGCGCCCGGCCGGCAGTTTCAGGTGCACCACCGGGTTGACCAGCACCGCCGGCAGGCCGAGCGTCTCCGACAGGTGCAGGGCGTAGTAACCGCCCAGCGAGCTGCCGACCAGCAGCGGCGGTTCCGAAAACACCGCGACGAATTCACGCAGCGTCTCCACCGCCAGTTCCGGGATGTGGCTCAGGGTGGGGGCGAACACCCGCGGGAAGTAGTGCTTGAGAACGGTCGCCTTGTGGGACCGCCCCGTGCTGGCGAAGCCGTGGATGTAGAGGAGGGGGCGCATGGAGAGGGGGCCGCCCGCAGGCAGCCCCGAAACTCAATCGAGGTCGGCGGCCAGGGAGTCACGAACCGGCGCCGCCACCGCGTCCACTGTGTGGGCGTATTCGGGGTGATCGATGCCGATGGCGATGCCGGCGCCGCTTTTCGCCGCTGCACACATCTCCGGCGTCAGCTCGAAGCGGAGGAAGTGGACCGACGAGGTCTTCTCCTCGGTAGTGCGTTCGAGGTCCTCGTTGGCGATGGGGAACACCTTGTCGAAACCGGCCACCTGCACCCAGGTCTTCTCCTCGATGCCATGCAGCTTGGCCAGCTTCTCCCGCCGCTCCTCCACGTCCGGGTACTCGATCATGAAGGTGACCTTCCAGTTCGAGCCGTCCGGGATGAGCGGGTTGTAGGCCTCGAGCTCCTCCTCGATGCCGGCGCGCTCGAAGATGCGCTCGGCACGCAGCATCTCCTGCACCTGGTACTGCATGGTGAGGCGGTCTTCAAAGTAGAGGGTGGCGTTGGGGCCGACCGGCACCTGTCGGTTCTGCTTGTGCGCCATCACCTTGGCCCGGAACTCGGGCCGCACCTGGGCGTACTCCTCCAGGCTGTAGAGATACTCACGGGTCAGTTTCTTCATCGTTGCCTCCTGAAAAACACGTTCACCGCAGAGGGCGCAGAGGTCGCAGAGAGTTCGATAGCTTATGCCTCTGTGACAGGTATCGCGCCGGGGATGATACCGTCATTGCTTGCTGATCTCTGATCGGGTTTCTCTGCGTCCTCTGCGACCTCTGCGGTTAAGGCTCTTTGTTTAAATCCCGTAGGCCTTGCGGAGCAGGGTCATCGGGTGCTCCGGCGCCTGGCCGTTGGCGAGGCCGTTTTCGATCTGGTGGCCCGCCATCGGGCAGTCACTGCCGTAGTGATCGGGGTTGGACTGCTTCACCTTGTTCACCACCGGGCGGGCGATCTTCATCGAGATCTCGTGGAACTCGCTCTTCACCGCGTAGGTGCCGTCGTGACCGGAGCAGCGCTCAATGGCGTCCACCTGGGTGTCCGGGATGAGCGAGAGCACATCGCGCGTCTTCAGCCCCATGTTCTGCACCCGCAGGTGGCAGGCCACGTGGTAGGCCACATTGCCCAGCGGTTGTTTGAACTCGGTCTTCAGCCTGCCTTCCTTGTGGCGCAGCATCAGGTATTCGAACGGGTCGAACAGGTGATCGGCCACCTTGCGCACCGCCTCGTCCTCGGGGAACAGCAGCGGCAGCTCCTGTTTGAACATGAGGGCGCAGGAGGGGACCGGGGCGACGATATCCCACCCCTCGTCTACCAGTTTGGCCAGTACCGGGATGTTAGCGTTCTTGGACGCTTCGACCGCGTCGAGGTCGCCCAGCTCCATCTTCGGCATACCGCAGCACTGCTCCTTCTCGGCGATGGTGACCGGGATGCCGTTGTGTTCGAACACGGCGGTGAGGTCCTCACCGATGTGCGGCTCGTTGTAGTTGCCGTAGCAGGTGGCGAACAGCGCCACCTTGCCGGTGGTGATGCCCGCGGGGTCGGCAACGATGTTGTCACCCTTGCGCCGCGCCAGCCGCTTGCGCAGGGTGTCGCTGTGGTATTCGGGGAGCTTGGCGTCCGGGTGCACGCCGAGCAGCTTGTCCAGCACCTTGCGCGCGGGGCCGATTTTGTTCACCGCGTTGACCGTCTGCGCCACCACCGGAATGGAGGCGAGCCTGCCCACCGTGTCGGTGGAGGTGAGGATACGGTCGCGGCTCTTCACGTCGCCCTTTTTGAACTTTACCGCCTTGGCGCGCAGCATCAGGTGCGGGAAGTCGAGGTTCCACTCGTGGGGCGGCACGTAGGGACACTTGGTCATGTAGCAGAGGTCGCACAGGTAGCAGTGGTCGACCACCTTCCAGTAGTCGGCCTTCGCCACCCCGTCCACCTCCATGCTCTCCGACTCGTCCACCAGGTCGAAGAGCGTCGGGAAGGCGTTGCACAGACTCACGCAGCGACGACAGCCGTGGCAGGCGTCGAACACCCGTTCCAGTTCGGTGAAGAGCGCAGCCTCATCGTAGAAGGCCGGATTCTTCCAGTCGATGGGGTGGCGCGTCGGCGCTTCCAGGTTTCCTTCGCGCGTCGTTTTGGTGGCCGCTGTCATCGTGCAATCCTCCCGGATGAACCTGAAAACCGCAGTCACTCTCGCAAAGACGCCAAGCACGCCAAGAAAAACAGACTGGTGTGCCGATCAACGGCTCCACATTCCGGGTGGAACCGCAACGACTGCCTTGTTTCTGCTTTCTCAGCGTCTTTGCGTTCTTGGCGAGAGTCCACTGCCGTTTTCAGGATGAATTCGATGCGGTTCCGGGGCGGATACCCGCCCCGGTGTCCGCGGTTACTGCTTACTCGCCCAGCGAGTCCAAGGCCTTCTGGAAGCGGTTGGCGTGGGAACGCTCCGCCTTGGCCAGGGTCTCGAACCAGTCGGCGATCTCGTCGAAGCCCTCGTCGCGGGCAGTCTTGGCCATGCCCGGGTACATGTCGGTGTACTCGTGGGTCTCGCCGGCGATGGCGGTCTTCAGGTTGGCGTCGGTGGCGCCGAACGGCATGCCGGTGGCCGGATCACCGCAGGTTTCCAGATACTCCAGATGGCCGTGGGCGTGACCGGTCTCACCTTCGGCGGTGGAGCGGAACACGGCGGCCACATCGTTGAAGCCCTCCACGTCAGCCTTGGCTGCGAAGTAGAGATAACGGCGGTTGGCCTGGGATTCGCCCGCAAAGGCCTCTTTCAGGTGGTTTTCGGTCTTGCTGCCTTTCAGATCCATCGTGCTCTCCTTTGACTTCAGTCGTGACGGATTGTTGAACTACAAACGGAAAATCCGTACCCACGTGGTACGTGGGGAAACTATAGTGGTCGCCTGTTGCATAATTCAAATGAATTAAATCAATTTTTGGGATAGGCAAAAGCTATCGTGCGGGGTGCCGGTGTGTGTGGTGGCAATCTTCAATAGAGCCTGGAATGCACGGTGGGAGAGGGGTTTTAGAAAGGCTTGACTACAGCCAGCAGGACGATGACGACCAGCAGGATAACGGGCAATTCGTTCAGGAGGCGGTAGAACACGTGGCTGCGCCGGTTGGCGTCACGGGCGAAATCACGTAGCAGCTTGCCGCAGTACAGGTGATAGCCGATGACCAGGAGGACCAGGGTCAGTTTGGTATGGAGCCAGCCCATGTGGGCGTAGGCGGACCAGGCGTACTCCCAGAGCAGCCACAGTCCGAGGAGCACCGTCACCACCGCACTCGGGTTCATGATGCCGCGGTAGAGCTTGCGCTCCATCACCTTGAAGCGCTCGATGCTGGTGTCGTCTTCCGCCATGGCGTGGTAGACGAACAGTCGCGGCAGATAGAAGATGGCCGCGAACCAGGTCACCACAGCGATGAGGTGAAAGGCCTTGATCCAAAGCATCCGTGGGTATTCCCCTAGGGAGGCGCGCCACTATAGCACAGGGCAATTCTGCGTTTGGGCCGACCAACCGGAGTGGTCCCGTGAAGCGAAGGAGTGATGATCAAGGGAAACCGGTTTTCGACTTCGTTTCTGAATCCGGCTTGACCAAGGCCACCCATCACCATAAGCTCCCACCCGGTTCTCTTCATAACAAGAACCTATAAAGAACCTTGGAAAGCGGCTTCGGCCGCTTTTGTTTTTTGGCACCGGCGATTCGCCCGCGTGCGGTCCCCCCCACGCGTGCAGCGATATTTTGTGTCCGAGATGCTTTCACTCGTCGGGGTCTCCTCTTATCATGCGGGTTTTTCCGCAGATAGTTAGAAAATGATCAAGGCAGGCATCGTCGGCGGCACTGGTTACACCGGTGTCGAACTTCTCAGGCTCCTGGCGGCCCATCCGCAGGCCGCCCTCTCGGTCATCACCTCCCGCTCGGAAGAGGGGACGGCGGTGGCGGATCTCTTTCCCAACCTGCGTGGCCATGTGGACCTCGCTTTCAGCAATCCGGATATGGCGACGCTGAAGGGGTGCGATGTGGTCTTCTTCGCCACCCCTAACGGCACCGCCATGGGCATGGTGCCCGAACTGCTGGAGGCGGGGGTGCGGGTGGTGGATCTGGCCGCCGATTTCCGTATCCGCGATGCGGCACTCTGGGAGAAGTGGTACGGCATGCGGCACGCCTGCCCGGAACTGCTGGAGTCCGCCGTTTACGGTCTGCCGGAGTGGAACCGCGAGGCGGTGCGGGAGGCGCGCCTGGTGGCCAATCCCGGTTGCTATCCGACGGCCGTCACGCTCGGCTTTCTGCCGCTCATCGAGGCGGGGCTGGTGGAGACCGCCGGCCTCGTAGCGGATGCCAAATCGGGAGCAAGCGGCGCGGGACGTGGGGCCAATGTGGGTACGCTGTTGTGTGAGGTGGATGGCAGTTTCAAGGCCTATGGCGTGCCGGGCCATCGTCATCTGCCGGAGATTCGGCAACTCCTCGGCTGGCTGGCCGGCGGTGACGTGGGGCTGACTTTCGTGCCCCACCTGGTGCCGATGGTGCGCGGTATCCATGCCACCCTGTACGCACGCATGAAGGGAGGAGAGAGTGACCTGCAGTCGCTGTTCGAGTCCCGCTATGCCGGCGAGCGCTTCGTCGACGTGCTGCCCCCCGGCTCCCACCCGGAGACGCGCTCCGTGCGTGGCGTCAACACCTGCCGCATCGCGGTTCATCGTCCGCAGGGGGGGGATACGGTCGTGGTGCTCTCGGTCATCGACAATCTGGTCAAAGGCGCCGCCGGGCAGGCGGTGCAGAACATGAACGTGATGTTCGGTTTCGACGAGTCGGCCGGTCTGGACGGGATTACGGTACTCCCATGAGCCGTATGGTTATCACCCAGCACCGACCATGGCGGCAGCCGGTTGTGATGCTGCTGATCGTGGTGCTGACGGGCGGCGCCGGGTGGTTGACCTTCGAGTACGGCTATCACCGGGCCGGGACCGATTGCAAGGACGCACTCACCGACAACCGTGAGTTGACGGCTCTTCTTCAGGACCAGCGCAACCAGATTGCGGAGCTCAGGGAGCAGCGCGCCCTGCTGGAGCGCAGTCGGCAGATCGAGGGCCAGGCGCATACCCAGATGGGCGGAACCATCTCCACGCTGCAGGACGAGGTGGCGGAGCTGAAGGCGGAACTCGCCTTCTACCGCGGTATCGTCTCGCCGCGCGACGCCTCGCGCGGTTTGCGGGTGGGCAGTTTCACCCTCACCCCGGCGGGAGTGGACCATGGTTTCCGCTACAAGCTGGTATTAACCCAAGTCATGAAAAATGATACGGTAGCCAGCGGAGAGGCCACCTTCGATGTCGAGGGGCTCAGAGGCGGTAAGCTCGAAACCCTCCGGCTCACCGACCTCGCGCTCGACAGGCAGGGCGTGTTTCAATTCAAGTTCAAGTACTTCCAGAATTTCGAAGGGGACATTGTGCTGCCGGCGGACTTTGTCCCTTCGCGGGTGGTCGTCAAGGTGAGTCCCCAAGGCAAGAAGCATTCCGCCTTCGAAGAGACCTTCGGATGGCCGGTAGAGGAGACGTGACCAGTATGTTCGGCAGCAAGCAGAAAAATGCGCGTGCGGGCAAGATTGATACGTTGATCGGCCAGAACACGGAGTTGCGCGGGGATGTGATTTTCACCGGCGGCCTGCATGTGGATGGCACCATCAAGGGCAACGTGATTGCGGATCAGGAGAGCGGATCTGTTCTCAGTCTCAGCGAGCGCGGTGTCATCGAAGGCGAGGTACGGGTGCCCAACGTGGTTTTGAACGGCACTGTGGTCGGCGATGTCTATGCCTCCAACCACATCGAACTGGCCGCTCACGCCCGGGTGACCGGCAATGTCTACTACAAAATCATAGAGATGGCGCGTGGCGCCGAAGTGAACGGGAATCTGGTTCACCGCGGTGATCAGACCGCCCGCCCGCTTGAATCCAGGCTGATCGATGAGGAACCGGCGCTGAGTGATTCTTGACTAATATTGTCGGGATAACGATACTTCGCGGACGGCGAAACACTGGAATCGGAGATTGATGATGAGTGATGCGGAAAGCCCCCTGATTTTCACCGACAGTGCGGCGGACAAGGTACGGCAGTTGATTGACGAGGAGGGGAATTCGGACCTGAAGCTTCGGGTTTTCGTGACCGGCGGCGGCTGTTCGGGTTTCCAGTACGGGTTTACCTTCGACGAGAGCATCAACGAAGGGGATACTGCGGTCGAGAAGAACGGGGTCACCCTGTTGATCGATCCGATGAGTTTCCAATATCTGGTAGGCGCCGAGATCGACTACACGGAGGGTCTGGAGGGCGCACAGTTCGTCATCCGCAACCCCAATGCCACGACCACCTGCGGCTGCGGTTCCTCTTTCTCGGCCTGACCGGGAAGCCCACACCTAACACCGACAGGAAGGCCCCGCCATAGCGGGGCCTTCGTCCTTCCGGGGACGGCCCGCGCCACGACTTACCCTGAGTGCGAGCTGACGGTTCAACGGGTTGATTGACCCTCACTCACCGCCACGCGTTAGATTTGTGGGTACACCATCCCCTTTCTGGGGAGGCCGCCGGAATCCTCCCGGTCTGGTATCCTTATGCCCCCCGTGTGGGAGGAGGCACATATGAACGAGTATTTGCCGGGCCTTGAAGGGGTTCCCGCCACCCGGTCCAACATCTCTTTTATTGATGGTGAAAAAGGGATCCTGGCCTATCGCGGCTACCCTATCGAGGAGTTGGCGACCCACTCCACCTTTGAAGAGACGGCGCTACTGCTGCTGGATGGTGAATTACCTGGCCATGAAGAGTTGCGCGCCTTTGACGAGCAACTGCGCCGCAACCGCAGGGTCAAGTACAACATCCGCGAGATGATGCGGCACCTTCCCTCCACCGGCCACCCGATGGAGATGCTGCAGACCGGGGTGGCCTCGCTCGGCATGTTCTACCCGGGCAACGACTGTCTGGTCGGGTCGGGTCTATGCGAGGATCTGGACTACATCCACAACATGACAGTCAAGATCATCGCCCGCATGCCGGTGATCGTGACCATGTGGCAGCACCTGCGCAGCGGGTATGACCCGATCGACCCGCGCGAGGATCTCTCTTTCGCAGAGAACTTCCTTTACATGTTCAGCGGTCGGGATCCGGACCCGGATCTGGCGCGGATACTGGATGCCTGTCTGATCCTGCACGCGGAGCACACCATCAACGCCTCCACTTTTGCAGCGCTGGTGGCCGGCTCCACGCTGGCCAGCCCTTACCTGGTGATCGCTGCGGCAATCGGGACTTTGTCAGGACCGCTGCACGGCGGGGCCAACCAGAAGGTGGTGGAGATGCTGCACACCATCGGGCGGCCGGAGAACGTCCGTCCCTGGTTGGACGAACAGCTCGACCGCAAGGCCAAGGTGTGGGGGTTCGGTCACCGCGAATACAAGGTGAAGGACCCCCGTGCCCGGGCGATGCAGGGGTTGATGGAAAATCTCGCGAGGGCGCGAGGTGGTCGGGTCAGTCCACTATTCGAAACGGCGCTGGCGCTGGAAGAGGCGGCCGAGGAGCGGCTGGGTGCCAAGGGGGTCTACCCGAACGTCGATTTCTACTCGGGGATTCTCTATTCCGAGATGGGGATTCCGACCGATCAGTTCACCCCCATCTTTGCTGTGGCGCGCTCCGCGGGCTGGCTTGCCCACTGGCGTGAACAGCTGGCGGACAATCGCATTTTCCGGCCGACCCAGGTCTACACGGGTGAGCCTACCCGCACCTACACCCCCATCCAGGAGCGCTGAGCTCGCTCCATGTCCCCCGGATAGATGGCGCCGAGGATGACCGGGTGACGCGCGCCGGTCACTGCAGGCAGGTTGCCTGCTTCTGAGGCGAGCGTACGGCGGGCGAGCCACGCGAAGGCGGTGGCTTCCACCCACTCCGGCGCGAGTCCGTAGGCCTCACTCGAGGAGACACGGAGTGCGGGGAGCCGCCGTTGCAGTGCTCCCATCAGGTGGAGGTTGCGGACCCCCCCGCCGCAGACGATAACCTCCGCAGTTTCCGGAGCATGGCCCTCAATGGCAGCGGCAATACTCTCCACCGTCAGTGCCGCAAGGGTCGCCTGCACATCCTCCGGCCTTTCGTTATCCAGCCCACGCTGCAGCCATTCCAGACTGAACTGCTCCCTTCCGGTACTCTTGGGTGGGGGACGGTCAAAATAGGGGTCGGCGAGGAGCCGCGCGAGCAGTTTGGTATCAACCCGCCCACTGGCAGCCCAGCCCCCTTCCGGATCGAATGGACCATCCAGGTGTCGGGCATGCCACCCATCCAGCAGTACATTTCCCGGTCCGGTATCGAATCCGGTCACCGGCTGCATCGGATCGGCGGGGAGCAGGGTGATATTCGCCATGCCCCCGATATTCACCACCGCCCGCTCACGGTCGTTTCGGCGGAACCGGGCGGCGTGGAAGGCGGGTACCAGCGGTGCTCCCTGACCACCGGCCGCCATGTCGCGGCGCCGGAAGTCGGCCACGACCGTGATGCCGGTCGCCTCCGCGATAATGTTGGGATCGCCAAGCTGGAGGGTGTAGGGAGGATCGAGGTCCGGCAGATGTCTGACGGTCTGGCCGTGACTGCCGACGGCCTGGATCTCAGCGGCTGCAATTCCGGCGCTTTGCAGCAGCCGGTCAACCACATCGGCGTAAATTCGCCCCAGTCCGCCATCGAGCCGGGCGAGCATCCTGGCAGGGAGGTCGGGCGCATGCGCCAGTGCCAGGATATCTGCGCGTACCGCCTGTGTGTAGGGGAGGTGACAGGTGTCGATGAGCCGGAGTTGCGGGCCGGAAAAGTCGGCCAGCACGCCATCTACGCCGTCGGCGCTGGTCCCGGACATCAGGCCGATGAAATAGTCGGCCATGCGTTGACTACTCGGCTTTAAGCGCCAGCCGGTTCTGCCCGAACGACTCCAGTTGGGCGAGGAGCCGGTCGGCACTCTTGCGGAATGTATCCCGGTGAGCCGCCTGGATCGGCTCGGCATCCGGGAGCTTCACCGTCAGCGGGTTGCGATGGGAGCCGTTGACCCGGAACTCGTAGTGGAGGTGGGGGCCGGTGGCGAGGCCTGATTTGCCCACATAGCCGATCACCTGTCCCTGACGCACGCGGCTGCCCACCTTCAGGCCCGATTTGTAACGCGACATGTGCGCATAGAGGGTGGTGATCTGACTGCCGTGCTGGATGATCACCGTACGGCCATACCCGCCCTTTGTACCGAGCGAGATGATCTTGCCATCGCCTGCTGCCTTGATGGGGGTTCCGGTCGCGGCGGCATAGTCGACACCACGATGCGGGCGTTTGACCCCCAGAACCGGATGGAATCGCTCAGGCTGGAAGCGGGAGCTGATGCGCCGGAAGTCCACCGGGCTGCGGAGGAACGCCTTGCGCATGCTCCGTCCGTCCTCGCTGAAATAATCACTGGTCCCGTCAGGGAAGGTGAAGCGGACCGCGCGATAGACATTCCCCTGGTTGACGAACTCCGCAGCGAGGACTGCTCCATCGTGCAGCTTTTCCCCTTCCAGGAAATGCTCCTCGAACAGCACGGAGAAGCGGTCCCCTTTGCGGATATCAAGCGCGAAATCCACATCCCAACCGAAGATGTTGGCCAATTCCATAATGAGATTATCGGAGAGACCCGCCGCGCGACCAGCGTTGAACAGAGAGCTCTCGATGGTCGCCTCGGCAAAATTGGACGATACCTCTGTGGTGCGGGCATCCAACGAGGAACGGAACCCGTCCATATCCCGGGTGATGGCGATGGTGGTCAGGGGGTTAGGAGCGTAATGCAGGTTCTTGAGCTCCCCGCCTTCGATGTCGAAATGGAGCTTGTCCCCCGGCATGAGGCGGCGCAGCTGACGCGCCTCTTCACCCGACTGCATCACTTCATGGAGCACCCGCGCGTTGAGCCCAAGCCGACCGAATATCCCCGACAGGCTGTCCCCCGGGGCGACCGCAACGGTTTGCCAGGGGCGGACCTCCACCTCGGTGATGGTGGCGGTGGATGCAGACCCGAATTCAACCTCATCCTCGGCGAAGTCTGCAGGGGCGGGCGGAACGACCGCCTCGTCCAGCAGGCTTTCATCCGCGAAGGTGAGCATCTCGTCGTTCGCAATGCCGGCCGCAGTGGAGGAGAGCGGCGGTGTGTCGGCCACCAGAACCCCCTCGGCGGAGGGTTCGGGCAGGTTGCCGCGGGTCGCCTCGGCATTGTGCATGGCGCCCAGCAGAATGACAGTGGTACCGATTCCCGAGAGAAGGACGGCCAGAGACAACTGGCGACGACGATGCTGCCGCTGGCGACGTAGCCCCAGCGTCTTGCAGTCCCGGTTTAAGAAGTCCCCGTAATCCATGAATATTCTTGGATAATTTTTGTCCCCGATACCTTACTGCCAAGTGCGTTTCGGGTCAATCGGTATTTGGGTGTTGTGCTACCCTTGTCGCGCTTTATTTCGCGGAGACCGACATGACTGCTGTTGACGACGCACTGACGCTGATCCGGCGTGGTGCGAACGAAATTCTGCTCGAAGACGACCTCAAGGCCCGGCTCGCAGAGGGCCGGCCCCTACGCATCAAGGCCGGTTTCGATCCCACCGCTCCAGACCTGCACCTGGGCCACACGGTACTAATAAATAAGCTGCGCCAGTTCCAGGAGCTGGGGCACGAGGTGATGTTCCTTATTGGTGACTTCACCGCCATGATTGGTGATCCCACCGGCAAGTCGGTGACCCGGCCGCCGCTCACCCGCGACGAAGTAATCGAGAACGCTCAAACCTATGAGCAGCAGATCTTCAAGATACTGGAGCCGGAGCGCACCCTGGTGATGTTCAACTCCAGCTGGATGAACAAGCTGGATGCCGCAGACCTCATCCAGCTTGCTGCCAAGCATACGGTGGCGCGTATGCTGGAGCGGGACGATTTTCATAAGCGTTACAGCGACGGCAAGCCAATCGCCATACATGAATTCCTATATCCCCTTATACAGGGCTACGACTCGGTCGCCATGAAGGCGGACGTTGAGCTCGGAGGCACCGACCAGAAGTTCAACCTGCTGGTGGGGAGGCAGCTGCAGGAAATGTATGGGCAGAAGCCGCAGGTCGTGATCACCATGCCAATCCTGGAGGGCCTGGATGGCATGCAGAAGATGTCCAAGTCGCTCGGCAACTATATCGCTATCGCCGACCCGCCGGACGATATGTTCGGTAAGCTGATGTCCGTCTCGGACGATCTGATGTGGCGCTACTTCGAACTGCTTTCGCACCAGACGCTGGCCCAGGTGGAGGGCTTCCGCCGGCAGATTGAGGAAGGGAAGAATCCACGGGACGTGAAGTTCGAACTGGCGTCGGAGCTTGTTGGCCGGTTCCACGGACCGGCAGCCGCCAACCGTGCAAAGGAGGGGTTTATCGCCCGTTTCCAGAAAGGCGCAATGCCGGATCAGATGCCGGAACTGAAGGTGGTTGCCGAGGGTCCTACTATACCGATAGCAAACCTGCTTCGGGCAGCAGGACTGGTGCAGAGTACTTCCGAGGCGTTGCGGATGATCGATCAGGGAGCAGTTCGGGTCGACGGCGAGCGCATCGAAGACAAGCGGGCAGTGATTCCATCCGGGGCGGAGCATGTCTTCCAGGTAGGCAAGCGCCGTTTTGCACGGGTGC
>JAWLGZ010000006.1:0-279491 GCA_041690635.1 Gammaproteobacteria bacterium
CCGACCACCGACCACCGACCACCGACCACCGACCACCGACCACCGACCACCGACCACCGACCACCGACCACCGACCACCGACCACCGACCACCGACCACTCAGCCATGCTCCTTCTTGTAGGTCCCCATCAACTCGGTGTGGCCCAGTACGTGCTCCTCCATCGCCTGCTCCAGGACCTCGATGGTGGGGTGTTTCAGGTCCGGCAGGGCGCTGTCCAGGGCGTAGAGCCGAATGACATAGTGGTGGGTCCCACTCGGCGGGCAGGGGCCGCCGTAGCCGGTCCGGCGCCAGTCGTTGATGCCGCTACGCACACCCGCGGGCAGCGTGTCGTCTGCAGCCGCCTCCGGTAGGGCACTTACCTCTGACGGGAGGTTGTACAGCAGCCAGTGCACGAAGGTCATCTTCGGAGCGGCCGGACCCGGTGCATCCGGGTCCTCCATCACCAGGGCGACGCTCTTGGCGCCTTTGGGCAGCCCACTCCACTCCAGGGGCGGAGAGACATTTTCACCGTCACAGGTGTAGCGCCGCGGGATCGCGGCGCCGTGACTGAATGCGTCCGAGCGCAGGACCAGCATGGGCGGCAATCCTTACCTTTCCGTCTCACCGGAAGAATAGACGGCGGTTCGGATCTCCTCGGCAAGCCGGGGGGAGAAGGGCGTCCGGGTACGGCAGCGCCGTACCCGGAGCGGCAGGCGGTCAGTGTGGGGCGATCATGTGTCGATGGCGCCCCGTGGCGTGTATCAGGCTACGCGGGACATCACGCCGAAGCTTTTTACAAACGGTCCGGCCATACGCGGGTCCTTCAGCATCGCCTTGTAGTCACCGGTCGGGAACTTCAGCTTGCCGGTGGTGTAGGCCATGCCGAGGCCGGTCATACCGATCCCCTTGGCGACCCATTTCTGCCAGCTGTCGGCGCTGGCGCGAAGATCCCAGTTGAGCGGCTCGCCGTCATAGGCGCCGGCATCGACCGCCTTGCCGTTTTCCACCTTGAGGAAACCCACCGGGGTGTCGTCGCCAAGAAAGCCGTAACCAATGGTGGAACTGAAGCTGATCTTCTCCAGCGCCTCGGACAGATCCGGCTCCCTGTTCCACTCCTCCTGAAAGCGCTTCATCCATTCATCAGAAAAAAGTTCGGACATCTTCTGTATCCCCCTTTGAGGTTCTTGTTTTACGCAAACGCAAAAGATAGACGCCGCGTGGTGTTGTTTCCACCTGTCTCAAGGTGTACCCATCGGCAGCGGCAGTCAAGAGCCCTGGAGGGAGCGGTCGCAGGCGCAAAAAAGGCGGGTCCCCATCAAGGGGCCCGCCTCTTTCGGCTCGCAAAGGCTGCTACTTGTTGGCGCGGTTGGTGATTAGGTCGTCCACCACACTCGGGTCGGCGAGGGTGCTGGTATCACCCAGGGTGTCCAGCTCATTGGCGGCGATCTTGCGCAGGATGCGGCGCATGATCTTGCCGGAGCGGGTCTTGGGCAGGCCGGGTGCCCACTGGATCACGTCCGGAGTGGCGATGGGGCCGATCTCCGAGCGGACCAGGGTCACCAGCTCCTTGCGCAGGGCATCAGAGGGTTCGATTCCCTTGACCAGGGTGACATAGGCGTAGATGCCCTGGCCCTTGATGTCGTGCGGGAAACCGACCACTGCCGCCTCGGCCACTGACTCGTGCAGCACCAGGGCGCTCTCCACCTCGGCGGTGCCCATGCGGTGGCCGGAGACATTCAGCACATCGTCCATGCGGCCGGTGATCCAGTAGTCGCCATCTTCGTCGCGGCGGGCACCGTCCCCCGAGAAGTAGTAGCCGCGGTAGGTTTTGAAGTAGGTGTCGATGAAGCGCTGGTGGTCGCCGTAGACGGTGCGCATCTGGCCCGGCCAGGGACGGGTGATCACCAGCGCGCCTTCGCAGGCGCCTTGCAGCGGCGTGCCGTCGTTGGGATCGACAATGGCCGGCACCACACCGAAGAAGGGACGGGTGGCGGAGCCCGGCTTGAGTTTGGTCGCCCCCGGCAGCGGGGTGATCAGGTGACCGCCGGTCTCGGTCTGCCACCAGGTATCGACGATGGGGCAGCGCTCCTCACCAACCACCCGGTAGTACCACTCCCACGCCTCGGGGTTGATCGGTTCGCCCACGGTGCCGAGCACGCGCAATGATTTGCGGCTGGTCTTCTTCACCGGCTCCTCGCCCTCGCGCATCAGCGCACGGATGGCGGTCGGGGCAGTGTAGAAGATGTTGACGTTGTGCTTGTCGCACACCTGCCAGAAACGGGAGGCGTCCGGATAGCTCGGGATTCCCTCGAACATGAGAGAGATGGCGCCGTTGGCGAGCGGGCCGTAGACGATGTAGGTGTGGCCGGTGACCCAACCCACGTCGGCGGTGCACCAGTACACCTCGCCTTCCTGATAATCGAAGGTGTACTTGTGGGTGATGGCGGCATAAAGAAGATAACCGCCGGTGGTGTGGAGCACGCCTTTCGGCTTGCCGGTGGAGCCGGAGGTGTAGAGGATGAACAGCGGGTCTTCCGCATCCATCTCCTCGGCCGGGCAGTCGGCGGAGGCGGCGGCAATCGCTTCGCCGTACCAGACATCGCGCTCATCGTGCCAGTTGATATCTCCGCCGGTGTGCTTGACCACGAACACGGTGTGCACGTCGGGGCACTCCAGCAGCGCCTTGTCGGTGTTGGTCTTCAGCCCCACATGACGACCGCCGCGCAGACCCTCGTCCGCGGTGATGACCACCCGGCAGTCGGAGTCCAGGATGCGGTCCTTGAGGGACTCGGGGGAGAAGCCGCCGAACACTACCGAGTGCACGGCGCCGATGCGGGCGCAGGCGAGCATGGCCACCGCGGCCTCGGGGATCATCGGCATGTAGATACAGACCCGGTCCCCCTTTTTCACGCCGCGCGCCTTGAGCGCATTGCCGAAACGGCTGACCTCGTCGTGCAGTTCGCGGTAGGTGATTTTCTTATCGACGCTCGGGTCGTCACCTTCCCAGATGAGGGCCACCTGATCGCCGCGGCTGTCGAGGTGACGATCCAGGCAGTTGTAAGCCACATTCAGCTTGCCGCCCTCGAACCACTTGATGTGGAGGTTGTCGGCATCGAAGCTGTAGTCGAGCACGCGGCTCCACTTTTTGCTCCAGGTGAGGAATTGGTCGGCCTGTTCCGCCCAGAACCCTTCCGGGTCCTCCACCGAGCGCTGGTACATCGACTGGTAGGTCGCCTCGTCGATATGGGCCTTCCCCGCGAAATCCGCGGGAACCGGATATACCTTGCCGTTCGACATGGTTCTACTCCCTTGGTCTATGCTTATGGATTGTTGAACCGGAAGACATCGGTCCAACAGACCCGAATGCCTTCAATTGTAGGCGCCCCGCGGTACGCCGATTTCCCCCGTGCACTACATCACACGCGCAGCAACACCTCCTTTAGCGGAAGTGGGCGTCCATTATTGTTTTCTGCCAGTTGCGCCGTGAACAGTTCCGCCGCGCCAAGGGCATCGCTCAGCGCGTCATGGGCGCGATACCGGGGCAGATTATACCGCTTGCGCAGTTCGGCCAACCGCAACGCCTTCGGGCCGATGGACTGATTGCGGCGTTCACGGCGCCTCCTTTCGATCCACTGCGTGTCTACGGTGGGGATTAGAAACCTGCCCCCGAAAACCCGTTCGCACGCGGCATTGAGAAATGTCAGCTCAACCCGTGCATGGTGAGCAATCAACACCCGGCCTGCCAGGATCGGCAACAAATCCTTCAATACCGTTTCAATCGGCTCGCCGGTGGCCGCCCGATCATCGGTGATCTGGTGAATCACCGCGCTGTGTTCCGGGATTGCACCGGTCGGCAACACCAGCCGGTGCCGGGCGGTGGCCAGATCGATCCTCATCCCGGTCAGTTGCACGAGGCCGACGCTGACAATCTCGTGCCGACGGTGGTCCAGGCCGGTGGTTTCCAGGTCCAGGGCCACGAATTCGGTTGTCCTGCAATCGGCATTCGGAGCCGGGAAGGGCACCGACAGATAGCGTTTCAAGGCACTGTCCGGCACCTTCCCGACCAGCCGGCGGCGGCGGCGGTCAAGACTGAACAGCCGCTCCAGCATCAGAAGAAGCGTCCGGACTGATGGCGTTGGCCGAGGGCATTCTGCATGGTGCTGATAATGGCGAACGCGTCTTTCAGGTGGTTTCGCTCCAACGCCGACAACTCGTCCGGACGGATGTAGTTGTCCGGCTGCTCGCCGCGCTTGATCTGTCCCGCCTGATGGCGCACGCGCATCGTCGACATGAATTCGAGCGCATCCTCCAGATCCGCCGCTCCCTCCCTGCTGAGGGTCGCCGCCTCGCCGGCTGCGCGCAGGCGCTCCAGTGTGTTGATCTCGGGGAGCCCGGCAGCAAGTGCGTGAAACCGTGCGAGATCGATGATGGGGATGATGCCCTTGTGCTTGAGATCGAGAGTGTTGGCGTGGTCGCCGTCGCTGATCAGCACGAAGTTGCGGAAGAAACCCAGCGGAGGGCGGTTGTGCAACGCACCGGCAGCGAGATAGGTGAGAAATATTCGGTTGTCGCTGGCCTGTTGCAGCACCTCCGCATGGAGTCGATCGTAAAGCGACTCTTCACCATAGACGACGCGCATGTCGAAGAAGTTGCTGGCCAGCATCACCGCCATCCGTTCAGGGCGGGTGATCCAGTCATCGAAGTAGCGCCGCCAGACCCGATAGGGTTGCCGCCACTTCTGATTGCGCGCCATTACCTCGCCCGGGCACAGAACAAAGCCGCAGCGCGCCAGCCCGTCCGTGACAAAGCCGGCCAGCCAGGCGAAGTACCCCGCGTGCTCCTCGCCATAGCTGTCGTCCAGCAGCAGCGCGCTGTCCTGATCCGAGTGGATGGTCAGCTCCCGTCGCGCCTGTGAGCCGACCGCAAGCCAGGCGAACGGCACCGGGGCGGGCCCGAGTTGCTGCTGCGCCAGTTCGATCAGTCGCCTGGTGGCTGCATCCGCCACCGAGGCGATCGCCTGGCCCACGTGGTGACCGGTCGCGCCGGCCACAAGCATTTGCAGGTGCATTTCCGGCAGTTGTGCGCAGGTGTCGGCCAGCGCCTCGACGCTCGCGCACTTGCGGACGCTGCCGGTAAGGTGGACGGCATTGGTGCTCTGATGACGGATGAGGTCGTTGGTGGATATAACGCCGAGGACACCACGGCCATCGACCACGGGCAGGTGGTGGACGCCGTGGCGGGTCATGGTCATCAGCGCCTCGAAGGCAGGTGTATCCGGCGAGATCTTGTGCAGGCGGCGGGTCATGATCTCGCAAGCCTGGAGATCGTAGGAGAGCCCCTCGGCGATGCAGCGCGAGCGTAGGTCGCGGTCGGTGAGGATGCCCACCAGCAGACCGCCCTCCATGAGCAGCAACGAGGAGACCCGCTCCCGCGACATCAGCCGCGCTGCCTCCCGAATGGTGGTTTTCGGATCCGCACAGACCGGTGAACGGCCGATCAATGCGCGTACTTCAGTGGTCGTCACCGCCGAGCCGCGGTTATCGCGAAGCACCTCCAGGGCGGTGCGCAGCCGTTGTCGCAGGCTCTGGGTGAAGAACTCCCCAAACCCCTCATGTGTGCGGCACAGCACTTCGAAGCGTTCACAGGGCAGCAGATAGAGGAGGGTATCCTCTACCGTGGTGCCGGAGTAGCGGCCGGCCGGATCATCCCTGATACAGCACGCAGCGTAGATCCCGCCCTCGCTGATCCTTTCGGCCAATCCGTCATCCGCGTCGCGAAGGTCGACGGCGCCCTTGCGGAGGACGTAGAGGTAATCACCATCGGCGTCTTTGGGTGGAAATGTGCTTCCGCGGCGCAGATAGCGCACCGAGAGCTCTTTTGGCAGGCGATCGAGGGCCTGTGCGGGCAGTTGGTCAAAGGGAGGATGCCCGGCAAGGAATTCCCGTATCTCGATCAGTTCAACATCCATCAGGATCCCGATGCCCGGAGAAAACGGAGTTACGACATAAACAATATCAGTGTGCTGTTGCACAGGGTACACAGAGAACAGCGAGGGCCTTCGTATCAGGCGGCTTGAGCAGCCTGGGTATCTCTCTGTGACCTTTCGGCACTGCTCCCTGCGTTTGCTCTATTTTCTGCATCCCTGCCGTCGTGTGTGCCCTGTGGCTAAATCTGTCTGAAAAAATGGGGCGCCGGAGCCCGAAGGCTCCGACGCCGCAAAGGCATCAAACGCTAGTTCCTAATCAATGGGCAGAGGCAGTACCGGCACCCTTCGGCACACGGATGTCCTCGACCATCGCCCGGATTTCGGCGGGCGGCGGCGCGGTCAGCTTCGACACCACATAAGCGGTGATGAAGTTGAAGATCGCGCCGACGGCACCGAAGGAGCCGGGAGAGATGCCCATCACCCAGTTCTCGGCATTATCGGGCAGGTTGTTGGTTCCCGGAATGAAGAACCACCCCTTGTACACGAAGATGTACACGACAGTGGTGCCCAGGCCGACGAGCATGCCCGCAATCGCTCCAGAGCGGTTCATGTTCTTGTTGAAGATACCCATCATCAACGCCGGGAACAGGGAGGAGGCCGCCAGACCAAAGGCGAGTGCCACCGTCTGAGCCGCGAAGCCGGGTGGGTTCATGCCGAGGTAACCGGCCACCAGAATGGCGCCGGCCATGGCGATGCGGCCCGCCATCAGCTCGTTCTTTTCCGAGATGTTGGGAGCGAACATACCCTTCAGCAGGTCATGGGAGATGGCCGAGGAGATGGCCAGCAGCAGACCGGCGGCGGTGGAGAGCGCAGCGGCGAGACCACCGGCGGCCACCAGGGCGATGACCCAGTTGGGCAGCCTGGCGATCTCGGGATTGGCGAGCACCATGATGTCGGCGTTCACCGTGGTCATCTCGTTGCCCTTCCAGCCCCACTCGGCGGCCTGGGCGGCGAACGCCGGATTCTTGTCGTTGTAGTACTGGATGCGGCCGTCGCCATTCTTGTCCTCGAACTTGAGCAGACCGGTGGTCTCCCAGTTCTTGAACCACTGCGGACGCTCGTCATAGACCAGATTGCCGGTCGGATCGCCGACCGCCCCGGTCTGGATGGTTTCGCTCAGGTTCAGGCGAGCCATCGCACCCACGGCGGGAGCGGTGGTGTAGAGGATGGCGATGAACACCAGCGCCCAGCCGGCGGAAGCGCGCGCATCACGCACCCGGGGCACGGTGAAGAAGCGGACGATAACGTGCGGCAGGCCGGCGGTGCCGATCATCAGCGACATGGTGAGCAGCGCGATATTCAGCGTTGATCCCTTCTGCGCCGTGTACTCGGCAAACCCGAGGTCCCTCACCACCAGGTCCAGCTTGTCCAGCAGGTACATCCCGCCGCCATCGGCCATCGTGCTGCCGAGACCAATCTGAGGCAGCGGGTTGCCGGTGAGCTGGAGGGAGATGAAGATAGCCGGCACGGTGTAGGCGAAGATGAGCACCACGTACTGGGCAATCTGGGTGTAGGTGATGCCCTTCATGCCGCCGAGCACGGCGTAGATGAACACGATAGCCATGCCGACCAGCACGCCGGTCTGGGCATCGACCTCGAGGAAGCGGCCGAACGCCACGCCGACGCCGGTCATCTGGCCGATAACGTAAGTGATCGACGCGACGATGAGGCAGACCACCGCGACGAAGCGTGCCATCTGCGAGTAGTACCGGTCACCGATGAACTCCGGCACGGTGAACTTGCCGAACTTGCGCAGATACGGGGCCAGCAGCATCGCCAGCAGCACGTAACCGCCGGTCCAGCCCATCAGGTAGGCCGACGCATCATAGCCGTTAAAGGCGATGAGACCGGCCATGGAGATGAACGATGCCGCGGACATCCAGTCGGCGCCCGTAGCCATACCGTTGGCGACCGGATGGACGCCCTTGCCGGCGACATAGAATTCGCCGGTGGTGGCGGCACGCGCCCAGATGGCGATGCCGACGTAGAGGGCGAAGGTGGCGCCCACTACCAGGTAAATCATGGTTTGAAGTTCCATGTGACTCCCCCGTTAGTCTTCGTGCAGATCGAACTGGCGATCGAGCTTGTTCATGCGCCAGGCGTAGAAGAAGATCAGTGCCACGAACGTGTAGATCGAACCCTGCTGGGCGAACCAGAAGCCGAGCTTGTAACCGCCGATCGTAATGGTGTTGAAGGCGTCGACCAGAATGATGCCGAAGCCGAACGAGACGACGAACCAGACGACGAGGCAGCCGATCAGCAGGCGGAGATTCGCCTTCCAGTAGGCCGCCGCCGCCGACTCTGCGCCGGTTGCCGAGCTAACACTTGCAGTGTCTGTCATTTTGCTTTCCTCCTAAGTAGCTAGGGCGAAGTGCGCCATCCTGGGCATGGGTAAGCCCCCCTTTCGTCCGGGGGTGCCAGTTCCTCCCTTCCCGGTCACCGGAAAAGTTGGAATGGGTGCGCAGATCACAACTGGTACTCCAGTGCGATCTTCGATTGAAGCTTGCGGGCCTGCCGGAATGCCTCCTTCAGGATGCGCCGATCCAGCTCGTTCAGGGTGTCCGGGTCGATGTGGTTCGAGAGCACCTCGCCCTGTTCCGCCTGTCGACGGTGGTTGCGCATGCGCAACAACTGAATGAAGTGGTACGACTCGCACCAGGCCGCGGCATCCCCCGCGCTGAGACCGCCCGCCTCGGCCACGCCCTTGAGGCGCGCCACCGTGTTGGTCTCGGCGACCCGGTTGGCCAGCGATAGCAGCCGCGCACCGTCAACAAACGGTGTGAGGCCCTGTACCTTCAGGTCGAGCATGTTCGGGTGGTCGCCGCCGCGCGATACCGCAAAGTCACGGATCAGGCCCAGGGGCGGGCGGTTGCGCAGGGCGTTGGCGGCGAGCTGGTGGCGGAAGCGGCTGTTCCTGGCCACCTTCTCGGTGAGCCAGGAGCGCAGTTCGTGCGCAAGTGACGCATCACCCTCCAGGGTTCGGAAGTCGAAATAGATGGTTGCCTTGAGCAGGTGTTCCGGCGTGCCCTGTTCGATCCAGCGGTCGAACCGGTTACGCCACTCCTCCACACTGAGGCAGCACTCGGGATTGCCCGCCATCACCCCGCCGTCGCAGAGCGGGAAGCCGCATTCGGCGAGCGCGTCGTTAACCCGCTTGGCCAGAGGAAGCAGCGCCTGGCGAATTTCTTCGGCATCCTGTCCTTCGGGAACGGTGAAGAGAATGCCATTATCCTGATCGGTGCGCAGGGTCTGCTCGTAACGTCCCTCGCTGCCGAACGAGAGCCATGTGAACGGCGGAAGGGGGGCGCTGTGCTCGGCAACTGCCAGCGCAATCACCCGGCGGGTGAGGCTGTCGTTGAGGGTGGTGATGATCTGCGTAAGCTGGTCGACCGAGGCGCCCTGCGCCAGCATCTGATCGATCAGCCGGTGTACGTCTGCCTCGACATGGGCCAGGGCTGCCACGCTTTCGGCACGAGCGATGGCTCGGCTCAGGTTCACCAGGCCCACACGCTGGAGTGAGAACAGATCCCGTTCGGAGACGATGCCCACCAGGCGTCCCCGCTCCTCCACACAGACGTGGCCGAACCCCTTTTGCGCCATCAGCAGCGCCGCCTCATAGGCCATGGCATTGGGCGGCAGGGAGAGCGGCCGGCGGGTCATCACTTCCGCCAGCGGGGTACTCAAATCGATCTGTGGCAGTGCCACGCGGCTCAGGACGTCGTGCAGCGTGAGCACCCCGAGCGGTGACTGGTTCTCATCCGTGATGATGACGCTGCCGATCTGCTCTTCCTTCATCCGCTCCAGCGCATCGCGCAGCGGGGTCTCCGGGCGACAGGTCACCGGCTGACGGCGCAGTAGTGCGTGGAGCGGGGTGTTTAGGGAGGTGTCCTCGGAGACGCGGGTGGCGGAGGAGGCCTGGACGCTGCGCAGCGCGTTGTCGAGCAGGTTGGCCAGGCGGCGCGTGCAGAAATCGTGGAACACCGCACTCTTGTTGAGCAGGTTCTCGAAATCCTCCCGCGGCAGTTCGAAGCAGAAGGTGTCCTCGGCGGCGCGGGAGACCGTGCGCACCGGCCGGCCCGCCAGCAGTGCGCCAATCGGGAAGCACTCACCGGTCACCAACTCCCACACGCCATCCTCGCCATCCTCCTGGCGTGCCTCCGCACGGACGCGGCCCTGCTTGACCACGAAGAACCGGTTAGCGGGCCCGTTGTCGGGGCCGAAGATCACGTCGCCCTTGGCGTAGAACCCGAGCGAAAGGCGCATGGCCATATAGTCGAGGTGTACCGGCGCCATCTGATCGAACGGCGCATGGCGGCGCAGGAAGTCGGTGACGGCGGTGAGGGATCCGTTTTGGGTCATCGGGTCGACAGGGGGCCTCGGTTTAGCCCCAAACCGGTGCAATTGCCAGGCCATGCGCCGATTTCCCGGTGGATCAGAAAGTTACAGGATTGTTACAGGCTCGTTGGTGTGGGGGTGTTACGACCGGTAACAGCGGGGTGTTTCGAAAGGTAACAGGTGTGGGGGGTGTTACGTTCGGGACGGCCGGCCCGGACCTCCTGGTCGGTTGTGAGTGATGCTGCGGAGGTCGGCTGGGGGTTCGGTTGGTGGCTTCGTTTGGTGTTGCGGAAGCCATCCCTGGCGGGGCCTGTGTGGCTTACGGGACGCCCGGCCCGGACCTCCTGTCCGGTCGTGAACCGCGCTGCGAAGGTCCACTGGACCTTCGGTCGCGGTTCACCCATGTACAAGTCGGCGGCGTTCCAGTTCGATGCGGTGGATGTAACGCTGGATGGCTGCGCTATGGCGGTTCTTCAGATTGATGAACATGCAGCCGAGCCGGTGTTTCGACTCACCGTCACCGCACTCGAAGCGGTTGCGTATCTGCATGTCGATGGCGATGCCGCCCTCACCCGGCAATTCAAGCCGCACGTCGTGCAGAACGGTTCCAGGCTCGAGGAGATTGTCGCTGCCGACCGGTGGCTCGAGAATACCGAGTCCTCCGATGCTGATGTCGGCCACACGCGCCTCGATCGGTGTCCCACCAGGTTCCATGAAGCGCACCTGCAACGGCTGGGCGATCGGTGTGCTGAGCCGGTAGTACTCCCGCCGCTGAATACGGATGATGGAGGGCGGCATGTTGGCGATGAAGGCCGGCTCTTCCTTGAAGGTATATGGGCCAATGCCGTCAATGCGGAACTGGACCCGAACTTGATTGTGATTGGCCGCGATGACCGCTTCGCCGGCTTCGATCAGCGCCCGGTTGAGGTTTTCGTCGGGACCGAAATCGAGCAGCATGCGGCCGGATCGGGGATCGATACCGAGCAGGGCGGTGAGGATAAAATCGCGCCCGTCGTTGAAATAGGCGGTGATGAGCCGGCTGTTGCGGGCGAGGTCACGCAGAACGCGCCGGATCTCGTTCTGATCGTCGATGCGAAACCGCTCGAGATCGACCTGCTCCTCTTCTGAGGGTGCTGCAATTCCCATGGCTAGTCGTCGGGTGAGGTGGCGCGCTGCTCCACCTGTAGTTTGTTGATGAAACGCTGAAGAACCACGTTCTTGTCCGGCGTCACGCCGCGGAAGGCGCAGCCGATTCTTCGTACCTCCCTGCCGTCCCGCAGCCGGAACTTGCTCCAGTAGCGGATCTCCACATCAATTGCGAGGTCCTGCTCCGGCAGCTTCAGCACGCACCCCTCGATGGTCCGTGGCGGGTCCACCTGGAACTGGAGCGAGCGATCGATGAGCCCGATTCCGCCGATGCTGATATCCACCGCCTCCAGGTCCCAGTCGTGATTCTCCTCGGAGACCCGGCAGACGATCGGATTGAGCATTGGCGCGGGAACCCTGAAGAACTCGCGCCGCTGCAGGCGAAAGACGCCGTCGGGCAGTGGAGCGGCGAACACGGGTTGCTGCTGGAACTTGGCGCGCTTCAGATCGGATATGGCGAAGCGGATGGTGACGTTGTCGTGCTTGGTCACGCAGATAATCCGGTCGGCCGCGGTGGCCCACTGGTTGACTGTGTCGTCCGGGCCGTGGTCGAGGACCACCAGATCCCGGTCGGGGAGGACGCCAAGTACGGCGGTCAGCAGGTAGCTGCTTCCCTCGTTGAAGTAACCGGTGATGATGTCCGGCTTCCGGCTCAGTTCACGCAAAACGTGAATGATGTCGGGACGGGAGCGAAGAACATACTGCTCCTGTTCATAGGGGACCGACAGTTCGGTTTTTTCTGCGTTGGTGTAATCAGGCATTACGCTGAGTCGGGCGTTGTACCGGTAAGGTCAAGTATTGTAACGGCATACGGGTCGTTACTGTAGCCGGGCTGACATCTTCAGGAGATATCAATAAGACACCGGTGTACCGTTCACCCAAACAGCTTACGCCACCAGCGCCGCCGGTTTTCGGGAGGTGCCGACGTTTCGAGCCGGCTGGGCGGCAGGCGTGAGATGACCCAGCCGGGGAGGGGCGGTGGGCCGAAACCGGGGCCGCAGACGCTGCCGAGGTTGTTGGGGTCGTAGACCTTCACCAGCGTCGGTTGCTCCGGGTTGTCGACATAAACGATGCCGCAGTAGGACTCGTCGTGCTCGCGGCGCAGCAGGGCGTCGAGCTCCGCCAGCATTTCACTGAAGCGCACGGGATCGAGCGATTCGACCGGCGGGTCCTCGCCGACCGCATAGAGGTACCAGCCGTCGGCATCGGTGCGCAGCCGCGCCCACAAGGCGTCCAGTTCCTCCCACCGCAGGCAGCCCCGGAAATAGCCCCGGAAGCGGGACATGAACTCGGATTCGTTGGTACTCATCAGCCGGTCTTTCTCCGCGGTATGTCAAGTCGCTGACGCTTCTCCCACAGGGTCTTGCGGCTGATGCCGAGCCGCCGCGCCAGTTCTGTTTCGGTCATCTGGCCTTCGTTTTCCCGCACGAACTGGGCGAAGTAGGCGTCCAGTGAGAGTGGCTCTTCCGTGTCACCCGGCGGTGTGCCGCCCGGGAGCGGTCCACTGCCCGCAATTGGCAGCAAGTCGGCGCTGATTTCCCGCTTCTCGGCCAAAATGACTGCGCGTTCGATGACATTTTCCAGTTCACGTACATTGCCGGGCCAGTGGTACGTATGCAGCCGCTCCAGCGCACTTCGATCGAATGCCATCGACGGCCGGTTGAGTCGGGTGCAGCTCTTCTCCAGCAGTACCCGGGCCAGCTCCTCGACATCCTCCTGCCGCTCGCGCAACGGCGGCAGACGGATCTCCATCACGTGCAACCGGTAGTAGAGGTCGGCGCGGAAGCGGCCCTCCGCCACCCACTGCTCCAGATCGCGGTGCGTAGCCGCTACCACCCGCACATCCACCTGTCGTGACTGGGTGGAACCGACTCTGCGGATTTCCCCCTCCTCGATCACGCGCAGCAGCCGCGCCTGGGCGTCTGCGGGCAGTTCGCCGATCTCGTCGAGAAACAGGGTTCCCCCAGCGGCCGCCTCCACCAGTCCGCGGTGCCGCTCCACGGCTCCTGTGAACGCCCCCTTCTCATGGCCGAACAGCTCCGACTCGATCAGCCCCTCGGGGATGGCGGCGCAGTTGACCGCGATGATGGGTGCATCGCACCGGGGACTGGTCTCATGGACTGCCCGGGCCACCAACTCCTTGCCGGTGCCCGACTCCCCCATGATCAGTACGGTGGTGTCGGTGGGCGCCACCTTGCGGATGCGATCGAACACCTCCCGCATTGCCGCACAACGACCGATCATGCCCGAAACCGGATAGCTGCGGGAGAGGTCCGACTTGAGCGCTTCGGCCTGGCGGGCGCGGGTCTGCTGTTTGAGTATGCGCTCGACCAGGATCAGCATCTCGTCATGGTCGAACGGCTTGGCGATGTAGTCCACAGCGCCCAGTTTCATCGACTCCACCGCCGAGTTGACGCTGGCGTAGCTGGTCATGATCAGAACCGGGACATCCACCGCCCGGGGGATGATTTCGGTGCCGGGGGCGCCCGGCAGGCGCAGGTCCGTGATAACGAGATCGAAATTGCGCAGCGGCAGGGCCGCCGCCTCCTGCACCGAACCCGCTTCGGTCACCCCATAACCATTGCGCTCCAGCAGTCGGCGCAGGGCAGAGCGGATGATGGGCTCATCCTCGACGATCAGTATCTGGCTCATGCGGACTCCTGTGCGGCGCGGCTGCGCGCCAGCTCATCCAGTTCCATCGGCAACCGGACGGTGACCCGTGTGCCCGCGTGCGGAGCGCTGCGGATGGTAACTGTGCCGGAGTGTTCCTGGATGATGTTGTACACCAGCGGCAGTCCGAGTCCTGTGCCCTCGCCCGGCTCCTTGGTGGTGAAAAAGGGTTCGAACACCTGATCCAGATCGTCCGGATCAATGCCCGCCCCCTCATCGATCACCTCCACCGCCGCCATCTCGCCCTCTACATACCCCTCCACCCGGATCCGATCCCCCGGCCGGGAGGCATCGCAGGCATTGGAGAGCAGATTGACGAACACCTGTATCAGACGCTGCCGATCGCCATGGGTAAACAACTCCGGCGGGCAGGTGTTGGTGAAGTCGAGCTGCTTGCCGGCGTGGCTCAGGCACACGAGCCGGATTGCCTCTTCGGCGCAGTGGGCCAATTCCACACGCATCGGCGGCTGATCCCCGAGCCGCCCGCTGTGGCTGTAGCCGACCAGCGACTGCACGATGGTGGTTATCCGTTCGGTCTGTTGCAGGATCTGGCGCAGGCTTTCGCGGCGGAACTCCGGATCGTCGTCCTCGTGAAGCAGGTTCTGCGACAGGCAGGCGATGCCCGTGACCGGATTACCCACCTCGTGGGCGACCCCGGCGGCCAGTCGGCCGATGGAGGCGAGCCGGCCGCTGTGGGCGAGTTCGCTCTCGAGAATGTGCAGATCGGTGAGGTCCTCCACCAGTACCACCGTACCGCCACCGGCCCGAACACCGGGTACCCCGGCGCCTTCGATCGCCGCCTTATGCAGATTTAACACCCGCAGGCGCCCGGCCACTTTCACCTTGACCTTGCGCAGGTTCTGCTCGTCGGTATCCAGAAAGCTGCCCAGCAGCCCCGACCAGGGGTGCGGCAGATCGGTGAGCGGCTGGTCGACCACCTCCAACTCCTCGAGCCCGGAGATGGCGGCCATCGCCTGATTCCAGCTCACCACCTCAAGATCGGGACCGATGGAGCAGACACCGAGCGGCAGATCATGGAGCACCTGCCGGTGGTAGCGGCGCAACGTGTCCAGTTCAGCCGCCAGTCCCTTGAGCTCCGTGCGCGATGCCTCAAGATGTTGCTCCACCAGGCGCATGCTGGCGGCCAGGGCGGTACGGGCACCGGGATTGAGCTGCACCCGATCGTCCACGATCAGACGGGCCAGCATCGGCCCCACCAGCCCGGAGAGATTGCGTTCGATCCGCTCGCGCAGGCGGCGCAGTTCGGTGGGCCTTTGTTCACTCGCGTCCAGTTCCAGATCGGCGAGGGCGCGGGCCACCTCGTGATCCGCCATTTCGGGGCCGGTGATCAGGGCGAGCTGGTCACGGATCTGTTCGGTGGAGATCGCCGTGAGGACGCCGGTTGGCGGCGTGAGCGGGTCGCGGCAGCAGGCTTGGGCCGCTTCCTCCTCGGCCGGACTGGGTTTCGTCAGTAGCGAGCCCACCACGAACAGTACACCGTTGATGCTGAGCGTCCAGAAGGTTGCCGCACCCCAGGTTTCGCCGGCGATGAGCGGGGGAAAACCGCTCTCCAGAAAGCCGGAGCGCTCCAGCAGGGGAAGCAGCAGGGTGACCGCCCAGGTGAGTGCACCGCCGGCAAGTCCCAGCAGAAACCCGGTGCGGGTGGCGCGCCGCCAATAGAGCATGCCGACGACGCCAGGCAGGAACTGGGCAACGGCCACAAACGAGATCAGCCCCAACTGTACCAGCTGCTGGTTGTGCTCCAGGACCAGATAGAAGCCGTAGCCGGCGGCGATGATGATGGCGATGAGTACCCGCCGCCCCCACAGCAGCCAACGGTAAATATCGGTTTCCGGTGTGAGCCGGGGCGGGAAGCTGGCCGGCAGCACCAGATGGTTCATGCACATGGCGGCGAGCGCCAGGGTGGCCACGATCATCATGGCACTGGCCGCGGACACGCCGCCGAGAAAGGTGAGCACCGGCAGGATGGGCGTGCCGCTGTGCAGGGTGATGCCGAGCACGTAGAAATCGGCGGGGGTGTCCGGGACCAGCATTCCGCCGGCCCAGAGAATGGGGGGGATGGCGAGATTGAGCAGCAGCAGGAACAGCGGAAACGCCCAGCTCGCCGTATCGAGCGAACGGCTGTCCATGTTCTCCGTGAAGGCCATGTGGAACTGGCGCGGCAGCAGGAAAGCGGCGGCAAAGGCGAGTAGTAGCAGGCTTCCCCAGGGGCCTTCACGCACCGGCTCATAGAGTGCGGCCAGCGCCTCCGGATGGTCGGCTAGCCAGGTGTCCATGCCGCCGATACCCCCGAACACCCCGAATACCGCGAACAACCCCACAGCGATCAGCGCCATCACCTTCACCAGTGACTCGAAGGCGATCGCCACTACCAGACCCTCATGCTTTTCGCGCGGTGAAATGTGGCGCGCGCCAAACAGAATGGCGAACAGGATCAGGGTGAGACAGAAGCCGAGGGCGATCAGGTCGGGCGGCGCCTCGCGGGTGAGCACTCGCAACGACTCGGTGACCGCCCGAATCTGCAGGGCGATATACGGCAGTGAGCCGGCCAGCATGAACAAGGTGACCAGCACTCCCGCCAGCTGGCTCTGATAGCGGAAGGCGAACAGGTCGGCCAGGGAGGCGAGCTGGTACTCGCGGGTGAGGCGCAGGATGGGTTTCAGCAGCACCGGCGTCAGTACGAAGGCGAGGGTGACACCGAGATAGATGGTCAGGAATTGGTAGCCATGGGTCTGGGCGAAGCCGACACTGCCGTAAAAGCTCCATGAGGTGGCGTAGACGCCGAGGGAGAGGGCGTAGGTGGCGGGGTGGCGGGCCAGCTTCGAAGGCAGCCAGCCGCGATCGGCGGCATAGGCGATAAGAAAGAGGATGAGAAGGTAGGCGACCGCAGCCGAGAAGAGCTGCCAGAGTTCAAAGCTCATGCCGGCCCCGCCGCCGTTGCAGCCAGAAGGTGAGGCCGATGATTACACCCCAGACCAGATAGGGCGCCAGCCAATGACTGTCGTCCGCCGCCCACCACTCCACCAGCGGCGACACGAGCAGAAACAGCGCCAGCAGAAAGAGCAGGACGACGCGATCGAGGGGGCGATCACTCTCCGGAAGCATCGGCGCAGCTTAGCAGGAAGCGTTACGAAAGGTAACAGGCTGGGGCTAGGGGCTAGGGGCTAGGGGCCAGGGGCCAGGGGCCAGGGGCCAGGGGCCAGGGGCCAGGGGCTAGGGGCTAGGGGCTAGGGGCCAGGGGCTAGGGATCGGAGTATGTCGGTCCTTTTCCTCAATACTCGTCGCGCAGCGATTCATTCCCTAGCCCCTGATCACTAGCCCCTAGCCCCTGATTACTGCAAGTAATCAATCAGTTGCCCCGAGGTCTGGCGCAAACGGTGGCTGAGAAGCTGGGCAATCTTGAGCAGCACCTTGAGGCCGAGCCGGGGGTGATCCTCGTTGATGCGCTCCAGGTGGTACTTGGTCAGCAGCAGAAGAACCGCCTCGGTGCGGGTGACCACGGTCGCCGAGTGGGGCAGTTCGTCAATGAGGGACATCTCGCCCACCGTCTTGCCGGCGCGCACGGTGGTCAGCAGCTTCGGCGGCGTATCCGGGTCCACCTCCTTGAGGACGTCCAGCTTACCCTCGACCAGGATACAGAGGTAGCTGTCCCGTCGGCCCTCGCTAAATACCGTGGTGCCCTTGGGCGCGCGGTATGCCTGGGTGTAGTTGGCGAGCAGCTCGATCTCCTTGCGGCCGAAGTCGCTGAACAACTGGATCTCTTCCAGCATCCCGCACAGCTGCTCCTTGAAGCTGTCACCGAAGCCTATCTGTTCAAGTCCGTCGAGCTGTAGCTCTTCACTCATGGGAAATTCTTGGCCGGGACATGGGGAGCTCGGATTCTATCTCGTGACGCCCGAGACTGCATCCGATGCCAGACGGGTTTGGGAGGCAGGAAGGTGCTCCGGTGCCCAGTGACTTACGGCCCAGCCGAGCAGCTCGGCAGGCGGTGCCCCACGCAAGGCGGCCGGCGGCACCTGCTGGAGGAAGTTCAGGGCATGCCAGAGAGCGTCACCGGCCGCACGATCGGGCTCCAGCGGGGCGGCATGGGTCTGCTTGGAGAGCTTGTCGCCCCTTGCATCGACCGCCACCGGGAGGTGCAGGTAGTGGGGCGACGCCACGCCAAGCAGCCGCTGCAGGTAGATCTGGCGTGGAGTGGAATCGAGCAGGTCGGCACCGCGGACGATATGGGTGATCCCCTGTTCGGCATCGTCCACCACCACCGCCAGGTGGTAGGCGAACGGCCCGTCGGCGCGGCGGATGATGAAATCCCCCACCTCCGCCGCCAGATCCTGCCGGATCGCGCCCTGCAGACCGTCATCGAACTCAATTACCGTCTCATCCACACGGAGTCGCAGGGCTCGGCCCCTGCGGCCGGGGGGCAGGCCGGAGCGGCACCGGCCCGGATAGACGCCGGGCGGCAGGCCACGCCGGGCACTCGCTTCCGCGATCTCCTTGCGGCTGCATGCGCAGGGGTAGGTGAGCCCGTCCCGTGCCAGGCGCTCCAGCGCTGCTTCATAGACCGCGCTGCGCCGGCCCTGGTAGAGCACCTCGCCATCCCAGTGCAGGCCGAAGGCATCCAGCGTATGCAGGATGGCATCCGAGGCGCCCGGCTGTTCGCGCGGCGGGTCGATATCCTCGATGCGCACCAGCCAGAGTCCGCCCCGGGCGCGGGCATCGAGGAAGCTGCCGAGGGCGGCGACCAGGGAGCCGAAATGGAGCGGGCCGGTGGGGGAGGGGGCGAAGCGGCCGATGTACACGAGGCCGGGTCTCGAATCAGCCGTGCCAGCGGGTGAATGCGGAGACCGGCGCCCGTTCGGTGCGGTAGCTGTTCACCGGGGCAGCCGGATCGGGATAGCCGAGCGCCATGCCGCACACCAGCAGGTAATCATCGGAAACATCGACCACGTCACGTACGATGTCCGGGTATTCCGCCAGGGCAGCCTGGGGACAGGTGGCGAGCCCCTGGCTTGTTGCTGCCAACATGACGCTCTGCAGGAAGATGCCGATATCCAGCCAGGCCCCCTGGCCGAGCCGTCGTTCGAGGAAGAACAGCAGCCCCACCGGTGCACCGAAGAACAGGTAGTTACGGTTTCTGGCCGCTATACGCTTGTCCGCGTCCTCCCGCCCGATGCCGAGCGCCTGGTAGAGCGCGATCCCGCTGGCCTTGCGCCGGCCGGCATACGGTTCGGACCACTCGGCGGGGTAGTAGCTGTAGTCCGGGTTCTCCGCCTGGCCACCCGCGCGGGCGGAGAGGATCGCCTCGCCGATCCGCTGCTTGCTGGCGCCGGTCACCACCTCTACCCGCCACGGTTGCATGTTGACCCCCGAAGGGGACCAGCGTGCGGTATCCATAACCGCCTCCACCTGCTCCCGGGTCACCGGTTGGTCCAGAAAGGCGCGGACCGAGCTGCGCGCCCGTATCGCTTCAGTCAATTCCATCGTCACTCCTGCCTCTCTAGCGTGCGAAGGAAAGGGCGGTGAGTACTCCAGCACTCTTTGCGCGCTTGGCGGCTTCGCGAGGGTTAATCACTGGTTTCGATTCGGAAAACGGCCAAATCAGCTCAACAAAAAAGGGGGCGCAAGCGCCCCCTTGTCGGTTCGGAAATACAGCTCAGCCGAGCTGCTTTTCCCGGATCTCGTCCAGGGTCTTGCAGTCGATGCAGAGGTTGGCCGTCGGGCGAGCTTCCAGGCGGCGGATACCGATCTCGACGCCGCAGGCCTCGCAGTAGCCGTACTCACCTTCGTCGAGGTTGGTCAGCGCCTCGTTGATCTTTTTCAGCAGCTTGCGCTCCCGGTCGCGGGTGCGCAGCTCCATGCTGAACTCCGACTCCTGGGAGGCGCGGTCGTTCGGATCGGGGAAGTTGGCCGCCTCGTCCTGCATGTGATGCACAGTGCGGTCCACCTCCTCCATCAGCTCCCGGCGCCAGGCCAGCAGAATCTGCCGGAAGTGCTCCGACATCTCGGGGCTCATGTACTCCTCGCCCTTTTTCGGCTCGTAGGGCGTGAACTTGGCGAACCCGTCGAGGGCGCTCTGCGTCGGCAACGCCTCGTTGGCGGTGACCGCCTTGGCAGCCGTACCCGCCTGTTTGGGTGCGGACTTGGAAGGGGCGGGTTTCTTGCTCGTGGGCTTCGCCGCCTTCGTGGCCGCGGTCTTGTTCGTCGGCATCAATCGGTCTCCTGCGATGCAGCGCCTAGAAAAACAGGCCGGGATAAATACCAGAAAGGGTTGACTGGCGCAACATTAACCGCTCGGTTGTCGTGCATGTTCGAAGACGAATCGGTATTCTATTCCGCTTTTTCCGGACAGACTGAGAAAATGGCCCAACTTCAAGCACTGCTGTTCGATGTGGACGGTACCCTGGCGGACACCGAGCGTGACGGTCACCGGGTCGCCTTCAACCGCGCCTTCGCCGATGCCGGCCTCGATTGGGAGTGGTCCGAGGCGCTCTACGGCGAACTGCTGGCGGTTACCGGCGGCAAGGAGCGCATCCGCTACTACCTCGACCGCTTCAACACCGACTTCCAACGCCCGGCGGAGCTGGACGAGTTCATCGTCGGCCTGCACAAGGCCAAGACCGCCCACTACACCGACATGCTGGCCGAGGGCGCCATTCCGCTCCGCCCCGGGGTCAAGCGGCTCATCACCGAGGCGCGTGCCGCGGGTCTGCGGCTGGCGGTGGCCACCACCACGACCCCGGCCAATGTCGAGGCGCTGCTGGTTCATGCCATGGACCCCGATGCCATGAGCTGGTTCGAGGTGATCGCCGCCGGCGACGTGGTGCCGGCCAAGAAACCGGCCCCCGATATCTACACCTACGCCATGGAGAGGATGGGGCTCGCCCCTGAGGCCTGTGTCGCCTTCGAGGACTCCTATAACGGTATCCGTTCGTCCCTCGGCGCGGGGCTCAAGACCATCATCGCGGTGAACGGCTACACCCGCGAGGACGATTTCAGCGGGGCCGCCGTCGTCCTCGACTGCTGGGGAGAGCCGGAAGCTCCCTTCGAACTGCTGAGCGGGGATGCCGGCGGTGCCACTTTCCTCGATTTGGCGCTGGTTCGCCGGCTGCACGGTGGCTGAGAGCCGGAATCTACGGCTTGCCGCGCGGGTGGGCGATATCGAGCCCTTCCGCGTCATGGACCTGCTCGCCCGCGCCCGTACCCTGGAGGCGGCGGGGCGGTCGGTGGTGCACATGGAGATCGGCGAGCCTGATTTCCCTACCCCTGCACCGGTGGTGGAGGCGGGTCTGCGCGCCCTCTCAGATGGACATACCCAGTACACCCCCGCCCTCGGCCTGCCGGCACTGCGCGAGGCGATTGCCGGGCACTATGCGGAACAGGGGGTCAACATCTCCCCCGAGCGGATTGTCATTACCCCCGGCGCTTCGGGCGCGCTGCTGCTCGCGCTCGGCACCGTGCTCAATCCGGGCGAGGGGCTGCTGCTGGCAGACCCGGGCTACCCCTGCAACCGCCACTTCGCCCGCTTTATCGAGGGTGTACCGCAGGCGGTGCCGGTCGGTCCCGAGAGCCGGTATCAGCTCACGGCGGAGCAGGTGGCTGCCCACTGGCAGCCGAACAGCGCCGCCGTGCTGGTGGCCTCGCCCTCCAACCCCACCGGGACTGTGCTCACCAAGGGGGAGATCACGGAACTGGCTGCCGCCGTGGAGGCGCGCCGCGGCTGCCTGCTGGTGGATGAGATCTACCACGGTCTGGTCTACGGGGAGGCGCCCCCTTCCGCCCTGACGGTTACCGATAGGGCGTTCATCATCAACAGTTTCTCGAAATACTTCTGCATGACCGGCTGGCGGCTCGGCTGGCTGGTGGTGCCGGAGGGGTACGTGCGGGCGGTGGAGAAACTGGCCCAGAACCTGTTTATCGCCGCGTCGACCCCGGCCCAGTACGCCGCGCTGGCCGCTTTCGCGCCGGAGACACGCACCATCCTGGAGGAGCGTCGGGCCGAGTTTCAGCGCCGCCGCGACTACCTGCTGCCGGCGCTGCGCGAACTGGGGCTCGAAATCCCGATTGTGCCGCAGGGGGCCTTTTATCTGTACGCAGACATCAGCCGTTTCAGCAACGATGCCGAGGCATTTTCCGCCGACCTGCTGGAGCGGGCGGGCGTTGCCGTCACCCCGGGCACCGACTTCGGCCACCACCGGGCCGAACGGCATGTGCGGTTCGCCTACACCACCGCGCGGGAGCAACTGGAAGAGGGCGTCAGGCGCATTGCCGAACATCTCAATCTGTTATCCACAGAGCCCGACCTCTGACGGTAAGGCGGCGGCTCAGCGTTCCAGATAGCGCTGCTTGTCGGGGACACCGTTCCAGTCGTCCGCACCGGCAGGCGGTTCCTTGCGCACCGAGATGACCGGCCAGAGCTTGGCCAACTCGGCGTTCAGTTGTGCGTAGTGCGCCTGATTTGATGGGAGGTCGTCATCGGCGAAGATCGCCTCCGCCGGGCACTCGGGCTCGCACAGGGTACAGTCGATGCATTCATCCGGGTCGATGACCAGGAAATTGGGGCCCTCGTGGAAGCAGTCGACCGGACACACCTCTACGCAGTCGGTGAACTTGCACCGGATGCAGTTGTCGCCCACCACGAATGCCATGTGATCTCCTTGCTGTTCGAGGGATAGCAGGGAAGCGGTTCGCCGCAGAGGGCGTGGGGCACGCCAGACCCGCGCTATGCGGGTTCTCTGTTCTCAGGCGGCAGGTGTGTTGTTCTTAATTATTAGGGTGAAATCATAGACAGGCGGGCTGTTTCCCGCGAATTTGTCATGAATGTGGCATTTTTGTGACCGGACTCTTAGTATCTGGTTCGGTATGAACCCCTTGCTCACAATCGATCTCATCGTCGAACCGGACCGCCGGCAGTTCGCACGCGTCGCGCTGCGGGCCGCCCGCGCGCTCGGCGGCAATCCTTTTGTTGCGACCGCTCGTCTGGTGGAGCTCCTCAGGGGGTTGCGGCATGACTGTGAACGGTCGCGGGGGGCTATCCGCGTTGAACTGCGGGTCGACGGGAACCTGTTGCAGGTTGCCTGTGCAGCCCGCGTTGCCGAGGTCTGTTCCCTCCCGAAGCCCCCCGAGCCCGGGGAGATCGAGTTGCTGTCCGAACGGCTGCGCCGGGAGAGTGAAAGCGCCGATCCGGAGCTGCTGCGCCGCCGCAATGAGGCGATCAGCGCGCAACTGGAGGAGGCCAAGCGGCGCGCCGCGGATGAACTCGCGGAACTGGAGGCGGTGCTCGATCGCAAGAAGGAGGAGCTGCAGGAGTCCATCCGCAAGGCGGAGACCGACAGCCTGACCGGGCTCCTGAATCGGGGTGCGTTTGATCGGCGCCTCGCTGACGCGATCGCCCGGTGCCATCGGCAGTCGGAGCCGTTCTCCCTGATCCTGCTCGACCTGGACCACTTCAAAGAGGTTAACGATACCCACGGGCATCAATATGGCGATCGTCATCTGGTGCGCATGGGGGAGGCGATGGCCCACGCCGCGCGCGATGGCGTGGACCACCTGTGCCGCATCGGCGGCGACGAGTTCGCCATTCTGGTCCATGCCGACGCGGCCGTGGCGGCGCGCATCGGCCGACGCGTGCTGGAGCTGATGGATGGGGGAGTGAGCGTCGGGGTGGCGGAACTGCTCCCGGATGACGATGAAAAGTCGCTGGTCAAGGGGGCCGACACCGCGCTCTATGCGGCCAAGCGGGCCGGGCGTGGAAGGGTTGAGGTCGCCAGTTTTGACAAGGACTCGCCGCTGGAGGCGCCCGGCGTGTGATTCGCCTTTTGCTGGAGCAGCCCAATACGGGGGAGAGTAGCCACATTCTGGTGCGGTCGCGCCTGCGCGCCGTCTCTCAGCGGATGGGTTTCGGTGACATCAAGCGCGAGTACATGGAGCTGGTCTGCACCGAGATACTGACCAACCAGCAAAAGTATGCGCACGGCAAGGGGCTGGTACAGCTCTGGGAAAGCCGCCACCCGGCTCCGGCCCTGGATCTGTTTGCCATCGACCACGGTCCCGGTATCACCGATGTGGCAGCCGCCTACGTGGACGGGTTCACCACCGCCAGCACCATGGGACGGGGGCTCGGTACCATTCGCCGCCTGGCGGACGAATGCGAGGTATACAGCGTCACCCGCGGTGGTCCCGATGGGCCGTGGCATGGCGTGGCGGTGTGGGCCCGTTTTTATATCGGCCACGAGACCAGGCAGGACCGCGATTTCGCCGCCGGTTTTTTCCTTCGGGCCTATCAGGACCTGCTGCACAATGGTGATGCCATTTGTGTACACTGTGGCCCCGGCGCACTGCACTGGCTGCACATGGACGGGCTCGGTCACGGCGAACAGGCCGAGCAGACGGTACGTTCGGCCGAGCGGCTGTTCGAACCGGGCGTTGGCCCGCGGGAGCTGCTCGATCGGATCAGCCGGGCGATGCGCGGGGGACGGGGAGCGGTGGCGATTGCCGGACGGCTGGAGTATGGGGAGCGTCAGGCTCTGCTCTGCGGGGTGGGGGATATGAATGCGATGGTGGTGACTGGTGACGAGCGCCACAACATCACCTTCTCACCCGGCGTACTGGGTCATGCCCACGGCCGTTTTCAACTCATCGAGCAGCCGCTTGCGCGCGACGCGCTGCTGCTGACGGCGTCCGACGGGATCAGGCGTAACTGGGGGGCGGGCAGCTTTCCGGGTTTATACCGACTTCATCCCCAGATGGTGGCCTATCTGCTGGGGAATGTGGTGGGGCGGATCAGTGATGACAAGTCGCTGTTCGTAATCAAAACCGATTGGGGATCGAACGATGCAGAAGAAAAACACAGATCCGGTCGCCAGGGACGCTAACCAGATACTCATTGAGCAGTTGAAGGAGAACATGGCCCACATCTCCGCCATCATCGAGGAGCAGGGCCGGGCGCTTTTTAGTGACCGCAATATTCTCTCCGAGGACGATATCCACGAATACAGTTTCGAGTTTCTCGAACTGTTCATCCTCTGGCTCCAGTCGGACCAGACCTTTGGCGGTCGCCAGGGCGCCGAGTCGCACGCACTGCAGGACTTTTTCGCCGGTTTCGCACGCCAGATCCAGGTGCGCGGCGGGGAGCTGGATGTCTTTGTCCGCTACGTGCAGGCGCTGCAGCGGGTACTCATCGAGGAACTGCAGGAGAGCGAGGCCTACAGCTTCGAACAGTCCCGCGAGGTGTTGCTGCTGCTGGCGCGTCTGTTCAATCAGCTGGTGCTGGATGTCTTCCGCGCCTATCTGCACGAAAAGGAGCAGACCATCCGCCTGCAGCAGGAGGAGTTGCGCCAGACCTCGACCCCGATTACGGAGATATGGGATGGCGTGCTGACCCTGCCCATCATCGGCAGCCTAGACTCCTCACGTACCATGATGGTGATGGAGAAACTGCTTACCCGCATCGAGGAGGAGCGGGCGCGGGTAGTGGTCATGGATGTCACCGGGGTGCTCGCCATCGACTCCCAGGTCTCCCACTACCTGATTCAGATGGTGCGTGCCGTCGGCCTGATGGGGGCCGAGGCGATCCTCACCGGAATCCGGCCGGAGATCGCCCGCGCATTGACCAGCCTCAACATCGATCTGGGGACGGTCACCACCCGCGGTACCCTCTCCGACGGCCTCAAGGAGGCATTCCGCCGTCTCGGGATCGAGGTCCGTCAGCAGGTTCACTGAGCGCCGTCGCCGGCATGCATCTCACTCCCCTTGGTGGCGACCTGGTTCTGCTCGAACCCGGCGAAGGGCTGGACCCGGGTGATCCGGACGCCTACCTGACCCCGCTCATCGCATTCCTGCAGCGGGTGGGGGCGCGACGCCTTATCTACGACCTGGCGAGTGTGCCGGTTCTGGACCCGCTCTACTATGGGTGGCTGGTGCAGGTGAGCAGCGCCTGTGCGGTGACGGGTGTGGAGATGGTCGTCGCCAACGTCCACGCCCCCGCCGCTTACGGGCTTGCGCAGTACCTGGAGGGTGACCCACCGTTTGCGTGCGCGCGGGACGTGGATCGCGCCCGGGAAGGAGTGGTCTACCGAAACAATCCCGCCAAGGGATCAACACGATAATAGGAGTTTCGCATGGCAGAGCGGGTCGAAGACCTGAGTATTGAGTTCGTCGAGAATGGAATTACCGTGACGAAACAGTTGGACAAGGCGATCCTCTCCAAGGGGGCCTGGGCTACGGTGCTCTACCGTTATCAGGACTGGGACGCCAAAAGCGAGAGCTACGGTCCGGACAAGTACACCATCCGGCGCTATCAGAAGCGCGGTGGCGAGTACATGCAGAAATCGAAGTTCAATATCTCGAGCGCCGACCAGGCGCGCGCCATCATTACCGCCCTTCAGGGCTGGCTGGATCAGGCCTGAGCCCATCTCATCCCCCGGTCACCGTGCAGTCATTCACGGGTGTCTATACTGATTGGGTCCGGCTGGCCGGCGGCGTGAGTCCGCCGCTGGCGGACTCCCAATTAAGTTTTCGATACAGAGGTGGATTCAATGGCAAACGGTACCGTCAAGTGGTTCAACGATTCAAAGGGATTCGGCTTTATTTCACCCGCTGAGGGTGGGGAGGACGTATTCGTGCACTATTCGGCCATCGAGGGCGGTGGTTTCCGCACCCTGGCCGAGGGGCAGATGGTCACTTATGAAGCACAGCGCGGCCCCAAGGGACTGCAGGCGTCACGGGTCTCTCCCTCCTGAAGAGAGCTGCGATTGCGCCAGCAGCCTGTCGAGCTTGGATGCCCTGGCAGCCAGGCGAGCCCAGGTCGACAGGCTGCCTAAGCCCCGCCTCCGGCGGGGCTTTGTATTTGTGGGGCTGCCGCATGAACCGCTGGAAGGGCGGGGGGTCTACTGGGGACGGACAGGTGCGGTTTGAATCATCGGGCCGCATCCTGTTAACTACTTTGCAACAGGCGGAAAGTATTCTGTCCTAATCCCCAATCATTGCAGTAAGGAAGGTGCGCAGATGGCAGCGACAAAGTACGTCTACTCCTTTACCGAAGGAGACGGCAAAAATAAGAAGCTACTGGGGGGCAAGGGAGCCAACCTCTGCGAGATGACCCAGATCGGGCTGAATGTCCCGCCCGGGTTCGTCATCACCACGGACGCCTGTCTGACCTACCTGGACGACTCCGCGCGCCAGCTCCCCGACGGGGTGTTGGACGAGGTGAAATCCCATATCGCCGCGCTGGAGCAGGCCACCGGCAAGCAATTCGGCGGGGCGCAGAACCCGCTGCTGGTCTCGGTGCGCTCCGGTTCCGCCATGTCCATGCCGGGCATGATGGATACCATCCTCAACCTCGGCCTTAATGAGGACACTCTCACTGGGCTGATCGAACAGACCGGCAATCCCCGGTTCGGCTATGACGCCTACCGTCGCTTCATCCAGCTCTTCGGCCACGTGGCCCTGGGCATCAAGGACGACTATTTCGACGAGCACTTCGACGCGGTGAAGCGGCGCACCGGCGCTGCGGTGGACGTGGCGCTCTCCGCCGACAACCTGAAAGAGATCTGCGGTCTGTTCCTGCAGGTGGTGGAGGAGCAGACCGGCCGGCCGTTCCCCAAGGACCCGTACGAACAACTTGAGCTCGCGATCAAGGCGGTGTTCAACTCCTGGATGGGCAAGCGCGCGGTGGACTACCGGCGCGAGTTCCACATCACCCCCGAGATGGCCAACGGAACGGCGGTGAACGTGGTGACCATGGTGTTTGGCAACCTCGGCGACGATTCCGCTACCGGCGTCGCCTTCACCCGCAACCCGGGTGACGGAGAGAACGTGCTGTTCGGCGAGTACCTGGTCAACGCCCAGGGCGAGGATGTGGTGGCCGGCATCCGCACGCCGAAGCCGATCGCCGATCTGAACACGGAGATGCCGGACCTCTACCGGCAGCTCGAAGACCTGCGCAACAAGCTCGAATCCCACTACCGCGAGGTGCAGGACTTCGAGTTCACCATCGAGAAGGGCATCCTCTACTGCCTGCAGACCCGCAACGGCAAGATGAACGCCCAGGCGATGGTGCGCACCTCGGTGGAGATGGCCAACGATGGGCTGATCGATCGCGCCCGCGCCCTGTTGCGCATCGAGCCGGAGCTGCTGGAACAGCTCCTGTTTCCCCGGCTCGACCCGGCCCACAAGTCCCATCCGATCACCATCGGCATCGGCGCCTCGCCGGGTGCGTCTGCCGGTAAGATTGTGTTCGACGCCGACACCGCCGAGCAGCGGGGGAAATTGGGCGAAAAGGTGATCCTGCTCCGCGAGGAGACCAAGCCCGAGGACATCCACGGTTTCTTCGCCGCCCAGGGTATCCTCACCTCGCGCGGCGGCAAGACCTCCCACGCGGCGGTGGTGGCCCGGGGCATGGGCAAACCGTGCATCGTCGGCGCCGAGGGGATTCGCGTCGACGGCGTGGCGCGGACCGCCTCGGTAGCGGGTAAGGTGCTGCACGAGGGGGAGGTGGTGACCATCGACGGCGGTACCGGTAACGTCTATCTGGGCAGCATCCCGACCGTTGAGCCGGAGTTCAGCAACGAACTGTCGACCCTGCTGCAGTGGGCCGACGAGGTGGCGGAGCTGAAGGTGATGGCCAACGCCGACACCCCGACCGACACGGAGCGCGCCTCCAAGTATGGCGCCATGGGCATCGGCCTCTGCCGTACCGAGCGCATGTTTAACGCCAGCGATCGGCTGCCGATCGTGATCGACATGATCCTGGCGGACTCCACCGAGGAGCGGGAGCGGGCGCTCGCGAAACTACTGCCGATGCAGCGGGATGACTTCCGCGAGATGTTCACCCTGATGGCGCCGCGCCCGATGACCGTGCGACTGCTCGACCCGCCGATCCACGAGTTCCTGCCCACGGAACAGCGGTTGCGGGACGAACTGGCCTATCTGCGCCACCTGCGTCAGTCGGTGCACGGGGTCGAGGCACTGGTCTCCACCCTCAAGGTGATGCATCCCGAACTGGACAACATGGAGGAGCGAATCGGGGTACTCGGCGACAGCCACCTGGTGGACGAGGTGATCTCACGCAAGGAGGCGATGCTGCAGAAGGTACGCGTACTGCACGAGGTGAACCCGATGCTGGGTCACCGCGGCGTGCGCCTCGGCATCACCTACCCGGAGATTTACAAGATGCAGATCCGGGCCATCCTGGAGGCGGCGGCCGAGTGCGTGAAGGATGGTATCGACATCCATCCGGAGATGATGGTGCCCAACGTCTGCACCATCCGCGAGCTGCACATCGTTCGCGGCTTCGTCGACGAACTCCGGGAAGAGGTGGAGGCGGCCTACGGGATCAAGGTCCCGTTCAAGTTCGGCACCATGATCGAGGTGGTGCGCGCCTGCCTTCGGGCCGGCAAGCTGGCTGAGGATGCCGAGTTCTTCTCCTTCGGCACCAACGACCTCACCCAGGCGACCTTCTCCTTCTCCCGCGAGGATGCGGAGAACAAATTCCTGCCCCTCTATAACGAAAAGGACATCCTGCACCACAACCCGTTCGAGGTGCTGGACGTCAAGGGGGTGGGGCGGCTGATGTGGATCACCGTGGACTGGGGCCGCAAGGCGCGCCCGGACCTCAAGGTGGGCATCTGCGGCGAACAGGGCGGCCATCCGGCCTCCATCCGCTTCTGTCACCACATCAAACTGAACTACGTCTCCTGCTCCGCTCCGCGCGTACCGGTGGCCCGGCTGGCAGCCGCCCACGCCAAGCTGAAGGAAGCGGAATACGAGTGGTAGTCGGTTGAGGACGCGGAGAAAAACGGGCCGGCTTGCCGGCCCGTTTTTCTTTGTTGGGCATCGGGTGGAGAATGCTCGAGGTGCGGTCTAGGCTTATGGAGTTAATTCCGTTTGTGCAGACCGGATTATGTACCCGTCGCTCTTCATGGCTGAAGCCCGCCCCACCGCCGCGACCAATGAGGAACGGACTCTGCGTGACATTCTCCGCTTCGTCGACCGTCTCGCCTCCGGTGAGTATGCCGCCCGGCCGCCGCTCCCGGTGGGCAACGACACCGCGTGCCTCATCGCCCATGCGCTGACCCGGCTCGCCACCCGCCTCCGAGAGGAGCGGCACGCCAATGGACGGTTCCAACTCGCCATGGAGGGGGCCAACGACGGCCTGTGGGACTGGAACCCGCCGGCCGGCCGCACCTACTACTCCTGCCGCTGGAAAGGCATGCTCGGTTATGAGGAGCATGAGATCGGCACCGGGCCGGAGGAGTGGGAAGAGCGGCTTCACCCGGAAGACCGGGAGCGGGTCACGGCGGAGTTGCATGCGCATGTGGAGGGGCGTACCGACCACTACGAGAGCATCTACCGTCTGCGTCACAAAGCCGGGCACCATGTCTGGGTGCTGGCGCGCGGCCGGACCTTCTATGACGCTTCCGGCGTAGTGGTGCGGGTGGTCGGCACCCACGTCGACCTGACCGAACAGAAGCGGCTGGAAGAGGAACTGGCGCGGGCACGTGACGAACTGGAGCGGCGGGTAGAGGCGCGTACCGCCGAACTGACGGTTGCCAACGAGGCGTTGCGCGCCTCCGAGGAGCGTTTGCGAGAGAAGAGCGAACACCTCCAGCAGGCCAACGAGGAGCTTCAGCAGTTCCTCTATGTGGTTGCCCACGACCTCAAAGGGCCGTTACGGGCGGTCTCCCACCTGTCGACGGTGCTGGAGGAGGAGCTCGACGAACGCCTGATCGACCCCGCGGATCGGCGCCACCTGGGCCTGCTTCGTGGACGGGTGCAGCGGATGCACGGTCTGATCGACGGGCTGCTCGCCTACTCGCGGGCAGGACGTGGCGCCCGGGCGGAACGGGTGGACGTGCGCGAACTGGTGCAGGCCATCATCGAGAGTTACCCGATTCCCGACGGGTTCGTCGTGGTGTGTGGCGATCTGCCGGTCCTCCACACCGACGGGCTCCATTTGCGGCAGGTCCTGGCCAACCTGCTCACCAACGCGATCGAGCACCATCACCGCCGTGAGGGCCAGGTCTGCATCACCGCGCTCGAACACGGCGATCACTTCGAGTTCAGCGTGGCCGATGATGGCCCCGGCATTCCCGTCGAATATCGGGAACGGGTGTTCGAGATGTTCCAGACGCTCAGGGCCCGTGACCACGATGAAAGGACCGGTATCGGGCTCGCTCTCGTACGCAAGCTGGTGGAAGGGGTCGGCGGACGCGTCCGGATCGACTCCGGCGACGAGGGGGGCTGTGACTTCCGGTTTACCTGGCCGAAGAGCCCCTGCACCGCCCATGTGGTCTCCGGCCCCCGCACCGGTTGAGTCCCCCTTTCGCGCCGGCCTTTTCCCCGCGCTGACACATCCGCACTTTCCACCACCTCCCCTTTCCAGCCTCTGCCGATTCGGCCCGGCTGGTCGAAGTCGCTCCCACCCTGTGACCCGGAATCTGTCCACGTTGCAGCCCACTCTCTCATGCGCACCGGTAGGAAATTCCCGCTACTCGTTTCGCTTTAATGGGTTAGATACGGTTTGCGGATGCAGACTCAGATATATCGTCTACATTAATGATCATTAACGTTTCCTTCAGAGGGCAGCATTGGGAGTACGTCTGATGGCAAACACAGGCAGTCTGACGGACGGTTTTCAGCCACGACGGGTCACACGTCGCACCACGCGCCGCATGGGCGCGCAGGTATCCCTTCGCGCTGGCGAAGGGGCGGAATCGTTCGGCCATTCCCGTTTCCCCTCCCCCTCGTTTGGTCGCTGGCGCATCGAGTGTGCCACCGGCCTGTGGGCGTGGACGGAGGAACTGCGCGCCTTGTGCGGACTCGAGGCGGGGGAGGCGCCGCAGTGCATGGAGGATTTCCTGAGGCTGGTTCACCCGGAGGATCGGCGCCGGGTTCGGCTACGCCTCGCCCGGGCCCTGGAAGGCGCCTGCGCGTTCCGGGCGGACTACCGCCTGTTGCGGCCGGACGGCCAGGTGATCCACCTGCGGAGCGAAGCGTGCCTGTTGGGTGAGGAGGGGGGCAGTCCGGTGGCTCTCGTCGGAACGACCCAGGATGTCACCGACGTGCGCCGCGTGGAGTCGCGGCTGAAGCGCAGCACGCAACAGCTTCGGCAGAAGAGCGCCCGATTGCAGCGGATAAACGGCGAACTGGAGCAGTTCGCCCACGTGCTGGCACACGATCTGAAAGGGCCGCTGCGTGCCCTGTCCACCCTGGCAAGCTGGATTGAGGATGATCTGCGCGGCCAGTTGCCTGCGGAGGTGCGTGAACATCTGCGGCTGCTCCGGGAACGTGCCAGGCGCATGCACCGTCTGTTCGAGGCATTGTTGCACTACACCCGCGCCGGCGGTTCGCCGCACGTCGTGCCCACCGATGTGGGCCGGCTGGTGCATGAGTTGGCTCAGCAGGTCCCGCAGCACCGCGGGGTGGTGATCGACACGGCTCCAGATCTCCCCGTTTTTCGTACCGACCGCGAGGCCCTGCGGCAGGTCCTCGCCGAGCTGATTGCCAACGGGATCGACCACCACGGGGGTACTACCGCGCGGATTCAAATCGGGGCGGAGGTCCGTGAACACGAGATTGAGTTTGTGGTCAGCGACAACGGGCCGGGCATCGCCCCCGAACACCACGAGCGGGTGTTCGGCATGTTTCAGACACTGAGTGCCCAGGATCGTGACGAACGGGTAGGGATGGGGCTTGCCCTGGTACGCAAACTGGTACAGGGACTCGGTGGCACCATCGGCATCGACTCGGTGCCGGGCCGGGGCACCTGTGTCCGGTTCACCTGGCCCCGCCGCCTGCGCCGCGACCGCATTTCGCCGACGCTCTCCTGAAAACCGGTCTCCCCCGTTCACCCCTGCGCGTGCCGCGGTGCGGTGAGAAATCCCGGACCTGACTTGCAAGAGGCGCCTGGGCCGGTCTTCACTTTGGCGGGTAGTTGTTCGACCGAACGGAGAGCGCGGCCATGGAGACGGGAACAGCGATGCCACCTCCGGCCAGGCCACCCGGTCCCCAGATCCGCTGGGGCGGCATTCTGGCCGGATCGGCCGTGAGCGGAGCCACCTACCTGCTGATAGCCCTTTTCGGGTTTGCGGCCGGTCTCACCGTGGTGGGCCAACAGCCGCCACGTAGCGCCCCGATAGCATTAATCCCGGGGGTGTGGACCGGGTTTGCGCTCACTCTGGCCGGACTGCTGGGCGGTTATGTCGCCGCCCGCCTGTCGGGCTTGCCGCGTCGCTCGGACGGGATTCTGCACGGCCTGGTGACCTGGGCGACCGTTACCCTGCTGTTGACCTGGATTGCATCCACTGCGGCACGGCCGGTGCTGGGCGGTTCCCTGGGTCTGCTGAGAAGAGGGTTTCTGTTCCACTATCCCGCGGCGATGCCGGTCGCGGTGGAGTCGGTGCCCCCCGGCTACGCGGTGGCGGTCACCGGCGCCTCCTGGTGGCTGTTCGGCATGCTGGCCTTCTCCCTGCTTGCGGCGCTTGTGGGAGGGGCTTTGGGGGCGCGCAGCGTCAGCCGACGGGCGGTCGAGGACCACGATGCGGAGCGGCATCTCCGGAGCGACTGATCCGGCCACCAGCGGCCGGATGCGGGTTACAATTGCAGTTCGCTACCGTCCCGGTTCCCAATGCCCGCCCTGCTCGAAACCCGCAACCTGGTCAAACAGTTCCACCGCGTGCGTGCGGTGGATGGGGTGAGTTTTGCGATCGAGCAGGGGAGCTGCTTCGGTCTGCTGGGGCCGAACGGCGCCGGAAAGACCACCACGGTGGAGATGATCGAGGGAATACGCCAGCCGACCAGTGGCGAGATCCTCTACCGGGGTGGGCCCCAGGGTGCCCGCTTCCGGGAGGAGGCGGGGATCATGTTCCAGAGCACGGCGCTTCAGGAGCACATCACCACGCGTGAGGCGCTGGCACTGTTCGGCAGTTTCTATCCGCGCACCGCTTCGCTGGACGAACTGATCGAGCGCTGCGCACTCGGCGCCTTTCTGGACCGCGACACCCACCGGCTCTCCGGCGGGCAGCGCCAGCGCCTGTTGCTGGCCATCGCCCTGGTGAACGATCCGTCGGTGGTCTTTCTGGATGAGCCCACCACCGGCCTCGACCCGCAGGCACGGCGCAATTTCTGGTCCCTGGTGGAGGACATCAAGGCGCGGGGCACGACGGTGGTGCTGACCACCCACTACATGGAGGAGGCCTACACCCTCTGCGACGAGATCGCCATCATGGACAACGGGCGCATCATCGCCCGCGGCACCCCCCGCGCCCTGCTCGCCGAGCACTTCCATGACGTGGTCCTCCAGCTCCCCAAGGGGAGGCTGCCTGCGGTGATTGAGAGCGACTATACGGTGCTGGATTGCGGCGACACGGTGGAGATCCTCTCCCGCGATGTGGACCGCACCCTTCGCGAACTGGTCGCCGGCGACGTCAATCTCTCGCGGCTGCAGATCCGCGAGCGGACCCTCGACGACCTGTTCCTCGAACTGACCGGCCGGGACCTGCGGGCATGAGACTACGGCGGTTCATTGCCCTGTGGGCGGCGCGTAACCGCGAGTTCCTGCGCGATCGGGCCGCGCTCGGCTGGAACGTGATCTTCCCGGTTCTGGTCGTGGCGGGGCTGGCCTTTGCCTTTACCGGTGGGCCGGCGGACCTCTACAAGGTCGGGGTATTCGGGGCACCGGGGGGCGAACCGCCCGCCTTTCTGGAGACCCGCTATGTGGATTTCATACCGGTCGATGACCTCGGGCGGGCTATCACCCGTGTGGAGCGGCACCAGTTGGCAATGGTGGTGGACCTCCACGCCCGTCGCTACTGGGTGAACGACACCTCGCCCCAGGGCTACATGGCCGAGCGGGTGCTGCTCGGTGGCGAGGGGGAGGGCGGTTTCGTCCGCGAAGCGGTGAGCGGCCAGCAGATCCGCTACGTGGACTGGGTGGTCCCCGGCGTACTCGCCATGAACATGATGTTCAGTGCCCTCTACGGGGTGGGCTACGTGGTGGTGCGCTACCGCAAGAACGGGGTGCTCAAGCGCCTGCGCGCCACGCCGCTGACTGCGTTCGAGTTTCTGACCGCGCAGGTCGCCTCCCGCCTCTGGCTGCTGCTGGCGGTGACGGCGTTCGTTTATGTCGGTACCGATCTCTTTCTCGGTTTCCCGATGTACGGCGCCTATTTCGACCTGCTGCTGGTCGCCACCCTGGGCGCTATCAGCATGATCAGCCTCGGGCTGGTGATCGCCTCCCGGCTGGCGAGCGAGGAGCTGGCGGAGGGGCTGCTGAACCTCATCAGCTGGCCCATGATCTTCCTCTCGGGGGTCTGGTTCTCCCTGGAGGGCGCCCATCCCGCGCTGCAGCAGTTCGCCCTGATCTTTCCGCTGACACACCTTATCGATGCGGCGCGCGCCATCATGATCGATGGGGCCGGGCTGGTTGAGGTGGCACCGCAACTGGTGGTGCTCACCGTGATGAGCGCCGTCTTCCTCGCCATCGGCTCCTATCTGTTTCGCTGGGAGTAGGTCTGCCCGGCTTTGGTCCGGCTTTTTGGTATCATTGCCCCGCCGCGGCCTGCTGCACCACTGCGGTGCATTGATGCCCAACACCCTTATGAAACGCTCCCTGATCGCCCTCGTTCTTTTCTGCTCTCTCGCCGCACCCGCCCGGGCGGCCGACATCGGCTACGCCTCTTCGCTGGCGGGGCGGATGATGGCGCTGATGTGGGAGGCGATGGTGTGGTTCTTCAGCGGCGTTCCGGCCGGCTACGGCGTACCGGCGTGGGGTTCCGGCTGGGGGCCTCACGGCCCATCGCCGCAGGGCCTCCACCCCGGCTGGAACTGGTCCTCCGGCCACCTGGCGGAGAGCTACGGGCCGGGTCCCGTCGGCCTGAACGGGATATGGTACTCGCAGGCCGGGGAGTGGCTCGCGATCGAGGGCGATCGCTTTCGTCTCGGCACCGAAAACCGGGCGGTCGACGGCCATCTCCGGCTCACCGGCGACCGCATGATTACCCGGGTTGCAGGCTACGATTCCCTTACGGAGTACCGTTTCGCACGTAGCGGCGACCTGCTTGTTCTCGGCGACCGTTTCGGGCGCACACTCATGTTCCGCCGCGTGCGGTAACACCCCCGCAATTTTCCTCAATCCTCCCTCTCCGCGTCCGGGGGGCGATGCACCGATTCACACGCATCGGTCTCGGTATTCGCCCCGTTGCCATCAGGAGTTTTGACTCACGGTGCGTCAATCCGGGGTGGTGCACGTGCAGTGTGGGTGAGGCGGTGAATCCGGCTGACGAACGTCTGTCGCGAACTGGTCGTTGTCTACACTTATCACCCGAACGGGAGAGCACATCGGGGATGGTGAAATAGCGCTTATGACCAACGAGCAAGAACACACCAGATTCGTCGAATCCCTCACTGCGTACACCCGCGAGCACCGGGCACGCCACTGGGAAGGCAACTTTCGTGAGTTCATCGAGGAGGTCCTTCCAAGGCAGCCGATTGCGCTGGCCCGGACCAGCCATCAGTACATCTGGGACATGCTGCGCTGGCACCAGAGAGAGAGCGGTGTCAACGAGGAGAGCCAGCCGACGGCGCTCTTTTCCAACGAGCTGTTCGGGGTCGATCAGGCACTCGAACGGGTGGTGGACTACTTCAAGGCCGCGAGTGCCGGATCGGAGGTGGGGCGCCGCCTGTTGCTGCTGCTCGGTCCACCGTCAGGGGGCAAATCGACCCTGGTGATCCTGCTCAAGCGGGGGCTGGAGGAGTACAGCCACACCGATGATGGGGCGGTCTACGGCATCCAGGGCTGCCCGGTACGCGAGTCACCCCTCCATCTGGTGCCGCATACGCTGCGCGGTAACTTTCGGGAGAACTACGGCGTCGAGATTCAGGGGCAGCTCTGCCCCTTCTGCAAGGCGCGTCTCGAGCAGGAGTTCGAGGGCGACTTCATGCGCTTCCCGGTGGAGCGGATCTTCCTGTCGGAGGCCTCCCGCTCCGGTATAGGCACCTATGCCCCGCACGATCCGACCACCGCCGACATCGCCGATCTGGTGGGGTCGGTGGATCTGTCCAAGGTGGCCGAATACGGCGACGAGGGTGACCCGCGCGCCTGGTCCTGGTCCGGGGCCGTCTATGCGGCGAGCCGCGGTCTGCTGGAGATGATCGAGATCCTGAAGGTCAAGCGGGAGTTCCTCTACCTGCTCCTGACCTTGACCCAGGAGAAGAACGTCAAGGTGGCGCGCTTCCCGCTCATCTACCTCGACGAGACCATCGTCGCGCACACCAATCTGGCCGAGTTCAACAAGTTTCTCCAGGAGAAGGAGAATGAGGCGCTGCTCGACCGCATGGTCATCGTGCAGGTCCCCTATACGCTCTCGTATCGCGACGAGGCGCGCATCTACCAGAAGCTGATCTCCAACGCCTCCGCTTTCCGCGAGGTCCACCTCGATCCCCATGCTCTGCATGTGGTTGCCGTCTTCGCCATCCTCACCCGCCTGCAGAAGGGGGACCGCGAGGACCTCGACTTCTCCCGCAAGGCGCGGCTCTACGCGGGCGAGGCGGTGGAAGGTCTGTCGGAATCGGAAACCGAGCGGGTGCGCAAGGAGACCCCCGAGGAGGGGTTGACCGGCGTCAGTCCGCGCTTTGTCATCAACGCCATCTCCAACGCCATCACCCGCTCCGAGGTGCACAGCCTGACCAGCATGGAGGTGTTGCTCGCACTCAAGGACGCCATCGAGGCGGACGCGAGGATGGAGTCCAAGCAGAAGCGGCAGTGGATCGATTTCCTCGTCACCGCCCGCAAGGACTTCTACAACCGATGGGTGAAGGAGGATGTGCACAAGGCGCTCTTCACCTCGTTCGAGGAGGAGGCCCAGACACTGCTCGAGAAGTATCTGGATGAGGTGGAGGGTTCTCTCGACCAGCGAGAGATCACCGACCCCATCACCGGCGAGTCGCGGCCGCCCGACGAACGGTTCATGCGCTCGGTGGAGGAGAAGATCAAGGTCTCCGATTCCGGCAAGAGTTCGTTCCGTCAGGAGGTGGTGCGCAAGGCGATGGTCTCGTTCAAGCGGGGTGAGAAATTCACCCTCGACAGTCACGCCCGGCTGCATGACGCCATCAAGCAGTACCTGTTTGAGGAGCGGCGCGACGTATTGCGGCTGGTGACCTCCAGCGCCCGCCCCGACGAAGAGGCACAGCAGAAGATCTCCGCAGTGCAGAAGCGGCTCGTGGACGAGTACGGCTACGACAATCATTCCGCCCGCGAGGCATTGAACTACGTCACCACCCTGCTATCACAGGAGTAAGTGCGAGTGGAAGTGCGGCCGTACCCGCGCGGCGGGTAGGTGTAAGGGTTGCGCTTTCACGACAGTCACCACGCGACGGGTGAGGAGTGGCCGACGATGGATATGTCCGGCAGCGATAATCCGACCACCGGCAGCCAGAATCGCCGCTGGTACGATCTCTTCTCCCGCGGTAGCCGCGACTGGCTCCGCCACAACGACAAGGTGCGGGAGGCGGTCCGGCGGCGGATCATGGATCTGGCCAACGAGGCCGACGTCATCAGTGGCGGCGCCGACCGCACCGTACATGTGCCGGTCCGCTTTCTCGAACACTACCGTTTCCGTCTCAGCGAGGAGGGGGAGCGCAGCGGCGTCGGCCAGGGCGAGGTGGAGGCCGGTGACGAGCTGCGTCCCGGACAGTCGGGAGAGGGCGGTGGCAAGGGCGCGAGTGGCAGCGGCGAGGGCGGACTCGAGTTCGTGCTCGAGTTCAAGGTCGACGACATTGTCGACTGGCTCTGGGAAGAGCTCAGCCTCCCCAATCTCAAGCCGAAGAGCGGCGGTCTCGAGGACGAGGAGTTTACCCGAGAGGGGTGGGACAAACGGGGCGCCCGCGCCCGGCTCGATCGCCGTCGCTCGCTGAAAGAGGCGATCAAACGGCGTTCGGTCCAGCCCGGGGGGCCGGCCTTCACCAATGACGACCTGCGCTTCCGCCAGCTGGTGCGCCGTCCGCGGCCGAGTACACGCGCCGTGGTCTTCTTTGCCATGGATGTCTCCTCAAGCGTCACGGAAAAAGAGCGGCGACTGGCAAAGACCTTCTTTTTCTGGGCGCTCCAGGGACTGCGCCGCCAGTACAAACGCATCGAGACGGTGTTCATTGCCCACACCGTTCGCGCCTGGGAGTTCCCCGAAGAGGAGTTCTTTCAGGTCCGCGCCCAGGGTGGAACGGTTGCCTCCACCGCACTCAACAAGATCCTCGACATCGTCGACGAACGCTTCGAGCCGGCCCAATACAACATCTACGCCTTCTATGCTTCCGACGGTGAGAACTTCCGTGACGATCGGGAGCCTGCACTCGAGGCGATGAACCGCCTGGCGGATATGGTCAACTACATGGGCTACCTGGAGACCGGTCTCAACGTCCTCACCGACTACGAGACGGAGACCGCGCGCCTGTTCGGTCGGTTGCGGTTGGCAGGCAAGCCGGTAGCGACCTATCCCCTGTCGAAAGAGGATCATGTCTGGGCGGCGATTCGCCACTTCTTCCAGCAGCAGGCCGAACCCGAAACCGAACAGGTGACCCGGTGAACAGCGAGAGCCAGCTCGATGAGTATCGTCTCGCCCTCGAGGCCAGCGCACGGGAGGCGGGCCTCGACTTCTGGCCGGTGGAGTTCGAGGTCGTCCCCCCGGCCTTCATGATGGAGGTCTCCGTCTACGGCTTGCCGGTGCGGATGCCCCACTGGTCGTTCGGTGTTCGCTATATCTACCAGCTGGTGCAGCACCGTATGGGCAACTCGAAGATCTTCGAGGTGGTCTATCCGGGCAATCCGGGGCGCGCCTATCTGGCGAATACCAACACGGTGGAGGAGAACACGCTGGTGATCGCCCACGTGTTGGGCCATGCCGACTTCTCCCGCAACAACCTGCTGTTTCGCCGCAGCCAGGAGGAGGTGGGCTATCACATCGTCGAGCAGGCCGCCGCCCACGCGCAGCAGATCACCGATGCGATGGAGGATCACGGCCAGGCGGCGGTGGAACGGATTCTCGACGTAGCGCTGGCGCTGGAGCAGCACATCGATCCGCACAAGGGGCTGCGCCGGCCCCCCTACCCGGAATATGAAGAGGAGCAGGTGTTCGAGCGCGGCGAGTTCCAGCGGCGTTTCGAGGCGCTGGAGCAGGAGCCGCCGCTCGAGGAGGCAGGTGCGCGTCGACGGCGGTTGCCGTTACCCCCCTATCCCGAGCAGGACCTGCTCTGGTTTATCGCCAACCATGCGCCGGATATGGAGGGGTGGGAGCGGGACATCTTTCTGGCGGTGCGTGAGGAGTCGTTCTACTTCCAGCCGATTTTCGCCTGCCAGATCATGAACGAGGGGTGGGCCTCCTACTGGCACGCACGGCTGCTGCGGGATGCCGATTTCCTGCCGTCGGATCTCTACCTGCAGGCGGTGAAAACCCACTCGGACGTTGTGCGCCCCTATGCCGGTCAGCGGCAGGTTGCGCTCCAGCTGAACCCCTATCATCTTGGGTTCTCGATGTGGGAGCGGATCATCAAGGAGCAGGGACTGGACGCGGCGCGCCGCATCCGCGAGGAGGAGGACGACTTCGGCTTCATCCGCAACTACCTGACCGAGGAACTCGCCCGCGAGCTGAACCTGTTCGAATACGATGTGCGTCGCGACGGACAGATCACCGTCAACGATGCCGATATCAACGATATCCGTGAGCAGATCCTGGCGCCCAAGTTCAACTTCGGTGCGCCCCGGGTCGCCGTCGCATCGGTGGAACAGGATGGCTCACTCATTCTGCAGCACGACTACCAGACCGACACCCGCGGCCTTGACCTGGTGCGTTCCCAGAAGGTGCTGGAGTACATCGGCAGCGTGTGGCGCCGGCCCGTACTCCTCCACACAGTGGACGCCCGCGGCGAGGAGCGTGTCCTCAAGTACGGGACGATTGAGAAGAGATAGGTCACGGTCGTTAGTCGGTGGTCGGTGGTCGGTGGTCGGTAGTCGGTGGTCGGTAGTCGGTGGTCGGTGGCTTCCGCACTATGCTTTTCGTATGGCGCCGCACGGGGTTCACCGTTTCTATCCGCCATCGGATCGGGCGCACTCGCTGGAAGGGTGCTATCTCGCCCACGACCTGCGTACCCGGGCGGATGACAACCGCCCTTTCATCTACACCAACTTCATCGCCAGTATCGACGGACGCATCGCCGATCGCGATCCGGTCACCCGCCGAAAAAGGGTGCCCCCGCTGATCGCCAATCCGCGTGACTGGCGCCTCTATATGGAATTGGCAGCCCAGGCCGACGTTGTCCTGACCACTGCCAACCATCTGCACGCGATTGCCAGCGGCCGTTCTGACCTGTTCCTCGAATCGGCGAAAAATGCCGATCTGCGCCGGTGGCGCCTCGCCCGGGGGCTCTCCGCACATCCCAAACTCGCGGTGATCACCCGGCGGCTGGATCTCCCGGTTGTGCAGCTGCGTGAGCGGGCACCGGAGGTGCTGGCAGTGACGGGCGCAGGTGCCGACGGAAAAAAAGCCGCGGAGCTGGCGCGTCAGGGGATTGAAGTCCTAGTGGCTGGCGCCGCCGCCGAGGTGGAGGGGAAGCACCTCATCAAGGCGCTTGTGAACCGTGGGTTGCGGGTGATCTGCTCGGTATGTGGGCCAACGGTGTTACAGGTGCTGCTGGCCGGGAATCTACTCGACCGGATCTATCTCACGCTGGTCCTGCGCCTGCTCGGCGAGCGCGGAACCGACGGTCTGGTGCGGGAGTGGTACGGAGACCATCGCGGTTTCGCCCTGCACGAGCTTTATTACGACCATGCGGGGGCGAACGGTACCGGGCAGCTGTTCATCAGTCTGGAAAGACAGATAGCGGCAAGTGGCAAGTCACCGGTGTAAAGCAGGTATTCTCTTGCCACTTGTCCCTCATGCCGGCGGGGCGCCCTTATGCCCCAGATTGGCGCCTTGGCGCAGCAGTTCGCGCTGGATGTCGGAGACCGCCACCTCGCGGGCCACACGTCGGCGGGCGGCGGCAAGTGCGGCGGTGACACCTGCAGCCTGGCCGACGGCCATGGATACCGGCATGACACGGTAGGAGGAGTGCGCTTCGTGGCTGCCCGAGATGCAACGGCCGGCCACCAACAAACCGTTTACCCCCTTGGGGATCAGACAGCGCAGCGGGATGTCGTAGGATTCGCCAGGCGGCAGGCGACGAAAATAGGTGCCGGTGCCCTGCGGGTTGTGGACGTCGATCGGATAGGTGTTGCGCGCGATGACATCAGGGAACTTACGGGCGGAGAGCACATCCTTCTCCACCAGCCGATACTCACCGATGATCCGCCGTGTCTCCCTGACACCCACATGCATGCCGCTCTGCAGGACATGGGCCTTTTCGAATCCGGGCACGTAGCGGCGCAGGAACAGGGCGATCTGCCGCATCTGCCGGCGACTGATCCACTCGGCATAGGTGAGGTCCCACACATCGGTGCCCAGCACGCGGTCCGGGCGGGTTACACGGGTACAGTTCGCCACCAGTTCACGCTCGCGCAGGGTGGCAAACAGCAGGATGTCCTCGCGCGGAAGGTCCAGTTCACCCGCGGCGGTCGCCTCCTTGATCAAGTTCCAAAGACCGTGTACGCCGCGCCACTGATCCGGATGTTGCTTTACATAGCCCTCGAAGGCAGCGCGCTCGAACTCGCCGATGCGGAACATCAGCGTCATCGGCTGCACCAGTCCGTCGCTCTCGCGGCCGACCTCATAAGGCGCTCCGGCAAGGACGGCGACGTCGCCGTCTCCGGTACAGTCCACCGTCGTTCGCGCACGCACCACCACCGGCCCCGATTTGGTCTCGAAGACCGCTCCGCGCACCTCCCCGTTCTCGGTCACGACATCGCTGGCGAAGGCGTGAAACAGGAAGCGGACCCCGGCCTTGTCCACCATCTCCATCGCCACCTGCTTGAACAGTTCGGCGTCGAAGGGGGTGGTAAACCCGGTCTCCAGCGAGGGTTGAATGGCGCCACCCAGTTCGACCAGGCGTGCAATAAAGCGGCGTACCAGACCGGCGAGTACCGGTTCACCGGGACCGTGATCGGTCGGCAGCATGCTCAGCGCGCCGAATACCTCCCGCTGCGGATGTTCGGTGTAGAAGGACATCCACGGCATCACCAGCGCGGCGGTGGCGTTGCCGCCGAGGAACCCGTACCGTTCCGCCAGAACCACATTGGCACCCGCACTGGCGGCGCCGATCGCAGCACCGATTCCCGCCGGCCCACCGCCGACCACGAGTACGTCCGCATTGGCCGCGACCGTGGCGGTTCGCGGGGCGAGTTCAATCGATTCCGGGTTGGGAGGACGGGCAAGTGCCGGCATGTTACGGGTGTCTCTGTGAGCGCTCTATCAGCAGGTTGGCCAATATCTGATTGGTCTCCGCCGCATTTCGTTTTAGCGGTGGAAGCGCCCGCTGCACGCGGCCCAGCAGTGAGCGGCGGTGGTCCCAGGAGTTGTCGATGTGCGCGATGAGTCGCCCGGCATTGACCTGATGGAGCGGCGGTGTTTCGAGCCCGAGCGTATCGAGGAAACCACGCACCTTCTCTGCATAGGGAAGCGCCACGAACGGTACGCCCGCCAGAGCGGCGAAGATCAGAAAGTGCAGCCGCATACCGACGGCAAGACCCAGGTGGCGCATCAGGGTAATCATCTGTCCGGGTGTGTATTCGCCCTTGAGCACCGAGGCGCGCCGGGCACGAAGCATCTGTGCAATCACCGCATGACTGTGTTGCAGATCACCGCGTTCAAACGGGATAAACAGGATATCGGCGTTGAAACGATCCACCATGAAGTCGGCTGCGTTCGCCATGACGGCATGGTAGGAGTCCTGGTTGATGTCAGGCGCAGCGCCACCTGGCTCCCGTACCGACATCCCCACCAGGAGCTGGCCTTCAATTCCCTCCTTTTTGAGTGCCTGCGTCGATAGAGGTTCGGCTTGAAGCAGGACCGCCGGGTCGGCCGTCACCCGAATCTCCGCATGGACGCCGAGCTCCTCCAGGAGGGCTTGAGCGCGGCGTTCCCGGACAGTAATCAGTGCGGCGCCGTCCAGTGCCTGGCGCACCGCCTCGCGTGACTCACGTCCATCCAGCGGTCCGGCACTCACGGCATAGACCATCACCGGGATGCCACGCTCCTCGGCGATCAGTACTTCGCGCAGGAACGTGCGTGCCTCGCTGTCGAACAGTATGCCGCCGCCCCCGAGCACAAGTAGATTGAGGCGCTCCACCTCTCGGGTGACCTCGGCGCGGGAGAGTTGGCGGACAGCAATTGCCCGTTCAACACCGTGCCGTTTCAGGGTGTCCGCCGGATCACGGGAGAACACGGTGACCTCCGCCGCCGGCAGTGACTTTCTCAGTTGTGCAAGGATGCTTTGGAGGATGGCCTCGTCACCCAGATTGAGCCCCCCGTAGGAGCCTACGATTCCGACGCGAAACGGTGACTTTGGGGTGGTCATCAGTCATCAGGATAGCCGTCACGGGGGCGCTTTTGTTGCGCACAGGATGTATCAGCAAAAGATGCTTCCGTGCGTGGATATATAACATCCATATGTGCAGAGTGCCGGCCCGGAGCAGCCGCTCGCGTGCACAGTGTCTTGGGGGTATTAAGAACGGATTAATTCAATGTGGTTAATCGATTCTTATGTTTTATTTCACGGCGATTGCCACCGATGGATATCGCTGGTCCGCTCATCTAGCCTCAAATCAAAGCAACGGTTTGTATCCCGGAGTCATCGACAGGGAGGACGCCACATGGATGCAAAGGGATTGGGGAAAGGCCCTCTAATCGCAGCGGCGGCGGTGTTGGCCCTGCTCGGTTTCGGGCCGCAGGTGAAGGCCCAGATCGGGCCGGAGGGTTACGTTTTTGATCGAGGCGGAAACCCGGTAACGGATCGGGGTGGCGAGTGCGTGAACACCCGGGGATGGCAGCCGTCGGATGCGATCGTCCAGTGCGATCCGGATCTGGTGACGCCGCTTGCGGATGTGGCCCGGCTGGAAGAGGAGATGGTGGATGCCGAGACTCGCAGGGTGACCATCCAGGCGGAAACGCTGTTCGACTTCGACGAGTACGAGCTCTCGGATCGCGGACAGCAGGTGCTCGACCAGCTGGTGGAGACCATTCAGCGCGTCGACGAACCGCGCGTTCATATCGCGGGCTATACCGATTTCATCGGCCCCGAGGAGTATAACGAGTGGTTGTCGCAGCAGCGCGCCGATGCAGTGAAGGAGCATCTGGTTTCCCAGGGTGTGCCGGAGCAGGTGATTGTCACGGAGGCCCGTGGGGAGAGCGATCCGGTGGTCTCCTGCGAAGGCCTCTCAGGTGATGAACTGGTCGCCTGCCTGCGTCCGAATCGCCGAACCGAAATCGAGTTCGCCGGATTCGAAGAGGTGGAGGTGCCGGTCGATCAGCAGCGGGACATGACCGGACCGGGCCTCGACGGCGAGCTGAACGGATCGGGTCTGTGAACGGGGAAGTCGGTGCGATGAACGGTCGTTAAGTGCGTCAAAGCGATGGTTGGCGAAGGGGCCTGCGGGCCCCTTCGCTTTTTGCCGTTTTCATCACGCCTCCTGCAGCGCTTCCGCAACCTCCATCCACGCCTCCTCGGCCCGGTTGAGTGCCGATTCCAGATCCGCCTTTTCTGCCAACCGTTCGCGCAGCTCACCCTTGTTCTCCTCGGCATAGATCGCAGGATCGGCAAGTTGTTCGTCGAGTGACTGACGGCGGGCGCTGAGGGACTCGATCTCGCGTTCCAGCTCCCGAAGCCGGTTACGCAGCGGCTGCTCCCGCTGGCGTTTATCCGCATCCAGGCGCCGCTGTTCACGGCGGGCGACTGCGCTGTGGGCGGGCGCCGACTCCGGCGGGCGAGCGGCGTTGGTACCTGCCGTCTCAAGTCGGCGGCGGTAGTCGTCCAGATCCCCCTCGAACTGCGTGACGGCGCCGTCGGCCACCAGCCAGAACGTGTCGGTCGTGCTCTCCAGCAGGTGACGATCGTGTGAGACCAGTATGAGCGCACCCTCATACTCCTGCAGTGCGAGCGTCAGGGCGTGACGCATCTCCAGATCGAGGTGGTTGGTTGGCTCGTCCAGCAGTAGAAGATTGGGTTTCTGGTAGACAGTCAGGGCGAGAACCAGGCGCGCCTTTTCACCGCCGGAGAGCGGGGCTACGGGATTGACGGCCGCATCGCCCGAGAAGCCGAAACCGCCCAGGAAATCGCGCAGCGCCTGTTCGGGGGGGGCGGGGTCCAGTTGACGCAGATGGTCGAGCGGAGAGTGCTCCGGACGGAGTTGTTCGAGCTGGTGTTGGGCGAAGTAGCCGATCCGCAACGTCGGTGCCGGCTCCACCGTTCCGGTCTGCGGCGTGAGTTCGCCGGCAAGCAGCCGAATCAGGCTCGACTTGCCTGCGCCGTTGACCCCGATCAGGCCGATGCGATCGCCGGGGGTGAGGCGGGCATCGATATCTCGCAGCACCGGCTCCTCTCCGTAGCCGACCGAGGCGGCTTCGATTCGCAGCAGAGGGTTGGGCAATCCCTGGGGGCGGGGAAAGGTGAAATGGAACGGGGAATCCGAATGGGCCGGCGCCGCCGCCTCCAGCCGGGCCAGTGCCTTCAACCGGCTCTGCGCCTGCCGGGCCTTGGACGCCTTGGCGCGAAAACGTTCGACGAACCGCTTGATATGGGCCGCTTCGCGCTGCTGGCGATCGAACACCGCCTGCTGCTGGGCGAGCCGTTCCGCCCGCTGCAATTCGAACCCAGAGTAGTTGCCGGTGTAGAGCCGTACCGTTTCATCCGCCACATGCAGAATGCGCCCGGCCACCCGATCCAGGAAGTCGCGGTCGTGGGAGATGAGCAGCAGGGTTCCGCGATAGCCGGCCAGCCACGCCTCCAGCCAAAGCACCGCTTCCAGGTCGAGGTGGTTGGTGGGCTCGTCGAGCAGCAGCAGGTCGGAGCGGCACATGAGGGCGCGCGCCAGATTGAGCCGCATCCGCCAGCCGCCGGAGAAGCTTCGTACCGGATCGCGTTGGCGGGGGGCGACAAAACCGAGCCCGTGCATGATCCGCGCGGCGCGGGCCGGCGCGGTGTAACCGTCGATCGCCTCCAGCCGCCCGTGCAGGGCGGCCTGGCGCGCACCGTCGTCGGTCGCTTCCGCGGCGGCGAGCGCGGCGTGCAACTCCGCCAGCTCGCCGTCCCCGCCGAGTACATAGGCGAGCGCCTCCTGTTCCGTGGCGGGGGTCTCCTGGGCGACATGGGCGATCACCCGGTCGCCCGGCAGGGATACCTCGCCCGCATCGGGCAGCAGCTCGTTGCGAACCAGGGCGAGCAGACTCGACTTGCCGCTGCCGTTGGTACCGACGATGCCAACCTTTTCGCCATCGTGGATGGCGAAAGTGGCCTCATGAAACAACAGCCGCGGACCGCGGCGCAGGGATACGCCTTCAAAACTCAGCATGGGCGCGCAGTTTACGGCGTGAAGGGTGGGGCGTGAAGTGCGGGGCGTGATTCGTGCCGTGCTGCGCTTAGAAATGTGCCTGGTGCTGCAGGTCCGGCACGGGCGGTGAACGGACGAGGTGGTGAGTGAACCAGCGGCAGGCGGTTGCGGCGGCGTATTCGAGTCCGCGGCGGTCGGAGAACCGGTCGAGGGGTGACCTGATTCTCTCCGCCAGGCAGGCGCTCCCAATCAGGCGCCCCAGTTCCCGGGCCCACTCGACCTCGCCCGGAACGGATTCACTGGCCAGCAGGAGTGTGGGGCAGGCCACGGGGCGCGCGGTGCCATTTTTCGAGCCCCCGCGCAGAATCAGCGCGCGGATCGCCGAATGGCACTCCGCTGCGTCCAGCGCCTCATCGGCGGCGGCACCGGTGGCGCAGATGCCGATGAGGGTGTTCGTATCGGCCAGGCTGTCGACGGTGCCCCGGAGATCGTGCCCGTCGGGTGCGAGAAACCGGATCTCGAGCCCGGCCGCCAGCAGTCGCCGCCCCAGTTCCCGTTCGTACGGGGCATCGGCGGCCGGCAACGGACCGCGCGTCAGCAACACCAGTGGACGCCAGCGGGCCGCTCTCTTCATGGTCCTGTCTCCCTGGATGTGCCTTCTCCCGTGATCGCATCCGTGTGGCACAGCCGGCGCAACTCGGTGGCGTTGTGCACCGCGTGGCCGTTGAGGTCGTTATTGAAGTAGGCATAGACGTCCAGCCCCCGATCGCGCCACCCGCGGATCCACTCCGCCTCGCGCGCCAGCTGGTCGGCGCTGTAGCTGCCATCCTGCTCGCCCCAGTGATAGCGCAGGTAGATCCAGTCGGTGGTCTCGACCCGCGGGTGGTCGGCGATCTTGTCATGGATGCACAGGGCGGCTCGATGGCGGCGGAGCAGGGCGTAGGTCTCCTCTCGCAGCCAGTCACCGTGGCGGAACTCGACTGCCCAGCGGTAGCGGCGCGGCGCCGCCTTGAGAAACCGCTCCAGCCGTTCGGGTTCGGGCCGCATGTTGGGCGGGAGCTGAACCAGTATCGGCCCCAGGAAGTGACCCAGCCGCGATGCACGGGTGGTGAACCGCGCGATCGGCTCTTCCGGGTCCTTGAGCCGCTTGATATGGGTACCGAAGCGGCTGAACTTGAGGGCGTAGCAGAAATTGGGCGGCGCCTGGTCGCGCCAGGCCTCGAAGGTGTGGGTCTCAGGCAGGCGGTAGAAGGTGTTGTTTACCTCCACCGTATCGAAGTGGGCAGCATATATCTCAAACCACCTTCGCTTCGGTATTTCCGTCGGGTAAAGGATCCCCCGCCAGTGATCGTACTGGTAACCGGAAGTGCCGATGCGCAGCTGACTCATTAGACTGAAGAGTAGGCGTCGGCGTCGGCGTCGGCGCCGGCGAACGGAGGAACTGCGGGTGGAAAAGGTTCACAAGTCGGAGGATGAGTGGCGGCGGGAGCTGACCCCGGAACAGTACCGGGTGGCGCGCCAGGGAGGGACCGAGGCACCCTTCACCGGCAAGTATTATCACAACGAACGGAAGGGCATCTACCGGTGTGCCGCCTGTGGTCTGCCCCTGTTCACATCGGACACCAAATACGACTCCGGCAGCGGGTGGCCGAGCTTCTATGCGCCGGTCTCGGAGGAGGCGATTGAGGAGCGTCAGGACAGCAGCCACGGCATGGTGCGGATCGAAGTGCGCTGCGCCCGCTGCGAATCCCACCTCGGCCACGTGTTTCGTGACGGCCCGGAACCCACCGGCCTGCGTTACTGCATCAACTCCGAATCGCTCGATTTCGAGCCGTCGCCTTGATTCTTGCCAAGACGCAGCGCGCGAAAAGGCGACAGGATTATCTTTTCCTCTGCGCCTTTGGCGAGAGAACGATCAGCGGGTGGGGATTGCCCACGCTCAACGGCTGAAGATCAGCCCAAACCCGAAATGGACCCTCGGTTCGGTCGCGGCGGTTTCGCGTGGCCAGAGATAGAGGTCGTCCGCCTGTACCAGCGGATAGGTGTACTCCGCCTCACCGATTTGCCCCTGACGGAGCTCCGCCAGGCTGCCGAGCACAGTGATCTGTCGGCCCGGCGCGTAATCGGCCGTCTCCAGGTAGCCGGGTCGGATGACGAGGAAGCGGCCCAGCGGTTCCCGTTGGGTTTGGGGCTCCTGATTCGACAGCGGGAAGGCGAGTACCTCAAGGCGGGTGCCTTCGCGCAGATTGGTTGAATCGACGATAACCCCGCCCCAGAGCACCCGCTGTGCCTGCACCTCCTCGAAGCGCAGGGCCGCGCCGCGCGGGGTCAGTTCGGTGGCGACGTCTGCGGTTTCAAAGCGCGGTCCGGTGGCGCAGGCGGTCAGCAGAAGCAGCGTCATGCACAGGAGCGTTGGGCGCAGATTCATGGGTAGTACCAGGGGTGGGCATAATAGGGCCACGGGCGCCAGGGCGAGTAGAACGGGTCATAGTCGTAATAGCCGCGCCGCATGGGCAGCGGCTGCCAAAGGCGGCTGGCTGTGACCTCCACCACCGGGAAGTCATACGGGAAGTCGCCAATTTGGCCGGCGGTGGTTCCCGCCAGCGGCCCGGTCACGGTCAGCAACCGTCCCGGTGCATAGATCTCCGGCTCAAGAAAGCGGTCGAAGCGGGCGATGAAACGCCCCTGACTCACGTCGCTTTCGACCGGGCGACCGGTTCCGTCGAGTTCACGGGCGACCATCTCCACCAGGGTCGAATCGGCGCGGTTCTCCACATAGACGATGGTGCCGCCCCAGCGGACCCGCTGACCTTCGAAACGGGCGGGCTCCAGGCGGACCTCCTGGACCCGGAGGTCGGCCACCGCGCCGTCTAGTTCCGGCGGCAGCGTCGCGCAGCCGGTAACCAGTAATACCAGAACGACAATAGCAAAGTGGATCATCCGTTCCCCTCCCTGCCGTTCACGTTAGCTTAGCCGCGCATTGCGGTATGATGGGCCCGTGTACTGCGTCGCAGTACGCTCAACCGGACTCCATGCCTATGGACGAAGAGACGAAGCAGGCAATTCGCATGCAGCTCATCGAGTTGCGGATTCAGCATCGCGACCTCGACGACGCGATTGCTGCCCTCGCGGCCACCGGTCCGGCGGTGGATCAGCTTCAGCTGCGGCGAATGAAGAAGCTCAAGCTGCAGTTGAAAGACACCATCGCCCGCCTTGAAAGCCGCCTCATTCCTGATCTGGAAGCCTAGTCCGCGTGATGTAGCGATCCCCTCCGGCTGCCGCTCCGCACCGGTTCATCTGTTCACACCTTTTCCCCCGTGATTTGCCAGCAGCGGTGTGCCTCCGGCCGGCGGGCGAAGTCCGGCGGCAGGGTTGCGCGGGTGATCTCCTCGACGTTGTACCCCTGCAGGGCCGCGCTCTCAAGGCGGAACCGGCGCCGGTTGGTGGAGAAGATGAGCGTACCGTCCGGCGTCAACAGGCGGAGGGTGCGGCGCAACAGGTCGGGGTGGTCCCGCTGGATATCGAAGCTCTCCTCCATGCGCTTCGAGTTGGAGAAGGAGGGCGGGTCGAGAAAGATCAGCTCGAACCGCTCGCCGCCACTCCACGCCTGATCCAGCCACTCCAGGATATCTGCCCGGATCAGCCGGTGCCGATCGCCGGTAAAGCCGTTCAGCGCCAGATTGCGCCGCGCCCACTCCAGGTAGGTGTTGGAGAGGTCGACGCTGGTGGTGGCGGAGGCGCCGCCGGCCGCCGCATGCACAGTGGCGCTGCCGGTGTAGGCGAACAGGTTGAGGAAGCGCTTTCCCTTCGCGGACTCGCGCAGCAGAGTGCGGGTGATTCGGTGGTCGAGGAACAGGCCGGTGTCCAGGTAGTCGGTCAGGTTCACCAGCAGGCGCACACCCTCTTCGGTGACCTCCATGAACCGGCCACCCGTCCCCTGACGTTCGTACTGGGCGCGGCCCCGCTGTCGCCGGCGCACCTTGAGGATCACCCGCTCGCGCGGCAGTTCCAGCACCTTGGCGATGGCGGTCAGTGCAGCCTCCAGCCGGGCGGCAGCCCGATCCGGTGCCACGGTGGCCGGCGCCTCGTACTCCTGGACATGGACCCAGAGCCGATCGCTCATGTATAGGTCCACCGCAAGGGCGTAATCGGGCAGGTCCGCATCGTACAGCCGCCAGCAGTCGACCCCCTCGCGCCGCGCCCAGCGGCCCAGGTGGCGCAGGTTCTTGCGCAGGCGGTTGGCGAAATCATCGGCCTTCGGCAGCGGTGCTTCGGTAATCGGTTCGGAGAGGGTCAGGCGGCACTCGATGGGACCGTTGAACAGGGTAAGATTCTCCCGCTCCGGCAGCCCGGTGCGGCGCAGCAGCGGCGGGTTGCCGGTGAAGATGGCGCTGCGCCAGCCGCCGAAACGGCCGCGCAGCACCGTGCCCAGTTCGCGGTACAGGGTCTCCAGACCCTCGATCGCCTCCAGCCGTTCGCCATAGGGCGGGTTGGTCGCCACCAGCCCCGCGGGGAGGTCGGCGGGGTCGGCATTCGCCAGCTCTCCGGTCTCCACGCGGATGCGATCGCCGAGACCGGCCTGCCGGGTGCTGCCGAGTGCGGCCCGTACCGCACCGGGGTCCCGATCGAAGCCGACGATCGCAGGCAGACGGGTCAGCCCCGCGTCGCGCCTGTCGTGTGCCTCGGCCAGCAGGGATGCCCACAGCGCGGACTGGTGATTCGGCCAGCCGAGAAAGCCGAACCACTCGCGCAGGAGTCCCGGGGCGATATCCGCCGCCATCAGCGCCCCCTCGATCAGCAGGGTACCGGAGCCGCAGAGCGGGTCGAGCAGTGTGCCTCCATCGGCGGCGATGGAGGGCCAGTCGGCCAGCAGCAGAATGCCGGCAGCGAGGTTCTCCTTCAGCGGCGCGGGTGCGCCCGGCGCACGGTAACCGCGTCGGTGCAGACTTTCACCGGCAAGGTCGAGACTGACGCGAGCCCGATCGCGATGAATATAGACGTTGATGCGCAGGTCGGGCCGCTGGCGGTCCACCGAGGGTCGGCTGCCGAACCGCTCACGCAGCCGATCGACGACCGCATCCTTGGTCTTCTGAGCCACAAACTGGCTGTGGGTGAGTTGGGACTGCGCGACGTTGGCATCCACGGCAAGGGTGCCGGTGGGGGCGAGGTGGTCCTCCCACGCCAGTTCGTGGATTCCCGCATAGAGCGTTTCGGCATCGGTAGCCGGAAAGCGGGCGAGCGGCAGCAGCACCCGGCTCGCCACCCGTGACCAGAGGCAGGTCCGGTAGGCGACCTCGAGGGTGCCGCGGAAGGCGACGCCGGAGCGGCCGGGACGCACACCTTCCGCGCCGAATCCACGCAACTCGGCGGCGAGAATACGCTCCAGGCCGTACGGAACGGCGGCGAACAGCTCGATTTCAGTGGTCATGGTGGAGAAACCGCAATGGCATACCCTTGAAGTCCGGCAAAAAGCCCCCAGATTTCTTCGACTGATTCCAAATGGTCATAAGTTGGCGCTATAATGCGCTGCTTTAGTATTAATATTCCACAACCGAGGAGGTCCACCGTGGGTGTACTGGTCGGCCGCAAGGCCCCCGATTTCACCGCTCCCGCCGTCATGGCGGACGGCAGCATCAACGAGAACTTCAGGCTTTCCGAGCAGACGAAAGGCAAGTACGCAGTGGTCTTCTTCTGGCCGCTGGACTTCACCTTCGTCTGCCCCTCCGAGCTGATCGCCTTCGACCACCGCATGGCGGAGTTCGAGAAGCGCAATGTCGCCGTTATCGGCGTCTCCATCGACTCCCACTTCACCCACAACGCCTGGCGCAACACGCCGGTGGACAAGGGCGGCATCGGCCCGGTGAAGTACCCGATGGTGGCCGACATGTCCCACGCCATCTGCCGTGCCTATGACGTGGAGACCCCCGAGGGTACAGTGGCGTTCCGTGGTTCGTTCCTGATTGACCGTGACGGCGTGGTGCGCCATCAGGTGATCAACGACCTGCCACTGGGGCGCGACATCGACGAGATGCTGCGGGTGGTCGACGCCCTCCAGTTTGTCGAGGAGCACGGCGAGGTGTGTCCGGCCGGCTGGAAGAAGGGCGCCAAGGGCATGAAGGACACCCCCGAGGGCGTGGCCGAGTACCTGGCCGAGAACGCCGAACAGCTTTAAGAAACCATTTCACCGCAGAGGTCGCAGAGGGAAAACAGGGGCGGGATCATTTCTGCGCTCTCTTTTCTCCGCGATCTCTCGGTAACTGCTCCATGCGTTACTCTACCTCCTGCATCCATGCAGTCGTGTGACCTCTGCGGTCGATCTGTTTGTTTCTAACCCTCCGCGGCGGTCAGGGTGTTCTGCAGCAGGGTGGCGCGAGTCATGGGGCCGACGCCGCCAGGGACCGGGGTGATCCAGCCGGCCTTCTCCTTTGCGCTCTCGAAGTGCACGTCACCGACCAGCCGGCCGTCTTCGAGGCGATTGATGCCGACGTCGACGACCATTGCGCCCGGGCGGATCCAGTCGCCCCGGATCATCTCCGGACGGCCCACCGCCACCACCAACAGTTCCGCGCGGCGGACGTGGGACTCCAGATCCTTCGTCCGGCTGTGGGTGACGGTGACGGTCGCGCCCGCCAGCAGCAGTTCCAGCGCCATCGGCCGGCCGACGATGTTGGAGGCCCCGATCACCACCGCCTCCTTGCCCGCCAGCGGTTCGCCGGTCTCCTCCAGCAGGGTCATCACCCCGCGCGGGGTGCAGGGGCGCAGGTGGGGCATGCGCAGGGCGAGTCGGCCCACATTGCAGGGGTGGAAGCCATCCACATCCTTGCGTGGATCGATATGGTCGATCACCCGCTGCGGATCGATGTGGTCGGGCAGCGGAAGCTGCACCAGGATGCCGTCCACCTCCGGGTCGGCATTCAGCCGGTCCACCAGCGCCAGCAGTTCCGCTTCCGGTGTTTCGGCAGGCAGGTCGTGGTCGAAGGAGGCGAAACCCACCTCGGCGCAGTCCTTGCGCTTGTGTGTCACATAGACCCGGGAGGCGGGGTTGTCGCCGACGATGATGACGGCCAGTCCGGGCCGGCGCAGCCCTGCTGCGAGCCGTTCGTCGACCCGGCGGCGAATCGCTTCGCGTACCCGTTGCGCTGCGGCATTGCCGTCGATAATGTGTGCGCTCATCGTGCTCAAACGTGGTTGGTAAGGGAGAAAAAAGGGCGCTATCTTCTCACGCGTGTCGTGCGGCGCCAACCGCACCGCGACGATGAACACCCAATTGACGAGCCGGAGGACGCGGCGTATCATCGCCGACTTTCCGCTCTGGGTCGCGGTCGGGATCTTCCCGGAAGACTCGGGGTATAGCGCAGTCTGGTAGCGCGCCTGCTTTGGGAGCAGGATGTCGGGGGTTCGAATCCCTCTACCCCGACCAATTCGCTTCAGACGAGCAGTCGACTTGTCCCAGCGCCCGTAGCTCAGCTGGATAGAGCATCGGCCTTCTAAGCCGAGGGTCGCAGGTTCGAGTCCTGCCGGGCGCGCCACTGCCCGATGGTTCAATGGTGGGCGTAGCTCAGTTGGTAGAGCCCTGGATTGTGATTCCAGTCGTCGTGGGTTCGAGTCCCATCGTCCACCCCATACATCAGCAATAGTGACGGGCCTCCCGGTGAGGCCCGTTTTCATTTCCGAACCTTTCCACCTGGCTGTTATTCCGCCCGGACGCCCGCACCATCCCCACGACTCCTGTTCTGTACTGTCCACCTTTCGTGTGATCTCCCGCAAGGGGTGGGGCATATGCCGCATCTTTCCCCGTCGCCTTGCCCTTACGCTCTTATTTTTCAAAGAGTTCGAGTTGGCATGTCGCCTGCAGGCCAATCCTCGTCTCGTGAGAGACGGGTAAGCAACCGTCTCCGGTACAGCCCGTTTGGCCGGAGGTTGCTTTATAACTACCAAGCGGGGTGCGGAACACCGGTGCGATGTCGGTACAAGGAGGGCTATTTCTGCCTTGTCACCGTATCGGCCTCTTCGGTCGCCCGCTTCACAATTCCTTGTCGCACGGGGCGAGCGGAGCCCGGTGCGAAGAATTCCGCCATGACGGGGGGACAATCGGCAGATGAGTCCGGAAGAGCTTTTCGCCCGCGGCGGCGTGGTGGTGTGGATACTGGCGGGCTACTCGGTGTTGGCGCTGGCCATTGCACTGGAGCGCGCCCTGCTGTTTCTGACCTTGGGGCGTCCCCCGCGAGCCCTGGAGACCCGAGTGCAGGAGGCGCTTGAGTCGGGGACGGCGAAGGGGCTGCTCGATGGGGTGAAGGGCCCCGAGGCGGCGGTGATGCGCGCGCTGGTCGAGGCGGCCGGCCAGGGTATTCGTGATCTGGGACGGGTGGCGTCGCGGGTGGGGTCGAGGGAGTTGCAGCGGATGGAGCGCGGCTTCCGGACCTTGGCCTTTCTCGGCAATACCGCCCCGTTACTCGGCCTGTTCGGCACCATTCTGGGCATGATCAAGGCGTTTATGGTGATCGAACAGGCGGGTGGCCGGGTGGATGCCCAAGCACTGGCCGGCGGCATCTGGGAGGCGATGATCACCACGGGTATCGGCCTGGCGGTCTCCATTCCCATTCTGCTTCTGCTCCATTTCCTCGAAAGCCTGGCCGACCGGCGTGCACATGCCATGCGCAACCACGCCTCGCTGCTGATCGAACGGCTGCCGCACCTCTCCGAGATGGAAGAGGAGGAGCCGGTCCACCACCGGGAAGGGATCGCCGGTGCGCTTTGAGGGCTATCGGCGCACCTCCCGGGTGCCCAATTTGACCCCGCTCATCGACGTGGTGTTTCTGCTGCTGGTCTTCTTCATGCTGACCTCCCACTTTGTCCGCGAAGAGACCATCCCGGTGGACCTGCCGAATGCGGAGAGCGGCGGCAGGTCGGATACAGAGGGTAGGCTTGAGATCGTGCTCGGGGTTCACGGTATCGCATACATTGGCGGCGAGCCGATCGCGCAGGAGGCGCTGGCCGAGGCCATTCGACGGGAACTGGCCGACAGGGTGGACCGAACGGTTCGGGTCCGGGGGGATCGGGCAGTCGGACTTGGGGCTGCGGTGGGGGTTCTCGATGCGGCAAGAATGGCGGGTGCCGATGGCGTCGATATCGTCACTGAGGCGCCATGAGCGCCTGGGAGCGGGGCCGCTGGGGTGCAGCACTGTCGGTCTCCCTTCTGGCCCATGCGCTGTTTTTTATGGAGACCGAGTGGGTGCCCGGAGATTCGGAGTCACCGGGTCGGCCACCGGTCGCCATGGCCAACATCAGTTTTGTCACGGCGCCTGAACCGGTGCCTTCGGAGGAGCAGCCGCCGGAGCCGATCCCTGAACCCGAACCAAAACCAGAACCGGAACCAAAACCGGAACCAGAACCGGAACCAAAACCGGAACCGGAACCCAAGCCAGAGCCGAAGCCAGAGCCGAAGCCAGAGCCGAAGCCGAAGCCAGAGCCGGTTGAGAAGTCCAAACCGCCGACGGAGCCACGGCCACCCGCCAGGCCGGCGGCCGCCCCCGCGGCGGTTCCCCGTCCGGCGCCGGAGGTGGCGGACACCCGGCAGGCACGGGAGCGCTACCTGGCGCTGATGTTACAGCACATCGAGAAGCGAAAGTTCTACCCCTCGGCGGCCCGTCGGCGCGGTATCCAGGGTTCGGTGCAGGTATCGTTTGCACTGCAGGCGGATGGTCGTATTGAGGGGCTCAAGGTCGTCGGTGCACATGGTGTCCTTGAACGGGCGGCCGAGGAGGCGGTGCGCCGGTCGCTGCCGGTGCCCACGCCGCCCGCGGGGCTGGGGTTCCCGCTGCAACTCAGTTTTGCTATGGAGTTTTCGCTCCACTGACCTGAATACGTACACAACCAGAAAGGAAATTGACGATGAAAAACCTGTTCTCCTCCCTTCTGGCCCTCGCGGGCCTGCTGTTCGGCTCGATGCTGTCCGCCGCGGAGCTTCACGTGGAGGCGCCCTGGATCCGCGAGGCGCCGCCCAACGCGATGGCGCTCGGTGGGTTCATGGTGCTGCACAACCGCAGTGCGGAAGAGGTAAAGCTGGTGGCAGCCACCAGCCCGGCGTTCGATAGCGTGCAGTTGCACCGGACCGTGGCCGAGAACGGCATGGCCCGCATGGTTCACCAGGAGTCCATTGCGGTTCCGGCACACGGGGAGACCGTGTTCAAGCCGGGTGACTACCACCTGATGCTGATGCAGCCGAAACAGCCGCTGAAGGCGGGTGAGCGTGTCGAGGTTACCCTGATGTTCGATAACGGTTCACGGCAGACCGTCACCTTCCCGGTACAGGCAGGTGCGATGGCGATGCCGATGGACCACGGTTCGATGCACCACCACTGATACAGAGGGGAGACGGGCCGCAGTGGCGGCCCGTCCCGGTCATGAAGAGGAAATCAGGAGAGGGCGTACTTTTTGATGCGGTAGAGCAGCGTGTCCCGGGTGAGCCCGAGCAGGCGGGCGGCTCGGCTGCGGTTGCCGCCGGTACGGTCCAGCGCCTGGACGATCATGCTGCGCTCCAGGGCGTCCCACTCGATGCCGTCGTCGGGCAGCCGGAAGGCACTGTCGGATGCGCGGCACGAACTGCGGAACTCGAGCGGCAGGTTGTCTGCGGTGATGGTTCGTCCACTGAACAGCACCACCATCCGTTCACAAACATTGCGCAGCTCGCGAACGTTACCCGGCCACGGGTGGCGCTGCATCGCTTCGCGGGCGGAGGCGCTGTAGCGGGGCGGCTCCAAGCCGTGTTGCCCGGCCAGGGTGGCGGTGAGGTGTTCGAGCAGGGTGGTGACATCCGCACCCCGGTTGCGCAGGGGGGGCAATTCGAGCGGAACCACGTTCAGCCGGTAATAGAGGTCTTCGCGGAAGCGGCCGGCCTTTACCTCGGCATAGAGGTCACGGTTGGTCGCGGCGATCACCCGTGCATCGACCCGCCGTGGGGCCGAATCACCGACCGCCTGGCACTCGCCGGACTCAAGGAATCGCAGCAATTTGGCCTGGATGGCAAGCGGCAGCTCGCCGATCTCGTCCAGAAACAGCGTGCCGCCTTCCGCCGCCGCAATACGCCCTGCGGCGTGATCGACGGCCCCGGTGAATGCGCCCTTGCGGTGGCCGAAAAGCTCCGATTCGGCCAGCGCTTCAGGCAGAGCGGCGCAGTTGATGGTGATGAAGGGCTTGCCGTCCCGTCGGCTGTGCTGATGCAGGGCATGGGCCAGCAACTCCTTGCCCGTGCCGCTTTCGCCCAGAACCAGGACGGTCACGTCGGTGGCCGCGGCGATCTGGGCGGAACGCAGTACCGCCGCGAATTCGGGCGAGTGGCCAATCAGGTGTCGTTCGAAGGCGTTCATGGTCTGCACTGGAGGTTCTCTTGTTGTGATAGCGGCGCCAGGCGGTGTAGCTCTTCGGTAAAAAGCACCCCCGCCAACCCCATCGCCACCAGCAGCAGCCCGGCTACCCTCCGGACGGCCATTCGGCGCGACAGCTGCCCCATCCATTGCGCAAGCATACCCATCCCGAGGACGGCAGGTAAAGTTCCTGCGCCGAAGGCGAGCATGAAGGAGGCGCCTCGCTCCGGTGATCCGGTGGCGACCGCCAGCAGCAGTGCGGAGTAGACCAACCCGCACGGCAGCCAGCCCCAGACCAGACCATACAACAGGGCGTGGCCGGGGCCTTTGACCGGGATCAAGTGGCGGCCGATGGGCTCCAGACGGCGCCAGAGGGGCAGGCCGAGCCGCTCCATGTGGGCCAGACGTGGAAACCAGCCGGCGATGTAGAGCCCGATGCCGGTCATCAGGAGAGCGGCGATCCACTGCAGGAGCAGATACCCGTCACGGGGGCTGAGCGCAGCGTGGATACCGCTCCCCAGCCAGCCGACCGCGGCCCCCGCCAGGGCGTAGCTGCCTACCCGCCCCACGCTGTAGGCGCCCAGGTAGCCGGCAAGCCGGATCCGGTTGTCCCGCGTTCCGGCGGGCAGGCTCCAGGCGAGGGCGCCGGCGATGCCGCCACACATGCCGAGGCAGTGGACGCTGCTGAAAAGGCCGATGATCAGGGCGGTGAGGAGATACTCCACAGGGTGGTCTGCATCAGGTGGAAGCGGGGTAGAATACCACCGCCTCCCTGTCTGGCGGCTCGTGACGGAGGACAGGGAACTTATCCCGCAGGTACCGCTCTTTATCCTTGATTCAGGTGCTTGATCAAGGCGGCACGATCTGGTTTAATTCCGCGCTCTTCAGGGGCCGCTAGCTCAGTTGGTAGAGCAGGAGACTCTTAATCTCTTGGTCGTAGGTTCGAGTCCTACGCGGCCCACCAATTTTCCCTTCTGCTTCTCTTCCCGGCTCCGGGGCGCATCGGCGCCCCGCCGGCGAAACCGCTCCCGCTGTTATTAGGCTGTATCGAGCCCCCCTGTTCTCGCTATAATTGCGCCCTTTGCGAAAGTGGCGGAATTGGTAGACGCGCTGGATTTAGGTTCCAGTGGGGTAACCCGTGCGAGTTCGAGTCTCGCCTTTCGCACCAGGTTGTGCGCCGGTGGTGGCCTAATCGACAGGCTGCCTGGCGCCTTTTTTTCCGCTAACGAATACCGTTGAAGCCGTTGAGGAGTAGCGATGCAGGTCTCAGTTGAAGCGACCACGGGTCTCGAGCGCCGGATGACCGTCGAGGTACCGGGTGAACGCGTCGAACAGGAGGTGCGCAAGCGCCTTGAAAATCTCGGCCGCACCACCCGTATAAAAGGGTTTCGCCCGGGCAAGGTGCCGTTCAAGGTGATTCAGCAGCGCTACGGCGATCAGGTGCACCGGGAAGTGGTGGGTGAATTGATCCAGGCCAGCTTCTACGAGGCTGTCGGTCAGGAGAAGCTCCGTCCCGCCGGCGCGCCCAGCATCGAGCCCAAATCCCTGGAACCGGGCAAGAGCATTGAGTTCACGGCGGTGTTTGAGGTGTTCCCGCAGGTCGAACCGGCAAGCCCTGAGGGGGTTCGGATCGACAAGCCGGTCGCCGAGGTCACCGATGCTGATGTGGAGCAGCTGATCGATACGCTGCGCAAGCAGCGGACCGAATGGGAGCCGGTCGACCGCGCGGCGGCGGAGGGTGATCGCGTCACCCTCGATTTCGAGGGGACCATCGAGGGCGAGCCGTTCGAGGGCAACAAGGGGCAGAACGTCCCCGTTACCCTCGGGGCGGGCCAGATGATCGAAGGCTTCGAACAGGGCCTGATCGGCGCCAAGGCGGGTGAGCAGCGGACCCTGGACCTGAACTTCCCTGAGGAATACCCGCACAAGACTGTGGCCGGCAAGCCGGTTCGGTTCGAGGCGACCGTCAGCAAGGTGGAGGCGCCGAAGCTGCCGGAGCTCGATGAGGCATTCATCAAGTCATTCGGCGTTGAGGCGGGTACCGAGGAGGCTTTCCGGGCTGAGGTGCGCCAGAACATGGAGCGTGAACTGGAGCAGAAAATCGCGTCTAAGCTTAAGCAGACGGTGATGGACAAACTCCTGGAGATAAACCCGATCGAGGTGCCCAAGGCACTGGTCGACAGCGAGGCGGAAAATCTCGCCGAGCAGATGCGGCGTAATCTCCGTATCCCCGCCGGTAAGCAGGGCGTCAACCTCGATAAATCAATGTTCGAGGAGCAGGCCCGGCGCCGGGTGGTACTCGGGCTGATCCTGGCGGAGATCGTCCAGTCCGAGGGATTGAAACCGGAGCCGGAGAAGGTGCGGGAGACGGTCGAGAAGCTGGCGGCCAGCTACGAGGACCCGAAGGAGGTCGTCGACTGGTACTACGCCGACAAGCGTAACCTGTCGGAGGTCGAGTCCCTGGTGCTCGAGGAGCGGGTGGTCGAGTGGGTGATGGAGAAGGCCGACGTGGCGGACTCCGCCACCACCTTTGAGGAGTTGATGAAGCAGCAGTCCTGAAGAAAAAATCAGGATTAGTCCGCGAAAGCGCGAATGGACGCAGAGCAGGAGCCCGTCATTTGCGTTCATTTGCGGACTTTTCCTGATTCAGGTCCGCGCGGCGTGACCGGAATGGAACGTTGCACGTATCGGGACACAGACCCCGTTTGATATGTCTGCCGCCTGCCCCCATTAAAGGATTTGCGGATGATTGACGATAGGTTTGCCATGAGCGGAGCACGAGAGATTCGCAACGTACTTATCCCGATGGTCATCGAACAGACCTCACGGGGCGAGCGTTCCTACGACATCTACTCCCGGTTGCTGAAGGAGCGGGTGATTTTCTGTGTAGGACCCATCGAGGACCACATGGCCAACCTGATCGTGGCCCAGTTGCTGTTCCTCGAATCGGAGAACCCGGACAAGGACATCCACCTCTACATCAACTCGCCGGGCGGGGCGGTCACCGCCGGGCTCTCCATTTACGACACCATGCAGTTCATCAAGCCGGACGTGAGCACTATGTGTGTCGGTCAGGCGGCCAGCATGGGTGCGGTACTGCTTGCCGGCGGCGCTGCGGGCAAGCGTTTCTGCCTGCCGCACTCGCGCATGATGATTCACCAACCGCTCGGCGGGTTCCAGGGCCAGGCGACCGAGATCGAGATACACGCCCGTGAGATTCTCTATGTCCGGGAGCGGCTCAACAAGATTCTGGCCCAGCACACGAAACAGCCGCTGGAGCGAATCCAGCAGGATACCGAGCGCGATTTCTTCATGAGCGGTGACTCCGCCGTGGAGTACGGCCTCATCGATTCAGTGCTGGCCCAGCGCAGCGGAAGCGCTGTAGAGGCCTGATTAACAGTCCCCTGGTTTTTCGGGGTTGAAAAACCGGGCGATTCACTGCATGTTTTACACAAGGCCACGCGAGGCAGGGTGATGAGCAACGACACCAAGGGCTCCGGCGACAGCGGCAAGCTCCTCTACTGTTCCTTCTGCGGCAAGAGCCAGCACGAGGTGCGCAAGCTGATTGCCGGTCCTTCGGTCTTCATCTGCGACGAATGTGTCGAGCTGTGCAACGACATCATCCGTGAGGAGGTGCAGGAGGAGGCGGCCGCGACCGGCCAGAGTAAGCTGCCCACCCCACGGGAGATCAAGGGGAGTCTGGACGATTACGTGATCGGCCAGGATCGGGCCAAGAAGGTCCTCTCAGTGGCCGTCTATAACCACTACAAGCGTCTGGAACACGGCCTGAAGAAGGATGAGGTCGAGCTCTCCAAGAGCAACATCCTGCTTATCGGCCCCACCGGCAGCGGTAAGACCCTGCTGGCGGAGACTCTGGCACGGCTGCTGAACGTTCCCTTCACCATCGCCGATGCCACCACCCTCACCGAGGCGGGCTATGTCGGTGAGGATGTGGAGAACATCATCCAGAAGCTGCTGCAAAAGTGCGACTACGATGTCGAAAAGGCGCAAACCGGCATCGTCTACATCGACGAGATCGACAAGATCTCCCGTAAGTCGGATAACCCTTCCATCACCCGGGATGTCTCGGGCGAGGGTGTGCAGCAGGCTCTGCTGAAGCTGATCGAGGGGACCGTCGCCTCCGTCCCGCCGCAGGGTGGCCGCAAGCACCCGCAGCAGGAGTTCCTGCAGGTGGACACGCGGAATATTCTCTTTATCTGCGGTGGCGCCTTCGCCGGCCTTGAGCGGGTGATTCGGGACCGCTCGGAGAGGGGCGGGATCGGCTTTTCGGCTGAGGTGAAGAGCAAGGACGACAAGAAGAGCGTCAGCCAGGTGCTGTACGGTGTCGAACCGGAGGATCTCATCAAGTTCGGTCTCATTCCGGAGTTTGTCGGCCGCATGCCGGTGGTCGCCACCCTGGAGGAGCTGGATGCGGAGGCGCTTATCCAGATACTGACCGAGCCCAAGAATGCGCTCACCAAGCAGTACACCAAGCTGTTCGAGATGGAGGATGTGGAACTGGAGTTCCGCCGCGACGCACTTAAGGCGGTCGCCCGCAAGGCGATGGAGCGGAAGACCGGCGCCCGCGGGCTGCGGTCCATTCTCGAATCGGTGCTGCTGGAGATCATGTACGACCTGCCCTCGGTGGAGAACCTGACCAAGGTGGTGGTAGACGAAGGGGTCATCGAAGGGGCCTCCGACCCCATACTCATCTACGAGGGGAACGAACAGTCGGCGGTGGCGACCGACTGAAGGGGCGCTGCCGGATGGGCGGTCCCGCCACACCGGCTGCATCCAATTCATAAACGGGGCCGTGAGGCCCCGTCCTTATTTTCGGGTTTCGCTTGAACCGGATTAGGCGAAACCCCATCTAAATATCGAAATCGGCCGTATAATCGGCGACAGAACACACACGTCGCGGGCGTCGGGTGCGGCCGGGGCGCAGCGAGAGGTAGCCAATGGACCCCAAGGACAAGACATCCGAAGTGAGTGACCAGCTCAAGGTCATGCCCGTTCTGCCGCTGCGGGACGTGGTGGTCTATCCCCACATGGTCATTCCGCTCTTCGTCGGGCGCGAAAAGTCGATTCGTGCCCTCGAGTCGGCGATGGGGTCGGACAAGCGGATCATGCTGGTGGCGCAGAAGAGCGCCGGCCAGGACGAGCCGGACGAGGAGGATATCTATCGTATCGGCACGGTGGCGAGCATTCTTCAGCTGCTTAAGCTCCCGGATGGTACGGTCAAGGTGCTGGTCGAGGGTGCCGAGCGCGCCAAGATCGTCCATTTCCTGCCCAACACCGAGTACTTCGCCGGACAGTTGGAGATGCTCCGCGCCCCCCTGCTGGAGGAGCGGGAGGCCGAGGTGCTGTCGCGCTCGGTGATGAACCAGTTCGACCAGTACGTGAAGCTGAACAAAAAGGTGCCGCCGGAGGTGCTCACCTCCCTGTCAGGGATCGACGATCCGGATCGGCTGGTGGACACCATCGCCGCTCATATGGCGCTCAAGATCGATGACAAGCAGAAGATCCTGGAGATCATCGAACTGCGGGAGCGGTTCGAGCACCTGATCAGTCTGCTGGAGTCGGAGATCGACCTGCTTCAGGTGGAGAAGCGCATCCGCGGCCGCGTCAAGCGCCAGATGGAGAAGAGCCAGCGCGAGTACTACCTCAATGAACAGATGAAGGCGATCCAGAAGGAACTGGGCGAGCTCGAGGACCACCCCAACGAGGTGGAGGAGCTGGAGAAGAAGATCGAAGCGGCGGGGATGAGCAAGGAGGCCAACACCAAGGCAACCGCCGAGCTGAACAAGCTGAAGATGATGTCGCCCATGTCGGCCGAGGCCACCGTGGTGCGCAACTACATCGACTGGCTGGTGAGCGTGCCCTGGAAGAAGAAATCCAAGGTGCGTCACGACCTGGCCAAGGCCGAGGAGGTACTCGAAGCCGATCACTACGGTCTGGAGAAGGTGAAGGAGCGCATCCTGGAGTACCTCGCCGTCCAGCAGCGGGTGAGCAAGCTGAAGGGACCGATCCTCTGCCTGGTGGGGCCACCGGGCGTCGGCAAGACCTCATTGGGCAAGTCGATCGCCCGTGCCACCAACCGCAAGTTCGTCCGCATGTCGCTCGGTGGTGTGCGCGACGAGGCGGAGATTCGCGGTCATCGGCGCACCTACATCGGTTCGTTGCCGGGCAAGATCGTCCAGAACCTCTCCAAGGTGGGGACGCGCAATCCACTGTTTCTGCTGGATGAAATCGACAAGATGGCGATGGATTTCCGCGGCGACCCGGCCTCGGCGCTGCTGGAGGTGCTCGACCCGGAGCAAAACCACACCTTCGCTGATCACTATCTGGAGGTGGATTACGACCTCTCCGACGTGATGTTCGTCGCCACCGCCAACTCGATGAACATTCCGGGGCCGCTGCTCGACCGCATGGAAGTGATCCGGTTGGCGGGTTACACGGAGGATGAAAAGCTCAATATCGCCATCCGCTACCTGGTTCCCAAGCAGATCAAGGCAAACGGTCTGAAAGAGGGAGAACTGGCACTGGGCGATGACGCCATCCGCGGCATGATCCGCTATTACACGCGCGAGGCGGGCGTGCGCAATCTGGAGCGGGAGATCTCCAAGATCTGCCGCAAGGTGGTGAAGGAACTGCTGCTCGACAAGAGCGGAAAGACCCTCAACGTCACCGAGTCGGATCTGGACACCTACCTCGGCGTGCGCCGGTTCCGCTACGGCCTGGCCGAGGAGAACGATCAGGTGGGTCAGGTGACCGGACTGGCCTGGACCGAGGTCGGGGGTGAGCTGCTCAAGATCGAGACGGCGGTTATGCCGGGCAAGGGTAAGCACACCATCACCGGCCAGCTCGGCGATGTGATGAAGGAGTCCATCCAGGCGGCGATCAGTGTGGTGCGCAGCCGCTCACGGGCGCTCGGTATCAAGGCGGATTTCTACGAGCAGCGTGACATCCATATCCATGTCCCCGAAGGGGCGATCCCGAAGGATGGCCCAAGTGCCGGTATCGGCATGGGTACGGCGCTGGTCTCCGCCCTGACCGGAATTCCGGTACGGGCAGATGTGGCGATGACCGGTGAGATTACCCTGCGCGGGGAGGTGCTTCCCATCGGTGGGCTCAAGGAGAAGCTGCTGGCGGCCCACCGCGGCGGGATCAAGGTGGTGATCATTCCAGAGGAGAATCGCCGCCATCTGGACGAGATTCCGGACAACGTGAAGGAAAATCTCGAAATTCGCCCGGTGCGCTGGATCGACGAGGTACTCGAGATTGCGCTGGTACGGGCACCGGAACCGCTTTCGGAGGCCGAGGCTGCCGAGGCGGTTTCAACAAAGAAAGAAGAGGGTGAACAGTCTTCCGTCCACACCCACTGAGTTCGAGCCCGCCGGCAGTGCCGGCGGGCCGTTTTACAGCTGCCGGGTGAAGCGTGAAATGTGAGACGGTTCACGTTTCTGTCTCGCGTTCCATGTGTCACTATGGATAGACGGAGCCGGAACAGGGGAAGATAACCACACTATTTGTGAACTTGCCCGGGGGGCGGCCTTCGCCTTGCTTGACACGCTTTTTGACCGCTTGGTATAAAACCAAGCACACCAATGGCCGCCTACAACCGGGGCGGTGTTTTTTTTTAAGAAGACCTTAACGAGAAGGGGAGACAACGGGTGAATAAGTCTGAACTGATTGATGCCGTCGCCGAAGGCGCCGATATTTCCAAGGCTGCCGCGGCGCGGGCAGTGGACGCAATGTTCGATGCCGTTTCCAACGCACTGAAGAACGACGATTCCGTGAACCTGGTAGGCTTCGGTACCTTTATGGTCCGTGAGCGTGCCGCGCGCACCGGCCGCAATCCGCGCACCGGCGAGACCATCAACATTGCCGCCTCCAAGGTACCGTCTTTCAAGGCTGGCAAAGCCCTGAAGGATGCCGTAAACTAGCGCGCCTTCGCTAAACGTGTCGGAATCGTGTCGGCACGCCGGGGTGCTTAGCTCAGCTGGGAGAGCGTCGCCCTTACAAGGCGAGGGTCGGGGGTTCAAGTCCCTCAGCACCCACCAGCTTTCGTTTCATCAGGAGTGGTAGTTCAGCTGGTTAGAATACCGGCCTGTCACGCCGGGGGTCGCGGGTTCGAGTCCCGTCCACTCCGCCATATGCAAAAGGGCGCACCCGGCCGGGGCGCCCTTTTCTTTTTTTAAAGGCACGTACGGCGGAACCTGTCGCCGCCGTCGCTGACAGAACAATATGGTGCTGCCGGTTCACATTGCCGGTGGTCTTCTTGTCGCGAAACGGGACTCGCCATGCTCCAGATCATCCGTGACCGTGCCCAGGGTTTTCTCGCCTGGGTGATCGTCCTGCTCATCAGCATTCCATTCGCCCTGTGGGGCATCAATGAATACATCGGCGGCGGCGGCGAAGTGACTGTCGCCAAGGTCAACGGCAACGAGATCTCCCAACAGGCACTGCAGCGGGAGCTTTTCCGCCAGCGGCAGCAGATTCAGCAGGCACTCGGTGGGCGTCTGGACCCCGCGCTGTTTCCCGAGGAGCGTCTGCGTTCCCAGGTGCTGGAACAGATGATCCAGCGCGAATTGCTGATTCAGGCGGCGCAGAACAGTGGTCTTCGCATCGCCGATGCCCATCTTGGCAGCTATATCCGCTCGGCACCCGATTTTCAGCAGGAAGGGCAATTCTCTCCCGAACTCTACGAACGGATCCTGTCCCGGGAGGGTATGTCTCCGGGCATGTTCGAGATATCGGTCCGCCAGGACCTGCTCACCGCCCAGCTTCAGGCCGGCCTGATCCTCACCACGTTTTCCACCGGACACGAACAGGACGCCTATCGGCGGCTGCTTGGGCAGCAGCGGGACGTCGGCTTTGTCGTCGTTCCGCTCCAGCGCTTCGAAGAGGCGGTTGAGGTGAGCGAGGAGGCGGTGGAGCGCTTCCATGAAGAGAATGGCGACCTCTTCCGCCTCCCCGAGCGGGTGAGTGTCGATTATCTCGAACTGTCGGTGGACGGGATCGCCGCGGGCATCAATGTGGGCGAACAGGAGCTGCGCGAGCGTTACGAGGCGCAGATCGCCAACTATCGAAAACCGGAGGAGCGGCATCTGCGCCATATCCTGCTTGCGGCCGAACCCGATGACTCCGACTCGGCAGTCGCTGCACGCAAGCAGGCCGACGAGTTGCGCGAACAGCTGCTCGCCGGGGCTTCGTTCGAGGAGCTGGCGAAGGAGTACTCCGATGACCCCGGCTCCGCCGAAAGCGGAGGCGATCTCGGGTTTCTCTCTCCCGGAATGCTGGATGCCGCGTTCGAGAAGGCGGCATTCTCCCTGGAGCAGGGCGCGCTCAGTGAGCCGGTTCGCAGTGCCTTCGGGTATCACCTGATTCGTGTTGAGGCGGTTCGCGGCGGTGAGGTCTCCCCCTTCGATGAGGTGCGCGGGCGTATCCTCGACGAGGTGAAGCGCGAGCGGGCCGGCCAGCAGTTTTACGAGCAGGCGGAGCAGTTGGCCAATCTCGCCTATGAGTTCCCCGATTCCCTGGAAGAGGCGGCCGTGCGTCTCGGTATCGAGGTGCAGACCAGTGAACCGTTTGGTCGCCAGGGTGGTGAAGGGGTGTTTGCCGATCCGCGGGTGAGCGCCGTGGCGTTCAGTGAAGAGGTGCTGGAGAGCGGCTATAACAGCGAGCCCATCGACATCAGCAACGATCACCAAGTGGTCCTGCGGGTTCGGGAGCGGTTTCCCGCCGCGCGGCGCCCGCTGGCCGAGGTGCGCGAGCAGATCGAGGCGCGGTTGCGCCGCGACGGCGCGGTGGATGAGGCGCAGCAGCTGGCGGACGCGATGTTGGCCCGGCTTCGGTCCGGCGAGTCGCCAGAAGCGGTTGCGCAGGCCGAAGGACTGGAGTGGAAGCGGGTTACCGCTGAGCGCACGGGGGATGAACTGCCCCCCGCACTGGCCGGGAGCGTATTCGCAATGCCACGTCCGGTAGCGGAGGGCGGGCCTGCGTTTGAGCAGACGGCACTTCCCGGCGGTGACCAGGCGGTGCTTGCTCTCTACGGCGTCAAGGAGGCGGCAGCAGAGGAGGAGCCGGTCGGGATCGAGCTTGCCCGTGCTGCCGGAGAGGCTGAATTCGATGGCTTCCTGCGCGATCTGCGTGCGCGCGGGAAGGTGGTCATCAGCAAGCGAGAGGAAGAGTAGCGGAATATTGGCCGGTGGTCGGTTTGCCGACCACCGGCCAAAGAGCGGCGGTCAGCCCTGGATCGCTTCCGGGACTGCCATCGCCATGATGTGGTAGCCGGCATCCACGTACATCACCTCGCCACTGACCCCGGTGGCCAGATCGGAGCAGAGGAAGGCGGCGGCGTTGCCGACCTCTTCGATGGTGACGTTGCGCCGTAGCGGGGAGTTCTTCTCGCCGTAATCGAGCAGCTTGTTGAAGTCGGCGATACCTTTTGCCGCCAGCGTCTTGATTGGGCCCGCCGAGATGGCGTTGACGCGGATGTTCTTCGGTCCCAGGCTGGCGGCCATGTAGCGGACGTTGGCCTCCAGACTCGCTTTAGCCAGGCCCATAACATTGTAGTGGGGGACGGCACGGACGGCACCGAGATAGCTGAGCGTCAGCAGTGCCGCGTTCTCGCGCAGCATGCCGCGTGCCGCCCTGGCCAGTGCGGCGAAGCTGTAGGAGCTGATTTCGTGGGCGATCTTGAACCCTTCCCGAGTCACATCGTCCAAATAGTCGCCTTCCAGCTGGCCCTGGGGGGCGAAGGCCACCGAATGGACGAGGATGTCGAGGCTGTCCCAGTGCTTGCCGAGCTGCCCGAACACCCCTTCAATCTGTTCGTCGCTGGCCACGTCGCAAGGGAGGACGATTTCGGAGCCGAGCTCGTTGGCGAGCTTCTCCACCCGGCTCTTCAACTTGTCATTCTGATAGGTGAAGGCGAGTTCCGCGCCTTCGCGGCGGAAGGCCTGGGCAATGCCCCATGCGATCGAGCGGTTGCTGGCCGCACCAACGATGAGTGCCCGCTTACCCTGCATAAAGCCCATGCTGATCTCCTGTTCTTCTAATGCGTAATCGCCAATACTGTACGGGAAGTTTTATCACCGCGGGGGCCGCGCATGCTATGGAGCCGGCGGCCCGGCAATGATACAACCGATAATCCATCGAGACTACCGCCCTTTACCGTAAGTCGATGTCCCTGCGCCGCTTTATCACACTTTTCCTGCTGCTGCCGATGGTGGCCACGGCTCCGTTTGCCCGTGCCGACCACGGTTTTGCGATGGGCTACGAACCGAAGTACCCACCGGGCTTTCCGCGTTTTGAATACGTCAATCCGGATGCCCCCAAGGGGGGACGTCTGACCCTCTCCTCCCTCGGCGGCTTCGACGGGCTGAACCCCTACCTGTTGCGCAGCACAGGTGCGACCGGGATTGATTCTCTGGTGTTCGAAACGCTGATGGCCTCCAGCATGGACGAACCCTTCAGCCAGTACGGACTGCTGGCGGAGGATGCGGTGCTGGCGGAGGACGGGCTTTCGGTCACCTACCGGCTGAATCCCTCTGCCCGCTTTTCCAACGGGTCGCCGGTCCTGGCCGAGGATGTGAAGTTCTCCTTCGACACGCTGACCAGCGACAAGGCCCATCCCCAGTTCCGGTTCTACTGGGGCGACATCAAGCGCGCCGTGGTGGTGGACGAGCGCACGGTCCGGTTCGAGTTCGCGAGGGTCAACCCCGAGCTGCACATGATCGCCGGTCAGATACCGATCTTCTCCCGTGAGTGGATCGGTGACCGGCCATTCGACGAGGTGGTGCTGGAGCGGCCTATCGGTAGCGGCCCCTACGAGGTCGGCCAGTACGCGCTGGGCAACTACATCAACTTCGAGCGCAATCCGGACTATTGGGCGCGCGATCTCAACACCCGTCGGGGCATGTTCAACTTCGATCGGATTCGCATCCGCTCCTACCGTGACAGCACCGCAGAACTGGAGGCGTTGAAGGCCGGCGAGTTCGATTTCAACGCCGTCTACAACTCCAAGCAGTGGGCGCGTGACTACGTCGGCGAGAAGTTCGACCAGGGGCTGATCCGCAAGGAGTCCTTCCCCCACAGCAACAATGCCGGCATGCAGGGGTTTGTATTCAACCTGCGCCGCCCGCTGTTCCAGGACAAGCGGGTCCGCCGCGCCATCTCGCTGGCGATGGACTTCGAGTGGTCCAACCGGAACCTGTTCTACGACCAGTACGAACGCTGCTACAGCTATTTCAGCAACAGTGAGATGGCGGCCAAGGGGCTGCCGGAGGGGGAGGAACTCGCTCTGCTGGAATCCTGGCGCGACCGGTTGCCCCCCGAGGTATTCATCACCGAGTGGCATCCGCCGAGCGCCGAGCAGGCGGGCCTGCGGAACAACCTGCTGGAGGCCAAGCGGCTGCTGGAGGAGGCCGGCTGGAAGTACCGGAATGGGGCGCTGCGCAACGAAAAGGGCGAGCCGTTCCGCTTCGAGTTCGTGATGTTCCAGAAGGGCTTCCTGCGCATTGTCGCCCCGTTTGCCCGCAACCTGGCCAAGCTCGGTATCGAGGTCGAATACCGCACGGTGGACGCTGCAGTCTATCAGCGGCGACAGGACGGGTTCGATTTCGACATGATGGTCTCCAGCTTCGGCCAGTCCCAGTCACCCGGCAATGAATTGATGGGGATGTTCCACTCCAGTTCGGCCGACGAGAAGGGTTCACGCAACGTCATCGGCATCAAGGACCCGGTGGTGGACGCGCTGGTGGAGAAGGTGATCTTTGCCGAAGACCGTGCGGCACTGGTGACCGCCGCCCGGGCGCTGGACCGGGTGCTCCTGCACGGCGAGTATCTGGTCCCCAACTGGTTTATCGACGAGCACCGTGTGGCGTACTGGAACCGGTTCGCCTATCCCGAGACCCTGCCGCTCTATTACCAGGCTGCCACCTGGGTGCTGGAGACCTGGTGGTCGACCGGCGACACGGCACAACCGGCAGAGGGCAAGTAGGGGATGGCCGCTTATATCCTGAAACGCCTGTTGCTGATGATCCCGACCCTGTTCGGGGTGATGCTGATCACCTTCATGGTGATCCAGTTCGTGCCCGGCGGCCCGGTGGAACAACTGGTACATCAGCTCGAGAGCGGTGCAGCCGCCGGTGGCGGTGGAGAGGCGGCTTCCGGGGGCCAGGGGCTCTATCGCGGTGCCACCGGGCTGGACGAGCGACGGCTCGATGAACTCCGCGCCCTGTACGGTTTTGACAAACCGGCCTGGCAGCGCTTTGCCGAGATGATCGGCAACTACGCCACCTTCGATTTCGGCAAGAGCTTTTTCCACCACCAGAGCGTCATCGAACTGGTGGTCTCCAAACTTCCGGTCTCCATCAGCCTCGGGCTGTGGACCTTTTTCATCACCTACCTGACCTGTATTCCGCTCGGCATCCGCAAGGCGGTGCGCGATGGCACCACCTTCGACGTCGCGACCAGCACCCTCATCCTGATCGGCTACGCCATTCCCGGATTTGTCCTCGGCCTGGCGCTGCTGGTGCTGTTCGGCGGCGGTAGCTTCTGGGACATCTTCCCGCTGCGCGGCATCGTCTCCGACCACTGGGAGATGCTCCCATGGTACGGCAAGGTCCTCGACTACCTGTGGCACATGGTGCTGCCGATCACCGCCCTGGTGGTGGGCAACTTCGCCGTGATGACCATGCTGACCAAGAACAGCTTCCTGGAGGAGATCCGCAAGCAGTACGTGTTGACCGCCCGGGCCAAGGGGCTGGCAGAGAACACGGTGCTCTACAAGCATGTCTTCCGCAACGCCATCATTCCGCTGATCACCAACTTTCCGGCTGCCTTCATCGGCGCCTTCTTCACCGGCAGCCTGCTCATCGAGACCATCTTCTCCCTCGACGGGCTGGGGCTGCTCTCCTATGAATCGGTGATCAAACGCGACTACCCGGTGGTGCTGGGCACGCTCTACCTGTTCACGCTGCTCGGCCTGTTTGCCAAGCTGCTGACCGACATCTGCTACGTGTTGATCGACCCGCGTATCCAGTTTGAATCGGTGTCCCGATGAACGAGCCTGCCGTCGATCGTAGCCCGAGCACACCCGCGGTCATCGAGGGTGTTGCACCCGCCCGTCCGGCGGAGCCCCCCCGCATTGCGCTGGGGCCGTATGGCCGCGCCTGGCGACGCTTCCGCTCCAACCGGCGCGGTTACTACAGTCTCTGGATCTTCACCATCCTGTTCACATTGAGCCTGTTCGCCGAGGTGCTCTCGAACGACAAGCCGCTGCTGATCCACTACCAGGGTGAGTACCACTTCCCGCTGTTCAAGGCCTATCCGGAGACCGCCTTCGGCGGCGATTTCGACACCGAGGCGGATTACCTGGACCCGTTCGTCCGCGAGAAGATCACGGCGGGCGAGAACTGGGCGATCTATCCACCGAACGTCTACAGCTATGGCACCATCAACTACTTCGCCGATCACCCCAACCCGGCCCCCCCGTCCGGCGAGAACCTGCTGGGGACCGACGACCGCGGCCGGGACGTGCTGGCGCGGCTTATCTACGGCTTCCGCATCTCGGTTATCTTCGCCATCGGACTGACCATCGTCGGCACCCTGATCGGCATGCTGGCCGGGGCGATTCAGGGCTACTTCGGCGGCCGGGTGGACCTCTTCGCCCAGCGCTTCATTGAGGTGTGGGGCTCGATGCCGGAGCTTTACCTGCTCATCATCTTCGCCTCCATATTCCAGCCCAGCCTGCTGCTGCTGCTGGTCCTGCTGTCGCTGTTCGGCTGGATGGGACTGGCCGACTACGTGCGCGCCGAGTTCCTGCGCGGACGCAACATGGACTACGTGCGTGCGGCGCGGGCGATGGGGCTCTCCAACGGCGCCATCATGGCGCGCCACCTGATGCCGAATGCCATGACCCCGGTCATCACCTTCCTGCCGTTCCGCATCAGTGGCGCCATCCTGGCGCTCACCAGCCTCGACTTCCTCGGCCTCGGCGTACCGCCCACCACCCCGAGCCTCGGCGAGCTGTTGGCGCAGGGGAAGGACAACATCGAGGCGTGGTGGCTCTCCATCACCACCTTCGGCGTGCTGGTCGGCACCCTCGTGCTGCTCATCTTCATCGGCGAGGCGCTCCGCGAGGCGCTCGACGCGCGGAAGGGATAAATGCGGATTACCGCAGAGGACGCAGAGGTCGCAGAGGGAGGTTGTGATGAGGGCGATGGTTGATGAGGAGGTGAACCGGATTTCCGGGCAGGTCGTGGATGCCGCCCTCAAGATTCACTCCACGCTGGGGCCTGGATTGTTGGAAAGCGCCTATGAAACCTGCCTCGAATATGAGATGAGCCAGCGCGGATTTGGCGTGCGAAGGCAAGTTGCTCTTCCAGTGATTTACGAAGGAATCAAGCTGGAGGCGGGGTATCGGATCGATTTGCTGATTGAAGGAAAAGTGATTGTGGAGCTCAAGTCGGTGGAGAAGTTGATGCCCGTACACGAAGCCCAATTGCTGTCCTATCTGCGTCTGAGCGGCTGTGAGATTGGTTTGTTGCTGAATTTCAACGTTGATCGACTGAAAAGCGGCATCCGCCGACTCGTTTACGCCAGACGCACTCATCTCCAACACTCTGCGTCCTCTGCGACCTCTGCGGTGAAAACAGATGTCTGAACTGCTGCACATCGACGGGCTGTCGGTCGCCTTCGGACGTAAGGGGGAGGCACGTACGCGCGTGGTGGACGAAGTGAGCTTCACCATCGCCCGTGGCGAGCGGTATGCGCTGGTGGGGGAGTCCGGCTCCGGGAAGTCGGTGACGGCGCTCTCGGTGCTGCGTCTGCACGACCCGGATCAGACCGAATACGGTGGGCGCATCCTGTTCGAGGGGCGCGACCTGCTACAGGCCAAGGAGGGGGAGCTGCGGCGTGTGCGTGGGCGCGACGTGGCGATGATCTTCCAGGAGCCGATGACCTCGCTCAATCCGGTCTACCCCATCGGCGATCAGTTGATCGAACCGTTGCTGCTGCACGAGAACCTGGACCGTGCCGCTGCCCGGCGGCGGGCCATCGAACTGCTGGATCGGGTCGGCATTCCGGAACCGCACAAGCGCCTGGACGCCTTTCCCCACATGCTTTCCGGCGGGCAGCGCCAGCGGGTGATGATCGCCATGGCACTCGCCTGCAATCCCAAGCTGCTGATCGCCGACGAACCCACCACCGCCCTCGACGTCACCATCCAGCTACAGATACTCAAGCTGCTGGAGGCGCTGCAGGCGGAGTTCCACATGGCGGTGCTGCTCATCACCCACGACCTCAACATGGTGCGCTCCTTCGCCCACCGCATCGGGGTGATGCAGAACGGGAAATTGGTGGAACAGAACACGGTGGAGGCGCTGTTCCGCGAGCCGCATCACCCCTACACGAAGCACCTGCTGGCGAGCGAACCGGAGCCGCTGATCGGCGAAGGGGAGGCGGACCGGCTGCGGGGCAGCACCCCGGTGATGGCAGGGCGCAACATCCGCTGCCATTTCCCCATCAAGGCCGGCTTCTTCCGCCGCAAGGTGGGCGAGGTGCGGGCGGTGGACGAAGTGGATCTCACCCTGCGTCCCGGCGAGACAGTCGGCATCGTCGGCGAGTCCGGTTCCGGCAAGTCGACCCTTGGCATGTGCCTGCTCAGGCTGCAGGGGTGTGAAGGGGAGATCGACTTCAACGAGCTCCGGCTCGACACGCTGGCCGAACGCAATCTCAGGCCGATGCGCCGTCACTTCCAGGTGGTATTCCAGGACCCGTATTCGTCACTCTCGCCGCGCATGAGCATCGAGCAGATCGTGGGGGAGGGGCTCAAGCTCCACTTCCCCGAGCTCTCGCGCGAGCAGCGCCGCGCCCGCATCATCTCGGTACTGGAGGAGGTGGGGCTGAACGAGTCGATGCTGAACCGCTATCCGCACGAGTTCTCGGGGGGGCAGCGCCAGCGTATCGCCATCGCACGGGCGGTGGTGCTGGAGCCGAAGGTGCTGCTGCTGGACGAACCGACCAGCGCACTTGATGTCTCGGTGCAGAAACAGGTACTGGCGCTCCTGCGCGATCTGCAGAAGCGGCACGCGATGAGCTACCTGTTCATCTCCCACGACCTGAAGGTGATCCGGGCCATCGCACACCGGGTGATGGTGATGCGGGACGGGAAGGTGGTCGAGACTGGAGAGACCGAGGCGATCTTCACCCGCCCGAAGGACTCGTACACCCGGCTGTTGTTGAACGCCTCCCTGTTCCGCGAAGCCGGTTAGTACCACAGCGGCACGGAGGCGCAGCTCCCGTGGGGCGCAATCCTGTTGCGCCGCACGGTGCCGGAATCGAACCTCCGCGTGTCGATTCAGGCCGAACGGCACGCCCTGTCAGATATTCCCCGACTGGCTGGTCACGTCCACGTAGAGGGTCAGGCGCTGACCCGGGTGGATGTGCTTGCCCAGTTTGTTCCACTGTTTCAGGTCGTCCACGCTCACACGGAAGCGCTGGGAGATCCGGGCCAGCGAATCCCCCTGCCGGACCGTGTAGGCGATACGCTGGCGCAGGGATTTCTCATGGGGGTGGCTGAACGAAACCGGCGTCAGACCACCGGCTGCGGCCGTGGTCGGCTTACCGCTCCAGATGACCAGCTTGCGGCCCGGGCGGAGGGTGTCCCGCGGTGCCATGGAGTTCCAGCTGGCCAGCTCCCGCACGCCGACACCGTGCAGCCGTGCGATATCCCACAACGTGTCGCCGCGTTTCACGGTGTACTCGAGCCGCTTGCCCTTGCGTGATTTCTCCTGCGTGGCGACCCGACGCTGGTCGGCGCTCAGGGTGTAATCGGCCAGTTCGGTGCGGGCGACCGGAATCAGCAGCGTGTCGCCGGCGCGGATCAGGTTGCCGCGGATACCGTTCACCTTCTTCACCAAGGCGACGCTGGTACGGTAGCGCTCGGCGATGAGTCCCAGGCTCTCGCCGCTCCGGATGGTGTGGCGGTTCCAGCTCACCCGTTTTTCGGGCGGGTGTTCCGCCAGGCGGGCCTGGAGAAGCGGGGCTTTCTCGAGCGGAATCAGCAGCTGATGAGGACCGTCCGGATCGGTCGCCCAGCGATTGAAGCCGGGGTTGTATCGATAGAGATCATCCACCTTCAGTTCGGCGAGTTCGGCCGCCAGGCTGAGATCGATCTGGGAGCCGGTGGCGACCAGCGTCATCCTCGGCTCATTGGCGATAGGTTTAAGCGTCAGGCCAAAGCTGCCCGGATTGGCGACCACATCGGAGACGGCGAGCAGCCGCGGTACGTAACCCCGTGTCTCACGCGGCAGGGCCAGATGCCAGAAGTCGGTCGGCCGGCCACGTTTGCGGTTGTTCCGGATCGCGCGCTGAACCGTTCCCTCGCCGGAGTTGTAGGCGGCGAGGGCGAGCAGCCAGTCGCCGTCGAACAGGCCGTGCAGGTATTCCAGATAGTCGAGTGCGGCGCGCGTGGACTCCACCACGTCGCGGCGGCCGTCGTACCACCAGGACTGCCGCAGTCCGTAGCGCCGCCCGGTGCCGGGAATGAACTGCCACAGCCCGGCTGCCCGGCCATGGGAATAGGCGAAAGGCTGAAACGCGCTCTCCACCACCGGCAGCAGCGCCAGCTCGGTGGGAAGGCCACGCTCTTCCACCGCCTCGACGATCAGGTGCAGGTAGGGTTCCGCCCGATCCGCCACCCGATCCAGATAGTTCTGATGCCGGGCAAACCAGCTTCTCTCCTGCTCGACCACCGCGTGGTCCCGATCGGTCAGCTGCATGCCGCCGCGAATCCGCTCCCACAGGTCGGCCGGCGGCAGAGGTGCGGTGGATTCCGCCGACTCAACTTCCACCTCGGGCTCCGGCGCCGGTTCGGATACCGCCACCTGCAGCGGAGTCGGTGCGTTGGATGTGGCGATCTGTGGCTCGGCCGGGATCTCTGCCTCGGGCCGGGCCTGCTGCTGGAGCACACAGCCGGTCAGCATGGAGAACAGGAGCCCAAAAGCGAGGGCACGGAGAGGGGACTGGATTCTTGGTATCGACATGGGGCGCCATCTTATGGGGGCGGCCCCGTCGGTTCAACCGGCTAAATCACGAAAACCGATGCGTGGTATGGCTCAGACAGCCCGGACCGTATAGATCCAGAGGGCTTGAATTCCCACCCCAAAGGGGTGGCCTCTTCGGTATTTCCCCGACCTCTGGTGATCAGTCCAGTGCATCCTTCCAGGCACGGACGGTGGCGAACACCTCGGCCGGTTCCGGAAGCGGGCGGCCGGCGTACCCGGCGGCGGCGCGGGCCAGGGCGGGCACGGAACTGCGCAGAAAGGGGTTGGTGCGCTTCTCCAGCCCCAACAGGGAAGGTACCGTGGGTTTACCCGCCGCCCGCAGGCGCTCTGCCTCCCGTTGCCGGTCGCGGATATCCGGGTTGTCCGGTTCGGCGACCCGCGCGAAGCCCAGGTTGGCCAGGGTGTATTCGTGGGCACAGTAGACCAGGGTCTCGTCCGGCAGCTCGGCCAGGCGGCTCAGGGAGCGATACATCTGCTCCGCCGTACCCTCGAACAGCCGCCCGCAGCCGGCGGTGAAGAGCGTATCGCCGCAGAACAGCACACCGTGTCCCGTATAACAGACATGGCCGCGGGTGTGGCCGGGGGTCTCCAGGACCTGAAAGGTGAGGCTGCTCTCGGGGAGCGTCACCGTCTCACCGTCACCCACCCGGTGGGTCACCCCGGCGATAGATTCCCCCTGCGGGCCGAAAACCGGTAGGGTGTAGCGGGAGAGCAGTTCGCGAATGCCGCCGGTGTGGTCACCGTGATGGTGGGTGATGAGGATGGCCTCCGGCCGGAGCCTCGTCTCATCGAGGAACTCCATCACCGGATCCGCATCACCCGGGTCGACGATGGCGACCGTATCGCCGGCGGGTCGGCCGGGCAGCCAGATATAATTGTCGTCGAATGCCGAAACGCCGTGTACGTCGATCATCCGGTAATGGTGTCAGCGATGCACCGGCAGATCAACGGATCACAGTGAGGCGACAGGAGGGATGGACCGCGGATGGCGGAACACTCGACAGAAATCAGCGATACCACTGGATTACCCAACGTGACCTTTGGCGGAGTCCTGGCAAGGTGAGGCGTTTCCTGCGCGCATACAGCTGTGGCGACGAGGTGCTGGCCCGGGAACGGCTGCGCGCCTGGTACCGGACGGAACTCGGTCGACGGTTGCTGGCGGATGAGCAAGTGGTGCTGGAGTCGGTGCTGCCGGGTCTGTTCGGCTACCACCTGCTCCAGGTGGGCGCGCCCTGGGAGGACGATCTTCTGAGCTCCTCCCGCATCCGCCACCGGATGGTGGTGGAGGGCCTCACCAATGACAGCTCCGCACCCGGTACGTTTCGCGCCGACCCGTGGGCCCTGCCCATCGCGAGTGGCAGCCTGGATGTCCTCGTCCTGCCCCACACGCTGGAGTTCCAGCGCGACCCCCACCAGGTGCTGCGCGAGGCGGAACGGACGCTCATTCCTGAGGGGCACGTGGTCATCCTCTGCTTCAACCCCGGCAGCCTGTGGGGGCTGCGCCGTCTGTTCCGGGGCTGGCGCCATCCGCCGCCGTGGTGCGGTCATTTTTTGACGCTCACCCGGGTGAAGGACTGGCTCGCCCTGTTGGGCTTTGATACCGTACTCGCCCGCGGATACTTCTTCCGTCCGCCGATCCACCACCCCGGCGTGATGGAACGGCTCCAGTTTCTGGAAAATACCGGCCGGCGCTGGTGGCCCCTGCTCGGTGCCGGCTACCTGTGCGTGGCGAAAAAGCGCGTCGTTGCGATGACCCCGCTGCGCCCCCGTTGGCGTCGCCGCCTGGCCGGGCGGCTCGAACCCACACTAAACGGCCATGGCAGACGTCTGCATGAACGAACACGAGGAAGTCGTTGAGATCTATACCGACGGAGCCTGCCGGGGCAACCCGGGACCGGGCGGCTGGGGGGTTCTGCTCCGCTTCAAAGGAAAGGAAAGACAGCTCTGGGGCGGCGAACGCGAGACCACCAACAACCGCATGGAGTTGATGGCCGCCATCCAGGGGCTGGAGACGCTGACCCGCCCCTGCCGGGTTCGACTGACCACCGACTCTCAGTATGTGATGAAGGGGATCACCGAGTGGATGCCCAACTGGAAGCGGCGGAACTGGAAAACCGCCGGCAAGACGCCAGTAAAGAACGTCGACCTGTGGCAGCGCCTCGACACAGCAGTCAACGGACACCAGGTCGACTGGCAGTGGGTGCGCGGCCACACCGGCCATCCTGAAAACGAACTCGCCGATCAGCTCGCCAACCGCGGAATCGACGAACTGAAGTAGAATCCCGCCCGAGGGCGTGTGGAACACAGTGGAGCCCGCAGGCAGTACAGCGGCCGAATCAGCAGGTCCCTTCCCCTTCAAGGGGAGGGACAGGATGGGGAGGGGTCATCAAGGATCAACAACAGTCGATTTCCATCCTGTTCCCCTTGACCCAGACAACAACCCAATAACCTAACCATGCGCCAAATCATCCTCGATACCGAAACCACCGGCCTGGAACCTGCCGAACACCGCATCATCGAGATCGGTTGCGTGGAACTGGTCAGCCGCCGCCTGACCGGCAACAGCCTCCACCTCTACATTCAGCCGGACCGCGACATCGACGAAGGCGCCATCGAAGTCCACGGCATCACCAGCGAATTCCTCGCCGACAAACCCCGGTTCGGGGACATCGTTGAAGAGCTGATGGCATTCCTCACCGGTGCCGAACTGGTGATCCACAACGCCCCGTTCGACGTCGGCTTCCTCAACCACGAACTCAAGCGCCTGGGTGCGGACTGGGGCCGCATCGCCGACCACTGCCGCGTGCTCGACACCCTGAAAATGGCGCGGGACATGCACCCGGGCCAGAAGAACAGCCTCGACGCCCTCTGCAAGCGCTACGGTGTCGACAACTCCCGCCGGGAGCTGCACGGCGCACTGCTCGATGCGGAGATCCTGGCGGACGTCTATCTCGCCATGACCGGCGGGCAGACCGCCCTCTCGCTTGGCGGTGCCGCCGCGACGCCGGGTGCAGTGGTGGAAGAGGCGGTGCGCCGCCTCGACAGCAACCGCCGTGCGTTGCGGGTCATCCGTGCCACAGACGAAGAGCTCGCCGCCCACGACCAATGCCTCGACGCCATCGAAAAGGCGAGCGGCGGCAATTGCCTCTTTCGCACGCAGGCGACACAGCCGGCAGAGTGAAACAGACCGAATCCCGCCAGCGCACGCGCACCAAACCGGGCGACCTGCACGCCCCAGCGAAAGCCTACCTCTGAAACCCGCTCCCTGATGCGGTCCGCTACTCCCTTCCCGCAGAGTTCACAATCCTGACACATTCACCTCAACCGGTTGACCCCGGTCGCCGTTCGCACGTTTAATCGGGGAAATCAGGTTGGACGAGCCGGCAGTGGAGCGCCGGAACGCTCAAGAGGGAGCGGCTCCATGCTGAGCGCAAATGCCGCGCCGCATATTTCCCGTGGTGATCGCTAACTGCTTGAGAACAGGGGGAAACTGCTTATTTCCTGCGGGGTGCTATGCCGCCGATATTCAATTTCCGGTGCTATGCCGCCAACCAGCGGAATAAAACACCTAATGAATTTCGAGCAGTCACTCGTAACCGAGTGTTTGGAAGCGAAAACTGTTCCAGTTTCCGGCGTCGGTTGCCCGGATATTCCGCTATTGATGTGTCTACTTGTAGTTAGATGCCGCTTGGCTACATGGAGGGGAGGACAAGATGAAAATAAAAGCCGTAACCGTGAACCGGTTTCGAAGCTACTCAATCCCGGTGACGGTACAGGTTGATGACCTGCTCGTTCTTGTTGGCCGTAACGACATTGGGAAATCAACGATTCTTGAATCATTGGACATCTTTTTCAATGAAGGTAAGGGCTGCGTCAAGATTGACAAGGACGATATAAACAAAGAATGCCTTGCACAAGGGCAAGATTGCATTGAAATCGGAGTCGAATTTACTGATCTTCCTGCAAATATCGTTATTGACACCACGAACCAGACGACACTGCAGGAGGAATACTTGCTAACGTCGGCGGGAACCCTTCATGTCGTCAAGAGATACCCAAATGCGGGGAAGGAAAAGGTATTTATTAGGGCCAATCACCCAGCAAACCCAGAATGTGCTGACTTACTTCTGAAGAAGAACGCCGACCTTAAGAAGATATTGGAAGCGGGCGGTTTCGATTGCCCCGATAAAACAAAGAACGCCGAACTCCGCAAGGCCATCTGGCGTGGGCAGGCAAACTTGCAGCTAGGCGACTCGGAAATTGAAGTTGCCAAAATTGACGCTAAGAGCATTTGGGAACAGCTCAAGGCGTATATGCCGCTGTACACGCTGTTCCAATCTGATCGAGAAAATAGCGATTCTGACGATGAGGTTCAGGATCCAATGCGAATCGCTGTCAGAGAAATCCTCGGTGATCCACAAATTCAAGCAGACTTGGCGCAGGTCACGGACACGGTGAAGGCACGTCTGGATCAGGTGGCTCAGAGGACCCTGCAGAAGCTTGGGGAAATGAACCCAGCCATTGCCAATTCGCTCGATCCTCAACTTCCTGATTTCGCCAGCCTGAAGTGGCCGGATGTCTTCAAGAACGTCTCTATTGCCGGCGATGATGATATCCCCATCAATAAAAGAGGAAGTGGAGTAAAGCGCCTCGTGCTGATCAGTTTCTTCCGTGCAGAAGCAGAGAGGAGACAAAATGAGGCTAACTTGCCCGATATTATCTACGCCATCGAAGAACCGGAAACATCTCAACACCCAGAACATCAGCGCGCTTTGACTGATGCGCTGATCGCCCTGTCTGAAGCGCCAAACACCCAGGTGTTGCTCACAACACACAGCCCCGAAATCGTCAAGCGCCTGAAGTTTGAGAACATCATTCTGGTGTCAGATCAGACTCCGGAGCGAGTCTCGCCCGTTCTTGAACATGAGCTACCATATCCAAGCCTTAATGAAGTGAATTTTTCGGCGTTTGGAGAGGCGTCCTATGAATATCACAACGAACTATATGGGTTCATTGAGGCAGAAGGACGATTGGCTGAGTACAAACTCGGCAAACCGCAGCGTCAGTATATTCGTCTTCGGCAGGATGGTTCTACGGTATCGCAGCAGATCATTCTTACCGAGTACATTCGCCATCAAATTCATCATCCGGAGAACGACAAGAATGTATTGTTTACCGCAGATGAACTCACAGAGTCGATCGAGGCCATGCGGCTGTTTCTCCAAGTTTGAGGCGCAGGGAGAGGCGGCATCTAACAAGGCGCTGCACTCGGACAAATTTTCCGCTGTGCTCCAAATTCGCCGGTGAGCGCGGCGTTAGCTGTATAAAGGAGATCTTATATTTATGAAGTGGTGGGAAAAAACGGTTGAGTATTATTTTGTATTAAAGCATGTTGATCCAAACGTGCTTGTATCGCCGTTAGACGGAAAAGAGGAAAAGCTCGGTGATACTATAATCTCTGCCAATAATAAATGGGTGCTAATTGAATTCAAGCGGGATGAAAGCTGCTTAAGCTCAGAAATAGAGAAGTTTTATGATTACGACGAAGCTTTAAGAAAATTGTCTAATGAAGATGATCATCATTATTTAATCTATGGTGAATTCAATGGAAACTTTCGCCTCAATTGCAAAACCTACTTTTCCGCGAAAAATCGAGATTCAATAGAGTCCGCCCTAAAAACAGGTATTGATAAGAACGCATTTGGCAAATATGTAGAAGAATTCACTGGTCTAAAAAACCCACCTGATGGTGGTGGAGGCGCTGGCGGGCTATCACTAGCCGACTATTCTTTAGTGGCTTGTGTTAACGACGACGGAAATATAGTCGAATGTATGTCAATTTCAGATTACCAGCAATCGATGGGATATGAGCCTGATCCTGAGCCAATTCAGCAGCCAAGATTTAGAAGCATGGGGATGTAGTGTCATTGCAGCTAATTGTAGTTAGATTGCTCAGGACGGCACGGTGCTCAAAAAACTCACATTTGAAAAGAAGCTGGGAATCGATTCACGGGAACCGAAGTGGAGAGGGCTGAAGGTCGTAACGGTCTCAGGTCTGGTGGCGTTTCTTGGTGGCGGTATTGCCGTTGCAGGCTTCGGCAGCCTGGGTTATTGGTTTGTGTTGCTTGGCTTCGCTGGTGGAGTGATCGGAATGGCTATGCATCTCTACGCATTGGTCGGTGAAGTGCTTAGAAGGAAGAAATGAACAGCCAATCTAACAACCACTTTGAGTCCGACGCCTTGCCCTTCCGCTGCGCTCTAGGGCAAGCCGCGGCTCAAGTGGGACGTTCGGCGTTATGGGGAGGCGGTTGATGCAATCCTTGGTACTCGCATTACAACAAGATGCGCTGAACGAAGACGTGAGTACGGTCGCGCTCCTTCGAAAGGCACTAGTGGTCGCCAAGAAACTCGATGTCGGTGAAATAGAGGAGTGGCTTAGCAATGAGCTAAATGGCTACGCTGAGGGCAAAGAGATTCCTGAGTACAGGTATTTGAGTGGCGAGCTGAAGGTGTTCAATCCGTATCGCGGATGGATGCCTTTGCATTTCGGAAATCCCAGGGATGCGGAGCGTCTATCGCGTAGAGCAACGTCGCAATCCATCGCCGAGCTGGAGAAGCTTGGTACTGGCGACTCCGCACACATGCCATTTCCACCCGCAATCGAAAAGCGACTGATGGATGGAATGGAGATTCCGTTGCGACCCTCCCTCCACATCAGCACCACTCAAATTGGAGGCATAGTTGGGCGCGTCCGCAACACCGTTCTCGAGTGGGCGCTTAGTCTGGAAAAGCGAGGCATTCTTGGCGAAGGGATGGCGTTTACGGCACAAGAGAAGGAAACGGCTCACTCCGTCTACCACATCCGCAACTTCATCGGATCGATGACCGATTCGCAGATCCAGCAGGACACGGAAAATTCCTCTCAGAGCTACGAGAAGTCCATAGACCTGCAAGCAGTACGAGCAATCCTTGGGGAACTGCGAGGTCGTAAGGAGGAACTGCGCCTTGCGATGGATGATAGGCGTCGATTAGACGAACTGTTGGAGAACGTCGGAAAGGAAGTGAATTCTCCGAACCCGAAGACCGGCGTTGTACGACAAGGGCTTTCGTCGATCCGATCCATCGTGGAGGGCGCAGCGGGCTCTGCACTGTTCCAGGGAATCGTGATAGCTCTAGGTGCGCTCGCATGATGCCGAACAAGCCGCTGGTTCCGACTCGCAAAAGCGAGGCGCTTTTGCTCGCGGCACAGCGGCAGTGTTAAAAGGCGAGAGCATGTCAGATTCGCGTACCTTGGCTACTCCGCATTCGCTGATATGGCATTACTACGAATGCCTAAAGCGGCAGATACGACGAGTACCGACCGACGACACTGATGCGGTGCAAAAGCAGGAACTCGCACTTGCGTTATTCCTAGCGGTGTCAGTGGTGGAGACGTTCGTCAATGCATTCTTTCGTGTGGTGATAGAAGAAGACGACTACCGGGTTCATCGGGAGCGCGTGCTGAAGGACATCCAGAGGCGGGCTTCGTTGGAAGCGAAGATAAAGGAGTGGCCGAAAAAAGTGCTGGGTCACCGGCTTGACCCGTCCACGCCGAACGTGAAGCGATTCCTGGATCTGAAGAACCACAGAAATGCGCTGATGCACTTCGTTTCATCGCACGAAACGATCGAGCTGCCAGGGCCTGTATATATTCACGGCATGGTTGATATGACTGCCTTTGAAACTTTGTCGCCCGAAAATGCGGCAGAGTACCCGGCGATCATTAGAAACTTCGCGTTCGAGATATTCGCTGCGCGAGGGATAGCTGAAGAGCGGTTGCTGCATTCGTTTCAACGATGGTTTGGCGAGCCGCCTTCTAACCCTGCGTTCCAGCCGACGTCGGGCCGCGATGCGGCCCTCGGCGGCTGAACGCAACGTTAGGCACTATGGAAACGTCGACGTTTCAAGCTGCGAAGCTGTTCTTGGGGTCAGCCATTGGACTATCCAAGGATGCGATGCACGTATACGTGGGGCTCGCGGTATTCCTCGCAGCGGCTATAGCTTTTCGAAGGCCGTTGAGCTCGTTCCTTCCGGTCGCCGTAGTCATCGGCACAGCGGTTGCCGGCGAGATGCTGGATATGAGAGACGATCTCAGAAGCCTGGGCTACTGGCGCTGGCAAGCAAGCGCCCATGACATAATCAACACAGGTGTTTGGCCTCTCGTCATTTGGCTACTGGCCCGCTTGGGCTTCGTACGGGCAGGAAAAGGCTCCTAATTCCAACGTTAGGCGCGCGAAGGGGAAGGTTAACAAACGATGACTAGCTCGTCCAAAAAAGACATTGAGTCGCTCAAAGCTGCAACAGACGAGCTATCCAGCGAAACCGCAAAGGAAGCTATTGAGCAACTGCGTCGCGATGGAATAACTGCTGATAGCGAACTCCCGTTCTTGCGACCAACTTATAATCATGCATCGCTGGAACTGTGCAAAAAACTTCAGAGCTTTGGGCTTTTGTTTGTGCCTGAAGTTATCGGAACCCATCTCGAATATGAGGGTAACGTATATGCAATATACAATCCCGAGATGTTTGATTATGAAGATGCTGTTGAGTGGCCCAAAGTCAAATACCAAAGCACCTAACTCGGCGCTACACCCGACCACGTACCGCTACGCGGCCCGCGTCGGATGAGCTTGGACGTTATGTTTTTCAATCGGAGAGCGCATGAAGGATGAATTGCTCTGGTCGTTCATTGGCGGAACGGTCGCCACCGCCTTCAACGTCCTCTACAACTACATTCAGGAAGCCCGAAGTAGGCGCTGGCTAGTAATCGCAGAGATCACAGGCAAGATCGACCTCTACTACCTGTCGTTCGTGAAGGCAATAGCGCACCTGGAATCAGTCTTCGAAGATAAGGCAAAAGCGCTTTCCGAAAGCGAGTGGCGGGCCATCCAGATGGAAGCCTCCCCGCTTTTCGTTGATGAACAGAGAATCTTGGCTGAGATCGATATCGTTTACGGCGTTGGAAGCAACGAATCACGCGAATTCGATGAGATCTTTACGATTTTGAAAGGCGCTCTTTCTAAGGCGCTGTCAACCTCGACTGAGTCCGAATGGGCGGCTAACAAAGAGGAGCTCAAAACGAGCATCAACCAACTCGCAGCGCTGAGACCACCTTATCGGAAGAAGCTCGTAAAGAGTGCGCGACTGTGGTCCATCCTGAAGGCACCGCTGAATGAACATAACAATTAGCTCCAGGCGACGCCGGGAATCGCACGTGCTCTGTCATGCGTCCGGTGTGCGGCGCGCCTGAGCAAACCGTTATGAGGCTTAGCCAAGTGAATCTGATCGCATTTACTGCCGTTGGTGTCCGACTGCTGGCGCTTATGATGTTTTTCTACGTCTTTAGAGAAATGTCGCGAATGGTTTCGCTGGTGTTGGGCGTCGATTCCTATGATGAATGGCCAGTATTCGTGCTCTTTCTTTTGGCGTTCTTCATGGTGGGCGTTTGGTTATGGAAAAGTGCAATTAATCTGGCAAAGAAAATCGTTCCTCGGGAGGCGTTAATAGAGCCTTTGTCGCCATGTGACTTCGAGCGGCCTATTTACCAATTGGCCTTTGTCTTGCTGGGTATCTATGTGGTTATTAACGGTGTGTCAGAGTTTTCGTATACGGCCCAAATCTATTTCTCCCTGCCTGATCAATATGTGGCGCCCGATCAAGCTAAGAGGCAGCAAGCAGCCATGGTTTCAGCGGCAATGGAGGTTCTTATCGGCTTAGTGCTGACTTTCGGTGCAAAAGGAGTTGATGCGGTTATTTATAAAATTCGCTATGGAGGACAGTGAATACGACTCATAACTACGTAGCGCGGCCCGACGCGGCAGAGCCGCGCGGCTGGCCTTGATCGTTCGGCCGTACAAGACGCCAGCCGTTCCTGAAATTACGGGAGTTTCGAAATGAAAAAGATATCTGCCTCTGACATCGTTGAAATGCCAATCGAGGAGCGGATTCGACTGGTCGAGGACATCTGGGATTCCATTGCGGAACTACCAGAATCAGTCCCTGTCCCCGATTGGCACAAAGAAGAGTTGGAAAAGCGACTAGATGCTTATCACGCGAACCCCAAAGAAGGTTCGCCGTGGCATGAAGTCAGAGAAAGGCTGTTGGGGGAGTAAACGGATGCTGATCGTTCGCAAGGAAGCAGGAGTGAATTTAAGGGGCCAGGCTCAACTAATTAGCGCTGTTGAACTGGCGGCAATGAACCACGTTTGCGGATTTACGCCAGCGCGCGGGCGACGGCGTGGGCGAGGTCTTCGGCGACAAACTTGGTGAGGACGTCGTTGGCGCCTGCCTTCTGTGCCTTCTCGGTGTTGATGGCGCCGTTGAGGGAGGTGTGCAGGAGGATGTAGAGGGAAGCGAGGTTGGGGTCCTTTCGGATCTCGCGGGTGAGGGTGTAGCCGTCCATCTCGGGCATTTCGATATCGGAGATGACCATGTGGATCGGGTCGGCCTCGCCGGCCATGACCTGCTTCAGCACTGCCATGGCCTCCACGCCGTCGCGGGCCATCACGTGTTCGACGCCGAGTTGGTCGAGGGTCTGGGCGGTCTTGTGGCGGGCCACGGTGGAGTCGTCCACCACCAGCACCCGTTTGCCCTGGAGGCGGGCAATCTCCTCGTCGGTCAGTGCGTGGCCGGTCGGCTCCTCGCCCAGGTCGACCACCTCGCCGATGATCTTCTCCACGTCGAGGATCTGTACCAACGGCTCGCCAACCCGGGTCACGCCCGTGATGTAGCTGCCGAGGCCGGTACCACTGGGGGGCGGCAGCACCTGCTTCCAGTCACAGACGATGATCCGGTCCACCCGCCGCACCAGGAAGCCCTGTCGGCTGCGGTTGAATTCGGCGACGATGACTGACCCCTGCTCGCACCCCTCGGGAAACATGGGCGCGCGGCCGATGGCCTGGGCCAGGTCCACCACTGTCAGCGGGTGGCCCCGCAACTGGGTCACACCGCGCACGGCCGCGTGGGCCTGCGGCAGGTGGGTCAGCCTGGGGCAGGGGATGATCTCCTTGACCTTGAGAACGTTGATGCCGAACGGCTGATTGCTGCCGAGATAGAACAGCAGCAGTTCAAGGCGATCCTCGTGACTGCCGTGCTCGGTCAGGCGTTTTGCGGAGTCGTTCGTCATGCGGGTCCTTACAGAGTGGCCAGTTCCGCCATCTCTTCGTCAGAGAGCATTCTGCTCGCATCGACCAGGATCAGAAGCCCCTCCTTGCGATTGCTGAGTCCGCAGATGAAGCGGGAGGCGTCGCCGCTGCCGGTGTCCGGGGCGGAGTCGATGTCGGAGGCGCGCAGTTCCACCACTTCGCGCACGCTGTCGACCAAAAAGCCGATGACGTGGTCGGCGGCCTCCAGGATGAGGATGCGGGAGGCGTCGTCCACCTCTCTGGGGGGCAGGCCGAAGCGGCTGCGGGTATCGATGATTGTGACCACATTGCCGCGCAGGTTGATGATGCCGAGCACGTAGGGCGGCGCACCGGGGACCGGGGAGATCTCCTCACTGCGCAGCACCTCGCGGACCTGCATGACGTCGATGCCGTAGGTCTCATCCTCGAGCTGGAAGGTAACCCAGCGTCCTGGTGCGTCTTTTCGCGCCTCTGCGGCCTGGCTCATGGCACTCCTCCGACGGACTGTGCGTCATCTGTTCTTATATCGACAGCCGCTGCCCGGGCTTGAGGGCAGGGGTGCGGTTGGTGGGCGTAGATTACCACTTGCCGGAATCGGGTACACGTCTGGCCATTGTGGATGGGAAAGGTTTCAAAAAAAATGGCCCTGTGGGGTGCAGGGCCAGGGGGTTGCGCATATGCGCAAGGGAGGAAAAACGAATGAACGAGTACACTGGTACGCCGCCGTCGAACTGTTCATTGGCGTCGTTTCCATAACTATAGACATGAGCCGCAGTTCTGCCACCCGGATCTACAAACTTGTGAGCAGAAGGTCAGGCAAGGCGGGCAGAAGCGGGGGGAACGACCGTTTCCGGGGGCTCTACCAGGGAGCCGCTCGACAGGATCGGGGCCGCATCCAGGCGATCCACCTCCAGCATGGTGCTGACCCGTTGCAGGCAGGAGAGGATCAGGGTCTGTTCCCAGTCCGGGAGCTCCCGCAGCCGCTCGACGAAGCTCTCCTGCAGCAAGGGTGGACTGTTCTCCAGTAGCCGCTCGCCCTCGGGTGTGGCACGAACCAGCACGCGCCGTTTGTCGCTGGTGCTGCGCACCCGCATCACCAGGCCACGCCGCTCCAGCCGATCGAGGATGTCGGTGACCGTCGCCTGACTGAGGCTTACCCGTTTGGCCAGCTCGCCAACCGCCAGCTCGGGTGCTTCCGACAGCCGCTTGAGAATCAGGATCTGGGGCCCGGTCACACCGTGGTGCTGGGCCAGTTTCTTCGAGTGCATGTCGATGGCTCGCACGATCCGGCGCAGTGCCACCAGGACCTCCTCGCTCAAGCGGTCACCGTCTGTCACGCTGTTCCTGCCTTCGAAATTGTTTAGGGTACGAAATGATATGCGGCCCTCCCCTTGGCAGGCAATTACTTTGCTTTGGCGCGGTTATTCGGCATAAAGGGCCGTATTGCCGCTGGCTTGGGGGCGTCTCCTTTGGCCGGGCGGGGTCGTAATCGCTCGGGTACGATGGATTGTGGTAGAATCGTTCGTTCCACGGGTCCCCGGCCCAAACCGAGGAGAAACGATGGAGAACGGCACCCTGACGTTTTCACCCCCTGAACTGACAGATGGCAAGGCGGTCCATGACCTGATAGCCAACTGTCCACCGCTCGACCTCAACACCACCTACAACTACTTCCTGCTTTGCAGCCATTTCGCCGAGACCTGCGTGGTGGGGCGGCGCGGCGACCGGATATTGAGCTTTCTCTCCGCCTACCGAATTCCCGGCGCCCCGGAGCGCCTGTTCATCTGGCAGGCGGCGGTCGACTCGCAACTGCGTGGGCAGGGGGTGGCCGGAAGCATGCTGGCGGAGCTGCTGGAGCGCCCCGCCTGTGCCGGGGTGCGCTACATCGAAACCACCGTCTCCCCGTCCAATCGCGCCTCCCGGCGCGTGTTCGAGCGTTTTGCCGAGGAACGCCGTCTCGGCTTCGCGGATGAGGAGTTTCTGACCGCCTCGATGTTCGGTGACGAACAGCATGAGGCGGAGATCCTCTACCGGATCGGGCCGCTGGACGCCTGATTCAATTTCGCTCGGTCGCCGGTTACGGAGAGAACAGAGGGAAGTCGCCGTGAAGCGCGGAACAGCGTGTTCGCAGTTACTTCCCCGTGTTCTCCTGGTGCCCGCGGCCAGGCACTGAATCCATCTAACAAGGAGATCATCACGATGCGCATATTTGAGCAGCTGGAGTCCGAGGTTCGCGGTTACGTCCGGTCGTTCCCGGCGGTGTTCGACATCGCCAAGGGCTCGTTCCTGTACGACGAGCAGGGCAAGAGGTACATCGACTTCTTCGCCGGGGCCGGCACCCTCAACTACGGCCACAACAATCCGATCATCTCCCAGGCGATGATCGAGTACCTGGAGCGGGGCGGCATCGTCCACGGCCTGGACAAGGCGACGGTAGCGAAGAAGGAGTTCCTGCAGAAGTTCTACGACACCATCCTTGCCCCGCGCAATCTGGAGTACAAGGTGCAGTTCACCGGCCCCACCGGCACCAATTCGGTGGAGACGGCGCTGAAGCTGGCGCGGATGGTCAAGCGCCGCTCCAACATCATCGCCTTTACCAATGGCTATCACGGGCTGACGCTCGGATCGCTCGCCATCACCGGCAACAACTTCTACCGGGACGAGTTTTACGGCATGCGGCTAAATGCCGACCACATGCCGTTCGACGGCTATTTCGGACCGGACGTGAACACGGTCGACTACCTGCGCAAGTTCCTGACCGACCCCTCCAGCGGTATCGACCTGCCGGCGGCGGTGATCGTCGAGACGGTGCAGGGGGAGGGCGGCATCAATGTGGCCAGCGACGAGTGGCTGCGCCAGCTGGAGCAGCTGTGCCGCGAGTTCGACATCCTCCTCATCATCGATGATATTCAGGTGGGCAACGGCCGTACCGGTACCTTCTTCAGTTTCGAGCGCTCCGGGATCAAACCGGACATGGTGACCGTCTCCAAGTCCATCGGCGGCGGCATGCCGCTGGCGCTGTTGCTGATGCGGCCCGAACTGGACCAGTGGCGGCCGGGTGAGCACACCGGCACCTTCCGCGGCAACAACCTCTCCTTCGTCGCAGCCACCCAGGCGCTGACCTACTGGGACAACGACGACCTCGCCGAGGCGGTGAAGTACAAGGGAGCCATTATCGAAGAGGCGTTGAACAATATCGTCCAGAAATACCCGCAACTGGATATGAAGGTGCGCGGTGTCGGCATGGTCTGGGGGCTGGAGATTCCCCGTAACGGTTTCCCGGGCGAGGTGTCCAAGGCGGCGTTCGAGAACGGGCTGGTGATCGAACTGGCCGGTTCCGAGGATCAGGTGGTCAAGTTCCTCCCGGCCCTCACCATCGAGGAGGAGGTCCTGCGCGAGGGGCTCGACCTCATTGACGAGACGATCGGTGCCCTGCTGAAGAAGAAGGAGGTGTCGCTCCGGGGAGGCGGGCAGTGATCGTACGCACCCTCGACCAGATCATCGGCAGTGAACGGGAGGTCAAGGCACCCAACGGGAATTGGGTGAGCCGCCGGTTCCTGCTAAAGGATGACGGCATGGGTTTCTCCTTCCACGAAACCATCATCCATGCGGGGACGGAGACTCACATCTGGTACCAGAACCACCTGGAAGCGGTCTACTGCGTGGCCGGCGAAGGGGAGATCGAAGACCTCAAGACCGGCAAGGTGTACCCCATCAAGGATGGCACCTTGTACGCACTGAACGAGCATGATGAACACCTGTTGCGGGGGTTCACCGAGATGCGCCTCATCTGCGCCTTCAACCCGCCCATCACGGGGCGTGAGGTGCATGATGAGAACGGGGTCTATCCATTGGTGGATTAGCCCCCCGGCGGGGGCGGGCGGCACTGTAACGGGACCTCCGTTTTCGGTATAGTCCGCCGCCCACTCCCGCGGGTTCCCGCCATGCTGGCAGTCGTCGCATCCATCACCTCGCTGCTGCTCGGGGTCGGCATTCTGCTTATCGGCAGCGGACTGCTGGGCACGCTGCTGGGCGTGCGCGCGGCGGAGGAGGCGTTCGGCGAGGCGACCACCGGCCTGGTGATGTCCGCCTACTTTCTCGGCTTTGCCCTCGGCACCTATCTCTGCCCCACCATCATTCGCCGCGTCGGCCACATCCGCGCCTTCGCGGCGATGGCGGCCATCGCCTCCGTCACCGGGATCCTGCACGCACTCATCGTCCACCCGGCGGCGTGGGCTCTGTTCCGGGTGGTCACCGGCATCTGCATCGTTGGTCTCTATATGGTGGTTGAGAGCTGGTTGAACGTACTCTCGCCGAACCGCTGGCGCGGGCAGATCTTCGCCATCTATTCTGCGGTGACCTTGATCGCCCTTGGGGGCGGCCAGTTCCTGATCCTGGTTGGGGATGTCACCGGCTTTGTCCCTTTCGGGCTGGTCTCCATCTGCCTGTCGCTGGCGCTGGTGCCGATCGCGCTGACCCGCGTCAGTCAGCCGCCCCCGGCAGATACCACACGCATGTCCCTTGGTGATCTGTTCTCGACCTCTCCGCTCGGCATCGGCGGTGCGCTGACGGCCGGATTGGTGACCGGTGCGTTCTGGGGGATGGGGCCCCTGTTCGCCCATCGCCTGGGGTTGTCTGAGGTGGGAGTGGCCGGCTTCATGGCGGCGGTGATTCTGGGCGGCGCAGCGCTCCAGTGGCCCATCGGACGGCTCTCCGACAATCACGATCGGCGGCGCGTTCTCATTGGTGTCGCCTTCGCCGGGGCGGCGGTTGCGCTGGCGGCCCTGCTGGTGATGGAGTCATCGCTACCCGGCCTGATGGTTGTTGCGTTTACCTACGGCGGGCTTGCCTTCACCATTTACGGGCTGAGTGTCGCTCACGTGAACGATTATCTGGAATCGGGACAGGTGCTGGAGGCGACCCGCAGCCTGCTGCTGGTTCACGGCGTGGCGGCCACAATCGGACCGGCAGCGGTGGGTCTGTTCATGGCCCATTTCGGTGCCGGAACCTTGCTGGCCTATTTTGCCGCGGCGCTGGCTTCGCTCGGCTGTTTCGGTCTTTACCGGCTTTACCGGCGTCCCGTCGCGCTGCCGGTCGAGGAGCAGGCCGCCTACGTGGCGGTGGTACGTACCTCCGAGGCGGCGCTGGAGCTGGACCCCCGTGCCGAGGCCGAGCCGGAGTTGGAACTGGAGCCGGAACCGGTGGCCAATCCCTGATGCAACCGGCACGTTTACCAGCCCGCTTCGCTTACAGTAGTCTTGCGCCCTGACAGGAGCGGGATACGTGAGCGACAAAATCGGCATGCTGGGTTGGCGGGAGTGGGTCTCCCTGCCCGGGCTCGGTATCGAGTCCATCAAGGCCAAGGTGGATACCGGGGCGCGCACCTCCGCCCTGCACGCCTTCTGGGTGGAGTACCACCGGGAGGGCGGCCTGGAACAGGTCCGCTTCGGCATTCACCCCGTGCAGCGGCGCACCGACGAGGCATTGATCTGCTCGGCAGAGTTGTTGGATATCCGTACTGTGAGCGATTCGGGCGGGCATCGGGAGCAGCGCCCCGTGATCCTGACACCGGTGTGTATCGGCGGCGCATGCTGGCCGATTGAAATTACCCTGACCAACCGGGATTCCATGGGTTTCCGCATGCTGCTCGGCCGTACCGCCCTGCGCGGGCGTTACACCGTGGACCCGGACGCCTCCTATCTGGCCGGCCCCCATGCCGGCCACACCCCCTGATCGGAACCTTCCATGAAAATCGCCATTCTCTCGCGCAGGCCGAGCATCCATTCCACCGCCCGACTGGTGGAGGCCGCCAAGGCGCGCGGCCATCAGGTGCGGGTGGTGGACCCGCTGCGATGCTATATGAACATCACCTCGCTACGGCCGGGTATCCACTACAAGGGCGAGGAACTGGGCGGTTTCGACGCGGTGATCCCGCGCATCGGCGCGTCGATCACCTTTTACGGCACGGCGGTGCTGCGTCAGTTCGAGATGATGGGGGTGTTTCCGCTCAACGAGTCGGTCGCCATCACCCGCGCCCGCGACAAACTGCGGTCATTGCAGCTGCTCTCACGCAAGGGGATCGGACTGCCGGTGACCGGATTCGCCCACTCCCCGGACGACATCGCCGATGTCATCAACATGGTCGGCGGCGCGCCGCTGGTGATCAAGCTGCTGGAGGGGACCCAGGGAATCGGGGTGGTGCTTGCCGAGACCCGCAAGGCAGCGGAAAGCGTGATCGAGGCCTTTATGGGGCTGCGCGCCAACATCATGGTGCAGGAGTTCATCGCCGAGGCGGGCGGTTCCGACATCCGCTGCTTCGTTATCGGCGACAAGGTGGTCGCCTCCATGCGCCGCCAGGCGAGGGACGGGGATTTCCGCTCCAATCTCCACCGGGGCGGCCACGCCGAATCGGTGAAGATCACCCCGGAGGAGCGCTCCGCCGCGGTGCGCGCCGCCCGGATTGTCGGTCTGAATGTGGCGGGCGTGGATATCCTCCGTTCCAACCACGGCCCGTTGATCATGGAGGTGAACTCATCACCGGGGCTGGAGGGGATCGAGGAGGCGAGCGGCAAGGACATCGCCGGCATGGTCATCGGCTTTATCGAGAAGCACGCACGCCCCAACAAGACCGGGACGCGAGGAAAAGGCTAGGACGATGCGATTGCGGTTGGTTGCACTGCTGCTGGTTTCACTGCTGATCGCCGCTTGTGATCGACAGGCGCAGTATGAGCAGCAGATCTACGTGTTTGGCACCCTGGTGGACATTACCGTGTTCGGCACGGATCCGCAGCGGGCGCGTGCCGTCGTGGACGAGATTGCAGCCGAATTCCAGCAGATGCACCGGGAGTGGCACGCCTGGGAGCCGGGCCCCCTGGTGGAGTTGAATGACGCCATCGCCCGCGGCGAGCCGGCTGAGGTGTTGCCTTCGCTGGTTCCGATCATCGAGCAGTCACGCGAGCTGTACGAAAAAAGCGACGGGCTGTTCAATCCGGCCATCGGCGCGCTGCTCAACCTCTGGGGTTTTCAGAGCAGCGAACCGCCGAGCGGTCCGCCGCCGGCGCGGGAGGCGGTCGCCGCCCTGGTTGCGGCCGATCCGGGCATGGACGATGTCGCCCTGGAGAACGGGACCCTGCGGTCATCCAACCCGGTGGTTCGACTCGATTTCGGCGGCTTCGCCAAAGGGTATGCCGTGGATCGGGCTATCGAGCGGCTGCGGGCGGCAGGGTTCGAAGATGCCATCGTCAACGCGGGCGGTGATCTGCGTGCCATCGGCAGCCACGGTGATCGGCCGTGGCGAGTGGGGGTGCGTCATCCGCAGGGGCAGGGGATATTGGCCGCCATCGAGGTGAGTGGCGATGAGAGCATCTTCACCTCCGGCAACTACGTGCGTTTCCGCGAGCACGAGGGGGTGCACTATCAGCACATTCTCGACCCGCGCACCGGCTGGCCGGTACAGGGGGTCACCTCGGTGACGGTGATTCACGACAACGGCGCCGAGGCGGACGCGGCGGCCACCGCGCTGGTGGTTGCCGGGCCAAAGGAGTGGGAGCGGATCGCGCGGCGGATGGAAATCCGCCACGTCATGCTGGTCGACGATGCCGGCACGGTTTACATGACGCCGTCGATGGTGGAGCGGGTGCAGTTTCAGAGTGAGCCGGCGCGGATAGTGGTGGGAGAGGGCGTTCGTTCAACCATCCTGGCCCCGGCTCCTGTTCAAGGGCACCTCTAATAATCCAACGCGGTTTCGTTGGGCCCAAAATCGCCGAGTACAAGGCGCGCTGCGCAGGCAATGGCCCGGTCCTTGTCAAGCAGCGCAACGCCGTAATCGGCGATTTTGGGCCCAACCCTCCGGGCTCGTGGCCGTATTGCCCGCTGGACTGCGTTGCAGCTCGCTCATGTGGAATGACCACATCACGCTCGCCGCGCCTTGCCAGCGAACAATACGGCCGCGAGCGAAACCGTGTTGGATTATTAGAGGTGCCCTCAATAATCCCCATTCTCCGTCCACATCTCCGGCTTGAAGTGGATCACGCGGTTGCGCCCCTGTTCCTTGGCCTTGTAGAGCGCCACGTCGGCGTATTTGATTGCCTGCCACAGGGTGTCGGCGTCACGCGGGAAGTCAGCGATGCCAATGGAGATGGTCTTCTGCAGGGTGGTGCCGGCCAGGCGCACCTTTTCGTTCTCCACCGCCTCGCGAATCTTCTCGGCCACGGTGTCGCCGTTGTTATCGGCAGTCTCCTGCAGGATGACCATGAACTCCTCGCCGCCGTAGCGGATCACCAGGTCGGAGCTGCGCACTACCCGGCGCAACACCTTGGCGAGGGATTTGAGCACCGCATCGCCCGCATCGTGGCCGTAGGTGTCGTTGACCTTCTTGAAGTAGTCCAGGTCCAGCATGAGAACGGAGAGTTGCGCCTGCCGCCGGTTGGTGGTGGCGACCAGCGTCTCCATGTACTCCTCCAGGAACCGGCGGTTGTGCAGGCCGGTCATCGGGTCCCGCAGGTTGGTTTCGCGTAGCGTGTCCATCAGCCGCTTGGCCTCGATCACCGGCGCCGCTTCGCGCAGGTAGACCTGGATGAACGGCACCAACTCCTGGAAGTGCTTCCCCTCACTCGTATTGCAGATGATCTGCACCACGCTGCCGACCGAGCCGGACTGGATGATGGGAATGCAGATATGGCCCTGCGCCCCGGGCGGATGCTCGTCACCCGGGTTGAAGGCGACACAGATATCCGGATGGTCGATGGAGTCGATGATGTGGCCGGTGCGCCTGGCGCGGCACGCCTCGGAACGCACCAGAATCTGGGGGTTGCACCAGCGGCAACCGCCATCCGGCTGTCCATCCACCAGCACCGGCATCATGCGGTTCTTGCTCGAGGCCACCTCGTAGATGGAGAAGTGGTCAATATAGAACCCGTCGCCGAGGACGCGCCCGATGCGGCAGTATACCTCGCGCTTGGTCTCGTCCTCCTCGATGGCCTGTTTGAACTGGGACGCCTCAATCAGCGCCTCCACCATGCCGATGGTGTTGTTCAGCAGGTTGTGGCCATTCTGCGGCGCCTTGTAACGGATCAGCTGCGCAACGTTACTGCTGATCTGGCTGAGGCCGGCGTGCAGGTAGTCGGTCAGCTTGTTGAGGTCGTCGGCGATTTGCCCCACCTCGTCGTTGGTGCGCCGCTGGATCTTGTGGGTGAAGTTGCCCTCGATGGCATCGGCGACCGCGCCCTGTACGTCGGCAGCTGTGGTCACCAGTGGGCGGGTCATGTGGCGCACGACGAGTACCGTAAAGGCGGCAAAGATGCCGACGGTCAGCACCATCGCTGCGATGGTGATCAGTGCGCTCTGCTTCAGATGCGCCATGGAGATGGAGAGCGACACGGCACCGAGCACCGTGCCGTCGGGCACCTGGTGGCATTGCAGGCAATCGGGGTTGCCGGTCCGATCGGCGGTGAAGGGGATGGTTGCGCGGAATACCGGGGCGCTTCCTTCATTCTCCAACGCGAAGTAGGGGAGGCCGGTCTCCAGCACCTCTGCCTCGATGCGGTCCTGAAGCTGCTCTTCCTCCAGGCCCGCACCGAACTGGTTCACCACCTGCGGGCCACGCAGCACCCGGGCACTGAGCAGGCCGTCCACATGCCGGAGGCGATCGAAAAACTGGGCACGCTGGGAGATGGTGCCGTTGACCATCGCTTCGGTCAGGTTCACGCGGACGATCTCCGCCGCGGTGCGCGCATGCTCCTGGGCCGACTGGAGGGAGAAGTACCGGAAGGAGATCAGGCTGACGATGATCAACACCACCACCATCACGGCAGCCAGCGCCGCCGTGAATAGCGTCGTTTTCAAGTTGAGCCGCATCCACTTCCCCCCGTCTTGGCCGTCTCTTGTTGGACGGATGCCCTATTTTGCTGTAACGGCCTGTTGTAGACAATTGCCAAATAGCAAGATTCGTATATTTACCTATTCAGAGACGCTAATAAACTGATTTAGCCGCCTATTATTCTTTTGCAGGTTATGTCAGATTACCGCTTCACCCCGTACGAGAGAGCCGAACCACGTGGATCTCGACCTTGAAAACGCACTGGCCCATCACCCCTGTTTCCGGGGTCTCTCCGAGGAGCAGTTCGGGATGTTGCGGTGTGGGCTGAGTGTTACCCGCATCGATCAGGGTGAGCACCTTTTTCGACAGGGGCAGCAGGCCGAGCGTTTTTTCTACGTCCATGCCGGGCAGATCAAGCTCTACCGGCTTTCGCCGAGCGGGAATGAGAAGGTGATCGAGATCGTTCGGCCCGGTCAGACCTTTGCCGAGGCGGTCATGTTCATGTCGCGACAGGACTATCCGGTCAGCGCCGAAGCACTTTCGGCTTCGGAGGTGGTGACAATCGAGGGCCGGGTGTTTCTCGGCATCCTGCGCGAGTCGGTAGACACCTGTTTCCGCCTGATGAGCGACATGAGCGTACGCCTGCATGAACGCATCCTCGAAATCGACGCGCTCACGTTACAAAATGCGACCCTGCGACTGGTGAACTATCTGCTCTACCGCTTTCGGGAGGAACCCGATTCGGATCAGATCTGTCTCCCCGCGGCAAAGCACATTATCGCTTCACATCTCTCCATTCAGCCCGAGACCTTGTCGCGCATCCTGAGCAGCTTGAGCAGCAAAGGACTGATCAGCGTCAAAGGACTGATGATCACCGTCCACGACCTCGACGGATTGCAGGACCTGGCGAACTGACGCTCGCCGCCCGGGTCCGGCGGAACGCTATCGCACGGCGACCTGCAACTGCCATAACGGCCGGACGCTGGCCAGTTCGCTCAGCACATCCAGCTTGAACAGCCGTGTGAAGCGCCCGCTCACCACCAGCAGTCCGCGTGCCTCGAACTGCTTGAAGGTGCGGCTGACCGTCTCTACCGCCAGGCCGAGATAGTTGGCGATCTCGTTGCGGGACATCGGCAGGCGGAACTCTTTGGAAGGCAGCCCGTGTTCATCGAGGCGGGTGGCGACGCTGACCAGAAAGGCAGCCAGACGCTGCTCGGCGCTGTGGGTGCCCATCAGCATCGACATCCACTGGTCGTGGAGGATCCGTCGGCTCATGCTGCGGATCAGCTCCTCCTGGAAGGTGGGACGCTTTTCGCCAAGGAGGTTCAAATCGGCCAGGCTCATGCGGCAGACGCTGCTCCCTTCCAGTGCTTCGGCGGCGTAGGTGTAACGGCCGGAATCGATCGCCTCCAGCCCGATCAACTCGCCGGGGAAGTGGAACCCGACCACCTGTTCCGTACCGTCGTCCCGTGCGGCATAGCTGCGAAAGGAGCCGGATTTCACCGCAAAGATGTGCTGAAACCGCTCACCCGGAGAGAACAGTCGCTGCCCTTTGCCGATCCGTTCACGCCGGCTGACGATACGGTCCAGCAGCGCTTCGTCACTACCCAGACCGGCGACCTCGCACAGGCCGAGGAGGCCGCAGTTGCCGCAGGCCACCTCTGTGGCACCGAGGCTAATCTTCTTCAACTTTGCCGGTATGCTATTTGTCTTCATGGCGGTTGCTCGCTCTTTTTTCCGATACATTCACCCGCCGGCAGATGCCGACGGCCCCCCCTCACAGATGCTCTCTATTTCTGATTCACGCGGTTAGTTGGGCATAGAGCAGCGGCAGGCGCCGCGGCAGTTCCGAAGGGCGGCGGATGACAACAAATCCGTCGCTGCCGAACAGGTGCGGCAGGTAGTCGCCCGCCCGGTCGTCGATGGTGACGCAGAAGGGGCGTAGGCCGGCGCGCCGCGCCTCGGCGACGGCGGCACGCGTGTCTTCGATGCCGTACCGTCCCTCGTACTGGTCCAAATCGTTGGGTTTGCCGTCGGTCAGGATCAGCAGCAGGCGGCGGCTGGCGGCCTGTTCGGCAAGCAGCGCGGTGGATCGCCGGATTGCCGCGCCCATGCGCGTGTAGTAGCCCGGCTTCAATACCGCGATACGCCCCCGCACGGTGCCGCTGTGGCGTTCTGAGAATTCCTTGATGTGGTGGAAGCGGACGTGATCGCGGCGACGGGAGGAGAAGCCGAACAGCCCGAAGCGATCACCGGTGGCCGAAAGGGCCTCGGCAAACAGGAACAGACTGTCGCGAATGACATCGATCACCCGCGCATCGTTGTTGACCCAGGCGTCTGTCGAGAGTGAGAGGTCGGCGAGCAGCAGACAGGCGAGATCACGTCCGCCAACGCGCATGTCCCGGTAGAGATTGCCGTCAGCGTCGGCCCGTCCGGTCGCCCGCTGGGTGATGAAACGTTCGCAGGCATCCAGGTCAATCTCGCTGCCCTCCGGCTGCGCCCGGTGCCAGACCCGTGACGGTGCCAGTGCCTGGAACTGGCTGCGCAGCCGCCCGGCGGTGCGCCGTAGCCGATCCGGAAGGTCGCACGGCTCTGCGGTGGCCGCAATCAGCGGTTGCAACCGGCAGTGCTCCGGCCTGAGCACCCCTTTGCGGAAGTCCCACTCCGGGAGCAGAATACCGTCACTCAGCGGCACGTCATCATCCGCGGCGGAGGGGAGATCGAGATCGAACCGAACCCGGCTGGCGGTGGCGCGCCGGTCGCGGGCCACGCTGAGGACATCCAGATCGTCAGCCAGCCGACTGGCCTGCTCCGGGTCGTCCTCATCGTCGGTTTCCCGGTCGACACGGGCGAACTCGCCCCACCCCAGGATCACGTCCCAGCGTATGCCCATCAGCCCGCCCTTGCGTTCCGGGCTTTCGGTGCGCTCGGCGTTGCGGCGCCGCCCGTCGCGCCCGTCATGGCTGCGCCCCTCGTTCGACTCGGGGTCGTCATCGGCGCCGCGGGTTCCCCGCTCCAGTCCGAAGTGTGGCGGCGAAGGGTGCAGCCAGAGGCAGACCGGGTGGGGCGGCCGGCTGGCAGGGGGCAGGTGACGGATGCTCCCCGGCTCCTCCAGGGCGGTGCGAATCGCCGCCTCCTGGGCCGCTTCATCCGGCGGCAGCGACTCGGGCAGGGGACGTTCGTTCAACTCCGCCGCGACCAGACGTCGGTAGCGTGCCGTGAGCCCCGGAAATTGCTCCATGGCCAGCCGGGTCAAATGCTGGTTCTCCTGAATCCACGGACGCCGGGGTCCTGTTTCGCCGGCGGCGAGGGCGGCGAGCCAAAGGTAGAGATCACGATTGAGCGACTCGCTGGCGAAGTGATCGATCACTGCCGGAAGCCGCAGCGCCTGTTCGTCACGCCAGGCCAGTTCAACCTGTGTTCCGGTGCCGGCGACCCGCTGCAACCATCCACGCCGGGCCTGGTAATCGGTGCCCTGGGTCACCTCCACGCGCAGGCCGCCGTCACCCCCCAGGGCGCGGAACATCACGCCAACGGTACGGGCAACCGACGCTAACGGGACGGCGGCGTGCGGGTATCCGGTGCGTGCGGCCCGGGTGATCAGACGGTGCCAGAGTGCTCCGACATGCTCTTCCATTGCCTACACCTCAGGAGGTTCCCTTGCAGGGTGGGTTTGGTGCAGCGCCGTAACCTGCCAGGGCGATCGTGTTCCCGTCGCTTAGCTCGTGGGTCTGAGCGCACTCTTCCTCGCATCCGCGCAACTCGTGACGACCGCGAAAACAGCCTTCCCCGAAGCGGCGGTTGCGGCCCGATTCGCGATCGGAGACCGGCAGCGCGCAGTCGCCATCCACCCACTGCAGGAGCGAGCCCCGTGGGTCATCGGCCCGCACCTGGTCGCAGGCTTCGATACAGCGGGCGCACTGGGTACAGGTGAACATCCGGCGCTTGATGGTGCGCGGCTTCAGGCGCATCGGACAGGCGTTGTCGCAGGCGGCGTCGCAGTTCATGCAGGCAGCGGCGCGGGCCCCTTCGAAACCGATCACCATGCCCCGTTTGTTGCCCATCCAGGCCAGACTCTGAAATAGCCCGACGGCACAGCCGAAACGGCAGAACAGGTGCCGGGCGAGCAGAAATTCAATGGTGAAAACCGTGGTGCCGGCCACCAGAAAGACGGTCTGATTCCGCGTCGATTCGCCAGCCAGCAGGTTGCCCCACACCTCCACGGGCGGGAGCAGGTAGGTGAGCAGACTGATGGTCCAGAGGAAGGCGAAGAACAGCACACCGATTAGAGTCGGCAGCCACCACACCGCACGTGGGACGATACGCCTTCCATCCGGAAGCGACTCCGGCAAGGGGGTCCGCCGCTCCCAGACGGTGAGACTGCCGCTGGCGCGGCGTACCATGGCGTTGATCAGCTCCACCACAGAGAAGTGCGGGCAGAGCCAGCCGCAGTAGAGCCGTCCCCAGCGCCAGGCGATCCAGAGGAACAGGGCGCCGCCGCCGAACAGCGGCACGAAGCCGCGCCAGAAGAGGTTCCAGGCGGCGTGGCCGATCCCCGTTTCGCCGCGGATGAACGGATCGAGTCCGAGGGTCCAGGGCTGGCCGAACAGGATGAAGTGGCCGAGGGTCAGGTCAAACCGGAACAGGTCGAGCGGCGGGGCAAGCACGAACAGCGCAAAGAAGCCGATGCGCATCGCGAGCCGCTGCCGTTGTAGCTGCGTACTCGGGAGTTTGTGGAGCCGGTCCGGCGGCGTCACAGTGTCGGCCCGATGATGGGATAGCGGTAGGTGCGTCCCGCCATCGCCCGCGCGAGCCCGATCATGCCGGCGAGTACCAGTGCAGCGTGGCAGGTGACCAGGTAGGTGAGCACCACCATCCAGGTATTGGGATTGTGCGGCCCGCCGATGCCGATTGATGCCCCGCCGACTATGACCAGAAGGATACCGGCCCACAGGCTGCCTGCCAGCGCCTGACGCGTGTGGTTGGCCGCGAGGGTATCGCCCTCGTTTGCATGACGGATATAGAGGAGTACCAGGGCGACAAAAGGCACGACCGGGATCAGCAGCAGGTTGGCAAGGTAGAGCGATTCCGCCAGCACCGCTGCGCGCCGGTCCCTCTCTGTCACCAATTCCTCAGCGGCCGAAAGCGGCAAGGATGACCTCCATCAGTGCATCCACGGTTTCGATGTCGTCGGTGAGTGGTTCGGCCAGTGCTGACCGGCACGCTTCGACCGGGTCACAGCCACCGCGCATCAGCGTGGCGGCATAGACCAGCAGGCGGGTGGAGGCGGCCTCTTCCAGATCGTGGTCCTTCAGTGATCGTACGGCGCCGGCCAACGAGACCAGCATTTGCGCCACGTGCGGCTGGATACCCGTTTCGCGTTCGATGATCTCCCGCTCCAGGTCCGCGGGCGGATAGCCGAAGCGGATGGCGACGAATCGCTGCCGGGTCGAGGGTTTCATTCCCTTCAACAGGTTCTGATAACCAGGATTGTAGGAGACCACCAGCATGAATTCCGGCGGCGCCTCCAGCGTCTCGCCGGTACGCTCGATCGGAAGAATGCGTCGATCATCGGAGAGCGGATGCAGCACCACCGTGGTGTCCTTGCGTGCCTCCACCACCTCGTCCAGGTAACAGATCGCTCCCTCGCGCACCGCGCGGGTGAGCGGGCCATCGTTCCAATAGGTGCGACCGTCGCCAATCAGGTGCCGGCCGACCAGATCGGCGGCGGTAAGATCGTCGTGGCAGGCGACCGTGTAGAGCGGACGGCTGAGCCGTGCTGCCATGTGGGCGATGAAACGGGTCTTACCGCAGCCGGTCGGTCCCTTGATCAGCACCGGCAGCCGATTGCGCCACGCGTGCTCGAACAGCGCCACCTCATTGCCTTGGGGCGCATAAAAGGGAAGTTCGTTCTCGCTGATTCTTTGCGCTTGTGCCGTCATCCACCGCCTCCCGGAATAAAGGCCCAGGCGATCAGGCCGCCGACCAGCAGCAGGTAGCCGGTCAGCAGCGGACGCCAGAACCCGCGGACCCGCTTCAGGTCCATGAAGTAATCCACCACGAGCTGCGCCTTGATGACTGCAAGCAGCAGCACGCCCAGTACCAGCATTGTTTCACTCAGCCCGAATGCGGGGGCGGAGAAGGTGACCAGCGTCAGCGCAATCAACACCAGCAGGATTCGATCGGATACCGCAAAGGTCATGGCGTCATCCCCTCTCTACCGCATTACGTAGATCAGCGGAAACAGGATCAGCCACACCAGATCCACCATATGCCAGTAGGAGGCGCCGGTCTCGACGCCCGTATGCTCTTCCACGCTGTAACCGCCGCGCGCCGCCTTCAGCGCCACCGCGGCCAGGATCACCATGCCCATCAGTACGTGCATGAAATGAAAGAAGGTGAGTGACAGGTAGAACATGTAGAAGGTGTTGGTGCTGAGTGTGATTCCGTCGCCGATATGCACCGCGTACTCGCTCAGTTTCACCACCACGAACAGGCCACCCAGTGCGATCGCACCCCACAACCAGCGGACACAGCCTTTTGAGTCGCCGACACGAATGGCAGCGACGGCCCGTACTACCAGCCAGGAGCTGATGATCAAGGTCAAGGTGTTGATGAGACCTGCCGTGCGATCCAGGTGGAGCTGGTAGTGGTTGAACAGCTCCACATGATTTGCACGAGTGAAGGCGTAGGCGAGGAAGAAGACGCCGAAGGCGACCAGCTCCGCGAAAATGAAGATCCAGATCGCGAGGTCCCCGGGCGGACTGTCCTGGCGCTCGGTGGCAACAGCAAGGGCGGGGCTCTGTGTCAGCATTCGAGTCAGACATTGCCTGGTGAATCGGGTGTGAGGCTTACCCGTATGAAACCGCACGCCAGACCGTCGCTGCCTTGACTTACATCAAGAAAATCTTGATAGGAATACTGGGTTGGAAGGTCTGGGAGCTGAGCGGCGGGGAGCCCGATCCGAAGAACCGCACGTTGCCAAAGCGCACTCCCGTGAGACACAGAAGCGGCCCGAGTTTCATACGCATCGATCCACTTGTCCGCGACCAGAGTCGCGAGCGCGTTGCACAGTTGGTTGAACTCCGGGTGGTGTTAGAATCACCTTCTGCCAAGGGGGGAAAGGGAAGGCATGAAACCAAAAAATATAACTCCTCGCGATGCCGAAGTGCTGCTCGACGTCGACGACTTCATTGTCAGCAAGACAGATCTCACCGGCCGGATTACCTATGCCAACCGCACGTTTATGGCGATCTCCGGCTACAACGAGTTTCAGCTCTTCGGCATCCAACACAATCTGGTGCGCCACCCGGACATGCCGCGCGGTGTTTTCCGCTTTTTGTGGGATACGCTGAAAAGCGGGCACGAGTTTTTCGGTTTTGTAAAGAACATGACCGCTGATGGTGGCTACTACTGGGTGTTCGCGAACGTCACGATCGATGTGGATGCCGCGGGCAATCCGAAGGGTTACTACTCGGTTAGACGCAAGCCGAATCCCAAGGCGCTGGAGCAGGTCATCCCGCTCTATCGTGAGATGTTGGAGGTGGAGCAGCGCCATCCGGCCAGCAGCGCCCCCGACCAGTCGCTCAAGTGGCTGCAGCAGCTGCTTGCCGACAGGGGAGTGGACTACGAGAACCTGGTTTTGGAACTCCAGGGATAACAAGAACAGAAAAGGAAACCGACGCATGATCAAGAAAACGTTCACGCACGGCGTCAGCCGGCACATTCCTTTCCTGCGTACCAAATTCGTCTTGGTCTGCATCGGCTTTGTCGTCCTGACGCTTGCCATGGCGGGGCTCTCGTTTTTCCACTACGGGCCGCAATGGGAGCTTGCAGTCTTTCCGCTCCTCGCCTTGTGTTTTGCGGGTTACGCCGTATCCAGCTTCCGTCGGCCGCTCAAGGTTCTGCAGGATTTGCAGCAGGCGCTTGTGGCCTCCAACCGAGGTGAGCTGTTCAATCGCGTCACCGATACGTACGGCATGGGGGAGCTTGGGAAGGTTGCCTGGGAATTGAACGAGTTCCTCGATCAGATGGAGACCTTTTTCAAGGAGGTCAACACCTGTTTTTCGCGTGTCGCCAACGGGGAGTTTCACCGCCGGGCCATCGCTGTCGGCCTACCCGGTCAGTTCGCCGCCTCACTCACTTCGATCAACGCGGCAATCGATGCGATGGCGGAGAATGTCCGCTATATCTCCCGCAACAAGCTGCTCTCCCAGCTCCATTCACTGAATACCACCAATCTGCTGCGCAACCTCAAGACCATTCAGGCGGACCTCGCGCGCATCAGCGAAGAGATGGATTCGGTGGAACAGAGCACGCTTCAGAACGTCAGTGGGGCCAACAGCAATCTGGAGACGGTTGCCACCATCCGTACCTCGATGGATGCCATTCTCGCCAAGGTGGAGCATGTGTCCCAGGTGGTGGGAGCACTTAGCGGCGAGAGTGAAGAGGTGGCGCAGGCGCTCAAGATCATCTCCGACATTGCCGACCAGACCAGTCTGCTGGCCCTGAATGCCTCCATAGAGGCGGCCCGCGCCGGGGAGCAGGGGCGCGGCTTTGCCGTGGTGGCTGAGGAGGTCAAGGCATTGTCTGAGCGCACCAAGGGTGCTACCGCCGAAATCACCAGTACCATTGGCCGCTTCAGCAGCCGCGTCAGGCAGATGGTCGAGGAGTCGGCCACCGCCCGCGAACTGGCCGGCAGCGTCACCACCACCGTGCAGCAGTTCGAGCGCAGCTTCGGCGAGATCGCCGCTTCGGGCGAGAACACCCTGCAACGCCTCGCCTTCGCCAAGGACATCTCCTTCAATTCACTGGTGAAGGTGGACCATATCGTCTTCAAGCAGAACGGCTACATGGGCATGACCGAGGGTCCCGAATCCGAAGAGGCGAAGGCGGCATCTTCCGTTCACACCCAGTGCCGGCTCGGCAAGTGGTACTACGAGGGGCGCGGTAAGGAGGAGTTCTCCCATACCACCGCCTACCGCGCACTTGAGATCCCGCATCAGACTGTTCACGACGCCATACACCGAGCCCTTGAGGTGGCCGGTTCCCACTGGGAGCAGGACACCAGTCTGCACGATGAGATCATCAGTCACGTCCGGGTGGCGGAGGACGCCAGCATCGAGGTGATGGAGCAGATCGATCGAATGGCGCAGGAGAAGTACGCCTCCCGCTGAAGCTGCCCTTTCCGTGCGAGGGCGCTCACCATCCGCTGGGGAGCGTTCTGCCGCCGCGTCCGCGTACCGGCGCCGTCCGGATGCGATGGTCCGGCACTTCACTTCCCTGTGTGAGTCTCCGGTAAGTAGCCCAGTTTTCGGGTCCGGTTTTCCGGCTGATAGCGCGCCATTTATTGCCTATCTTTGGAAGGCTGACCATAAGGTCGAAGCGTCCCCGGCAGAGACAACTCGGTCTCAAGGAGAAACACCATGGAAAGGAAGTCATTTTCACTGCTTGGCGTGTGTGTATCACTGAGTCTGCTGTCCGTATCCGCCCTGGCTGAGGGTAACCGGTACGCCCGCGAGCGCCTCTATCACTCGGAAGTCACCGTGGCTGAAGCCTACCGGCTCACGCAGGAGGACAACGGCATTCTCAACCGAAACGGCTTGCCACGCGCGGTACTGCTGGATGTGCGCAGCATCCCCGAATACGTGGCGGGCCATCCCGAGGGCGCAGTGAGCGTGCCCTACCCACGGATTCACCCCACCGTGGATGCCACACTTGCAGAGGAGGGCAAGGCCACGTTGCTGGTCGATGCGGTCAAGGCGCTTGTATCGGATGTAGACACACCCATTCTGGTGCTTTGCCGCACCGGTGCACGTAGCGTCGCCGCAAGCAACCTGCTCGCGGAGGCGGGTTACACACATGTGCGCAATATCTGGGAGGGGTTCGAAGGCCGCCCCAAGACCGATGTGAACGGCGATGAGCTGGACTTGAACAACAACGGAATCGTGGGCGATGCCGGCGATCTGGATGGCTGGAAGAACGCGGCCGGCCTGCCTTACAGCACCAAACTGCTTCCACAGTTGATCTACAGGCCCTACGACTACCTCTACTATCAGTGAACCGCGTGCGCGGGAGGCGCGAGCCTCCCGCGCCCCGTCAGCTGAATGTATTCACCTGTTCGCGCAATGCCGCAACCTCCTCCCGCAAGGCGGCCACCTCCGCCTCCAGCATTGCCAGCCGATCATCATCTCCGGCCGTCATGCCCGTGGCCGCCGTGGGCGTCGGTGGCAGTTCACCCCCCAGCAGCTGCATGAAGCGCTGCTCCCGTTGGCCGGTCTGGCGTGGCAGCTCGGCCACGTAGGCTTCCGACCCGCGGGTTGCCAGTTCCAGAAGGGTTTCCTCCACGGCGGCCAGAGTGTCGAAGTCATGCATCCGTGTGGTGCGGGTACGCAGCTCAGCCACCGTCTGCGGTCCCCGCAGCATCAGCACGCCCATGACGGCAAGCTGGGGCCGGGTAAGGTCTTTGGCGGCGTCCAGCGAGTTGGACAGGCGGTGGGCATACCTGGCCACACGGCTCCCGGCGCTGCTCCGCTCGCGTACCAGGTGCTTTCTTATCAGGGCGCTCACCACGTCCAGTACTTTCGCCTCATCGAGGGACATCACCGGATCGCGGCTCGACTTCTGGTTGCAGGCAGTTGTCAGGGCGGCCAGGGAGAGCGGGTAGAGGTCGGGGGTCGTGAGCTCCTTTTCCACCAGTGAGCCGAGCACGCGGATTTCGATGGGATCGAGTTGGATATTCATTGCCAATTTCAGTCGTGGAGTTAGTCAGCGCAACAGCCGTGGTGCCGCCATACCCTGTTCCTTCCGTACGTTCAAGGCGGGCCCACCCGGTGGAGAGTGTGACCGACGGCAGCGCCAATTGTTCACCGACGAGGGCGTCGGGCCAAGGTAATGATAGTGATTTGGTGGAGACGCTTTTCAGCTCAGTGGCTGGTGCCGGAGCGGTAGTGGGTTTTGTTGTGGACGTTGTACTTGCCTGAGGGCTTTCGCATCGGCAGGCGCTTGATCTCTTTCAGTGATTTCGCATCGTAGATCACCACGGCGCCGTCATCGTCCCAGATGCTGACCAATGCGTGGCTGCCGTCGCGGGTGAACTCCACGTGGGCGGCGGTTTTCCCGGGTGCGGGGCGCAGTGTCTCGACGATCTCCAGGCTCTCCTTGTCGATGACGTGAACTGCCTCGCGATGGGGACCGAAAAAGACATCCACCCAGGCGTAGCGGGTGTTGTCGTGACTGCGCATGAAGAAGCCGGGACCGAGGGTATCGATGCGTTTTATGATTTCGTAGCTCTCCAGGTCGATGATGCTCACCGCCCCTTCACGGATGTTGGGCGTGGCGAGTACGCGGCGGCCGCGGTACTCCCAGGTGATGCCGGAGCCGAGATGGGGAAAGCCGGGCAGCGCCAGCTCCGCCAGACGGCGCCCGGTATCGAGATCCACCACCAGCCCCTTGCCGCCGTCACGGGAGGCGCCGAACACGGTGGTGTAGCCGAGATCGAAGAAGAAGTCGTCCAGGTAGTCATCCACGGAGATGCGGCGCAGCGGGAACGGTTCGCTCTCCCGCAGGTCGCCCGACTCCGGGCGGTAGTCGTGCGTCCAGCTGCCGAACCCCTGCGGCGGCGGATCGCGGTAACTGATCTCCCACACCTCTTTGACATCCTTCAGCGCGGCGATGAAGCTGTCGCGCGGCGGGGCGGTGTAGATGGCGCTTACCCGTGACGAGGTGCCGTCGCGTCCCGCCGCAGGGATCACCTTGAGTGGACGCAGGTCCGCGTCGAGCACGGTGATGGAGTGGGGCAGATAATTGGCCGCCACGACGAAGCGGCCGTCGTTGGAGGTGGCGATATTGCGGGTGTTGATGCCGGCACGCACCTCCACCACCGGCGTGAGATTGTAGATGTCGTATTTTGTGATCCAGCCGTCGCGGGAGCCGATGTAGACGAAGCGGCCGTCGGGTGAGTATTTCGGTCCACCGTGTACGTTCATGCGGGTCTGAAAGCGGTGGACCGGCTCGAAGCTGTCGCCGTCGAGCAGGGTGGCGTGGTGGTCACCCAGTTCAACCACAATGAACAGGTTCTGCGGGTCGGCATCGAACAGTGGGGTGGGGGAGTGCTGAGCCGGGTCAGTGTGGACCACCCGACTGGCGGCGATCTCCTCCATGCCCCATGGCGGTATCTCCTTCAGTGGCGTGTAGATGTGGTTGGTAAGCCGCTCGATTGCCTCGGCAGAGAGTCGCTCCCCGAACCCTTCCATCTGAGTCGCCGTCCGCCCTCCGGTGATGACACGCCGCGCCGCATCCGGGCGCAGCCGGTGCAGATTCTCCGGCAGCAACGCCGGCCCCATGCCTCCGAGGCGATCAACACCGTGGCAGCTGGCGCAGTGCTGCTGGTAGAGCGCCTCCGTGTCATCGCCCGCATGAATAGAGCTTGCGAGGCTCATCGTCAGCAGCGTGAGCAGTGTTCCGACTCGTTTCATTCTCTGCTCCGGGGTCAATGCGGTTTCGCGGCGTCACGCTTCGGCGATTTCGTTGTCGGTCAGATAGCAGCCGGGGTCCTCCGCCCACCAGTCGCCGCCGAGCTGGAAAGCGCGGACGCGCGTATTGCCGTTGCAGATGTCCAGGTGGGCGCAGTCGGCACAGCGACCGGTAACCGGGCGTGGCCGCCGCTTCAGCCCGGCCATCAGGGGATCGGTGGTGTCATTCCAGATGGCGGAGAAGGGGCGTTCACGCACGCTTCCCAGGTCGTGGTGCCACCACATGGTATCCGGGTGTACATGGCCGCGGTTGTCGATATTGGCGACGTTCATACCCGAGGCATTTCCGCCCCATGCGACAAGCTGTTTACGGAGAGCATCGACGCGGTCGGGGAATTGGCGGTGTGCCCAGAGCAGCAGGTAGACCCCGTCTGCATCGTTGTTGCCGCTGACATATTCCCTTGCCCGTCCCTGCTGGGCATCTTCCAACGCGGTCTCGAACAGCAAATCCATGGCAGCACGGGTGAGGGCGTGCAGCGCATCCTCGCCGCGGTTGCGATTCCCGCGTCCGGCGTAGTTGAGGTGCGAGAGGTAGAAGCGGTCGATCCCCTCGTCACCCATCAGCCGGAGCACTGCCGGCAGTTCGGGGGCGTTGTCGCGGGTGAGCGTCAGTCGGAGTCCTACCTTGACCCCCCGATCACGGCACAGGCGTAACCCGCCCAATGCTTCACCGAAGGCCCCCTCACGCCGGCGGAAACGGTCGTGGGTGGCCCCGATGCCATCCAGGCTGACCCCCACATAGTCGTAGCCCGCCTCGGCGATACGATCGGCGGTCGCCTCGTCAATCAGCGTGCCGTTACTCGACAGGGCTACGTAGAAACCGAGCGCCTTGGCGCGGGCGGTGATGTCGAACAGATCCGGCCGCATCAGGGGCTCGCCACCGGAGAGGATCAGGGCCGGGACCCCGAAGGACTTGAGATCATCGAGAACGGTGAACACCTCACCGGTGGAGAGCTCACCGGAAAAATCCTTGTCGGCCGAGGTGGAGTAGCAGTGCTTGCAGGTGAGATTGCAGCGACGCACCAGGTTCCAGATCACCACCGGTCCGCGCGGCGTGCGCGCGACCGCCTGGCTGGCCGGTTCGATTAACCCTTGAATGAAATGGCTGATACGCAGCATCGGTCAGCTACTGCCCTTCAGGCGCAGTCCGGTCTTCTTCAGAATGCGCGTGCTCACCAGCACTGCATGGCCCCGGTTGTCTTTCCCCAGGAGCCCTGCAATCTGCTCCACCTGCCGATCCATTTCTTCACGGCTGTGGCCATGGACCATGGCAAAGAGGTTAAAGGGCCAGTCCGGGAGCTGCCGCGGGCGCCGGTAACAGTGGCTGACAAAGGGCAGTCGACCCACCTGCCGGCCCAGGGTACGTATCCGTTCGTCCGGCACATCCCACACGGTCATGCCATTGGCGCGGTAACCCAGCGCGTAGTGGTTCGGAACGGCGGCTATTCGCCGGATGACGCGCTGCTCCTGCATCGCAAACAGTCGCCGCATCACCTCCTCGGGTTCCAGATCGAGTTGTTCGGCCAGGGTGTGAAACGGGCGCGGGGTGAGTGGCAGGCCGGACTGGGTGGCCTGGACGATACGGCGGTCGATCTCATCGAGGGAAGGGGTCGTTGTCGTCACGCTTCCAGTCTCAGGCCGATGAAGAATTCCTCCTCCTTCGGGAGGTTGAGTACCGGATATCCGGTCTCGGATTCGATGGCGTCCAGCACCTCGCCGATCTGCTCAGGTGTCTCGGTGGCAACCACGAACCACATGTTCCAGTGATGGTCGCGAACGTAGTTGTGGGCCACCTCGGGGTGGGCATTCACCCTTTCGGCGACCTGATCCAGATCCGACTCGGGTATGCTCATCGCCGCCAGGGTGACCCCCCCGCCGAGTCGCTCTGCATCGAACATGGGGCCGAAACGGGTCAGTAGCCGCTCTTCGAGCATCGCCTTCAGCCGCTCAATCAGATAGTGCTCGTCTGTGCCGAGCCGCTCTGCGATCTCGGCGAATGGCCGGTCGCAGATGGGTAGGCCGCCCTGAAGTTCGTTGACGATGGCTCGGTCGAGAGCGTCCATGGCGCTATCCTGCGACCATTGCTGCGGCGGGTGACGGCAGTTGGCGGCGGTAGCGGGCGCCGCGCTGCTTGAAGCGGCGTCGGCTGAACAGCACTTCGTGCGGTATCGCCTGCAGTCCACAGCGCTCCACCAGTTCCTCCACACGGGAGAGTACCGCCGTACGATCACGTCCGTGGATCATGGTGAACAGGTTGTAGCGCCACTCCGGAAGGCGGCGCGGCCGGCGATAGCAGAGGGTGACGAAATCGAAGCTCCCCAGGCAGGCACCGAAACTGTCCACCTCCGCATCCGGGATATCCCACACCACCATCGCGTTGGCGCGGTAGCCGAGTTCGTGGTGGCGCACGATGACCCCCATGCGCCGGACGGTGCCGACCGCCTGCAGTTGGGCAATACGGCGGATCACCTCCGGTTCGGAGAGCCCGATCCGCTCGGCAATTACCGCATAGGGCCTGTGGACCAGCGGCAGTCCTTCCTGAATCGCCGCGACCAGACGCCGGTCGGCCTCGTCGAGGAGGGTGGGGATGCCGCAGCCGGCGTGGGTAGGCGCATTTCTCAGTTCCATTGCAGGCTGAACCCCAGATTGATGTGAAAGTCGGCGAGCATCGGCAGATCGAGCACCGGCAGGCCCGCGCGTTCCGAGATGGCGTGCAGTACTCGCTGCACGGCGACCCCGTCCTCGGCGGTGACCACGAACCAGAGGTTCAGCTGGTGCTCGCGCTCATAGTTGTGATTCACTTCGTCGAAGCTGTTGACGATCTCCGCAACCTCTTCCAGCCGCTCGGGGGGAACCGCTATGGCGGCAAGTGTGCTGGCGCCGATGCTGTGGGGGCGGAAAACGGGCCCGACGCGGCTGATTGCTCCTTCCGCCTGGAGACGCGCGAGCGTCTGCATAACCGTCTCCTCGTCTGTGCCGAGCTGCTTGGCCATGTCCGCGAACGGCGTAGGGGACAGGGGCAGCTGCTGCTGAAACCGGTCGAGCAGCGCACGTTCCAGGTCAGAGAGCGTGGTCTGTGGTCGCGGGTTCATATCAGAGTCCGATCCGGTGTGCCCGGGAGGTGAAGAAGATGCCGCTCGGCTTGTCGGCGGTGAGCGTCGCCAGTTCTTCGAAGCTGTCGGTGGCATACACCACCAAACGGTCGTCGTCTCGGGCGGAGACCCAGATCGCTTCGCCGCGCGGGGTGAACTCCATGTGGAGTACCGCCTTGCCCGGTTTCAGTTCCTGCACGACCGCCAGACGGGTGACGTCGATCACCTGCAGAGTGTCGTTGTCGGGGAAGGCGAAGTTGACCCACACCTGCCGGCCATCGGGGCGCCCCATGACAAAGATGGGTTGGCCGTGCACGGGAATACGGCTCACCTCCTGCCACGTCTCGCTGTCGACCACCAGCACCTCATGGCGCCCCACGGCGGGAATAAAGGCGTAGCGGCCGGCCATGGCCCACCCTTCCAGGTGGGGCATCTTGTAAACCGGGAGCTTCTGTTCCCCGCGCCCGTAGTCCGCCAATATGCGCCGGACACCCGCTTCGGGATGCCAGAGATCGAGCAGGGCGAGACCGTCTTCGCCAAACAGTCCGGCCAGGTAATAGCGGCCATCCGCGGTCATCAGCGCGTCGTAGGGCTGTTTTCCGATGTCGGTGTACTTCGTCACCTTCGGCTCAGAGGGAACGGAGAGATCGGCGACCCAGATCTCACCGGTATCAAACAGACTGAACACGAACCGGTTGCCGGGCGCATCCGCCAGCCCCACCACCTTGGAGCGTTCACCGCTCGCACTGATGGCCGGAATGTCGGCAACCAGCGTCAGTGTCCCGGCATCGAATACCTTCACGCCGCCCGGTGTGTAGTTGGAGACGGCGATAAGCCGGCCATCCTGGGAGATGGCACCACCGATGCTGTTGCCGGATTGCACGACGCGGCGGTCGATCCGGCCACGGAGAAGATCCACCTTGGTCAGACCGCCGTCGCGGCCGAACACGTATCCGTAGCGTTCGTCGCGCGAGTAGACGATAGAGGCGTGAGAGAGATCCCCCAGGCCGGGGATGGTGGCAAGACGGCTGCGGCCGGTGGTCTCCACCAGCAGCACCCGGCCGGCGGCACGTTCCACTACCAGCCCCAGATCGCCGGTGGCACGGGGCGCGGCGCAGCCGGTGACGAGGAGGGCGATCAGCAACGCTGGAATCTCAATGTGGCGCATCGGAAACTCCCTCGACAATCCGGTGAACCAGCCACTTCGCTTCAGCTTCATTCAGGATGCCGCGCCAGGGCGGCATGGCGTGCTGTGGTCTGCCGTAGAGCACCGTGGCGGTGAGCATCTCCGGCGGTTTGCCCGCCAGTGCCTCGGGCAACAGGGGTGGCCCGAGTCCACCCGCCAGGGTCATTCCATGACAGGAACCGCAGTCGTGTCGCAAGAGGTGCAGCAGTTCCGCCTGTCGTGCCGCGTCCACCTCTGCTGCGATCGGCATCGGAGCCAGCGCCATCGCGAGGAGCACGGCTGAGCCAATGCGGTGTGTCCCCATCATTGGGTCACCCTCACCACCCCACGCATCTCGGGATGCGGGCCGCAGCGGTACGGATACTCTCCCGGTTCATTGAAGGTGCGTTCATAGCTCTCCTCGGGAAAGAAATAGTCCGGTTCCTTTTCATCGAGCGTGTCAAACCAGACGTTGTGGTACTGCCGCTTCTCCCGGTTGACCCACCGAACCGTGGTCCCGGCGGGAACACTGATCTCTGCGGGTGTGTAGCGGAATCCGAGGATTTCGATCTCCACCGGTTCCGCCTCCGCGGCCACGCTGCCCGCCAGGGCCAGCAGCAAGGGTGTCCAGCTCAACCTGCCTCGCATAACCGATCATCCCTTCTGTGATTCAGGTACCTCCATTCTTTCAAAACCGGCTCCATGCACCATGACTTAAATCAAAATCGGGCCGAGCCGACTACTTTTCGGTAATGTTGATCTCCGCCTCATCATTGTCGAGCCCCATCTTGAAACCCAGAGAGACGTGATGGAAGCGCGCATCGGCAAAGTCGTCGTGTATGGCGAAACCGACGTTGTAGAGCTTGCCCTTCTCGATGGCGATGTTGCCGTCGCCGCCCGGGTTGAGTTTGCGGCGCAGGGTGACCACCCAGTTGCCGCCTGTCTTTTCGTGGGTGAACTCCACCCCGTTGCTGTCACCCTCCATCACCCGATGGTCAAGGATGAAGCCGTCCTCGGTCTTGCCGGTGCCCGCAGAGTAGCGCACCAGGTCGAGGAAACGCCCCGCCTCAAGTTCCGCCTTGATGGCCGCCTCGTCCTTCAACTTGTCCCAGCCGCCGAGGGGTGAGGAGCGCCCCTGGATGGCGGTACGGGTGGCGGCGAGATACTTGGTGACGCCGCCGGTCAATCCCAACCGGGAGGCGAGGGGATGACCTTTCAGCGATTCAGCCTCCGGTGCGTCCGGCATGGTACGGGCGTCGTGGTGACAGGTGCCCCAGCAGCCCGACTGGTTGGCGTGATCCGCCTCGTCGCCGCCGAACATCATGGCGAACTTCACCGGGTTTTCCGGATCCATCTTGCCACCTTCGGCGAACGGTACCGGCACATGATTTGCCTCGGGCCAAGTGAAACGCATATAGAGATGATCACCGTCATGCGCCGCCTGCACCTCAAGCGGAATGCCCGGACGCTTGTCGGGAATAGGCGTGGCTTCGGCCTTTTCTCCGGTAACCATCTTGCGGCCCATCATCTCCTCTTCACCTTTGTGGCAGTCGAGACAGCGGTCTCCGGCCTTGGTGTAGACGCGGGCGCCGCCGTGCTTGCTGCCGTTCAGTACCCACTCCATCGAGGTCTGACCCGGATAGAACAGAGTGAGCTGCTGGCTGGGAACACTGTCCCAGGCCAGCCCGAATCCTGAATCGGCGGCGCTGCCCCCGGCAGCGGGGCCATCCGCCACAGCCGTACCGGCGGCCGCGTGCCCGGCCACTGCCTTGGCGATTGCCGCCTGGATCTGCTGAGCCTGCTGTTCCCGTGCTGCGGCGTTCGCCTCCCGCTCCTCCTGTTCGGCAGCGGCCTCGCGGGACTCCGCCAGCTCCATTCCTGCGATGAATGATGGGGGGACCGATTGTTGGTAGGCCGGCCAGGCCTGCTCCAGTTCGGCGATTACCTCCGGGTCGAACTGGTCCGTAACCCCCTTATGAGCAATGCCCTTGTGGCAGTCGATGCAGGTGTGTCCCTCCTCCATGGCGAACAGGTGCTGTGCGCGTGCCCGCTTCTTCTGGTTCGCGGGGTTCATGGTGTCGAAATCATGGCAGTTCCGGCACTCGCGGGAGTTGGTCTCCTTCATCGTTTTCCAGACACGCAGCGCCATCTCCGGGCGATGCTGATCGAATTTTTCCGGTGTGTTCACGGTGCCGAGCGCCTTGTGATACAGCTCTCGGCTGGCCTCAATTTTGCGAACAGTCTTATGCACCCAGTCACGCGGCACGTGGCAGTCCGGACAGCCTGCCTGGACACCGCTGCGATTACTGTAGTGAATGGTGTCTTGGTACTCCTGGTACACAGTGCTCTCCATCTCGTGGCAGGAGATGCAGAAATCCATCGTGTTGGTCGCCTCCATGGCGGTGTTGAAGCCACCCCATAGGATGACGCCGGTGATCATGAACGCCACGGCGCCGCCAATGGTTGCGCCGAACAGGGTTCTGCGGGAGAGCAATCCGAAATAGGCCATGGTAAGTCGCCTTGCAGCCAGGGTTTTAAAGAGGGCGGGTACGGCCCGGCCGCACCCGCCCGCCGCTCAGGTTACGTCAGGTGACGTGCTCAATACGGTTGTGCACGTTGAACTTGCCGGTCGGAGCGTAGAGCCCTTTGACGCGGGTCTTCTCCTCCAGCGTCTCGGCATCGAATACCACCATTTCGCCATTGGGCTCCTTGCTGTCCGAGAGATTCCATACCGACACCCATACTTCCGAACCGTCGGCGTTGAACTCCATATGGACGGCAGCCTGTCCCGGCTTTTCGGTCAAGCGGATGGTCTTGACCACCTTGCGGGTGTTCTTGTCGAACACCTTGATGGACTGCTGAACCTCCGGCTCCGGGTGCTTGGTCTGATCCGCCCAGACATACTTGCTCTTCGGATGGGTGCGGATGAAGAGACCGGGGCCGTCGGTGTCGACCGTGTAGCAGACCTTCCATGCGTGGTTGGCATGTTTCGCCGGATCGTTGCCCCAGACGGTCACCTTGCCGACGCCCAGGTGGGTAGTACCGCCCACGGGGCCGCACTTGGGGTCGTTCCAGTTGGCGCCGGGCCCCGGGTGCGGCAGCTTGTCGACGTCGATGAGTGCCTCAAGCTTCCGCTCCTTGGTATCCACCACCACCATCTTGTCCGACGCGTTGGCGGCAATCTGGAAGTAGCGGCCGGTGGTATCGAAGAATCCGTCGTGCAGGAACTTGGCGGTGTCGATCTTCTCGATGCGCAGGTTGTCGATATCCGTGTAGTCGACCTGCCACATCTGGCCCAGTTCCTTCATGGAGATCAGCCACGACTTCTCGTTCGGGGTGTCGTAGATGGCCGCCACGCGCGACTCCTCGACATAATCGCCGTCGACGTTGACGCCGCGGGAGGAGACCACCTTCAGCGGGTCCATGGTCTGGGCGTCGACGATGACGAAGTGCGGGGGCCAGTAGCCGCCGCCGACCACGTACTTGCCGTCGCCGGAGACCGCCACGTCGCGGGCGTCGTAGGCAATCTTGGTCTCGGCCACCAGCATCTTGTCCGGGGTCTGCCAGAGGTCGATCTTGGTCATCTTGCCGTCGCGGCCCATGGTGTACCAGAAACGGCCCGGCTCCGACTTGGACTTGGCGGCTTTGGAGTGCTCCAGCGCCTTGATGACGTGCACGGCGTACCCGGTCGGGATATGCACCAGCACCTCCTTGGTGTCGCCATCAACCACCGCCACCTTGCCCACGTCGCGCTCGATGACGACGAAGAAGTTCTTCCAGTTACGTCCGTGCAGCGGCTTGGTCGGGTAGTCCTTCAGCTCCACGTAGCGCTTGGTGTACTCCTTCATCATCGCCAGCGACATCTCGGGCGGCTTCGGCGGCTCCATCTGGATGTAGGTGGAGAGCAGCTTAATCTCGTCCTTGGTGAGGATGTTGTCGAAGTTGTTCATCCCCCCCTCGGTGCCGTAGGCGATGATCCGCTCCAGGCGTTGCTGGCCCTTCTCACGGGTCTCCTTCGGCAGCAGCCCCTTGCCGGTCGCACCCTTCCGCAGCACGCCGTGGCAGCCGGCGCACTGTTCGAAGTAGAGCTTCTTGGCTTTCTCGAAGTCGGCCTCCGACAGGGTCGGTCCGGCGGCGGTGGCGGGGCCCGCAAGCAACGCGCTTCCGGTCACCAGGAGAGCCGAAGCGACGGCGGTTGAGAGTTTCTTGACAGGGTTTGATCTTGACATGGCGTTATCCCTTTTTGGTTGTGAAACGGATGGAGCAGTCGACAATCCCCCTTAGGAATATCGTGGTTTTTTGTACGCGCGCCGCCTGCTCGGCACCTTGATTTGTATCAAGCGGATTCGGTGGATTCATTAAATTATTTGAATCTTGCGAATTAAGAAAAAGCTAATATAGGCAGACGGCAAAAAATTTGATAATTGGCAAAAAACAAATTTGACAAATAAGAGGCGGGAAGGAAAAAAACCGAAGAAGGGGAAAGGGGGGCAGGTAAAGCGTCACAACCCGGGGGGTCAAAAAAATTGGGGGGCTTTCGCCCCCCAAATTCGACAGGCACTACGCTTTTTTATGCGGTGGCCTGGGCTCCCTGAGCGGAGACCTTCTCGGTGGCCGGTTCCCCGGCGACAAAGAAGGAGCGCAGGTAGAGGCCGAGGCCGACGAGGAATACCACACCGCTGATCTCACGCAGCCAGTAGAAGAGCGCGATCTTCTCCTGTACCACCATGAACGGCAGCGGATTTTCCGCGTACCGCTGCAGCCATACCTGGAGGATGCCGGCGGCGGTCAGGAACAGGGTGATGAAGACAATCGAGACCGTCATCAGCCAGAACGCCCACATTTCCATCACCTGAGCACGGTTGGAATTTGCGATTCGTCCACGCAGGAGAGGCATTGCGTAGGAGATGATCGCCAGGACAATCATCACGTAGGCGCCATAAAAGGCCATGTGGCCGTGCGCGGCAGTGATTTGTGAACCGTGGGTGTAGAAGTTGACCGGGGCCAGGGTGTGGAGGAAACCCCAGACACCGGCACCGAGGAACGCCATGGTGGCACAGCCGAGCGCCCACAAGGTCGCAGCCTTGTTGGGGTGCTCGCGCCGGCGGCGGTTGACCACGTTGAAGGCAAACACCGTCATCATGAAGAACGGAATCGGCTCCAGGGCGGAGAAGATGGATCCCCACCACTGCCAGTACTCCGGAGTCCCGATCCAGTAGTAGTGATGGCCGGTTCCGATAATGCCGGTGATCAGCGTCATGGCGATGATGACATAGAGCCACTTCTCGATGACCTCGCGGTCGACGCCGGTGGTCTTGATGAGCACAAAGGCGAGAATGGCACCCATGATCAGCTCCCACACACCCTCAACCCACAGGTGCACCACCCACCACCAGAACATCTTGTCGAGAACGATGTTCGCGGGGTTGTAGAAGGAGAACAGGAACAACACTGCGAGACCGGTCAATCCGGTCATCATGACGATGTTGACCACCGTCTTGCGGCCCTTGAGGATGGTCATGCCGATGTTGAACAGGAAGCCGAGGGCAACGATCACGATACCGATTTTGGTGATCGTCGGTTGCTCAAGGAACTCACGGCCCATGGTGGGCAACAGAGCGTTTCCGGTCATCTCGGCCAGTCTGGCATAGGGCACCAGCAGGTAACCCAGAATGGTGAGGGCACCGGCGACCAGGAATATCCAGAACAGACCCAGCGCGAGCTTCGTGCTGTAGAGTTCGGTCTCCGCCTCCTCCGGAATCAGGTAGTAGGCAGCCCCCATGAAACCGAACAGCAGCCAGACGATGAGCAGATTGGTGTGGACCATACGGGCCACGTTGAACGGGATTTCCGGAAACAGGAAATCACCGACCACATACTGCAGGCCGATGATCAGGCCGAAGAGGATCTGGCCGACAAATAGCCCAAGTGCTGCAATAAAATAGGGCTTTGCGACGCTTTGGGATTGAAACTGCATGGCGTTTCTCCTTTGATTCTAGTAACAAGCGCAGTTCGATTTAGCCCTGAATATTGGGGGGCCAGTTGGCCGTGTTGACCTCCGATGTGTACTTCAGGAATTCGGCGAGCGCTTCGAGTTCCTCATCACTCAGGTTGAACTGAGGCATGGAGCGACGACCGGGAATGCCATCGACCGGACGGCTCTTGATAAAGCCGATGATGGCTTCCTTCGACTTGCCGAAGCGGTTGTACACGTTCATCAGTTCCGGCGCGAAATACGCCCCTTCCCCCATCAGCGTGTGGCAGCCGAGACAGTTGTTGTCCTCCCACACCGCCTTGCCCATCGCGACCTGCGGAGTCAGATTCTGCCGATTGTCACGTTCTGGCAGGGATCTCACTGTGTCGAATGAAAGTACGAGAAAAAGAAAGGTAAAAAACGCGGTTCCACCCAGGAAGATGTTCCGCGCCATTGTCTTGGTGAAGGTCCCACTCATGGTTAAGTCTCCTCAGCGGCCCTGTAGGGGTGAGCAATAGCAGCACGAATCGTCGCACATAACACCGCAGCACCCGGGGGTGCCGCCTTGACGTAAATCAAGCCTCAGACCAACGGTTTATTGCGATAGCGCAAGGATGATCAGAGCGGGCGGTTGGTGAGGAGGGAAACCGGGAAATCGGACAGTACCTCTGCAAGTGGCAGAGTGGGTGGATCGTTGCCGCTTTCGGCGATCCGGTGCGTGCGCCCGGTCAGGAGGTCGGTAAGGGGCGTTGCGAAACCGGATGGCAACTCGAGTCGGTTGGTGCCCCAGTCCGGGCGCTCCCGCGGCGCCTCGACTCCACCCAGCAGGGAGACCAGGAAGCGGGGGGCGATGACAACCACCACATCCTGATCGTGCCGACGGGCGAACGCGCAGACATGATCCGCCTGATCACCTTGCACGCTTAGAGGCAGGTAGTCGCCCTGGAGGTAGAGTTCAGGAAGCCGTCGTCGATGAGCAAGCGTCCTGCAAATGATATGGAGCTTGGCCATGCCGTCTTCCAGGTCACGCGCAAGTTGTCGCGTCAACGCCTGACGGTTGTCAGCGGCAGCCCAGCGCGTTTCCAGGGACTCAACCCGCCGTTGCAGCCGGTTGTAGTCGACCAGACGGCGATTGTCGGGATCGACCAGGGAAAAATTCCACTCCTCCATCCCCTGGTAGGTATCCGGAACCCCGGGGATGGTCATGCGGAGCAGGGTCTGCGAGAGGGCATTGAGAAGACCGAACCGGGCCACCCGTTGCTGAAATGGCACAAAATCCCGCCGAAACGCCTTCCGTCGGTTACCCAGAAGCAGATCGATGAATCGGATCAGGGCGAGTTCGTACTCCGGGTTTGGGTTGACCCAGGAGGTGTTCACCTTTGCCTCCTTGACCGCCTTGAGCATGTAAGCGCGAATACGGGCGGCATACGATTGGAACTCCGCCGGACTCGGCTCATCGAGCGGCCAGGTGCCCAACAGCGTCTGGTAGAGCAGGTATTCGTCATTGCGCGAGGGGGCCGGTCCACTTTCGAGCAGCGTCTTGCCACCGCGGTTGAGTCGGGCCCAGCGCGCCAGGTGTTTGTGCCAGTCGCGAGGGATCTCCGTAATGACGGCAATGCGGGCGCGGACATCCTCGCTTCGTTTGGAATCGTGGGTCGAGGTGGAGACCATCGATTCCGGCCAGAACCGGTGGCGCTCGACGTTGGCCCGGTGAAACGCCGCCAGCGACGTGCCGAACCGGCGCGGATCACCCCCGACCTCGTTGAGCATGACAAGCCGGTTGTACAGGTAAAACACCGTGTCCTCCAGCGCCTTGGCCATCACCGGGGCGGTGAACTGCTGCAGGCGCATGGCAAAGTTGGCGGCACGTCCGCGGTGGCCGGCGTCCGGGTCCGACACATCATCGAGGAGCAGACGGCGAATGAACTCGAATATGCTTACATCTCCTGCCGAGCACCCCTTTTTGGCCTGGGCAATCGCCCACTCCACATACTTCCGGTCCTCGTCGGAGACCTGCTTCTCGGTTATGTAGGTGCGATAGACCGGGAAACAGGCCGCAATTTCGATCAGAGCGTCCCGGCAGCCATTCAGAGTGAAATCACGCGTGTGACGGTTGCGCTCGGCAATCTGGCTCAGTGAGTTCGCAAGGACGTTCAGTTCACTGGAGAGCTGTAGGCGGATGGTGAGTTTCTTTCGCTCGTAGAGGATTGCATCAAAATCGTGGTGAACTCCGGTAAATCGGGTGTAGATCGTGTCGAGGGGTCGTTCAGCTTCGGGCGCGACGAATAGACCACCAAGCAACGTGCAAACCTCATACCCGGTAGTCCCGTGGACGGGCCACTCAAGTGGGAGGTGTTCATAACCTGCGAGGATCTTTTCCACGACCACATAGGGGGACACGGCTATATCGGGATCCTCCCGCGGGGTGTCGGGAAGGGTTCTGCGCACCTCACCACATAGCCGGCGGTAGTAGGCGAGAGGATCGTAGAGTCCGTCAGGGTGATCGATGCGGAGGCCGTCCAGGCGGCGCTCCGACAGCAGGCGCAGGAGCAGCCGGTGGGTCGTCTCGAATACGTCGCCCTGTTCTACGCGGATCCCCGCCAGATCATTGATATCGAAGAATCGCCGGTAGTTGATCTCATCTGAAGCGACCTGCCAGTAAGCAAGGCGATAGGCCTGCTGTTCCAGCACGAAATGGAGCCGGTCGAACGAGGAAGGGTCGCCAACAGTACCGTTCAGTTCGGTCAGGTTCTGCTCAATAAATTGACGAACGGCCACCGAGTTCTGATGAAGTTCCCCCAGATGTTTCTTGTGAACAAGCTGATCGCGTCGACGCTCATCCAGCCGCTCCGCCGCGAGTTCGTAGCGGGTCGGGAGGTGGCTGAACGAACTGATGAGGGTTTTCAGTTCAAGTAGTTCCGGGGCGGTCTCTCCGATGGTCTCAGCAAGCTGATCGAGACGATACTCGAGAACTGACGGATAGGTGCGTGGGTCGATCGGGAAACGGTGGCCGAAGTAATGGATGCTGAATTCCGCCGTCTCGGGTTCGAAACGCAGCATGAGGTCGCCGTTCTCCAGCACACGTCCGTAGTGATCGCCCAGAACGGGGATCAGCAGCTTTCCATGTAACTCCGGCTTGATCGGATTCCAGTCGATGTCGAAGTGATCGGCATAGATAGAGGCCGGACCCTGTTCGAGGACATCGAGCCACCAGGCGTTGTCATTACCGAACACGCCCATATGGTTTGGGACAATGTCGAGTATCAGCCCCATCTCGTGGGCGTGCAGTCTCTCCACGAACCGGGCGAGGCTTGCCTCATCCCCGATCTCCGGGTTGATCTCGTTGTGCTCGACGATGTCGTAGCCGTGAACACTACCGGCGCGTGCTTTCAGGATGGGGGAGAGATAAACGTGGCTGATGCCAATGCGTTGCAGATACGGGATCAGCTCTGCAGCCTCGTCGAGTGTAAAGTCGCGGTTCAGTTGCAGCCGGTAAGTGGCGCTTGGAATCCGGTTTTTGGTCATCTCCGGTTCAGGCCTCTCCCGCAGAGATATCCAGGAACCAGCCTACCGACCATCCCGGCAGCTCCCCGTCCCGATCGGCGGACCGGCCAGGATGCGTCGTCCACAGAAGTTGCCCCGACAACGGGCTTGCGGCAGAAAGCGGCCGTGTGCCGAGGTTGGCGATCAGGATGAGGTGGGTGCCGTCCCCGAGCCGCCACTGCACCTGGAGGCCCTGTTTGCCGAATACGGTGAAGGCGGCTTTGCGACGCGGCAGGTCGCGAAGTCGCGGAATGATCTGTTCACGGCGAAGCGCGAGCAGCTGGCGTACCAGCGCAACGCGGGATTGGCCCTGCTCCGTCACGGCTGTGGCCCAGTCGAGGCGCGATTGGGTATAGGTGTCGGCAGCCGCCGGGTCAGGAATGGAGGCACGGGCAGCCGGATCACTGAACTGGGGAAAGCGGGAAAACTCCCGTCGACGGCCTTCGGTGACCGCGTGGGCCAACTCCGGACCGAAGTCGCAGAAGAAGAGAAACGGGTTGCGGCTACCCCACTCCTGGCCCATGAACAGCAGGGGCGGCGAGGGCGCAAGCAGGAGAATGGCGGTGACCGCCCGTATCGCCTCGGTATCCGCCAGCGCATCGATGCGTTCTCCGCGGGCGCGGTTACCGACCTGGTCATGGTTTTGAAGGAAGTTGACAAATGAGGTTGCGGCCAGGTGTGTGCTGGACTCGCCGCGTGCGGCACCGTTGCGGTAGGTGGAGCGTTCACCCTGATAGGCGAAACCCTCGGCCAGGCAGCGGCCGAGGTGAAACGGGGTGCGGGCGGCGTAGTCGATGTAATAGCCCGTGTCTTCGCCGGTACACAGCACATGAAAGGCGTGATGCGCATCGTCGTTCCACTGGGCGTCGAAGCCGCGTGGGCGTTTGCCTCCCCTTTCGAGATAGCGGGACTCGTTACGATCGTTCTCAAGAACGAGGTGGACATGCCTGTCGGTAAAGCGGGCGCGAACACGGCTTGCGAGTTCCTGAAGGATGTCGGGTTCGGAGTCATCGTCGATCGCGTGCACCGCGTCCAGGCGCAGTCCGTCGAGATGGAACTCCTCCAGCCAGTAGAGGGCATTTTCGATAAAGAACTCCCGCACCCAGAAGGCATTGGCGCCGTCGAAGTTGATGGCGCTTCCCCATGGCGTATGGTGGCGGTCGGTAAAGAAGTTGGGCGCGTACTCGTTCAGGTAGTTTCCTTCCGGTCCGAAGTGGTTGTACACCACGTCGAGGAATACCATGAGGTCGCGGGCGTGCGCCGCCTCGACCAGGGCCTTGAGGTCGTCCGGTGTACCGTAACGACGATCGGGCGCGAAAGGGAGCACACCGTCATACCCCCAGTTGCGGCGTCCGGGAAAATCGGAGACCGGCATCAGTTCCAGTGCTGTGATACCGAGCTCCTTCAGATAATCCAGGCGTTCGATGATGGCGGAAAAGGTGCCTTGCGGCGTGAATGTCCCCACGTGCAACTCGTAAACGACCGTCTCTTCCCAGGGGCGGCCGCGCCAGCCTTCATCACTCCACAGCCATCCGTGCGGGTCCACCACCAGGCTTGGGCCATGGACATCCTCGGCCTGTGCGCGGGCGGCGGGATCGGGGACCTGAAGGCCGCCGTCGATACGATATCTGTACGCACTACCCGCCGGTGCGGTGGTTTCAATCATGAACCACCCCTCGTCGCCGCGTTCCATGGGTAGCTGGTGCTCGCCGAGACACAGATCGACCCGCTGCACGGCAGGCGCCCAGAGCCGGAATCTGCACAACTGCTCATCGAGCAGCGTCGCCCCGAACGGCATCGTATGGCGGCGCCTGCAGCGGTTCATCTCCATGACGGCTACTCCTCCTGAGCGCACTGTCCGATATCGTTGGGTTGCGGAGCGCCGGCACGAATCAGGAGTACCAGCGAGCGACCCTGGACGGGATAGGGTTCCCGGGAGTAGAAATACCGCTCATCCTGCCGCCGTCCCTCGGGAAAGGCTGTATCGACGAGCACCTGCCAACGCACACGCTGGTCCTGAGGTGGGCAGACAAAGCGGACAGTCTGGTGATGCCCGTTCAGCAGCAGCACCAGATCGGTATCCCAGACCCGGCAGCCCCGCTCGTCGTACTCCTCGAACGCGTCGCCGGCCAGAAACAGACCGAGTGAGCGGGTGAAGGCGTGATGCCACTCCTCCTCCGCCATCTCACCCCCATCCGGCCTCAACCAGGTGATGTCCTTGACAGGACCGCCCTTGATCGGTCGCCCCTGAAAGAAGTGGCGGCGGCGAAAAGCCGGATGGTGCCGCCGCAGGTGGATGATGCGGCGCACGAAGCTGAGGAAGGCGCGATCATCCCGACCCAGATCCCAGTCGATCCAGCTGATCTCGTTATCCTGGCAGTAGGCGTTGTTGTTACCTCGCTGGGTGCGTCCCATTTCATCGCCGGCAAGCAGCATGGGAATACCCTGCGAGAAGAGCAGTGACGCAATGAAGTTGCGCTTTTGCTGCGTCCGTAGTGCGTTGACATGCTTGTTGATCGTCGGCCCCTCGGCGCCGCAGTTCCAGCTGATATTATGGTTTTCGCCATCCCGGTTCTCCTCCTGGTTGGCCTCGTTGTGCTTGTGGTCGTAGGAGACCAGGTCCTGCAGCGTGAAGCCGTCGTGGCAGGTGACAAAATTGATGCTGGCGTACGGCCGACGGCCGCTCGATTCGTAGAGGTCCGAAGACCCGGTGATCCGGTAGGCCAGTTCGCCGATGACGCCACCGTCTCCCTTCCAGTAGGCACGCAGCGTGTCGCGATAGAGTCCGTTCCACTCGGTCCAGCCGACAGGGAAGTTGCCGACCTGATAGCCGCCTTCGCCGAGGTCCCACGGTTCGGCGATCAGCTTTACCTGGGATAGGACCGGATCCTGGTGAATGATGTCAAAGAAGGCACCCAGTCGGTTCACCTCGTGCAGTTCCCGCGCCAGTGCCGAGGCGAGATCGAAGCGGAAACCGTCCACGTGCATCTCCTCGACCCAGTAGCGCAGCGAATCCATGATGATCTGGAGTACCCGCGGGTGCATCATGTTCAGGGTGTTGCCGCAGCCGGTGTAGTCCATGTAGTAGCGTTGGTCGCCGGGGACCAGGCGATAGTAGGCAGCGTTGTCGATGCCCCGGAACGCGAGGGTCGGGCCCAGGTGGCTGCCTTCGGCGGTGTGGTTGTAGACCACATCGAGGATCACCTCGATGCCGGCCGAATGGAGCGACTTCACCATTGTCTTGAACTCACTCACCCTGCCGGTTGTGGCGTAGCGCATGTCGGGGGCGAAGAAGCCGATGGAGTTGTACCCCCAGTAGTTTCTCAGGGCCTTGTCGACCAGATGCCGATCGTCGATAAAGGCGTGAACGGGCATCAGTTCCACCGCGGTGATGCCGAGCCGTTTGAGGTGTTCGATCACCGGGGCAGTACTGAATCCGGCATAGGTTCCCCGCAGCTTCTCGGGCACGTCCGGGTGACGGGCCGTAAACCCCCTGATGTGCGCCTCATAGATGATGGTGTCGTGCCACGGGGTGTTGGGTGGACGATCGTTGCCCCAGGTAAAGGCGGTATCGACCACCCGGCATTTCGGCAGGAAGCCGGCGCTGTCGCGGCGGTCGAAAGAGAGGTCGGCGTGTGAGTCGCCGACCCGGTAGCCGAACAGGGCATCACTCCACCTGACCTGGCCGGCGAAGGCCTTTGCGTAGGGGTCGAGGAGGAGCTTGTGGGGGTTGAACCGGTGCCCGGCCGCGGGATCGAAGGGCCCGTGTACGCGGTAGCCGTAGAGCAGGTTCGGCCTGGCCTCGGGCAGGTAGCAGTGCCAGACCTGGTCGGTTTGCCAGCGGACGGCAATTCGGGTGGTCTCGTGTCCACTTTCCGGGTCGAACAGGCAGAGTTCCACCTTTTCCGCATGCTCGGAAAAGAGTGCAAAGTTCACCCCTTCACCATCCCAGGTTGCACCCAACGGATACGGCTTGCCGGGCCAGACCGCCCATGATGGTTTGGTCATCCAGACACTCCTAGTCGGACAAGCGGTAAACGCGATTATCCGCCCGGAACGAAGGCGCGGAATGCGCCGCGGGCGCTACCGCAAGCGGCCGGTTGGATGATGCGGGGGCTTCTCCAAAGCATGCCTCACCATGCGTTCACCCTTTCTCTGGAGTTGATGGTTCCATGGCGGTACCCAGATTCGGGATTAACGGTGGTGCAACCGCGATGAGCCATAAGAGACCCTCAGCCTAGTTCAATGCGGTCGGTGGCGCCGTGGAGAAGGCCGACGCTCAGCGTCAGGTATTCGCGCAACTGCCTTGTGAGAAGGAAGTTTTCACGCACGAATTCACGTGCCTTCCACCCCATCGTCTGCAGTCGGCGTGGTTGGCGCAGCAGGTAGCGCAGGCGTAGCGCCGCGCCCTCGGGGGTGCTGACACGAAATCCGGTGTGGTGATCGATAACCTGAAGCCGGATCCCGCCGGTATTCCCGCCGATGACGGGCTTTCCCTTCCACATCGCCTCGGTGACCGTGAGCCCGAACCCTTCACGGGTCGATTTCTGCATCACCACGTCCGCAAGCCGTTGCAGGGCGTTGACGGTGCGATGAGCATCCGGCGGCAACAGCAGGACGTGGATATCGCCCTCGCCTTCACTGGCGAGCCTCACCTCTTCCAGCACCGCGGCGCCTTCCGGATCGTCGGTGGCGGTGCCCCCCGCCAGGACGAGCTGGAGACCGGGCAAGAAGCGTTTGGCCATGCGGCAGGCACGAATAACGCCGGTAGGGTCTTTGAACCGATCGAAACGCGACACCTGGAGTGTCAGCGGTCGTGACCGATCGATGCCGAAGCGGGCAGCAACCTCGTGCAGTACGCTATCGGGAAGTTCAATGTTCTTCTCGCTGAGCGGATCGATGCTTGGCGGAATGATGTATTCCGGATTGGGGAGCGCCTGGGCAAACCCCGCGAGCGAAAACACACTTGCATCGTAGTCGGCGACAAAGCGGCGCAGATACTTCCACACCGGCCGATAGGGGTGGCTCGCATCGATGTGGCAGCGCCACACCCACTTACCGCGTCGTCCGCTGCAGTATTGAATGAGGTGGGCAGGCTGCGGGTCGTGGATGAAGACAATGTCGGCCTCCTCCAGCAGCGGCCTCAACCGTTCGGCATTTTCGGCGTTGGTCTGTTCGTAGACACGAAGCAGGCGCTCCGGAGGGGCGACGTCAAGGCCCTGAAGGGCGTTGTGCATGGTTTTCGTGCATTGATAGAACTCCTCGCCACCCTCGATTACCTCCCACGCCGCATCGATGCCGAGCTCGCGGCTCAGCGGCACCAGCTTTTGCAGGATCTCGGCGACGCCGCCGCCCACCCGGGTGGAGTTGACATGCACCAGCCGCAGACCGCTGAGGGGCTCCGTCAGTTGGCGCAGGTGGGCGATTGCATCCTTTCCCGCGACCTGTGCGTATTCATCCAGCATCATGATTCGGGTGGAACCTCGAAGTGAAGTGCGACGAGCCGGGCGACGTGTTCGCGCAGTTGAACCAATGGGACAAAGAACGGATCGATGCCCGCAAGCAGCGCATCCAGGCGCTCATACTGTTCACCATAGCCGACCAGCCAGGCGCGAAAATCGTCACGCCCACCCGCGACGCGCCGCCGGGCGTCGATAAAGTGGTAGAAGAGGCTGCTGGGTGACAGGTGGGGGAGAATCTCGGGCAGTGACTCCGGCGTGTCCACGGTCCGATGGGTATCGAAGACCACGATTTGGGAGCGGATGAATTCGAACGGTTCAACGGCACGCACCCACGGCAGCCACTCGCTCTCTTCCACACGCTGTTCGATGAGGTCGATGACCTCGTGGCGCAGCTGATTGGTGTCGGGAAAGGCGGTCGGGTCGAGGACCGCCAGCCGTTCTGCGAGTGTGGGGTCGCGCACCTGATGGTGGACCCAGCCGGCAAAGTCGTTGTTGTACTCCCGCTCTTCGAAGCGGGGCTGGAGCAGCCCGCCCCAGAAGTGGTAGTAAATGCTGTCCGCGTCGATGGTGGCAAGGATGTTGCGCATCTCGGTCAGACTGTAGGCCCGTCGCCCGGTAGCGATGGCGAGCAGTGCGCAGTCCTTCACCGAAAACGGGTTGCAGGCGTTGGCGTTTGGCGAGGTCGATTCCATGACGGCGCCCGCTTGCTGCTCACTCGGCGTTCGGTAGGCCGATTCTGCAGCCATCCGACGCTGATGCCGCTGCGATTGGCGTTATCCACTCGGGGTTGCGGCCGGCCACGCCGCGGAGCGGTTCCATCGCCCGCCTGTATCGGTCCGGGGACGCGGCCTGTTCCATGAATCGGCTGAAGCGATCGAGGAATTCCAGTTTCTTCACCTGCCAGACAAGCTGATTGGAAGACAACAGGGGGAGCAGGGCGCGCAGGGCATGGAGGCGCAGGCGTTGCGCGAATGGCACGAACGGGCGCACCGACGGCTGCTTCATGCCGCGCAATGCATCGGTCAGCGAACTCCGTCTGTTCCTGAGCGCCCAATGAGGGTTTTCGCTTCGAAAACGCGGGTTTCCGGGTACAGAGGGGTCGTAGGCGCTTGGTACCGAGCAGACTTGCTGATCGAGCAGTCCGGCGAGCTTCCACTGGATTTCGTGACCTGCACGCACCCGGGCCGGGATACGCAGGCCGCTCCTAATCACCTCACGATCCGTATAGGGGAAGTAGCTCTCGAACGAGTCGCCCTGAATCGTGATGGGGGCGAGAATGATCTCGCGCCGCAGACGGCTGATCACATTGTAGAGGGTCTGGCGCATCGGCCCTCCCGGGAGTGAGCGCAAATGGTGGTCCAGGCGTTCGGCAAGGGGAGGGCCCGTGACGGGGAAACGACACCAGGGGGCGGAGACGCTTGCCAATACCTGATCACGGAACAGGTCCCCCCCGCTCGGTGCACAGTGCTCGATGGCGAGGCGCACGCCGTTTACCACGACGTCCCCAATGAAGCCGTCGAAGTTCAGGCCATCCGGCGATCGCAACGCCATCGCGAGAACAGTGGCGTAACCGTGTTCGTCGGACTCGAAGTCGACCATCAAATCGCGAATGCGCAGCACGTCCGGAATCATCTCCACACTGGGCGGGCAGACGCGGTAGGCGGGAATGCCGACGTGCTCGCACAGGTCGCGGACGAGGGCCGACTCGAACTCAACTCCGTCGGGCTTTATGTCGGGCACGGTGTAGGCGGTGAGGGCCTCGCCTTCGTGCAGCATGGCCGCGAGGATGCGGCGCGAATCGAAGCCGCCGCTCAGCGTGAGCAGACGGGGTGCGGCGGGAGCCAGGTGGCGCGCAAGGCCCATCGACCGGAGGAACGCCTGCTGGTTCTCCTCCATGGCCAGTTCCGGTGATGTCGGCTCGATGGCCGCCATCTCGGCGATAAAGTCCTCCACCATCCGGATCTCGGCGGAGCGTCCGTCCGCCCGCATCGTCTGCCCGGGCCCGAAGCGGTGAATGCCTTGGATCAGTGTATGGTTTTCGAGATTGAAGCCGAGAATGAGCTGCTCCTCCCACGCCGCCCAGTTCACGTCGGATTGACTAAGCAGCGGCACCAGCGCCTTGATCTCGCTCGCAATCGCATGGCCGCCTGCGGGCAACCGCGTCCAGTAGAGGGGGCGGAGCCCCAGTTTGTCCACGCCGGCAAGCAGTTGGTCTTGACCGGTCCAGCGGACATAGGCGTACACGCCATCGCCCCCGCAGAGGGCGTCGGGACCGCCCGCGTCCAGGTCGGCGGATAGCTGGGCCAGTGACCCCCGCTCGCCCAGTGAGCCGGGATCGGAACTGTAGTATCCACACATGATCGTGGCGGATCCCGGGACCGCCGCCCCGCGGGTGAAGGGATCAGACCCCACCCGGATCAGGGCGCCCACAGTCTCCTTCCCTGTGAAGTGATGGACTACCGCAGCTTCACCGCCCCCGAGGCCAAGCATCTCACCGGCGGTTCGGGCCAGTTTCTCCAGCCGGTCTGATTGACCGCGCGGCAGAATGAGTGCTGCAATCTTTGCCATGTGGGAGAGCTTCCTTTGCTGCCTGACTACAACCGGCCGTCGGCCACCGCTGCGGGGAACAGATATTTCACGTCGAACAGGATCGACGGGGTCCGGCCAAGTGCGCGTATCTTTTCGATTCCCATCTTTCGGAACAGGTCATGCGCTACGGCGACAATGATGGCGTCGTAGGCCCCGGGTTGGGGTTCAACCAGTGGACGGATGCCGTACTCCGCTTCGGCCTCCGCATGATCGACCCAAGGGTCGTAGACGTCGACGCGGGCGTTGTAGCCGCGTAGTGCATCCACGATATCCACGCATCGGGTATTGCGCAGATCCGGACAGTTTTCCTTGAACGCCAGCCCCATCACGAGCAGTCGGCCACCGACCACACTGATTCCGTTGCGCGCCATCAGCTTGATCACTCGCTCGGCGACATACTCGCCCATACCGTCGTTGATCGTGCGGCTGGCCGGAATGACCACCGGCTGGTGCCCGGCTACCTGGGCCTTGTGGATCAAATAGTAGGGGTCGACACCGATACAGTGCCCGCCTACCAGCCCGGGGCTGAATGGCAGAAAATTCCATTTGGTCCCTGCCGCCTCGAGTACCTCCTGGGTATCGAGATCAAGGCGGTGGAATATCTGGCACAACTCATTGATCAGGGCGATGTTGACGTCGCGCTGGGTGTTTTCGATCACCTTGGCCGCTTCGGCCACCCGGATGCTGGCGGCCCGAAACGTGCCGGCGCGGATAATGCGGTTGTATATCTGATCAATGAATTCGGCGGCTTCGGGTGTGGAGCCGGAGGTGATTTTGCGGATATCGGTCAGGCGGTGCGTCCGGTCACTGGGGTTGATGCGCTCCGGACTGTAGCCGATGAAGAACTGCTCGTTGAACCGCAGGCCGGACTCCTGTTCCAGGATGGGAATGCACTCCTCTTCGGTGGCACCGGGGTAGACGGTGGACTCATAGACCACGACGTCACCCATTTTCAGGTGGCGACCGATACTTCGGCTGGCCGCGCGGACGGCGGTTAGGTCAGGCAGCTTGTTGTCATTGACCGGCGTCGGCACGGTCACCACGAAAAAGTTGCATCCCTGCAGCACCGTATCGGAGTCCGAAAAGGTGAGTCGAGCAGCGGATGCGAGCTCCTCAGCGGAGACTTCACGGGTGTTGTCGATGCCGTTGTCGAGTTCCCGAATACGCTTCGGGTTCACATCAAAGCCGATGGTTGGAAATTGCTGGCCGAATGCAACTGCCAAGGGTAGCCCGACATAACCCAGGCCGACGACTCCAATGCAGGCCGTGTCCATTCGGAACATGCAATTCTCCCTTTTGTGATCTGCGGTAATCGCCGCCCCGATTGTCGTCTCGGAGTACGGCTGGCACGCACCGAGTATAGTTCGCGTTGTTCGTCCCATTTCCCTTTAATTCGGAGGGGGGCGGCCGAGGTGGCAGCGTGGAAATTTGGCTCCGAGTCGTCCATTTTGAAGGGAGTGTCCGGGCAGGAGGCCCGGACTTTTCAGGGAACGGAACATCCCCGGGGCCATTCATGCAGACGCTACGCGTCTTTCGGCATCATCTTCACCCGTCGTTAATCCTACTGGCACTCTTCGAAGTTGCCATCGCTGGTTCGGCATGGGCCGGCGTGTTGCACGTTGCCGGCGGGAGCCAGATCCTGGTCGTCACCCACGCGGTACTTGCCGGGGTCCTGGTGCTGGTTGCGATGGAGGCGATGGGACTGTTTCAACCCGGGCTGCGTGAACGTAACGCAGGCGTAGTGCTGCGGATACTGCTGAGCCTTGGGGGTGCGGGCGTGCTGCTTTTGTTGCTGTGGCCGCCCTTGCCGGAAGTGTCTGTATTTACGCTCCTTGCGGGGTTTTTGGCGGTCTTCACAGGCATCTTCGTTGCGCACACAGGTTACCTCGCCTGGGCAGATCGGGATGGGTTCAAGCATCGGGTGCTGGTGCTCGGCACGGGAAGAGCAGCCGAGCCGTTGACACGAATGCGGCGGCGCGCTGATCGCCGGAATTTTGAACTCCTCGGCTTTCGCCCGGTGGAAGGGGAGGAGTCAGGGGTTGGCGATGCTGTCATGGTTCGGCCAGATGACCCGCTTCCGGTTCAGGTGCGCGCCCTGGGCGCATCCGAGGTGGTGGTGGCAGTGGAGGACCGACGGGAGCGGCTTGCCGTGGACGAGCTGATCGAGTGCCGCATGAGCGGGGTGATGATCACCGAGGCCCATACTTTCTATGAGCGCGAAACCGGCAAGCTGACGCTCCGGAGTCTGCGTCCAAGCTGGCTTGCGTTTAACGATGGCTGGTATGACGGTGTGCTTCGCCAGGCAGGTAAGCGCACACTGGACGTGACCGCCAGCCTCGCGTTGCTGGCGGTCGTCTGGCCGCTGATGGTGCTGACGGCACTGGCCATCCTGATCGAGAGCGGTCGGCCGGTCTTCTATCGGCAAACCCGCGTGGGACGGGACGGATCCCACTTCAGCCTGATCAAGTTTCGTAGCATGCATCAGGACGCGGAGGCTGGGGGCAAGGCGGTCTGGGCGGTGCAGGACGACAGGCGCGTGACAGGCGTAGGTGCGGTGCTGCGCAAGACGCGGCTTGATGAACTGCCGCAACTCCTGAACGTGCTGCGGGGCGATATGAGCCTCGTCGGACCGAGGCCGGAGCGCCCGGAATTCGTTGATGTTCTGGCGAACGCCATCCCATTCTATAAGGAACGTCATCGGGTGAAGCCGGGTGTGACCGGGTGGGCGCAACTCTGTTACCCCTACGGAGCATCCGAGGAGGACGCAGCGGAAAAGCTGCAATACGACCTCTACTACCTCAAGAACGGGAGCCTGTTCCTGGACCTGGTGATCCTTGTGCGCACTGTCGAGGTGGTCCTGTTTGGAAAGGGTGCGCGGTAAGGATCGATGGCTGGTGCCTGGCACCGCCTGCCCTTGACAGAGGTCGCCCCTAAACTAGATTTCAGGTGTGCTGATGGCCCGAGTAGCCTGGCCGGTCTACCACCCCCAGAATTCAAAGGAACGGGAAGTCCATGTCCACTCATCGAACCAATTCTGTCGTCCATGTGACGGCCGCAATGGCGGCACTGATTGGCGTGCTGGTGTCTGGCTGCGGTATGCGCACGCCGACTCCACCGCCCGAGGAGTCACCCAATGTCGCCGCACTGGAGTCGGCGGCTGAATACCGCATCGGCGTGAATGACCAGGTCGAGGTGAATGTCTGGCGCGATCCGGAACTCTCCGTGTCGATGCCGGTGCGCCCCGACGGGAATATCACTGTGCCCCTCATCGGAGACGTACGGGCCGGTGGACGTACCCCGGGGCAGGTCGCGGACGATGTTGCCGAACGCCTGTCACAGTATGTGCGTAACCCCCAGGTGACGGTCATTGTCTCGGAGTTGCGCAGTCACGAATACCTGTCGCGGGTCAGGGTGACCGGTGCAGTGAATACCCCCCGGTCGATTCCGTATCAGCCCGGAATGACCGCACTCGACGCGGTGCTTGAAGCCGGCGGAGTCAACGAGTTCGCAGCACCATCGCGTGCCATGCTCTACCGGAGAGCCGGGGGCGGCGACGACGACAGGCAGGCCTATCAGCTCAATCTGGATCACATCCTCGAAAGGGGTGATCTGGCAACCAATATGCAGCTTCGTCCGGGCGACGTGATCAGCGTTCCGGAACGTCGATTCTAGCGCCCGGGAATGGCGCCAAGCCGACGGCTCACGCGTGTGGAAGCTGCGAACGGAATCCGCTTAGGGATGAGCGACGGAGGAAGGGATGGCATCCGGGATCGATCGGGTCGTGAAAATCGCGTTGGGCGAGGCGGGGCGCCACCGCAGGCTGGTGGTTGCCGGTTTCGTCGCAACACTCAGCGTTGCCAGCATCATCGGGCTTGGCTGGCCGAAGACCTATACCTCCTATACCACCGTGTTGGTGGAGGATGTGAACATCCTCGGCTCCCTCATGGAGGGAACGGCGGTCCAGGATGGACTGGTCGATCGGGGACGCGTGGCGCGCGAGATTATCGGTGGCCACAGGATTCTCTCCCAGGTGGTGGCGAGCGAGCCGTGGCCGGCCGCCAGGAGTCCTGCTCACCTGCAGGGAATGATGGCGAGAGTGCGCGGCAACACCGTCGTCACCAATGTCGGCGAAAGCCTGATCCGCATCGAATACAGTGATACGGACCCCGAGCGGGCCTTCCAGGGCGCTCAGCGCATGGCCGAGTATTTCGTTCAGGAAAGCCTTGACGCCAAGGCAAGCGACAGCCGTTCCGCGTTTGAGTTCGTGAACCGCCAGGCGCGCGACTACGGGCGAAAGATGGAGGCGGCACGTGCCGAGCTCGAGCGCTTCCGGGAGTCCAATGCGGATCTGCGCGGCACGACACCCGAGCGGGCGCGGGAACAGGTATATGAGATAGCGCAGGAGCTTGAGACGCTACGCCGCACGTTGCGCGAGGCCCAGGTGCGAAAGACAGCACTGGAGCAGCAGCTTCGGGGTGAGTCCTCGACGTTGTCGGCCGACGAGCGGGTCGACGCCGTAACACTCCGGATAGCGGAGCTGAGAAGTGAACTGGCCGAGCTGCGCAGGCGGTATCACGACAGCCACCCCGATGTGGCACAGGTCCAGGAACAGATTGCGGAGCTTCAGGGCCAGGCCCGATCCGGCACGGGGAGTGGGGTCGGCGGCGGCCTCACAGCGCTCAATCCGATCCATCAGCAGATGCGGCAGGACCTCTACCGGACGAGTGCCGACATCGCAGCCATCCAGGCAAGTGTCGGCGCGGCGGAGAGTGCACTGGAGGAGGCCAGGTCCCGGGTCAAGCGCCTGGAGACGGTCGAGGCGCAGCTCGGTGAGCTGGCACGCGCCTTTGAGGTCAATCAGGATCTCTACCAGGATCTGCTGCAGCGAAGGGAACGGGCGCGGTTATCGCTCGATCTGACCCAGGAGAAGCCGAATCAGCCGCTGCGGGTCGCCGAACCGGCATTCCTGCCCCACAGCGCACAAGGTCTGGAACTGCTCCATTTCGTCGTCGGTGGGACCATCCTCGGCGCGATACTGCCCATCGCCGGCCTGATCGGCTGGCAGCAGGCAAACCCGAGAGTGCGTGACCGACGTGACCTGGTCGACGGGCTTGAGGTGCCGGTGATGGCTGCGGTACCTCACTACGCCACCCCCAGCGAGCAGCGCGCGCGCGCGCGCGGAACGGCAGTTATTGCGGTTGTCGTCGGCACCGCGGTGTTGATCGCTGTGAGCCTGGTCATATTGCGCACGCAGGGAGTGATCTGATGAGCAAGATCGAGGAGGCGCTGAGGCGTGCCCGCGAAGCGGAGAGACGGCAATCCGCGGTCGCGCCCCCTGTCCCCAGTCCGGTGAGGAACCGCGAACTGGTCATGAGTCTGCCCGGAAGCGAGGGTCGGCGAATGGTCGAGCCGTTTCGCAGGGAGGTCGGGGAGTTGGCTGAGGAGCGGGTCATCTACCCGGAGATGGGTGATGAGCGGGTGGTCAACGCCTTTCGCGAGCTGCGCACAAACCTCAACCAGCGGCACCGGGCACCGAACTGGGTAACGCTGATATCTGCCTTGCGCCCGCGGGGCGGGGCCAGCTTCGTGGCGGTGAACCTGGCCGCGGCGGTTACCTTCGAAGAGGCCAAGACGGCGCTATTGGTCGACTGTAACCTGGATCACCCGGCCCTGGATCGCCTGGTCAAGGAGCCGAATCCCATCGGTCTCACCGACTATCTGTCGGACGACACCATCGGGATCGAAGAGATTATCCATCCGACGGGCATCGCGCGGCTCCGGGTCATGCCGGCCGGCAGACGGGCCAGCTCCGCCGGCGAGTTTTTCACCCTGGAGCGGATGCGTAACCTGGTGTCCGATGTGAAGAGCCGCTATCCCGATCGCGCTGTGGTGCTCGATGGTCCTCCAGTGCCGCGAACCGCCGACCTGCGGATACTGGAGATGCTTGCCGACCAACTGGTCATGGTCGTTCCTTACGGGCGTGCCGCCGAAGATGAGGTGGATGCGGCGATTGCCCAGCTCAACGAGCAGAAGTTTGCAGGCGTGGTGTTGAATGACGAGCCGCGCCCTCTCGGGGGACAGGAAGGTGCTGCCGGAACTCCACGCGTGGCGTAAGCCGCCCGGTTCGGAGCCGTCCGCCATAAGAACTGCCAAATGCGGAGGTGATGGCGATGTCGAAGTTGGGCTCAGTAGCGTTTCGGAGTATAGGTGCAGTAGCTGCCGGCGTGCTTTTGGTCTTCGGGCAGGCGCATGCCCGGGGGGAACTGACCGCCGGAGCCGGGTTGGCGTATACGGACAATGTGGCCCTGGCATCGGACAACCGTCAGGACGAGTGGATTGCGACCGGACTGCTCGGCTACTCCTATGAGCAGGAGGGTGCCGAACGGACGGGGCACTTTGACGGACTTCTCCAGTACCGGAACTACCTCGACGGCACCTATTCCGACGAAGTGATCGGTGCGATCGACGCCGAAGCCACCTTCAAACTGCGCCCCGAACAGTTGCACTGGAGTGTGCGGGACTACTACACCCAGGCCATGAGGGACCCACTAGCGGAGTTCACGCCGGACAACTGGCAGGGGGTCAACGTCTTTTCGACTGGCCCGGATCTGATCTTCAGGTTCGGGCGAACCACACGTGCCGAACTGGGCGCCCGTTTCGAGCATCAGTACTTCCAGGAGAGCGATGCAGACAACATCCGGCTCGGGGTGCACGGCGAAATTGAGCGTCAGTCGACGCCGACCCGAACCCTGTCGGCACGCTACCAGGTAATGGATGTGGACTACGACAACGGCGTTTCGGACATGCTCCGCCAGGACGCCACGGTCGCGGTGCGGCAGCGGGTGGTCCCGGGAAGGCTGACGATCGAGGCGGGATACACGCACATCGAGCGCGATAGCGCCGCCGACGTGGACGGCGCGCGAGGCAGGGCTGAGATGATTTGGGAAATCAGCCAGCGAACCGAGCTGAGCGCGCTGGTCATGGCGCAGTATACGGATGAAGGGACCAGTCTACTCGGGGGTTCCCTTCGGAACGGAAGCAGACTGTTCGTGGATGAACAGGTGACGGGCGATATCTACTACATTCGTTTGGGGCAGGTGCAGTTTTATCACAATGCGCCCGCCATGGACTTCCGGTTCCGTGGTTCCCTCCGGGATGAGGAGTACGAAGTCCTGACGTTGCGTGACAGGGAGGTTGCGTCGGTCGGCCTGGACATCACCCGCCGGATGCGCCCTCAATTGACCGGACTGTTGTTCGCGGAACTCCGGCGCACCGACTACCTGAACGTGGGGCGCGAGGATGACAATGCCCTGTTCGGGGTCGCGTTGGACTATGAGGTGGCGCGAAACTGGTTCGCCGGGTTGTCGTTCCGCCGTGACGAAAGGGACAGCACGGTGGCGGGCCGGGATTACACCGAGAACCGTGTGCTGTTTACCGTCCGGTATGGTGAGCAATTCAGGGAAGAGAGCTTCAATGCACGTTGACTTCTTCGGGCTTCAGGACAATCCGTTTCGTCTTACGCCGGATTCACGGTACCTCTACCTTGGAAAGGGCCACGCCCGGGCCAAGGCGTACATGGAGTACACCATCTGGAACCGGGACTCGTTCGTGGTGATTACGGGCGAGATAGGGGCCGGCAAGACAACGCTTATCAAAACACTGCTGTCTGAACTCGATGACAGCGTGGTGGTGGCGAAGGTCTACCAGACCCAGCTCGATGAAATCGAGTTCCTGCAGGCGATTCTGGTCGAGTTCGGCTACACGCCCTATCAGGCGAAAAAGGTCGAGCTTCTGAACATGCTGAACATGTTCCTCATCGACCAGTACGCCAAGGGGCGGAAGGTGGTGCTGATTATCGACGAGGCACAGAACCTGGGAAAGCGGGTGCTGGAGGAGGTTCGTCTGTTGTCAGGCATGGAGACGCAACAGGAGAAGCTGCTTAACGTCATCCTGGCCGGCCAGCCGGAGTTGAACGAGGTGCTCGATGCCCCCGATATGGAGCAGCTCAGGCAGCGGGTCCGTCTACGATTCCATCTTCGGGCACTTTCCGGGCCGGAGACCGTCGCGTATATCCTGCACCGGGTCACCATCGCCGGTTCCAAGCGCCCCGACCTCTTCGACCATGAGGCGATGCAGCTCGTGTATCGCTATTCAGGGGGCATCCCCCGACTGATCAATACGCTCTGCGACACGGCAATGGTATGTGCCTATGTGGATGGCATTCCGCGCATCGACGCCGGGGTGATCCGTACGGCGGTGGATGAGCTTCAGTGGAAGCCACGGGTCAGAAGTGATCGGGAGAGTGGCGGTGGCGGGATCGAAGCAGAGCCCGCGGATGAATTCGGCGAGAGCGACACGGCGGAGTCGGTGTCGTCCCTGGGGCGGGACTTCGAGCGGATTTCCGGCGAGGTGGATGCGGAAATCAGAAGGATGGAGGAGCAGCTGAATCAGGTGTCCCGGCAGTTGGGTCTGGAGTGATGAGACCCGCCAACCGTAAAGGGTCACGAGTCAAGGGCAAGAGGGAGTGGATTCCCATCGTTCTTTCCTTTGAAACCCCAGGGAGGGGAGATGAGCAACGCCCTGACAGTGGATGTCGAGGACTACTATCATGTTGCCGCCTTCGCCAAGGCCATTCGGCGACACGAGTGGGACCGCCGGGTGCCTCGGGTCGAGGCAAACACCCATCGCCTGCTCGAGCTCTTTGCCGAACACCGGGTGCGCGCGACTTTCTTCGTGCTTGGCTGGGTTGCCGAGCGCTTTCCCTCCCTGGTGCGCGCCATTGCCGATCAGGGGCACGAGGTGGCCAGCCACGGCTACAGCCACCAGCTCATCTACCGCCAGCCACAGGCGGAATTTCGCCAGGAGACACTGCGTGCCAAGGGTTTGCTGGAGGATATCGCCCAGTGCCACATCCTCGGTTACCGCGCCGCGAGTTACTCCATAACTGAGCGTTCTCTCTGGGCGCTCGATCTCCTGGTCGAGGCGGGGTTTACCTACGACTCCAGCATCTTTCCCATCCGGCACGACCACTACGGCATACCGAGCGCGGACCCGGCACCGGGGCTGGTGAGGACGCCGGGTGGGACGACACTGGTCGAGTTTCCGCCGACTACGCTGGGGCTGGTGCCGGGATGGCGGCTGCCCGTGGGTGGGGGCGGCTATTTCCGGCTCTATCCCTACCGGATCACGGCGGCTGCACTGCGGATCGTGAACCGGACCCGTCCCTTCATGTTCTATGTCCACCCCTGGGAGGTGGATCCGGATCAGCCCCGTGTCCGCGCCGGCGCGCTTTCGCGCTTCCGCCACTACCTCAACCTGCATCGCTGTGAGCATCGCCTGAGGCGGCTGTTGCAGGAGTTCGAAATGACAAGTGCCGCCGGCGTACTGAGCCGCCTGAAACTGATTGATGCACCTGCGGGGATGGCTGAAGAGACCCTCTATGCGTGATATCAACTTCCGGCTGTCACCCGATAGCTACCCTGATCGCGAGCTGCTCGGCACCGAGTGGCGCCGCCCCCGGTGCGTGGTGACGCATGCGGATTAAAGGTCTGACGGTCCTGATGCTGGTTGGGGTGATTGTGGTGCTCAGTCTGGCGCCCGACTCCTCCACCCCGAAGGGGCCGACCAGGGGGGACTGGAGCGTCGGGCATGCGCTGGCCTATGGGGTCCTCACCCTTGCTGTCGCCGGTCTGGGCCGTCGCCGATACGGGCTTGGCCGGGCGGCCGCGGCGGGCGCCCTGGCGGCCAGCGCACTGGGTATCTTGATGGAGTGGATGCAGCCGGCGTTCGGAAGGACCCAAAGCATCCAGGATGTGGCGATGAACCAGTTGGGCGTTATCGGTGCGCTACTGGTGCTGTCGCTGCATGGCCGACGGAGGAACTCCGATTGAATGCACGGGCAAACCCATTGGCGATGGAATGCGGGCTGGATCGCGATCCGATTCACGTGCGTCCGGTTGCGAATACGGATGCCGAGGCGTGGGACGCGTTTGTTCTCGCCCATCCGGACGCCTCCATCTATCACCTGTGGCTGTGGCGTGGTGTTGTTGAACGCGTATTTCACCAGGAGACCCACTATCTGGTTGCCTGTTGTCAGGACGGCATGATCAAGGGCGTACTTCCGCTGGTCCGCCTGCGCAGCCGCCTGTTCGGCCACTATCTGGTTTCGCTCCCATATTTCAATTACGGGGGCGCGTTGGGGACACCCGAAGCGGAGGCTATGCTGATGGCGGAGGCCAACCTGCATGCGACCGCGCTCGGTTGCTCGCATGTGGAGTACCGCGACCGCTGCCCGCGGCTTGGTTATGGAACCCGCGAAGAAAAGGTAAGCATGCGGCTCGATCTGCCGCCCGAGGTCGACACCCTATGGCGGCAACTCGCCTCGAAGCGTCGGGCGCAGATCCGGCGTCCGCGCCGCGAGGGGGTGGCGGTGCGCTGGGGCGGGACGGATTTAGTGAACGACTTTTATCGCGTCTTCGCCCAAAACATGCGTGACCTCGGCACCCCGGTCTATGCCAAGGCGCTGTTTTCGCACATCACCCGCTCGGCCGGGACGAACTGTCGAATCGTCGTCGTCAATATCGGAGGGCGACCGGTAGCTGGCGCATTCCTGCTTGGTTTTCGCGACACCCTTGAGATCCCGTGGGCCAGTTCGCTGCGGGCGGTAAACGGGATCGGCGTCAACATGCTGCTGTATTGGGAGGTGATGCGGTGCGCGATCGAGATGGGCTATAGCCGCTTCGACTTCGGCCGATGTACCCGCGGCAGCGGCACATGGCGATTCAAGCGGCAGTGGGGCGCGGTTGAGCATCCACTTTACTGGAGTTACTACCTAGTTAGCGGCGACAGGATCCCGCAACTCACTCCATCCAACCCGAAATACAGGCTTGCCATTGCGCTCTGGCGACGCCTGCCGGTGGCGGCCACCAAGTGGCTGGGCCCGCCACTGGTGCGCAACCTCCCCTGATGCGCATCCGTCGGCAGCGAGCTGCCGCGGCCGCAACCCCTTCCCTTGCCTTGGGGGCTGTGGGTACCGGGGTGCGCACTCCTGTGGCTCCCATGGGGCATGCGGGCTAGCGGATTGTCTCCCCCCTGCTATGGTTTGGTGTACTCCGTTCGTCGGAGGCGGATTTCGCACACGAGAACCAATACCGCACTACTTGAACGTAACCGAGGCCTGGAGTCGGGATGCGACCAACTCTTCTGGAGCTGCTTTCAACGCTGGCCGCAAGCAAAGGTGAGGCGGTTGCGTTGTCCGCACGCGGCCACCTGCTGTCGTACCGTATGTTGAGCTACTCGGTCCGTGCCGCGGCCACCTACCTAAGGGGCAACGGGCTGAAACCCGGTGATCGGGTGGCCATTCTGCTGCCGAACGGGGCGGAGGCGGTGATCGCCAGGCTGGCGGCGATGGCGGCCGGAGGTGTTGCGGTGCCACTGCCGGCGAATACGCCACCGCGGCAGGTGGCCTTCGTGATGTGCGACAGCGGCGCGCGCTGGCTCATAGTCGACGGTACCCGTGACGACGGACCGGCATTGGCAGGCTGTTGCGAACGGAGCACACGCCTGGTGTGGGTTGGGGAACGCCACATGACACGCGGTGGCACACGCGTCCATTGGGATGATCTGCTGGGGACGGCACCGGCCGACAAGGAGGTGGTGCTGTCCCCGGATAGTCCTGCCCTGTTGCAGTATGTCCCTGCAGGTCGCCGGTTGCGGGGTATCGTCTCAACGCATCAGGCAACGGGTGCAGGTGCTCTCCTGGTGGCCGATGCCTGTGCGCTCACCCACGGCCAGCGGGTGGTACAGACCGCATCCTTCGCCACCCCCTTCGGCGGCGCGATGCTGAACGCAGGTCTTGCCGCCGGTGCGATGGTGATGCCTCGCTGCGAAGCGGGCTGTGCCCAGTATCTGCTGTCCGGGTTGGAGACGGAGCAGGCGGAGGTGCTGGTGACCACCACCGACGCGATCGACCGCATCCTGATGCGCGCCGTTCCTGCCAACTACGACCTGTCGCGACTCGATCACGTCTTTCTGGCCGGGCGAAGGGCCCCCAAGTCGGGCCAATGCCTCGCCGAAAAGCTTCCGGGGAGTGCAATCTCAGCCGTGGCGGTTCTGGCCGAAGCTGGGGGGCCCGTGGCGATGATGCGGTGTGGTGCGACCGGCGAAATGGCCGGAACGCCCCTGCCCGGGATTGAGATGCGTGTCGAACCGCATACCCGGGCGGAGCGGGATGAGCGGCACGGAGAACTGCTGATCCGGGGGCCGGGAGGCATGCTGAGCTACTGGCGCAGCCCGGACCGTAACGGCGACTGGGTGCGAACGGGGATTGCGGCGGCCTGTGACCGGGAGGGTATCGTCAGGCTGATGGACAACGAGCACTGCTGGGACAGTGGTGTGCGCTTCCTGCACCGGCGCAAGCGGTATTCGCCGGGGGCGGATCTGGATCCTGCCGAAATGCGCCCGGGGATCGACGACTCTGTCGCAGGAGGCCTGCGGGCTCGCTAGCTTGACGCGGGCATGCACGGCACAGGTGCCGGTGCTCTGGCCAAATCGGAACGCGCATGCGTTCGAATTGCGCCCAATTGATGCAGGTGAGGCTCAAGATTTCTGGACCGATTTCCGCCACGACAGGGAGCGCGTCACTATGGAAGGGATTTCCAATCGGGAAGACAATCCGGGCGCGGTTATCATCGATGGTCACGGCAGGGCTGACCTCGGGCTCATCAGGGCGCTTGGCGAGCGGAATGTCCCTGTCTATCTGCTAACGGATGATCGGCGTTCACCGATCACCCGCTCCCGTTACATAACCGCTATCCTGCCGTTTCCTTCCCTGAGAGGCGAAGAGAGCAGTTGTGTGCGCGCCTTGATGCAGATCGGTCAGCAGTTTGCGCACCGTCCCGTATTTTTCAGTACCGGGGATCGGTCGCTCATGCTGTTCGCGAGGCATCGTGCCGAGCTCGAACAGCATTACCGGCATCACATCGGTGACCCCGGCCTGATCACTGCGCTGTACGACAAAGTGGCATTTGTCCGACTTGGGCATGAACGGAAACTCCCGGTACCGTTCTCTCTGGCACCTGGGTCGCTCGATGAACTGGAGCGAGACGCGGACAGGCTCTCGTTTCCCGTGATGGTAAAACCTGCTGAAAAGCGGAACTGGGCACAATTCCCCCAGGTGCACCGGCTAGTGGGCGGCAATCTCAAGGGCGTGCGCGTGGAGAGCCGGGAGGCACTGCTCCGGCTTTATCAGGACCTGACTCCATACGACAACCGTATCGTGATCCAGAACTATATCGAAGGGCGCGATGAAGAGATCTACTCACTGCATACCTACATCGACCGGCAGGGTGATGTAACGGGCATCTTCACCGGGCAGAAGATGCGTACCTGGCCTATTCACCGCGGTATCGGCTGCTTCCAGCTCAGTGTGATTGAGCCCCAGGTCGTCAACATTGGAGTGGGTGCATTACGTGCAATCGGCTATACCGGTCATGCAATTGTCCAGGTGAAGCGCAATCCCGACACCGGGAGTTTCGAAATCTTCGAAATCAATTGCCGCTACAGTACCTGGAACTACCTGCACACACGTTCCGGTGTAAACCTGCCGTACGCGGCCTATCGGGACAGCCTGGGTGAAAAGCAGCGGCCGCTTCCGCTACAGAGGGAAGGGTGCCGCTGGATTGACGCGGCGAATGACATCAAGGCCTTTCGCGAGTACCGGCGGATTGGAGAGTGGAGTACCGGGGCGTGGTTGCGCACCTATATCGGCAGCAACTGCTACGCCGTGTTCTCGTGGCGGGACCCGATGCCGACGCTTGCGCCGCTCGCATGCCAACTTGGCGGTGCGCCGTTCCGGCTCGCTCGCCGGTTCGGATATTTTCTCGTAAGCGCAGGAAAAACTCATGGATGAGGCACGGCGTGGTGTGGTACGGGATTTCTTTCACTCGAACAGCGAGGCGTGGCTAAGGCGGTACTACAAAGAGGACTTCGACTCCGTCACCTATCAGGATCGGATGACCGAGGCGCTGCGGATGTTGCAGCGGTTCGGTCATCCCGGCATGTTCATTCTTGACGGCGGCTGCGGGGCGGGCGTGCAGTCGGCCGCCATGGAGGAACTGGGTCACCAGGTCGTGGCCTGTGACATGGCCCCCGGCATGGCGCGGCTGGCCGCCAGGAACGTCCCTCGTGTCACGCTGGCCTGCCTCGATCGCCTGCCCTTCCCGGACGCTAGCTTCGATGCGGTGGTGATGCTCGGCGTACTCGGGTATGCGGACGATCCGGACGCAGTCATGACATCGGTGAACCGGGTGTTGCGGCCCGGCGGGTTGCTGGTGATCTCCACCGCCGCGGAGCGTCTGCTGCTTGCGCGTATTTCGGACGCCATCAGCTATCTGCCGGACCTGATCTACCGCTCCGCAAGGCGCCTGACACTCAGGCAACCTACCGCGGAGGAAGAGGCGATCCCAGGCTTCTACAAGAAGCACTGTGCCTATCTGCCGGCCAAGGGCTTCGATCGCTACATCGAACAGTGGGGCATGCAAAGGCTCGGCGGAGCGGCGGTAAACTTCGGGCAGCTCCACTTCATGGGAAAGCGGCTATTCAGCGAGCGGGCTGACATCTGGCTCACGCGTTTTCTGACGCGGGTCTCCCGGCACTGTGCCACCTGCACGCTCGGGAACCATGCACGTATCTATGTGAGCGCGTTCCGACGCGCCAGTAGCTGATCACAGAACGGGGCATGGATGCTGCCCGACTGAACAGGCTGATTATCGCCGGATTCGCCTGGCAGGGTGCCTCGAAGCTGGTGACCCAGGTGGTGGCCTGGACGAGCACCATCTTCGTTGCGCGGCTGCTTAGCCCGGAAGCCTACGGCATCATGGCGGTGGCGGCGGTGTTTATCACGCTGTTGCAGATGTTCGTGGAAACGGGGTTCGCCGCCGGCCTGGTGCAACTCCCTGAGGTCACGCGCACCCAGGAAGAGGGTATGTTCTTCCTCAGCGCGGCTGCGGGCGGTGTGTTGTACGGTGCCATCTATTTCGTGGCGCCACTGGTAGCGGACCTCTACCGGATTCCTGTGCTGGAGGATGTTTTGCGCCTTGGCGGGCTTATCGTGCCGCTTGCTGCGGTGCAGAGCGTTGCCAAAGCACGGGTGATGCGGCGCATGGATTTTCGCTACCGCTCCCTGGTCGAGATGGTCGCAAATCTGTTGATGGCGGCAACGGTGGTCACGCTGGCTGTCAACGGCGCCGGGGTGTGGAGCCTCGTGTGGGGTCCGGTTGTGAACCAATTGGTGATGACGGTCGGATATCTGCCGATGATGGCGCGCGTGCCGCGTCCGACCCTGGCGTTCACTGAACTGCTCCCGCCGCTCCGATTCGGTGTCCATCTGATCGCCCAGAATATATCGTTCGCCCTGTTCAGTCGGGCCGATGTGTTCATCATCGGACGCTATCTTGGTGAACAGATCACCGGTTACTACGCCATGGCCGTTCAGTTGGCCGCGATCCCTCAAGACAAGATCGGGTCAATCTTCAATCAGGTGGCATTCCCTTCAATCGCCCGCGCAGCGCACGATCGCAAGCGTGCCGGCGGACTCTACGCGGACATGCACAGGTACCTGTTCATCATCGGGCTGCCGCTGCTCGCCGGACTCGCGGTGGTGGCCGAGGATGCGGTTGCCGTCCTCCTCACGGAGAAATGGCTCCCAATCGTGCCGGTGATGCAGGTGCTCTGCATGGTCAACGGATTGCGATTAAGCGCCGGACTCTCGAGTGCCGTTCTCAACGCGATGGGAAAGGCCAATCTCACCCTGCGCTTCAATCTGGCGGCCCTGGTTCTGTTTCCCACTGCGTTCTGGTTTGCTGTCGATTACGGTCTGCAAGGGGTGGCAATCGCCTGGGTGGTTGTGTATCCAGTCGCCTATTCACTGCTCCTGCACTATGTGGCAAGAGAGCTCGGCGATTCCATCCGGGTATTGCTCGGTCCCTCCTGGTCGGCCATTGTTGCCACCGGGCTGATGGTGTTTGCGGTGGTTGTCTTTCAGCACAGTGCGCATGAGCTTGGCGCAGCCCTAAGACTGATCGGCAGTATTGGCATTGGCGTCGCCGCCTATGCCGCCTGTTATCTGGTCCTCTTCCGCGGCGAAGTGGCGGCAGTGAGGCGTGCTATAGTTACGCTGCGTCGAGGAACATGAGCATTACCCGGCGCGGTTCGCCATTTCCTTTGTCAGGGGTTCACATGGAGTGTCACCCGTTTGACATCGAACGCGACAGTTCGGGCTGGGATGCCATCGCCGCAGCCAGCGGGCGCAACCTGTTCCAGTCGAGCGGCCTGATTGCCGTCCACAGGTTCGGACGGGCGCACAGCCAGGGCTTGTTGATCCGGAAGGATGGCAGGACCATCGCCGGAATCGGCGGCCTGGTAACCGGCAGCAAGGATGCGCGTGGATTCCAGTCCCTCTCCTTCCCCGGTTTCAGTCAACCACAGGCGCCCGGCGTCGTCTCCCAACTAATTGAATCGTTGAGGTCGCTCGGCTTTCGACGGGTTGCCTTCGGATCGTTCAACGGTGGTGTCGAGGAGCATGCCGAAGAGTGCCCTGGCTGCACTCTCTCGGAACGGCTCGAATTCATTTACGACCTCAGTGCGGATGAGGACGAGCGGTATCGTTGGCTCAATTACAACCACCGACGACAACTGAAAAAGTCGTCCGCGCACGGGTTCTCCCTGGGCAAGGTCGGACACAACCAGCCGTGGGTGATGACGCGTCTGCACCGGGACTGGGCGAACCGCCGGGAGCGGGGTAAGCGGTTGCAGGAGCTGTTTAGCGACTGGTTCTACTTCCGGCGGGTGACACAACGGCTGGTGGGCGGTGGTGGCGGCACACTCTATGCCCTTCGGGATGCGGGCGGCGAGACTCTCTCCTTCGCTTTCATGCTGGAAAGCGCGGAGACCGCCTACTACATGATGGGCGCGAGCTCGAATCGGGGATATCGCTGCGGGGCATCCGTGCGCCTCTTCTGGGAGCTGGCACGGCATTACCGTGACACACCGGTGCGTCTGCTCAATTTCGGCGGCGTCCCGGCCGGCGCGCGGGATAAGGCGCACGACGAGCACGGCGTCTACCGCTTCAAGTCCGGATTCGGTGTTGACCCGGTGATCAGGAGATCTCTCGTATGCGACCTGAATCCATGATTGGAACGTCGTTGGATGGCGCCCGCGGGCAGGCCAGTCCGGGAACGGCCTCGCAGCCAGTCGACCACTCCCGGGCGGGGAGCGGCCGGCTGGCACTGGCGAGGGAGAGTGTGCGCGATCTGCTGCACCTCCCCGTCACGCGGCCGAAAGCGACGCTCGTGCACCTGGCGGCGGCCATCGACTGGATCTATGCAGCGCAGGATGCCAACCCGGACGGCGGTGTTGCGCGCATGTTTCACCTGCGCTCTGGGTGGGGTGCATCCTATCCCGAGACGACCGGCTACATCGTTCCGACGCTGCTCGATTATGCCCAGCTTGACGGACGGGAAGAGCCCGTGCGCCGCGCATTGGCGATGGCTGACTGGGAGATCGAGATCCAGATGACCAGTGGCGCTGTACAAGGTGGCACTGTAGCGGACAGACCGAGTCCGGCGGTCTTCAATACGGGCCAGGTGCTGTTCGGCTGGTGCGCTGCGTACGAGTCTGGCGGGGATGACCGCCACCGACGAGCGGCGATCAGGGCGGCTGATTTTCTGGTCGCCATTCAGGACACCGACGGCGCATGGCGCAGGCATCTTAGTGCCTTCTGCAGTGCACCTGTCGACAGCTATGCCTACAACGTTCGCACCGCCTGGGCGCTGGTGCGGGCAGGTGAGCTGTTTCACGAACCACGCTACTCTGAAGCCGGTCGACGCAATGTCGATGCGGTTCTCGGCTGGACGCGCGAGAACGGCTGGATCGAAAGGAACTGTCTCAATGATCCGGCGCGTCCCCTGCTGCATACAATCGCCTACGCCCAACAGGGTCTGCTGGAGGCCGGGCTTCTGCTGGACCGCACCGATGCCATAGAGCGGGTGATCGTCGGTTGTCGGCACTTGCGGGACCGATTCGAGCGCGACGGCCGGTTGTTCGGGCGTTATGACGCAGAGTGGCACCCGGTTGTGCGCTGGCGCTGCCTGACCGGAGAGGCGCAAACAGCGGTGATCTGGCATCGACTGGCGCGGGTGACCGGGGATGTGGGTTGGGCCTGCTCGGCGCGCGCCCTGGGACGCAAGCTGAAGGCTACCCAGCGGCTGAGCGGCAGCGCCGGATTGCGCGGCGGTATCAAAGGCTCGTTCCCTGTCTATGGATGGTATGGCAGGCACCAGATGTTGAACTGGGCCGCCAAGTTCTTCGCCGATGCCATGATGCTCGAAATGGGGCAGGCGCGGGCAGGGCTGCGGGGATGAGGTCTGCCGTCGGCATGTTTCGACAACAGAAGATTCTCATCGTGTCCTATCACTTCCACCCCTCATCGGCGGTGGGTGCCCGCCGCATGACCGCGCTCGCGGAGGCACTGAGGGACTCGGGGCATGCGGTGACAGTGGTGGCGGCCGACGTGGGTGGGGATCGGGCAGGTCCCGACGGGATTGAGGTTAACCGCATTCCGGTTCCCCGTAAGTTGTGGCCCCGGATGCAGCGCCGGATCGGCCGGGTGGGACGACGGAACCGACCTGCGTCGGGGATCGCTTCCGGGAACACCTCAGGAAGAGCGGGACAGGAATCGCCTGTCGCCCGCCTCAAGCGGCAGGTCAATGCGCTCGAATGGTTGCTGGACGACTGCAAGCGGTGGTCCTTTCGGGCGTTGACGGCCATGGTGCGGATGAGAAGGCGCCGTTTTGACGTGGTCGTCTCTTCGGGACCGCCCATGTCGTCCCATGTGGCAGCGCGACTGGCACGTCCTCTGCTCGGTGCAAGCTGGATCATGGACCTGCGCGATCCCTGGGTCGGGAACAGCTATTGGCCGCCGGCGGTACGCAGCGCCTTGCGCGACCGCATGGAGTCCTATCTCGAGCGGCGGTGCGCGACGCGCGCCGACTGGATCACCGTGGCCGCACCCGGTATCGGCCGTCGCGTGACCCATCGCCATCCCGAGCTTGGCGAACGGGTACAACTGATCCTCAACGGGTATGATGAAAGCCCCGCCGGTACGACTCACCCCCCGGCGGGGCGACTGCATCTCCTCTATGCCGGGTCGCTCTATTTCAACCGTGATCCGTTCCCGCTGCTGCACGCGTATGAACGCCTGGTCAATGGGGAGGGTGTCAGGCGTGAAGCCGTGCATCTGACCTTTGTCGGGTCTTGTGAGCAGTGGGGCGGAGTTCGTCTTTCGGAGTGGGCCGAGGCACACGGCATCGGCGATTGCGTCACCGTCCACGCCCCCGTCGCTCCTGAACGGCTGAACGGATTCACCGCTGCAGCCCATGTGCTGCTGGTGTTCGCCCAGGCTCAGCCCGAGCAGATCCCGGCCAAGGTCTACGAGTGCATCGCCGCCGGCCGCGAAATGCTGGTGATTGCCGAACGGGAAGGGGATACGGGACGGCTGGTGGCGGAGACCGGTGGCGGAAGGGTCATCGAGCCGGGCGACGGCGAGGGTCTGTTTCTTGCGTTGCGGGAACTGTATGGGTTCTATGTCGACAGCAGCGGAACTTTCGAACTACCGCCGGCGACGGTCGCCCGTTTCAGCCGATCACAGCAGAACCGCGCCTTCTTCGAGCTCATCGGGGTCGGCAGATGAACGGCACCATGCCCTTCCGGCTTGATCGCAACGGTCCCTCCTATCGCCTGTTAAAGCGGCTGTACGGCGCATCGCTGCCACACAGTGTGCTGCTTGGTCGCCTGCTCGGTGCGGAGCGCGTGGCACGGCAGATGCTCTGGCGCTGGATCAGGAACCAGTACGTGGCTCAGGTCATGGCCGGTCGCTGCCAACTCGGCCGGGAGATCGTATGGGATGGGGATGTCCCGCAGATCTTCGGCCGCGGTGAGATCCGCATTGGTGATCGGGCACGGATAGGCAATCGCCAGACCTGGGTTGTCGGTTACCCCGGCTACGAGTCGGCGCGCCTGCTGATCGGCGAGGCGACCTCGATCAACTACCAGACCCTGATCAGTGTTGCGCATGAGGTGCGTATCGGGCGCGACTGCCTGATTGCCGGCGAGGTGCGTATCTTCGACAACAACAATCACCCGGTGGATCCGGAGCGCAGGCGCGTACGCGCACCGATCACGGAGGCCGAAGTGGCTCCGGTGATCATCGAAGACAACGCCTGGATCGGCATGCGCAGCATCATCATGAAGGGTGTACGTGTCGGCCACTCGGCCATCGTGGGTGCAGGCTCCGTCGTGACGTCGGATGTGCCGGCGCTGTCGATTGTCGCGGGGAACCCTGCGCGGGTGGTGAAGCGAATCGAAAGGGAGCAGCAGGCGTGAGTACGGCAACGACCACCCCCCGGGGACGGCGCAGCGCAGCGGAGGGCGGTGCAATTGCTGCACTCGTCCTGCTCTATCTGGCCCTGGAGTACCTGCGACCCCAGGACCTCATCGGCGCTATCGGCGTATTGCGACTCCCGTTGCTGGTTAGCGTCGCGGTGGCGCTGCTTTGGTTGCTGCGAGGCGACAAATCGCTGCTCTCCGACCGCCTGATCGTACTCTACCTGGGCTTCGCCGGGTTGACCGCATTGGGTATCCTTTACGGAGCCAACCAGTACTGGCCCTTTGTGATCCTCCAGTTTCTCGGCACCTATCTCCTTGCGGCCATTCTTCCTCTGGCGAGCTTTGCCTCGGATCCCGAACGACTCAGTCGCCTGCTGCGCTGGTGGGTCGCCATAAACGTGGGTGTCGCTGTACTTGCGATCACGAGCGAGGGGCGTGGATCAGGCTCCTTTCTGGGCGATGAGAACGATCTGGCGCTGGTGGTGGTGGTTGCACTTCCATACGCCTATTTTCTTGCCCAATCGAATCAACGCAGGATGTGGGGCCGGCTTGCCTTCATCGGTGCGGCGATCGTGCTTACGGGGGCAGCCATCGTCAGCGAATCCAGGGGCGGGTTTCTGGCGCTTGTGGCGGCGGCGGGCGGCTGCCTGTGGTACTCGAAGCGGCGCCTCAGGGCAGCCGCCATTTTGCTGATTCTCGCCCTGGGGTCGATCCCCTTTCTATCGAGCAACTATGTGGAGGAGATGCAGAGCATTACCGATCCCACCGACTCCACCCGCGAGGCGCGACTCTACTCCTGGCGGCTGGGGTGGAAGATGTTCAAGGACAACCCGGTGTTCGGGGTCGGCGCGGGCAACTATCCGTGGCGGGTACAGGAGTACGAGATCAGGAGTAATGAGTGGAACCCCGGGGATAAGCTGCATGGCGGGCGTGTCGCCCACTCCCTCTATTTCACCCTCCTGCCCGAGTATGGACTGGTGGGGACGGCCATCTATCTGCTGATCCTTGTCATCATGATTCAGCGCTACATCCGCCTGAACCGACGTTTCAAGGCGCTCGGTGCGCCGTATGATGAAGGCGACCTGGCAATGCTGTCGCGTGCCGCCGGTCCGGCGCTGCTCGGATTCCTGGTCGGGGCGACCTTCATCAGTGTGTTGTACTATCCCATGTTCTGGCTCCTAATCGGATTTTTGCTCGCATTGGAACGGGCGCTGGAACGACTTCCTGTTGCTGACATCCCTGATAACGTGGGGCCGTCGCCGCGCCACCACCGCTCGAACGCACGTCGTAGAAAATCGCCATAGCCTTGAACAGGTGTTGAACTGCCGGCCTCATGCCAGGCCGGCAGGTACTCTCCTGTGCGCCGCGAAGAGCGACTGATTCTCAACCCCCCTGTTACCCGCATCACGCTCCGGGACTCCCGGACGCCGCACCCGTTAAAACGTGATCCGCTAGCCAATGCGCCAGGGTGGCCGCTGTTAGATTTCCGCTCCGTTTTTCGACCAAATGGAAACGGAGTTGAGGATGGCGAGTCTGAACACGCGTAGCCCGGTTCACGTGCGTTCCCTGTGGATCGCACTACCCTGCAGCCTGCTGTTGGCCGCCTGTGGTGGCAGCGGTGGGGGTTCAACGGTCGCGGCAGTGGAGAAGGAGTCAAGCGCCTCAGCGGGTACAAACCCGGTCGTGCCGGTAGAGAGTGTTTCGAGTGTACCGAAAGCGGGAACACCGGTTGACTACGAAGTGGTGCCTGGCGGCTCAGAATCGGTGGTTGTCTCCTGGTCTGCGCCGACCCAACGGGTGGGTGGGCAGACACTATCCATGGCTGAACTTTCCGGATACCGGATTTACTACGGACCTGAGGATAGCAAGACGGCATTCGTGGTACAGGTTGACGATCCCTACAGGTTTGAAAGCACGGTAGAGGATCTGAGCGCCGGGACCTATTTCTTTTCTATCACGGCTGTCGACAGGGAGGGTCGCGAAAGTGCCCCGTCCAATGAATTGTCGGCGACCGTCATCTGATCCAGCATCAGGAATATTCGATATGCAAAATAGTAAATTGATCAGGTCGGCCATTGCCGGAGTGGTGTTGATGTTGGCAATGCCGGCTGTCTTTGCGGCAGATTACTATGTGGATCAGTCCCATCCGAGTGCGTCTGACAACAATCCGGGCAGCGAGGTGCTTCCGTGGAAGACGCTGTACCGAATCAAACAGGCGGCACTGCGTGCAGGCGACACCGTCTATGTGAAGCCGGGAACGTATGACGCCAGTCAGGGGAGTGACTGGTCGATGCCGTCGATCAATCCGCCGGCATCCGGGGCACCCGGCAATCCCATCACCATAAAGGCGCTCCCGCGGCACTCGGTGACGCTTAGAACAAATGGCGCGGGTCCGGCGATTGGTTCGGCAGGGCGCAGCTATATCGTCATCGACGGGTTTCGTATCCCTAATCCGGGCAAGACCGGAATCGTGGTCATCAGCCCGAGTTCCAGTCGCATTAAGGGGGTGGTGATCCAGAACAACATCATCACCGGTGTCCACAACCCCCATGCGACCGACAATACGGCCGGGATCAGTATGGTGCGAACGTCTGAATCGGTGATTCGGAACAACCTGATTACCGATGTCAGCAACGGCACCAACACCTGGAATGCCTCAGCGATCAAATTCTTCAATACCGACCACATCATCGTCGAGAACAACGAATTCGCGCGTATGCCAGCCGGTGTGTTCGACAAGGAAGAAGGGGAGTACAACACCTTCCGTTACAACTACATCCACGACACGAGCAGTCGCGGCATCATGCTCTATACCCAGGGTGGAAAGGCGGCACGCGGGGCGCGCGTGTATCAGAACATCATCGTAAATGCAGGAACTGCAGTGGCTGTGGAGAGCCAGTCGTCCTCCAACCGGAATGAGGATGTGGCAATCTACAACAATCTCCTCATTGGCTACCGGAGCGGGGCTATCCGGCCGAACGACACAGCCGGCTCAGGCACCAGCAAGATTTACAACAACATCTTCCTGCGGAGTGGTTCCGTCAGCCGCGGAGAGGTCTACACCTACGATGACCCGCCGCGTCAGATCTCGCTCATGAACTACAACCTCTACGCCGAGGAGCCACGCTTCCAGGTTGGAATCTTCACCACCAAGCGATTCATCAATTCGCTGGCCGCCTGGACCAGCACCACGGGTCACGACAAGGACGGTGCCGTGGTCAGTCCGGGGTTCGTGAATGTCAGTGCCGGCGACTACAAGCTCCGTTCCGATTCGCTCGGCATTGGGATGGGCCGGGTCGGGGGAGTGGCTTCCGGAGCCCGGATCAACGTGGGGCCGTACATTACCGGAAATGAGACCATCGGCCTTCTCACAAATGAAGATGCACCGAATCCGCCACGGCTGATTGACGTCCGCTAACCGAAGTTCCCGTCCTTGCCGGCGGCTCCGGCCGCCGGTTCTTTTGCGCTCCCTGCGTTTCGCACCGGTCCAGGTATCAGCCCGGATCACGTGCCTCTCCACAGCCGCTGAGCACGAGTTGTTCGTAGAGTTCGGCCAGTCGCCGGCCGATCGCTGGATAGGCGTAGCGTTCGAGGGCGAGCGCGCGGGCCGCCTCGCCCATGGCAAGGCGCCGTCCGGGATCGTCAAACAGAGCAACGATCTGCGACACATATTCATCGGGGGTTCTTGCCAGAACGACATCGCGGCCATTGGTGACATCGAGGCCTTCGCAGGCTATCGGGTCGGCTACCAGCGGTTTCCCCATGGCGAGCGCATCGATCACCTTCAGCTTGGTCCCGCCGCCGTCCTGGATCGGGCACACGTATACAGCGGCCCGGTCGATGAATGGACGTACATCGTCGACGAAACCGTGCACAAGGAAGTCGGGGTCACGCTGGGCCAGGACTGTCAGCGCTTCAGGAGGGTTCGCGCCCAGAACATGCATGCGGGCCGTCGGCCGGGCAGACTTCAGAAGGGGCCACACCTTATCCGCAAAAAAGCGCATGGCCTCCTGATTGGGGTACCAGTTCAAGCGGCCGGCAAACACCAGGCTGTCGGGGTCGGGGGCAACACCTGAAGGGCTAAAATAGTCGGTGTCCACACCGTTTGGAATGGTCTCCACCCGCGCATCCGGTGCCACCTCCTGCAGCCGCATGCCGTCGAGATCGGAGCAGGTGATGTTCAGGTTGAAACCGGGGCATACGCGTCTTTCGTAGCTGCGTAGCTTCAGTCCCTCCTGGAAGAAGTAGAACCGTTTCAGATAGTTTGGCTCGCGGGCGATCCGCCGCAGCATCATGTGCGACTCAATATTGTGGTGGTCGAGTACGGTCGGGCGGTTACCCACACAGCTGCGATAGGGGGCGAGACCGAGGGTGTCGAAGTGGACCAGCGCCGGGTCTGCCTCCGCGATGCGGTGACGAACCGCAGCCTGCATAGAGGGCGACTTCAGCCAGTTTACCGAGTAGCCGTCCGGGAGTAAGGCCCCCTTTGCGAGCAGGATCGTATAGGCAACGGCGTTACTGCTGCTGATGATTGGAAGGTAACGCTGGCTTGCGCAGAACTCCCCCAGCGCGAGTTCGGCCGCCTGGAGACCCTCGTCCACGGAACCGGCGGTAGCCTCGAGCAGTGGACGCTGGACGAAGGCGAGCAGGTGGAGTTCACAGTGGCGGGCGACCTCGCGGATCAGGTTGTAGCTGCGCTGCAGTACACCCCCCTTGGGCGGGTACGGAACAAGGTGTGACAGCCAGAGTACCTTCATCGAAAGGCGTCCCTCCTGTCCAGTTCTCTCCATGCGTGGTCCAACAGTTTAGTCCGCATTTCCCCGGCGGCGGGATGCGGGTGGCTCTCCTCCCCGCTGTCTGGTTGGACCCCGATTGTTCAGCTAGGCTGATGTGACGGCTCTTTCCCAGGGAGCCAGGGACCAGGGAGCCGCTGTACGGGCGGTCATCGGCAACAGTGATCGGCAGTGGAATTCGGCCATGGAGTGGGTCTTCTGGATTGGAATCGCCGGTGCTTTCTACAGCTACTTGGTGTATCCCCTGCTGCTTGCGGCGATGCCATGGCGCCCAACCCGGAATTCCGGATTGGAGTCACCACTCCCTGAGCAGGTTGCCCCCCCCCGGGTGACGGTCGTCATCACCGCATACAACGAATCGGCGCGGATCGAGACAAAGATCGCCAACACGCTCGAGCTGATCCCGCCGGCCGGTGGGCTCGAAATCCTGGTGGCCTCTGATGCCTCTTCAGATGATACCGATCAGAAGGTGGGCCGGTTCGCGCCCGCCGGGGTGCGGCTTGTCCGCGCGCCGGAGCGCCAAGGTAAGGAGTACGCGCAACAGCTCGCGATTGCAGCGAGCAGCGGCGACATCCTCGTATTCACTGACGTGGCCACGGCCGTACAGCCCGACGCGGTCGCGCGCATCGTCCGCACCTTCAGCGATCCGCGGATCGGCGCGGTGTCGAGCGAGGATCGGCTCATGGCTCCCGACGGGCAGCCGGCAGGCGAGGGCGCCTACGTTCGCTACGAGATGTGGCTGCGCGGGCTGGAGTCGCGGGTCGGCTCCCTGGTCGGCCTCAGCGGCTCCCTGTTCGCCGCCAGGCGCGAGGTCTGCGCTGACTGGGATGTGCGTATTCCGAGCGACTTCAATGTCGCACTGAACTGTGTCCGGCGTGGCTATCGGGCGGTCACCGACCCGGACCTGCTTGGGTTCTATCCCGATGCGAACGATGCAGGCAAGGAGTACCGGCGCAAGCTGCGGACGGTGATCCGCGGCATTGCGGCGATGGTCAGGCGCAGGGAGATGCTCAACCCGTTACGCTACCCGCTATTTGCGTTCCAGCTGTTCAGTCACAAGCTGATGCGCTGGGCGGTACCCTGGTTCCTGCTCACGGCCCTGGCGGCGAACATGGCGCTGGCCGGTGATGGGCTCGTCTATGGGGTGACGCTTGCGGCACAGCTGCTCATCTATGCGACCGTGGCACTCGCCGCCCTCTATCCTCCCCTCCGTGACAACCGCCTGGCACGCATTCCCTTCTTCTTCGTACAGGTGAATCTGGCGGTTGCGCACGCCACCGTCGCCTACCTCTCAGGCAGCCGCGTCACGGTGTGGGAGCCGACCCGGCGGTGATTCCATATCGCCTTGCACCCGCCGGTGAGCCGATTCGGCTCAAAGCCGATTCCCTGTGGCGCGAATGGCTGGTGAATCGCTGTGCACCGTTCGGCGTGGGACTCTATGGTTCCGGAACCTCTGCGCTCGGGGCGGCGCTTTGCATGGCGCGGCGCTCCACCGGCCGTCGACGGGTGCTTCTTCCGGGATATGCCTGTCCGGCGCTGGTGAGCGCCGCGCTGCATGCGGAGATGGAGGTGGTACCTGTCGACTTCGTTCCGGAGCGCCCATGGCTGGACTTGACCGACCTCGACCGATGCCTCGATGAACGGGTCGCGGCGGTGGTCGGGACCGATCTGTTGGGGCTCGGCGAGCGCTGGCCGGAGTTGGCGGACCGCTGCCGGGCCAACGGCTCACTGCTGATTCAGGACAGCGCGCAGCACTTTCCTGGCCCGGGCGAGCCGGCGGAGTGGCCGGGGGATTTTGTCGTGCTCAGCTTCGGTCGGGGAAAACCGGTATCACTACTCGGCGGCGGTGCCTGCCTTTACCGGGGTGTCAACGCGCCTCCCGAGGGGCGTTACGACGAGGCACGGTTGCGGCCACTCCTCGAAACGGTGGCCTATAACACGCTGATCCGTCCCTGGCTCTACTGGGTTCCGGCCGTACTGCCGGGCTTGGGGCTGGGCGAGACCCGCTACCGACCCTTCAGGGAGCGCCCCGTAAACCGTTGGCGGCTTGAGCGGCTGCCGGCCAATGCGGACCGACACCCGAGCGGGACCGCAGAGGCAGTGGCAGGCGTGATCAGCTCAACGGCCTTCGGGGATCTGGCAATGCTGTGCGACGTGACACCCGGCCGCTTGCTGCGCTACCCGCTGCTTGCGCCTACGCGCGCGGTACGGGATCACCTGGCAGGCATGTTGGGGCGTTGGGGGGGCTCGGCACTCTACGGCGATGCGCTCCCGTGGATCAGGGAGGTTCCGGCGGCAGTCAGGCGAAGGGCGCTGCCCAACGCGCGGGACTTCGGTGCCCGGCTGCTGACACTGCCGATTCATGGCGGGCTGGGGACGGTTGCGTTGAGAAACATCGCGCGCTGTCTGCACACCGCCGGTGAGGTGCGAGACGAAACCCATCGGCTGGAAAGGAGGGAACAGTCTTGATTCGAATCGTTCATGTGGCCGGGGCGCGTCCGAACTTCATGAAGGTGGCGCCGGTGATGGAGTCGCTCGGCCAGGCGGCGGGACGACGCGGCGTGGCGCTGGAGCAGATCCTGGTGCATACGGGGCAGCACTACGACCGCGCCATGTCCGACCTGTTCTTCGAGCAGCTGGGTCTGCCGCGTCCGGACGTCAACCTGAACGTTGGGTCCGGGTCCCACGGCGAGCAGACCGGGCGCATCATGGAACGGTTCGAGACGGTGCTGATCGAGCGGCGCCCCGACATGGTGGTGGTGGTCGGCGACGTCAACTCCACGGTTGCCTGTGCCCTCGATGCCCGGAAGCTCGGCATCCCTGTCGCCCACGTGGAGGCAGGACTGCGCAGCCTCGATCGGAGCATGCCGGAGGAGATCAATCGCCTTGCCACCGATGCGATTTCGGATCTGCTGCTGGTAACGGATCGCTACGCCGAGGAGAACCTGCGCCGCGAGGGTGCGCCGCCGGAGTCGATCCACTTTGTCGGCAACGTCATGATCGACACGTTGATGAAGCACAAGGCGCACGCCCTCTCCCTGCCGGTGCTGGAGCAGTTCGGGCTGCGCCGTGACGGCCACACGCAACCCTACGCGCTGATGACGCTGCATCGTCCCGCCAACGTGGACAGGCGCGATGTGTTGCAGGAGATCGGGGAGACGCTCGCGGAGCTGGGCCGTGACATGACGATTCTATTTCCCGCGCATCCCAGGACCCGTTCCCGCATCGGCCAGTACGGGCTCGACGGGCTGTTTTCCGAAGCCAACGGAATCCGCCGCTGCGAGCCGCTCGGCTACCTCGAATTCCTTAACCTGATGGCGAACGCGCAACTCATCCTGACCGACAGCGGGGGCATTCAGGAGGAGAGCACGATCCTCGGCGTTCCCTGTCTTACCCTGCGGCCCAATACAGAGCGCCCGGTAACCATCTCCGAGGGTACCAACCGCCTGGTCAATCCGGACCGGCGGAGTATTGCAGCGGCACTCGCCGGCATCGGGAAGGGGAGCGGGTCGGTGCCGCCGCTTTGGGATGGCCATGCCGGCCAGCGGGTAGCGGAGGTGCTGCTCGATTACCTGGATGCGAACGGGGCACAGGCCCGCGCAGCGGGTACCTGATCTGCGCGATCAGTTATCGGAAAACCCATTGCTCCGGGCGAGCGGGAACGGCACTACGGCGCAGTGGGTGTGCGGTCGAACGCTCCCGCGGAGCGGAATCCGAAACAGGGGGTTAGCGGATGGATCAGCCCGCGCCGCTGATCTGACCGATGGAGTGTGCGTCACCGCGGCGCGCCGCCAGGCGGCGCTCCCAGGCGAGCGAGGTACGCACGATGAGCCCCAGATCGTCATAGCGCGGCGCCCAGCCGAACAGCTTGCGGATGCGATCCGATTTGGCGACCAGTGTCGGCGGGTCGCCGGGGCGGCGCAGCTCCTCGCGTATTTCGATCTGGCTGCCGTTCGCGCCGACGACCGCATTCAGGACCTCACGGACGCTGTAGCCGTGCCCGTATCCGCAGTTGAGGGTCACCGATTCCCCGCCATGGCGCAGGTAGTCCAGTGCGCGCAGATGGGCCGCCGCCAGATCCTCCACGTGGATGTAGTCACGTACTCCGGTGCCATCCGGCGTCGGATAGTCGGTGCCGTAGACCGCAACATACTCCCGGCGGCCGACCGCCGCCTCGCAGGCCACCTTGATCAGGAGGGTCGCTTCGGGGGTGGACTGGCCGATGCGCTGTTCCGGATCACAGCCCGCCACATTGAAGTAGCGCAGGATCACATGCCGCATCGGCCCGGCGCCGCTCAGGTCACGCAGCATCCATTCGGACATCAGCTTGGAAGTCCCATAGGGGTTGATGGGGTTGACCGGCGTCTCCTCGGTGGCGACGCCCCCATCCGGAATGCCGTAGACCGCGGCGGTCGACGAGAAGATGAAGTTGCGCACACCCGCCTGAGAGCAGCAGTGGAGCAGGGAGCGGGTGTTGCAGGTGTTGTTGCCGTAGTACTTGAGGGGATCGCTGACCGACTCGGGCACCACCGTGTGTGCGGCGAAGTGCATCACCGTGTCGACGTCGTGCTCGCGCAGCAGCCGGCCGACGAGCTCCGCATCCCCGACGTTACCGACGACCAGTTCTCCGTGCAGCACCGCGTCGGCCGAACCGGTGGAGAGGTTGTCGAGCACGACCACCCGCTCCCCGGCCTCGCCAAGCTGGCGCGCCACATGGCTGCCGATGTAGCCGGCACCGCCTGTTACCAGGACCGCTTTCCCTTGCATTCGGTTTCCTCCAGGGAGTTCGGTTGCAAACCGTCCGTTGTCTGTTCTGGCGCGCACGCGGCAACCGGTCCGCACGCGTTCGGTGCAAGAAGAAAACTAGCACACGGTATTCGGGTCACGCGGGATCGCGCCGGATGACCTACAGTTCTTCGGATATCACGGTAGGGAGCGGGGCAGGACGCTGATGATTCCGGTGATACTTTCCGGCGGCTCAGGGAGTCGGCTGTGGCCGTTGTCGAGACAACTCCATCCGAAGCAGTTCCTGCCCCTGGTGGGCGACCGGACCATGGTGCAGATTACAGCGCTCAGGGCCGCAGGCTGTGACGGCGCCGGGCGACCACTGGTGGTCTGCAACGAGGCGCACCGCTTTCTGGTTGCCGAACAGTTGCGGCTGGCAGGCGTCGAGCCGGGGGCCATCCTGCTCGAACCGGTGGCACGCAACACCGCCCCGGCCATTGCGGTGGCCGCCTGCGAGGCCCTGTCGCAGGATCGGAATCCGTTGCTCCTGGTGTTGCCGGCCGACCATGCGATACGCAACGAAGAACGCTTCGCCGAGGCGGTGGTGAGGGCGCGCCGGTCCGCTGAAGAGGGCGCACTGGTCACCTTCGGGGTTGTTCCAGACCGCCCTGAAACCGGCTACGGGTACATCCGGTGCGGGGATCCGGTTCCCGGCGGCGATGGCGCCTGCCGGGTGGCGGCGTTTGCCGAGAAGCCGGATCGCGCAGCGGCGGAGGCGTACTGTGCTGCCGGGGATTACCTCTGGAACAGCGGCATGTTCCTGTTTCGTGCGTCGTGCTACCTGGAGGAGTTGAGGCGGTTCGTACCGGAGATGGCGGAGGCGACGCGCCGGGCACACGGCAACGCCCGGCGCGACCTGGACTTTCTGCGACTCGACAGTGATGCCTTTGCAGAGTCGCCAGCCGATTCGATCGACTACGCCGTGATGGAGAGGACCGACCGGGCGGTGGTGGTTCCGCTGGACGCCGGCTGGAGCGATGTCGGCTCCTGGGCGGCGCTGCAGGAGGCGGATGCCCGTGACGGTGACGGGAACGTGCTGCACGGCGACGTGCTCGCCATCGACAGCCGCAACTGCTACCTGCGGTCCGAGGAGCGGCTTGTCGCAACCGTGGGCCTGGAGGACCATGTTGTCGTCGAGACCGCCGATGCGGTGCTGGTGGCGCACCGGGATCGGGTGCAGGAGGTGAAGCGGATCGTCGAGCGGCTCGACGAACTCGGGCGGGATGAGGCGTCGAACCACCGGCGGGTCTACCGGCCGTGGGGCTCCTACGAGTGCATCAGTCTCGGGGATCGTTTCCAGGTCAAGCGCATCGTCGTCAAACCGGGGGAGCGCCTGTCGACACAGATGCATCACCATCGGGCGGAACACTGGGTGGTGGTGCGCGGCACGGCACGGGTGACCTGTGGGGAGGCGGTGAACATGGTTTCGGAGAACGAATCCACCTACATCCCGCTCGGCACCCGCCACTGCCTGGAGAACCCGGGTCGAATCCCGTTGGAGCTTATCGAGGTACAGAGCGGGAGTTATCTCGGCGAGGACGACATCATCCGCTTCAGTGATCTCTACGGGCGGGATTGAAAGGGCCAGGGCCATGACAAAGGCGATGTGACGGGGGACAATGAGTCCGACTCCGCGCCCCGATTCCCCGATCAATGACCTCCGATCCACGGCTCCACATCTCCGGCCTGACGCGCCGCTTCCCCGATGCCCCGCACCCGGTGCTCGACCGGCTCGATTTCGCGGTCAACGGCGGCGAGATTGTCGCGGTGCTCGGCCGCAGCGGTTCGGGGAAATCGACGCTCTTCAATCTCATCGCCGGCATCGACGCCGCGGATGCCGGCAGCGTCTCTGTCGGCGGCACCGACCTGACGCGGCTCAGCGAACGCGATCGCACCCTGTTCCGGCGCCGGCGAATCGGTTTCGTCTACCAGTTCTTCAATCTCATCCCGACACTGACGGTGGAGGAGAACGCGGCACTGCCGCTGGAACTGAACGGTGACCGCAGTCGCGGGGAGGTGCGGCGACTGCTGGCGGCGGTCGGGCTTGCCGATCGGGCAGACGACTTTCCCGACCGCCTCTCCGGCGGCGAACAGCAGCGGGTGGCGATCGCCCGCGCCCTGGTCCACCATCCCGACCTGATCCTTGCCGACGAACCCACCGGCAACCTGGATGCGGAAAGCGGTGAACGGGCAATTCAACTCCTGACCGACCTGACCCGCGAGCGGGGGGCTTCCCTGCTGATCGCCACCCACAGCCTTGCCGTCAGCCGGCTGGCGGACCGGGTGCTCACCCTGGAGGCGGGACGGCTGACGGAGCGGACCGGAGCGCTCGCCTGGTGAGAGCTTGCCGGTGAAGATTCTGCTTCTCCTCGCCTGGCGCCAACTGGTCCGCCAGCGACTGCAGAGCGCGCTGACCCTGCTCGGTATTGCCCTCGGTGTTGCGGTGGTGGTGGCGGTCGATCTGGCGAACGAGAGTTCGAGCCGTGCGCTCGAGCGAACCCTGGATGCGCTTACCGGTACCGCGACCCACCATATCGTCGGTCCGCCGCGCGGCTTCGATGAAGCGCTCTATCTCCGGCTGCGCCTGCAAGGAGTGCGGGCCAGCGCACCGGTCGTTGAAGGGTTCATTCGCATCGGGGGTGAGACCTGGCGGCTGCTCGGCATCGACCCGCTGGCCGAGTCCCGTTTCCGGCCGCAGGTGGAGAGCACGGATGAGGGGGCACTGCGCCGATTGATGGTGGAGCCCGGCAGCGTGCTGGCACCGCCGCGCGGTGCGCGACACGCCGATGCGGAGGGGCGAATGGTGGCGGAGGCCGGCGGGCGCACCGAGGTGCTCCGCCTGGCCGGCACCTACCGATCGAATGCCGGCATCGATGATCTGCTGCTGGCGGACATCGCCACCGCCCAGACGCTGCTGGATCGGGTGGGCCGCCTCGACCGCATCGATCTCCAGCTCTCCGCGTCGCAGGTCGAGGAGGTCGCGGCGATGCTCCCGCCCGGCCTGCATGTGGAGGAGGCGGAGGCCCGTCGCGGCCATACCGAACAGCTTGCCCGTGCCTTCCAGATAAACCTGAGAGCGATGAGTCTGCTGGCGCTGCTGGTGGGTGCGTTCCTGGTCTACAACACGGTGGCATTCGGCGTCATTCGTCATCGCGAACTGCTGGGGACCCTGCGCGCGGTGGGGGCGACACCGCATCAGGTGGTTATGCTGGTGATGGGGCAGGCGCTCCTGATGGGAACGCTCGGGACCGTCCTCGGCGTGCTTGGCGGCCTGGTACTCGGTGACGTGCTGCTCGCCCTGGTCACCCGCACCATCAACGACCTCTACTTTGTCCTCTCGGTGCGGGAGGTGACGGTCGCGCCCGGTTCCCTGCTGCTGGGCGGCGGAATGGGGGTGGCGGTGACGCTGCTCGCGGCGGGGATTCCTGCGCGGGAGGCGGCGCGTGTCGCGCCGCTCACCGTGCAGCGCCGTTCGCATCTGGAGCGGCGTACCGGAAGGGGCGCACTCATCGGGGCGGTGGTGGGCGCGCCGCTCATCCTGATCGGGCTGCTGCTGCCGCAGCTTGCGGAGCGATCGCTGCTGGCGGGCTTCGTCGCCCTCGGCCTGATCATGATTGGAGCGGGGGCGCTGGTCCCGCTGCTGGTCGCGGGGATCGGGGCCATTGGGAGCCGTGTGGTGCGCGGTGTGCTCGGGCGGCGGGCGGTCCGCGGGCTCTCCGCGGGCCTGAGCCGTTCCGGCATTGCGGTCGCCGCGCTCGCGATCGCGGTCTCCGCCACGGTGGGGGTGACGGTGATGGTGGACAGTTTCCGCGTCTCCGTGGCGGACTGGCTGGAGGCGATCCTGGTCGGGGATGTCTACGTTGCGCCGCCGGGTACCGTTTCCAGCCGGGTGGACGGCACGCTGGACCCGTCGGTGGTCGAGCGGTTCCGGGCACTGCCGGGTGTGGCGGCGGTGCGCGGGACACGGCGGGTCGAGGTGATGGCGGAGTCGGGGCCGGTGAGCCTGCTCGCGGTCGAGGCCGTTTCCCACACCCGCGACCGCTTCACCCTGCTGGCGGGCGAGCCGGAATCGGCGTGGCAGGCGTTTCGTGCCGGCGAGGCGGTGTTCGCCTCGGAGCCGCTGGCGTTTCACCGCCGCATCGAACCCGGAGACCGCATCGAGCTGATGACCGACCGGGGGATGCGGGAATTCCCGGTGGCGGCGATCTACCGCGACTACGGCTCCGAGGCCGGCGTGGTGGCGATGGGGATGAGCATCTACCGGCAGCTGTGGGATGACCCGGACCACTCCTCCCTGGTGCTCTATGCCGCCCCCGGCGTTCCGACCGACACACTGCTGGCGAACGCGCGCGCCGCGGCGGCGGAGCTCTCCCAGACGCTCGAGGTGCGCTCCAACGAAGCGATACGCAGCGTCTCGCTGGCCATCTTCGATCGCACCTTCACCGTCACCCGGGTGCTGCGGCTGTTGACCGTGCTGGTGGCGGCGGTCGGTATCTTCGGCGCGCTGTCGGCGATGCAGATCGAACGCGCCCGGGAGCACGCCCTGCTGCGTTCGCTCGGCGTCACACCGGGCGGGCTGTTCCTGCTGGTGGGGCTGGAGACCGCGCTGCTGGGGCTGGTTGCGGGTCTCGTCGCCATCCCACTCGGCGTGGTGACGGCAGAGGTGCTGATCGATGTGATCAACCGCCGCGCGTTCGGCTGGAGCATGGACCTGGTGGTGCCCCCTGCCGTGCCGCTGGAGGCGCTGACGCTGGCGGTTGGTTCGGCGCTGGCGGCCGGGATCTATCCGGCCTGGCGAATGGCGCGGACCCCGCCGGCACTGGCCCTGCGCGAGGAGTGACGGTGACCGCCATGCAAGGGAGAAAACGTGTGGGAGCGCGGTGGTGCCTGCCGGGCTTCCTTCTCGCCCTCGCCGTACTGGCGGGCTGCGGTGCCCCGGAACCGCCCTCGGATTCAGGGGTCAACGTGGCCGAAGCGCTGGGGCAGGCGGAGGCGGAGGGATTCGCCCGCGCCACCGATCCGCGCCGGTTTCGTTTCCCGGCCGATCACGGCCCGCACCCCGCCTTCCGCAACGAGTGGTGGTATCTGACCGGCAATCTGGAGGGGACGGGGGGACGGCGCTTCGGCTTCCAGGTCACCTTCTTCCGCATCGGCCTGTCGGCGGAGCCGGTGGAAAGCCCCTCGGCCTGGGCCGCCAACGCGGTCTGGATGGCCCACTTCGCCCTGACCGACGCGCACGGAAAACGGTTCCACGCCTTCGAGCGCTTCGCCCGCGATGCGGTGGGGCTGGCCGGCGCACAGGCCGAGCCGTTGGCAGTCTGGCTTGAGGAGTGGCGACTGACCGGCACGGAGGACGGCCTGCCCTGGCGGCTGGAGATGGCGGAGGAGGGCATTGGCCTGAACCTCTCCCTCGAGCCGCAGAAGCCGCCCGTGCTCCAGGGCGACGCCGGACTCAGTCAGAAAAGCGCCGAACCGGGCAACGCCTCCTACTACTACTCCATCCCGCGCCTGGCGGCCCGGGGCACCGTCACCTCGAACGGTGAGACCATTCCGGTCACCGGCCTCGCCTGGCTCGATCGCGAATGGAGTACCAGCGCCCTTGGCCCCGATCAGGTGGGGTGGGACTGGTTCGCCCTCCAGTTCGACGACGGCAGCGACCTGATGCTCTACCGCCTGCGCCGAAGGGATGGCGCCACCGACCCGCACAGCGCCGGCAGCTTCATTACACCGGAGGGCGGGAAGCGTGCGCTGGCGGCCGGCGATTTCGAGCTGGAGCCGGTGGAGATGTGGGAGAGCCCGCGCGGCGGCCGCTATCCGGTGGCCTGGCGGTTGCGCCTGCCGGCACTGGGACTGGAGCTTGTCATCCGTCCTCTCCTGCGTGATCAGGAGCTGGAACTGACCGTCCGCTACTGGGAGGGCGCGGTCGACGTTCACGGTACACGCGGCGGCCGGCCGGTGCAGGGCAGGGGATACGTGGAGCTGACCGGCTACGCGGAGTAGGTGATCACCGGGGCCACCCCTCCACAATGAACTCTCCGGCGGCATCGATGCGGACGCGGTAGAGCCGGTCGAACCCCTCCTGCGGGTCCGGCCGCTCCAGCCGCTTCAGGGTGCCGAGAATTCCCTTCTCCGGAATCACCCCTTTGCCGCTGCGATGCCGGTTCCAGGTGAGCGCACGCTCGACGCGGGGCTCGAAAAAGTAGCCGTGAATCCGGAATCCGCTGGCGCGTGCGCGGCTGAGGTACTCGGCGCGCTGTTCCCGCAGCACGTTGGTGTTGTCCACCACAAAAGACTGCCGGACGGCGATACACGCCTCCACCAGTCGCCGCTCGCGGTGACGCGTCTTCAACATGTCGAGACTGAGCCGGATGTGGGTCTCGAAGAAGCGCCGACAGTAGAAGGTGGTCTTCCCGGATGCCTGAATGCCGATGAATATGACAGCCTCCATCTGTCATGGTGGACCGGGTTGATTGGCACCGGTGTCCGTCACGAGGCACGCTCCGGAAAGAGCGCAAACCAGGACTCTTCACTCCCGGCCAACAGGTTCAGATCCGCGGAGGGCGGCCTTCCACACCGGCGGGCACCGAATCGGCGTGCAATGTCACCGGCAGCGGGGGAGAAGAACGCCATGACCTGGCAGTGAAGCCGGCCGTCCGAGTCGTGCCGGGTGAAGACCGCCCTGGCGCCGCTTTGCTCGCCCCCGGCGGAGTGGGCGAGAAACAGTGATTCGATGCGACCCAGCGTCTCCCAGGCCACAATGCCGTCACCGAGGTCGAGAACAAACCACTGGTCCATTGGCAACTCTTGGCAACTCTCGCGCCACCCTACGACAGTCCGCGCCGAATCTCCGTCAGCGCCTTCTGCAGGGTGGCCGGGTTTCGCACCTGCTCGAACTCCCCCACGTACTCCCGCCCGCCGGGGGCGCTCACCCGGAATTTGCGATCCCGCAGAATGGATTCGACCCGGCAGCCCCGAAACTCAGCCTGAAGCCGTCCCAGTATCTGCTTGTTCGTGAGCCGCTGGTCCATGCTGAAAGGATAGGGGCTGTGTGTCGGCACCCTCATAGCCAATCTGCATCAAGCCGATTGGGATGTTTGATTTTACAAATAGACGCACGGCTCTCTATCCTAGCCCCTGATTTCCACACAACTTAGCGAGAATAAGGAGCCAGCGCCATGCTCGAGAACAGAGAGGGACAGCGGGTCCCGGAGGTCACCTTCAAGACCCGCAAGGGCGGCCAGTGGGTCGACGTGACCACCAACGACATCTTTGCCGGGAAGACCGTGGTGGTCTTCTCCCTGCCGGGTGCCTTCACCCCGACCTGCTCGTCGGCCCATGTGCCGCGTTTCAACGAACTGGCGCCGGTGCTGAAGGCCAACGGGGTGGACGAGATCGTCTGCATGTCGGTCAACGACACCTTCGTCATGAACGAGTGGGCCAAGACCCAGCACGCCGACCGCATCACCTTCATCCCCGACGGTAACGGCGAGTTCACCGAAAAGATGGGGCTGCTGGTGGACAAGGACGACCTCGGTTTCGGCAAGCGCTCCTGGCGCTACTCGATGCTGGTCAAGGACGGCGTGATCGAAAAGATGTTCATTGAGCCGGAGAAGCCGGGCGACCCCTACGAGGTCTCCGATGCCGACACCATGTTGGGCTACATCAACCCGAATGCCGAAAAGCCGCTCGACGTGGCGCTCTTCACCCGCGATGGGTGCCCCTTCTGCGCCCGGGCCAAGGGGATGCTGCGCGACCGCGGAATCGAGTTCGAGGAGATTACGCTGGGCGGTGGCGTCACTCCCCGTGCGGTGCGTGCCGCTACCGGCCGCGATTCAGTGCCGCAGGTGTTCATCAACGGCCAGCACGTCGGCGGCTCCGATGACCTGGAGAAGTGGCTGGCCAGCCGGTAATCCCGACAGCGCGGTGAAGCGGCTTCGCCGCCGTTCGCTGAGGGGGGGGCTCCCACTCGAGCCCGCCCCCGCGGACGAATGTATAGCCACTGGGGTAGGGTGGTGACCCGATTAGCCGCCCGGTCCCTCGGAGCGAATGTTCCATCCCCCTACCGGGCCGCTTCCGCTCGCAGTTTCACATAGAGGTGGAAGCGGTCTTCATTGCGCAGCAGTCCGAAGGCGGCCGAGAACGGTTCGATGCCGAACTCGGTAAAGCGATACTCTCCGAGCGCCTCCACCTCCAGCCTCTCCCCGTCAAGCCGGATCTCCGCCGGCATCAGCCGGGTCACCTCCCGCCCCCTGACGGTCAGCGCAACCAGCGCCGCATGGGGCAGTTCGGCGTCGCCTACCCGGAACTCGCCGGCCTCGAGGAGCCTCGCTTTCACCTCGGGGTGGCGCTCTGCATCCAGCTGGCCCGGCGAAAGGGCGACCTCCCTCGTGGACTGCCGTTCGCGCGGGGAGAGCTCGGTTAGCGGGCGATCGATCACCCCGAGTGCACGCAGGCGCGGGCTCGCTTCCCGGAGCGCCTCCGGCGGATTGAACGCCAGTTCACGAACTGGAACGACGACGGTGAAGCGGGAGGCGGAGAGTTCATCCCTATCCACCTCGAGGGTGGCCTCAAACGCCTGCGCCACGATCAAGTGGGGGTGCCCAAACGCGGCGGCGGGGCCGGCGGGCCGCGTCAGCACGGTGAAGAGCGAGTTGGCCGTATCCACCGCATAGGGAACCGGCTCTGCCCGGGCGGCGGATCCGAACGCCAATATCGCCACAACAACCAGCACGCGGAAAAGAACAGCCATGAGACTCCCCGGTGGCCGGCAGCCTATCCAAGCCTAGCCCGCATTGTTCTCGACGCGTTCGTCCCCCCGACGTGAATGCCACAGCTGCGGTGTGTCAGCACGGGCCGTCCAATCGCCCCACCTATACTGACGTTCTGGCTTTCCCCCGTTTAAGTCCTCCGGAGATGGAACCGATCACCGAACTGCTTGGTCCTGTCAGTTGGCGGGAGGTTGCACTCGTCGGCCTGCGCATTCTGCTCGTTCTCGGGATCGCCTGGGTACTCCTGGCGCTGCTCCGTGTCGGACTGAGCGGGTTGGAGTATCGCCTGCTGGCCGCGCGCCGGGTGGAGGGGCAGGTACCGGCCGAGTCCAGCAAGCGCGTGAATACGCTGCTCAAGCTCCTGCGCCAGGGGGCCATCATCGTAATCTGGGTGGTGGCAGGGTTGGTGATCCTGCGCGAGTTCGGTGTCGACGTGGGCCCGATTCTTGCCGGGGCCGGTATCCTCGGTCTTGCCGTTGGCTTCGGCGCCCAGAATCTGGTGCGGGACGTCATCTCCGGCTTTTTCATGCTGCTGGAGGACCAGATCCGGGTGGGGGATATCGCCGTCATCAACGGGACCGGGGGGCTGGTCGAGCAGGTCAACTTCCGGACCGTCGTGCTCCGCGATATTTCGGGCGTGGTCCACGTCTTCCCCAACGGCACGGTGACCACCCTGTCCAATATGACCCACACCTGGTCCGCCTACGTGTTCGATATCGGCGTGGCCTACAAGGAGGATGTGGACCGGGTCATGGCGATCATGCGGGAGGTGGGCGGGGCGCTGCGAAGCGATCCGGTATTCGGCCCCCACATCGTCGCCGATATCGAGATCTTCGGGGTGGACGCCTTTGCCGATTCGGCCGTGGTCATCAAAGGCCGGCTGAAAACCCAGCCCATCAAGCAGTGGGAGGTGGGACGGGAATACCGCCGCAGGCTGAAGCAGGCGTTCGATGCCCAGGGGGTCGAGATCCCGTTTCCACACCGTACGCTCTATTTCGGCGAAGCGAGCCGGCCGTTCCTCACCGAGTTGCTCAACCGGAAAGAGGTGCAGGGGAGGGGGGAATCATCCCCCTGAACCGTGCGGCCCGCGGCTGCGGGGCTTACCACGGCAGTTCCGTGCCGTCATAGCGGATGAAGCGGCCGGTATCGGCCAGGGTGAACGCCTCGATGATGCCGCGCATGGATCGCACGCTTTCATCAGGGGTCAGGCCTGCCGCCGGACCCATTCGGGTCTCCACACCGCCGGGGTGGAGAATGAGCACGCCGATGTTGCGTGATTTCAGTCGCGCCGAAAGGGACTGCATGGCGGCGTTGAGGGCCGCCTTGCTGGAGCGGTAGTAGACGCTTCCCGGGGACTCGATGTCGGCGATGCTCCCCATGTGGCTGCTGGTGGCGACCACCAGGCGCCGCTCGCTCCGGGTGACATTCTCCACCAGCGCCTCGGTGACCCGCATCGCCCCCAGGGTGTTGACCTCGAAGGTGCGCAGCCAGTCGTCATAGCGGAACGCGCCAAGGTCCGGTCCCCCCTTCTCCAGATAGACGCCGGCATTGTTGAGCAGAACATCGATGGGCTCGTGCTGGAGCTCCCAATAGATCGCCCGCACGTCCTCCGGTACGGTTACGTCGAGCCGGTGAATGGAGACGTGTTCGTGGGTGGACGCGATCGAGTGCAGCTCCTCCGCCTCACCGGGATGACGGCAGGTGGCGAACACCCGCCACCCCTCCCCTGCGAACAGCCGTACCCACGCAAGGCCGATCCCCCGGTTGCTCCCGGTAACGAGTACGCTCGGCATGGCATTCCTCTCACGTTCAAGGCGTCAGTGAAAGGATATGCCGAACCGCAGCCGGCGACAGACCACGGAAAGCGCAACAAGAGGGATCGCTTATCTGGCGCCCTGATAGCCTAACCTGGAATTATCGATGCGCGCCTAAGGAAACGCTGGTTTAACCAGCCTTTCCGTGCGGTCCAGGGATGGACCGCCGCAACAATCGCATAAGCGATTGATTGGCGGGAGCCCAGCCCCGACAGGTGCCGGGTCGGGCGTAGCTGATTTAATCCGGGATGGATTTAAATCAGCATCTCCCAGAGGCACACTCAGTCACTGAGCAGGTGCCTTTCACCGGACACGGCCAGCTGGACCAGCCGGACGAGGATTTGCAGGCGCATGGACAGTGTTTGGGCGAGGACTGTTTCGGCGAGATCCAGAAGTTCATCGGGACCCGAGCATTCGAATTTTCCCTCGATCGCCAGACTCTCGTGCCGAATGGCGGGGTCGAATGGCCAGGGTGTTCCGCGAAGGTGTAGACGAATGGAAACCAGAAGTTGGTTCAGGTCGGCTGCACGTTCGTTTATGCGATCGGAAAGGGCGCTGTTTCGTGATGGCAAATTGCTGAGCAGCAACTCCAGGATGAGCGCATGTGTGCGCAATTCCCGGAGTTGCGGCATAACCTTTTCGGTTCGACGGAGCACGGCGCGAAGGCGACCGATTTCGGTTGCCATGGGTGCGTATGCACCGGTGTTCAGCTGGAAGAGGCCGATGGCGAGTCTCTGCGATAGCAGCTGGGCACACTCCTGCAGCCGCTTGAGTGCCTTTTCCTCATCGTTCTCGAGTCGCCGGCACTCGCGGTGGATCTCTTCGAGTTTGACGCTCCCATCGGGCAGGGGCAGCTTTGCCAGCGCCATGGCCTCCAGCGACTGGGCCTCCACCCGCTGCCGCTCAATCTCGAAATAGTTCACCAGTGTCGGGCCGGTTCGGGCCTGGTCGTTTCGCAGGCGCTTCAAGATGCTCTGGAGTTTCGGCCGCAGCGCACCGGCGGCATCCTCGGGCAGGTCCGGATTCAGGGTCACCGGTGCTCGGTGCAGATCGAGCAGGTAGCGGTGCAGCAGCCGTTCGACCCCGCACGACGCGGTTGAATTTGACGACAGCCGGTCGGCGGTCACCGGAAGATGGAGGGCGTTGCGGTAGTAGAGATAACTGGCTCTGCGGGCAAGGCGATCAAATTTTACCAGCAGCTGGTACGCCGGGCGGCTGTCGGTGTAGTGGGCCTCCTGGGGGTGTGCTTCCACGCGTGCGATGCGCGGCAGGTCGGTCGGGCGGGCCTCGTACATCCCGGCCGTTGCTCCTGTCATGATTGCGCGTATCTCCCGCTGAAGTTGCTCGGACCGTTCGCGGGCAAGGGCGATTGCGGCAGTTGGTAAGCGGTCGGTCAGCATTCCCCGCGTCTTCCAACGGCGCTCCTCTTCGACAGAAGCAGCCTTCAAAGCCAACTCCAGAAGGTGCCGGCGAGAAATGCTGCCGCGAAAGGCATCAGAACCGATCAGACGTGCCTGAAACGCATCGAGGCGGTATTCCAACGATATCAGGGGCGCGGAAGAGACGGCATGAACCAGCCGCAGCAGCCCACGATGGAGGTCACGGGAGAAGGCGATAAGCTTACGTGCGAAACGGCCCACCAGTGCAATCGGTGCCCGGCGCAGCTCCAGCTCTGCCAGGATGCGATCCAGCTCGTCCTCGACAAAGACAGCACGGCGGAGCCGCTGGTGACTGGCTCGAACAAACTGGGTGGGCCAGGTGGCCTGCGTCCGGGCCAGATAGCCGAGCTCCCGTCCGACAAGGCCGGCGAACTGACGAACGCTCATGCCGTTGAGGAGAGTCAACCCCAGCCGGAGTCCTGGTGGCTTGGCAGATACCTCCGGAAGGTTGCCAAAATCCAGTTCGATTCCGGTCCCGCTGTCAACGGCAACACTGCGGGGCAGAGGCGCGCCGGCCCGGGAACAGAGATCTTCGATCAGCCCAAACAGCTCAGGATGTTTGGCAGGCTCCAGCGGCAGATCGGCCGCAGCGCGGGTGCGGAGGGGCAGGAGCGGCTTTACCAGCACGGCAAGCAGCACCACACCTGCGAGTCCCGGCAGCGTATGCAACAGTAGTGCGGTCGCGCCGTAGTCAACGTACAGGGAGAGATGGAAAATCAGGTGGTACAGCAGGGCGGCGGTGAACGCACCAAGCACCAGAAAGTGGAACAGCCAAATCAGCCCGACGGCCAGCGCGGCCCCGGTTATCCGCGCACGATAGCCGAACCCGACCGGCTCCAGCAGCGTGCCGTCGGTATCTTCTGCCTCCTGCGGGCGCTCTTCGCGGCGTGAGGGGACCAGCCTGGCAACCGCACCGGCCCATGCGAAGGCATTCACCATCTTGCGGGCGTCATCGAGCTTGCGAACGGTCTTCAGCAGGCGGGTCTCGCCGCTAAAAAGCGGTTCGATGTCGGCAGTGGATTTACCGAACAGCCGGGCCAGCCGGGCCTTGACCTCGTTCGGGTCTTTGCCTTCGATGAGTTGGCCGTCGAACAGGATTCTGTAGCTTTCCGCCGCCATATGCGCCTGCTGTATCCGCCATGAGGCAACGACTCATCGGCGTAAGTGAAGACAAGACATTCTCCACAGGCGGTGCACTCCCGGAAACAGCGGGATTCGCAGAACAAGAGGCGGATCACGTTTTCAGTAGTGTACTGTTTGACTCTTGGTGGCACTTTCAGCGAGTCGCTGGCCGGTCAGCTGCAAGGCGCGCTTGTGCAGGAATGGCAGGTCCCTTTCAAGCAAGCGCAACGCGGCAGATGGCCGGCCAGCGGCTCGCCCGAAGGGAGCCCCCCAAAAGCGCCAATGCCGCGTTGCAGTCCTTGCCAAGGGCTTGCCATTGCCTGCGGACTGCGCCTTGCCTTGGCGCTCTTGGGGGGCTCTGAAAGTACCACCAAGAGTGAAACAGTACACTAGTTGCTGACGGAAGGACTTGCCGGTTGTGCAGCGGGTGCACGCCTTAGCCAAAGCAGCGCCCCGATGATCAGCACGATACCGGGGACCACCCCGATGTTGACGATCGCCCAGCCGAAGTGGTGTTGCAGTACCCCCGCGGACAACACCGCCAGAGTTGATACCCCGAACACTGCAAAGTCGTTCGCCGCCTGGACCTTGGCCTGTTCCTCGACCACATACCCGGTGGTCAGCAGATTGGTCGCACCAATGAAGAGGAAATTCCAGCCCACCCCGAGCAGAAACAGTGCCACCCAGAAGTGACTGACACTCGTGCCGATCAGGTTGATGGCCACGCAGGCGACATTGAGCAGCGCACCGGTCATCATGATGTTCCACACACCAAACCGCTGGATGAGGCGGCCGGTAAAAAAGGACGGAGCGAACATTCCGAGCACGTGCCACTCGATGACGAAGGCGGTGTCATGGTAGCCGTGCATGTGTCCATGCATGGCCAGCGGTGTCGCTGTCATGATGAGGGCCATTACCCCGTAACCCAGGGCGCCCGCCAGGACCGCGACCAGCATCACCGGCTGCCGAAAAATTGCGGAGAGGGGGCGCCCTGCCGCCTCGAAGGCCTGTGGCCTGGGGATGTCCAGCCGGGTCAGGAGCACGAAGACCAAAGCGTACAGACCCACCAGGGCAAGATAGCCTCCGGCGAAAACCGTCCCGGGCAGCAGATGATCGCCCCAATGGCCCAGATTCGGGCCGATAACTGCAGCGATGACACCGCCTGCGAGGACGTAGGAGATCGCCCGTGCACGGTACTCGCGACTGGCCGCGTCAACCGCCGCAAAACGAAAGTAGTTGCCGATGCCGGTGAACGTTCCGATGAGCGCAGAGGCGAGGCAGAAGAGCACAAAGCTCCCCGCCAGTATGCTGTAAGCGGCCAGGCCCGCGCCGCCCACCGCCAACCCCGCACCCAGCAGAAATCCCCCACGGCGTCCGATGCGCGCCATGAGGAACGAAGCGGGGATGATCACCGCCAGGGAGGCGGCCATCTGCAATGCCAGGGGCAGGGTGGCCCAAGCCTTGTCGGCGGCCAGTTCCTGTCCCACCAGGGAGCCGGTGGCAAACAGCAGCACGGCACCGGACATCATCACCGCCTGCCCCGCGGCGAGCAGTGCCACATTCCGCTTCATTCGATTCATACGGATTCTCTTATTGTGCGTTTATGTACCCGAAATTACGGAGGAGGTGATCAGGTCACCCGTTCCCCAAGAAAGATCACCAGGTCTTTCATCGCCGCATGGGTCTCGATGCGGATGCCCGCCGCCAGGAAATCGTAGGCGTCCGGATAGCCGCTCGCCTCGGCGGCGCACCGCTCCGCCTCGGCGCACCAGCTACGGGCCCAGACCCAGGACCGATCGAGTTGTTCGGGCGAAAGCCGGTCGGCGGCGCGGGCCATCGCCTGCTGGAAGCCGTTGCGCGAAAGGGTGGTGTGAACCGCAGTCACCGATTCCGGCGCCTGTTTTTCCATGGCGCCGACGAGTGCCGCGGCGTTGTCGTCGAGCAGTTCATCCCGACACGCCTCCATGTGGCGGCGGAGGAGGGCGGTGGCCTCCCGATACGCCTCACCGGCCTTTTCCTCCGGCCCGGCCATGGCGGAAAGAAAGGTCTCCACCGCGGTCAGTTCGGCCAGGGTCCGGGCCGGGCCGCGGGCGCGACGGCGCGTCTCTTCGCAGTAGCGGGCCAGCCGCTCCGCCGAGATGGCTATGGGCACAGTTGGCATTGGTACTGCTGCGGTCAGCCGTAGCGGCCGTCGATGCGCGGCCGGACGAGAATGGGGGCGTAGACGAAGGCGAACAGGGCGAATGCTGCAATCCAGAGCAGTTGTGCCGCCCCCATCCAGAGCGGATAGGTGCCGTGCGTCAGCAGCGGCCCCGCCACCCGTGCCAGTGAGCCGGCAGCCAGCAGCAGGAACATCGGTGTGACCACCGCGGGTGGAGCGAAGACGTTCCGGCCGGTGTGGCCCAGGGCGACCCGCGCCATCATGCCGATGGTTACCATGCCGATGCCGCCGTAGGCGAAGGCGTGTACCGCCAGCATCGGGTTGAGCCAGCCGAGCTTGGCGAGGGCGATCAGGCCGAAGCCGGCGACGATCCAGCCATAGCCGAGATAGAGCGACCAGAGCAGCGGCCTGCGCCAGATCCCGGGTGTATGCCAGCCGACCAGGCGCAGAGTGTGGAGAAGGAAGAGCAGCGCGGCCAGCAGCGCCGAAACCCTCGGCAGGAGGAAGAAGACTTCCACCACCCAGAACAGCAGCAACAGCACGAGACTCGTCCTGTCGACCCAGGCACGGTTGGTCAGGGTCACCTGTTCATCCACCCCCTTTTCGATGAAAAACGGGATCACCCGCCGGCCCATCAGCAGGATGAGCGAGATAATCAGGTAGAGACCGGAGTAGAGCCCCCAGCGCACCCCATTCTCCAGCATGCCGAACAGTCCCAGGTAGAACAGCCCGTTGCTGGCCAGCAGCAGCACAACCTTCGACCACACCCCCAACTGCGCCCACTTCCGCGCCTTGATGATGGGGTGGAGCAGGGCGGTGCTCAGCCCCGCAAGGAAGAGCAGATCGAATGCCGCCATCGCCGGCAGGGCGGCATCCCCCAACAGCGGCATCAGCCGCGCCGCCAGCCACGCCAGGGCCAATGCGATGAGCGGTAAACCGTTGAGGGTCTGCACACCGGTCCAGTTGCGGACCGCCGTGAGCAGGAAACCGGCCACCACCGCCACGGCGTAGCCGTAGATCATCTCGTGGGCGTGCCAGGTGAACGGGGGCAGCGAGTGCATCGGCAGCGCCCCGGCGAACTGGTAGATCCAGAACCAGGCGGCCACTGCCGCGGTCGAGAACAGCGCCCCCACCAGGAAGAAGGGACGAAACCCCAGATGGTGCAGGGAGAGGCGGTAGTGGCGGGGTTCTTCGATGGTGAGCATAGATGCCTCGTGTACTGTTTCACTCTTGGGGAGAGCGTACCCCGTGCCCGTTAATGAAGGGCGCGCACCTTGAAGCGCCGCCCCTTGATCTTCTCCTCCGAGAGGACCCGCAGGGCCTTCTTGCGAATGGTGCGATCGATGGCCACGTAAGCGACATGATCAAAGATGTCGATCTTGCCCACCTTGCCCGCGGGCACCGCGTCATCCGCCGTGAGGGCGCCGAGAATATCGCCGGGGCGGACCTTCTCCTTGCGCCCGCCATCGATGCATAGGGTGACCATTGGCGCGGTCAGGGTAAAGCCTTCGGGCAGGTCGAGGCCGCGCACCTGCTCCAGCTGTGCCTTACTGCCCTGATACTCGTCGATGGCGTTGAGGCGGTAGGCCTCGGACGGGATAAACAGGCTAAACGCCAACCCCTTGCTGCCGGCCCTGCCGGTGCGGCCGATGCGATGGATGTAGATTTCGGGATCGTGGGGCAGCTCGTAGTTGATCACCGCCTCGATCTCCTTGATATCGAGACCGCGCGCGGCCACATCGGTGGCCACCAACACCGGCACGCTGCGGTTGGAAAAACGTACCAGCACCAGATCGCGCTCCTTCTGCTCCAGGTCGCCGTGCAGCGCCAGCGCCGGAATGCCCCGTTGTAGCAGCTCTTCCGTGACCTCCTGGCACTGCTGGCGCGTGTGGCAGAAGACCACCGTCGATGCCGGCCGGTACTCGGCGAGCAGGGCAGCGAGCGTCCTGGTGCGCTTACCCTTTTCCACTTCGTAGAAGCGCTGCCTGATCTTCAGTTCGCTGTGCTGCGCCTCAACGCTCACCTCCACCGGATCCCGCTGGAAGGCCCTGCTCAGCTCCTGGATTGTGTCCGGGTAGGTTGCCGAGAAGAACAGTGTCTGGCGCTGGGGCGGTGTTGCGGAGAGGATGACCGCCATGTCGTCGTAAAAGCCCATATCAAGCATGCGGTCCGCCTCATCGAGCACCACCGTCCTGACGCTTTGGAGCGTGAGGGTGCGCTTTTGCAGGTGCTTGAGAATACGCCCGGGCGTACCGACCACCACGTGGACGCCATGCTCCAGCGAACCCACCTGCGGGCCAAAGGGGGCGCCGCCGCAAAGGGTGACCACCTTGGTATTGGCGCTGGCGCGGGCGAGTCGACGCAGCTCCTTGGCCACCTGATCGGCCAGTTCCCGGGTGGGGCAGAGCACCAAAGCCTGCACCGCAAAGCTCTGCCGATCGAGCGGATTGAGCAGGCCGAGACCAAAGGTGACCGTCTTGCCGCTGCCGGTCTTCGCCTTGGCGATGAGATCCCGACCGGCGAGCACATGAGGAAGCGCCTCCGCCTGGATCGGCGTCATCTGCTGATAACCCAGTGATTCGAGGTTGGCCAGGAGGGCGGGGTCGAGCTTGAAGCGGGAGAAATTCGTGTTCACGTGATGCCCATCGGATGCTGGGGAACGCCGAGACGGCGCCCAGGGCCGGGCATGATAACAGCAGGCAAAGCGTTTTAGCCGTGCAATTCCATCGCTAAACCAGGGCTGGCCACGCCTGATCGTGCGCCTCCAGGTAGGTCAGCAGATTGCGCGGTCGGTATTTGGGATCCCTTTCCCAGCGTTCCCTCACGGAGGCGTGAATCAGCACCTCGCCCTTGCCGTGATCGATAGGCCGGTGGAAAGGGCGTTTGGAGCGGTAGATGTGGCGCCGCGAGTTGTGGAGCGTGGCCATGCAGTCACCGTTCAGGTTGGCCGGCAGGTGCGGCTCGATGGTGAGCCCGGCCTGTTCCGCCTCATCCATCATCCAGTCGAGCGGAATATCCGACAGCAGCCCGCCGGTCTCCTTGTCCGGTGCGTAGCTTCCGCCGATGTTGCTGTGAACCCCGCTGAACCAGACCTGCTTCAGGTCCAGTCCCGGGCGCGGCTCCCAGATGGTGGGCTCGAAGTCCGATCGCAGTTCGTCGATGGCCATGGCGTGGCGGGCCACCGCCACATTCGAGCCGATCCTGGTGTCGTAGAACTCGTCCCGCTTCTCCAGCAGGCCGAGGAAGGAGAAGGGGATACCGAGCGCGCCCACCGTGTCCCACGCCCCGACGAAGGCGACACGGCGGTCGGTGTGGGAGTAGGCCTCGCGGAACTCGATGGATTTCTCACCCTTGGGGGCGTAGGGTTCGCTCGGTCTCTTGTAGTGGGCGAACGCCTCCTCGATGAGCCGCGCCTCCGGCCGCCTGAGAATCCCGCAATTGTTGATCAGCCCGCACAGGCTGCGCACCGTGTAGGCGCCACGGCTGAAGCCGAACAGGAAGATGTCGTCTCCGGGCGTGTAGTTCTGGACAATATAGCGGTAATCGTCCATCACGTTCTTTTCGAGCCCCCGCCCCGTGGCCCCACCGATCACCGGGTCGTAATAGGAGCCGACGCCCCAGTCATAGAACACCTGCTGCGGCACCCCGTCCGCACCCACCGGCTGAATCGCCCGCGCCAACCGCAGCACATTGGTTGGGAAGTCCTTGGCCAGGTCCTTCTCGGGGCGGTTCCAGGTGCCGTCGGCACAGATGACGATCCGTTTCTTCATGCAGGCGAAGTCCATTTTGCGGGGCTCATCCCCGGGCGGGGACTGCCGAACTCTCAGGGTAGGGGCAGCTCGATATAGGGCCCGTGCTCGATGACGCGGTCCTCGTTGTCGAATTCGAAAGGCGAGGTGAACATGCGGCCTTGCTTGGGGGGCACGCGCTCGCCGAACAGAACGAGCTTTATGTTGCCCGGCTCATTCCACAAAACGTGCGGAGACCCCTTCAGTTCCGAGGCCATGTTTGAGCGACTACCGTTCGAGCGGGACACGACGCCCACAAAGGGACCCTTATATGCCTTTTCATCCCACCGCAAAACCAGGCGTTCGTGACGCTCAAGAGATTGAAATCTCAACTGCGGCTCACCCACCGGTTTCCCGCGAAACTTGAATGCCCGGATTCTCACGTTCTCGAACGGTCCGTTATGGGTGAAATAGTTTCGATTCCCCACTCCAGAGCCGAGATCAACTCCATCGGCCTCCACTTGATACTTGAATGCACCTTCGACTCGCTCCCACGTCGCCAAGGTGACCGTCTCCAACCGGAGGTGGACCCCGTCCACCTCCTCTGCCGCCAATGCGACCCTGCCGATACTGATCGCGGCGAAACAGAACAGACCCAAGGCAAGCACCTTCATGTGTTTCATTTTTTTTGGTTCCTTTGAGCCGGATGAGTGGGGACTGGTGGCTTTGGTGCCGCTTGCCGGCCCTCGTCCCGATTAGAAGGAATTGCGCCTGCGCGGTCAAGTTACCCCAAAATCAGTGGCTGCGTTTGTTAATCGCAACAGGGGTTTCTCACGTCCATATTCTCTCCACATTTCAGCCTCACGATTTCCTTGCAGACGGTGGATCTACCGCTGCCGCCCGGAGGCGATTTCGGTGGAGGCGGTGGGCGGTTTTCGATTAACCTACCGCGTTGATAATAAGAAGCGGTGCTTGCAGGGGGAGGACGGCATGGAGGCGGGGAGCAGGTTTCGCGGATGGCGAATCGCACTGTTGGCGTTTTCGCTCGGCATGCCGCTATTTGCCACGGCAGCCGAAGAACCGCTGTTGATGCAGGCCCGGCGTTTGCTGGCGGCGGGTGATGCGCAGGGCGCCGCCGAGCTGCTCGATGCCCGGGTGTCTGACCTCTCCGGCAATCCTCACTACGACCACCTCCTCGGCCAGGCGTTGCTCGCTGCGGGACAGACCAGCAAGGCGGCCTTCGCCTTCGAGCGGGTGTTGATGGTCGAACCGGCCAACAACGACGCCCGGCTTCGGCTCGCACAGATTCATGCGGAAAGTGGCGACGCCCCGCGTGCCCGCGGACTGCTGTCGGACAGCGAGTCGTATCCGCTCGATGCGGCCCAGCAGCGGGATGCGGAACGGGTACAGACACTCATCGATGCGCGGCAAAGGGAGCAGGGGCTCAGCTGGCAGGGCTATCTTCTCGGCGGGGTCGGCTGGGACAGCAATGTCACCGTCGGGCCCCAGGGGAGCCGGCTGCTGCTGCCCTCGGTTGATCCGATTATCCCGACCGATCTCGGTGATGCCGCCGAGCAGGGAGATGCAGTCGGGTTGGTGGAGGCGGGGGCTTCGCTGCAAGCCGCACTCGGCGATCGATTGTGGCTGTTGGGTGGTCTCAGCGCGCGCGAGGGATTCAATCGGGACCGTTCAGATGTGCGCGAGGGGTTCACGAATCTCTATGTGGGCCTTGCCCGCCAGACCGGCAGCAACCTGCTCTCCGCCACCGCACTGGCACAGGAGTACCGGGTCGGGGGCAGCGTTTACCGCACCCTGTGGTCAGGGCGGTTGAGCTGGACCCGTGCCTTGAGCCCGTCGTCGCAACTGGTCGGCTACTACCAGTACAGCGACTTCCACTATCCGGACCTGCCCGGTGACGATGCACGCCGCAGCGTGCTCGGGGTGACCCATTTGCTGGCGCCGAACGGCGGCTGGGAGTTGCAGTACGGTGCTCATGCGGGCGAGGAGCAGGTCAAGGAGTCGGCCCTGGACTACTTCGGGTACCGCTTGTGGGGACTCCATCTTGGCATGGCGAAGCCGGTGACCGATCGCCTTTCGGTCTCGGCTGGGGTGGTCTATGAGACCCACGACCACGCCTCGGCGGACGAACTCTACGGGGCTGTGCGCGAAGACCGTCAGTGGAGTATCGGACTCTCGGCCGATTATCGGCTGGCACCCCGGCTGCACCTGATTCCGCAGTTATCCTACGTTCGCAACGACTCCAACTTTGCTCTCTACGACTACAGGCGGGGTACGGTCATGCTGATGCTGCGCTGGGACTTTGGCGATGCAGGACTCTAAACGGTATTGCAGAATTTCGTTCGCGTGGCTGCCGGTGTTCGCGGCATTGCTGGTCGGCACGGTTTCACCAGTGGGGGCCGAAGAGCCGGGCGCCATCGTCTTGGTGGCGAGCGGCGAGGTGCATGCCGAACGGCACGAAGAGCGCCGGCCGCTCGCGAGCAAGGCACCCCTCTTCAGCGGCGATATCGTCGTTACCGGCAACGGGCAGGTGCAACTGCGGTTCAAGGACGGCACTCTGCTCTCGCTTTACGCCGATACCCGGTTTGCCATCGACGACTATCGCTACGGGGCAGGCGGGGAGGAGCGCGCCCATTTCAGTCTGGTCAAGGGGATGATGCGCACGCTTACCGGGGAGATGGACAAGCGCAGTTACCGGGTTCGCACCCGTCTCGCCGATCTCGGCGTTCGCGGGACCGAGTACACGGCCGCCCTCGGCCAGACCCTCGAGGTCAATGTGCGCAGCGGTGCCGTTTTGATCAGTAACGGAGCGGGTTCACTGCTGGTCAATGCAGGCAACAGTGCCCAGGTCGGGGGCGCCAATACACTGCCGCAGCTGACCTCGAAGAAGATGGGCGGGGCCGGTCCCAGGCAGGGCGGGCCGCGGCCGCCGCCGCGTGGCGGCGACCCGCAAGGCGGTGTGCCGGGGATGCCGAACCGGGGCGGTCCTTCGGATACCGGAGCGCCGCCGCCTCCGCCCTCGAACAACCTTCTGCCAAATACCCTGGCGCCACCCCCGCCGGATGCCGATCCGCCGCCACCGCCACCGCCACCACCGCCACCGCCACCGCAGCCATGAGCCTCGCGAAGCCAGGGAGAGTCCGCCCTTGAGCAGGGGATCGGAATGGCACCCGCGGCGGAGGTCGGGGATGGTGGGTCGGCTGACCCGCATTGGCCTCCCCGCACTGGTGGTGGCGGCGGTGCTCTTTGTGCAGTTCAGCGACCCGCTTTTTCGCGCACGGATTCGCCACAACGCCTTCGACCAGTTGCAGAGTCTCCATCCCGCGGCCTTCCGGGATGAGTTGCCGGTGCGCGTGGTCGCCATCGACGAGTCGAGCCTGAGGAGTATCGGACAGTGGCCATGGTCGCGTACGGTGATGGCGCAATTGGTCGAACAACTGGCGGCGCTCGGGGCCGGCGTCGTGGTCTTCGATCTCCTTTTTGCCGAGCCGGACCGCACCTCGCCCGAACAGCTTGCGCAGGCGATCCCGATGCCATCCGAACTTCGGGCGCTGCTGGGTGGGTTGCCGGCCAACGACGCAGTACTGGCCGAGAGTTTCGGGCACGTTCCGGTAGTGCTCGGTTTCCCTCTCGATGTCGCCCCGGCCCTTGCCACACCGGCGGCCAAGGCGCGTTTCATGGCGTTCGGCGGTGACGCCCTCGACGCTCTGCCCCCCCATGCCGGCGGTGTGCCCAACCTGACGCTACTCGAAAAGGCCGCTGCGGGAAACGGAGTGATCTCGCTGCCGCCGGATGGCGACGGCGTTGTTCGGCGCATGCCGCTGCTGTTTCGCGTCGGTGACGCACTCTATCCCGGTCTCGGACTCGAGTCGTTGCGGGTCGCCCTGGGGCTCGACAATCTTGGGGTCGCGGTCGCCTCTGGCGAATCCGGAGGCGCGCTGGAGGTGCCGGGGATACTCGGGGTGGAACTGGGGACCGAAGGATTCGTGCCGACCGCGGAGAACGGAGAACTCTGGCTGCACTTCCGGCGATTCGACCCGCGGCGCTACCTTTCGGCCGGCGACCTGCTTGCCGGGCGTGTCGATGGGCGACAGGTCGAAGGGCACATCGTCTTCATTGGCGCCACCGCCAAGGCGCTGGGCGATACGGTCTATACCCCCTTGGGGGAGGCGGTCCCCGGGGTCGAGGCCCACCTCCAGATGGTCGAACGGATTCTCGAGGGCGATGTGCTGGTCTCTCCCAGCTGGGAAAACGACTTCGTCGTTGCGGTGCTGCTCGGTGCCTGGGCGCTATTTGCGGTGATGCTGGCGCGTCTGCGCCCGCTCTGGTCGGTGTTGGCGGCGGCGCTATCGATAGGCGGGCTCTTTCTGCTTTCGGCCTGGCTGTTCACGGGGCTCGGGTTGCTGCTCGACCCTGTCTTTCCGGCGCTGGCGGTCGGCCTGCTGTTCACGGTGATGGTGGCCCCACGCTATGTGGAAACCGAAAGGGAACAGCGCTGGATACGCGACGCCTTCTCCCGCTACATCTCACCCAACCGGGTCAAATACCTTATCGAGAACCCGCTGCATCTGGAACTCGGCGGCAGCTATCGCGAGTGCTCGTTCGTGATGAGCGATCTGGCAGGATTCACCACCCTGATGGAGCGGCACGAACCGGCGATGCTCGCCGGCCTCTTGAACGACTACCTGAACGGCATGATTGAGATCGCCTTCCGCCACGAGGGGACACTCGATCGCATCGTCGGCGATGCGGTGGCGGTGATGTTCTCGGCGCCGGTGGTGCAGCCGGACCATGCCGAGCGCGCGGTGGCCTGTGCGCTGGAGATGGACCGCTTTGCACGCCGCTTCTGCGCCGACCAGCAGGCCAAAGGGGTTCCGTTCGGTCGCACGCGGCTCGGTGTAAACACCGGTACCGTCTTGCTCGGCAACTTCGGCGGGCGCGTGATTCTGGATTACCGGGCGTTGGGCGACGCCATCAACACCGCTGCGCGTCTCGAAACGCTCAATGGGCAGATCGGCACCCATGTCTGCGTCAGCGCGGCCACAGTGGCGCAGTGCCGCGAGTTCGTCGGGCGACCGGTTGCCCATTTCGTACTCAAGGGCAAGTCGGAGCCGGTGGAGGTGTTCGAGCCGCTTACATCGGAGGAGATGGAGCAACCCTGCATTCGGAGCTATCTCGCCGCCTACCGGCAGCTGGAGGCAAATGCGGGCGAGGCGCCAGAGGCATTTGCACGGCTGCACGAACAGTGTCCCGACGACCCGCTCGCAGACTTCCATGCCCGCCGGCTGGCGGCGGGGGAGCAGGGGGTTCGCATAGAACTCACCCGCAAATAGCGGGGGCAAGAATTAAAGGACGCAGGCGGCCGGTATCGAATCCTGTTACCGGGCGCCTCCAATTTAGTGCGAGCCTGGCCCTGAGGAATCGTACCGCCACATCCAAGCGAATTTCAGGGTGCAGGTCCGACTGGTCGGGGTTAATTTACTGCGACCCCATTTGTTTCCATTTGTTTACTGGCAATGAACCGGGATGTGGCGCTAGAATGATCGCAGTGATTGCATTGCATGCAAGGAGGGGAGGCATGGCGAGCCTGACTATTCGGAACCTGGACGATGACACCAAGGCGCGGTTACGGCTGCGGGCGGCGCGCCACGGCTGTTCGATGGAGCAGGAGGCGCGGGAGATATTGCAGCGAGCGGTGGAGGTTCCGCCCACCGATGGGGGCTTCGCCGATCGGGTGCGAAAGCGCTTTGCCGGCCTGAATGCCGATGATTTGCCGATTCCGTCCCGCCGTCCGGCTCGCGTGCCCGGGACGCCGGATGTCTGATGATGGCAGCCATCCTGCTGGATACGAATGTCCTTTCCGAGTTAATGCGCCAGGAGCCTGACCGGCGGGTTCTCGACTGGTTCGGTCGTCAGTCCGATGCAACCTTCTTTACCAGCGCCATCACGCGATCGGAGATCCTGCTGGGTATTGCGCTATTGCCGGACGGGAAGCGACGTGATGCCCTGGCGGAGGCCGCGGAACGGATGTTTGCCGAGGATTTGTCCGATCACTGCTTGCCCTTCGATTGCCGGGCAGCCGATGAGTATGCGGTGTTGGTGGCGGGGCGGACCCGGGCCGGCAGACCCATTTCCACCGAGGATGGACAGATAGCGGCAGTTGCCCTTGCGAACCGGATGGCTGTTGCCACCCGAAATATCTGTGATTTCGAGGGCATCCACGACCTGGAGTTGCTGGATCCCTGGCAGGTGAGTTGACTGCCATTTTCAAGCACATACCGAGACCACTCTGGAACATCGTCCGGAGATTCTGCCGCTTCTGGAAGCGCTGAAGAACGAGACACGGACATGAAACCCGGCAGCGTCAAAATCATCGACACGGCCACCAGAGTGGAACGTCGCCCCGGTCTTCTGCGCCTTGTGCGCTCAGCGGGAGATGTCGAGTGGCCATGAACCGCTTTTGGCCGATCCGATAACGGGCTGGAGGAAGTTTACTGCGACCCCACTTATACAGCCGCTTTATTGCGCCATTCATTGCGGTGTTGCGCTTTAACTTTGACACCGGCCAGCAGGCTTGCGAGCAGCAGGGCGACGAGGGAGGGTCGTACGTTCATTTCAAGCTCCGAAGGCGGGGAAAGGCAGTATTGCGCGACCCGAGTTATTCTCATTTTTATGGACTTACTTGCATTCACCAAATGACCCCGGACCACAAATTCTGCCGTCAACCCAACGAGCCCCTTCCAATCTGGCCCAGCGCAGATCGGTCCCGGTCAGATTGGCTCCGGTCAGGTCGGCATCGTGCAGATCGGCCCCGGCCAGGTCGACATCGCGCAGATCGGCATCGGTCAGGTCGGCCCCGGCCAGGTTGGCACTACCCAGCTCGGCGCGGCGCAGATCGGCCTGGCGCAGATCGGCCTGGGGCAGTTCGGCCCACATCAGGTAGGCCCATGTCAGGTCGGCCCCTTGCAGCTTGGCCCCGCTTAGCTCGGCTCCGTACAGCTTGGCTCTTCGCAGGCTGGCCTCGACCAACCAGGCCTCGAACAGCAAGGCCCCGTCCAGATTGGCCTCTTGCAGATTGGCCCCGTTCAGCTTGGCCCAGTACAGCTTGGTCTCTTGCAGATTGGCCCGGATCAGGTTGGCCCCGTCCAGATTGGCCTTTTCCAGGATGGCCCTAGCCAGGTTGGCCCCGGCCAGGTTGGCCCCGGCCAAGTTGGCCCGGTACAGATTGCCCACGCTGAAATCGGCCCCGGACAGATTGGCACCGCGCAGATCGCACCACATACATCTGCCATATTGCAACGCCATATCTACATCAAGAGAATCAGATGATTTGGCCCGCACATTCCGGCTGTTCGCTGATTCTTCACCGAGTTCGTAGCGGATGAAGGCGCTCACCGGTGTGGGGTCGTCATGAGCGGCATACAGCCGCAGCCCATAGGGGCCGGCGGGGAGATCCACCTCGGCGTAGCGATTTTCGGCGTCCACCTGCAGATGCAGGCCGCCGTTGGCATCCCACAGCTCCGCCCGGGCGATGACGCCGAGGTCCTCATCCTCCATCAATAATCCCAGAACCGTCGGCCTGGGCCACTCGAACCAAAGCTCGTCGTACCCGACACCGCCGGTGTCGCCTTCGTGCAGGGGTGTGTTGGCTGCCTCCAGCGAGAGCACCGCCGTGGCCCCCTCGGGGAGTAGCGCCCCCTCGGGATTGCTGGTCGGGTCATACAGCTCGGACTCGCCGTAGCCCATCTTCTGCTGAGGTTCCGATGAGGCCGAATCGTTGTCATTGCAGCCGATCAGAAGGCCTGCGAGCAGCAGGGCGGTGAGGGAGGGTCGTACGTTCATTTCAAGCTCCGAAAGCGCGCAAAGGCATCCATGATCAGGGTCTTACAGCCTGTTTTTTTGTCGAGTCTACCTGCCTTCTGCTCTTGGACGGAAGTGTTTATTCCACACGCATCAGTGGGGATTTTGCTGGATCAGGTCGGTCATTCGCAGCCCGGACAGCTGATGGATCGACCGCGCAAGATAATACAGTATGCCGACCATCATCAGCATGGAGGGGATCGCGATCACCGGATAGCTGAGCAGGGTCATGCGGCCCAGCTCCTCGTTGAACGCGGCCGTGCCTGCCGGGCTGGTGACGATCCAGGTGGCGAGCAGCCAGTTCATGGTCGCAGAGAAGAAGAAGGTGCCGCCGAGCAGGTAGGTGGCGTGCTGCAGACGCGACTCGAACCGGGCTGTCGTCGCGCGCTGTTCCAGCTGCTGCTGCACCCGCTCCACATCGAGCAGCGCCGGGTTGAACAGCAGGGTCCGCACCAGCGGATAGCGGGTACGCGAGGAGAGCAGCACGGCCACTCCGATCACCCCCGGCACCGCCGCCTCCTTTACCGCCAGCCACTCCGGGCCGAGCTTCAGCAGCCCGATGCCGCCGGTCAGCAGCACACTCACCAATCCCAGCGCGGCAAAAAGGTTCACGCGGCGGGAGCGCGCCAGCTCCAGCGAACCCCAGCCGAGCGGGAATGCGAGTGCCAGTAATAGCGCCCCCACGCTGCCCAGCGCCTCGGGGCCGCTGAGTTTCATCAGGATGAGCGCCGGGATCACGATGTTGATCAGGAGCTCGAACAGGGGATTATTTTTCCGGTTCCGGTTCATTCAGCCAACCTTGGCAATGGGAGGTGTTGTTAGAGGAACAGATCTGCCCGTACGTTGAAGCGTCGCGCCAGCTTTTTGGCCAATTCCTTGCTGATGCCGCGTTTGCCATTCAGTATGTCGGAGATGCGTCCCTGCGGGGCGGTATCGGAAAGGTCTTCCTGCTTCAGTCCGTGCTGCTCCATCAGAAAACGCAGGACTTTACGCGGTTCGGTCTCGGGGATGGGGAAGTGCTCATCCTCATAGGCCTTCACCTGATCGGCCAGATAGTCGAGCACCTCGGCCAACGGGTGGTTCTCGTCCTCGCCGATTTCGTCCACCAGTGAATCGATGGTTGCACGTGCCTGTTCGTAGTCGTCGTCGGTGCGCACGGACGTGACGCCAACCACGGCTTTGAACGGCATCCACGCCCGAAGTATTGCCTGCGGATCGGGCACCACCTTTTGTGGGTGAGCCATCATTTCCTCCGTTTCCATTTGTTGCGGTCGTACTCTTCATGGGTGAGTACCTCCCGGATGAATACTTCGCGCCTGTTGTAGTGGATCGCCGCGCTTAGCCGGTATTTGTTGCCCCCGATGTCGAACACAGTGAGCCCGTCCACGTGATCCGCGCTGGCGAACGTCGCGCGCAGGTCGTTGAAATCCGCGAAGACCTCACTCTCCATGATTCGATGCCATGCCTCCAGCGGGCTCCTGGCGTCCGGGTGCTTCGCCCAGAACTCGATCAATGCAGGTTTCGCGATCACGTGCATGAAACCAACATATACCAATATGGTATGTTTGGCAAAAAGTTCAAGTGTGCCCGCCGGACGCCCGTTACCGTCAGCAAGTGTCTCTGGTCACCATCCGTGTTGCGTAGACCTGCCCGCGTGGTCAAACGTGTAGCTGGTTGGTAGGATATGGCGGCTTTTTGTCGCGGTGGCGTGTTGCCGCCGTTTCGGAGTGACCCACGACCCCCAGATGACAGAACCGGTGAACGGAGCCGTTCGGCTCGACATACGCGGCTTGCAGTTCACCCGTGGTGACCGCATGCTCTTCCAGGACCTGAGTTTTTCCCTTGAATCCGGGGAGTTGCTGCAGGTGGAGGGAGCCAACGGCAGCGGCAAGACGACTCTCCTTCGTAGTGTCTGCGGCCTGCTGTTGCCGGATGAGGGAGAGATCCGCTGGAACGGCGGGAATGCCCGATCGCTGCGCGAGGATTTCGCCCGCGAGGTGCTCTATCTGGGGCATCTCAACGGTATCAAGAATGACCTCTCCGCCATCGAGAACCTGCGGGTGGCGGCCACCCTGGACGGCGACACCGTGACCGAGGCGCAGGTGCTGGAGGCGCTGGCCCGGATGGGGCTCGCCGGCTTCGAGGACCTGCCCACCAAGGTGCTCTCCCAGGGCCAGAAACGGCGTGTTGCCCTGGCCCGGCTGCTGCTCGGTTCCGCCACGCTGTGGGTGCTGGACGAACCGTTCGTGGCCCTGGACGTCAAAGCGGTGGAGCTGTTGCAGAGCATCATCGCGGACCACGTCGCCCGCGGCGGGATGGTGATTCTCACCACCCATCAGGAGGTGGCGCTGACCTCGGGTCAGGCGCGGCGGTTGCGGCTCGGGGGGACGGCGAGTGTTTAGAACCTTCCGGGTCATTGTCGGCCGCGACCTCACCCTGGCTCTGCGCCGGCGCACCGATGTGCTCACCACGCTGTTCTTTTTCATTATTGTGGTGAGCCTGTTTCCGCTCGGGGTGGGGACGGAGAAGGAGACCCTGCGCCAGCTCGGCCCCGGGGTGGTGTGGGTGGCGGCGCTGCTCGCCTCGATGCTGGCGCTGGAGCGACTGTTCGAGGGGGATTTCCGTGACGGCGCCCTGGAGCAGATGCTGCTGACGCCGCAGCCGCTGGCGATGCTGGTGTTGGGCAAGGTGTGCGCCCACTGGCTGCTGACCGGCCTGCCGCTGGTATTGATTGCACCGCTGGTGGGGCTTCAGTACCACCTGGCGGACGAATCCCTGTTGGTGATGATGCTCTCGCTGCTGGTGGGGACGCCGGTGCTGAGCCTGATCGGCGCCATCGGCGCGGCCCTGACCCTGGGCCTGCGCGGCGGCGGTGTCCTGCTCTCGCTGCTGGTGTTGCCGCTCTATATCCCGGTGCTGGTCTATGGCGCGGGCGCGGTGGCCGCGAGTGCAGTGGATATGGCGCATGTGCAGCCCTTCTTCTCGCTGCTGGGCGCCTTCCTGCTGCTGGCTCTGGTATTCTCGCCGCTCGCCGCCGCCGCGGCCCTGCGTATTTCGGTGGAGTAGGAATGACGTCCAAGTTATACAAGTACGCCTCCCCGGCTACCTTCTACCCGCTCGCCGGGTGGATGATTCCGTGGTTCGCCGTGCTGGCGGCGGTCACCATCGTGGGCAGCCTCTACTGGGGGTTTTTTGAGACACCGGACACCCTCGGCGGCAGCAATCCGCAGAAGGAGTACTACCGCATCATCTTCGTCCACGTCGCCGCCGCCTGGATGTCGATGTGGCTCTACGTGGTGATGGCCGGCTGGGCCGCCATCGGGCTTATCTTCAACACCCGGCTGTCGTTCATGATGACCGCAGCCATTGCGCCCACCGGCGCCATCTTCACCTTCATCGCCCTGTGGACCGGGGCGTTCTGGGGCCGGCCGAGCTGGGGCACCTGGTGGGACTGGGATCCGCGCCTCACCTCGGAGCTGATCCTGCTGTTCCTCTATATCGGTTACATGGCGCTGCACGGGGCCATCGACGACGCCCGCCGGGCCGACCGCGCCGGTGCGTTGCTGGTGATCGTCGGTCTGGTCACCGTGCCGATCATCTTCTGGTCCATCAACTGCCCCGACCCGAACCAGTGCGCCGCCTTGCACCAGCGCTCGTCGTTGGGCAATATCGAGCCCAACATCCTGGGAGCGATGCTGGGGTTGACCTTCGGCTTCTGGATGTACTCCTTCGCCACAGCCTTTTCCCGCATCCGCACTATCATCATCAGCCGCGAACGCGACGCCGAGTGGGTCAGGCAGGCTCTGGAGACCAAGCGATGAGAGAGTTCTTCTCCCAGGGGGGCTACGCCCTGTTTGTCTGGGGTTCCTACGGCATGGCGGTCGTGCTGATGGTCGCGGAAATTATTCAATTGCGCGCGAAACGGCGAACTATTGCCGCCCGAATCGGTCGAATGCTGCGTTTGCGCGCACAAGAGAACAGCTAATGAAAGCAAGACACAAACGTTTCCTCTTCGTGGGGCTGGGTATCGTTGCGGTCGGCATGGCCGCCGTCCTCGCCATCAGCGCCCTGCAAAGCAACATCTCCTACTTTTTCAGCCCCACTCAGGTGAAGGCGGGTGAGGCCCCCACGGATCATGTCTTCCGTATCGGCGGTGTCGTCGAGGCCGGCACCCTCAAGCGCCAGGAGGGCGGCCTCGATGTGGAGTTCGTGGTGACCGACACCGCCGAGTACGTCAAGGTACGCTACACCGGCATTCTCCCGGACCTGTTCGGCGAGGAGCAGGGGGTGGTTGCCAAGGGGCGGCTCGGTGGAGACGGGGTGTTCATCGCCGAAGAGGTATTGGCCAAGCACGACGAGAGCTACATGCCGCCCGAGGTGCAGGACGCCATGGAGACGGCCAAGAAGATGGGTGTCGCCAGCCCGCATTCCGAACAGTAAGGTGGCCGGTCATGCTGCCTGAACTCGGACACTTCGCCCTCATTCTCGCCCTCTGCACCGCCATCGTGCAGGCGGTGTTTCCCCTGGCCGGCGCCGCCCGCGGCGTGCCCGGCTGGATCGCCCTGGCCCGGCCGGCGGCGCTTACCCATACGCTGTTCATGGGGATCGCCTTCCTGCTGCTGACCCAGGCGTTCATCGGCAACGACTTCTCTGTCGCCTATGTGGCGCACAACTCCAACTCCACGCTGCCGCTCATCTACCGCATCTCGGCGGTGTGGGGCGGCCACGAGGGGTCGCTGCTGTTGTGGGCGCTGATGCTGGCGGGCTGGTCCGCCGCCGTGGCGCTGCTCAGCCGCTCCCTGCCGCCGGAGATGGTGGCGCGGGTGATCGGGGTGATGGGGCTGGTGAGTATCGGCTTCCTGCTGTTCATGCTGTTCACCTCCAATCCGTTCGACCGGCTTTCGCCGATGCCGCTGGACGGGCGCGATCTCAACCCGCTGCTGCAGGACCCGGGGCTGGTGCTGCATCCCCCCATGCTCTACATGGGCTATGTCGGTTTTTCCGTCGCCTTCGCCTTCGCCATTGCGGCCCTGCTGGGGGGCAAGCTCGATGCCGCCTGGGCGCGCTGGTCGCGGCCCTGGACGGTGGTGGCGTGGCTGTTTCTGACCCTGGGCATTGCACTGGGGAGCTGGTGGGCCTATTACGAACTGGGCTGGGGCGGCTGGTGGTTCTGGGACCCGGTGGAGAACGCCTCCTTCCTGCCGTGGCTGGTGGGCACCGCCCTGATCCACTCCCTGGCGGTGGCGGAGAAGCGCAGCGCGTTCAAGAACTGGACCGTGCTGCTGGCCATCACCGCCTTTTCGCTCAGCCTGCTTGGCACCTTCCTGGTCCGCTCGGGCGTACTCACCTCCGTGCACGCCTTCGCCAACGATCCGCAGCGCGGCGTGTTTATCCTGATGCTGTTGGCCGCGGTGGTCGGCGGCTCGCTCATGGTCTACGCGTGGCGCGCACCGCAGGTGAAGAGCACGGGGCGTTTCGCGCTGGTATCGCGTGAGACGATGATGCTGGTGAACAATGTGCTGCTGGTGGTGGCCACCGGCAGCGTGCTGCTCGGCACCCTCTATCCGCTGCTGCTCGACTCCCTGAATCTCGGCAAGATCTCGGTCGGCCCGCCGTACTTCAATTCGGTGTTCGTGCCGATCATGATCCCGCTGGTGATCGCCATGGGGGTCGGGCCGCTGCTGCGCTGGAAACAGGACAGCCTGGGGCGGTTTGCGGCGGCATTTGCGATCGGCATGGCGGTGAGCGCCGTGCTGGGCGTGGTCATTCCGCTGCTGCTGTTCGGCGAGGTCTATGCGATGGCAGCGGTCGGCGTCGCCCTCGGCGTCTGGGTGCTCTACACCATCGGGCTCGATCTCCGCCATCGCACACGCGGCAAGGGGCTACTGGCTGGATTCGGCGGGCAGTCGCGCAGCTGGCACGGCATGGTGCTGGGGCACCTGGGTATGGCGATGACCGTGGTCGGCGTCGCCCTGACCAGCTACTACAGCATCGAGCGCGACGTGCGCATGACGCCGGGCGAGCAGATTGAGGCGAGGGGATTCACCTTCCTCTTCGAAGGGGTCCATGAGAAGGACGGCCCCAATTATGACGCCGACGTGGGTACGGTATTGGTGCTGAAGGGCGGCAAGGAGGTGAGCCGGCTGCACACCGAGAAGCGCATCTACCGGGTGCAGCGGATGCCGATGACCGAGGCGGGCATCGACTGGGGCTTCACCCGCGACCTCTACGTGGCGCTGGGTGAGGAGCTGGACAACGGCGCGTGGGCGCTGCGCGTCTACTACAAGCCGTTTGTACGCTGGATCTGGCTCGGCGGCCTGCTGATGGCCATCGGCGGCATCGTTGCGGCCAGCGACCGCCGCTACCGCATGGCGCGGCGGAAGGAGAGCGAACCGGGCGATGAGCCGGCAGCGGCGGAGACGGTATCATGAAGGCCCGCTTCCTGATTCCGCTGGCGCTCTTCTTCGCCTTGCTCGGTCTGTTTTACTTCGCCCTGCAGCAGATGAACGCCGGGGAGTACAACCCCCGGGATATCCCGTCGCCGCTGGTGGGAAAACCGGTGCCGGTGTTCAGCCTGCCGAGTCTGAAGGTGGCGGATGCGCAGGTCACCAATGCGGACCTGACCGCGCCCGGTGTGAGCCTGTTCAACGTCTGGGCGAGCTGGTGCGTCGCCTGCCGCCAGGAGCATCCGTTCTTGATGGAGCTCTCCCGCCGGGGCGAGATTCCCATCTTCGGCCTGAACTACAAGGACGAGCGGGACGACGCCATCGCCTGGCTGAAGCGGTTCGGTGATCCCTACACCGCCAGCGGTTACGACCGCGAGGGGCGGGTCGGCATCGACTGGGGCGTTTACGGTGTGCCGGAGACCTTCGTCGTCGACCGTAACGGCACCATCCGCTACAAGCACATCGGCCCGGTCACCGAGAAGGCGTGGCGGGAGAAGATCCTGCCGGTGATCGAGCAGGTGAGGGGAGAGCTGTGAAGCGACTGACGGCGATTCTGATGTTGGCCCTGCTGCCGCTCGGCGGTGCCTGGGCCGCGATCGATGCGTTCGAGTTTGACAACCCGGTCGACGAGCGGCGCTACCAGGCGCTCTCCGAGGAGTTGCGTTGCACGGTGTGCCAGAACCAGTCGCTGGCCGACTCCAACGCGGATCTCGCCCTCGACCTGCGCCGCAAGGTCTATGAGATGATCCTGGACGGCCGCAGCGATTCGGAGATCACCGACTACATGGTTGCCCGCTACGGCGATTTCGTGCTCTACCGGCCGCCGGTGACGCCGGTGACCTACGGGTTGTGGTATGGGCCGGTTGCGCTGTTTCTGCTCGGTACGGTGGTGCTGGTGGTTTACGTGCGGCGAAGGGGGCGCGCCGCCGATGGCGAGCCGGAGACGCTGACCGATGAGGAACGCAAGCGCCTCGATGACCTGTTGGACAAGGGGGACGGCCGATGAGCCTTTTTATTATCGGCGCGCTGGTGATGGTGGTGCTGGCACTGGCGTTCCTGCTGCCGCCCCTGCTCGGCCGCGGCAACGCGACCGGTATCGCGCGCGATTCGCTCAACGTCGTCCTGTTCAAGGACCGCCTGGCGGAACTCAAGCAGGAACTGGAAGAGGGGACCCTGAGCCCCGATCAGTACGACCAGGCCTGCAATGAGCTGCGGCGCGACCTGCTGGCGACCAGTGGCGGCGATGAGGCGCCAACCGGGCCGATGCCCAGCGGGCGCTGGGCGGCGGCGGCAACTGCGCTGGCGGTCCCGATTCTGGCGTTCGCCATCTATTTTCAGATCGGCTCGCCGCACCTGCTTGGCGACCGGCCGATCAACGCCCCGACCGGAGAAATGGCCCAGGGCGATGTCATTGCGATGGTGGAACAGCTGGCCCAGCGGCTGGAGCAGGACCCGGATAACCTGGAGGGGTGGGTGCTTCTGGGTCGCTCGCTGATGGCGCTGGATCGCTATGCGGACGCCGCCCACGTCTTCCGGCGGGCCAACGACCTGGCCGGCGGTTCGCCGGAACTGCTCTCCGAGCAGGCCGAGGCGCTGGCACTGGCTTCCGGCGGTGATCTCGACGGCAGACCCATCGAACTGATCCGGGAAGCGCTGGCGCTGGACGGCGACTCGCCCGGCGCGCTGTGGCTCTCCGGAGTTCATGCGGCTCAGCAGGGGAACCTCCCCGGCGCCATTACGGCGTGGGAACGGCTGCTCGGGGTGATGTCGCCCGACGATCCTTCGGCGGAGATGATCCTCGGCAACCTGGAGCAGGCGCGGGCGCAGCTGCAGGGCGCCCCGGTGTCGATGGAGGCGCCGGTCGGCGCGGTTGCGGTCGAGGTGGCTCTGGCCCCCGGTCTTGAGGCCGCGCCCGATGCAGCGGTGTTCATTTTTGCCACCGCTCCGCAAGGGCCGCCCATGCCTTTGGCGGCGGAACGGGTGCGGGTGCGGGATCTGCCCATGACCGTCCAGCTGACGGCAATGGCTGAAATGGGTGGCGACCAGCCGCTGGCCGACTATCCGCAACTGGTGTTCACTGCGCGGATCGCGCTCTCCGGCGATGTGCGTCGGGTCAGTGGTGACTTGGAAGGCACGGTCACCGCAGCGCCGGGCGATACGCCTGTCCGGATCACGATCGACAGCCGCGTCCCTTAGGGAGCTGCCCGGCCACCGCGGCTTCGGCGATGTAAATCTCAAACTGCGCTGCGCGATCGGCGGCGGTATGTTCGGCCAGTACGCGCTGGCGGGCGCGCTCACCGATCGCCGCTCTCTCCTCCTCGGGCAGGTTGCGCAGGAATCCGACCACCTCCCACGGTGTGCGCGCCACCAGAACCTCTTTGCCGGGCGTAAACACCGTCTCCAGTCCCGACCAGTAATCGCTGATGATGGGAACACCGCAGGCGGCGGCCTCGAACAGCCGCACGCTGGGCGAGTAACCCAGGCGGACCATGTCCACGCGGGTCACGTTGAGTGTGAAGCGCTGGGCGTTGTAGAAAGCGCGGTGTTCGGGCGGCGGCAAGTGATCGATACGATCCGTGTTTCCCGGCCAGTCGATCTCTTCTTCCGGATATTGCGGACCGGCCACGACAAATGCCTGATGGCTGCAGAGCCGGGCCGGCTCGATGAGCAGACGCTCCACTGCCGGTTGGCGATCCGGCGCGTAGGTTCCCAGATAGCCGAGATCCCAGCGGGGGACCTGTTTCTCGGGGTAGTAGCACTCCGGATCGACCGAGCAGTAGAGGGCCCGGGCGCGTGCCGCGCCGAAATGGTGCTCCAACCGGGCGAGGGTGGGCCCGCCGGTGAAGGAGAGATAGAGGTCGAAGCGGGGGATTAGCCCCGGGCTCAGATACTCGGTGCCGCCCTGTTCGAGACAGGAGAGGGTGACCGGGGTGTCGATATCGTAAAACGCCACCACCCCGGGGCAGTGTTCCAGTACCCAGCGGGCGACTGCTGTGCCATCCGGTACGTAGGAGCCCACCACCACCACATCTGCCGAGGCAACTTCGTTGCCAAATCTCTCGCGTAGCTCTTCCAGACCCTCATAGAGTTCCGTCCTGCAGAAAGGCGGTGATGGCAGATCGCGATGCTCCGCATACCACGGCACGTCCCGCTCCAGGAACAGCACCTCATGACCGCACGCCGCCAGTGCCTTCAGCAGCGCCCGGTAGGTGGTGGCGTGCCCGTTTCCCCAGGAGGATGTGATGGAGAGTCCGAGAAAGACGATCTTCCGGGGTTCCATGGCGCTCCTTCGTCTGCTTGTCCGGCGCGGTTCCTGGCGCAGTTTTCTAAACACCGAACTACCGGCACGGCGGTGCCGTGTCGGCCCTGCGGGTTCAGGTTGTCTCCTCGACGCCCAAATCTAATCGGAAACGGTCGCCACCCGGCCGCTCCTGGCATCCGACTGGAGTAGTGCGTAGAGGTCTACGTAGGCCGCGGCCATCGACTCGCGGGAGTAGTGTTCGGCGCGCTTGCGGGCGGCCCGTCCCAGTTCACTGCGGCGTGCAGGCTGGTCGATGAGGGCGTTCAGGGTGTCGGCCAGCGCGTCGGTGTCTTCCGGGTCGACAAAAAGTGCCGCCCCCTCCCAGAGTTCCCGGAGACTCGGGATGTCACCCAATACCAGGGCACAGCCCGAGAGTCCCGCCTCCAGCACCGACAGTCCGAACGGTTCGTACCGGGCGGGAAACAGGTAGATGGGCGCACGACCGTACCATCCCGCCAGCGCCTCGGTGCCGAGCACGCCCAACGCGTGGAGATGATCCACCGATGCCTGACCTCCATCCGGGTGGTGCGTCTCTCCCGCTAGATAGATTGGCCAAGGGGTCTTCCGGGCGGCAGCCACCGCCCCCTGCATGTTTTTCGCGGCATCCCAGAGCCGGCCCACCGCCAGCAGATAGTGCTCCTTCGGCCTGGGATAGAAGAGGGTGCGATCCCGTCCGTTGTAGATGACGAATCGTTGGTCCGGCAAGGGGCCGTAGTGGCGTTCAAGTTCACCGAGCATCGTGCGGGTCGGTGCCGCCACCGCACCGGCGGAGCGCAGGCCGCGGCCAACCAGATCGCGGTAGCGGGAGTAGTCGCTTGGTGCCTGTTTGCCGTGAACGGCGCGCCACCAGGAGAGTACGCAGGAGTGGCCAACCACGAGCGTCGGCGCTTGCCAGGGAAGAGCGCCATGGACATAACTGTTGAGATGGATCAGATCGGGGCGGACGCGCTCTTCCAGATCCAGCAACCACTCCCCGGCGGCCCGCACATCCGCCCACGGGGTCTGCATCCACTCCAGTTTGAACCGGCTCTCCACCAGTTCCACAGAATCGATACCGGCAACCTGACGTCGCTGTTCGGCTGACGGCAGATTGCCCAGGGTGGCCAGCACGGTCTCGACACCGAACCGACCCAGCGCAGTGGCCAGCTCGATGGCGTAGGTCCAGACACCGCCGACCGTATCGGCGGTCATCAGCAGTCGCAGTGGTCTCTTGGTCACGCGCTGTCTTAACTTAAATAACGCTTCGTGGCAGTTGCTGAAGAAGCTTAGCAGGCCGCCCCGCTTCCGCTTCCTCCGGTCCCCCTTCATCTATACTCGGCAAACGAATCAGTTCTGCGGGTTTTCCGCTTGTGGTTTCACAAGGAGACGGCGGACGAGGAGAGGTGCAACGTTTTTCAAACGTTCGGCGGTAGTCGGGACGCTCACGGCGTGACTTCCATGGAGGGATGTCCATGCAGCGTGTGATGGTGACCGGCGGTGCGGGATTTCTGGGACGTCACCTGTGCGGGCGGCTGCTCGCAGATGGAAATCAGGTCCTGTGTGTCGACAACTTCTCCACCGGAACCAGGGCCAATATCCTCGAGCATCTGGAGCACCCCTGTTTCGAGGTGATCCGCCACGATGTCAGCCTTCCACTTCAGGTGGAGGTCGATCGGATCTACAACCTCGCTTGCCCCGCGAGTCCAGTCCATTACCAGCGGGATCCGGTGCAGACCACCAAGACCAGCGTACTTGGCGCCATGAACATGCTTGGGCTCGCCAAACGGGTGGGGGCGAGGATTCTCCAGGCATCCACCAGTGAGGTATACGGAGATCCGGAACAGCACCCGCAGGTGGAGGGATACTGGGGCAACGTCAATCCGATTGGCACACGGGCCTGTTATGACGAGGGCAAGCGGTGCGCGGAAACACTCTTTTTCGACTATCGGCGTCGCCACGGTCTGCCGATAAAGGTGGCGCGGATCTTCAATACATACGGCCCCCACATGCAGTCTGACGATGGCCGCGTGGTATCGAATTTCATCGTCCAGGCACTGCGCAACCAGCCAATCACCGTCTATGGCGATGGCTCCCAGACCCGCTCGTTCTGCTATGTCGACGACTTGGTTGAGGGGCTGATGCGTCTCATGGAGTCCCCTGATGAGGTGGTCGGTCCGTTCAATCTCGGGAATCCCGACGAGTACAATGTGGCCGAACTGGCCGAGCGGGTGGTCAAGCTGACCGGCTCCCGATCGCCGATCGTCCTGAAACCGCTTCCGGAGGACGACCCGAGGCGCCGACGCCCGGACATTACGCGAGCCGGCAAGCAACTTGGCTGGCGGCCGGAGATCTCTCTCGACGAGGGATTGGCCTACACCATTGGCTATTTCGAAGAGAATCTGCGCGTGTCGGGGCCCGCCACCGGTCGGCAGAGTACGGGTCAATCGATCCGCGTGCTACCGGGTTCCTGAACCAAAACTCCGGTACATCAGCCTCCGGCCATGCCCACATTGCCCAAGGCACCGGAAATGATTCCTCGTGCCCGCAGTTCGTTGATGACTGCCTCGACGCACTCCTCCACACTCATACGGGCAGTGTCGAGGAGCAGTTCCGGATCCTCGGGCTCTTCGTAGGGTGAAGATATTCCGGTGAACTCCGTGATCTCGCCAGCGCGAGCTTTCCTGTAAAGGCCCTTCACGTCACGTCGTTCACACTCCCCGATAGTACAGGCGCAGTAAATTTCGATAAAGTCGCCAGGGCTCAAGAGGTCACGCACCCGTTTTCGATCGGTGCGCAGCGGTGAAATAAATGCGGAAAGGACAATGACTCCGGCCTCGACGAACAGCTTGCTCACTTCACCGATGCGGCGAATATTCTCCGTCCGGTCCTGAATGGAAAAGCCGAGATCTCCACACAGGCCGTGCCGGACGTTATCTCCATCGAGAACATACGTCCGAGCCCCCAACTGGTAGAGCCGCTCCTCGACTGCGTGGGCAATCGTTGACTTGCCGGCACCCGACAAGCCGGTGAACCAGAGCACTCCGCTCCGGTGACTGTTGAGCAGCTCTCGATCCGCTCGACTCACCGTCCCATGGTGCCACACGACATTCGAACTTTCCTTGGTCACGATCTCTCCCTATCTCGCACATCGCAATGGACGCAGCCGTATTGATCTTCATCTCCATCACCGACAAACAAACGGCCCGTTTTTCATTATCCGGTGTCGTCAGCTTGCAATTTCCCGTTCACGAACGCGCGAAGCGGCATGTTTTCGGCCGGTCACGTGATCGGCCAGGCGCAAAGAGAACTGCACGATCGGAAGGGTCGGATTTGCGGCGCCGCCAGTGGAAAAGATACTGCTGCCCGCGACGTAGATGTTGTCGACGCCAAATATCTTGCAGTTCTCGTCGACAACTCCATGTTTAGGATCGGCGGCCATTCGGGTCGTCCCCATGTGGTGGGCGTGAGGTGCAACAGGCGGAGGCAGGGAGGGGCCCGTTATGTGGTCGGCAAGCTTGATACGTCCAAGGCCTGAGCAGAAGTCATAGGTGGTTCCGGGTGAAACAGTGTTTGACTTGTACGGGTAGAGCATCAGGAGTACCCCTTGTTCAGTTCTTTATCAGATCAGATCGTTTCAGGACCCAGCCGTTAATGACGGAGAAGGAGTTGGTGCTGGTGATCCTGTTATCGCGCGATAGAAGGAGCGGGCCCGCTCCGGGTAGTGCCGCGGCAGCCGATGCGATCGCTGCGGTTGAGAGGAATCTGCGCCTGTCTGGGTCGGTGTTTCGAAGGTGCATCATCAGTCGTCTCCAGGAGAGAGTGGTACAGTCCCAATTGACCGGCTTGCACACAGCTTTAGCCGTACTGCCGGGTAATCCAGTCCTGATAGCCATTTTCGATCAGCGGTTGCCACCAATCCGGGTTGTCCAGATACCAGCGGATCGTCTTCTGTAGACCGCCCGAAAAGCTCTCCGCGGGCGTGTAGCCGAGTTCGCCGGCAATCTTGCGGGCATCGATCGCGTATCTCCGGTCATGGCCGGGTCGATCCTTCACGCGGGTGATCAGTCTGTGATGGGGCCGGTGCGGAGACTGGGGTAGGAGTTCGTCCATGGCCGTGCATAGCGCCTGGACGACCTCCAAATTGGTCTTTTCGCAGTGACCGCCGATGTTGTAGGTCTCACCACTGCGTCCATAGTGCAGAATGAGATCGATTCCCCGGCAGTGGTCCTCGGCATACAGCCAGTCTCTGACATTGAGACCGTCCCCATAAACGGGCAGTGGTTTTCCCTGCAACATGTTGAGGACCATTAGGGGGATAAGCTTTTCCGGGAACTGATAAGGTCCGTAGTTGTTGGAACAGTTGCTGGTGGTGGTATCCAGTCCATAGGTGTGGTGATACGCACGTACGAGATGGTCGGAGGCTGCCTTGCTCGCTGAATAGGGGGAATTGGGTGCGTATGCTGTGCTCTCAGTGAAAGGCGGATCAGCCGGGTCCAGCGAGCCATACACCTCATCGGTGGAGACGTGGTGAAACCGGCAGCCGGCCATGCCGCGTTCAAGCCAGACCGAGCGAGCCGCGTTCAGAAGGGACAGCGTACCCAATACATTGGTTTGCACGAAGGCATCCGGGGCATGGATCGAGCGGTCGACGTGCGATTCGGCGGCGAAGTGAACTATCGTGTCGATGCTCTCGTCGCGCAGAAGCTGTTCGACCAATGGCTGATCGATGATGTCCCCGTGCACGAAGCGGAAGCCAGGCTGTGCCTTCACAGGTTCCAGGCTCGCCAGACTGCCAGCGTAGGTAAGCGCGTCGAGGACGACGATGCGGCTGTCCGGATAGGTGGCAAGCCTGTATCGAACGAAGTTAGCGCCGATGAACCCGGCCCCGCCGGTCACCAGCAAGCGACGGGGATGGTGGTGAAGAGGTCTGTCAGTCATGGCGTCGGTGAAGCTCCCGATTGCGGTTTTCGTGGTGTACTGCAGTGGGTTGAAAGGGGGTGATGTGCCCCTGGCTCAGTCAGCATGCTCCGTAATGAGGCCCGCCAATGCGCTGCCGTGCGGCCTAAGGCGGCCCTGTTCGTACACGCGGCCGCATTGATCACGAAGTCGAAGCGCTCATCGGGAAACCAGTGGCGTACCTCTTTGCCGGCTACAATGTCCAGGTCAGTGCGTCCGGCGCCGATGACGGTGAAGCCGGCGGGGCGCACCTCAACAGTTCCTGCCTGAGCTGCCCGGCCGCACCGGGGACCAATACTTTCATTCTTCTTGGTGTCCCATGTTTACTGGTCCGTGCAACTCGGGGGCTGCCGAGTGCGCTGAAACCTTGTTACGTGTGGTTAGTAGGCGTTTTCGTAAAAAGATCTTCTAAAAAATGACAGTGCGGTCCTGAGGATGATTCCGATATCCATGAGTAGTGACCAGTTATTGATGTATTCGAGATCGGACTCCACGCGCTTTGTCATCGCGTTGAGCTCTTTCGTCTCTCCGCGGTATCCGCGCACTTGGGCAAGACCGGTGATTCCGGGTTTGATACGGTGCCGTGCCATATAGGCGCGGATGCGTTGTGAATACTCGATATTGTGTTCCACGGCATGTGGACGTGGCCCAACGATCGACATTTGGCCACAGAGCACATTGAACAGCTGTGGAAGTTCATCGGTGCTCGTCCTTCGGATGAATTTTCCGACACGGGTGATGCGAGGGTCATCGCGCGTTGCCTGTTTCACCTCGCCGTTCGCAGGCCGGTGAACGTGCATACTGCGGAATTTCCATATCAGGAACTCACGTCCATCCCATCCGGTTCTTGGTTGGCGGTAGAAGACCGGGCCCGGAGAGTCGATTTTGATGGCAATCGCTATAAGCAGCATCACGGGGGCGAGCAACACAAGGGCCGACATTGAGATGATCCTGTCTTCTAGCGACTTGATCGCAAGTCGGGTTCCGGTCAGGGGGGTTTCGGACAGGGTGATGATCGGAATTCCGGAAAGTTCCGTGACACTATGATTGATGAGGTTCAGGGAGAAGATGTTCGGCGCCCAGTGAATATTTACGTGGAGATCAAGGAGATCGAAGTATATTTTCTCGATAAGTGGTGAGCCGTCGAGCGCCACTGCGATGTAAACCGTTCTAATGTCATGCTCCTTGATCATGTGCGCGATGTCGTGAACAGAGCCGGAAAGGGCGGGCACCGACGCTCCCGGTGTCTGGTCGATCTCCTGGTGAGAAATGGATAGTCGGCCAATGACCGTCTCCTGGGACCAGGGACTATGGTTGATCCGGTCAGCGATGCTGTCGGCGAGGGGGCCGGAGCCGATTACCAGCGCCTTGTCCCTTGCCGGCGTGACCAGGGAACGGCTCGCCAGTGCCTTGAAAGAGGCGTGTGCCAGCGCTTGGAGAGCAAACCCGACGACGAAGATCAGCGTAAACGTAAGCCGCGAAAAGTCACCCGCCTGCTTGGTAAGGAAAGCGAGTACCACTAGGACGGCGAAGCTGAGCGCCCAGGCGTTCCAGAGCGCAAGAAGTTTTCTAAGCAGGCTGCCTGAGTTCCGATAGATGCCCAGGCGATCGTAGGTCACGCCCATTGCGCCCATGAGGAGAAGAAGCGCAACCATGTACTCCGGAGAGAAGCTGTTCGTGATCTGTGTTGTCGTGAGGTAAAACGTTGAGATCACGGCCACGCCGTCCATCAATGCAAGCAGGGTGTTGGGTAGCGAACCCCGTCGTTGCAGTAGCGAACGGCCTTGTAAGGTGTGGGTGACCATGGCCACTGGACTATCGCTCCTTGATAGTGGTTCACGTGTGGGCCGGCCCCGGTGGGAGCCGCACAGCGGTGAACCCGAATGCCTGAGGAATCCGTTTTCCTAAGGGTGTTGCCCGTCGGCACCAGCGTGCGGGAGTGCGCCGTTCTTATGATAAGCATCAGCTAGGTGCGCCTTTTCTGATGTGAGGTAAAACGTAGTCGGGCACCCCCACATCTGCAAGCGGTATTGGCGGGCTCCGACACGTGCCAAGACGGCGCTTGCACGTCTTGACATGCGGTGCTGGGAGGCTAGCCTTCGGAATGCGGTTGGCATGGTCGGCTAATGGATATCTGATCCATGCATAATCACCAGCCATGGAGGCTACTGGCTGGTAGACCGCTCCATGCGCTCAGGGAGAGGCTCAGGGAGAGACTGATGAGTAACGGATTTCGAAGGGGGCGTGAGGTGGAACCATCTGCCGGGGGCCACAGGGAAGTCATCCGGCGGCGCATGATCTCGCCGGTTTCCGTCAGCCTTGTTGCGGTGCTCGCGATTGGCCTGCAGTCGACCGCGGTTGCAGCGAGTATCGACCCCTATGCACCTGAGTTAACGATCCATGGCGACCCCGATGGCTACTTCGAGCGCAGCCAGTCGCTCCCGTTTACGCGCGGGCGCCCCGGGAGTGATCCCCTCCATTCATGGCGTGACAGGCTGGACTTGGCATCCCTGACTGCGCTGCAACTGACCTCGGACCCGCATACCCGAATCAGGGGTGAGCGGGGGCCGGTTGGCGATTCTGTCTGGCAGGCAATTAGCGCACCGCATCTCCGCGACGCCCCTCATGGACAGGGGCTGGGAGAAGGCATATCGCCCGTACCCCTACCTTCTGCTCTATGGCTATTCGCGTCGGGTCTGATTGGGTTTATTGGCCTAAGTGTCCGTAGGAGTGTCTAAGCGGACAGGCGAGGTTCGCGATTCAGGAAGTTTCGAGTTTCAACCACAAAGGAGATGTGTGGATATGGGACATTCCAGACTTGGTTTGAAGGGCACACTATTGGGTGCGGTGTTCCTGCTGGGTTTTGCCGGTCCGGCAGCGGCGGCGATTGTCCCCGTGCTCCCTGACGGCATCCTGTATTCGCTTGAAGGAGGTAATAGCTTTACGCACGATTACGCCTCGTTCGAGCGAAATTCCGGATTCGAGAATTCCTATCTGTTTACGACCGATAGAGACGTCGAAACATCAACCGTTGCGGTGGCTCTGTCCGGAAGTCCCGCCGGCAACTTTACGATGAAGAACCTCAGATTGACGTGGTATGAGGGTGAAACGCCACTGCAATCGAAGGTGTTTAGCAACCCTCAGGGGAATCAGGCTGGGCCGTTTCTGGACCCGCTCTATTTTGCCATGACTGCGGATGGCCTGTATCGGCTGGTTGTCTCCGGTCTTACCTCCTCCGAGGGTGGCGGGTACAAGCTCGATCTCGCCGTATCCGCGGTGCCTCTGCCTCCTGCCGCCGTGCTGTTCGGTTCGGTGCTTGTTGTTGCCGGGTATATCGGTCGACGTAGACGCAAGGTGCGAGGTGATGAGGCGGCTGTAGTCTAGCGAGCGGTTCCGGATATTTGTCTAGAACTGAGGGAGGCGGTACCGCCTCCCAATCTTTTCGTCTGCTCGCATTGGGCAGACAGCGTTCATGCAGTTTGAGTACGGGCGCATGTGCCTGGACATGGTTCGAACAGCACCAACAAAAGAACGGGGTAGTGGCGCCATGGAACAGGAGCTCTCGCTTCGCGACTACGTAATGGTTCTCAGGCTTCGGTGGCCTTACTTTGTGCTTCCCATGATTTTGGTGCTGGGTGTTACTGCTGCAATTGCAGTCCTGCTGCCCCCCGTATATCAGTCTACCGGTACCATCTTGGTCGAGTCCCAGCAGATACCATCGAATCTGGTTCCTTCGACCATCACGACCTATGCGGGCGAGCGGATCGAAATCATCAGGCAGCGGGTCATGACGCGTGAGAACCTGGTGAAGCTCGCGGAGCGATACAACCTCTTTCAGGAGGATGGCCCGCTGGTCGGGACGGAACTTGTCAGGAAGATGAGAGAGAGAGTGCTCGTCGAGTTGATCACTGCCGAAGCCAATTCGGGCAGGCGCGGTACCGCAGCCATCGCTTTCCAAGTCTCCTTCAAGCACCCGCGTCGCGACGTGGCACTCAAGGTTGCCAATGATCTGGTGACATTGTTCCTGGAAGAGAATGCCAGAACACGTACCGAGCGGGCAACCGAAACGACGGGGTTCTTCGCCAAAGAGGCGGAGAAGCTGAGACGTGATCTCAATGCGATGGAGGACCGTATCGCGGGCTATAAGCAACAGCACAGTGATGCGCTTCCTGAGCATCTGAATCTGCGTATTGCAATGCTGGAAAGGGCAGAGAGCGAACTGAAAGCGATTGAGAGGGAGATCAAGGCACTCCAGTCGGAGCGGCGCTACCTGGAGCTCGAGCTGGCGAGTGAGCACGGGGGAGCGGGCGGCTCCGAAAGCGATGCCTTCAGCACGATTAGATCACTTGAGGAGCGGTTGGCCGAACTGCGGGTAACGTACAACGATGCGCATCCTGACGTGCAATCGGTCATGAATCAGATTAGAGCACTAAACAATGATGAACACGATTCCGTGGCTGATATTGACGTGACTGCTGACGTGCGGGCATCCCGCGTTCGCCGAGAAGGTGATTTGGGAGGGCGGTCGACGACGGGCGAACCGGCGGGCGGAGGCGCAGTATCCGGCAGCCCCGTGCTGGCCAGACTGCAGGCCCAGTTTGCGTCGGCAGATTCCCAACTCGAGTCATTGCAGGAGCAACGCGGAAAACTGAAGGACCGAATAGAGGAACTTCAGCGCCAGATCATCCATACGCCTCAAGTGGAAAGGGGGTTGGCTGCGCTGGAGCGAGATCATGAGGGTGCTCTGAGAAAGTACAACGAACTCAGGGCGAAACAGATGGAGGCGCAGGTGTCGGAGAGTCTGGAGGAGGACAGGAAGGCAGAACGCTTTTCCCTCCTCGAGCCTCCACTTCTACCCGAATACCCGGTAGAGCCGAACAGAAAGAAAATCATGGCGCTCGGCCTGTTCCTGGCCTTTATGGGCGGAGGCGGCGGACTCATGGTCGTGGAGTCGCTGGACGGACGTATCCGTGGCGCCGCCCGACTGACCTCAATGATGCGTCACCCGCCCCTCGCCGTCATCCCCTATATATGGACTGAGGCAGAAACACGGACAAAACGACTTCGGATGACGCTGGCTGCAGGGGCACTGTTGTTATTGATACTGGGTGCCTTGCTGCTTACGCACATCTTCTACTTGCCTTTGGATATTCTGGTTCTGAAGGTCCTTGCGCGATTTGAATAGGGGGCGGGATGGAGCGGATAAAGGAGGCGATTGCGAAGGCACGGGAACAGGAGTTCCCTCCATCGCGCACACACCGTCGGCAGGGGAGCGCATCGCGTGACCCGGGAACCACGTCTCTCGGTGAAACCGGCGAGATCGTCTATCGCGAAACGAGGGTGGTGAAGCTGGAGCAGCAGCATCTCGAAGCAAACCGTATCGTCGCACACAACAAGAACGACCTCCGTGGCTCGTCATACAATCTATTGCGTACTCAGATCGTGCGAAAGATGAGAGACAATGGATGGAGAACGTTGGCCGTTGTCTCTCCGACCGCAGGCAGCGGCAAGACGGTGGTGTCAATCAATCTTGCACTAAGTATTTCTCAGCAGGCAGATCAGACCGCATTACTCGCCGATCTCGACCTTCGAAAGCCAAAGATTGCCACTTACCTTGGCATCACACCGACAACGTCTCTGGGTGATGTTCTGGAGGCGAAGGCCGACTTGAGCGAGGCAATGGTCAATCCAGGGATTCCTCGCCTCGTGGTCCTTCCAAATAGCCGCTCTCTGCCCAATGCGTCAGCACTGCTGATGGGCTCGCATGTTCAGGGATTGGTGACGGAGTTGCGCGACCGATATCGGTCACGATTGGTCATTTTTGATCTTCCGCCACTGCTGGCGACGGACGACGCCCTGGCGTTCATGCCTTACGTCGACTGCGTGCTGATGGTTGTCGCAGATGGAATGACGACCGCGTCTGAGCTCGAGGCGAGTGTGCGGCTGTTGAACGCCACGCCGCTGATCGGGACTGTGCTTAACAAGTCCAATACGCACAATAGCTCGTATTATTGAGGCAGGCTTGGGTGTGAGTATGGTGATCAAGTATCCATGGAGCAGGTATGCCTGAGCACCTTCGGGCGCTGACGGTCATCCTGGGGCTTGCCCTTGTGACGCTTCTGGTGGCCAAGCCGGCATTCTCCGGCAGTGTAATGGAGCGAGCGGAGTTTTCGCGCCGGGTGACTGCATGGCTGGTGATTACGTTGGTCACCTTTCTTTCGCACAATCCCTGGGTTTTTCTGGTTGGGAGCGTTGCGTTTCTGTACTTGTATCAACGACAGGAAAGTAATCCACTGGCCCTGTTCTTTATTTTGCTTTTTGCGGTGCCACCAATACGGTTTGAAATTCCAGGATTCGGTGTCGTCAACTATGTTGCGAACCTAAATCATGCACGTGTTCTGGCGTTGGTGGTGTTGGTGCCGGCCTTTTTGCATTTGCGGCGGCAGGATGGAGTGGTTCCGTTCGGGCGCACACTTGCTGACAAACTACTGCTATCTTTCCTGTGTCTGACGGTCCTGATGGCTTTGCGCGAGACGACGCTGACCGACACGTTGCGCGAGGCGTTCTATGCCTTCCTTGAGGTCTTTTTGCCCTATTACGTTGCCAGTCGCGGCATACGCAACATGCATTCAATGCGGGAGGCTATGGCCGGATTCGTGATCGCGGCAATGATTTTGGGTGCAGTTGCCCTGTTTGAAATGTTCAAGGGGTGGCTGCTCTACGTTACCGTGCCGGAGGCAATAGGGGTAGAACGGCACATGGGAGGCTATTTGACACGGGGCGCGGCGCTGCGGGCACTCGCCAGCACGGGTCAGCCCATCGTGCTGGGGTACGTCATGGTTGTTGCAATCGGCTTTCTCTTGATTGTCAGACAGGGTATTGAAAAGACGTGGATGCGACATGCCGCCTTGGGGTTTCTCGTCGCGGGCATGCTGGCCTCGATCTCCCGGGGGCCATGGGTAGGAGCAGTTGTTCTCGTGTTCGTTTTTGCGACATTGGCTCCACGACCGGTCACGAGACTTGCAAAATTATCGCTTTTTGTTGTGGCAGGAGTCATGGGGGTATTGCTGTTGCCCGGGGGGGGCAAGGTGATTGATCTGCTTCCCTTTGTTGGAACAGTGGACAGTGTCAACGTCACCTATCGGGAACGACTGTTTGAGAACGCAACTACTGTTATCGAGCGCAACCCGTGGCTTGGTTCGGTCATCTATAACCAGACACCCGAGATGCAAGCCATGATTCAGGGGCAGGGCATTATCGATATTGTCAATTCCTATCTCGGAATCGCTCTGGAATACGGCTTCATCGGGCTTTCGTTGTTTTTCGGCTTCTTTTTGGCGGTGCTTTTCGGGATTCGTAGCACTATGCGCTGTTCAGTGAGGGGGGGTGAGATGCGAAGCGTCGGGGCGGGCTTGATGGCCACGCTCACCTCAATTCTCATCATGATCTATACAGTCAGCAGCATCAATACGATTCCGGTGGTGTATTGGGCGGTGGCGGGGTTGGGTGCCAGCTATATCGCCATGGGTACTGCGGCAAGGCATCGGGTGTTCGGTACTCTTGAGGAGGTGAAGGCGTGAATGATATCCGGCCAGTCGATTTCGGGAGTACCCAATGTGCCCCGGTCTTTGTCGTCGGCGCAGTGCGCTCGGGAAGCACCCTGCTCCGGTTGATGCTCGACTCGCACCCGAACATTGCCAACCCCGGGGAGTGCGATTTTCTGTTTGAGCTTGTGGGAGACGACGGAATATCCCCCGACACCGAGGTTTATCGCAACTGGTTGGGAACGAATCGGATATTCCTGGCCATGGGATTGGAGTTCGACGAGAGTCACTCCTATTGCGAGCTAATGGAGTCATTTATCGCTCAACTGAGCCAGGTCGATTCCGTGCTGACCATGAACATCCACAGGAACTTCCATCGGATCCCGCGGATTTTTCGGAAGGCCAGATACATCCACTTGGTGCGAGACCCTCGGGACGTTGCCAGGTCCTGCATAGGTATGGGATGGGCGGGTCATGTTTACAGGGGCGTCGATATCTGGAGCGCAGCTGAGCTGTCATGGGATCGACTCAAGGCTGGACTTGATCCCGGCGACTATCTGGAAGTGAGATACGAAGAGTTGCTCTGCGACCCTGTAGGTGTCCTTGGGCGTATATGCGGGTTTCTCGGGGTGTCGTATTCGGACCAGATGCTCGAGTACCCCCGTCATTCGACATATTCCGCGCCAGACAGGAAGCTCTGTTACCAGTGGAAGAAGAACTACCGGATCAGGGAACTTGAACTTGTGGACGGAAAGGTGGGGAAGATGCTCGTCTCGCGCGGCTACGAGTTGAGCGGGCATACTGCCGGATCGCCCTTCGTTTTGGAATGGGCAGTCATCGAGGTTCATAACAAAACCTATCGAATTCGCAGGCAGATCGCGCGCTATGGGTTCAGGTTGTACCTTGAGAGTTTTGCTGCTTCAAGGATGGGCATCGCCAGGTGGAAGGCGGTTTGCCAGGCGAGGAAGAATGCAATTGACATCCGTTACCTGAAGTGAAGGCTCGCATGGAAGCGTTCCCGGTAATCAATCTTTGCGTGGTCATCGTGAATTACCGTACTGCGGGATTCGTCACGGACTGCTTATCATCCCTGCTGCCGGAACTTGAGGGCGAAAGTGCGCGCGTTACCGTTGTTGATAATTGCTCTGAGGACGGTTCGATAGAGATCATCGAAAAGTGGTTGGCAGTTCACGACACCCATCAACAGGTGGCTGTGATGAAAGCGGACAGGAATGGCGGCTTTGCGGCAGGTAACAATCTCGCGATCAAGGCGATCAGTGCGCGCTATTACCTGTTGCTGAACAGTGACACGGTGATCCGGGAAGGGGCCGTCCGTAGGCTGTTGGAGACGGCAGGCCGGTTTCCGGACGCCGGGCTGCTTAGCCCACGGCTTGAGTGGCCGGATGGAACTGGACAGGAGAGCTGTTTTCGTTTCCATACCCCGGGAAGCGAGCTGATTGCCGCGGCACGCACACGCTTCGTCGAGCGGATGCTGAGCCGATATGTCGTGCCGCTCCCTGTTCAGGCGCATGTCGCCCGACCGCAGTGGACCAGCTTTGCCTGTGTCCTTATCAAGGGTGAGGTGTTCAGGCAGGTTGGCCTGCTTGATGAGGGGTACTTCATGTACTTCGAGGATGTGGAGTTCTGCCACCGCGCTCGCCGAGGCGGTTGGACGATCGTTCATGACCCCGCGGCGAGGGTGGTTCACCTGCGAGGCGGCAGCTCTCCGGTCAAACAGCGTGCGCAGCAAAAGCGGCGCCTTCCACCTTATTTCTACCAGTCCCGTACCCGGCTCTTCTTTCAGCTCTACGGCTGGTGGGGGCTTACGGCGGCGAACCTTCTCTGGTGGTTGGGACGGATGATATCGAAAATGAGGCAGATGCTTGGACGTTCGGACAAGGCCGCCATCGATCGGCAGTGGCTGGATATCTGGACCAACTGGCGCACACCCGGGAGGCCGTACAGCCACCCCGCACGAGGATGAGGTGATTCAGTGGCGAAGCGTCCGAAATTTATCATCATTGGAGCCATGAAGGCGGCCACGAGTACCCTTCAGGAGCAGCTGGCGGCGCAACCTGGGATTTTCATGACACGGCCGAAGGAGCCGAACTTCTTCAGTGATGACGCACAGTTCGCTAAGGGTATAGATTGGTATGAAGGGCTGTTTTCCGGAGCACGGGACGGCGATCTGATGGGAGAGGCAAGTACACATTACACCAAGCTCCCCACATATCCGAATACGGTTGCCCGCATGAAGTGCCATCTTCCCGATGTGCGTCTTGTCTACGTAATGCGTCATCCGATTGACAGGTTGATATCCCACTATATCCATGAGTGGAGTACCGGGAAAATCCGGTGCGGGATCGCGGAGGCGGTGGAGCGCTATCCGGAACTGGTGAGGTATGGCCAATACGCCTGGCAACTCGCGCCATATCTGGAGGCCTACGGCCGCGAGGCGGTGCTGCCCGTGTTTTTCGAACGACTGGTTCACGCTCCACAGCAGGAGTTGATACGGATCTGCAGATTCATCGGCTATCAGGGGACTCCGGTGTGGAAGATGGATGTGAAGCCAAGCAACAGGTCAAGCGAACGGATTCGCAAGTTCCCTTTGTATGAACTGGTTGTGGAATCCAAGCTGGCGACCGCCCTTCGGCGGTCGCTCGTTCCCCGGAGAGTTCGGGACGGCATAAAAGGACGGCTTGCCATGCGCGAGCGGCCAACACTGGCCGGCCAGCAACGGAGAAAGCTGGAGAGGGTGTTCGATGCGGAACTGGAGCAGTTGGGGGAGTGGCTTCAGGTGGATCTGAACTGCGGGAACTTCAAATCTGTCACTGGACGAGAGGTGTTGGAGCGGGTCCGTGCGCATGGCTGAGCCCGGATCAGATACGGTGGAGTGTGGCGTCATAGTTATTGGGCGCAACGAAGGCGAACGGCTGCAGCGGTGCCTGGACTCTCTTTTGGCGCCGACCAGATTGGTGGTTTACGTGGATTCCGGTTCGACGGACGGATCGCGCGAGCTGGCACGTGACAAAGGTGTTGATGTAGTGGCGCTCGATCCTGCAGAACCATTCACCGCTGCGCGCGCACGCAATGCCGGTTGGCGGCGAGCCTGTGAAATTGCGCCACAGCTAAAGTTCATTCAGTTCGTGGACGGTGATTGCGAAGTCGCGACGGAATGGATGGAGGTTGGGCGGAAGTTTCTTGAGTCATATGCGGATGTTGCGGTTGTCTGTGGACGCCGTCGGGAGCGGTTTCCTCGGCGGTCGGTATACAACCTGCTCTGTGATATCGAGTGGGATACGCCGGTTGGTGAGGCACGAGCGTGTGGCGGCGACGCCATGATGAGGGTAGAGGCTCTGAACGCCGCTGGCGGCTATCGGGAAGACCTGATTGCAGGTGAAGAACCCGAGCTGTGTGTGCGCCTGCGCGTTATCGGATGGCGCATCTGGCGTATCGGTGAAGAGATGACTCGGCACGATGCCGACATGGTGCGCTTCGGACAGTGGTGGAGGCGTAGCTTGAGGGCTGGGTATGCCTTTGCCGAGGGTGCATTCCTTCACGGACGTACACTGGAGCGGCATAGGGTCCGGCAGTCCCGAAGCGCATGGTTGTGGGGTGGGTGGCTTCCTCTGGGTACGGGATGTGCCTTCGCCTTATGGGGGGCCTGGGGCCTTCTGCCTCTCGCCGCCTACCCGGTGCAGATTGCGAGGGTTGCCCTGGTCGGGCGACGTTCGGCATTGGAAAACCTTGTCTGGGCGATCTTTCTGGTGTTGGGAAAGTTTCCGGAAGCGGTGGGGCAGGCAAAGTTCTGGTACTGCCGGTCAGTCGGCGAAAGGACGAGCCTGATTGAGTACAAGTGAATTCATGGAGAACCGGTAGAGCGATGAACGTCAGCCAGGGACAGGTGGAGAGTGGCCGGTTTTCAGCTCTCGATGGGTGGCGGGGGATAAGTATTCTTCTGGTCCTCGCAACTCACCTGCTACCCCTCGGACCCAAGGCGTGGCAGTTAAATGCTACAGCCGGTCCCCTGGGCATGGCGCTTTTCTTTACATTGTCCGGATTCCTGATCACCAATTTCCTGCTCAACCGTCCTGCGATAGGGGAGTTCCTCCTTCGTCGGTTTCTTCGAATCGTTCCCTTGGCGTGGCTATACATCATCATTGCACTCCTGCTGGTTGAGGCGAATACCAGCCAGTGGTTGGCGCATCTGCTCTTTTACGCGAACTGGCCGCCGATGTCGCTCAGTGCCGTTACCAGCCACTTCTGGAGCCTGTGTGTCGAGATGCAGTTTTACATTTCGGTTGCACTTCTCGTGGCGATTCTGGGAAGACGGGGACTGTATCTGCTGCCGCTGCTATGCGTAGCTGTTACCGCATACCGAATAGACAATGGTGCGTATGTTGCCATTAACACCTATTACCGTGTTGATGAAATCTTGGCGGGTGGCATTCTCGCCCTTGTTTACCATGGCCGATTCGGCGAGGTGCCACGAAATGTTCTTGCCGCGACAAACCCCCTGCTGATTCTTGGGCTGCTGATCATCTCGGCCCATCCGGAAAGCGGGTTCATCAACTATATGCGGCCCTATCTGGCGGCCATGCTTGTCGGTGCGACGCTGTACAACACCACCAACCCATTGTCTTCCGTATTGAACAGCCGGGCACTCTTCTATATCGCCACAATCTCCTACGCCCTCTATGTTATTCACCCCCTGCTCGCTTACAGCTGGCTCGGGAGTGGAGAGGGGTGGGAGAAGTATGCCAAGCGCCCTCTTTTGTTCCTGGTACTCATCGCCTTGGCACACATTTCCACCTACCACTACGAGCGTAAGTGGATCGCTTTCGCCAAACAGCTTACGGCTCGGTCTGCCGCCCGGAGTGTGACATGAGACAGTCCGATATGTCCGGTCCCATCGCCTATCTGGCGGCTCAGATGCCGGCTCTTTCGGAGACGTTCGTCTATGAGGAACTGTGGGGCCTTCGACGACTAGGTGTGAAGATTGTTCCAGTCTCCGTGCGGCGGCCGGGTCAACCGGCGCATGGTCAGGAGGAGTTGGCTCGGCAGGTTCAGTATCTGTATGAAGGAGCGAAGTGGCGACTAGTCTTCGAAGGTTTGTGGAACTTGCCTCGTTTCAAGGGAAGCGCAAAAGCGCTCGGGTGGCTGGTCGCGGATTTGTGGGAGTGTGGGCCTTTTCGACTCGCCACCTGGAAACTCGGGTACCAGTTGCTGGCGGCCGTTCGGCTGGCGGGGATTCTAGATGGAGAAAAATGTACCCACCTGCACGTCCACTTCGCGAATGCTCCCACTCAGATAGGAATGTATGCAGCATCGCTGGCCGGAATTCCGTTTACGTTCACGGCACATGCCAACGATATCTTTGAGCATGGTGTTCTTCTCAAAACGAAAGCAACTCGCTCCGCCATGATGTTGACAATTTCGGATTATAACCGTCGATATCTTGAGGGGCGCGGTGTGGAGCCAACTAAGCTCACGTTAATTCGATGTGGAGTTAGAGAGGTGGAAACTAAGGTTGAGCCCGTCTATGGAGTCAAGAGCCACTATCGCATAGGAACGTTGGGGCGGCTGGTGGAAACGAAGGGAATGGACGTGGTCATACGTGCATTGGCGGAACTTAAGGAGCGTCCATACCGTGTCGAGCTTGTTGTGGCTGGTGATGGCCCGTTGCTACTGGAACTTAAGAGGCTGGTCGTGAACCTCGGTCTCGCGGACCGCGTCTGTTTCCGTGGTGGAATTCCGCACAATGAAGTAGGGGCTTGGATGCGGGACTTGGATCTCTTCGTCCTTGCGTGCAAGCGTAACCGTGAAGGAGATATGGACGGTATACCAGTAGTGCTGATGGAAGCAATGTCGGAATTAGTGCCCGTGATCTCGACACGGTTGTCCGGGATTCCGGAGTTGGTATTGGACGGGAAAACTGGGCTGCTGGCAAATCCAGATGATCCATCAGGCCTTGCGAGAAAGATTGACCGTTTCTTGACGAAGCCTGCGTTGAGAAAGGAAATGGCCAGCAATGGAATTGAATATGTACGTCGGGAGTTCAGTCAGCAGGTAAACTTGATGCGACTGATGAAGTGTTTGACTCTGGATTCGGAGCCTTCTCGGGAGTAGCTCGAATGAGCCGAAGCTATGTTGTTATTTCTCCGTGTCGGAATGAAGCGGAATACATGAGAAAAACGCTTGATAGCGTTGTCGCGCAGACGGTGCGACCAGCATTGTGGATTATTGTCAATGATGGGTCGACGGACAATACGTCGCAGATCCTTGATGAATATGCGGCTCAACACGAATGGATTCGGGTTATTGCACGTTCGAATCGAGGACGTCGATCGGTGGGTCCGGGTGTGGTCGACGCTTTTTATGCGGGATATGACGCCATCTGTCCTGATGATTACGAGTACCTGTGTAAGCTTGATCTGGATTTGTGGTTGCCTCCGCGGTACTTCGAGGGTCTGATTGAAAGAATGGAAAGCAATCCGCGGATCGCTACCTGCAGCGGAAAAGCATATATTTTGACTCCAAGGGGATTGGTGTGTGAGCGGCATGGTGATGAGACTTCAATTGGTGCGTCCAAGTTCTATCGAATGGACTCCTTTGTGCGTATTGGAGGGTTTGTGCGGGCGGTGATGTGGGACGGTATCGATTGCCACCGTTGCCGAATGTTCGGTTGGATTGCTTGTAGCTGGGATGATCCAGAGCTTAGGTTTGTGCATCTTCGGCCGATGGGGTCGAGTCAAAAAAACATATATGCCGGGAGAATTAGGCATGGTTATGGACAGTATTTTATGGGGACAGGATTTCTGTATATGTTGGCCAATGCTGCCAACCGGCTTAACGAGCGCCCCTATTTCATTGGAAGTCTTGCCATGTTATGGGGTTGGTTGCATGGTGCGCTTTGGCGCAGGCCACGCTATGAAGACGCCGAATTCCGTCAATTCCTGAGGCGATACCAGCGGAGAACGTTATTGCGTGGAAAGCGGTGGGCAGTTGAAGCTGGTTATAATGATCGGCGCAAAGCGCTAGTACGACACGACAGGATGGGTTCTGGATGAGGTAGTGGTGGGATCGTGGTCTGAGTGGATTGGTGTGACCAGGAACTGACTTGCTTGTAACGTATAGAGAGCTCTTGCATGTGTGGAATCGCAGGTATTTCTTCTCTGGCAATGAGAGACAATCGCTCTTGGTTGGGGGCTGGTCTAGGCGCCATGATGCACCGCGGCCCGGATGACTCGGGGGAATGGTGGTCAGAAGATGGTCGGGTTGGCCTTGGGCACCGTCGTTTGTCAGTCATTGATCCTTCCCCTGCAGGTCACCAGCCCATGATGAGCGCGGCGGGTGATGTTGTTATTGTATTTAACGGTGAGATTTACAATTTTGACGAATTGCGGAACCAAATCAAAGAATGTGGAACGGTGTTTCGATCGCGTTCTGATACGGAGGTAGTGCTTGAAGCCTATCGTCAGTGGGGTGTGGAGTGCTTGGGCCGTTTAAACGGGATGTTTTCGTTCGCGATTTATGATGTTCGGCGCAAGACAATTTTTCTTGCGCGTGACCGTGCAGGGGAAAAGCCACTGTTCTACCGATATGATGGTGGCGCGTTGCGCTTTGCTTCGGAATTAAAGGTGCTGATGGCGGACTCAACACTAGAGAAGCGAATTTCTCCGGTTGCGCTAGATTGCTACTTAGCCCTAGGTTATATACCGGGCGACATTTGCGTGTTGGAAGGGTTTAAGAAGCTGCCCGCGGCTCATGCGATGAAATATGACTTGCGCACTGGGTTGCTAAAAGTGTGGCGCTATTGGCAGATGCCGGAGTGCGACAGGCAAGAGAACGTCGGTGAGAACGCTTTATTGGATGAGCTTGAATTCCTCTTGGAAGACGCTGTTCGAAAACAACTGGTGGCCGATGTGCCGGTGGGGGTGTTGCTCAGCGGGGGCGTTGATTCTAGCCTCATTGCCGCCATGGCTGTGCGCGCGTCCAGGGATGTTAAGACATTCACAATTCGTTTTCCTGGCCATGGTTCTACGGATGAAACAGAGCATGCACGCCTGATCGCGCATCATTTTGGCACGGAGCACATAGAGTTGGACGCACAGCCCACTAGCGTGGAGATGTTGCCCATCTTGGCGCGGCAGTTTGACGAGCCGATGGTCGACTCGTCAATGATTCCCACCTTCTTGGTTAGCCAACTCGTGCGTCAGCATTGCGCGGTCGCCCTAGGTGGAGATGGTGGTGATGAATTGTTCGGTGGCTATGGGCGCTACAGTCGACTGTTATGGATGAAGAGATATCTGGGTCATATTCCTCTGTCGCTTCGGCGTGGAATCGGTCGGGCAACGGACAGATTTCTTCCTGTTGGCATGAAAGGGCGGAAATGGCTTTTGGCGCTCGGCGCTGATTTTGAGAATGAGTTGCCAATAATTGAGGGGTTGTTCGGGGTTTCATCGCGCAAATCTCTGTTATCTGGTCGTGAAGGGGCTTGGAGTTTTGTGGCTGAAAATGTTTTCCGGCAGCGTGTGCCTAGTTCTGCAGATTTGCTGCAGCGCGCAACTCGCATGGAATTCCAGGATTATCTGTGCGAGGACATATTGGTCAAGGTAGACCGGGCAAGCATGTTGAGCTCGCTCGAAGTGCGAGCACCGATGTTGGATTATCGTATTATCGAGTTCGCCTTCGGTAAAGTGCCGGCGCGACTGAAGGCAACGCCGCAAGGGAAAAAGATTCTATTGAAGAAGCTGACTGAGCGTTTGTTGCCCCCGGAGTTTGATAGAAGACGTAAGCAAGGGTTTTGTATTCCACTAGGTGAATGGCTTCAGGCTGGTCCATTTCGGGATGTGTTTTATGATATGCTGCTGAGGCCAGGGTGTATGTTCGATTCTCGAGTTGTGCGGGAGTTGTTGGTGGGATTGGATAAGGGTCGAAGCAATGGTGAACGGTTGTTTGCATTGGTAATGTTTGAGCTATGGCGAAGGGAGTATGGGGCTGTTTTGTGAGCTGAAAGTTGGGGGTGGTGATGTTACTGCGGGCGAGCGCCTGGTATTCCGCGGATCAGTCATTCCGCAGTTTCAGGGAATCAAAACAAATGAAGGATGGGTGGAGGATAGACTATTAGTGGCAGTCAGCCGGTTGGCTGAAGAACCCGCTGACGGTATTGAGACGACATTCGACAATAGTGGATTCAGTTAATAGGTTCTGTGTCATGGGCCACAGTTTCTTCCTCTCCATGTTCATCACAAGTGGCCGCCGCCAGAAGTAGCTGGAGGTAGCCGGGTTCCAGACTAGAGCCCCTGAGCCGAACTCGATTCCCTCCGGTTTTTGTTGACGATTCTGGGGACGGGTAGCCAAGACAAAGTGCTACGCGTAACTCAGATTGCGGGTGAAAGGAAGTGCACCATTGGTGCCGTTGAAAACGGTTGCCGATGGAGCTTTCTCGATGAAATCCTTTAGCGCGTTGTGTCTCGGGTTGTCGCTCATTGCGGGGCTTTTGGTAAGCGGATGTGGCGGGAGCGGCGATGCGGAGTCGACCGGTGCGGATGTACAGGCGGTGGCGCAGATCTTCGGCGGTAGCGTCGGGGATGGCCCGATCATCGGTGCGACAGTGGTAGTTCGAGACGTCAACGGACACGTTCTGCTGGAATCCGAGAGTGACGCGTTCGCGAACTATTCGGTAAAGATCAAGGCAAGGGGTAACCAGTACCCCCTCACGGTCACCGCCGGAGGTGGAGAGGACCTCGTGACCGGGGCGCCGGCGGATTTTGAACTGCTGTCGATCGCTCTCCTGCCGTCCGTCAAGACGGTGAATTTGAACCCCTACAGCACCCTGGTTGTCGAGACCGCGTCCCGCATGCCGGGCGGCGTCAGCAGCGCCTCCCTGGCGGAAGCGGCAGGATTCGTCATTGACAGGCTGAATTTCGGCTACGATTCAGCGCTGATTCCGGACCCAATTACCTCGCCGATTGACAGTGCCAACATCCATTACATGGTGCGGGTGAGCGAAGCACTGGGTGAGCTCTTCAGGCGGATCCACGCGGCGTATGGTGCGGCGGCCGGACTGAGCATGGAGCAAGTGGTCGACCTGCTCGCGGCGGATCTGGTGGATGGAAAACTGGACGGGCTTGGTGCGTCGGGAGCAGAGGCCCAGCTCGCTGCGCTGGCTAACCTCATGGCCGGGCAGATCTCCATCGAAAGCCTGCGAAATGAATTGCTGGTCAACGGGATGAATGCAGAAGCGGCAATGGATGCCGCCATTCAGACCTGCATCGGTGAACAGGCACCGCAGACCGGTCTGGTTCCCGCGACCGAACAGCTGTTGGAGAACGCCCGCGTTGCGGTCATCGCGGCGCAGGCGGTTGCACCGACAGCGGAACTGGAGGTGCTGGCGGGCATTCTGGGGCAACTTGCGCCCGGAATGCTGCCCTCCGAGGTGGCTGCGTTGCTTCCACAAGGTGAGGGTGCACGGTTGTCCGGCGCGATCATCGCAGTGACGCAGAGCGGGGAGCTGGCGGGGCTGGTCAACGGGATCTTCAGCGATGGTGGGATAGCCCCGCCGGCGGAGAACGGAGCGCCCGTCATCTCCGGTACACCGGCAACCAGCATCCAGGCGGGTGAAACCTACAGCTTTACCCCCACGGCTTCTGACCCCGATGGGCATGCGCTCACGTTCAGCATCGTGAACCGACCGGCCTGGGCGACATTCTCCAATGCCACAGGCACCCTCGCTGGTACGCCTTCCGACGGTGATGCAGGCGTTTTCGCCGACATCCGGATCAGTGTGAGCGATGGGCAGCTAAGTGCGGTACTCCCGGCATTCGATATCACTGTGACTGCGAAGCAGCAGGAGCCGGTGCCGGTGAATCACGCCCCGGAGATCTCCGGCACCCCCGAGACAACGGTCCAGGTCGGTGGAGTGTACAGCTTCACCCCCACCGCCTCCGATCCGGACGGGGACAGACTGACATTCAGCATCGTGAACCGACCCGCCTGGGCGGCATTTTCCACCACCACGGGCACACTCTCCGGCACGCCCGCCGATGGTGATGCGGGAGTTTTCGCCGGCATCGGAATCAGTGTAAGTGACGGTGAGCTGAGTGCGTCTCTCCCGGCGTTCGAGATCACCGTTGCGGAGAAGCAGCAGGAGGAACCTTCCACGCCCGTGATGTCTGTCGCGGACCTTACGGTTCCCGAAGAGGTTGGGGTTGCGGAGGTTGTGCTAACTTTGTCCGAGGCATCGACGGAGGATGTGTCGGTCGAGTACGCCACGGTCGATGGTTCGGCGCGGTCGCCTTACGACTATGAAGCGGTATCCGGCAGGATCGTCCTGGTTGCGGGAACCACGCGGGGAACGGTGCAGATCCCCATTGTCGACGATGCCATCGATGAGCCGAACGAAAGCTTTTCGGTTCGCTTCTACAACGTGGTCAACGCAGAGCTCGAGCGTGATTCAACAATCATAACCATTCTCGACAACGACCCGGAACCGACGGTGGCGTTTGCATCCGCCGGGCGGTCGGTCTTTAAGGATGAGGGGAAGGTCACCGTGGATGTGGAGCTCTCGGCCGCAAGCGGCATGGATGTGGTAGTGCCGTACACGGTGTCCGGGACCGCACAAAGCCCGGCCGACTATCAGATAGCGCCGGCCAGCCCGTTGTATATACAGGCGGGAGACAGGAGTGCCCGTCTGGAGGTGGTGCTGGTCGACGACGGCACCGTGGAGCCGGACCAGACGATTCAGCTCGCGCTCGGTTCCCCCACGTATGCCGGAGTTGGAGAGCCCGCCGAGTATCTGCTTACGGTGATGAGCCGTGACAATACATCGGTGCAGGCGTGCAACCTCGACCCAATCGGGACGCGGGGTACGACCTACTATGTGTGCGACTGTGGAACCGGAGCCGCTGCAGGGTGCGTGGTCGGAAACGACGCCAACAGCGGTCGTGACCCGAGTCAGCCGTGGCGTACCTTCGGCAAGGCACGCTCGGCCTTCGCCGGGTTGGCGGCAGGGGACACCATCGCGTTCTGCGCCGGCGGCTCCTTTACCAATACCGGGGGGCGCTGGAACAACACCAACAGCACGGCACAGAGCCCGGTAATCCTCCGCTCCTACGATGCGCCGTGGGGGCGGGGCGGTGAACCGATGCCGCTGATTCGCGCCAGTGCGGCGGATGTAACTGGATTCGACTTCTCCGATGGCGGGAGGAATATCCGTGAACAGGGCTATGTCATCGCCGACCTCAATCTTCGGGGTACTGGTGCCAGTCACACGGGACGGGGGATTTTCGGCTATAACGTCGTTGACGAAGTGACGTTGTGCCGGCTCACCATCGATAGTTTCAACTTGGGAGTCCACGTCGCGAGCCCCTGCAATCGGTGGACAATTGCGGAATCCCGTATTGTGAACAATCACGGGCATGGTGTTCTCGGTTCCAGCGACGATCTTAAAATTATCAATAATGTGTTTGATAACAACGGGTTTGGGGGAACCGTTCATAATCATAACATCTATGTGGGCAAATCGGGTGGGTCGACGCAGGGGATCCGGGTCATCGGCAATCAATTGTCCCGCTCGGCCTTCGTCAACGGCATGTGTCAAGGTACCTCACTAGTTGTTCATGGACAGCACCGGGATATGCTGATTGCGGACAACTACGTCCGGGAGGATGTTGGCAAGGCCCATCAGGGCTGCTGGGGGATCACCGTGGATAACGGTTACTCCACTCCGGAAGGGTTCAGGAATGTCACCCTTCGCGGTAACCGTGTGGAGAATGTCGGCAATGTGGGAATCGGGGTCACGGCCTGCGATAACTGCATGATCGAGAACAACGTGGTCATCAGCGAGCAGCCGTTCAAGGTCACCGCGATTGCAGTCCCAAATCGCAGCCGCAAGGCCGAAGACACTCCGTTGAATGCCGCAACTGTGCGGAACAACTCCATCCTGGTGAAGAGTGGAGACAGCACCGGCATCAGCGTCGGTGGTGAAGGGACCGGACATCGTGTGGTGAGCAATGCACTCCAGTATACGGGAACCGGTGCGTGGGCCTGCTTCAACCTGAACCTGCCGAGTTCCTCCTATGCGACCGTCGACAACAACCTGTGCAGCTACACCAGTGGCGAGTGGGAGCGTGGCAGCGGAGGACTGTCTAGCTGGAGAAGTGCGTCTGGATTTGATCTCAATTCCCTCTTTGCGGATCCCCAGTATCTGAGTCGGACCATACCCTACGATCTGCGTGCCGGTAGTGCGAGTTCGCCGATGGTGGACAGGGGGCACCCTACCTTGAGCTCACCGACCGCTTTCGGGGGCGTTCCCAGGGATACCAACCCCGATATCGGAGCCCATGAACGGTAACTCGGGTAGTCAGTAAATGCGGGAGCGCAGCCCGCGTGGAGTGCTTGCCGGGGCGGAGGGAACGAACCGCCCGCGCGGGCTCCACGCGGGAGTGGCGTTACAGACTCCCGGCGAGTAGTGCCTCGCTACATAGCTCCCCCGCGCTCATCTCTTCGACATTGAACGCTCAAGACCACGTCCCAGCGTTCGCTCCCGCGGTTGCCTGCGTCGACCGAGACCCTGCCGTGAACCTCGTCTTCCTCGAATATCGGTGCGGGCTTCTTATTGTTTGCTAGTCTCTGATTAGTCTGCACAGGGTACGCGGCGGGGCCGGCGAGTGGAGTGATGTGGATGAAGGGAGGCGGAAGCAGGGAGAGGGTCGCCGCTGCCGGTGTGGGTGCGGAGGGCATGTACAGTGCACCCGGCGCATGCGTCTCCCCACCGGCGCTTGAGGCCGGCACTGACAATACGGTGCTCCCCCGGGACGATTTCGACCGCGATGTATGGTGTGTTCTCGGTCTGCCTTTCGATGCCATCGATACGACCGCCGCGGTCGCCAGGATACGTGAGTCGGTAGAACGGAGACGGCCTCTGTTTCTCTCCACCCCGAACCTGAATTTCGTCATCTCCAGCCGTCGAAGCGCCTGTTTTCGCGAATCAGTGGTTGAAAGTGAGCTGAGTCTTGCTGATGGGATGCCCATCGTCTGGGTTTCCCGGATCCTTGGGGTGCCACTGTCGGAGCGGGTGTCAGGCTCGGGCGTGATGGAGGCGTTACGGCAGTCAGGCAGTTCCGGTGGCGGAGAAATCCGGGTGTTTTTTTTCGGGGGCGAGGAGGGGCGCGCAGAACAGGCGTGCGTGAGGGTTGCCGCAGAGCAGGGTGGATTGTCGTGCGTCGGCCACCTGTTTCCCGGGTTCGGGAGTGTCGACGAAATGAGCCGGGAAGAGTTGCTCGGAACGGTCAACGCGAGCGACAGCGATTTCGTCGTTGTCGCGCTCGGTGCGGAAAAGGGCCAAGCGTGGATTATGCGTAACCGGGCGATGCTCCGTGCTCCGGTGATTGCGCACCTGGGCGCCGTGGTTAACTTCGTGGCGGGTGGTGTGCGACGCGCACCGGAGTTGTTTCAACGGCTCGGGCTTGAGTGGCTCTGGCGTATCAAGGAGGAGCCGGCGCTGTGGCGCAGGTACTGGCGCGATGCGCGCGCATTTTTACGAATCGTGGTCACCCGTGTCATTCCCTATGCGGTATGGCTGCGCCTGTTCGGGGGGGCTGGCGGTACCCCTGAGCGGGAACCGGCGGTGACACTGTCGCGCATCCCCGCCGGCGTGGTAGTCACGCTTGACGGGAGGATAACGGCAGTGAATCGCGACAGTGTCCGGGAGACCTTCCGTACGCTGGCGGATGAAGCTGGGGACGTCACCATCGACATGTCCGGGGTGGAGTATGTGGATGCGGCGTTTCTTGGACTTCTGTTGTTGTTGCGTAAGCACATCGTGAGGGGCGGGGGACGTCTTTCGGTAATCGCGCCGTCGGCAAGGTTGAGACGCCTGTTCGTCTGGAATTCAGTCGAATACCTGCTGTCGTAAGCGTCAGGTGTGAGACACCCCTTGAAAGGAATCTTCTGCGATGAGTCATGCCGCGGAGCAGGGAAGCCGTACGATTTCGACAGGGATTCTCCTGGGGGCCGGGGTCGTTTTGGCATTGGTTGCATTCCGGGGTGGTCTGGAGAACCTGGCCGTCCGCTGGGCCAATGAAGAGGAGTACGGGCACGGATTCTTTATCCCTCTGATTGCGGGCTGGCTTCTCTGGCAGCGCCGTGCCGCGGTGGTCGCCAGTTTCGGGCCTCCGGCCTGGAGTGGCAGTGTGCTGGTCGGGCTCTCTGCGGTCATGCTGGTCATTGGTGAGCTGAGTGCCATTTTTCTGCTGATTCAGCTGGGATTCGTTGTTGCATTGGCGGGGATCGTGATCGCGGTGGGCGGGACCTCTCTGCTACGGGTTGTCATCATCCCGCTGACATTCCTGATCTTTGCCATTCCCCTGCCATACGTCATCGACTCGGCATTATCGTGGCGCCTGCAACTCCTGTCGTCAGAACTAGGCGTGTTCCTGTTACGGAGCGCGAATGTCTCGGTGTACCTAGCCGGTAATGTCATCGACCTCGGAAGCTACAAGCTCCAGGTGGTGGAGGCCTGTAGCGGTCTGCGCTATCTGTATCCGTTCCTCAGTCTCGGCTTTCTGGCTGCGTACCTGTTTCGCGCACCGCTTTGGCAACGGGTGGTTGTCTTCCTCTCGACAATTCCGATCACCATCGCGATGAACAGCGCTCGTATCGCCTTTATCGGCTTGATGGCGGAGCGTGGGGGAGGAAGCGTTGCGGACGGATTTCTTCACTTCTTCGAGGGCTGGGTGGTGTTCATGGCCTGCGCGCTGCTGCTCGCGGCTGAGATGTGGCTGCTCAACCGGTTTGTTCAGCGCAGAAGCTGGGCAGATGCGTTCGGTCTGCCGGCGGTTCTGCCTGAGCGGGGCGGTGCCCGTTTGGTGGGCACGCGTTACGGAACACTGTCTGTGGCGGCGTTGCTGCTGGTTGGGGCGGCAACCCTGGCGCATCTGATCCCCTCCAGGGAGGAACTGTCGCCGCCACGAGCGCAGTTCGTCAACTTCCCGCAGCAGCTGGGTGGCTGGCGGGCATCCGACGCCTACCTGGACCTCGAGATTGAGCGTCATCTCGGCATGGATGACTACATCCTCGCGGACTACCGTGCCGAGTCCGGGGAAACGGTGAACTTCTACGTTGCCTACTACCGCTCACAACGCAAGGGGGTTTCTCCGCACTCGCCGCGTGTGTGCATCCCCGGTGGCGGGTGGATGATCGCCGAACTGGATCGAGGTGAATTGGCGGTGGTTTCGGGGGAGGCGCCGTTCCCGGTGAATCGGGCGGTGATCGAGTTGGGTGAGCACAAACAGCTTGTCTACTACTGGTTCGAGGAACGGGGGCGACGAATCGCGAATGAGTACAGGAAGAAATGGAACCTGCTGGTCGACTCCATCTTGGAGAATCGCAGTGACGGTGCCCTGGTAAGGCTGACAACCCCTGTCATGCAGGGAGAGTCGATTGTGGATGCCAATGCCAGGCTGCAGTCGTTCATGCAACTCGTCGTTCCTCAACTCAACGGCTTCGTGCCGAATTGATGCCGATCCAAGAATATCAATGGAAGGGAGGTGCCGTGATGGAGGACAGCAAATCGGGAAAGGCGTGTCCCAGGGGGACGGGACTGTTTCTGGCCTTGGTCGTCGTTGCTGCATTCGCGTCCGGCTGCTCCTCTCCGGCCGACAAGGCACGGGAGTTCTATGACAGGGGTAACTCGCTGTTCGAGAGGGGGGAGTATGCCAAGGCGGTACTCGAGTATCGCAATGCCCTGCAAGTAAAGGGAGATATGGTGCGGGCATGGTATGCGCTCGCCCAGGTCTATGAGAAGCAGGGGCAATGGGACCGGGTGTTCAGCACCTTGAAGCGGGTGCTCGACCTGGATGCCAATCACGTCGGCGCACAGGTCACCCTTGGCAAGCTCTTTCTGGCGGCGGGGCAGATCGACGCGGCGCTCGAGTACAGCAATTCGACACTGAAATTGAGTCCAGAGGCACCTGAGGTGTTGGCGTTCAGGGCGGCGGTACTCTACGGATTGGAAGATCGGGTGGGGGCGGCAGAAGTCGCAAAGGCTGCGCTGTTGCGGGACCCGGAGAATGTGGATGCCCTGATTGTCCTGTCTACCGAACGCATTGCTTCAGGTGCTCCCGGGGAGGCGATCGCCTATCTGGATCGCGGGTTGAGGGTGCATGCCAGCAATGTGGCACTCATGCTCATTAAGATCCAGGCGCTGGACGAACTGGATGAAACGGAGGAGGCCGAGGCGATCTACGGCCGCCTTATCCGGCTTTATCCCCAGGAGCGTGGATTCAGGCAGCGCTTGGCGCGTCATCACCTGGAGCGCGGCCGTGTGGATAGAGCCGAAATGGTATACCGCGGCATCGTGGAAGAGAGCCCCGATGACGTGGAGGCCCGCCTTGACCTCATCCGTTTCCTGAAGGCACACCAGGGGGATGACACGGCGGAAAAGCAGCTCAGGGCCTACATCGAGAAGGCACCCGACGAACGCAGGCTCTCCATCCTCCTGGCAGAACTCTATTCATCGGTCGGCAAGGAGGCTGAGGCCAGGGAGGTCTATCACGGTTTGATTGCCACGGACAGTGTGGGCAGCAGTGGCCTTGCGGCGCGCAGCCGTCTCGCCGCCATGGAGGTCACGGCGGGGGAGAAGGGACGGGCAAGCGCCCTGATTGGCGAAGTGCTGGCGATCGATGCCCGAAATATTGACGCGCTCATGCTGCGTGCGCACATGGCAATCGAGGATCTGGAACTGGGCGCGGCTATCGGCGATCTCCGCACGGTTCTGCGAGAGCAGCCGGGAGCGGCTCCGGCCATGGTGCTATTGGGCAAGGCGCACGAACTGGGCGGTGAATTGGCGCTCGCCGGTGATCAGTACCGGCGTGCGTTTATCAATAGTGCCGGGGATCCAGCCATCGGCACGGCCTACGTGGACTTCCTCCGAAGGCAAGGGAATGCGGCGACCGCGGAAGAGATACTGCTCCAGTTGCTGACGGGCACCCCGGGTTATCTACCGGCGCTGGAGGCGCTAGCCCACGTGCGGATTGAGCTCAGTGACTGGGTCGGTGCGGAACAGGTGGCCGAACAGATACGCCAGCTTGGGGATCAGAACAGGATTTCAAGCCAGTTGTTGGGCGCTGTCTACGCTGCGCAGAAGAGGGCCGCCGACAGCATTGCTGCATTCAGGGATGCCTACGATACGGCCCCAACCGCGGTGCAACCAATGGTCTCGCTTGTCGGCGCCTATGTGCGTGCAGGAAAGCACGCTGAAGCTCAAAACTTTCTGAAAACGGTGCTCACCGCCAACCCGCGGAATCCCCTTGCGGGCATCCTGTTGAGCCGGCTTTACCTCCTTAATGGTGACCTTGACAGTGCCCGTCGGCACTTACATACCTTTGTCGAGCAGGATCCGCGTAACGCGGCAGGGTACCTCGAGCTGGCAGGAATCCATGCGAGGGACAGCCAACTGGAAAAGGCGCAGGCGGTGATCGAGCAGGGTCTGCGTCAGTTGCCCGAGGAGTTCGGATTGCGGCTGATGCAGGCCTCGTTGAACGAGCAGTCCGGGAACTTCGAAGTGGCGATTCGGCAGTATGAGGCGCTGTATCTGGAGCACCCGAACGCTGACATCATCGTGAACAACCTGGCCAGTCTGCTCTCGGACCACGGTCGTGGCGCCGAGGAGCATCGGCGTGCCGTGCGGCTCGCATCACGCTTCAAGGGAAGCAAGATTCCCCACTATCAGGACACGCTGGGGTGGGCTTACGTCAGGGCGGGAAGAGTGGAGGAGGCCCTGCCACTGCTGAAGGCAGCTGTAGCAGAGAATCCGGATATCCTGATTTTCCGTTACCACCTCGGCATGGCTTATCAGGCGGCACAACGATCTGAGGATGCACGAAGAGAACTGGAGAGTGTTCTGGTGCATGCTGCTGGCGATGCCCCTATTTATGCAGACAAGATTGAGGCGGCATTGGTTGAACTGTCCTCTGAGGAGGTGTCGGGTGCCCCATAAGTGGGATATATACCCGGAAAATAGCGCGGTTCTATTGACAGTAACAAATGGGGGGCTGGTGCTCGGAGGCTGGTTGGTGGCGGTATTAATGCCGGGGAGTGATATCCATTGAGGTGCGCTCTCAAAGAGTAGTTACCAATATGGTTGACGTAAGAGAAGGGAGTCTCTATTAATGGGTTTATTGCCAATTTGTGAGCGCCAAGATAGAAGAGAATGGGCGCGACAATTGATCGGTATTCGGTTTGGAGGATTTGGCGAGCGCACGGCATTAGTAGTGCTGTGTTGTTTCCTGCTGCTACCGATTCTGCTGTACCCAGTTCTGGGTGGTGGGCGTGGCGGAATGGATCTCCTCTATGCCTTTAATCTAGTAGCCTCGTTCCTGTGGATGCTGTTGTTGCACGTGGTTGTGCGTAGGCCTCTGGTGCTGCACATGGTGTTGCTTCCGCTCTACCTAACGACGATGATCGATCTGTTTCTTCTAACGTCGTTTGGTAATCGGATTTCCGCCGGTTACGTAATGATTGCGCTGAGCAACTATGGCGAGTTGGATGAGTTCCTTGCTGCATATGTCAAGCCTGTTGCGCTTACTGTTTCGGTATCAGTGGTGGTGTATGTTTATGCCATGTTCGGTTTGCGGAACGTAAAACTGCCAAGGGCGCCTCGGCTGGCAGTGTTGTTGGTGGCTTTGCTGATGGCCATTTATGGGTCAGCTGTTGGTCGTGGGCTTCAACAAAAAATGTCGCTCGAGCAGGCGGTGTATGACGTAATAGGTAAGGAGATGAGCGCTCCGTTCGGGGTAGTGTTTCAAGGAGTTGTGGCGCTTAATCAATTCATTGGATACGCAGATCTCCGACGGAAGCGTGAGTATCATATCTTCGGCGCATTGAAAAACTTTGCGGAGGAGGATGAAATATATGTTTGGGTAATTGGTGAGTCCTCAAGGCCGCACAACTGGTCACTCTTTGGGTATGAACGGGAGACGACACCATTGTTGGAAAAATTGCCGGGTCTGATTGGACTTCCCAATATGCTGGCGACCGCGCCGCATACCTCCGTCGCAGTGCCGTCGATGTTGAGTTTGGACCCGGTGAACCGTTGGGAAGATGTGCTGTCGCACAAATCGATAATTAGTGCCTTTGGTGAAGTCGGGTTCGGCACCTACTGGATCTCGGCGCAAGAGGTTGACGGGTGGGCCGGCATTGTTCCGCAGATTGCTGCTGAGGCGGCACACACTCGATACTATGACCGTGCGTTGGATGGGAAACTTGTAAATGCGATGGAGGATATTCTCAACGAGAATCCGTCAAAACGTCCCCTGTTCATTGTGTTGCACACAAAAGGAAGCCACTGGGTGTATTCGCGTCGTTATCCTTCCGAGTACGACCACTTCCAAACCGCGGGAAGTACAAGGCGGGCGCAATTGGTTGACAGCTATGATAACAGCATTCGCTATTCGGACTGGGTGCTGTCTCAGGTTGTCGATTTGCTAGCCAGGCGCGGATCCTTTTCAGTGGTGGTTTACTCATCGGACCACGGGGAGAACCTGCTGGATGACGAAGAAGGCTTGTTCGGTCATGCGATCGGAAACAGTTATGACTTGGCGTCAGCTTCGTTCATCTGGGTCTCGGAATCGGTCAGACAGAAGTTTCCTGGGTGCATCAGAATAGCTGAGGAGAATTCAAGTAAGCGCATGAGCCTGTCGAATCTCCCCCATTCGTTGTTGCACATAGCAGGGATTGACCTCGATGGCCTTGATTATTCGATGAGTGTCTTCAGTTCCCAATTCGAAGAGCGGCCGCGCTGGTATCGGGTGCGAGGGGAGTTAAAGCGAGAGGCGGTGCCCGCCGAAGAAATGATGTTTCGCGAATAATGCATCCAGGCGCGGTACCATTTGGGTCGGGGGCTGGGAGACAGCGGTGTGGCCACTCAGTCGTCGGTCGCATGTCATCCGAAGGCGGAAGGCTTGAGTGTGCTCGATGCCTGTTGTGATGTCGTGGGTCGCGATGGGGTCGGTAGTGTGAAGCCCTCCAATAGCCGTTCCAGTTCGGCGGCGCGCCGTCCGTAGGTATGCTCGGACTGGATGCGCCGTCGTGCCCGCTGGCCGATTGCATCTGCCCGTCGGGGGGTGAGCGCGCTCAAGTGGGCGGCCACCTCCTCGCCGTTTCGGGCGACCAATACCTCCCGTTCCGGTTCGAGGAACATTTCGATTCCCTCCCAGGCATCGCTGATCAGACAGGCACCGGCGCCGGCCGCCTCGAAGACCCGAGTGGCCGGCGAGTAGCCGTTCTGCGCCATGCTCTCGCGCGAGATGTTCAGAACTGCCTTTGGCGTGCAGTTGAAGGCGTTGTGGTCACGGGTGTAGACATGGCCGAGCGGTGTGACGTTGGCCGGCATCGGTTTGTCCTCCCAGCCGTTGCCGCCGAGCAGGAAGCGGCTGTCGGCAAGGCACTCCGCTGCACGCAGGAAAAATTGTTCGACACGTGCCTCCCGATCCGGTAGGCGGTTGCCGAGAAAACCGAGATCGGCAGTGAAGCGCGGATCGGGTCGTACGCGGTAGTGTGTGGTCGGATCGAGGGCGTTGTAGATCGGGACACAGGCGCGGGCACCCAGCGCCAGGAACCCTTCCACCACGGGGTCACCTCCGCCGTAGGTGAGGACCAGATCGTAGCGTGGAAGCTGCTCGCTCAGCGGATCGTGCGGGTCCGCGGCGAGGCGGGCGAGGGTGGCGGGGGCGTCCACGTCCCAATAGATGTGAAGGGCGTCAGACCGACCACAGGCGAGGGTTTCTCGCTCCAGCAATTCGTCAAAGACGCCGACGCCGCTCGCTTTGACCACCACGTCCGCATCCGCCGCCGCGGCCAGTGCGCTCTTGACTCCGGATTCATCTGCCGAATAGACCACCACCCGTGCCCATGCCGGCGGCTCGATATCCCGGTGAAGCTGGCGGTCGTAGGCATCCGGCTCGTAGAAGGTGACACGGTGTCCCCGCTCGTTCAGTGCACGGATGATGCCGCGGTAATAGGTGGCCGCGCCGTTCCAGTAGGCGGACAGCAGGCTGGAGCCGAAGAACGCGATGTTGGGGCCGGTCATGTGAGTTCTCCAGTATTTTTGGCCAGAGATGGTGCGGGGACCAACCGGGATCACGCCGGGTCGACCAAGCCGAGCTCCCGGCCGATGGCCAGCAGCTCATTCACCCGGTGCGCACAGGTATGGTTGCCAAGGATGGTCTCGCGGCCGTTGCGGGCCAGCTCCTGCGCCATGTCATCGTCGTGAAGTATGGCCCGCAGGTGTTGCCTCATCTCGGTGCCGTCACGGGCGATGAGATAGTCCGTCCCCGGACGGAACAGCCCCTCCCGATCCTCCCAGGGGGCAGAGACCAGTGGAATGCCGCAGGCGAGTGCCTCAAACGGACGGATGGTCGGAATGCCCGGCAGCGCCTCCACGTAAGGCCTGCGTGGAACATGGACGGTGACCCGGTAGCCCCCGAAGAGCTGCGGGACATGGAAGTTGGCCACCCACCCGCCGTAATCGATCCCGCAGCGCGCGAGGGTAGACAGGGCTTCGGCCGGGTAACGGACGCCGTGAATGCGGGTCCTCAGCTTCAGGTCGCGGGCGGGACCGAGAAGGAACTCATCCAGTTCGGCGCTGCGCTCGCCATCGCCCCAGTTGCCGACCCAGACCAGATCCCCCTCCTGGGGTACGGCCAGGGGGTGGAATACGCGGGTGTCCGCCGCCTCGTGCCAGGTCCAGGCGCGTTCCGTCCATCCCGCATCGAGGTAGATGTCACGGATCACGCTGCCGAATGCGAGCACCCCGTCGTAGTGGCGCAGGTCGTAGGCGGCCATATCCCCACGGTGGGTCAGCGCCCGGTGATGGGTATCGTGGAACAGCAGGCGGTAGCGCCCGGAGTGCGCGCGGTGCGCGCCGATGCGTGCCACCAAATCGTGCTCGTTCCACTCATGGACGATCACCAGATCCGCACCGTCCAGCACCTGGTCGAGGTCCAGTGAGCGGGGGGCGTAGCGCACGCTTTCCAGATGCGGGTAGGCGCGATGGAAGTCGGCAATGGCCGCATCACCGCGCTCCGCCAGCAGGTTCTCCATGCTCCAGGCGCCGCGCGGCTCGTACACGGAAACCGTGTGGCTGCGGGCCATCAACTCGGTGGTGATGCCACGCAGGAAGTGGGCGTTGCCGTGATTCCAGTCGGAGAGCAGCGAGTGGTAGAAGAGCACTATCCGCATGTTTCAGGCCCGTGATTCGAGTTCCGACAGGCGCATCGGACGCGCCTCCTGAATATCGCTGAACTCCTCGAACTGCGCCAGGTAGTGATCGACCGCCCGCTCCCAGGCCCCCTCATCCGGCTGCCCCCACAGCTCGGTGTAGCTGGGGGAGCCGGGGTAGGGGAACAGGGGCACCGGCTTGTTGGCCCAGATCCCCTCGCCAAGCAGGCTCTGGCGCCACGCCTCCACTGCCGCCGGGTCGTCCACCTGCGAGTCGAGCAGGGTCGCCTGCACGAAGGGAATCACCTGCCGCGCATGCACCAGCCGTTCGCGCAGTTGATCCGCATCGAGGCGACACTCCTTGTGGAGCAGCAGGCGCCCGAGATCGGAGATGCTCTCGATGCCGGCCTCGACCGATACACACCCTGCGCGGCCGAGGTGGTCCAGCGTCTCCGGTTTCCACAGGTCGATACGGGTCTGTACACCGAACTGCACCGGGCGTGCCTCCAGGGCGTCGAGCAGCTCCTGGTTGTGGAGAAAGATCTCGTCCACGAAATAGAGGTAGCCGACCCCCTGTTCCAGCAGCTGGTCGATCTCGCGCAACAGGGTCGCGAGCGGACGGCGCCGGTACTTGTCGCGGAAGTTTTCCTTGGCGCAGAAGGTGCAGTTATAGGGGCAGCCGCGTGATGCCTCCACTTCGGCGCCCAAGCCTGAGCCGCCGCCGTCGAAGCGGTGGTGGTGGTGGGTGTGGCCGCCGATGAGCCGATCGGGCCACGCGATGGCAGGGAGTGCCTGGAAGTGCGCTGCCTGCGGCGCACCCTGGATCACCACCTCGTCGCCGGTACGGCGCGCGATGCCTTCGATGCCGTCCCACGGCTCCTCCGCCAGACGGACGATCACCTCCTCGCACTCGCCCATCACCGCCGCGTCCACCGGCAGTTTGCGCATCAGCGTGCGGGGGGTGGTGGAGGCGTGGGGACCGACAGCCACCAGGCGTCCGCCGCAGGCGGCAAGCGACTGTGTCGCTTCCAGCGGGACCCGCAGCTCCGGCGGCGGACAGCGCCAGAAGAGGTAGGTGGGGGCGGTGGTGATGACGGTCAGATCCGGCCCGAATGCCGCCACCCGATCCCGAATCTCCGGCAGGGCGAGATGTTCGAGACCTGCATCGAGCAGCAGTACCTCGTGGCCGCGCGCCAGCAGCAGCGTGCGGGCAAATCCGAATTCGAGTGGCAGGTGCTGATCGGTGCAGCCGAAGTAGATGCTGCCTTCGAAGTGCCAGGGCGGGTTGACCAGCGCGACCTTCACAATGCCACCCTCGTGTGTGACGCCGCTTCGCCCGCATGCAGTGCGCGCAGCCAGGCATGGAGGCGATCGATCCCTTCTCCCACCGGGACCTGCGGTTGCCACCCGGTCGCCGCGGAGAAGCGGGAGATGTCCGAAACGTAGTAGCGCTGATCGGCGAGCCGCCAGGGACGGTAGGTCACCTTGAGCGGCAGGCCGTAGTTCCCCCGCAGCCGCTCCAGCAGTTCGCGCAGGCTGAGCGTGTTGGTCGGTCCGCCGCCGATGTTGAACGGCTGCCCGGCGAGCGCCGCCGCCTGCTCGCGTGCTGTCCGCATCGCCGTCACCAGGTCGTCGATGAACAGCACGTCACGGACCTGGAATCCGTCGCCGAACAGGGTCAACGGTTCGCGCCGTAGTGCACGGATCAGGAAGTGGGCAATCCAGCCCTGGTCCTCGGTGCCGAACTGGCGGGGACCGTAGATGCAACTCATGCGCAGCACGGTGGTGGTCAGCCCGAAGGTGCGCGCATAGTCGAGCACATACTGGTCCGCTGCACCTTTGGAGCAGCCGTAGGGGCTGCAGAAGTCGAGCGGGTGTTCCTCGTCGACGCCGTGGGCAGCCAGGGCGGAATCCTCCGGTAGGTAGCGGGTCTTCCCGGCGCGCAACGCGATGTTCTTCAGTGCCCCGTACACCTTGTTGGTGGAGGTGAAAACGAGAGAAGGCGGCGTATCGAGCCGGCGCAACTCTTCGAGCAGGTTGAGGGTGCCGCGTCCGTTGGTCGCGTGATCCGCGTGCGGGTCTTCGAGACTGGTGGTGACCGCGACCTGGGCAGCAAAGTGAAACACCGAGTCGACGCCGGTCAGCGCCCGGCGCAGCGCCGGGCGATCGCGCAGGTCACCCAACCGGAATCGCAGCCGGTGACCGTGACGTTCCGCCAGCCAGCGGATATTGCTCTCCGTGCCCGGTCGGGAGAGGTTGTCGAGGATGGTGACCTCCTCTCCGGAGTGCAGCAGCCGGTCGGCAAGATTGCAGCCGATGAACCCGGCCCCGCCGGTGATCAGGGCACTGCCGCCGCGCACCGAATCCGGACCCGGCCGGGCCAGCCGGAGCAGGCCGCGGACCGCGGGAACTCCACCTTCGGCCAGCAGCCGGAAGAGCAGTTTCGGGGTGCCGTTCCGGCGGCGCAGACCGAGGTGGTCCGCCGCCTCATCGTGGGTCTCGCCCGGATCGGTATTCCGGTCCTGCAGTGCGGACCAGTAGATCCGCTCCGCCCCCGAATCCACGCCTGCAACCAGCCGCTCCAACTGCTCGCGTTCACGGTGCCGAAGGGTGCTCGCTGCGATGTCGGTGATCCAGACAGGAAGCGAGTCGTTTAGAACCTGCTGCGCACGGGCGACTGCGTCCGCCGGTTCACGTCCCTCGCCAAGGTCGAGACCGACCGCCAAGGCGTTGCGGTGGAGCAGATCGGCGAGGGCGGGCAGCAGCTCTTCCGGCAGGGTGACCACCGGCAACGCCCCGCATTCTTCCAGTGCGTGGAGCCAGCGCCCCAGCACCTGCGCGAGGGCAGGCCATCGGGCCGAATCGCGGTCAACCCCCGTGAGGTTCAGTTCGAGTATCGCCTGAGTGGACGTGACCACATCGGCAACCTTCAGCAAGGTCTCGGGCGGGGTCTCGTCAAGTTCGCCCATCGCCAGGTCGGCGCAGATCAAGGTGTCGATGCCGGTCAGCCGCTCCAGCAGGTGGCGGCACTCCTCGTCCGTGCCGGGCCGCTTCCACTGGTTGGCAGTGAGGCGGATACGCAGGTGTTGCAACTCAAGTGCGTTCAGGTCGGAGAGGGATACAGTCACCTCCTCCGGTGTCACAGGAAATGGGACACTGACGCCGATGGCAGTCGGGACCGCACTTGCGTCGGTCATCGGCTGAGTCCCCGGACCTGTAACTCGTTCGCCGCCTGCTCGACCCGATCCACCGCATCCTGACCGGCCAACCAGTCGGCCAGGGCCGCCATGCCCTCTTCCAGCGTTACCTGCGGCTCGAAACCGAGCAGGCGTTGTGCCTTGCCGATGTCGGCGAAACAGTTGCGGATGTCGCCGGCGCGGAATTTCCCGGTTACCTGGGGGGCGACGGGTGTGTTGAGCGCGCCGGCAACCCGTTCGGCTATCTGGAGGATATTCACATCCTCCCCGCTGCCGATGTTGAACACCTCGCCCGCAGCCTCCGGACGTTCCAGTGCCAGGCGGCACGCCTCGGCCACGTCGTGCACGCTGACGAAGTCGCGCCGTTGCAGGCCGTCTTCAAACACCAGTGGGGCATTGCCGTTCAGCAGACGGGAGGCGAAGATCGCCAGCACCCCGGTGTAGGGATTCGATAGTGCCTGACGTTCGCCATAGACGTTGAAGAAACGCAGGGCAACGGTGGGAATGTCGTAGGCGCTCCCGGCCACCAGTGACATCCGCTCCTGGTCATATTTGGAGAGTGCGTAGATGGAGGCGAGCGACGGCGTCTTCTCCTCCGGCGTCGGGATGGGTGTGATCGGCTCCCCATCCGGTCCGATCGCCTCCCACTCTCCGGCCGCGAGTCGTTCGGGGGTGCGGTGGCCTTCACGCACGGCACCGTCGCCGTCGCGATAGAGCCCCTCACCGTAGACGCTCATGCTGGAGGCGACCACCAGCCTTTCGACCGGGCGTTCGATCAGCGCCTCCAGCAGCGTGGCGGTTCCGTTTACATTGGCCTCGGTGTAGTCCCGAATCCGGTACATGCTCTGCCCGACTCCAACGCGGGCGGCAAAATGGAAAACCGCGTCCACACCTTCGAGCGCGCCCCGAACCGCGTCCGGGTCCCCGACCTCACCGACGTGTAGCTCCACCTCGGGGTGCAGGTAGTCGGGGCGTTTTCGACTGCCGTGTACCTGCGGCAGCAGCGCATCCAGCGCCCGCACACGGTAACCCAGGGCGAGCAGCCGATCAGCTACATGCGAACCAATGAAGCCGGCGCCACCGGTGATCAGGACGGTCTGCATGGAACCTCCGTGTCTTGGGTGCAGCGCTCACGCCGCCGGTGAACGTAGCCGCTTGGAAGTGAACACACTTTTTTTGGAAAGGTAGTTGCCGTACGGCAATTTGCAATGCAGGCCGGCTCCTATACTCGAAGAAAAGCGGGGCAAAGCAGGACATTGCGGGAGGAGCCATGGCGGAGGTGATCGAGTACGGGAACATCTACTTTTTCTATAAACCCCGGGTCGAGGAGCACCAGGTCGGGGGCGGCGAGGAGGTTCAGCGCCTCTACGTGGTTTTGAGCCCGGTCGGGAAGCGGCGTTACCGGCTCGCGGTGCTTGGCCGCAAGCATCTGCCGGCTGTCGGTAATGGCGGTGAACGGTTGTGGGGGTTCGTGGAACAGGTGGAGAGTTCTCCGACCAGCCTGCGGGACACCCTTGAAGAGGGGCGATACCAGACCAGGACCCGGGGCGAGCGGACGCAGCCGGCTGCACGCCCCGCTGGTGAGGGGGTGTACGCACTGGTGGATCACGGCCGGCACACCCACCTGTCCTACGCGCTCGAACTGCCGAAGGAACCCGATGAGGTGCAGCACGACTTCAACATCGAGGAGGAGGGGAGCTACATCATCAGCATCAAGAATCCGGAACAGCCCTCTCCCAAGGGGGCGGGGCTGCGCGGCAAGCGCAAGGCCGCACTCCCGAAGCGGCTGAAGGAGAAGTTTCGCGGCCGCCGCTTCATCGGCGCCAACCCGCCCGACCTCATGGATTACGAGGGGACGGAGTTCGTGCTGATCGGCGCCCGGGAGGACGCATCGGAGGAACTCGGCATCGACCTCCATCCCGAGGATGAGGACGAGCGTTCAGCCGAGGTGTTCAGCGACCTGCGTTTGCGCCGCACAGCCCACCCCACGCGCCCCCTGTTCGAGGGCACCTGGGAGTGAGGGCGGAGCCACCACTCGCTACGGGCGGCCCAATCGAGTCAAGAGAGCCTGCTGTCATTGTGTGCGAAGCGATGCAATCCCTCGGTTCGGTGGTGAGAGATTGCTTCGCTTGCGGCTCGCAATGACGCTGTTGCGAGGTTCGGAAACCAGTTAGTGGCGCCCGATCATGCGATCGATGCGGCGCCCGATGTCATCGAAGGTGGCGAACAGCGCGGCGCGAAAGTCCTCCTCCTGCCATGATTCCGCCGCCGCCAGCCGTGCCCGGGCAAGTTGCTCGCCGGCCGTCCGGCGCTTCTTAACCAATTGATCCAGTTCGGTCTTCATTGAACCCTGCTCACCGCTGGGCGCCTGGTCGATATCGGCACGAATGCGGACGATCTGTCGATCGATGCGCTCCAGGCGTAACTGGAGGGTGTTGATCTCCTCGTGGCGCATGACTGTTCCCTGTCGCGATGGCCCTTCCGCGAGTATAGGGCCAGGCCGTGTATCAGGGATCAGAGCCCTCAGCCCCGTTAGTCAAGTCTTGGCCCACCCGCCCGGTTGGGGTAACTTGCCCGGCCATGTCCCCCTCGTTCGTCCATCTGCGCCTGCACACCGAGTACGCTCTGGTGGACGGCATCGTGCGGGTGAAACCGCTGGTCAAGGCGGTGGCTGCGGCCGGCATGCCTGCGGTGGCGGTGACCGATCAGAACAACCTCTTCGCCATGGTCGGTTTCTACCGGGCGGCACAGGCGGCGGGGGTCAAGCCCATTGTCGGGGTCGACCTCTGGCTGGAGGGGGAGGAGCCGGGGGCGGGCGGCGAGGCGCCGCAACCGACCCGGCTGGTGCTGCTGTGCAAGAACGACGAGGGGTACCGCAACCTGACCGAGGTGATCAGCCGCGGCTATACCGACGGGCAGCAGCGTGGATATCCGGTGATTTGCCGGGAGTGGCTGAACGATGCCTCCCGCGGCCTGATCGCCCTCTCCGGCGGACGGGAGGGGGATGTGGGCCGCGCCCTGCTCGCCGGCCACCGCGACAAGGCGGCGGAGCGGGTCGAGGAGTGGCTCCGCCTGTTCGGTGACAACTACTACCTGGAGCTTCAGCGCACCGGCCGCGAAGGGGAGGCAAACTATGTGGCGGGGGCGGTGGACCTGGCCGGCGCCATGGGCGTTCCGGTGGTGGCCACCAACGACGTGCGTTTCCTCACCCGCGAGGAGTTCGAGGCCCACGAGGCGCGGGTCTGTATCCACGAGGGGCGTCCGCTGGACGACCCCCGCCGCCCGCGCCGCTACTCCGAGCAGCAGTACCTGCGCAGCCCGGAGGAGATGGCCGAGCTGTTCAGCGATATCCCCGAGGCGATCGAGAACAGTGTCGAGATCGCCCGCCGCTGCAACCTGGAGCTGACCTTCGGCACCTACTACCTGCCGGACTTCCCGGTGCCGGCGGGAATGACCATCGACGACTACTTCCGCCACCTCTCCCGGGAGGGGCTTGAGGCGCGGCTGCGCATGCTGTTCGACCCGGCCGCCCCCAACTTCTCCGATAAGCGCCGGCCCTACGACGAGCGGCTGGAGATCGAGCTGGATGTCATTATCCAGATGGGTTTCCCGGGCTACTTCCTCATCGTGGCCGACTTCATCCAGTGGGCCAAGCGCAACGGCATCCCGGTGGGTCCGGGGCGTGGTTCCGGTGCCGGTTCCGTGGTGGCCTACGCCCTCACCATCACCGACCTGGATCCGCTGGAGTACGACCTGCTGTTCGAGCGCTTCCTCAACCCCGAACGCGTCTCCATGCCCGACTTCGACGTCGACTTCTGCATGGAGGGACGCGATCGGGTGATCGAGTATGTGGCGGAGAAGTACGGCCGCGACAAGGTCTCGCAGATCATCACCTACGGCACCATGGCGGCAAAGGCGGTGGTGCGCGACGTGGGTCGGGTGATGGGCCACCCCTACGGCTTCGTCGATCAGATTGCCAAGCTGATCCCGTTCGAACTGGGGATGACGCTGGACAAGGCGCTGGAGCAGGAGGAGGAGCTCCGGCGGCGTTACGAAAACGACGAGGATGTCCACGCGCTGATCGACATGGCGCGTTCGCTGGAGGGGATTACCCGCAACGCCGGCAAGCACGCCGGCGGTGTGGTCATCGCCCCGTCGAAGCTCACCGATTTCGCACCGCTCTATTGCGAAGCGTCCGGTGGCGGCGTGGTGACCCAGTTCGACAAGAACGACGTGGAGACCGTGGGCCTGGTGAAGTTCGACTTCCTCGGCCTGCGCACCCTCACCATCATCGACTGGGCGCTCGGCAACGTCCGGCAGGCGGGCGGTGGCGACATCGACATCACCACTATCCCGCTCGGTGACAAGGCCACCTTCGACCTGCTGAAGGCGTGCCAGACCACGGCGGTGTTCCAGCTCGAATCGCGCGGGATGAAGGAGCTTATCAGCCGCCTGCAACCGGACTGCTTCGAGGACATCATCGCCCTGGTGGCCCTGTTCCGCCCCGGGCCGCTCCAGTCCGGCATGGTGGACAATTTCATCAACCGCAAGCACGGCCGGGAGAAGGTCTCCTACCCGGACGCCCAGTGGCAGCACGAGTCGCTGAAGCCGATCCTCGAACCCACCTACGGCATCATCCTCTACCAGGAGCAGGTGATGCAGATCGCCCAGGTGCTGGCGGGCTACAGCCTTGGCGGCGCCGACCTGCTGCGCCGGGCCATGGGCAAGAAGAAGCCCGAGGAGATGGAGAAGCAGCGGGCGGTCTTCGCCGAGGGGGCGGAGAAGAACGGCATCGATGCCGATCTGGCGATGAAGATCTTCGACCTGGTGGAGAAGTTCGCCGGTTACGGCTTCAACAAATCCCACTCCGCCGCCTACGCGCTGGTCTCCTACCAGACCGCCTGGCTCAAGGCCCACCACCCGGCCGCCTTCATGGCCGCCGTGCTGTCGGCGGACATGGACAACACCGACAAGGTGGTGACCCTCATCGACGAGTGCGCCTCGATGAAGCTGGAAGTGGTGCCGCCCAGCGTCAACCGCTCCGGCTACAAGTTCGGCGTCGGAGCGAATAACTCCATAATTTACGGCCTCGGTGCCATCAAGGGGGTGGGCGAAGGGGCGATCGCCTCGGTGGTGGAGGAGCGGGAGGCGCGCGGGCCTTACAAGGACCTGTTCGATTTCTGCCGCCGTATCGACCTCAAGCGGGCCAACCGCCGGGTGCTGGAGGCGCTGATCAGGGCCGGCGCACTGGACGGGCTGGGCGCCAATCGCGCCACCCTGAGCCACAACCTGGATGCCGCACTGAAGCTGGCCGAGCAGCACAGCCAGAATCAGCAGGCGGGTGTGGACGACCTGTTCGGGCTCGACAGCGGCGACATCAGCGAGAGCGCCGCCATCTATGAAGAGCGGCCCGAGTGGGATGAGGCGCACCGGCTCCAGGGGGAAAAGGAGACCCTGGGACTCTATCTCACGGGCCACCCCATCGAGCAGTACAAGGCGGAGCTCGACCGTTTCACCAGCTGCCGCATCGCCGAACTGACACCGGTCCGCGGCAGGCAGCGTGTGGTGGCGGGGCTGGTGGTGGCCATGCGCACCATGAACACCAAGCGCGGCGACCGCATCGCCTTTGCCACCATCGACGACCGTAGCGGGCGCATCGAGGTGAGCGCCTTCGCGGAGGTGTACCAGACCTGCCGCGACCTGCTCACCAAGGACCGGGTAATCGTGGTGGAGGGGGAGGTGGAACAGGACGACTACTCCGGTGGCCAGCGGCTGCGGGCCACCGCCATATACGATATGGGGCAGGCCCGCGAGCGCTTTTCCAACGGCCTGCTGCTTCCCCTGCGGCAGGATCAGATGGACGTACATCTGCTCGGCGAACTGTCCGACCTGCTCAGCACCTACAATGAGGGGCGCTGCCCGGTGCGGATCCGTTACCGCAATCAGACCGCAGAGGGGGCGATTCGCCTGGGTGAGCGGTGGCAGGTCACCCCCTCGGACGAACTGCTTCGCAAGTTGTGTCACCTGCTGGGGAGTAATGAACCCCTGCTGGTGTATGGTGGAGGACCGGTGGCGGGGAGCCCGCGCCAGGGATTGGCGGTTGCGTAGGCGCGTGTCTGCACCATGAACCCCGAACCATATACAGCGGCACTCGGGAAATAGTAGAATTCCCGGCCGGTTAACCCCTTATAGAAACCATTTCAACTCATTTCGCGACCCGCATGAATCTGAACTTTCTCGAATTTGAGCAGCCTATTGCCGAGCTGGAGGCGAAGATCGAGGAGCTGCGGTACGTGGGCGACGACAACGAGGTGAATCTCTCGGAGGAGATCGGCCGCCTGCAGGCGAAGAGCCGCAGCCTGACGGAATCCATCTTCTCCAACCTCACCGCCTGGCAAATCGCCCAGCTCGCCCGGCACCCGCAACGCCCCTACACCCTCGACTACATCGGCCACCTGTTCACCGATTTCGAGGAGCTGCACGGAGATCGGGCGTTCGCCGACGACCCCTCCATCGTCGGCGGCGTGGGGCGGCTGGAGGGCAGGCCGGTGATGGTGATCGGCCATCAGAAGGGGCGCGATACCCGGGAGAAGGTCCACCGCAATTTCGGCATGCCGCGTCCCGAGGGCTACCGCAAGGCGCTCCGGCTGATGGAGATGGCCGAGCGGTTCCGGCTGCCGATCTTCACCTTTATCGACACGCCCGGCGCCTACCCCGGTCTGGGTGCCGAGGAGCGCGGGCAGAGCGAGGCGATCGCCCGCAACCTGCTGGTCATGTCCCGCCTCAAGACCCCCATGGTCTGCACCGTCATCGGCGAGGGCGGCTCCGGCGGTGCGCTCGCCATCGGCGTCGGCGATCGGGTGATGATGCTCGAATACAGCACCTACTCGGTCATCAGCCCTGAGGGGTGCGCCTCCATTCTGTGGAAGAGTGCAGAGCGTGCCTCCGATGCGGCCGAAGCACTCGGTATCACCTCCGGCCGGCTCAAGGAGCTGGGCCTCATCGACCGGGTGATCGAGGAACCGCTGGGCGGTGCCCACCGCGATGTGCCGGCGCTGATTGCGTCGGTCAAATCGGCCCTGCTGGAGACCCTCGGGGAGCTCGACGCACTTCCGATGGACCAGTTGCTCGAAAAGCGCTACGAGCGGTTGATGGGCTTCGGCAACTTCAGCGAGGGCTGATGAGGCTCCACGGGGGCGTTAGGCGAAAACACCCTGCCCGAATGATGGAATCTCGTAGGGCGCAATCTCATTGCACCCTACGGGCTTTTTCAACAGCCGTGTAGGGCGGATTAGCGCAGCGTAACCCGCCACGGCGGCTCGGTTGCGAAAGCAACTTCGCCACTATTCGCCCGGAGGACCGGGCTCCTACCGGTGATAATTCCTCCCGCTTTGGCTTTCTTGTGACGGTGGTGAATATTGGGCGGTGACCTTTCCCAGGACCCGACGCTTTCCCGCCGGCTGCGCCGGGCGCTGGAGGCGCTGCCACAGCCGACCGCCTACCGGGTCGCCTTCAGCGGCGGTCTTGATTCCACTGTCCTTCTGCATCTCCTGGCCAGTTTGCGCGATGTGCTGCCGGCACCGGTGTCGGCGGTTCACGTCAACCACGGGCTCCATCCCGAATCGTCCACGTGGTCGGAGCGGTGCCGCCGTGCCTGCGAACAACTCGGCGTGCCGATTGTAGCCGTCGATGTGGACGCACGACCGGCCGCGGGGGAGAGTCCGGAGGCCGCCGCCCGGCAGGTCCGCTACCGGGCGTTCGCAGACGCAGTGAACGGGGGGGAGGCGATCCTCACCGCCCACCATCGGGGCGACCAGGCGGAGACCGTGTTGCTGCAGCTGTTTCGCGGTGCGGGGCCGCGGGGCTTGGCCGGCATGCCGGCGGCGGCGCCGTTTGCCGATGGCTGGCTGCTGCGCCCCCTGTTGCTCGCCGGTCTGGATCGGGCCGATCTGCGCTTGTATGCGGAGGCTCATGCCCTGAGCTGGATCGAGGACCCCAGCAACTTCGACACCGGGCTGGATCGCAACTTCCTGCGCCACACCATCATGCCGGAGTTGAGTACCCATTGGCCGGGGCTCAATGCCGTGCTCGCCCGCAGCGCCGGCCACTTCGCCGAGGCCTCCATCCTGATGGATGCCCTGGCGGAGCAGGACTTGGCCGCCTGCCCCGGAATGCACCCGAATACCCTTTCGGTCCGATGCCTGACCGGCCTCTCTCCGGCTCGGGCGCGCAACCTGATCCGTTACTGGATCAGGGAAACAGGCGTGCCTTTGCCCGATAGCCGGCGTATCGAACGAATCCTGGAGGAGGTGATCCCGGCGCCGGCCGATGCCGAGCCGATGGTGGCGTGGCGCGGTGCGGAGGTCCGGCGCTACCGGGATGATCTCTACGCGCTGGCCCCTTTGCCGCCGATCCCGACCGAATCGCTGCAGTGGGATTTGAAACGCCCCCTCACCCTGCCGAACGGGCTGGGCCGACTGGCGCCGCTGGCGGTCGAGGGTGCCGGGATACTGGCCTCGTTGGCAGCGGCAGGTGTCGGGGTCGCGTTTCGCCAGGGAGGCGAACGGTGCCGACCCGCCGGACGGCCCCACGGGCGCGAACTCAGGAAGCTGCTCCAGGAGGCGGGCATCCCGCCCTGGATGCGGGAGCGTCTGCCGCTGATTACTGTCCAAGGAGAGGTGGCTCAGATCCCGGGTGTCACCACCTGCGAACCGTTCGCTGCCGGACCCGGCGAGCCGGGTATTCAGATCCGTTGGGAAAGGTAGGGTCGAGAGTGAACAGGGACAGGATTTTCCGCGTTACACCGTGCTCTTCACGCTTAACTCCCGCCAGCGTACCGGGCCGGCGTGCCGTTGCAACGCCGGGTGAAAACAACGACAATGGCGCCGGCCACCGCGCCCTATTTATTCCCCCGTCCGAGTCTTCCTGATGACCAAATACGTGTTCATCACAGGCGGTGTCGTGTCTTCCCTCGGGAAGGGCATCGCTTCCGCCTCCCTTGCCGCCATCCTCGAGGCCCGCGGCCTCAAAGTCACCCTGCTGAAGCTGGACCCCTACATCAACGTCGATCCGGGCACGATGAGTCCGTTCCAGCACGGCGAGGTGTTTGTCACCGAGGACGGAGCAGAGACTGATCTGGACCTGGGGCACTACGAGCGCTTCGTGCGTACCACCATGTCCCAGAAGAACAACTTCACCACCGGTCGGATCTACGAGAACGTGATCCGCAAGGAGCGGCGGGGCGATTACCTGGGCGGCACGGTGCAGGTGATCCCGCACATTACCGACGAGATCAAGCACAGCATTGCCGAGGGGGCGGGCGACGCCGACGTGGCGATGGTCGAGATCGGCGGCACGGTGGGCGATATCGAGTCGCTGCCGTTTCTGGAGGCGATCCGGCAGATGGCGGTGGAGTTGGGGCACGACAACGTGCTCTACATGCACCTGACCCTGCTGCCCTACATCCCCACTGCGGGTGAACTGAAGACCAAACCGACCCAGCACTCGGTGAAGGAGTTGCGCTCCATCGGTATCCAGCCCGACATCCTGGTCTGCCGCGCCGACCGGCCGTTGCCGGAGGACGAGCGGCGCAAGATCGCCCTGTTCACCAACGTGGAGGAGCGGGCGGTGGTCACCGCGCAGGACGTGGACAGCATCTACAAGATCCCGCTGCTGCTGCACGCCCAGCACCTGGACGATATCGTGGTCGACAAGCTGCGGCTCGACGTACCGGAGGCGGATCTCTCCGAGTGGCGCGAGGTGGTGGATGCCCAGACCAACCCCACCGGCGAGACCACCATCGCCATGGTGGGCAAGTACGTCGACCTGACCGAATCCTACAAGTCCCTCTCCGAGGCGCTGATCCATGCCGGCATTCGCACCCGGACCCGGGTGAAGATCGTCTATGTGGATTCGGAGGAGCTGGAACGCGAGGGCACCGGCTGCCTGGAGGGGATGGACGCCATCCTGGTACCGGGCGGTTTCGGTGAGCGGGGCGTGGAGGGAAAGATCAGCGCGGTGCGCTTTGCCCGCGAGCGGCAGGTGCCCTACCTCGGCATCTGTCTCGGTATGCAGGTGGCGGTGATTGAGTACGCCCGCAACGTGGCCGGCCTCACCGGCGCGCACAGCACCGAGTTCCGGCGCAATACCGAACACCCGGTCATCGCCCTGATCACCGAGTGGACCACCGCCGACGGCAGGGTCGAGCGGCGCTCTGCCGACTCGGACCTCGGCGGGACCATGCGCCTGGGCGGGCAGACCTGCCATCTGGCCCCCGGGAGCCGGATCCAGGCCATCTACGGCAAGGACGCGATCGTCGAGCGCCATCGGCACCGCTATGAATTCAACAACGGCTACCGTGAGAAGCTGGAGCAGGCGGGCCTGGTCTTCTCCGGCATCTCCGAGGACGGCGACCTGGCCGAGGTGATCGAACTACCGGATCACCCGTGGTTCCTCGCCTGCCAGTTCCATCCGGAGTTCACCTCCACTCCGCGTGACGGCCATCCGCTCTTCTCCGGATTCGTAAACGCCGCCCGTTCGCGGCGCAAGCAGGACGGAGCCGCCGGTAAATGAAGCTGTGCGGTTTCGAGGCGGGGCTCGGCGCGCCGCTGTTCCTGATTGCCGGCCCCTGTGTCATCGAGGGTGAGGCGTTGGTGCTGGAGACCGCCGGTCGGCTCCAGGAGATCACAGGACGGCTCGGGATCCCGTTCATCTTCAAGGCCTCCTTCGACAAGGCCAACCGCACCTCGGTGGGCAGTTTTCGCGGCCCGGGGATGGAGGAGGGGCTGCGCATCCTGGAGAAGGTGCGCAACCAACTCGGCGTGCCGGTGCTGACCGATGTGCATGAGGACACGCCGCTGGACGAGGTGGCCTCGGTGGTGGACGTGTTGCAGACCCCCGCCTTTCTCTGCCGCCAGACCAACTTCATCCAGGCGGTCGCCCGCCAGAACCGGCCGGTCAACATCAAGAAGGGGCAGTTCCTTGCTCCGTGGGACATGACCCACGTGGTGGAGAAGGCACGCGCGACCGGCAATGAGGATATCCTCGTCTGCGAGCGTGGATTCACCTTCGGTTACAATAACTTGGTCACCGACATGCGCGGCCTTGCGGTGATGCGCGACACCGGCTGCCCGGTGGTGTTTGACGCCACCCATTCGGTTCAGCAGCCGGGCGGACTCGGCGGGCGCTCCGGCGGACAGCGGGAGTTCGTGCCGGTGCTGGCGCGAGCGGCGGTGGCGAGCGGTATCGCCGGCCTGTTCATGGAGACCCACCCGAATCCGGACCAGGCCCTGAGCGACGGCCCCAACTCCTGGCCGCTCGATCGGCTGGAGGCGCTGCTGGAGGTACTCAAGGAGCTGGACGGGACGGTCAAACGTCACGGCCTCGCAGAAACGGATGGCGCATAAGGCTGTCACCTGACGGTGGCAGGCTTTTTCATTGGTAGGAGCCCGGCCCTCCGGGCGAACAGCGGCGAAGCCGCTTCAGACACGGTTACTGAAAGCGCCGTGCACGCCGTCTTGGCAAGGCACCGGTGGGCTTAACGGTTCACCTGTTCGCCCGCGGGGGCGGGCTCCTACAATTTGCTGGCGGGGCTCACTCTCGGCAGCAAACAATTTGACTACACCAATAATAAGCAAGCTAAGGAAATCAGCCATGGCATTGAACAAGACCCAAATCGTGGACGTGCGCGCGCGGGAGATCATCGACTCCCGAGGCAATCCCACCGTCGAGGCGGACGTGGTACTCGCCTCCGGGGCGATTGGCCGTGCGGCGGTCCCCTCCGGCGCCTCCACCGGCTCGCGTGAGGCGATCGAACTGCGCGACGGTGACAAGAGCCGTTATGGTGGCAAGGGTGTGCGCAAGGCGGTGGATCACGTCAACGGCGAGATCCGCAAGGCAGTACTGGAGAAGGACGCGGCCGACCAGGCCGCGCTGGATCAGATCCTGATCGATCTTGACGGTACGCCGAACAAGGCCCGCCTGGGCGCCAACGCGATTCTGGCGGTCTCCCTGGCGGCGGCCAAGGCGGTGGCCACCGCAGTGGAACTGCCCCTTTACCGTTACCTGAACAGGGATCGCCAATTCGTCATGCCGGTGCCGATGATGAACATCATCAACGGCGGGGCGCACGCGGACAACAACGTCGACCTGCAGGAGTTCATGATCATGCCGGTGGGCGCACCCTCGTTCTCCGAGGCGGTGCGCTACGGCGCTGAGGTGTTTCACGCACTGAAAAAGGTGCTGCACGACAAGGGACTGAACACCGCGGTGGGCGACGAGGGCGGTTTCGCTCCCAACCTGCCCTCCAACGAGTCGGCCATCGAGGTGATCCTGATGGCGATCGAGCAGGCCGGCTACAAGGCGGGCGAGGATATCTTCATCGCCCTGGACGCAGCGAGCAGCGAATTCCACAAGGACGGCAAATACATCCTCGGATCCGAGAACAAGCAGTTGAACTCGGCCGAGTTTGCCGACTATCTGACCGCCTGGGTGGACAAATACCCCATCATCTCCATCGAAGACGGTATGGAGGAGAGCGATTGGGATGGCTGGAAGATCCTGACCGACAAGCTCGGCAAGCGGGTACAGCTGGTGGGCGACGATCTGTTCGTCACCAACACCGCCATCCTCAAGGAGGGGATCGACAAGGGGATCGCCAACTCCATCCTGATCAAGGTGAATCAGATCGGCACCCTCACCGAAACCCTGGCGGCCATCGAGATGGCGCGCAACGCCGGCTACACCGCGGTGATCTCCCACCGCTCCGGCGAGACCGAGGACACCACCATCGCCGACCTCGCCGTGGCGACCGGCGCCGGCCAGATCAAGACCGGCTCCATGTCCCGCTCCGACCGGGTGGCCAAGTACAACCGCCTCATCCGCATCGAGGAGTCGTTGGGCGAAAAGGCGAAGTACCCCGGCCGCGAGGCGTTCTATAACCTCAAGGGATAGACCCCTGAATGATTCACCACAGAGGCGCAGAGGACACAGAGGAGGCCGATCCCGACGCCTTCGTTTCCCTACATCGGGTTTACTCTGTGCCCTCCTTGCCCCTGTGGTGAAACCCTCCTTCGGGCTGAGCTGATCCGGACCGGATGAAACTGCTGTTTGCGATCCTGCTGGTGCTTCTGCTGCTGCTTCAGTACCGTCTCTGGCTTGGCGAGGGCGGTATCGCGAAGGTGTGGCAACTGCAGCAGACGGTCGAGGTGCAACGGCAGGAGAACCGTGAACTCGAAGAGCGCAACAGCGCCCTCGAGGCAGAGGTGCGCGATCTCAAGGAGGGGCTCGCTGCCATCGAGGAGCGTGCCCGTAGCGACCTGGGGATGGTCCGGGAGGGGGAGACCTTCTTCCAGATTGTGGATGAACTGCCCGCCGGACCTGAACGTTGAGTGAGCAACCAAACTGCTGGGCGGTGGTCCCGGCTGCCGGCGTCGGCCGCCGCATGGGCGGGGAGTTGCCCAAGCAGTATCTTCCCTTGTTGGGCCGTCCGCTGATTGCCCACACCCTGTCGCGTCTCGGTAACCACTATAGAGTTCAGGGCCTGGTGGTTGCCCTCTCGGCAGAGGATGAATACTGGCCCTCCGTCGTGCCCGATACGACCTGTCCCCTGTGGACCGCCATCGGTGGCGCCGAGCGCTGCCATTCGGTCCTGGCCGCACTCGACGCCCTGCAGGAAAAGGCACACCCCCGGGAGTGGGTGCTGGTGCACGATGCGGCACGGCCCTGCATCCATCCGGACGATATCGATCGCCTGCTGGAGAAGGTGGAGAAGCACGGAGCGGCCGGGGGGCTGCTTGGGCTGCCCATCAGCGATACGGTCAAGCGCACCGATGAGACCGGGTTGATCATGGAGACGGTGGACCGCCGCGGTCTCTGGCGCGCGGCCACCCCGCAGATGTTCCGCTATGGCGAATTGCACGAAGCATTGCACGCTGCCATCGCCGCGGATGACCTGGTAACCGACGAGGCGGCTGCCATGGAGCGGATTGGTATTCGCCCGCTGATGGTGGAGGGCCGGGCGGACAACATCAAGGTCACCCGCCCCGGCGACCTAGAACTGGCCGCCCTGTACCTTTCACAGCAGAACCAAATGGATCCCGCGTAGGGCGGATTAGCAGGCTGTTGAAAAACAGCCTGCTAAAGCGGGGCACGGATGCCCCGCCCGCGAATCAAACGCGCAAGTGTTTGATGCGTCGTAGACGCGCACGGGCCTGTACCGGGCGCGGCGTGTTGAAAAAGGGTAGGAAACCCTTTTTCAACATCCTGTTAGGCGAAGCCGTAATCCGCCATGCCACAGCATCGACCGACGCCAATACGGCGGATTACGCTGGTGCTAATCCGCCCTACGTGAAGGGAAGGGCTTCCTCTGTGCCTTTGCGGTGAAAAACAAATGATGAGAATCGGACACGGCTACGACGCACACCGCTTCGCCCCCGGCCGCCGGCTGGTGCTGGGGGGGGTGGAGATCCCGCACGAATTCGGGCTGGCGGCCCATTCGGATGGCGACGTCCTGATCCACGCCTTGTGCGACGCCCTGTTGGGGGCGGCGGGGCTTGGGGACATCGGCCACCACTTCCCCGACAACAGCGCCGAGTTCAAGGATATCGACAGTCGCATTCTGCTGCGGCGCACAGTGGTGCTGTTGCAGGAGCAGGGGTGGGTGCTCGGCAATGCCGACATCACCGTGGTTGCCCAGGCGCCGAAGCTGGCGCCCCACATCCCCCAAATGTGCGAGCGGCTCGCCGCCGACTTGAACGCCGAGCCGGTGCAGGTGAACATCAAGGCCACCACGACCGAAGGGATGGGATTCGCCGGTCGCGGCGAAGGGATCGCCGCCTATGCGGTGGTTCTAATGACACAGCTGTAGGGCGCAATCTCATTGCGCCGATTGAGCGGAACGGCCGCACGGCGCAATAGGATTGCGCCCTACGGGGATTGGTAAATACCCTGACCGACCACCGACCACCGACCACCGACCACCGACCACCGACCACCGACCACCGACCACCGACCACCGACCAGCAACCGAATGAACCTCCCCTACGCCTACGGCCACCCGCCGGTCACCGGTACCCTGCGTTCCATCCCGGAGGATTTCGTCGTCGACGAGGATCTTGGTTTCGAACTCACCGGTGCGGGGGAGCACGTGCTGCTGCACATCCGGAAGCGTGAGACCAATACCGACTGGGTGGCGCAGCAGTTGATCCGGCTGACTGGGGTCCCGCCGGTGGACGTCAGTTACGCAGGTCTGAAGGATCGCCACGCGGTGACCACTCAGTGGTTCAGCGTCCGGATGGCCAACCGGCCGGAGCCCGACTGGGGGGAACTGGAGAGTGATTCGGTGCGCATCATTGAACGGGTACGCCACGATCGCAAACTGCGCCGGGGCGCGCTAAGCGGCAACCGCTTCCGGCTGGTCATCCGTAATCTCGCCGGTGACACTGACGCCCTCGAACAGCGATTGGGCGAAATCGGCCGCCGCGGGGTACCGAACTACTTCGGCGAGCAGCGCTTCGGCCGTGACGACGGCAACCTCGTCCGCGCGGAGGCGCTGTTCACCGGCAAGCTGCGCGAGCGCAACCGCAACAAGCGGGGGCTTTACCTGTCGGCGGCCCGATCGCACCTGTTCAATGCGGTGCTGACACAGCGGGTTGTAGCGAACAGCTGGGACCGGGCGCTGGAAGGTGAAGCGCTCAATCTGGATGGCCGCCACGCCTGGTTTATTGCTGAGACCATCGACGCGGAGATCGGGCGCCGCCTCGCCGAGCGGGACCTCCATCCGACCGGGCCGCTCTGGGGTCGGGGGGAACCGGTCCCGCGGGGAACCGCACTGGCGTTGGAGACGGAGGCACTGGCCGATTTTGATCTCTTCCGCACCGGACTTGAGATGGCGGGTCTAAAACAGGAGCGGCGCCCGCTCAGGCTGATCCCGAAGGAGCTGACCTGGCGCATCGAGGCGAATCACCTCGAACTCGCGTTCTGGCTTCCCGCCGGTGCCTACGCCACCACCGTCGTTCGGGAATTGGTGGCTACGTGAAAAAGGACTTGTAGGAGCCCGCCCCGCGGGCGAAGCGGACCTAAATATGGCATGCATGGTGAAGCGGCTCCGCCGCTGTTCGCCCGGAGGGCCGGGCTCCTACGGCGCCGGGCGCATGCCGTGGTGAAGGACACGAATGTAAGCTGGTATCGGCGCAATAACCCGCGGAGCAACAGGCACCAATGACCACGAACCAACACGACACCATCCGAGCCGTTGAGTGGCGCGACGGGCGCCTCTTTCTCCTTGACCAGCGGATCCTGCCGGAGCGCAGCGACTACCTCGAACTGAATGAGCCGGTGGCTGTGGCCGCGGCCATTCGCGACATGGTGGTGCGGGGCGCCCCCGCCATCGGCGTGACCGCCGCCTACGGGGTGGTGCTGGCCGCCCGCGGGCGGTTCGCCACCGGCCCCTCCGGCTGGCGTTCGGCCATTCGGGCGGACCTCGATGTGCTGGCCGCGGCCCGCCCGACCGCGGTCAACCTGTTCTGGGCGCTTGACCGGATGGGGCGGTTGATCGAGTCGCTGGGCGACGGTGACCCCGAACCGGCCCTGCTGGCGGAGGCGGTCGCTATCCACGAAGAGGATATCGCCGCCAACCACCGGATGGGGGAACTGGGTGCGGCCTTGATCGAAGGGCAGGGGCAGGGTGTGCTCACCCACTGCAACACCGGCTCATTGGCGACCGGCGGCTATGGCACCGCCCTGGGGGTGATTCGCAGCGCCTACGCCCAGGGACGCATCGAGCGCGTCTATGCGGATGAGACCCGCCCCTGGCTCCAGGGCGCTCGACTGACCGCCTGGGAACTGGTGCAGGACCGCATTCCGGTCACCCTGCTGGCGGACGGTGCCGCCGCCCACCTGATGCGCCAGGGGAGGGTGACCTGGGTTGTCGTCGGTTCCGACCGTATTGCCGCCAACGGTGACGTGGCCAACAAGATCGGCACCTACAGCGCCGCCGTGGCCGCCCGTCACCACGGGGTGAAGTTCATGGTGGTGGCGCCCACCTCGACGGTCGACATGTCTCTGCCGGACGGCTCCGGCATCCCCATCGAGAATCGCGGGGCCGATGAGGTGCTGACCGTGCGTGGTCAGCGGATCGCGCCCGAGGGGGCCGAGGCGTGGAACCCCGCTTTTGACGTCACCCCGGCGGAACTGATCGATGCCATTGTCACGGAGAAGGGGGTGGTGCGGAACCCGACCCGGGAGAAGATGGTGGAGATGATGGGGGGTTAGGGGCTAGTAGGGGCTAGGGGCCAGGGGCCAGGGGCCAGGGGCCAGGACTACCCTGCCGACCACCGACTAGTGACCAGTGACCAGTAAAGGTAGGGTGCAATCCTATTGCGCCGTGCTGCCGTTCCGCTCGCCCGGCGCAATAGGATTGCGCCCTGCGTGACAGCGAGACAATCCCGAGCAACTCCCGCCCCCCGCCCCCTCCATACCAAGCGACCCCGGGCCAATAGTGTGATAAAATCGAGCGCTTTCGGGCCGCCCTCCGAGCGGTCGGCAAGACTTTGAAAGGACTACGGATTCCCGATGGCTGAGTTCGCGAAAGAGGTCCTCCCGGTCAACATCGAGGAGGAGATGAAGCAGTCCTACCTCGATTACGCCATGAGCGTGATCGTAGGACGGGCCCTTCCGGACGTGCGGGACGGTCTCAAGCCGGTCCACCGGCGTGTCCTGTTCGCCATGCGGGAACTGGGCAACGACTGGAACAAGGCCTACAAGAAGTCGGCACGCGTGGTCGGTGACGTCATCGGTAAGTACCATCCCCACGGCGACACCGCGGTCTACGACACCATCGTGCGCATGGCGCAGCCCTTCTCGCTGCGCTACATGCTGGTGGACGGGCAGGGCAACTTCGGTTCTGTGGACGGCGACTCGGCCGCCGCCATGCGTTACACCGAGGTGCGCATGGCGCGCATTGCCCACGAGTTGCTCGCGGACATCGACAAGGAGACGGTCGATTTCGTCGACAACTACGACGGTTCCGAGCGGGAACCGGAGGTCCTGCCGGCGCGGCTGCCCAACCTGCTGATCAACGGCTCGGCCGGTATCGCCGTGGGCATGGCCACCAACATCCCACCCCATAATCTGGTCGAGGTCACCAACGCCTGCCTGGCGCTGCTGGAGAACCCGGCGATCGACATCGGCGGGCTGATGCAGCACCTCCCCGGACCGGATTTCCCCACCGCAGGCATCATCAACGGCGCCGCCGGCATCCGCGAGGCCTATGCCACCGGTCGGGGCCGTATCTACGTCCGTGCCCGTGCCGAGATTGAAACCGATGAGGAGCGCGGCCGGCAGCGCATCGTGGTGAACGAACTTCCGTACCAGGTCAACAAGGCGCGGCTGCTGGAGAAGATCGCCGAACTGGTCAAGGAGAAGAAGATCGACGGCATCACCGAACTGCGCGACGAGTCCGACAAGGACGGCATGCGCATGGTGGTGGAGTTGCGCCGCGGCGAGGTGCCCGAGGTCGTCCTGAACAACCTCTACCAGCAAACCCAGATGCAGACAGTGTTCGGCATCAACATGGTGGCGCTGGTGGACGGACAGCCGCGGCTGCTCACCCTCAAGCAGGCGCTGGAGTCCTTCATTCGCCACCGCAAGGAAGTGGTGACCCGGCGCACCGTCTACGAACTGCGCAAGGCGCGTGAACGTGCCCATGTGTTGGAGGGGTTGGCGGTTGCCCTGGCCAACATCGATCCCATCATCGAACTGATTCGCGCCGCATCGAGCCCGGCAGATGCCAAGGAGCAACTGGTTGCACGCCGGTGGGCACCCGGTGTGGTAATCGATATGCTCGGGCGCGCCGGTGCCGAAGCCTCCCGCCCCGACGGACTGGGCAAGGAGTTCGGCCTTTCCGAAGCGGGTTACCAGCTCTCGGAGACCCAGGCCCAGGCCATCCTGGATCTGCGCCTGCACCGGCTCACCGGTCTGGAGCAGGAGAAGATCCTGGCCGAGTACCGTGAACTGCTGGAAACCATCAAGGGGCTGATCGACATCCTCACCAGCCAGACACGCCTGCTGGAGGTGATTCGGGACGAGTTGGTCGCCATTCGTGACCAGTACGGTGACGAGCGCCGCACGGAGATCCTGACCACCAAACTCGACCTCACCCTGGAGGACCTGATCAGCGAAGAGGACGTGGTGGTCACGCTCTCCCATGCGGGGTATGCCAAGGCGCAGCCGCTCAGTGACTATCGTGCCCAGCGGCGCGGCGGGCGCGGCAAGTCGGCAACGGCGATGAAGGAGGAGGACTTCATCGACAAGCTGTTCGTTGCCAGCACCCACGACACCATTCTCTGCTTCTCCAGCCGGGGCCGGGTCTACTGGCTCAAGGTCTACGAACTCCCGCAGGCAGGGCGCGCCGCGCGCGGCAAGCCGCTGGTGAACCTGCTGCCGCTGGAGGAGGACGAACGGGTCACGGCGATTCTGCCGGTGCGGGAGTATGAAGAGGACAAGTACATCTTCATGGCCACTGCCGGCGGCACGGTCAAGAAGACACCCCTCAGGGATTTCTCGCGTCCCCGTTCCACCGGCATCATCGGCCTCGACCTGAATGAAGGCGATCGGCTGGTCGGCGTGGCGGTCACCGACGGCACCTGCGAGATCCTGTTGTTCTCGAGCGGCGGCAAGGTGATCCGCTTCCGTGAGGACCAGGTGCGTCCGATGGGCCGGGTTTCCCGCGGCGTACGCGGTATGCGCCTCCCCGCCGGACAAAGCATTATTTCCCTCATCGTTGCGGCGGAAGGCGATGTGCTCACCGCCACCGAGAAGGGCTTTGGAAAGCGCACCGCCATCGACGAATATCCGACCTACGGCCGCGGCGGTCAGGGTGTCATCGCCATCCAGACCAGCGAGCGCAACGGCGATGCCGTGGGTGCCGTACTGGTTGGCGAGGAATCGGAGATCATGCTCATCACCAACGGCGGCACCCTGGTCCGGACCCGTGCCGAGGAGGTGTCGCGTATGAGCCGCAATACCCAGGGAGTGAAGCTGATCAGCCTTGGCGAGGGCGAGCAACTGGTTGGGATGGAACCCGTTGTCGACACCGGTTCCGACGAGGACGAGGAAGAGGAAGAGGGTGGGCAAGAGTAGGATGCCGGTGAGCGCAGCGAACCGCATCGGCGAGGCGGCCCGCGATCGATGCGGTTCTTTCGTCACCGCATCCTACGGTGATGAATCGGCTTTTGTTTCGTTTGCGTCCATTCGCGTCAATTTGCGGACCAAGAAACCTTTTCGAATCGGGAGATGAACATGGCTAGGGTGTACAACTTCAGCGCAGGTCCGGCAATGCTGCCGCAGGCGGTTATCGAGCGGGCGCGTGACGAGATGCTGGACTGGAACGGCAGCGGCATGTCGGTGATGGAGATGAGCCATCGCGGCAAGGAGTTCATGTCCATCGCCCAAACGGCGGAGGCGGACCTGCGCGAACTGCTCGGTGTCCCGGCCAACTACAAGGTGCTGTTTTTGCAGGGTGGTGCCTCCAGCCAGTTCGCCATGGTGCCGATGAACCTGCTCGGAAGCAAAGGCCAGGCCGACTACATCAACACCGGTGACTGGTCCAAGAAGGCGATTGCCGAGGGCAAGCGCTACGGCACGGTCAATCTGGCGGCAGACACTTCCGGCGGCAACTTCACCACCTGCCCGGCGCAGGGTGAGCTGAACCTCTCCGCCGATGCGGCCTACGTCCATTACACCCCGAACGAGACCATCCGCGGTGTCGAGTTCCCTTACGTGCCGGAAACCGGCAGCGTACCGTTGGTGGCGGACATGTCCTCCAACATCCTCTCGCGGCCCATCGATGTGTCGCGGTACGGTGTCATCTACGCCGGTGCACAGAAGAACATCGGCCCGGCCGGTCTGACGGTGGTCATCATCCGCGACGATCTGATCGGTGAGACCCTGCCGGGCACGCCCGCCATGTTTGCCTACAAGACCCACGCGGACAGCGACTCCATGTACAACACGCCGCCCACCTACAGTTGGTATCTGGCGGGGCTGGTGTTCGAGTGGCTGAAGAATGACATCGGCGGACTGGCGAAGATGGCCGAAATCAACGAGCGCAAAGCGGGCAAGCTCTATGCCGCCATTGAAGGCTCCGACTTCTACGCCAATCCTGTCGAGACGGCCTGCCGCTCCGTGATGAACGTGCCGTTCACCCTGGCCAATGCCGAGCTCGATGCCACTTTCCTGGATGAGGCGAAGAAGCAGGGCCTGACCACCCTCAAGGGGCACCGCTCGGTCGGCGGCATGCGGGCGAGCATCTACAACGCCATGCCGGAGGAGGGGGTCGACGCCCTGGTCGCCTTCATGGCCGATTTCGAGAAGCGCCACGGCTAATCGAATGTGGGGTGGGTTGTAGTGAACTGATTGAGTTCCGAATCTGAATCGGAGAAGTCATGCACAAGATTCTGACGTTGAACAACATCTCAGTCGCGGGACTGGAGCGGCTGCCACGGGATAGCTATGAGATCGCTTCAGAGATCCAGCATCCGGATGCGATCCTGCTGCGTTCATTCAACATGCATGACTTGGCGATCCCCGAGACGCTGAAAGCGGTCGGGCGTGCCGGGGCCGGTGTGAACAACATCCCCGTGGACAAGATGAGCGAGCGCGGCATTCCGGTCTTCAATGCGCCGGGAGCCAACGCCAACGCGGTCAAGGAGTTGGTGATCGCCGCCATGCTGATCGCCTGCCGCAACATCTGTCCGTCCTGGGACTTCGCCCGCAACCTGCAAGGGGACGATGCGGAGATTAACAAGCAGACCGAGGCGGGCAAAAAGAACTACGCCGGTTTCGAACTGCCCGGCCGCACGCTCGGTGTGGTTGGTCTCGGCGCCATTGGACGCGAAGTGGCCAATGCTGCCCTTGCGCTTGGCATGAAAGTGGTTGGTTTCGACCCGGGTATCACGGTGGAAGGTGCCTGGCAGCTCTCCTCCGACGTGCGGAAGGCAGCCACCTTCGACGAAATGGTGCCGCAGGTGGATTTCATCACCTTCCACGTGCCACTCATCGATGCCACCCGCGCCATGCTCAATGCCGAGCGGTTGCGCAACATGAAGGACAACGTCGTTATTCTCAACTTTGCCCGTAACGGGATTATCGACGATGAAGCGGTGTCGGCGGCGATCAAGTCGGGCAAGGTCTACGGCTACGTCTGCGATTTCCCGTCCAACCTGCTCAAGCAGCACGAGCGGGTGATTACGCTTCCGCATCTCGGTGCATCCACCCGCGAAGCGGAAGACAACTGCGCCATCATGGTGGCCGATCAGGTGCGGGAGTATCTGGAGAACGGCACTGTTCACAACTCGGTCAACTTCCCCGAGGTGCAGATGCCGCGTGTGGAGGGATACCGCCTGGCCGTGGTCAACTCGAATGTACCCAACATGCTGGGACAGATATCGACGGATCTGGCGAACGCCGGGCTCAACATCATCGACATGACCAACCGCTCACGGGGCGACATCGCCTATACCGTGGTGGATGTGGACAAGGCCGTGCCGGAATCGGTGCTGACGGAACTGGCGTCGATCGAGGGTGTACTCTCTGTACGCTTGATCCCGTGAATATGCAGGATGGGTTGAGCGCAGCGATACCCATGCGGATGGGTTCCTGTTGATGCCGCGATGGGTATCGCTGTGCTCAACCCATCCTACGAATAACTGAACGACCACCGACCAGCTAATGAGCGAACTTGAGGCCATCCGTGAGCGGATCGACGAACTGGATGCACAGGTCCAGGCGCTGATTGTGGAACGTGCGCAACTCGCGCAACAGGTGGCGGAAACCAAGCGGCGCGAAGGGGGCGAACCCACCTTCTATCGCCCCGAGCGGGAGTCGCAGGTGTTGCGGGCGGTGAAGGCGCGCGATACCGGGCCGCTGAGTGCCGAGGAGATGGCGCGGCTGTTCCGCGAGATCATGTCCGCCTGTCTGGCACTTGAACAGCCGATGCGGATCGCCTTTCTCGGCCCGGAGGGTACCTTTACCCAGACCGCGGCACTCAAACACTTCGGTCATTCGGTCACCACGGTAGCGATTCCTGCCATCGACGAGGTGTTTCGTGAGGTGGAGTCAGGCAATGCCGACTACGGCGTGGTGCCGGTCGAGAACTCCACCGGCGGCATTGTCAGTCACACACTCGATACCCTGATCAACTCACCCCTCAAGATTTGTGGGGAGGTGGAGGTTCGTATTCACCACCACCTGATGGGTAAAATGGACTCGCCCGAGAAGATTCGGCGTGTCTATTCACACGCCCAGTCCTTCGCCCAGTGTCGCGAGTGGCTGGACCGCCACCTGCCTGGCATCGAGCGCATCGAGGTGAGCAGCAACGCCGAGGCGGCACGGCGCGCAGCGGAGCAGATCGATGCCGCCGCCATTGCGGGCGAGACTGCCGCCGAGCTGTACGGCCTCTCCATTTTGGCCAGCAAGATCGAGGATCACCCGAACAACACCACCCGCTTCCTGGTGCTCGGACGGGAGAGCGTGCCGCCAAGCGGAAACGACAAGAGTTCGCTGCTCTTTTCGGCAAAGAACAAGCCGGGTGCACTGTTCCATCTGCTGGAGCCGATGGCGCGCAACGGCCTTTCCATGACGCGTATCGAGTCCCGGCCGTCGCGGCAGGCGATGTGGGAATATGTCTTTTTCGTCGACTTCGAAGGCCACCTGCATGACGAGAAGGTGCGGGCCGCGCTGGCCGAACTCGAAGCGGAAGCCTCCCTGTTCAAGGTACTGGGCTCCTATCCCAAGGCCGTACTCTAATGACCAACTTCGTCGAACTGGCCGCTCCGGGTGTCCGGGGCCTGCATCCGTATCAGCCGGGCAAGCCGATTGAGGAGCTTGAACGCGAACTGGGGATACGCAACGCAGTCAAGCTCGCCTCCAACGAAAACCCCCTCGGCCCAAGTCCGCTGGCACTGGAGGCGATGAGCCGGGCAGCCAGGGATGTATGGCTCTATCCGGACGGCAACGGTTTCGCTCTGAAGCGGCAGCTCTCCGAGCGTCTTGATATCGACATGGACGGAATCACGCTGGGCAACGGCTCCAGTGATGTACTTGAGTTCGTGGTCCGTGCCTTCGTGGTACCGGGCGACGAGATCGTCTTTTCGCAGCATTCATTTGCCGTCTACCCGATCCTGACCCAGGCGGCAGGCGCCAAGGCGGTTGTGGTCCCCGCACGGGCGTGGGGCAACGATCTCGACGCACTGCGTCAGGCGGTGACCGAACGCACCCGGATTATCTTTATTGCCAATCCGAACAACCCCACCGGCACCTGGCTCGGTGCGGAAGCGCTGGAGGCGTTCGTCGCCGGCCTGCCGGACCACGTTCTGGTGGTGGTGGACGAGGCATACTTCGAGTACGCGGCGCACCCGGGGCTCGGCGCTACCGACTACCCCGATACCGTACGCTGGGTGAAGCGCTATCCCAATCTGGTGGTCACCCGTACCTTCTCCAAGTGCTACGGGTTGGCGGGGCTGCGGGTCGGCTACTCCATCTCGCACCCGCAGGTGGCCGACCTGATGAACAGGGTGCGTCCACCGTTCAATGTGAATTCGCTCGCCCTGGTCGCTGCCACTGCGGCGCTCGAGGACGAACGGCATCTGTCCCGCACACTGGAGACCAACGCCGCGGGCATGCGGCTGCTCACCGAACGGTTTACCGCGCTCGGGTTGGAGTGGATTCCGTCGGTGGGCAATTTCATCAGTGTGGATATCAAGTGTCCGGCGCTGCCGGTCTATGAGGCGCTGCTGCGGGAAGGGGTGATCGTCCGGCCGGTTGCCAACTACGGTATGCCGAATCACCTGCGAGTGACCGTCGGCCGGGAATCTGAGAACAGACGGTTCCTGGATAGCCTGGAAAAGGTGCTTGGGGTGCATGAATAGTCCATTGGAACAGATTGCAGTGGTGGGGTTGGGCTATGTGGGCCTGCCGGTCGCATTGGCGTTCGCCCGTGTCTACCCCGGCACCATCGGTTTCGATATCAGCGAGCGGCGGGTGGCGGAACTGAAGCGCGGCCACGACTCCACCCGCGAGGTGGAGGATGGGGAGCTCGCGGCCTCTTCCATTGAACTGACCACCGACGCCGGGCGGATGGCCGATGCCACCTTTTTTGTGGTGACGGTGCCGACGCCGATCAATGAGAACCGCCAGCCGGATCTCACCCCGGTGGTGAGCGCCTGCCGGACGGTCGGCAAGGTGATGAAACCGGGTGCCGTGGTGGTGTTTGAATCAACGGTCTATCCGGGTGTCACCGAGGAGATCTGCGGTCCGGAATTGGAGCGGGTGTCGGGATTGGAGCAGGGCCGGGATTTCAAGCTCGGTTACTCGCCGGAGCGGATCAATCCCGGCGACAAGGAGCACACCCTGACCCGCATCGTGAAGGTGGTCTCGGGGGAGGATGAACAGACACTGGAGCGAGTGGCTGAGGCTTATGGCCGCATTATCGAAGCCGGCATCCACCGGGCGCCCACCATCAAGGTGGCGGAAGCGGCGAAAGTGATCGAGAACACCCAGCGTGACCTGAACATCGCGTTGATGAACGAACTGGCGCTCATCTTCGACCGGCTCGGTATCCGCACCAGGGATGTGCTGGCCGCCGCCGGCACCAAATGGAACTTCCTGCCCTTTACCCCCGGCCTGGTCGGCGGACACTGCATCGGGGTCGATCCCTACTATCTGACCACCAAGGCCAAGGCGGCGGGGTACTATCCCCAGGTGATCCTGGCAGGTCGCCGTATTAACGACGGCATGGGTAGCTATGTGGCACAGAGAGTGGTGAAGCTGCTCATCGATCGGGACTTCCCGGTGAAGAGCGCGCGAGTCGGCGTGCTGGGGCTCACCTTCAAGGAGAATGTGCCGGACCTGCGGAACAGCCGCGTACCCGATATCCTGACCGAGTTGCGCCAGTTCGGGATCGAGCCGCTGGTGCACGATGCGATGGCCGATGCGGAGGAGGCGATGGACGAGTACGGCATTAAACTGACCGACCTCGACCAGTTTGCGGATCTGCACGCCGTCATTGTGGCGGTACCCCATGTAGAGTACGGGAACCGTGTGGGGCCGGGTATCGCGGAACTGCTGCTCCCGGACGGTATCGTTGTGGATGTAAAATCCGCCATCGACCCGGCCACCCTGCCGGCGAATATCGCCTACTGGAGCCTTTAGACGTTAGACGCCATTCGTAGGAGCCCGCCCCCGCGGGCGAATGGGGGCGTGGCGGAGCGTCCGGTCTCGAAGCGGCTACGCCGCTGTTCGCCCGGAGGGCCGGGCTCCTACAGTGCACGGATTAACCGAATTTCTTATTAGAGCGAGCGTAGAGCAATGATCATCATCATGAGCAACGACGTCACCGACCAGCAGATCGGTGGTGTTGTCGATCGGCTTCGCGCCATGGGACTGGACAGCAATGTCTCCCGTGGTGTCGAGCGTACCGTCATCGGCGCCATCGGCGACGAGACCAAGGCGGACAAGGAGGTTCTCCAGTCCCTGCAAGGGGTGGAGAACGTCATCCGGGTAATGAAGCCGTACAAGATTGTCGCCCGCTCCTATCACAAGGAAGACACCGTCATCGACATCGGCGGCGTGAAGCTGGGCGGGAAGACGGTGCAGATTATCGCCGGCCCCTGTTCAGTGGAAACCCAACCGCAGATGGACGAGGCGGCAGCGGGCGTAGCCGCGGCCGGTTGCCGGCTGATGCGCGGCGGTGCGTTCAAGCCGCGCACCAGCCCCTATACCTTCCAGGGCGCGGGCATCGAAGGCCTGGAGATGTTCCGCACAGCCGCCGACAAGCAGAAGCTGCCCATCGTCACCGAACTGATGGATGTGCGTACGCTCGACGCCTTCCTGGAGTACGGCGTCGATGCCATTCAGATCGGCACCCGCAACATGCAGAATTTCGATCTGCTGAAGGAGGTAGGGCGCATCCAGACCCCCATTATCCTCAAGCGCGGGATGTCGGCGACCATCAAGGAGTGGCTGATGTCGGCGGAGTACATCGCAGCCGGCGGCAACCACAACATCATCTTCTGTGAGCGCGGCATCCGCACTTTCGAGACCGCCTACCGCAATGTGTTGGACGTAACGGCAGTGCCGGTGCTGAAGAAGGAGACCCATCTGCCGGTCATCATCGACCCGAGCCATGCCGGCGGCAAGGCGTGGATGGTCTCCGCACTGTCGCGCGCGGCGGTGGCGGTCGGTGCCGACGGCCTGCTGGTGGAGATGCATCCGAAGCCTTGCGATGCCTGGTGCGATGCGGATCAGGCGATCAGTCCGGAGGAGCTCAAGACGCTGATGGATGAGTTGGGCGCGGTTGCCCGCGCCATTGGCCGCGATATCTAGCCGTTGCGGCGGATTACGCTGACGCTAATCCGCCCTACGCGGCGAGCCTACCGTGCTGTCAGGTGGGCGCCGTACGACGTTAAGGAAGTGTTCCGGCAACGACAAAGGCCCGGAGTCAGCAGATTCGAATGACCGGAATGATCGACAGACTCTGCATCATCGGTGTCGGCCTCATCGGCGGGTCGCTGGCGCGCGCGCTGCGCGCAGCGAATGTCTGTGGTGAGATCGTCGGGTGTGGCCGCGATGCGGGCCAACTCGAACGGGCTCGGGAACTGGGGGTCATCGACCGCGCGGAGATCGACCCCGCCCGCGCAGTGGAGGGCGCCGATGTGGTGGTGCTCGCCGTGCCCGTGGGTGCGATGGCCGGAGTCTTCGAGCTGATCGCGGCTCATCTGTCTCCCGAAACGGTTCTTACGGATGCCGGCAGCACCAAAGGCTCGGTTATCGCTGCGGCCCGGCGGGTGTTCGGTACCGTGCCGCCGAACTTCGTGCCGGGCCATCCCATTGCCGGGACCGAGCGCAACGGAGTCGATGCCTCTTTTCCGGAACTCTACCAGGGACGTCGTGTGATCCTGACCCCTTTGCCGGAGAGCGATCGCGCGGCGGTCGAGAAGGTTGCCGCCATGTGGAGGGCGGCCGGCGCGGTCGTGGAAGAGATGGGGGTCGAACACCATGACGAGGTGCTCGCGGCAACCAGTCATCTGCCGCATCTGCTCGCCTACACGCTGGTCGATTCGCTGGCCGCGCTGGATGAAAAGGCGGAGGTGTTCCGTTATGCGGCCGGGGGTTTCCGGGACTTCACCCGCATCGCCTCCAGCGATCCGCATATGTGGCACGACATCTCCCTCGCCAACCGGGACGCTCTGCTTACTGTGGTGGCCCATTTCAGGAAGAACCTGGACGGCCTGGTGGAGGCGATTGAAAAAGGGGACAGCGAGCGTATCCTTGCGCTCTTTTCCCGCGCCAAGGCGGCCCGCGACCGGTTTTGTGAATAGATGTAGGGTGAGCTCGTAGGGCGCAGTCCTATCGCGCCGCAGCTACGGTTCCGTACCACCGACCACCGACCACCGACCCAGACCCGTGACCAACAACCAGCAACCAGCAACCACCTATCTTCTCCAACCCGGCGGTGAACTCCACGGCCGCATTCGTGTGCCGGGCGACAAGTCGATCTCCCACCGTTCGGTGATGCTCGGCTCCATCGCCGAAGGCCGCACCGAAGTGACCGGCTTTCTCGAGGGGGAGGACAACCTCGCCACCCTGAACGCCTTCCGGGCGATGGGGGTGGCCATCGAGGGTCCCCATGCGGGCAGGGTCACCATCGACGGGGTCGGACTACATGGCCTCAAGGCGCCGGACAGGGAACTCTACCTCGGAAACTCTGGTACCTCCATGCGCCTGCTGTCCGGCCTGATGGCCGGGCAGTCATTCGATGCGGTGATGACCGGCGATGCTTCACTTTCCAAACGGCCGATGCGCCGGGTGACCGAGCCGCTGGCCCTGATGGGGGCCGAAATTGAAACCAGCAGCGGCGGCACGCCTCCGTTGCGGGTACTGGGCGGCCGCGAGCTGCGCGCAATCGATTACCAGATGCCGGTGGCCAGCGCCCAGGTAAAGTCTTGCCTGCTGCTGGCGGGGCTCTATGCCAAGGGGCGCACCTGCGTCACGGAACCGGCCCCAACCCGCGACCACACCGAGCGGATGCTGACCGGTTTCGGTTACACCGTGGAGCGCCGGGACGGAACTGTTTGCCTCGAAGGGGATGGTCGGCTCACCGCCACCCGCATCGACGTGCCGGCGGATATCTCATCAGCCGCGTTTTTCATGGTCGGCGCGGCGATCGCCCCCGGTTCGGAGGTGGTTCTGGAGCATGTAGGGGTGAACCCGACCCGCACCGGGGTGATCGACATCCTCCGCCTGATGGGTGCAACCATCACGCTGGAGAATGAACGTGAGGTCGGCGGTGAGCCGGTCGCCGATATCCGCATCTGCGGTTCGGTGCTGCGCGGCATTGCAATCCCCGAAGCGCTGGTCCCGCTCGCCATCGACGAATTCCCGGCGATTTTTGTCGCCGCCGCCTGCGCCCAGGGCGAGACGGTCCTGACCGGTGCCGAAGAGTTGCGGGTCAAGGAGAGCGACCGCATTCAGGTGATGGCGGACGGCCTGAACGCCCTCGGTATCGACGCCCGGCCGACCCCCGACGGCATGGTGATTCGCGGCGGGCGGCTCGGCGGCGGTACGGTGGAAAGTCACGGCGATCACCGCATCGCCATGTCCTTCGCGGTGGCGGCGCTGCGCGCCTCCGGTCCCGTCACCATTCACGACTGCGCCAACGTGAACACCTCGTTCCCGGGTTTCGTGCAGCTTGCCCGTACGGCCGGCCTCAATCTGACAGAGATGTAGGGATTAGGCGAAGCCGTAATCCGCCGGTTGGGTCGGAAATAAACTGCCTGGCGGATTACGGCTTCGCCTAATCCGCCCTACATTGGGGGTGAATTATGGACAAACCGATTATCGTCGCGCTGGACTACCCCGGCCGGGCCGAGGCGGAGGCGCTGGTTGATCGCCTCGACCCGAACCGCTGCCGGCTGAAGGTGGGCAAGGAGCTGTTCACACGCACCGGTCCTGCGCTGGTCGAGGCGCTGGTCGAGCGGGGCTTCGATGTCTTTCTCGACCTCAAGTTTCACGATATTCCCAACACGGTGGCCCGGGCCTGCGAGGCGGCAGCCGACCTCGGCGTCTGGATGATGAATGTCCACTGCCTGGGCGGGCCCCGCATGCTGGCGGCGGCGGGCGAGGCGCTTGCCGCCCGGGAACATCGTCCACTGCTGATTGGAGTAACCGTGCTGACCAGCATGGGCGACGAAGAACTGGCGGCGGTTGGTCTGTCCGGTTCGCCGGAGCAGAATGTGCGCCGGCTGGCAGCACTGGCGCGGGAGAATGGTCTGGACGGCGTGGTCTGTTCTGCCCGTGAGGCGGCTGTTCTGCGCGCCGACCTCGGCGGACAGTTCAAGCTGGTTACCCCGGGAATCCGACCGGCCTGGGCGGCAAAGGGCGATCAGACCCGCATCACCACGCCGGCGGATGCGGTGCGGGACGGGGCGGACCTCCTGGTGATCGGCCGGCCCATAACCGGCGCCCCCGACCCGCTCGAAGCCATTGCGCGCATTGAGCAGGAGCTGGCCGGGGTGGCTGCCGCATGACGGTGCCGGTTGTTACGGTCGACGGTCCCAGCGGGGTGGGGAAGGGGACCGTCAGTCTATTATTGACCCAACGGCTGGGCTGGCATTTTCTCGACAGCGGCGCCCTCTACCGCCTTGTTGCCCTGGCGGCGATTCGGCACAGCGTGGCGCTGGAAGCGGAGCCTGAAGTGGCCGAACTGGCCCGCGAACTGGCGGTCGAGTTTATCCCCCGCGGGCGGGGTGAACCGGCAGTTATGCTGGATGGTCAGGAGGTTACGGCGGAAATCCGAACTGAAACAGCGGGTGGAAATGCCTCCCGGGTGGCCGCCCATACGGCGGTGCGCCAGGCGCTGCTCGAACGCCAGCGTGCCTTTCGACAGCCGCCGGGACTGGTCGCTGACGGTCGGGATATGGGCACGGTGGTGTTCCCCGATGCGAAGGTTAAGCTCTTCCTCACCGCCAGCGCGGAAATTCGCGCCGGACGGCGCTATAAGCAGTTGAAGGAAAAGGGGTTGGATGTTAGCCTATCCGCCCTTTTGGCCGAGATCGAAGCGCGTGACGCCCGCGATCGTGGCCGTAGCAGTTCGCCCCTGAGGCCGGCCGAAGACGCAGTGGTGATCGATACCTCCGAACTTTCCATTGACGAGGTCTTCACCAGGGCATTGGAGGCGTGCAGGGGTCTGTTGTAAGCCCGGCCTGCCGGGAAAAAAGGTGATCCTGCAAGTGGCAGGGTCTTTTAATTCATCAACCTCGCGTTGTTGCAGCGCACTTTTCCGCCGTTCGGTGAACGGCAAGGGTTAAGGAATGAGCGAAAGCTTTGCAGATCTGTTTGAAGAGAGTCTGGCCAAGACCGAGATGCGTCCCGGTTCCATCGTCACCGGCAAGGTGCTGGAGATCGGTTCGGAAGTGGTCGTGGTCAATGCCGGGCTCAAGTCCGAAGGACTGATCCCCACCTGGCAGTTCCTCAACGAGGATGGTGAGGTCGAGGTTCAGGTCGGCGACGAAGTCGATGTCGCGCTGGAGATGGTCGAGGATGGTTTCGGTACCACCCGGCTTTCCCGTGAGAAGGCCAAGCGGGCCGAGACCTGGATCCGTCTGGAGAAAGCCTACGACAAGGGTGATACGGTCGTCGGCCGCATCGTCGATAAGGTCAAGGGCGGCTTCACGGTCGAACTCCAGGATATTCGTGCGTTCCTGCCTGGCTCGCTGGTGGATGTGCGCCCGGTGCGCGATCCCAGCTACCTGGAAGGCAAGGATCTCGAATTCAAACTGATCAAGCTGGATCGCAAGCGCAACAACGTGGTGGTTTCCCGCCGTGCCGTGGTCGAGGCAGAGACCAGCGAAGAGCGCGACGAACTGCTCAAGAATCTGCAGGAAGGCCAGGTGGTCAAGGGTATCGTCAAGAACCTGACCGACTATGGTGCCTTTGTGGACCTGGGCGGTATCGACGGCCTGCTGCACATCACCGACATGGCCTGGAAGCGTGTCAAGCACCCGTCCGAGGTGGTGAACGTCGGCGACGAAATCGACGTCAAGGTACTCAAGTTCGACCGCGAGCGGACCCGCGTCTCCCTCGGCCTGAAGCAGCTCGGCGCCGATCCGTGGGAAGACATCACCCGCCGTTACCCGGAGCACACCCGTCTGTTCGGCAAGGTGACCAACCTGACCGACTACGGCGCCTTCGTGGAGCTGGAGGAGGGTGTCGAGGGTCTGGTGCACGTCTCCGAAATGGACTGGACCAACAAGAACATCCACCCCTCCAAGGTGGTGCAGATGGGCGACGAGGTCCAGGTCATGGTGCTCGACATCGACGAGGAGCGCCGCCGTATCTCCCTCGGCATGAAGCAGTGCCAGATGAACCCGTGGGAGGAGTTTGCGTCCACCCACAACAAGAACGACAAGGTTGCCGGCAAGATCAAGTCCATCACCGACTTCGGCATCTTCATCGGTCTGGACGGCGGCATCGACGGACTGGTTCACCTCTCCGACATCTCCTGGAATGTTCCGGGTGAGGAGGCGGTGCGCAACTACAAGAAGGGCGAGGAGGTCGAGGCGGTTATCCTGGCCATCGATCCCGAGCGCGAGCGCATCTCCCTCGGCATCAAGCAGATGGAGAAGGACCCGTTCTCCACCTTCATTGGTGAAAACAAGCGCGGCACCATCGTCAAGGGCACCGTCAAGGAAGTCGACGCCAAGGGCGCCATCATCCAGCTCACCGACGATGTGGAGGGGTATCTCCGTGCCTCCGAACTGGCGCGGGATCGCATCGAGGATGCGCGTAGCGTGTTGAATGTTGGTGACGAGGTTGAGGCCAAGTTCATCGGCGTCGATCGCAAGAACCATTCGATCAATCTCTCCATCAAGGCCAAGGATACCGAGGAAGAGGCCGAAGCCATTCAGGACTACACGCGCAGCACCGGGATCACCAACCCGACGCTCGGCGACCTGATCAAGGAACAGATGGAAAGCAAGAACGACTAAGTCTCGAGACTTGGTGGCATTGTCATTGCGGGCCGAAGGCGAAGCAATTTGGGTGGCAAGAGATTGCTTCGTCGCGAGGCTCCTCGCAATGGCAGAGAAGGTGATTCAGTGAGGTCGGAGGCCGCCGCCCGGCGGCCTCCCACTTCTCATCGGGATCCGGAAAATATGACGAAATCCGAACTCATTGACATCCTGTCGCGCAAGCAGCCCCAACTCGCATACAGGGATGTTGAACTGGCGGTCAAGACCATGCTGGAACAGATGGCCCAGACCCTGGCCAGCGGGGATCGCATCGAGATCCGCAGCTTCGGCAGCTTCTGTCTCCACTACCGTCCCCCCCGTATGGGCCGCAACCCGAAAACCGGTGAACCGGTCTCCCTCGGGGCCAAGCACGTGCCCCACTTCAAGCCTGGCAAGGAGCTGCGTGAGCGGGTCAACGAGTCCGCTTCGGAAACCCCCATTCACGCCGATTGATCACTACGGTGATGCAGGAACCCTCCTGTACATCACGCCCCCGCCACCGTATTCTGCCCACCTGAACGCACCTCGTTTCTTGCGTAATTTCCAGGTGGCCCGATGCGACGGATACTACATCTCATCTTCTTCCTGACGCTGCTCGCCATCGGGCTCAGCTTCGCGCTCCTGAACGCCGAGCGGGTGGCGCTGAACTACTACTTCGGTACCACCCAGGGCCCCGTCTCCCTGATTGTCGTCGCATCCATGGCCTTCGGTGCGCTACTCGGAGTGGTGGCAAGCCTGGGGCTGGTGTTCTCACATCGGCGCGAGAGCCGCAGGCTCAAGCGCAAGCTCTCCGTTTGCGAGGAGGAAATCAAAAACCTCCGGCGAATACCCATCACCGATTGATCCATGGGATTGGAACTCCTCTTCCTGCTGCTTCCGGTGGCTGCCCTCTCGGGTTGGCTTATCGGGCGCCGTGGCGCGCCGAAAGAGAGGGAGAAATGCCCCGACTTCTCGGCGGAGTACTACCGTGGCCTTAACTACCTGCTGAACGAGCAGCCGGACAAGGCCATCGAGGTCTTCGTCCAGATGCTGGAGGTGGACAGCGATACGGTGGAGACTCACTTCGCCCTGGGTAATCTGTTCCGGCGCCGCGGCGAGGTGGATCGCGCGATCCGCATCCACCAGAACCTGATCGCCCGGCCGACCCTGACCCAGCACCAGCGTGAACAGGCGCTCTTCGAACTTGGGCTCGACTACATGCGTGCCGGACTGCTCGACCGGGCGGAGGCCCTGTTCTCGGAACTGGTTGGGGACAGCACGTACATGAAGCCGGCGCTACGCCAGTTGCTGGATATCTACCAGCAGGAGCGGGAGTGGACCAGGGCGGTCGAGGTGGCCAACCGCCTGGAAGCGATCGGAAAAGGCGATCTACGCCCAATTGTTGCCCACTTCTACTGCGAAATGGCCGAAGCCGCGCTGAAGGAGGAGGATGTCGGTCAGGCGCTCAAGTGGCTCAAGCAGGCGCTCTCGGAGGATCGGAACTGTGCCCGCGCCAGCCTCTTTGAAGGCGAACTGTACGTCGAAACGGGGTCCTACAAGGCCGCGGTCAAGGCGCTGCGTCGCATCGAACAACAGGATCCGGGCTACATGGTCGAAGCACTGGGTCCGCTACGCCACGCCTACTGCAAACTGGGCAGGAACGATGAATTGAAGGTATTCCTGGCCCGGTTGGCGGAGGCGGGGGACGGGAGCACCCCGGCCATCATGCTCTCGGAGCTGATCCGGGACGAGGAGGGCCGGGAGCCGGCGATCGAGTTCCTGACGGGCTATCTGCAACAACACCCGTCCGCCCGTGGCGTGGCACGCCTCATCGAACTGCAATCGGTAAACGGTGTGGCCGAATCGTGCCATCTCGAACTGCTCGGCCAGATCACTAACGGACTGCTGGAAGGGAAGCCCGGCTACCAGTGCCACAACTGTGGTTTCACCGCCAAGGCCCTCCACTGGCAGTGCCCCGGCTGCAAGGGGTGGGGAACCGTCAAGCCGATTCATGGCCTCGATGGGGAGTAGGCTGCGTCTAAGGGATGTTGGGCAGGGGCTGGGTGTCGGTTGACCAGGCATCTAGCCCCTGTTGGGGTAGCTCCCGTTTTTTTATCCTGGCAGGCTGTTGGAAAGGTTTTTTCCCTGCTCCCCAGCGCCTGAAACGGCTAAGCTTTATGTTGCCCTTTAGACAGCAAGGCTGCCCTCCACCAAGTACCGCAAGCCCAGACAATCGAGCTCACCCATGAAAGTCACCATCTTCGGATCCGGTTACGTCGGCCTGGTCACCGGCGCCTGTCTTGCCGAGGTCGGCAATCACGTCCTCTGCGTCGATGTGGACGAAGAGAAGATTGCCAAGCTCAAACAGTGCGTCATGCCTATTTACGAGCCGGGGCTTGAGGCGATCGTCACGAAAGCCTTTGAGCTCGGTTATATCGATTTCACCACCGATATGGAGCGGGCCGTCGCCCATGCAGAGATCCAGTTTATCGCCGTTGGCACCCCGCCCGACGAAGACGGCTCTGCCGATCTGAAACATGTGCTTGCAGTAGCCGATACCATCGGCCATCACATGGAGTCGACCAAAGTCATTGTCGACAAGTCCACCGTACCCGTTGGTACCGGTGACAAGGTGAAACGCGCGGTGGCGGCCGCGCTCGAGGCGCGCGGAAAATCACTCGATTTCCACGTCGTCTCCAATCCCGAGTTCCTCAAGGAAGGCGCTGCCATCAGTGACTTCCGCAAGCCGGACCGCATCGTAATCGGCAGCGACAGCGATTACGCAGCGCGGAAAATGCGCGAGCTCTACACCCCCTTCAGCCGCAATCACGAAAAGCTGATCCAGATGGACATTCGCTCCGCGGAACTGACCAAGTACGCCGCCAATGCCATGCTCGCCACCAAGATCAGCTTCATGAACGAGATGGCCAATCTGGCCGAGCGACTGGGCGCCGATATCGAAATGGTGCGCATGGGTATGGGTTCCGATCCCCGTATCGGATACCACTTCATCTATCCCGGCTGCGGCTATGGCGGCTCCTGTTTCCCAAAGGATGTCAAGGCGCTGGAACGCACCGCGCGTGAGATCGGTTATACCGGGGGGATTCTCCAGGCGGTTGAATCGGTGAACGACCGACAGAAGCAGGTACTGTTCCGGAAGATCCACGCCCATTTCAACGGCGAACTGAAGAACAGGACCATCGCCCTGTGGGGACTTGCCTTCAAACCCAACACGGATGACATGCGTGAGGCGCCTAGCCGCATGCTGATGGAAGCGCTGTGGGAAGCAGGTGCGAAGGTGCGCGCCTACGACCCCGAGGCGATGGGAGAGGCCAGCCGCATCTATGGGGATCGCCCTGACCTGATACTATGCAAGACGCCCGAGTCGGCGCTTGAGGGCGCCGATGCCCTGACCGTGGTTACGGAATGGAAGATGTTTCGCAGCCCCGACTTCGAGCGTATCCGGGCCAGTTTGTCCACACCAGTGATTTTTGACGGACGGAATCTCTACGATCCGGACATCCTGGCTGACATGGGCATCGCCTATTACGCCATCGGCCGCGGCCAGCGGTGATGGTGGGGATTTCCCTTCCGTTGGCGGATGAAGGAAAATCTCTCCGCGAAAGAGAGGGGCCTTAGAGGAGTTGGCAGGTTTTGTGAGTAAACAGGATAAAAATGTAGTCTGGCACCACGCGACGGTGACCCGGCAACGCAGACAGCAGCGCAACCAACACAACAGCGTCATCCTTTGGTTCACCGGCCTTTCCGGTGCCGGCAAGTCGACCCTGGCGCACGCCGTCGAGGAGCGGCTCTTCTCCCAAGGCTGCAACACCTTTGTGCTGGACGGGGACAACGTCCGCCACGGGCTCTGTTCGGATCTCGGGTTCAGCCTTGCGGATCGGGAGGAGAATATCCGCCGCGTCGGTGAGGTGGCCAAGCTGATGCTGGAGGCCGGAATCATCACCATGACCGCCTTTATTTCCCCCATGCGCAAGGACCGGGAGGCGGTGCGCCGCATGATGCCGCATGGCGATTTCCTCGAAATCTACTGCCGCTGTGACCTGAACGTGTGCGAAGAGCGGGACCCCAAGGGGCTGTACAGCCGTGCCCGCAAAGGTGAAATTCCGGAGTTTACGGGGATTTCGTCACCCTATGAGGAGCCCGTTACACCCGAGCTGGAGGTCGATACCAGCCGGACCACAATCGAAGAGAGTGTTGAAATGGTTCTTCAGTTGCTGCGCCAAAGGGGAATAGTCACTTGTCAATGAACAGCATTCTCGTGACCGGCGGTGCCGGTTTTATCGGCGCCAATTTTGTCCTGGAGTGGCTGGAGAAGGAGGGCGGGACGGTCATCAATCTGGACAAGCTGACCTACTCGGGCAACCTGTCGACCTTGGCGGGGCTCGCCAATGACGGCCGCCACGTCTTCGTGCAGGGCGATATCGGCGATCGTGAGCTGACCCGTGGGCTGTTTGCCGAGTATCGCCCTCGGGCGGTGATCAACTTTGCCGCCGAAAGCCACGTGGACCGTTCCATCGATTCACCGGGCGAGTTTATTCAGAGCAACATCGTCGGGGTGTACCACTTCCTCGAAGAGGCGCGCCACTACTGGGGCGGACTCTCCGGGGAGGAGCAGGCCACCTTCCGTTTCCTGCACGTCTCCACGGACGAAGTCTATGGATCGCTCGGTCCCGACGATGCCCCGTTCACCGAGGATCACCCCTATCGGCCGAACAGTCCCTACTCGGCTTCCAAGGCCTCTTCCGATCACCTGGTACGCGCCTATCACCACACCTACGGGTTGCCGACCCTGACCACCAACTGCTCCAACAACTACGGGCCGTACCAGTTCCCGGAGAAGCTGATCCCGCTGATGATCCTGAATGCGCTCGCCGGCAAGCCGCTTCCGGTCTACGGCGATGGCAGCAATATCCGTGACTGGCTCTTCGTCGCGGATCACTGTTCAGCCATTCGTTGCGTACTTGCCGACGGCAGGGTTGGAGAGACCTACAATATCGGAGGCAATCACGAGCGCTCCAATCTGGAGATCGTGAAGGCCGTATGCGGTCTCCTGGATGAGCTGGTCCCGGATTCGCCGCACGTCCCGCATGCGTCCCTGATCTCCTTCGTGGCCGATCGCCCCGGCCACGATTGGCGTTACGCCATTGACCCCGGCAAGATCGAGCGGGAACTGGACTGGCGACCGGCAGAGACGTTCGATAGCGGATTGCGAAAGACGGTCCAGTGGTATCTGGAGAACCGCGAGTGGAGCGAGCAGATCGCCAGCGGCGAGTACCGGGAATGGATGCGAAAGAACTACGACAAGCGGTAACGCGGAGAGGTGATGAATTCAATGGTTGCACCAGTGGCAGGTCCGGTTGCACGCAAAGGCATCATGCTTGCAGGCGGTTCCGGTACACGTCTCTATCCTCTGACGCGGGCCGTCAGCAAGCAGCTTCTCCCGGTCTACGACAAACCGATGGTCTACTACCCGCTGGCAACCCTGATGCTGGCGGGAATCAGGGACGTTCTGGTCATCACCACGCCGCATGAGCAGCGCCTCTTTGTGGAGCTGCTCGGGGATGGTTCCCAGTGGGGCATCAACATCGAATACGCCGTGCAACCCGAGCCGGGTGGCCTGGCACAAGCATTTATCATCGGCCGCGATTTTGTCGGCGGCAATCCCAGTTGCCTCATTCTCGGCGACAACATTTTCTACGGTCATGGACTGACGGATATCCTCAAGAGCGCCAATGCACGCCAGGGGGGGGCCACGGTCTTCGGCTACTGGGTCAAGGATCCCGAGCGCTACGGTGTGGTGGAATTTGACCGTGACGGCCGGGTCATTTCACTGGAAGAGAAGCCGGACGCTCCGCGCTCCAACTACGCGGTGACGGGACTCTACTTCTACGATGATCAGGTTGCCGACTTTGCTGCCGAATTGAAGCCCTCCGCCCGGGGTGAGTTGGAGATCACCGATGTCAACCGGTGCTATCTGCAGATGGACCAGCTGACGGTCGAGCAACTGGGGCGGGGTACCGCCTGGCTCGATACCGGGACCCATGACTCCCTCATGCAGGCCGGGAACTTCATCGAGACCATCGAGGCACGCCAGGGACTCAAGATCGCCTGTCTGGAAGAGATCGCCTATTACAGCGGCTGGATCGATGCCGCCCAGGTGGAGCGCATTGCGGCGAGTTACAACAAGAACGGCTATGGTGAATATCTTTTGAATCTTCTCAGGCACGGGGCACCGGCATGAAGGTGATCGAAACCCGACTTCCCGGTGTGGTGATTATCGAGCCGGATGTGTTCGGTGATGAACGGGGTTTTTTCATGGAGAGCTGGAACGCTCAGCGCTATGCCGAACATGGCCTGCCCGCCTCCTTCGTGCAGGACAACCTCTCCTTCTCCCGCCGCGGCGTGCTGCGCGGCCTCCACTACCAGAATCCCAATCCCCAGGGAAAGCTCGTCCATGTACTCAAAGGGGAGGTCTTTGACGTAGCGGTGGACATCCGCCCCGGATCCCCGTGCCGCGGCCGGTGGGTGGGTGTGACGCTCTCCGCGGACAACAAACGGCAGTTCTACGTGCCGCCCGGATTCGCTCACGGCTTCGTGGTCACCAGCGACACCGCGCTGTTCGCCTACAAGTGCACCGAGCCTTACAACCCGGAGGCGGAGGGAAGCGTCCTGTGGAACGATCCCGATATCGGCATCGAGTGGCCCGACACCGGGGCCCCCCCGACGCTGTCGGCCAAGGATGTGGACGCGCCCCGTCTCAAGGACATTCCCGACGGCCGTCTGCTGCCGTTCGACCCTTGTTCATCGAACAGCTAGAGTGCATTGTGCGGGGATGGGTCACGAAGGGGCGCCAGCCATATGCGCGGCCAAACCGACGCCAGGAGCAAGGTCTTCGCAAATCACCTGCGCAAGACCATGACCGACGCGGAAAGAAGGCTCTGGCGGCACTTGCGGGCCCGGCAACTCGGCGTCAGGTTTCGTCGACAGCATCCCTTCCAGGGCTATATCCTGGATTTCGTCTGTCTGGAGCGCCGGCTTGTCATCGAAGTGGACGGCGCCCAACACGCGGATGCCGCCGTTCGGGATGCGGTGCGGACCGCCGCCCTGGAGCGTGCGGGATTTCGCGTGGTGCGCTTCTGGAACAATGAAGTATTGGCGCAAACGGATGCGGTGGTGGCGTGCATTGTGCGGGAATTGAACCCATCCCCATCCTGTCCTTCCCCTTGAAGGGGAAGGAACTTGCTAACCACGCTTCGTTGTGGCTCCAAGCCCAGCAGGGTTTTGGTTCATGAGCAGAGCAGGTGCCGGCGGAAGTTCACCTGCCATCCAGGCAGCACAGAGGCCGAATCAGCAGGTCCCTTCCCCTTCAAGGGGAAGGACAGGATGGGGATGGGTCACCGAGGAGCGCCAGCCGCCAAGGCCAGCAGGGTTTTGGTTCATGAGCAGAGCAGGTGCCGGCGGAAGTTCACCTGCCAT
>JAWLGZ010000007.1:0-34753 GCA_041690635.1 Gammaproteobacteria bacterium
ACCGACCACCGACCACCGACCACCGACCACCGACCACCGACCACCGACCACCGACCACCGACCACCGACCACCGACCACCGACCACCGACCACCGACCAGCAAAAAACGATTGCCAATCCGCAATTCCGCCACTATAATTTCGCGCTTCTGGTGCGGGGTGGAGCAGTCCGGTAGCTCGTCGGGCTCATAACCCGAAGGTCGCAGGTTCAAATCCTGCCCCCGCTACCACTTCCCGGAAAAGCCCCTTGCAGGGGCTTTTTTCGTTTTAGCATTCCGCAGAGCCTCCACACCCTCATACCGATCCCTTTCGGCAGTCACGGGAGGGAAAGCCTCCCGCTTGAACCGGGTACTGTTTTGCAGCGCCCTGGCGTCGTACACTCCGGTTTTCCGCATGCCGGGACTCCATCCCGCGAACGGGCCGAAGGAAGCAGTCCAACGGAAACGCCATGCGCATCGTCGCCGTAATCAACCAGAAGGGCGGAGTGGCGAAGACCACCACCACCGCCAATCTGGCCCATGCGCTGGTCCGTGCCGGTCACCGGGTGACCGCACTGGACCTGGACCCGCAGGGCCATCTGGCTGCCTATTTGGGGTTTACGGATCGGCGGCTGCCGGGCGTCGATCGTCTCCTGCTGGAAGGTATCCCCCTGAACGAGGTTGCCTTCGAGGCGCGCCCGGGGCTGCGACTGGTCCCGGCCGGTCCGCGGCTGGATGCGGTCGAACAGCTGGCGGAGGGGCGGCTCGCCAAGAGCAGACTGCTGCGGCGTGCAGTGGCGGACTCCTTCGCCGGCCAGGATTTCGTGCTCCTCGATTGCCCGCCATCGTCGGGCCTGCTGGTGATCTTCTCCCTGTATGCCACGCGGGAGGTACTCATGCCTGTCAACGGGGATTATCTGTCGCTCCATGGCCTGTCACATTTTCTTGCGACCCTGAAGCGTGTCGAGGGGGCGCTCGGCACGACGATCCGCCGCCACATCGCCTTGACCCGCCTGCATCCGCGGCGCCGGCTCGCCCGCGACGTGATCGGCAAATTGATGCACTATTTCCCCGGCCAGGTGCTTGCGACCCCGATCCGCGAGGTGGCAGCCCTGGCGGAGTGTCCCAGTTTCGGCAAGACCATTTTCGAATACAGCGCCAACAGTCATGGTGCTGTGGACTACGCCGCCCTGGCTGAAGACCTGGTATCCGGGAGGACCCTATGAATGATAATCCGGACAGCATGATTGGTTACGACCCCTTGGCCTGGTTGAACGAGGAGTCGGAGGAGCCGTCGCCACAAGCGGCTCCGGAGGTGGAGTCGACTGCCGCGGACCATGGAGAGGAGTCCGTGGCGCCCGGCGCCCCCGCAGCGGAGTCGGCTGCCGCTGATTCAGGGGTGCTTACCCTGGCCGAGACACTTCACGTGTCGGAGGTCCAGGAGCTGTACACGGCGTTGCAGAGTGCATTGGCAGCGGGTCAGGTGTTGCAGGTGGATGGGGGGGCGGTCGAACGGGCCGATGGTGCCTCGCTCCAGCTGCTTGCCGCATTTTCCCGCGAAGCGGCAGCGAACGGGTTGGCGATCAATTGGCGCTCCCGCTCGGACGCGCTGGTGAGTTCCGCCGCCTGTTTGGGCATGGAAGAGGTGATCTGGCCCCGCTGAGAGGCCGGAAGGCTGTCCGTTTGCGTGCCACGCGGTGCTCCACCACCGCTACATCCCCGGGCCAAATGGCAGTCCGGTCTTGTGGCCGATTCACTGGTGGGAGGGTAGTGTCCGACCTAAGTAGTCGTGTATTCTGTGCGAACCCGATATCCGGTGGTTGATCTCCAGCCGCTCCGGATACTGAAAAATATGTTTTTTTTTGGTGAATGGTGGAGTGACGAATGGCAACAATCCTGGCGGTAGACGACTCGGCTTCCATGCGGCAAATGGTGAGTTTCACGCTCAAGGGCGCCGGGTTCACCGTGGTGGAGGCGGGCGACGGACAGCAGGCGTTGGATGCGGCCAAGAGGACAAAGGTGGATCTGGTGCTGACCGACGTCAATATGCCGGTCATGGATGGCATCACCCTCATCAAGGAACTTCGTGCCCTGCCGACCTATAAGTTCACGCCCATGTTGATGCTTACCACCGAGTCCGCGGCACACAAGAAGGCGGAAGGAAAAGCGGCCGGCGCCACCGGCTGGATCGTCAAACCGTTCAACCCGGACCAACTCGTCGCCACGATCAAGAAAGTATTGGGGTGAAGCCATGACCACCGACATGACCCAGTTTCTCCAGACCTTCTACGAGGAGAGTTTCGAGGGGCTGGAGATCATGGAATCCGGGCTGCTCAATCTGGACGTCGGCGCGGCCGACTCGGAACTGGTCAACGACATCTTCCGTGCCGCCCATTCTATCAAGGGTGGCAGCGCCACCTTCGGGCTCGGCGAGGTGGCGGCCTTCACCCATTTGATGGAGACCCTGCTCGACGAATTGCGGGACGGGCGCCGCGATGTCAGTCAGGAGATAGTCGAACTGCTGCTCTCCGCGGTGGACTGCCTGCGTGAGATGTTGACGGCGAGCCGTGCTGAAGAGCCGCTGGAGATGGAGCGGATCGATGAGCTGAAGGCGAGTCTGCAGCGGACGCTGGATGCGGGCGCTGCCCCGAAGAGTGAGGCCACCACAGGCTCGTCCGGAGGGCAATCCACATCATCCGGCTGGCGTATCCTCTTCAAACCCTTCCCCCATCTGTTCAAGACCGGCAACGACCCGGTCCGAATCTTCCGGGAGCTCGGTGAACTCGGCGAGCTTACCGTGGAGGCGAGCACCGACGGGCTGCCGCCCTTTGAACAACTCGACCCGGAAGAGTCCTATCTCGCCTGGACGCTGACGCTGCGCGGGAGCGCCGACCGGGCGGCGGTCGAGGAGGTTTTCGCCTGGGTGGAGGACGATTGCGAACTGGAGATCACCCCGCTGGAGGGGGAAGCAGTCGCCGGTCCACAACCGATTCCCGCCGCCGAAAGTGATAGCGGTATATCCGGCGAGTTGCTGCTGGAGCGCAGGCGCAGCACTGATCGCCGCCGCGGCAATGACCGCCGGGGTACCGACAGACGTGGAGGCGCCGACAGTGGCTCCATCCGTGTCGGCATCGAGAAGGTGGATGCGGTCATCGACATGGTCGGTGAACTGGTCATCACCCAGTCCATGCTCAGCACCCTGGGCGAGGACTTCGAGATGGAGAAGCTGCAGAAACTGCGTGACGGACTCGCCCAACTCGAGCGCAATACGCGTGAACTGCAGGAAAACGTCATGCGCATGCGCATGCTGCCCATCAGTTTTGTGTTCAGCCGCTTCCCGCGCATGGTGCACGACCTGTCGCAACAGCTCGGAAAGGAGATCGAACTGAGGATGACCGGCGAGGGTACCGAACTGGACAAGACGGTGATCGAAAAGATCACCGACCCGCTGGTGCATCTGGTGCGCAACTCGCTCGACCACGGTATCGAGCCGACAGTCGAGGAGCGGGTGGCCACGGGCAAGCCGCCGGTGGGCGTGGTTCGGCTCAACGCCTACCACAAGGGCGGCAATATCGTCATCGAGGTGATCGACGACGGCCGTGGAATGGACGCGGAGCGGCTGTTCCGAAAGGCGGTCGAACGCGGGTTGGTCGATGCCGAGGCGCAGTTGTCCCCTGAGCAGATCTTCGATCTGATCTTTATGCCCGGGTTCTCCACCGCCGAGCAGGTGAGCGATGTCTCCGGTCGCGGCGTGGGTATGGATGTGGTACGCAAGAACATTCAGAGCCTGGGCGGAACGGTGGAGATTCAGTCCGAGCTGGGGAAGGGCTCCACCTTTTCTGTCCGCCTGCCCTTGACCCTGGCCATTCTCGACGGCCAGACCGTTTCGGTCGGAGACGAGCTGTACATTGTTCCGCTGGTCTCCATCACCGAATCGATCCAGGTCAAGGAAGGGATGATCAACCACGTCGCCAACAAGGGACAGACCTTCCGTTGGCGGGGCGACTATCTGCCGATCATTCGTTTGAGTCAGATCTTCGGTGCAGAGTCGAAGGTCGCCTCCCTCACCGAGGGGCTCATCGTGGTGGTCGAAGGGGATGGTCGCCACGTGGGGCTGTTCGTGGACGATCTGCTCGGCCAGCAGCAGGTCGTCATCAAGTCGATGGAGGCGAACTACCGCAAGATCGACGGGATCTCGGGTGCCACCATTTTGGGTGACGGCTCGGTAGCCCTTATCCTCGATATACCGGGTCTGATCCGAATTTCCAATCAGCAGGCAGAGCTTCAGCCGGCCTGAGGAGAGTGCCATGACCACAACCAGCAAAGAGTTGGCCCCCGTGACCGGCAGTGAACAGGGGCGGGAGATTGCCGGAAATCAATACCTCACCTTCACACTGGGAGCGGAGGAGTACGGGGTGGACATCCTGCGCGTTCAGGAGATCAAGGGATGGAATCCGGTTACCCGTATCCCGAACACTCCCGAATACCTGCGTGGGGTACTGAATCTGCGCGGCGCTATCGTACCCATTATCGATTTAAGAATGCGCTTCCATTTGGAAAAGGTGGAGTACACGCCGACTACTGTAGTGATTGTGCTCTCGGTGAAGAGCGGCGATCGCCAGCGCACCCTGGGTATTGTGGTGGATGGTGTCTCGGATGTGCTGAACGTCTCGGAAGAGGGGGTGAAGCCGACACCCGATTTTGGAACCACTGTCCATACCGAATTCATTAGTGGGCTGGCGACGGTCGATGAAAAGATGGTGATGCTGCTCGACATTGACCGCTTGCTCAGGCTTGACGAACTGTCCGCGCTAGAAAAGGTGACTGGCGTCACCGAGTAGAAGTTCAGGGGAATGCTGATTTGATCCAGGAACGGAATCAGCATCTTCCCGAGGAGCCGGTGAGGGATATACCGGACGAAGATGTAGTTGGATACCCGCTTTCCGGGGGGGAGGGCGGGCTCCCTATGCGATGGAATATGCCCGCATGATGTCTCTCTCGAACGTAAAAATCAGAACAAAGCTCCTCTTGATGCTGGTCTTCCCGGTGGCCGGTCTCCTCTATTTCTCACTTTATGGCATCGCGGGACGGCTTGATGCCGCCCGGGAGATGGGAACCGTCGAGGGACTTGCCGAACTGTCTGTACGCATCAGTGCGCTTGTCCACGAGACACAGAGGGAGCGGGGGATGACCGCTGGCTTTTTGGGCAGTAAGGGTGCTCAGTTTGCCACGGAGCTGCCACAACAGCGGCAGGCCACCGATTCCAGGCGCAAGGCGCTGCGGGAATTCATCACCGACGACGGGCAATTGGCACTGACCGAGACGGTCCGCCGGCGGCTGGACGGTTCTATCCAGGAACTCGAGCGTATCGATGCCATTCGGTCGTCGGTGACGGGCCTGAACATCCCTGCCGGTGAGGCTATCGGCTATTACACCGCACTGAATGCTTCTCTGTTGGGGGTGATATCCGAGCTGCCCAAACTCACCGATGACGGGATGATGGTGCGGGCCATCACCGCCTATGTGAATTTCCTCCTGGGCAAGGAGCGGGCCGGGATCGAGCGGGCGGTCTTGGCCAACACCTTCGCGGCAGATCGCTTCGGGACCGGCATGTTCAATCGCTTTGCCGAACTGGTGGCGGCGCAGAATACCTATGCGGACGTGTTTCGGAGAATTGCCGCACAGGAGGACATCGAATTCTTCGAGCAGACCATGCGCAGCCCGTTCGTGGACGAGGTGGAGCGTATGCGCAAGATCGCTTTCGAGCAGGCCGTTGAAGGGGGATTCGGTGTCGATGCCACACACTGGTTCAGGCAGCAGACCGGCAGGATCGATTTGCTGAAGGAGGTCGAGGACAGGCTTTCGAGCGGCCTGATCGCGGATGCGGGTGAGCTTCGGGGCGAGGCGGAGCGGGAACTCCTGTTCTTCACGGCACTCACGGTCGTATCGGTCGGTGCCGCCTTCATCCTGGCGGTGTTGATGATCCGAAGCATTGCATCACCGTTGCGTTCAGCGCTGGCGGCGATGCTGGATATCGCGGAGGGGGAAGGCGATCTGACGCGCCGGCTCGATGATTCGGGACGGGATGAAATCGGACAGCTTGCCGGGGCATTCAACGCCTTTGTGGAAAAGCTTCAGGGGATGCTCATCTCCATCAAGGATGGCGCCCGATCGATTGACGTCTCCACCGGGGAGATTGCCCAGGGGAACCTGAATCTTTCTCAGCGGACGGAGGAGCAGGCAGCAAGCCTGGAGGAGACCGCCTCCAGTATGGAGCAGATGACCTCCACCGTCCGGCAGAATGCCGATAACGCAAGGCAAGCCAATATCCTTGCGGGCGGGGCGCGGGAATCGGCGGAGCAGGGAGGCGCCGTGGTGAAGAAGGCGGTCCATGCAATGGACGAGATGACCGAAAGCAGCAAGAAAATCGCTGAGATCATCTCGGTAATCGATTCGATCGCCTTCCAGACCAACCTGCTCGCCTTGAATGCGGCTGTCGAGGCTGCCCGGGCCGGGGAGCAGGGACGTGGGTTCGCCGTGGTTGCCGGCGAGGTGAGAAGCCTCGCCCAGCGGAGCGCAGAGGCGGCTCGCGAGATCAAGGAGCTGATTGAGGAATCGGTCGAAAGGGTTCACAACGGTGCCTCCCTCGTGAAGCGATCCGGCGAAACTCTGGATGAGATCATGGCGGGCGTAAAGCGGGTCACCGATATCGTCTCGGAGATTGCGGGGGCGAGCCAGGAACAGGCCAGCGGCATCGAGCAGGTGAACAAGGCGATTATGCAGATGGATGAGGCTACGCAGCAGAATGCAGCTTTGGTCGAGGAAGCGGCCGCAGCGAGCAAGTCGATGGAGGAGCAGACCCGTGGTCTGCTCCGCCAGATCGGCTTTTTCAAACTGGGCGATTGAACTCTCTGGAGAAAACTAGGCAGAAGCGTCAACCTGCATGAACGCCACGACAGCGCGCGAGAGGGAGTTCGCGTTTACCGACGCCGACTTTGAACACATAAGGGAGCTGGTGCGCCAGCACTCCGGCATCAATCTCACGCCGGCAAAAAAAGATATGGTGTATAGCCGTCTTGCGCGGCGGCTTCGCCAGCTTAACCTGAATGCGTTCCGCGAATACCTCGACAGGCTGGCGGGGGATGATGAGGAGCTGATTCATTTCACGAATGCCATAACGACCAATCTCACGGCGTTTTTTCGTGAGAACCACCATTTCACCCATCTCGCGGAGACACTGTTGCCGCGGCTGGTTGCCGAGAAAGGCCGGGAGCGACGTCTGCGTATCTGGTCGGCCGGATGCTCCACGGGCGAGGAGCCTTACTCCATTGCCATGGTGGTCGGTGAAACGGTACCGGAAGGATGGGACGTCAAAATCCTCGCTACCGACCTCGATTCCAACGTGCTCGAGACCGCCGCTCGCGGTGTCTATGCGGAGGAGCGCGTTTCCAACATCCAACCCGCCCGTCTCCACCGCTGGTTTCTTCGGGGCAAGGGGGGAAATGCTGGAACTGTCCGTGTTCGCCGCGAACTCCAGGGGATGATTCACTTTCGTCAGCTCAATCTCCTCAAGCCGTGGCCGTTCAAAGGACCGCTCGATCTTATCTTCTGCCGCAACGTGGTCATCTATTTCGACAAGGAGACGCAGCGCGCCCTGTTCGACCGATTCGCGAGCGTCCTGAGCACCGAAGGGCATCTGTTCGTCGGCCATTCGGAATCGCTTTATCAGGTGACAGACCGATTCCGATTGCTTGGCAACACCATCTACCGGCGCACCCGATGAACCTTCCATCCGGAGAGATGACGGTACGGCCGCCGAGGGCGCTGAATGGATTCGGCCATATCAACCGGTACTGGGACCGGACCAATAACTGCTTTGCGGCCAAGATCCTCCCCGGTGAGTTCTATGTCACCGTCCATGATGAACTCATCACCACGGTGCTGGGTTCCTGCGTCTCCGCGTGTGTTCGGGACCGGGTATTCAACATCGGCGGCATGAACCATTTCATGCTGCCGCACGACAGTGGCGACAGCCGCTGGGGTGGTCGCGATGAACTGAGCGAGTCGACGCGATTTGGAAGTTATGCGATGGAACGGTTGATCAACGAGATCCTCAAGAACGGGGGCAACCGCCGCAATCTTGAGGTGAAGATATTCGGCGGTGGCCGGATACTGGCACAGATGACCGACGTTGGCGAACGCAATATCCAGTTCATCCGTCACTACCTGGAGACGGAAGGATTTCGGCTTGTGGCGGAGAATGTGGGTGATGTCTACCCGCGCAAGGTGATTTACTACCCCATGAGCGGACGCGTGCGACTGAAGAAACTTCGTAGCCTGCACAACAGCACCCTCATTCAGCGGGAGGAGGCCTACCTCCACCAGATTGAGACCAAGCCGGTCGCCGGGGAAATCGATCTCTTCTGAGCCATGTCGAAAATCAGAGTACTCATTGTCGACGACTCCGCCCTGGTGCGGCAGATGCTTACGGATATACTGGGTCGCGATCCGGGCATCGAGGTGGTCGGGGTGGCTCCGGATCCGTATGTTGCGCGTGACAAGATCAAGAGACTTGATCCGGATGTCCTGACGCTGGATGTCGAGATGCCGCGCATGGACGGCATCACCTTCCTGAAGAACCTCATGCGCCTGCGCCCGATGCCGGTGGTCATGGTTTCGTCGCTGACCGAGCGGGGAGCCGACGTGACCTTGCAGGCACTGGAACTCGGGGCCGTGGACTTCGTCTCTAAGCCAAAGATTGACCTGACGCAAGGACTGGAGGAGTACGCCAGCGAGATCATTGCCAAAGTCAGGATGGCTGCGGGGGTTCCGGTGCGGGCGCTGGAGCGGGTCGCAACGCCAGTGATCCCTCCCAAGCTTTCGGCGGATGCTGTGATTAGCGCCACGGGCGGACGGCGTCACTTCCGTACGACCGATCGCATCGTCGCACTGGGCGCATCGACCGGCGGAACGGAAGCCATCAAGCAGGTGCTCCTCGGGCTGCCTGCGGACGCCCCCGGCATGGTTATTTCACAACATATTCCAGAGGCTTTCAGCGGGCCGTTCGCACGGCGCATGAACGATGCCTCGGCAATGACGGTGCGGGAGGCTGCCGATGGCGATCAGGTACTCCCCGGCCACGTGTTGATCGCGCCCGGGAATCGACACCTGCTGGTCGAACGGGATGGCGCGAGGTATGTCTGCCGGCTGAGTGACGGACCGCCGGTCAACCGGCACCGCCCCTCGGTCGATGTCATGTTCCGCTCGGTGGCCCAGAACGTCGGATTCAATGCCATTGGTGTTATCCTGACCGGCATGGGGGGCGACGGCGCGCGTGGCATGCACGAGATGCACGAGACGGGAGCCCCCACCATCGCGCAGGATGAGAAGACCAGCGTCGTGTGGGGCATGCCGGGTGAGGCGGTCAGGCATGGCGGCGTGGATTTCATTCTTCCGCTGGAGGCCGTCGCGCAAAAAATTATCAGCCTCGTCACGGCGGAGACCAGGCGGGATTCTTGAGCAAAGGGTTGAAAGATGGCAGCGCTAAGGATGTTACTGCAGGCACATTGGATCCCGATCGGACTCTCCTTGCTGTCGATTCTGGCGATTGCTGTCGTTTCCGATCGTGCCATCGCCGTGTTGCTGGGAGCCGCCGCGTTGGTCGTGTGGATTTTTTCCTCCCGCCGGGCTGCACTGCGGGCACAGAAGCAGGCAGCCGAGCTGCTGGCCGGCGTAGAGAAGAGCGGGGCCTTCGAGGCAAAGGCGCTGGTGGATGAAGCGGATCAGGTGGTACGGGAAGAGCTGGAGATCATCCGTACCGAGATTGCGCAGATGCAGGGGGTGCTGGACGACGCAGTCGGGGCACTGAACCGCAGCTTTACCGGCCTCAATACGACCATGGAGGAGCAAAGGGGCACCGTCGAGGAGATGATCGGGGCCGGTTGCGGGGGTGAAGTTGGCGAGGGTGATCAGACCGGCGTCCAGGCATTCGTCAGCGAGACCAGCGATACGTTGCAGTACTTCATCGACCTCGTGATTCAGGTCAGCAAGCAGAGTGTCGAGACGGTGCACAAGATCGACGACATGGTCGAACAGATGGACGGGATTGTCGCGTTGCTGACCGACGTGGATGCAATTGCCGATCAGACCAATCTCTTGGCGCTGAACGCCGCCATTGAGGCAGCCCGTGCCGGCGAGGCGGGTCGTGGTTTCGCCGTTGTGGCGGACGAGGTTCGAAAGCTCTCGCAGCGCTCCAACGACTTCAATTCACAAATCCGCGGGCAGGTTGAATTGACCAAGCGGACGGTGGGGGAGGCGCGCCAGATTGTGGGCGAGATGGCGGCGCAGGATATGAACATTGCGATTTCCGCCAAGGGGCGTGTCGATACCATGCTGGGCCACCTCGAAGAGATGGATCAGTGTGTCGCCGACAAACTGCAGGATCTTTCCACCTATTCCGTCCGCATCCACGAGGATGTCACTACCGCAGTGCGCTCCCTGCAGTTCGAGGATATCGTGCGCCAACTCGCCGGTCATGTACGGCACCGTATCGATCATATTGAGCAGTTTGCGGATGACATCAAATCGGATCTGGAGCGCGCAAGAACCACCGGTGACAAGGAGAGTTCACTCACCCGGATCCGTGACAGTATCATGACCTTCCGCCAGAGCATGGATCGACAGCAGGTCCGGCCGGCACACCAGGAATCGATGAATGAGGGAGAGATCGAACTCTTCTGATCCTGAAACTTGCCTAGACAGGAAACAATAATGGCTCTGACCGCAAAGCTCTCGCCAGAAAAGGATGTGCTGACCATACAGGTGAGCGGCCGCTTTGATTTCACCGTGCATAAGGAGTTCCGGGCGGCGTATCGGGATATTCAGGGTCCGGGTGTCAGGTTTGTCTTGGACCTGGGGGCCACCGAGTACATGGATAGCTCTGCACTGGGAATGCTGCTCCTGTTGCGTGAGCATGCCGGGGGTGACAAGTCCGACATCGTGATTACCAAGGCGAACGAGGAGATCAAGCGGGTCTTCAAGATATCCAATTTCGACCGGCTGTTCCGGATCGATTAGGTCCGTGTCGCCTGGCTCAAATACAATTTCCGAGCGCGCGCCCGCCACTATTGTCGAACCGGGTCGCGCGTCGTCGATCAAGCTGCTGGTGGTGGACGATGACGCCACCAATCGCTTTCTGCTTTTTGCCCTTTTGGAGAAAGAGGGCTATCGCGTGATTGTGGCCGAGGGCGGGGAAGAGGCGGTCGAGCTGTTTCGCCGGGAATCCCCTGATCTGGTCCTGATGGACGTCATGATGCCCGGCATGGACGGCTACGAGGCGACGCAACGGATCAAGGCGGAATCGGGTGAACGCTTTGTGCCGGTGATCTTCCTGACCGCGCTCAGCGACGAGCAGGCGCTGGCCCATTGCGTCGAGTGTGGAGGCGATGACTTTCTGACCAAGCCCTACAACCGGATCATACTCAAGGCCAAGATTGATGCGCTGATGCGGATGCGTGGTCTGCATGCGGCGCTGTTGGCCCAGAAGCTGGAATTGAGTAGTCATCGGGACCGGCTGCAGCACGAGCGTGGGATTGCTGAGCGGGTGTTCGGCAATATTCTCAAGTCGGGCTCCCTCGATGCCCCCAATATCCGTTATCTGCTTTCTCCCATGCAGGCTGTTAATGGCGACCTGCTGTTAACCGCCCGTCACCCCGGTGGGGGGTTCAACTACCTGCTTGGCGATTTTACGGGTCATGGCCTGTCCGCTGCGGTTGGCGCCATTCCGGTCACCGATATTTTTCATGCGATGACCGGCAAGGGCTTCCATATTGGCGATATCGCCCGAGAGATCAACCGCAAGCTCAAATCTGTGCTGCCTCCCAATCTGTTCTTCGCAGCCGTTCTGGTCGAGATGGATCGGGGCGGCGGGCTGGCTTCTGTCTGGAATGGGGGGGTGCCGGACGTCCTGGTGATGGGCGCCAATGGCACCAAGCAGCGGATTCCTTCCGACCATTTGCCGCTGGGGATCATCGCCCACGAGCACTTCGATGGTTCGACCATACAAATTGCGATGGAGCAGGGGGACCGCATCTACGTCTACTCCGACGGCGTGATCGAGATCGAGTCGCCCGGCGGCGAGCGCTATGGCGAGGAGCGTCTTTTGAAGGTGCTGGAGAGCTTGGGTGCCGATGAACGCTTTGATGCGGTGCGCCGCGAGCTCGATCGCTTTCGGGGCGATGCGCCACAGCGCGACGATATAACGCTGCTCGAGATTTCACCTTTCCATGTGTGTGACGGGACTGAGTTGGTCGGAGGGGTTGCCGGAAAGGGAGCGGTTCCGTTTGCCCATTGGCGGATGGTGCTCGAACTGGATGCCGGCGCGGTACGACAGATGGACCCGGTGCCGCTTCTGACCCAGAGTGTGATCACGCTTGAACAGCTCGACGCCCATCGCGAGCGGTTGTACATGGTCTTTGCGGAGCTGTACAACAACGCGGTGGACCATGGGCTTCTTCAACTCGACCCGGCGTTGAAGGAGACCCCCGAAGGGTTCGCCACGTTCTACAGCGAACGGGAGAAGGTGCTGGAACAGCTCGCCGAAGGCCGTGTGTATATCGAGGTGGAGCATATGTTGGTGGATGAGGGCGGGAAGCTGGCGGTCCGGATCGAGGACAGCGGGCCCGGTTTCGACATGGGCGCCCTGCCGCCGGAGTTGAGTGAGAACACGTCGTTTCGGGGGCGTGGAATACGCGTGCTGCGTTCCCTCTGTGAAAGCCTCACCTATGAGGGGCGGGGTAACAGGGTCGAGGCGGTCTACCGTTGGGAGTGACCGACACGCGCGCCGCTTGCCGGTGCTGGAATTCGTAATATGACCTTGCGCGTCAGGATCATTCTGCCGCTTCTCTTTCTCCTCATCCTGGTCTTCGTCTATTTCGAAGTGCTCCTGCTGCCGAAATACGCGTCGCAGTTGGGGAGCGAGTTTGTTCAGCAGCTGCGCGTTCTGATCTACATCCTGCTGGTTGTGCTCCCCGCCACTTTTGTTCTGCTGCTTGAATATCTGGTTGTGCAACGCATTACACTCCTCGGCGTGTCCATCCGTGATGTCGCGCCGCCGACCGTGCCATCCAAGCACGCATACGATGAGATCGCACAACTCGGGGTTCACTTGGACGCGGTAAAAGGCGTGCTTTCCGAGCAGCGAAAGGCGTTGCGTGAGCAGGCATCCGAGAAGGAGAGAATTCTGGCCCAACGCGAGTGGGACAACCAGGCGCAGGGAATCATCAGCTCCATCCTCAATGTTTCGCTCGAGCCTACATCGCTGGAAGGATTGCTCGCTTACACGTTGGACCTCCTGTTCACCGTTCCGGAACTTGGGATCGAGTCAAAGGGAGCTATCTTCATTGTCCCCGAAGGGGAGCGTCGGCTGAGACTGGTTGTGCAGCGAGGGCTTTCGCCCGACCTGTGTTCAACCTGCTCCGAGGTCGGTTTCGGGCACTGTCTGTGCGGGCGTGTTGCGCAGAGCGGTAAGCCGTTGATGGTGAGCCATATCGACGAGCTTCACGAGGTGATACTTCCCTCGATGGCGCCACACGGACATGCCTGTGTCCCGATCCTGTTCGAGGGTCGTGTACTCGGCGTAATCAGCGTTTACCTGCATGAAGGGCAGGAGCTGAACCCGGCTGCAATGGAATTGCTGAGTACGGTCGCTGATACCCTGGCTGGATTGATGGAGCGGCGACGCACACTCGACGCACTGTCCGCGTCAAAGACACATCTGGAGGAACGGGTCCGGGAGCGTACTGGCGAGTTGGAAAGTGCGAACCGGCGGCTGAAACAGGCACTTGCGGAGTTGCAGTCACAGAAGTTTGCCCTCGATCAGCACTCGATTGTCGCCATTACCGATCGGGAAGGGAGCATCACCTACGTAAACGACCGTTTCCTGGAGATCAGTCAGTACACCCGGGAGGAGTTGATCGGATCCAACCACCGCATCATCAACTCAGGTTACCACCCACCGGCATTCTTTGGGACGATGTGGGAGACCATCGGGAGCGGCAAGGTTTGGCACGGCGAGGTCCGCAATCAGCGCAAGGACGGCTCATTCTACTGGGTCGAGACCACCATCGTTCCGTTTCTCGATGAGGCGGGTGTTCCCTACCAGTATGTGGCCATCCGCACCGACATTTCAGGACGCAAGGCGGTGGAGCAACAGCTGGAGGAGGCGCGTGATGCGGCCCTGGCGGTGTCCCGGGCCAAGTCCGACTTCCTCGCCACAATGAGCCACGAGATACGCACTCCGATGAACGGGGTGATTGGCATGCTCGACCTGCTGCGCCAGACCGCGCTGGATAAGGAGCAGCGCCGCTTCGTCGAGACGGCGTTCAATTCTGCGGATACGCTGTTGGCGCTTCTGAACAGCATTCTCGACCTCTCAAAGGTCGAGGCGAAGCGGCTTGAACTGGAGGCGATTCCATTCGAGCCACGCCAACTGCTGGGAGGGGTTTGTGAACTGGCTGCCGGCCAGGCCCAGCGCAAGGGAGTGGAGCTCAGTTTCTTCGTCGGGCCCGAGGTGCCGATGCAGGTGGTGGGGGATCCGGTCCGGCTGCGTCAGGTCTTCACCAACCTCATCGGCAACGCGGTTAAGTTCACCGAGGAAGGCGAGGTGGAGGTTACCCTGGAGCGGGTCGACGATGGTGAGGCGGGCGAGTATCTGTTTTCCGTCAGAGACACCGGCATCGGCATCCCTCTTCCGGCCCAGAGCAGCATCTTCGACACCTTCTCACAGGCGGACAGCTCCACCACCCGCCGCTATGGGGGCACAGGGCTTGGACTCGCCATCACCCGCCAATTGGTCGAACTGATGGGGGGACGGATCACGGTCGTATCCACCCCCGGTGTCGGCAGCCGGTTCGAATGCAGGTTCCGGCTGCAAAATGTGGAGCAGGGGGATCCCCGCCCCAAACTGGATCTGACGGGCCGGCGTGTTCTGGTCAGTGCCGCGTCCGCCGCGTTGCGCCGTACGGTGTGCGGCTATCTGGCGAGTTGGGGGGCCACGGTGGAGGAGCGGGGGAAAATGGACGCTCGAGACGCAAGCTCCCGGGCCGATTTCGATCTGCTGGTTGAGGACTGGAGCGGCGGCGGGTCGCCGCAGCCCGATGGACCGCCTCGGCTGACCCTCACCCCGCTGGGGTCGCCTATGGTCTCGGACAGCGAGACGGCTGTGCGTATCGGCAAGCCGGTCCGCGAGGAACGGCTCTGCCTGGCGGTAGCCCGATTGCTGCAGGTGGACTGTAACTGCGGAGAGGAACTGCCTCCGCCGGTCAAGGCCGAGCCGGTGGGCAGTGGCCGTATTCTTGTCGCGGAGGATAACCCCGTCAATCGTGAGGTGACCGCCGGCATGCTGCAGCGCCTGGGCTACCGGGTGGCGTTCGCCGGGGATGGACGGCAGGCGCTGGGGGCGGTCGCCAGCGGGTCTTTCGACCTGATACTGATGGATTGCCAGATGCCGGACATGGACGGTTACACGGCGGCGCGGGCAATGCGTGAGGCGGGAGTGACAACCCCTATCGTGGCGGTGACCGCCCATGCGGCAGAGGACGAGCGGGCCCGCTGTCTTGAGGCGGGAATGGACGACTTCATGAGCAAGCCCGTCCAGCTGAAGCCCCTGGCCGATCTGCTCCGACAGCATCTCGGTGAGGCTCCTTCAGCGGGGCGTCCTCAGCGTGGCTCAGGTGAACCGGTGCTGGACCCGGGGTGCCGGGAAGCACTTCGGGAAACGCTCGAAGCGGAGGTGCTGCAGAAGCTCAATCGCACCTTCCTTGCGGATGGAGAAGGGCGTGTGGCCAGCATGCGGGAGGCTGCAACCCGTCGCGATGGGGACCGACTCCACCGGGAGGCACATACCCTTAAGGGCAGCGGAGCCAATGTCGGTGCAGTGGCGCTTAGCCACCGATGTGCGGAACTGGAGCGGCTGGTGCGGGAGGGGGAGTGGGATTCCGTGGTGGCGGCGATTGGACGGGTCGAGGCGGAGTTGGCGGCGGCTGCCCGGGCGATCGCGACCGAGCAGGCCGGATGCGCCTGCGGAGGTGGGGAGCGGTGACTGCCTGATCCCGGAACCGCAGAATGATTGCAAGGTCAGAGGAGTAGGCTGTTTACTGGCCCCTGGAATGCGGTCCCTCGGGAGGCCGGTCAAACGCGAGGGCCATAGCGGGCCCTATGCCACCTTGCGGTTCGGGGGCCTCTCGGATAAAATCCCGCCGATTGGTTGCGGGGTTACGGAAGCATTTGTAACCGGTACGCGAGAACGCCCCGATTTCGGGGTTTTTTTATTGGCCGGCCGTCTGGCAGTGGCAGTGGATAACGGCATGACTCGATGAACGCCTTTCAGGTTCGTGGGGCCGCCAGCCCGGCTGGCTGGCGGAGTAGCGCTCGGTAAATCAGTGCGTTACAATCCCACGACGATGTGGGGACGTGGATTTTGTCGAGTGGGCCGTAGGCCCATTTTTTGTTTCTGGAGCAGCGTGTGTCGCAGGCGGGAAAGCTGGATGCCATCATCGAGCCGGCGGTGGCCGCGCTCGGATATGAGCTGGTTGGCGTGGAGTTCCTGCCCCAGGGGCGTCACTCCGTGTTGCGTGTCTACATCGACAGCGAAGCGGGGATTCGGGTAGAGGATTGTGAACGGGTCAGTCACCAGATCAGCGGTGTGCTGGAGGTGGAGGACCCAATCAGCGGCCAGTACACGCTGGAGGTTTCCTCGCCGGGGCTGGACCGTCCGTTGTTCAAGGCGGAGCACTATCAGCGTTTTGCTGGTAGCGAGGTGAAGCTTCGGCTGATTCGCCCGCTGGACGGGCAGCGCAAGTTCCGCGGCGTGCTGCACGGCATGCGGGAAGATGCGGTGGTTATTGAGGTTGAAGGGCAGGAGATTACGCTGCCACTCGCTGATATCGAGAAAGCGAATCTGGTGCCGAAGTGGTGAGCGCATGGCCCCCGACGCGGGCGCCACAGGTGGAGAGACAGAGGCTGGTATGAACAAAGATATCCTGATGGTGGTGGATGCCGTCTCCAATGAGAAAGGCGTCGCCAAGGAGATCATCTTTGAGGCGATTGAGGCCGCGTTGGCCACCGCCACCAAGAAACGCCACGGCGGCGACGTCGAGGTGCGGGTCGCGATCGACCGCAAGAGCGGGGATTACGATACCTTCCGCCGCTGGGAGGTGGTGGAGGATGACCAGATCGAGTTCCCCACCCGGCAGATCACCCTGAGTGCGGCTCGCCACGACAATCCCGACTTCCAGCCCGGCGACTTTGTCGAGGAGCCGATCGAGTCGGTCGAGTTTGGCCGTATTGCGGCCCAGACCGCCAAGCAGGTCATCGTGCAGAAGGTGCGCGAGGCGGAGCGTGCCCAGGTGGTGGATGCCTACAGGGGCCGGGTTGGCGAACTACTGAATGGCGTGGTCAAGCGCCTGGAGCGTGGCAGCATCATCCTCGACCTCGGCAATAACATTGAGGCGGTCGTTCTGCGCGAGCACGTCATTCCCCGCGAGGCGGTTCGCCCCGGCGATCGGTTGCGCGGCTACCTTTACGACGTGCGTACCGAGCCGCGTGGGCCGCAGCTGTTCGTCAGCCGCACCATGCCGGAGCTGCTGGTGGAGCTGTTCAAGCTGGAGGTCCCGGAAGTGGGTGAAGGGCTGATCGACATCATGGCTGCGGCCCGGGATCCGGGTTTGCGTGCCAAGATTGCGGTTCGCTCACACGACCAGCGCATCGACCCGGTTGGTGCCTGTGTCGGGATGCGCGGCTCCCGCGTGCAGTCGGTGACCAATGAACTGAACGGTGAGCGGGTGGATATCATCCTCTGGAACGACAATCCGGCCCAGTTCGTCATCAACGCCATGTCCCCGGCCGACGTGGTCTCCATCGTCGTGGACGAGGACTCGCACAGCATGGATGTTGCGGTCGCCGAGGAGCAGCTTTCCCAGGCCATCGGCCGTAGCGGGCAGAACGTTCGCCTGGCCAGTGAGCTGACCGGCTGGGAACTCAATGTGATGAGCGAAAGCCAGGCGGAGGCCAAGAGTGAGGCCGAGGCAGGGGCGCTGATGCAGCTGTTCATGGACCAGCTCGACGTCGACGAGGAGGTGGCCACCATTCTCGTGCAGGAGGGGTTCTCCAGCATCGAGGAGGTTGCCTATGTGCCGGTCAGCGAAATGATGGAGATCGAGGAGTTCGACGAGAATATTGTCGAGGAGCTGCGCGCCCGCGCGCGGGACATTCTGGTGACCCGCGAAATCAGCAACGCCGAACATGGTGGCGAGCCGGCTCAGGACCTGCTGGAAATGGAAGGCATGGATCCGGAACTGGCCATTGTGCTCGCCGCACGGGGTATCAAGACCCGCGATGACTTGGCCGAGCAGGCGGTCGACGATCTCTTGGAATTTGAAGGTATCGACGAGGCGCGCGCCGCCGAATTGATCATGACCGCACGTCAACCCTGGTTCGAAAACGAGCAGGCTTGAAGGCAGGAGTAGTTGAATGGCTGAAGTGACCGTCAGAGAGTTTTCCGAAACCATCGGCGTGCCGCTCGACCGACTGTTGACGCAGTTGGCTGAGGCGGGTGTGCCGGTCAGCGACGCCGAAGACAACATCGGCGACGAGGGCAAGGAAAAACTGCTCGACTATCTTCGTAAGCGCCGCACAGGTGACGGTGAGGCGGAAGAGGAGGCGGCGGGTCCGAAGAAGATCACCTTGAAGCGTCGCTCGACCAGCGAACTCAAGCAGGGCGTCGCCGGCCGCGGCAGCGCCAAGACGGTGACGGTCGAGGTGCGTAAACGCCGCACCTACGTAAAACGCAGTGTGGTGGTCGAGGAGGAGACCCGCAAGGTCGACGAGGAGGTCACCAAGCGGCTCGAAGAGCAGATCGAAGTCGAAGCCAAGCAGCGCGAAGAGGACGACATGCGCCGTGTCGAGGACGACATGCGCCGGGTCGAAGAAGAGGCTCGCCGGAAAATCGAGGAGGCGGAGCGCCTCAAAGCCGAGGAAGAGGCTCGCGCCAAGGCCGAGGAAGCGGAACGCCTCAGAGCCGAAGAGGAGGCCAAGCGCCAGGCAGCGGAGGCAGAGGTCAAGCGCCGTCAGGCGGAGGAGGCACGCAAGGCCGACAAGCCCAAGGGCAAGGCCAAGCGCGGCCCCAGGGGCGCCGGCGACGACGGTTCCGGACGCGGTGGACGCGAGGAACTGCACATCGCCGCAGGCAAGGGCGGACGCCGCAAGAAGGGCGGCAAGGCCCGCCAGGTGGTGACTACCACCTCGCGCCATGGTTTCGAACGCCCCACCGCGCCCATTGTGCGCGATGTCGTGATTGGCGAGACCATCACCGTGGGTGAGCTTGCCCAGAAAATGTCCATCAAGGCCGCAGAGGTGATCAAGGCCCTGATGAAGATGGGCTCCATGGCCACCATCAATCAGGTGCTTGATCGCGATACGGCCACCCTCGTGGTGGAAGAGATGGGCCATACCGTTCGGCACGTGAATGAAAACGCGCTCGAGGACGAGGTGATGGTCGACGAGGGCGAGCAGGGCGAGCTCACGTCGCGCGCTCCGGTGGTCACCATCATGGGGCACGTGGATCACGGCAAGACTTCGTTGCTCGACTACATCCGCGCCACGCGGGTGGCCAGTGGCGAAGCGGGCGGCATCACGCAGCATATCGGTGCCTACCATGTGGAGACACAGCGCGGCATGGTGACCTTCCTCGATACCCCGGGCCACGCGGCGTTTACCGCCATGCGCGCCCGTGGTGCGGAAGCGACCGACATCGTGGTGCTGGTGGTTGCCGCGGACGACGGGGTGATGCCGCAGACCAAAGAGGCGATTCAGCACGCCAAGGCGGCAGGTGTACCGCTCATCATCGCGGTGAACAAAATCGATAAGCCCGAGGCCGATCCGGATCGGGTCAAGCAGGAACTGGTGCAGCAGGAGGTCATTCCCGAAGATTGGGGCGGTGACACCATGTTCGTCCATGTGTCGGCCAAGACCGGCCAGGGCATCGACGATCTGCTGGAGAGCATCCTGCTCCAGGCCGAGGTGTTGGAACTCAAGGCCCCGGCCGGTGGCCGGGCCGCCGGTGTGGTCATCGAGTCACGTCTGGAGAAGGGACGCGGACCGGTTGCCTCCGTGCTGGTGCAGCAGGGCACGCTGCGCCGTGGTGACATCCTGCTTGCGGGCCAGGAGTATGGGCGCGTGCGTGCCATGCTCAACGAGAGCGGTCAGCCCATCGAGGAGGCCGGCCCGTCGATTCCGGTGGAGGTTCTCGGCTTGTCCGGCACACCGGCAGCCGGCGACGAAGCGGTGGTGGTGCCCGATGAGCGAAAGGCGCGTGAGGTCGCCCTGTTCCGGCAGGGCAAGTTCCGCGACGTGAAGCTCGCCCGCCAGCAGCAGGCCAAACTGGAGAACATGTTCACCCAGATGGAGGAGGGGCAGGTCAACACCCTCAACATCCTGCTCAAGGCAGACGTACAGGGTTCCGTGGAGGCGATTGCCGATGCCCTGGTGAAGCTCTCCACCGACGAGGTGCGGGTCAAGATCGTGGCCAGCGGTGTCGGCGGCATCAGCGAATCGGATGTCAATCTGGCGGTGGCGTCCAACGCCATCATGATCGGCTTCAACGTCCGTGCTGACAGCGGTGCCAAGCGGCTGATTGAGGAGCAGGGGGTCGACCTGCACTACTACAGTATCATCTACGAACTGATCGACCAGGTGAAGCAGGCCATGACCGGCATGCTGGCGCCGGAGTTCAAGGAGGAGATCATCGGTCTTGCCGAGGTGCGGGACGTGTTCCGCTCGCCGAAGTTCGGCGCGGTAGCCGGCTGCATGGTGGTGGACGGAGTGGTCAAACGCAACAACCCGATCCGTGTGCTGCGCGAAAATGTGGTGATCTACGAAGGCGAACTCGAGTCCCTGCGCCGCTACAAGGATGACGTGGCCGAGGTGAAATCGGGCACCGAGTGCGGTATCGGCGTCAAGAACTACAACGACGTCAAGGCCGGGGACCAGATCGAGGTCTACGAGCGGGTGCTGGTGAAGCGCACGTTGTAGCGGTTTCACCACAGGGGGCGGAGAACACGGCATGTTTTCGGAAATCCGTACCCTCTATGCACTGTAATCAGATAACGCGAGCCGCCCCGGCCGGTCCGGGGCGGCTTCCGTTTTGGGAAACATCATCGTGGCAAAAGAGTTCAGCCGCAGTCGACGGGTGGGAGAGCAGATCCAGCGCGATCTGGCCGATCTGCTCCGACGTGAGGTCAAGGACCCGCGGGTAGGAATGGTCACCGTCTCCGATGTGGAGGTGAGCCGTGACATGGCCTACGCACGGGTATTTGTCACCACCCTCGATCCGAACGCGGATATCCCCGAGTTGCTCGGTGTACTGCAGGGCGCCGCCGGTTTCCTGCGCCGTGAGCTGGGTCGCCGGCTTCGGTTACGCTCTGTTCCCGAACTGCGTTTCTTGCACGATACCTCGTTCGATTACGGCAGCCGGATCGATCGGCTCCTCAACGAGGCGGCTTCCCGCGACCGGCGGGAAAATGATGAAGACTAAAGAAGACTGAGGGGACACGTGGCACGAAGGCAACGGCAGCGTGGGCGGAATCTGAATGGCATTCTGCTCCTGGACAAACCGGTGGGGATCACATCCAACAGTGCCCTGCAGCGGGTAAAGCGGCTTTTTGATGCCCGCAAGGCGGGACATACCGGCAATCTGGACCCTCTGGCAAGCGGCCTGCTGCCGGTCTGTTTCGGCGAGGCGACCAAGATATCGGCATTCCTTCTCGATGCGGACAAGCGCTACCGCGGTACCTGCAAGCTGGGCGTGCGCACCACCACCGCAGATGCGGAGGGATCGGTGATTGACGAGCGGCCGGTCGAGGGTGTCGACGAGGCGCGGGTGCGGGAGGTGCTGGCCCGCTTTACCGGCGAGATTGAGCAGATCCCGCCGATGCACTCGGCGGTGAAGCACCAGGGGCAGCGGCTCTACAAGCTGGCCCAGCAGGGGATTGAAGTGGAACGGGCGCCACGGCGCGTCCACATCTTCGCCCTGGAACTCATCCAGCTGGAGGGTGACGAACTGGAGATCGACGTGCACTGCTCCAAGGGCACCTATGTCCGCACACTGGCCGAGGATATCGGCGAGGCGCTTGGCTGCGGGGCGCATCTGAGCGCGCTACGGCGTACGGGGGTCGGGGCCTTTCGGGGCGAGGATGCGGTGCCGATGGAGCGTGTCGAGACGCTTGCAGAGAACGGTGATCGGGCGGCAATGGATGCGCTGTTGCTGCCGATGGATGAGGCACTCGCCCAGTGGCCTGCGATTCAACTTACGGAAAATCTTGCGTTTTATGTTCGCCAGGGCCAGCCGGTTCTGGTCCCGCAAGCACCGACGGAAGGCTTGGTCCGCCTGTTTGGCGCGGGCCGTGATTTCATCGGCGTGGGCGAAATCCTCGATGACGGGCGGGTGGCGCCCCGTCGGCTTCTCAATTTGTAGTAACTTGTTTGCCCCAAGGCGGGGCGGTTACAATATCGGATTCATTAATCAAGGTTCCAGCTCAGGAGTTTCAACCCGATGTCACTTAATGCGAATCAGAAGGCCGATCTCGTCAAGGAGTTCGGCGGCACCGAGTCCAACACCGGCTCGCCGGAGGTCCAGATCGCGCTGCTCTCCGCACGCATCGACGACCTGTCCGGTCATTTCAAATCCCATATCCATGACCACCACTCCCGCCAGGGGCTGCTGCGCATGGTGAGCAAGCGTCGTAAGCTGCTGGACTATCTGAAGAACAAAGATGTCGAGCGCTACCGGACGATCATCTCGCGCCTGGGCCTGCGTAAGTAAGCGCATTTCGTTTTTCGGCCGCGTCGCCGGCCCGCAGCAAAGGAAAGTAGCAAGTGACCCTGAACCCAGTCGTGAAAGAGTTTCAGTACGGCGACCACACGGTGCGCCTCGAGACCGGCGAGATCGCCCGCCAGGCCAGTGGGGCGGTGATGGTTTCCATGGGTGATACGGCGGTTCTCGTGACCGCGGTCGCCATGAGGGAGGCCCAGCCCGGGCGTGATTTTTTCCCGCTCACCGTCAACTATCAGGAGCGGACCTACTCCGCGGGCAAGATCCCGGGCGGTTTTTTCCGCCGGGAAGGGCGCCCGACCGAGAAGGAGACCCTGACCTCCCGCCTGATCGACCGTCCGATTCGCCCCCTCTTTCCGAAAGGGTTTGCCAACGAAGTCCAGGTCGTCGCCACTGTGGTGTCGCTCGATCGGGAGATCGACCCCGATATCCCGGCCATGATCGGCGCCTCCACCGCGCTGGCGCTCTCCGGCGCCCCGTTCAACGGGCCGATCGGCGGTGCCCGTGTCGGGTACGTGGACGGCAACTACCTCCTCAACCCCACCCTCAGCCAACTGGAAACCTCCGAGCTGGATCTGGTCGTCGCGGGTACCGAAACTGCGGTGCTGATGGTGGAGTCCGAGGCGAAGGAGTTGCCTGAAGATGTGATGCTCGGCGCCGTCATTTACGGTCATGAGCAGATGCAGGCGGTGATTAAGGCGATCCGCGAACTGGTCGCCGAAGCGGGCAAGCCTGCCTGGGATTGGCAGCCGGCCGCGGTCAACACCGCGCTGGCCGATGCGGTCGCAGCCGCCGGTGGCGCCGCGCTGAGCGAGGCCTACACCATTCGGGAGAAGCAGGATCGCTACGCCAAGCTGTCGGCGATTCGCGCCGATATCATCGCCAAACTGGCCGGTGAAGGGAGTGAGCACACCCCGGAAGAGGTGCGCGGCGCGATCGAAAAACTCGAAAAGAAGACCGTGCGCAGCCGTATCCTTGCCGGCGATTCGCGCATTGACGGCCGTGACACCAAGACTGTCCGTCCGATTACCGTGCGCACCGGCGTACTGCCCCGCACCCACGGCTCTGCCCTGTTCACCCGCGGCGAGACCCAGGCACTGGTGGTGACCACCCTGGGCACCGCACGCGACGCGCAGATCATCGACGCCATCGAGGGCGAGCGGAAGGAGCATTTCATGCTCCACTACAACTTCCCTCCCTACTGCGTGGGTGAGACCGGTATGGTCGGCAGCCCGAAGCGGCGCGAGATCGGCCACGGCCGTCTGGCCAAGCGCGGTGTGGCGGCGGTCATGCCGAACATCGATGACTTCCCGTACTCCATCCGCGTGGTTTCGGAGATCACCGAGTCCAACGGCTCCAGCTCCATGGCCAGCGTCTGCGGCAGCTCGCTGGCGCTGATGGATGCCGGTGTGCCGCTCAAGGCCCCGGTGGCCGGCGTGGCGATGGGTCTGATCAAGGAAGGCGAACAGTTTGCTGTCCTTACCGACATCATGGGCGACGAGGATCACCTCGGCGATATGGACTTCAAGGTGGCCGGCACTAACGGCGGCGTCACCGCGCTGCAGATGGACATCAAGATTGAGGGGATCACCCGCGAGATCATGGAGGCCGCCCTGGCGCAGGCGCATGAGGCGCGGCAACACATCCTCGGCAAGATGAACGAGGTGATCTCCGCGCCGCGTCAGGAGATGTCCGATTATGCGCCGCGTTACACCACCATGAAGATCAATCCGGAGAAGATCCGGGACGTGATCGGCAAGGGTGGCGCTACCATCCGCGCTATTACGGAGGAGACCGGCACCACGATCGACATCACCGACGACGGCACGGTCAAGATTGCCTCTGTGGACAATGCTGCCGGCCGCGAGGCGCAGCGTCGCATCGAGCAGCTGACCGCCGATGTGGAGGTAGGCACGATTTACGAGGGACGCGTCGCCAAGCTGATGGACTTCGGCGCCTTCGTTACCATCCTGCCCGGCCGCGATGGCTTGGTGCACATCTCACAGATTTCCGACGAGCGGGTCGAGAACGTCTCCGACAAACTCAAGGAAGGGGATCTGATCAAGGTGAAGGTGCTTGAAGTCGACAAGCAGGGCCGTATTCGGCTCAGCATGAAGGCGGTTACGGAGTAGGCTCCGAAGTACCCAGTCGAAAAAGGGGCCGAAAGGCCCCTTTTTCATTTCGGCATATCAAGTGTCTGTCCTGAACCTCGTGTCACCCGCCTACATGGATGCAGGCGTTAGGGTTACGCAGGACGCCAAATCCAACGTCGGGCGCGGCGACGAAGCAATCTCACGCTGAAGGCTTGAGATTGCTTCGCCATCGACTCGCAATGAAACTGTTGCGTGGGTCGGAACCGCTATTTAACCCCGGCCTCAGCCCTGATTAGAATTTTATGTTGACGCCGGTGTAGATCGACCGGCCCATGCCGGGAACAGTGACGCCCCACGGAACCAGGCCGGGCCTCGGGGGCATGGTGGCGCCCTGGCCGGTGTAGGCGCCACCGAGCGGGTGGTTGTAGAACTTGTCGAAGAGATTTTCCACGCCAATGTCGAAGCGGACCTGCTTCCATTGGTAGCTGCTGCGCAGATGGACGAGGCTGTAGCTGTCGGTCGGTACCTCGTTCCTCACCTGCGACACATTCCGTTTGTCATCGACCAGCTCCACCTCGATGGTATTGGTCCAACTGTTCAGATGCTGGTTCACCGCCAGTTTCACGTTCAGCGGCATGATATTGTAGAGATTGTCGCCGGTGGTCCGGTTCTTCCCCCTGACGTAGTTTAGCGCGCCGGTGGCGGTGAAGTTGCCGTAGCGCTTGGTTTTGGCCAAGGGCATATGGGCGGAGAGATCCAGACCATAGAGTGTGGCCGAGTGATTGACGAACGTAAGGAAGACGAAGTCATCTGTCACGCCAAGGCTCTTATCGAGGCGCTCGGCATCGATGTAATCCGTAACATGGGTGAAGTAGGGCGTCACCTTCAGCCCCCACTTCTGCTGCCCTGCATCGTGCCAGTCGAAGGTGGCGCTGACGGTGTGGGCGGTCTCCGGCTCCAGACCGAGGTTGCCCACATAGCCGTTGCCGTCACCGGCCATGTTGACCATGAGCATCGCCATGCCATTGGTGGACCAGGTGTAACGCTCGTAGAGGTTGGGTGAGCGGGTCTTGCGGGCGAAGCCGAACTCAATGGTACGCGTGGCGTCCGGGGTAAAGCGCGCCAGGGCGGTCAGATCGAAGTTGTTGTCGGTCCGCTTGCGATCGGCTGCATTGAAGGCGGTTGCATCCGCCAGGTAACCCGCGTCTCTGTAACCCTGCACCTCGCCCGCATCCATCTCCACCCGCTCGCCGCGGATGCCGAACTGGGTGAGCCACTGCCGGCTCCATCGTGCCTCCCATTCGGTGAAGAGGGCCAGCCGGTCCCGCTGACCGTCATTGATGTTCCAGAAGGTGTCGGGCCACATCCCCTTGCCCGCCGGGTCCCACCAGTCGTTCAGGCGGTAGCGCTGGGCCTCGGCCCCCACCCGGAGCAGATCGCGCTCGGAAAGGTCGATCTCCGCCTTGAGGGCTACACCGGTGTTACGGCCCTCGGTGTCCATCGGCATGCCCGCCGCACAGGTGGGGCCGGGTTCGCATGGAATGCCGCTATCGGAGAAGTCGGTAGGCGCCCCAGGGCCGTACCAGAAGAGCTTGTCCTCTCCAAACTGCATCTTGTGGCGCGTCTTCTCGCGATAGACACGACCTTCCAGTACGCCCCAGCCAAACTGCCCCGTGTGGCGCAGGTTGATCTGGGTGCTGTCGTTGCCGGTCATGTCCATGCGCTGGTTGGGCCAGTTCTGGAACGGGATGTCCTGCACGCCCAGCTTGAGCTCGGTCAGGTGGTTCTCGTTACGCATGGCGAGGCCGAGTGAGTGGTTCCGTGACCTGTAGGCGGTCGAGCCCACCTCCTCCGCGTCCAGCCAGCCTCGGCCCGGCGCCGCCAGCCCGGCCTCCTTGAATGCTTCCGCCGCTTTGTAGTTGTCGGATTCGGCGGTGGAGCCGCTGTAGGTCATGCTCAGGGTTTCGTTGGCGATGGTCGCCTTGATATTGCCGCCCTTGGCGTTGCCGTTGCTGCGGTAGTAGAAGCCGGTTTCGCCCTTCAACAGAGTGCCCTTGCCGGTAGCGGCAAATTCCGGAGCAGGCGACTCCGCCACAATCGTGCCGCCTATGCTGTCGCCGCCGAGGCTGACCGGCGTGATGCCGGCAAGCACCTGGATGTGCTCCACGTTGGTCGGATCGATGTAGGAGAGGGGCGGGTTCATGTGGTTGCCGCAGGCCGAGATGAGGTCCATCCCGTCGACCTTGATACGCAAGCGGTCATCCGCCAGGCCGCGGATCGCCGGCAGGCTGGAGACGCCGCCGGCGCCGTAGAGACTGACCCCCGGTACATTCTTCAACAGACTCGCCGTGTCACTGGTGGCGGGCCGCAGGGACTGCAACTCGGCATCACCGAGCTCTGTCGCGTTCAGGGGCCGGGCGTCGGTAACCTCCGGGGCCGTGACAACGATGTTTCCGAGCTGCATCTCTTCTGCAACGGCAGTGGCCCCGAGCAGGCTGGTGACCACGGCTGCGAGCAGTTTCCTCCGATGATGGAACGGCAAATCTCTCATGAACTTCCTCGTCTGATTAATCCGGGCAACTGCCCGCTTACGAACAAACCGGTTGTATTCGCAAATGCCGTGCCGAGAATGGCATTCACCGTACATTCAGGCAGTTGAGGCCGACGCGGCGATTTGAGCGCTTTTCCGGGTGTGTCAGTTCACACAGTCGCGGTTGCAAGTAACGCAGTTGCCGAATGGGGCAAATCTCAGGCGGGACTGACCAGGGAGGGGGAGGACAGTGGTCAGGACTGTGCAAAGGAGGGACGAAGGGGAGGCGGAGAGAGCGGCGCACCGATGCGCCGTCAGTCGGTGCTCCCCAGGAACAGCTCCTTCAGATGCTCCTCGCCGACGACGCCGGTAACGGCGGTGCGGCGGTGCGCTGCATCGAACAGGTAGCTGCGCGGCAGCTCCCCGTACCAGGTGCGGTCCACGGCGAACCGGCGCGGCAGCGGCGGACCGTCGAACAGCCACGCCTCCGCATGCTCCAGACCGAAGCGGCCGAGCGCCTCACGCACCCGTTCGTCCGCATCGGGGCCGTCGGTGGAGACGAGTACGGTGGCAAAGGCACGGCCCGCACCGGCACGACCCAGCATCTCCAGCTCCCGATAGCAGGGGGGACAGTCGACCGACCAGAAGGCGAGCAGGAACGGCCTTCCGGCGTGGGCGTCCAGGATGGCGTTGTAGCTGTCCGGGGTGAAGGGGCGCAGCTCGATGGGCTCAATCGACTGCGCCGCTGCAACGAGCGGAAACAGGAGCACCGCAAGCAGGGTCCTCCGCATCACCGCCGCACCTCCCCGAGAGGGAGCAGCCGGAACCCCTCCTGTTCGGTCTGCCAGGAGGCGAAGGCGTGTTCGCCCCGGCGCAGGAGTTGCGGGTGATCGGAGTCACCGGCTGTGGTGGCCATTGCCCGTGGCTGGTTCCACGTCTCTCCACTGTTCAGAGAGTACTGGAGCATCAGCCGGGTCTGCTGTCCGTCGAACTCCTTCCAGGCCAGCCAGACCACACTGTCGGCAGCCACCACGGCCGGATGTGCCGCCGCGGCCTCGTAATCACCGAATGCCAGGGCTTGTGAAAAGGTCCGTCCGCCGTCGGTCGAGCGGGCGTAGAAAAGTCCGTGGCGTTCCGGGGCGTTGTTGAACCAGGCGGCGTGCAGGACGCCTGCACTCTGCGACAGCGCCGGACCGTGGTGGGGACAGGCGTCGATCCGCCACTGGTCGTGACTGAGGCGTACCGGCTGGCGCGGCGTGTCGGCCGCCGCGAAGGTCACCAGGGCGTGGTCGCGGACATGGTCTCCATACACCTGACGCCAGGCGATCACCGGCAGGCCGTCGCCGTCGAGGGTCATGGCGGTACGGCAGCATTCGCAGGAGTAATCGGCGATTTTCTGGTTGGCCATGAAGCGCTCTCCGCCGTCACGGGAGAGGGTGTAGTAGAGGGCGGCGCCGATGTACGGCTCCCCCTTGGCATCGGCGGCCATCCGGTCCCGCTTGTCCAGCCAGGCGATGAACACCTCTCCGCGATCGTTGACCGCCAGCGAGTCGAAGCGATGGCTGGTCACCTCCCGGTGATCGTTGACGGTCAGCGGTTCGGAGAAGCTCCTGCCGCGATCGCTGGAACGGGCATAGCGGATGTGTCCCGTATAGGGTTTCTCCAGCGGCTGGGTCCAGCTGACGTGGAGTGTGCCATCAGGGCCCAGGGCGATCTTGGGCCGGTTTTCACCGTTCGCGGCCACCTTTTCCGGGATGCGGTTGACCGGCCGTGGTTCGCTGAAGGTGGCGCCCAGGTCGTCCGAATGGTTGACGTACACATGTCCGCCGGAGGCCCAGGCCAGCCACAGCCGACCTTCGGCGTCGAAGGCGCCGGTCGGGGCCAGCGCACAGTGCATGGCGGGGGGCGCCTCCTGATCGGCGCACGGCGTCGCGGCGTGGCCGCCGTGGTTGTGTCCCGCCGCGGCATGGGCACCAGCAGCGCCGAATGTGAAGAGAAGTGCAAGCAGCGGTTTTCGAAACTGCATCGACACGGCCTCAGAAGCGGGCATTGATGCCGGCGAAAAAGGTGCGCGGCATACCGGGCGCCAGTTCGCGCGCGCCCCGGGAGAGACTCGCCGCTGTGGCGTATCGCTCGTCGGTCAGGTTCATCACGCGACCGTAGAGTTCGACGGTATCGGAGATCGGGTAACTCGCCCGCAGGTTCAGCAGGTCGTGGCCATCGTACTTCTCCGTGTTTGCCGAATCCATCCAGTAGCTGCCGAGCCGTTCCCACTCCAGTTCCACCCGGCCACCCTTGAGCGCCCCGGGGGCGTAGGCAAGCCGGACATTGCCGATCTCGCGCGGGGCGCTGGGCATCTCGTTGCCGCTATAAACAGTACCGCTTTCCACCCACTCCTCAAAGGTGTGTTTGGCGTAGGAGTAGCTGACGTTGAGCAGCCAGGCGGGGGCCAGTTGCATGCCGGCACTCAGTTCGATACCCCGGTGCAGCGTTTCACCGGCATTCACCGTGAAGCGGTCGCCGTTGTCCGCCTCGAAGGTGACCAGGTCATCCTCCTTGGTCATGTAGTAGAGGGACACCTCATACTGAAGCCCGCCGCGGCGGCCGCGCAGGCCGGTCTCGTAGCTGTCCACCTTGATCGGCTTGAGATCGAGTGACGCCTGAGAGGAGCCGGGCCGGAACAGAGCCCCCTCCGACGGGGCGCGGAAGGCGTGACGCCAGGAGATGAAGCCGTTCAGGTCGGGGCGGAAGGCGTAGGTCAGGCCCAGTTTCGGGCTCAGGTGGGAGAAAGTGACGGTGGTGTCCGCCGGATGGTTATAACTGGGCGGAAATCCCATACTCGTCGGCGGCGGAATGAGCCTGAGCAGTCCATCCGCCATGTTGTTCTCGTAGTCATATTCGATGTGGTCGTAGCGCAGTCCGGCGGTGAGACGGGCCCGCTCGCTCAGCGAGGTCTCCAGGTGCAGATAGGGGGAGATGCCGAAGAAGGTGACATCGTAGTCGTAGATCTTCTCGCCGAGGGTGTAGCTGGTGAATATCCCGTCCGCATCCCGGACGGCATCGATGCTGTGCTCCAGGCGGCTCCCCGGGCTGTAATCGATATCCATGCCGACTACCAGGCGGGTGCGGCGCGGTTCGAAGTCCTTGCGGTATTTCAGCTGCAGGCCGACGGAGTCGTGGGCGGTCTCGGTGATGTTGGGGTCGTAGCCGAACGACCAGTTGGGCATGTACTCCATGGTGTTGCTGCGCACATAGGGGGTGATGCTGAGCAGGGAGTCGGCATCCTCCTTTTCGTAGGCCGTCGAAAGGCGCCAGGCGCGCACGTCACGGAACGAGATGGGGTGGTAGTTCCGGGTCGGGTTGTTCAGGTAGTCCTCCTCGCTGAGGCGCGAGGTGCCGGCGGTCTGCTGGTCGATATTGGATGCGGTGAAGACGGTCTTGAGCGCCGCCCCGTTCTCAAGGAAACGGTCCCAACGCGCCGTGGCGCTCTGCCGGTCGTACTCGGTACCGTCACGCCAGCCGTCGGTGTGGGTCAGGTTCAGATCGGCGCGCAGGCCGTCGTCGCCCCAGGAGTTGCCGGCGCTGCCGAGCAGACGCCACCAGCCGTTTTCACCCAACTCCACGTTCACCTCGGCTTCCGCTTCCAGCGGTGCCGGACGGGTGATGACGTTGACGATGCCGCCGATGGCGTCGCTGCCGTAGAGGGAGGTGCCCGGCCCCTTGGTCACCTCGATCCCCGCCGCCTGCGGCAGGTTCACCTCATATAATGCGTTGTGGTTGAAGAAGCCGGTGGAGCGGGTCGGGATGCCGTCCTCAAGGAACAGGTACATCGGGCCGGTGGTCATCGGCTGGCGGATGGCGGTGGCGTGTCCTTCGCCATTGGTGACATTGACGTGAACCCCTGAGATGCGCCCCATGATCTCGGAGGGGTGGGCCGGACGGGCGAACTCGATCACCTCCTCATCGACGCTCTCCACCGAGGCCGGGGTCTCCGCCTTCGGAGTCTCCTCGCGTGTACCTGTAACCGTGATTTCCCCAAGATCCAGTGCCCATGAGGTTGCAGGTCCCATGAGCAATGCGGCGAGCAGTCGCCGGCCGGTCAGTTTTCTCCCTGTCATTTTGCCACCACTGAATTGATTGTTGTTGTCTGCCGGGGCGGGCATCTGCCCGGGCGGAGCCCCCGGCGCCTCTCTAAGGATTTGCATGGTGCATGCCATCCAAAAACATGCATCCAATCGGCAACTTGTGGTCGTGGGGAGAGTCCGGGTGCGGCAAATGCCGCATCCGGTGGGGGCGAATGCCACACAACCGCCCATCGGAGCCGTTCGCAGTCAGAGCGATTTGGTCGGACTCAGTGATGGAACTAAACTGACGTAGCGTCCGACGGGGGCAGACAAGAATTCGCGCCTGGCCTGAGCGGGATGCCGGGGACCGGTTGTGCAGGCGAATCGCGACGGCCTAATATAGCCGGTTAATCCGGCCTCTTACGGCGCTCCGCGGCCACGGCACATGACAAGGATACGAGACACATGACCGCCCCTCACCACACAACCGGTTTGCCGGCCGATTCGGCGCAGTTCCGGAGACAGGCCGATGCCCTGGCCGGTGCAGGGCGGCTTCTCTACGACCGGGGGTGGCTGCCGGCGACCGGTGGCAACCTCTCCGCCCGTCTGTCGGCGGAGGTGTGCGCGATTACCGAATCGGGGCGCAACAAGGGGGCGCTCACAATTGATGATTTCCTGCGTGTCGACCTCGCGGGCAACCCGCTGGAGGCAGGCCGGTGCTCCTCCGCGGAGACTCTGCTGCACACGCTGGTCTACCGTCTGGATGCGGAAGTCGGGGCGGTGCTGCATACCCACTCGACAGCCGCTACGGTGCTGTCGCGTAGTGTGGGCGACCATGTATTGCTGACCGGCTACGAGCTGTTGAAGGCGTTTCGCGGTGTGACAACGCATGAGACCACGTTGGCGGTGCCGGTTCTGGACAATGATCAGGATATCCCGCGTCTGGCCGCCCGGGTCGAACCGCTGCTCGGCGGCGGTGAACCGCTGTTCGGCTTCCTGATCCGGGGCCACGGTCTCTACGCCTGGGGTGCCGACGTGGCGGAGGCGCTGCGCCACCTGGAGGCGTTCGAGTTTCTGTTTCAGTGCGAGCTATACGAGAGGGCCATGAAATGAGCAGGCTGGCGATTTATACGGAATCCGGTGAACAGCTCGCCGGCGGGACCGACGACCACGGGGCCATCGGTGCGGCGCTCGCCGAATTGGGGGTGCGTTTCGAGCGTTGGGAGGCGAACCGCCCGCTCGGGATCGACGCTTCGCAGGAGGAGGTACTCAATGCCTATCACGAGCCGGTACAGTGCCTCACTGAAGAGTACGGGTTCCGCTCGGTCGACGTGATCAGCCTGCGCCCGGACCACCCGGACCGGGCTGCGCTGCGCGCGAAGTTCCTGGATGAACACGTCCATGACGATTTCGAGGTCAGGTTCTTTGTCGACGGCAAGGGGCTTTTCTACTTGCATGTGGGCGACAGGGTCTACACCGTGCTCTGTGAGACGGGGGATCTCATCAGTGTGCCGGCCGGAACGTCGCACTGGTTCGACATGGGCGAGAATCCCGATTTCAAGTGCATCCGTCTGTTCACCATCCCGGACGGCTGGGTGGCGGAGCCGACCGGCAGCGGCATCGCGGCACACTTTCCCGATTTCGACCGGTTCGTGCAGGAGGCGGCATGATCAAGGCCGTCCTCACCGACATCGAGGGGACCACCTCATCGCTCACCTTCGTCAAGGAGGTACTCTTCCCCTACGCCCGCGAGCGGATGAAGAGCTTCATCGAGAGCCATGGCGACGAACCCAAGGTGGCCGGTCTGCTGGAGGATGTACAGGCCGCCATCGGGCGCGAGATCTCCCGGGATGAGTTGGTCAACCAGCTGATCCGCTGGATCGACGAGGACCGCAAGGTGACCCCGCTGAAGGCGCTCCAGGGACTCATCTGGGAGGAGGGGTACCGCCAGGACGACTTCCACGGCCACATCTACGAGGATGCCGAGCGCAACCTGCGCAGGTGGCATGAGCAGGGGAAACAGCTTTACATCTTCTCCTCCGGTTCGGTCTACGCCCAGAAGCTGCTGTTCGGCCACACCGACTACGGCGATCTGACCCCGCTCTTCTCGGGCTACTTCGACACCAATGTCGGTGCCAAGAAGGACCCGACCGCCTACACCTCCATCGCCACCAGCATCGGTCTCGCCCCGTCGGAGGTCCTGTTCCTGTCGGACGTGAAGGATGAGCTGGATGCGGCCCGGCAGGTGGGCATGTACACCATCTGGCTGGTGCGTGAGGCGACGCTCGATCCGGAAGCCGAGCACCGCCAGGTGGCCAGCTTCGACGACATCACGGTTTGAGGGACTCGGGGTAGTAGTAACCCGCTTCGCTCGCCTTTACAGCCCCAAGCCCCCAGGAGTAACAATGGCACTGACCCCCTCGACCATGCTGGAGTTGGGCACCCCCGCCCCCGATTTCACCCTGCCCGAGCCGGCAACCGGCAATGCGATCTCTCTGGACGATTTCGCCGACGCGCGCGGCCTCGTGGTCATCTTCATGTGCAATCACTGCCCCTACGTGAAGCACCTCGCCGATGAGTTGGCCCGTTTCGGGCGTGACTGCCAGGCGCGCGGGGTGGCGGTGGTCGGCATCAACAGCAACGATCCGGCGCAGAAGGAGGGGGATGCCCCGGAGCACATGGCGGTCGAGGCCAGGAGCCGAGGTTACACCTTCCCCTACCTGTTCGATGCCGACCAGGCGGTGGCGAAGGCCTACCGGGCGGCCTGCACTCCCGATATCTACCTGTTCGATGCTGACCGGAAACTGATCTATCGAGGCCAATTCGATGACAGTCGGCCGGGCAACGAGCGTCCGGTGACCGGGGCCGATCTGCGTGCCGCGGTGAATGCACTGGTTGACGGTGGCCCGATACCGGAGCCGCAGATCCCGAGTATCGGCTGCAACATCAAGTGGAAGCCCGGCAACGAGCCGGACTACTTCGGCTGATTGGTGTGAAGCAAAGTTTGTGACTTTCCGTAGGGCGCAATCTCATTGCGCCGGGTGAGCGCAACGGCAGCACGGCGCAATAGGATTGGCAGTACGCGGACCCGGTCACAATCCTGCGCGACCACCGACCACCGACCACCGACCACCGACCACCGACCACCGACCACCGACCACCGACCACCGACCACCGACCACCGACCACCGACCACCGACCACC